>NZ_JAUSVR010000006.1 GCF_030814815.1 Ancylobacter amanitiformis | reverse complement strand
CCGAACCCGCCGTTGCGGTGGCGCCGCGTCGATGGGCGCTTTATAGGGGCCGCCATCCCAATCTGTCAACGGCCTTCTTGCAGAAAAATGACAGGGCCACGACGCTGTGGATGACTGGCCTTCGGATCGTAAGAAATGCTTACCTTTCAATTGGTTAGCGTTTCTGTCCCTTTTTTTCGCGGAGCCTCTCGGCGGGTTTTCCGGCCCCTCACGAGGCGAAAAATCTGGCGTTCCCGGCCCTCCGGATCCGGCCGCCATCTGCCTCGGGACGGGGCAGTTTCACGCGCCATTTGCCCGGCAAACCGGCACCACGACTGGTGTTCGGGCACCCGCTCAGTGGTCGGAAAGCACCACGTCGTCGGACCAGTCGCCCTCGACTTCCTTGATGATCGCCTGCCCGCAAATCACCCGACCCTTCACCGGATCGAAGGTCAGGGTTGGGCTCCCCTGGAGCTGCCAGCCTTTGTTTAGCGCCGCCGAGACGCGCTTGCAGAAGGAAACGTCGTCCGGTCCGGTCAGATAGCGATAGAGCTTCATCGTCTCGTCCTCACTCCACTGTCTGGCAGCCGCATGTCTGGCTGCGGCATATCTGGCAGCCGCAGGCCTCACGGCCGCGCGGCGATCGCGTCGGCCAGCGCCACTCTCTTGCGGGCGATGTCGGCATGCATGCGCTCATACATCCGCCCCTCGATCTGCAGCACGCCCTTGGCTGCGTTCTCCGGCCGGTCGAACAGCTCGATCAGCCCGCGCGCGGCGGTGATTTCCTCACATGGGGGCGTGAAGGCGGCATTGCATGGCTCGATCTGGCCGGGATGGATCAGCGTCTTGCCGTCGAAACCAAGATCGGCCGCCTGCACGCATTCGCTCGCGAAGCCGGCCACGTCGCGAAAATCGTTCCAGACGCCGTCCAGCACCTCCGCCCCGCCGGCCCGGGCCGCCAGCACGCAATGCGACAGCCAGGCCTGCATGGGCGCCCGCCCGGGCAGGATGCGCGCGCCGGTTTCCTTGGCCAGATCGTTGGTGCCCAGCACCAGTACGCGCAGCCGCGTGAGCGGGTCGCGCGCCGCGAGCGCGATGTCGAGCGCCCGGAGCACGGCGATCGGCGTCTCGATCATCGCCCATACCCCGAGCGCGGCCGGCGTGCCGAGCGCCTCCAGCCGCCGGCCGACGAGGCGCAGCGTCTCGGCGTCGCCGACCTTGGGAATCAGCACGGCATCCGGCCCCGCCCCCGCCGCGCTGGCTCTGGCCATGCACGCGAGATCCTCCTCGAACCAGGGCGTCTCGGGGCCATTGACACGCACCACCACCTCGCGCGGGCCGAAGCCGCCCTGCGCCAGCGTGGCTGCCACCTCGTCGCGCGCCTGCGGCTTGGCATCGGGCGCCACGGCATCCTCGAGATCGATGATGATGGCGTCCACGGGAAGCGTGCGCGCCTTCTCCATCGCGCGGGCATTCGAGCCGGGCATGTAGAGTGCGCTGCGGCGGGGACGGACGAAAGCTGTCATGATTCGCTCGACTAATTGGCAAACGGCTGAATTGAGCCTATCCGCCTCGCCGGGACACTGCCAACCCGACACTGTCGGCCGGGCGAGGCGATGGCGCAGAAACTCCCCAGCGGACACGGATCATGGACGATACTTTCGAGGTTCTCATTGTCGGCGGCGCGATCATGGGTGCGGCGGCGGCCTATTTCCTCACCCTCGACCCGGCCTTCAAGGGCCGCGTGGCGGTGATCGAGCGCGATACCACCTTCGCGCATTCCTCCACGACGCTGTCGGCCGCCTCGCTGCGCCAGCAGTTCTCGATCCCCGAGAACATCCGCATGTCGCTGTTCGGCCTCGACTTCATCCGGAATGCAAGCGAGCGTTTCGAGGCTGATGTCGATCTCGCCTGGCACGAAGGCGGCTATCTCATCCTCGCCAGCGAGGCGGGGCGGCACATCCTGGAAGCCAATCACCGGATACAGCAGGCGGAAGGGGCCAATATCGCCCTGCTCGACCCTGAGCGGCTGACGGCCACCTTCCCCTGGCTGAACGTGGAAGGCATCGTCGCCGGCGCCTATGGGCTCACCGGCGAGGGCTGGTTCGACGCGCATGCCTTCCTCTCCGGCATGCGCGCGGCAGCCAAGGCCCGCGGCGCGGTGTTCATCACCGGCGAAGTGGTCGACATCGCGCGCGCGGGCAACCGCATCACCGGTGCCACGCTCAAGGACGGGCGGCGCTTCGGGTGCGGCGCGCTGGTCAATGCCGCCGGTCCGCGCGGCGGGCGGGTGGCCGCCATGGCGGATATCGCGCTGCCGGTGGAGGGGCGCAAGCGCTGCGTGTTCGTCGTGCATTGCCGCACGCCGCTGCCCAGGCTGCCGCTGCTGGTCGACCCCTCGGGCTTCTACATCCGGCCGGAAGGGGCCTACCAGATCTGCGGCGCGCCGCCGCCCGAGGACCAGGACCCGGATGCGGACGGTGATTTCGAGGTCGACTGGTCGGTATTCGAGGACGGTATCTGGCCGCATCTCGCCCATCGCATCCCGGCAATGGAGGAACTCAAGGTGGTCCGCGCCTGGGCCGGCCATTACGAGATGAACCTGCTCGACCACAATGCGGTGATCGGCCCGCATCCGGAAGTCGCCAATTTCTATTTCATGAACGGCTTCTCCGGCCACGGCCTGCAGCAGGCGCCCGCCGCCGGCCGCGCCATCGCCGAGTGGATCACGCGGGGGCGCTCGGTCTCGCTCGATCTCGACGTGTTCGGCTATGAGCGGATCGTGGCCCAGCGCCCGCATGCCGAGTTGAACATCATCTAGAGCATTTTCGAGCGACGTGGATTCCGGTTCGCGTGAAGAAAATACGTCAGAACAATAACCTAGAGCTTTTTCGGTGAACCGGAATTCACCGGAAAAGCTCTAGCGGAGCCGCTCGGGAGATACGCCATGCGCGTCGCCGGCGCGGACGGATGCAAAGGCGGCTGGGCGGTGGTGATCGTCGAGCCGGACGGCACCGCCCGCGCCGAGCGGGTCACGCGGCTCGCCGAGTTGTTCGACCGGCCGTCGCGCCCGGATATTCTCGCGGTGGACATGCCGATCGGGCTGCCCGAGCAGGTGATGGCGAAGGGCCGCGCGCCGGAGCGGCTGGTACGCCCGCTGCTGGGCGGGCGGCAATCGAGCGTGTTTTCCATGCCCTCGCGCGCCGCGGCCCAGGCCGGGGTCGACGCCACCATGGCCGAAGACGAGCGCTACCGCCACGCTTGCGCCATTGCCCGCGCGACCTCCGAGCCGCCGCGCGCCGTGGCCAGGCAGGGCTTTCACATCTTCCCGAAAATCATCGAGCTCGACCGCTGGCTGCGCGGCAATCCCGCGCTGCAGCCACGCGTGTTCGAATGCCACCCGGAAGTGAGCTTCCGGATGATGAATGGCGAGACCCCGCTCGCTCTGCCGAAGAAGGTGAAGAACGCCCCGCACAAGCCGGGCCTCCTGCTGCGCCGCGCGCTGCTGGAGCGTGCGGGCTTTCCGCCCGGCCCGCTCGCGCCTTTCACGGCACGCGCGATCAGCGTGGGCGAGGACGACCTCCTCGATGCCTGCGCCGCCGCATGGACGGCAGGGCGCATCGCGCGGGGGGAGGCGATCAGCTTCCCCTCCCCGCCCGAGCGGGATGCGCACGGCCTGCCGATCGCCATCTGGGCGTAGAGAGCGTCATCCCGGACGACCGACCAGGCGATCCGGCATGACTTTCCAAGACAACGCTCCGTGGCTCACAAGCCGGTATCGTCCGCCGCCGCCGGGCGCAGCTGGAACACGCCGGCCTCGGCCAGCAGGGCCTCGATGCGGTCGACCCCGGCGGCGAGGTCGAGCTTGTCGGTCTCCACCACCAGTTCGGGCGTGATCGGGGCTTCATAGGGCGCATCGATGCCGGTGAAGCCGCGAATTTCGCCGGCGCGGGCCTTGGCATAGAGCCCCTTGGGGTCGCGCTGCTCGCACAGTTCCAGCGGCGCCGAGACATGCACCTCGAAGAAGCCCGGCCCGACGACGGCGCGCACCTGCGCCCGCGCCTGCGCCGAGGGCGAGACCGCCGCCACCAGCACGACATGGCCGAGGCCCTTGAGCAGGCTCGCCACTTCGCCGAGCCGGCGGTTATTCTCGGCCCGGTCGGCATCGAAAAAGCCGAGATCGCTGTTCAGCCCGGCGCGCAGCGTGTCGCCATCGAGCAGCGTGACAAGAGCGCCGCGATCGAACAGCCGGCGCTCCAGCGCCCGCGCCAGCGTCGACTTGCCGGAGCCGGAAAGCCCGGTGAGCCACACCACCGCGCCAGCATTGCCGAAGCGGGCGAGCCGCTCCTCCCGCGTCACGGCGGAGGCCACGGGCGTGATGTGGCGCGCCGCCGGCGCCGGCTGCGCCGCCTCGCCATCGAGCACCGAGATCACGAGCCCGCCGCCGGCAATGCGCCCGCCGAGCTCCAGCGCGACGCGGCCGGTGCGCGGGTTCAGCCGATGCGGATCGGCGGCGATCGGCCGGGAGAGCAACAGTTCCACCTCGCCGACCTGGTTGCGGCCGATGCGCTTGGATTCGAAGGTGGAGAGGTGGCCGGGATCGACCACTTCATGCACCGCCGCGACGGTGGCGCGCGATTCCGAGGTGGCGAGCCGGGCGATCAGCGTCGTGCCGACCTCCAGCGCCTCCTCCGCCAGCCAGAACAGCCGCACGCGGATGCGCCGCGTGGCGCGCGGGCGGGCGGAGGGCACGGACAGGATTTCGCCGCGTTCGACGAAGATTTCGCGGTCGAGCGTGAGCGCGGCGGCGTTGCCGGCGTGCAGCGCCGTCACCTCCTCGCCCGCCGCCGGCACCGGCCATGTCTCGATGGTCTTCACTACCGCACTCTTGCCGGAAGGCTGGAAGACGACTTCCTGTCCCACGCTCAGGCCGCCGGTCTCGATGCGCCCGGCCACGATGCGCCGGTCGTCGAACTTGTAGACCGCCTGCACCGGCATGCGCAGCGCCAGTTCCTGCGGGGCGCGGGCCGGCTCGAACTGGTCCAGCGCCTCCAGCACGGTCGGCCCGGTGAACCAGGGCGTGCGCGTGCCGCGCGTCGCGACGCCGTCGCCCTCGCGGGCGGAAATCGGGATGACGACGCTCGCCTGCACGCCGAGCCCGGCGAGATAGGCGATGATTTCGCTCTCGATGGCGCGGAAGACCGCCTCGTCATAATCGACGCGGTCCATCTTGTTCACCACCACCGTCACCTGCCGCACGCCGAGCAGGTGCAGGAGATAGCCGTGACGTCGGGTCTGGTCGCGCACGCCCTCGGCGGCGTCGATCAGCAGCAGCGCCGCGTCCGCCTGCGAGGCGCCGGTGATCATGTTGCGCAGGAATTCCGCATGGCCCGGCGCGTCGATCAGGATGATGTCGCGCGAGGGGGTGCGGAAACGGATCTGGCTGGTGTCGATGGTGATGCCCTGATCGCGCTCGGCCTGCAGGCTGTCGAGCAGGAACGACCATTCGAACGGCATGCCGCGCCGGGCGGAAATCGCCTTCAGATGCTCGATCTTGGCGGCGGGGATGCCGCCGGTCTCGTGCAGCAGGCGGCCGATCAGTGTCGACTTGCCGTGGTCGACATGGCCGACAATGACGATGCGCACCAATTGCCGGTCGGCCGCGTCGACGGGGGCGGAGGGAAGAACGGTGACGTTGGCGGACATGATCGCCCCTCTCACAGATAACCGGCGACGCGCAGCCGCTCGAAGGAATCCTCGGACTCATGGTCCATGGCGCGGCCGGACCGCTCGGGCACCTTGGTGGTGGCGAGTTCGACGAGAATCTCGTCAATGGTCGCCGCCTCCGACGCCACCGGGAAGGTGATGTCCTGATCGCCCAGCGAGCGGTAGCGCTTGCCGTCCTTCGCGAAATACAGCGGGATGACGGGAATGTTCTCCCGCTTCGTGTAGGCCCAGATATCCAGCTCGGTCCAATGCAGGATCGGGTGCACGCGTAAATGCGCGCCGGCCGGCAGCGTGGCGTTGAAGTGATCCCAGAATTCCGGCGGCTGCTCGCGCACGTTCCAGTCGCCTTCCAGCCCGCGCGGGGAGAATACCCGCTCCTTGGCGCGGGTCGCCTCCTCGTCGCGGCGGATGCCGGCGACCACGGCGTCGAAGCCGTATTTCTCCAGCGCCAGCTTCAGCCCTTCGGTCTTGCGCGCGGCCGAGCGGGTGGCCGGCGGCAGGGTCGGGTCCATCTGCTCCAGCGGCGGGCACGGGTCGACGCGCAGGTCGAGCCCCCATTCGCGGGAATAATGGTCGCGGAAATCATACATTTCCCTGAACTTCCTGCCGGTATCGACATGAAGCACGGGAAACGGGACATGGCCGAGGAACGCTTTCCTCGCCAGCCAGATCATCACGTTGGAATCCTTGCCGAGCGACCACAGGAGCGCCATGCGCTTCATTCGCGCGAAAGCCTCGCGGAATATGTAGATGCTCTGAGCCTCGAGCTCGTCGAGCCGATCATCGGCGGTGGACATGATGAGAACCCGGTTTATCGTGGCCCGTCTGTGCGGGAACTAATTACACGTAATTTTCGTGCATTTATTTCTTTTGCACGTTCTAAATTGGTGTTATCACCCCTAACCCATCCGTCAACAGGAAATTAATGCGCCATGGCGTCCCCCCAACAGCAGAAACTGAAGGTCAACGGCCCCGTCGCGGTAACGGCGAACCGGCTGACGGACGGGGCTGTGGTGTGGCGCACCGCGCAGGAGGGCTGGTCGCCCAACCTCGCCGATGCGGTCATCGTGACCACGGCGGACCAGGCCATCGCGCTGCTCGCCAGCGCGCAGAAACGTGACACGGATGCGGTGGGCGCCTATGTGGCGCCGGTGGTTATCGAGGCGGATGGCGCGATCGCGCCCGGCAACCTGCGCGAGCGTATCCGCGTCGCCGGCCCGACCTTCGAGCTGCCGCATTGACGAACTGACGACGCAAGAGGCGAAGCCCGACAATGTATGTCTATGACGAATTCGACCGCGCCTTCCTGGCCGAGCGCGTCGCGGAATTCCGCGATCAGGTCGCGCGCCGCCTGTCGGGCGCGCTCAGCGAAGACGAGTTCAAGCCGCTGCGGCTGATGAACGGCGTCTATCTGCAGCTTCACGCCTACATGCTGCGCGTCGCCATTCCCTATGGCACGCTGTCCTCGGACCAGTTGCGCCGCCTCGCCTATGTCGCGCGCACCTATGATCGCGGCTACGGCCATTTCACCACGCGGCAGAACATCCAGTTCAACTGGATCAAGCTGGAGGACCTGCCGGACGCGATGGCGGCGCTGGCGGAAGTCGGCGTGCACGGCATCCAGACCTCGGGCAACTGCATCCGCAACGTCACCACCGACCAGTGGGCCGGCGCCACGCCGCAGGAATTCGACGATCCGCGCATCTGGGCGGAGATCCTGCGCCAGTATTCGACACTGCATCCCGAATTCACCTACCTGCCGCGCAAGTTCAAGATCGCCATCACTGCCGCGCCGAAGGACCGTGCCGCCACCAAGGTGCATGATGTCGGCCTGCGCCTCCACCGCAACGAGGCGGGCGAACTGGGCTTCGAGGTGCTGGTCGGCGGCGGGCTCGGCCGCACGCCCTTCGTCGGCAAGTCGGTCCGCGCCTTCCTGCCGGCCCGGCACCTGCTGAGCTATATCGAAGCCATCATGCGCGTGTACAACCAGTACGGGCGCCGCGACAATATCTACAAGGCGCGCATCAAGATCCTGGTGCACGAGATCGGCGCCGAGGCCTTCGCCAAGGCGGTCGAGGCGGAGTGGGAGGCGATCCGCGACGGCGCGCTGCACCTGTCCGACGAGATCATCGCCGATATCCGCTCGCGCTTCCTCTACCCGGACTTCACCCCGCGCGCCGACCCGCCGGCCGCGCTCGTCGCGGCGCTGGAAGACCCGGCCTTCGCCGACTGGCACCGCAATTCCGTGCACCCGCACAAGGTGCCGGGCTACGCCATCGTCACCGTGTCGCTCAAGGCCATCGGAGCCCCTCCGGGCGATGCCACGGCCGACCAGATGGACGTGGTGGCGGCGCTGGCGGATGATTTCGGCTGGCGCGAGATCCGCGTCGGGCACGAGCAGAACCTGTGCCTGCCCAATGTCGCGCAGGAGGACCTGCCGGCGATCTGGCGGCGGCTGGAAGCGGCGGGTCTCGCCACGCCGAACGTCAACCATATCAGCGACATCATCGCCTGCCCGGGCCTCGACTATTGCGCGCTGGCCAATGCGCGCGCCATTCCGGTGGCGCAGGAGATCGCCAAGCGCTTCAAAGACCTCGACCGCTCGCGCGCCATCGGCCGGCTGCATGTCAATATTTCCGGCTGCATCAATGCCTGCGGCCATCACCATGTCGGCCATATCGGCATTCTCGGCGTGGAAAAGAACGGGCAGGAATTCTACCAGATCACGCTTGGGGGGCGCGCCGACGAGCACGCCCAGCTCGGCACCCTGCTCGGGCCAGCCGTGTCCTACGAGCAGGTTCCCGGGCTTATCGAGGACGTCGTCGATACCTATATGGAACTGCGCGCCGACCCGCAGGAACTTTTCATCGACACCGTGGCGCGGCTGGGCGTCGAGCCCTTCAAGGAGCGCGTCTATGCGGCTCATTGAGAATGGAAAGCCGGTCGAGGACCGGTTCGTGCGCGTCTCCGACGACGAGGCGCTGCCCGAGGGCGCTGCCGTGCTGATCGGCATCGAGCGTTTCCTGAAGGACGCCGAAGCGCTGAGGGAGCGGCCGGCGCCGGTCGGGGTGATCTGGCCGAACAGCCGGCCGATCGCCGAGATCGAACCCTATCTCGGGCGGATCGCGCTGATCGCGCTCAACTTCCCGAGCTTCCGCGACGGGCGGGCCTACAGCCAGGCGCGGCTGCTGCGCGAGCGGCTGGGCTGGACGGGTCCGCTGCGGGCGGTCGGCAACGTGCTGCGCGACCAGTTCCTGCTGATGCAGCGCTCGGGCTTCGACCAGATCGAGGTCTCGAAGGCGGCCGACGCCGATGCCTTCGACGAGGCGGTGCATCGCTACACCGTGTTCTATCAACCCGCGACCGACCGGCGCCCCAGCCTCTTGCGCCAGCGCCTCGGGCGCAGCGCTCCCGGAGTCGGGGAATGAACCTCGCCCCTCACAGCGACCCGCTCCCGCCGGCGGCGCCCCCCGCCGAGCCGCAGCTGGACGCGCTCAATCGCGCGCTGGAGGGGGCAGGCCCCGCCGAGATCATCGCCGCCGCCGCGCGCACCGTCGGGCCGGGGCGGCTGAGCCTCGTTTCGTCCTTCGGCACGGAATCGGCGGTGCTGATCGCCTATATGGCGCAGGTGGATCCCGCGATTCCCGTGATCTTCCTCGATACCGGCTGGCTGTTCGCGGAGACGCTGGCCTATCGCGACACGCTCACCCGCCAGCTCGGCCTCACCGACGTGCGCACGATCCAGCCCGATGTCGCCCGCCTTGCCGAAGTCGATGGCGAGGGCGACCTCTGGCACAACGACCCGGACCTGTGCTGCCGCATCCGCAAGGTGGAGCCGCTGGCGCTGGCGCTCAAAGGGTTCGATGGCTGGCTGAACGGGCGCAAGCGCTACCAGGGCGGGCTGCGCGCCAGTATTCCCGTGGTGGAGCGCGACGGCGCGCGGCTGAAGTTCAACCCGCTCGCCAATCTCGACCGCGCCGAGGTCGAGGCCGCCCATGCGCATTTCAGGCTGCCGGACCATCCGCTGCTGGCCAAGGGCTTCACCTCGGTCGGCTGCATGCCCTGCACCAGCCGCGCCGCCGCCGGCGAAGATGGCCGGGAAGGCCGCTGGCGCGGCCGCGCCAAGACCGAATGCGGCATTCACACCCTGCTCAACACGCTTTGAATCGACGGTCCGGCGCCCGGTAAAGCACCCGGGGGGAGACGGCTCGACCTCGGCAATTTACAGGCGGTAGCTGAAGATAAACATATAATCTATTTTATATGTAGAAAATATATTGACCCCATGATTGCCGCGTGAAAATCTCACGCCATGGAATTCACCGGCGCTCTCGGCGCTGACGGGGAGAGGCAGAATGTCGTTCAATTTCAGGTCCACGGCCGCCGCCGCCGTGATCGCCGCGCTGGTGGCGCCGCTGGCGCTGGTGCCGGTGGCCCGCGCCGCGGATGTCACCCTGCTCAACGTGTCCTATGATCCCACGCGCGAATTGTACCAGCAGTACAACAAGCTGTTCGCCGACCGGTTCAAGGCCGAGACCGGCAAGACCGTTGAGATCAAGGCCTCGCATGGCGGGTCGGGCAAGCAGGCGCGCTCGGTGATCGACGGCCTCGAGGCCGATGTGGTCACGCTGGCGCTGGCCTATGACATCGACGCCATTGCCGACAAGGGCTTCATCGCCAAGGACTGGCAGAAGCGCCTGCCCGACAATTCCTCGCCCTATACCTCGACCATCGTGTTCCTCGTGCGCAAGGGCAACCCGAAGGGTATCCGGGACTGGGACGACCTGCTGAAATCCGACGTCAAGGTGATCACGCCCAACCCGAAGACCTCGGGCGGCGCGCGCTGGAACTACCTCGCCGCCTGGGCCTATGCGCTCAAGAAATATGGTTCCGAGGACAAGGCGAAGGCATTTGTCGGCCAGCTCTACAAGAATGTGCCCGTGCTCGACACCGGCGCGCGCGGCTCCACCGTCACCTTCACCGAGCGCGGCGTCGGCGACGTGCTGCTGGCCTGGGAGAACGAGGCGTTCCTGTCGAAGAAGGAATTCGGCGACGACAGGTTCGACATCGTGGTGCCCTCGCTTTCCATCCTCGCCGAGCCGCCGGTGGCCGTGGTCGACAAGGTGGTGGACAAGAAGGGCACGCGGGCGGTCGCCGAGGAGTATCTGAAGTTCCTCTACACCAAGGATGGCCAGAAACTGGCGGCGGAGAATTTCTACCGCCCGCGCGATCCGGAAATCGCCAAGCAGTACGCCAAGGTGTTCCCGAAGATCGACCTCGTGACCATCGACGATCCGGCCTTCGGCGGCTGGCGCAAGGCGCAGGCCACCCATTTCAATGATGGCGGCGTGTTCGACCAGATCTATTCGAACTGAGCGGGACCCAGACAGCGGCGCGGGCCAAACGACGGGCCGGCCGATGTGGCGCCGGGCCTTGCCTCAAGGCCCGGCTTTTTCCGTGAACCGACGCCGCCGGGAGACGCGACGTGAGCGACCTGACCCTCGATCGACCCACGCGGGCCCGCACCGAGCCGCGCCTGCGCCGCAGCCATTCGGTGCTTCCCGGCTTCGGCCTCACGCTCGGCCTGACGCTGCTGTGGCTCTCGCTGGTGGTGCTGATCCCGCTCGCGGCTTTGTTCTTCAAGACCGCCGAGTTGTCCCCCTCCCGCATCGTCGCCATCCTCTCCGCGGCGCGCACGCTCAACGCGTTGAAGATCTCGTTCGGCCTCGCGCTGATCGCCGCCAGCGTCAATCTCGTGCTGGGCGCGGTCATCGTCTGGGCGCTGGTGCGCTACGAGTTTCCCGGCCGGCGCGTGCTGGACGCGCTGATCGACATTCCCTTCGCCCTGCCCACCGCGGTGGCCGGCATCGCGCTCACCACGCTCTATGCCGAGAATGGCTGGATCGGCGGCTGGCTCGCCCCGCTCGGCATCAAGGTGTCGTTCACCCCGCTCGGCATTCTCGTCGCGCTCATCTTCATCGGCCTGCCTTTCGTGGTGCGCACGGTGCAGCCGGTGCTGGAAGACCTCGACCATGAGCTGGAGGAGGCCGCCGCCACGCTGGGCGCCGGACGCTGGACCACCATCCGCCGCGTCGTGCTGCCCGCCGTGCTGCCGGCCTTCCTCACCGGCTTCGCGCTGGCCTTCGCCCGCGCGGTCGGCGAATACGGCTCGGTCATCTTCATCGCCGGCAACCTGCCGAACGTGTCGGAGATCGCCCCGCTGCTGATCGTGATCCGGCTGGAGGAATTCCGCTACGCCGACGCCACCACCATTGCCGCCACCATGCTGGTCGCCTCGTTCCTATTGCTGTTCGTGATCAACGGCCTGCAGCGCTGGTCGGAAAGCCGCACCGGGAGGACCTCATGAGCCGCCCGCCCATCCGCTCGGAGCCGACCGCCGTCAAATGGACCGTGATCGGCCTCGCCGCGCTGTTCATCGCCCTGTTCATCCTGCTGCCGCTGGTCAATGTGTTCGCGCAGGCCTTCGTGAAGGGCTGGGAGGCCTTCGGCGCCGCCATCATCGAGCCCGACGCGCTGGCCGCCATCGAACTGACCCTCATCGTCACCGCCATCTCGGTCGCGGCGAACACGGCGATGGGCCTCGTCATGGCCTGGGCGATCACCAAATTCTCGTTCCCCGGCAAGAGCTTTCTCATCACGCTGGTCGACCTTCCCTTCTCGGTCTCGCCCGTGGTGGCCGGCCTCGTCTTCGTGCTGCTGTTCGGCGCGCAGGGCTATGTCGGGCCGTGGCTGGCGGATCACGACATCCGCATTCTCTTCGCCTGGCCCGGCATCGCGCTGGCGACGATCTTCGTCACCTTTCCCTTCGTGGCGCGCGAACTCATCCCGCTGATGCAGGAGCAGGGCACCACGGAGGAGGAGGCCGCCGTCACGCTCGGGGCCGCCGGCTGGCGGGTGTTCTCGCGCGTCACGCTGCCCAACATCAAATGGGCGCTGCTCTATGGCGTGCTCTTGTGCAACGCCCGCGCCATGGGTGAGTTCGGCGCCGTCTCGGTCGTGTCCGGCCATGTGCGCGGGGAGACCAACACCCTCCCGCTGCAGGTCGAGATTCTCTATAACGAGTACCAGTTCCAGGCGTCCTTCGCGGTCGCCTCGCTGCTCGCCCTGCTCGCCATCGTCACGCTGCTGGCCAAGGCCACGCTGGAAGCGCGCCTCGGCACCGGCAGCCGCCGCCACTGACCCCCGTGGCGCCCCCCCGCGATCAGAACAGGTAGATCGCGGCGACGAAGCCGCCGACCAGCACGAGCGCGAAAATCGCCGTCACCAGCCCCAGCCGTTCCTCGATGAAGGTGCGCGCCGGCGGACCGATCCAGTAGAGCAGCCCGGCGACGAGGAAGAAGCGCAGCCCGCGGGTGATGATCGACAGCACCACGAACCAGAACAGGTTGTAATGGGCAAAGCCCGAGGTGATCGTCACCACCTTGTAGGGGATCGGCGTCAGGCCCTTGATCAGGATGATCCAGTGCCCGTAATGCTGATAGGCGGCGGTGAACGCCTCCATCTTGCTGCCATAGCCGTAGAGCTGGATGAGAAACAGGCCCAGCGATTCATAGAGCAGCGCGCCGATGGCGTAGCCGAACAGGCCGCCGATCACCGAGGCCAGCGTGCACACGCCCGCATACCACCAGGCGCGCTTGGGCCGGGCGAGGCACATCGGCACCAGCATCACATCGGGCGGCACGGGAAAGAACGAGCTCTCGGCGAAGGAGACTGCCGCCAGCGCCCAGGGCGCCGAGGGCCGCTCGGCCAGATTGATCACCCACTGATAGAGACGGCGCAGCATGATGGCTCCGGAAAGGGAAGGTCGTGGATCGACGGCACGAGCGGCTCGACGCGTGCCGCACCGCACGGTGCGCGGCTGTTCTCGACCATAATCAAATGAATCGGGAGCGTTTTCTTGTCGGCGGGGCAGGCACTGCGCGTGCGCTCCCCATTAACCGCAGGCCGGCAGAGAGCCCTAGCGGCGGCGGGCGGGGCCGGAACCGGCTTCGCCGGTGGGAAGGCTGGCCGCACGATGGGGAATCGGGTGGAAATCGAACACGGGGGCATCCGTGGGCGGTGCCGATGGCGGGCCCGCATCGCCCCCCGCGACGCCCCCGGCCTCTTTGCGGGCGCGCTTGGGCATCTTCTCCGCCATGCCGAGCAAATCCTCGCGCCGGGCCATCTCGGTCCACACGTCGTCGGGGTCGATGCCCAGATCCACCCACAGCACGACGAGATTGTAGAGAAGGTCCGCGCTCTCGCATACCGTCGCCGCGACATTGCCGACCACACCGTCGAGCGCGACCTCGACCGCCTCCTCCGCCACCTTCTTGGCGATGAAGGGACGACCCTTGGCAAACAGCCGCGCGGTGCGCGCGGAGGTGTTGTTGCCCCGGCGCGTGGCCACCACCGCATCATGCAGACGACGAATCGAATCGCTCATTCACCAATTCTAGAACCTGCTGTGTGAAGCTGCGGTGTCGTCGCCCCGTCATGGGCGGCGTGCCGTCATCCTTGATGCCGATCGCGATGACGGACTCGATGACGGCGATGTCATGAGACCCGGCGTTGAATGCGGGGCCGTGGCGACTATGCTGCGATGCGGGGATCGGCCGTCGTGTTTTGATCCCCCGCCGCAAACGGGGTATTCAGGCAAGGCTGGGCCCTCGCGGCGGGTCGAAAGCTGGAATGGGAACTGCGAAGCGTGTCGAGCCCTCTCTTCTTCCGCACCCTCGGGAGCCTCGCGGCCTGCGCCGTCGCCCGCGTCGGGCTGGTCGCCGTGCTGGCTGTCGCTGCCATACCCGCGGCCCTGGCGACGCCGGCGCTGGTGATCGAGATCGATAGCGGCAAGGTCCTGCTGGCCGAGGACGCCACCAAGCCGTGGTATCCCGCCTCCGTCACCAAGCTGATGACGGCCTATGTCACTTTCAAGGCCCTCCGCGCCGGCCGCGTGACGCCGGAAACCCTCATCACCGTCTCGGATAACGCCGCCGCGCAGGCGCCCTCCAAGATGGGCTTCAAGGCCGGCACCCAGCTCACCATCGACAACGCGCTCAAGATGATGCTGGTGAAGTCGGCCAATGACATCGCCGTGGTGCTGGCCGAGGGCGTGGGCGGCACCTACGCGGCCTTCATCAACGAGATGAACAACTCCGCCCGCGAACTGGGGATGGACGGCACCCATTACGACAACCCCAACGGACTGCCCTCCCCTGGGCAGATCACCACCGCGCGCGATCTCGCCATCCTCGCCCGCGCCATCTTCACCGAATTTCCCGAGCGGGCGGATCTGTTCCGCATCCCCTCGCTCAAGCTCGGCACGTCGGTCATCCGCAGCTACAACAAGCTGATCGACAGCTATCCCGGCGCCGACGGGATGAAGACCGGCTTCATCTGCGCCTCCGGCTTCAATCTCGTGGCCAGCGCCACCCGGGGCGACAAGCACGTGCTCGCCGTGGTGCTCGGCACCAGTTCCGGCCGCGCCCGCACCGAGCAGGCGGCGCTGCTGCTGGAGAAGGGCTTCCAGCACTCCTGGAAGATTTTCGGCGCCGTGGCCCCCACCGTTGATTCGCTGCGCAACGAGGGCGGCCCGCCGGCCGACATGCGCGCCGAAGTGTGCGGCGGCAAGCGCAAGAATGTCGCCTCGGAAGATGACGACACACCCTCTTCCGCCTCCAGTTTCGTCGCCGCCGGCATGGGCTCGCTCGGCGACAATGTCACCGGCGCCAGCCTGCTGCAGAAGCTGCCCGCCTCCATGCCTCCGGTCGAGGTCTGGGTCGGACCGGTGCCGAGCGCCGAGGCGCTTGCCGCCGCCTATCCGCCCCCGCCGGTGAAGAAGACGCCGCCCAAGGACGCCAAGGCAGCCAAGGACAGCAAGGCGGCCAAGGGCAAGAAGCCCGCCGCGCAGACCGCGATCATCGACACCAGCGACCCCAACGCGCCGCCCGCCCCCGCTCCCGCGCCGGCCGCCAAACCCGCCGCCAAACCTGCTGCGGCCAAGCCCGCGGCGAAACCGGCGGCCAAGCCTGCTGCGGCCAAGCCTGCGGCCAAACCCGCCGCCAAACCCGCTGCGAAGCCGGCCGCGAAGCCAGCGGCCCAGTCGACCGCAGCCTCGCAGCCCTTGCCGAATCCGCCGGCCGCCCCCAGCTATCCCACCGTCCCCGCGCCGCAATAGCGCATGCGCCCGTCGCCCTCTCGCGGCGCGACGGGTGGCACGGCGAGGGGCGAGACGGCCCGTACAGGAACCTGCTTCATGAGCCAGATCACCGGCGAGACGGCCGCGCGGCGACCCGAGCCCATCCCGGTCACACTGCTCACCGGCTTTCTCGGTGCCGGCAAGACCACACTGTTGAACCGGCTGCTGCAGGATCCCGGGCTCGCCGACACGGCCGTGCTGATCAACGAGTTCGGCGAGATCGGCATCGATCATCTGCTGGTGCAGCATTTCGACGATGCCACCGTGCTGCTGGCCTCCGGCTGCCTGTGCTGCACGGTGCGCGGCGATCTCGCCGAAGGGCTCGAACAGTTGCTGCGCCGCATGGATAACGGCGTCATTCCCCCGTTCCGCCGCGTGATGATCGAGACCACCGGCCTCGCCGATCCCGCGCCCATCCTGCATGTGCTGATGATGCATCCCTATCTGGTGATGCGCTTCCGCCTCGACGGTGTGGTGACGCTGGTCGACGCGGTGAACGGCCAGTCGACGCTCGATGAACATCCCGAATCGGTGCGCCAGGCGGCCATTGCCGACCGCATCGTGCTCACCAAGACCGATCTGGTCGACACGCCGGCGCGCGACGCCGATCTGGCGGCGCTGCGGCGGCGGCTGAAGGCGCTGGCGCCCGGCGCGCCGGTGCTCGACGCCGCGCGGGGCGAGGCCGGCGCGGCCGCGCTGCTCAATGCCGGGCTCTACGATCCCACCACCAAGATCGCCGATGTCGGCCGCTGGCTGGCGGACGAGGCGGTGGCGGCGGCGGAAGCGGAATCGCGCGCGCACCGGCATGACGCCAACCGCCATGACGACCGTATCCGCGCCTTCACGGTCGCGACAGATGCGCCGGTGGCGGCCGCCGCCATCGACATGTTCCTGGAACTGGTCCGCGGCACCCATGGCGGCAAGCTGCTGCGCCTCAAGGGCATCGTGAAGCTTGCCGAGGATCCCGAGCACCCGCTGGTGCTGCATGGCGTGCAGCATGTGCTGCATCCCCCGAGCCAACTGGCCCAGTGGCCCGATGACGACCGGCGCACGCGCCTCGTCATGATCGTGCGCGATGTCGAGCCGGCGGTGATCCGCCGGCTGTTCGACGCCTTCATGGGCCTGCCGGCGCTCGACCAGCCGGATGGGACGGCCTTGAGCGACAATCCCCTCGCCCCCGCCACGCTGCGGCGCTGAACGCGCCGGTCGCCGGAGGCAATCCGCCTCCATGCGATGGAGGGAAGACACGGAGCCCGATCCGGTTGCGCCGCAATCGGATCGGCGCGTGCCCTATTGCGGCATTGGCGCGCCGCCGAACTGCAGCTGCGTGGTGCCGGACGCCGGAGCGGCGGCAGGTTGCGCGGCAGGTTGCGCGGCCGGCGCGGCTGCGGCCTGCTGCGCGGCTTCCACCTTCGGGTCGGGCACGCCGAGCACCATGGCCCAGTACACGCTGTACTTGGAGCGCGGGGCGCGCACGGCGGCGATGCCGAGCCGGGTCACGCCGGGCATCAGCATGTTCTTGTTGTGCGAGGGTGAATCGCGCCAGCCGGAAAAGGCCTCGGCCAGCGTGTGATAGCCGGCACCCACATTCTCCGCCGCCTTCAGCCCGGAGAAGCCCGCCGCCTTCAGCCGCACGACGAGGGAGCGCCCGCCAATATTGTGCGAGAGCTGGTCGGCGGCCGCCATGGTCTTGGCCTGCCGCTCGGCCACCGCCATCAGCGTGGGGTCGATCGTCACCGCCGGCAGGCCGCGCGCCTGCCGGTAGTCGCTGAGCAGGGACGCCGCCGCCTGCGGGTCGAGCGTGCCGCCCTTGGCGATATTCGCGTAGAACGTGTCGTTGACCGCGATCGTGGTCGGCTCGCTGGCGCAGCCCGCCAGCAGCAGGGGCACGAGAAGGGCGATGGCAAGGCGCGTCGGCGAGATGGGGAACATCAAGGTCTCGTGGGTCCGAGGTGGGACGGGCGAAGAGAGGATCAGTCGTCGGCAGCCGCCGGGGGCGTGCCGATGGGGCCGCCGCGATAGATGTTCCACGGCGTATAGGGGATGCCGATATGGGCGGCCTTCATCCGGTCCAGCACGGCGAAATGCAGGTCGCTCTTCACCGTGAGCGCGTAGTCGACATTGGCGACGACGCAGCGCAGCTCGAATTTCAGGTAGCTGTCGCCGAACGCCATCAGGAACACGCGCGGCGGCGGCGAGCGCAGCACCTGCGGGTGGTCGCAGGCACAGCCGATGAGGATGTCGCGCACCTCGTCGGCATCGGCGTCATAGGCGACATTCACCGCCACGATCACCCGCCCCGTGGTGTTGGCGTGGGTGAAGTTCTTCACCATGCCGGTGATCAGGTCGGAATTGGGAATGACCACGGCCGCGCGGTCGAAGGTCTCGATCTCGGTGGCGCGCACGCTGATGCGGCGCACATAGCCTTCCTCGCCCTTGACCGAGATGGTGTCCCCGACGCGGATCGGCCGTTCGGCCAGCAGGATGAGGCCGGAGACGAAATTCGACACGATGGATTGCAGGCCGAAGCCGATACCGACCGAGAGCGCACCGGCGACCAGCGCGATGTTCTGCAGGTTGAGGCCGATCTGGCCCATGGACATGGCGACGACGGCGATGGAGCCGACATAGCCGATAATGGTGGAAATCGAGTTCTGCAGGCCCTGGTCGAACGAGGTCTTCGGCAGGATCGCCACCGCGAACCAGCGCTGGATGGCGCGGGCGATGACGATGCCCACCACCAGGAACATCACCGCGCTCAGCACGTCGCCCAGCGTGATGGTGGAGGTGCCGATGGTGAAGCCGAAGGTGATGCGGCTGACCAGATCGCGGACATCGGCGGTGGAGGTGCCGAAAGTGCCGATCACCATCACCAGCACGACGACGGTCGCCAATGCCTTGCACACGCCGGCGACGAGCAGCGCCAGCAATTCGAGGCTGGCCGGACGCACGCCGAGCGTCTTGGCGACATGGCGCGCGCGCGGGCCCGAGGCGATGCCGTCGATGAACACCGCGTTGATCAGCGCGATGATGAGGTAGAGCGCGCCCGCCAGCACAACGGCAAAGAGCGAGCGCGAGGCGAGGTAGGAGGCCACGCTGACATAGCCGGCGACCAGCGCCGCGACGATGCTGGCGTTCAGCACCCAGAAGGGAAAGCGGATCCACTGCAGCATGGTCTGCGAGGGGCCGCCGCCATCCGATTTCGTCTCGCTACGGGCCTCCCCCTTGGCCTCCGGCTTCGCCTCGGTCCTTGTGTCGCCCTTGGCCTCGTCGCCCTCGTCGGCGTCCGGCCCGTCGGCGAGTTCGCCGAGCGCGCGCATGGTGCGCCCGGCCACCAGCACCAGTGCCAGCGCCATACCCGCCGCCGTCGCCACGGTGAGCGGCACCGGCGCGACGAGCGCCCGGTGAATGGTGCTCAGCACGACGGCGGTCGCGACGATCCACAGGCCGAGCGCCGCGTTGCGGTAGATCAGCCGCGCCATCTCGTCCGACACCGGCACCACGCGCCGGCGCGGCGACATGGGCGCCAGCGCGCCGGCCAGCAGGCCGCGCCCGACGGCAAGGATGCACACGGCGATCAGCACGCCCTGGGAAATCTCCACCACGCGCGGCGGCACGAGGTCGAAGGCATTCAGCAGCGCCATCACGGCCAGCGTCGCGGCCGGCGCCGCCGCCATGCCGATAATGGCGACCAGCGCCGACAGCCCGGTCACCTTGAGCGGGGACAGCGGCTCGCCGTCGACATCAAGGTCCACCCGCCGCAAGGGCCTGCTGAACATGTTCTGCAGGAACACGACGAGGGCGATGATACCCAGCGCGCCAAGGCCGACCAGGATCTGGCCGGTGCGCGACATGCGGGCATCCGCATAGGCCCGCCAGTCGGTCAGGAGATAGCGGATGCCGCGGATTTCCACCGGAATGGAGGTGACCGCGGAGATCCACAGATTGGGATCGAGCACGCTGAAGGACCGAGCCAGAAGCGTATCGGTGAACAAGGCGCGGCGCCGGCTGGTGATTCGGTCGGACAGCTGGTCCGCGCGCACGTTGATAAGCCGCACCTGCTTCAGCAGTCCGTCCAGCGCGCTCGCCCGCATCTCCAGCGACTCGCGCTCGCGGGCAATGGATTCGCTTTCCGGCGGCGCGTCGGCGGCGGGCTTGGGCCCCAGTTCCTGCAGGCGCTTGTAGAGGTCGGCCACCGCCGGATCGAGAATGGCGATGCCGGCGCTCAGGTTGTCGCGCACGGGATCGAGCCGGGTGCGCAGCCCATCGAGATCCTCGGAACGCAGCCCGTCACGCCCCAGCGCCGCCTCGACGCCATCGACCACGGCGCGCTGGCCCTCCAGCCGGTCCTGCAGGACCTGCTGCTCGGGCGGCAGCGCGGCCTGCGCGCCCGCCGCCATGGGGGCGAGCATGCCAAGCGCGAGGCAGAGCCACGCGGTGAGAAGGATGAGCGTCGTCGCGGTGGGCCGCAGCATCGCACCGACATCGGCGAAGGAAATGTGCGGGCGCCGCCGCCCGGCGATCGCGCGAGCCGTTGCGAATGTGCGTTGAGCCATGACCGGATCGTATTGGAGCGTGAATGCCCCTGTCTCCGGTGGGATAAGGGCCAAGTCAAGGCGAAGACGTTAACGCAAAGTTACCGCCCGGCCCTCAGGCCGGCGCCACGCCTTGTCCCGCGCCCCGGCAGAGGACCCGGCGCGCGGTCAGTTCCCGCGCATCGACGGCGGAAGCGTGCGCTCCTGCAGGTCGAAAGCAGCGGAGCAGACGGCAAAAACATCGCCGAAAAACTCCCGCAGGCGCGAAAACACGGTGGCGTGCGGGGCCTGGACGCGGCCGATCATCTCGTCGTCGTCCATCGAGAAATTGGCGGCATGATGCACGGCGAGGTTCTTCATGGGCGCGTTGCTCGGCAGGAACACCACCTGCAGTTCCTCGATGCCGCGATTCTGCGCCAGCAGCACGAGATGGCGCATCAGCGCCGAGCCGATGCCCTTGCCCTGGAATTCCCGCTCGACGCTGAACGCCGCCTCGGCCGAAGCCGGCTTGCCGGCGCGCGGCGGCAGCGGGTGCAACTCTGCGACGGCGCGCAATTCACCGTCGACGAAATAACCGATCGCCACCGCATCGCCGCTCGTGACGCGGGTACCGTGACGGGCGATGGCGCCATCGGAGACGACACCGCCGAAGCGCATGAAACGGCTGAGCGGATCGAGCCGCAGCAAATGTTCGACCAGCAAATGACGCTCGGCCGGCAGCACCTTGCGGATCTGGCCCTCGGCCGGATCGACAGGACGGTGAAGCACGGAGGTAGTCGGAAGCGCGGAGGTATTCACAGGCTCCGGCGCGCGCGATGGCGCGCGGTCATCGGAAATCGGGGCGCTCTGTTCGATCGCAGGCATGGCTTGTATCCCGCCGACCACATTCCTTGTTGCGGCGCAGCATAAATATGCGCATCGCACAAGAAGACAACTCCTGCATCTGCATGGCTCGCATGCACCATGCTTGCGTGCAGGCGACCCTCCAAATTACTGCGCCGCTTTGGCGCCGGGCACAATGCGTATCAACCCAAGGCCACCGCGTGGAAAGCGGGCGGTGGCGGCGGAGGGGTCAGCGGCTGGCGCTGATCGCCTCGCCGGTGCCGGCTGCCCTCACGATGGCGCGCCGCAGCGGGCCCTCCGCCGTGACGGCGAAATTGTAGTGGCTCATCGAGAACGGCCCCGCTTCGCCGGGATGGGACGAGCGAAAGCCCACATAGACGCCGAGAAAGCCGCCCTGCTCGCTCAGCAGCGCCGCGCCCGACGTGCCGCCCTCGGCATCGCAATCGATCGCCACCTCCCGCAGCCCGCCATGGCCGCCCGCCGTCACCTTGCGCGCCCGGCAACGCTGCAGGCTGCGCCGCGACACGCCGCCCACGCTGGCCGCCGCCGCGAGCACCACATCCCCCGGCACTGCCATCGCCGGCGCCAGCGGATAGGGCCGCGCGCCCGCGACGACGGCCGCGAGCGGCGCCACCGCCCAGTCCTGCAGGGCGGGCGCGTCATAAGGCTCGCGCGAGCCGGTCACCACCCGCTCCATGTCGATCGGCACGATCCGCCGCTGGCCGCCGGCCTCGATCACGAAGCCGCAGGCCGGGCCGCTGGCGCGCGCGGTGCCATCCGGCGCGAACAGCACATGCGCGGCCGTCACCAGCACATTGGCCGCGCCGACAAGCTGACCGGTGCCGACCGCCCCGCCGCAATGCACCACGCCGGTCGCGCCGAAGCGCGTTGCAAGCTCGCGGGACGACAGCCCGGTGGCATGGGCGAACGCCTCCGGCGCCATCCGGCCGTCCGTGTCGATGATGATGAGCGAGGACGGAAGGTCGCGCGCCAGCGCCGGCCCGCCGGCCTCAACAAACAGACCCAGCGCCAGAGCGGCGAACCCGAAGGCGTGCCGCATGACAGGTCGCATGACGGACCGCATGACAGGCCGCGCACGCATGGGGGGGCAGGCCTCGATGGACCGCAACCCCGCCGCGCAGCGGGGTGGGGTGTTCACGGTCTCTGCGCGGATCGGCTCCTGGTGCATGCCCCGCCCCGTCTCCTCCCGCGCCGGTCTCCTCCCGCGCCGGTCTCCTCCCGCGCCCGTCTTCACCCGCCCGTCGCGACACCCGCGCGCGAGCCCGTCTGACGCGGCCAGTCTGCGGAGGATCGTGTCGGCGTCAAGGCCGCGCGCCGCGTGGCGACACGCCGGGGCGGGGAGCGCCTTGCCACTTCGTCGGAGATCGGGTCTGGCCGCTTGCCCCGAGGGGACGGGGCGGCTAATGCGTGCGCTGCAACAGTCTGGAGTGTCCCGAGATGGCGGACATGCTCACCGCGGAAGCTGGCGGCTCGGTGCTCGCGGCGCGTTACGTCGCGCGGATGGCGGCCGGGGACATCGCGCCCGATTCCGGCCAGGCCAAGGTGGTCGCCGCCCTCGCGCAGCTGGAACAGCGCATCGCCAGCCGCCGGCTGGCGCGCAAATCCTCCGCGCTCGGCTGGCTCTTCGCCCGCCGCGAGGACACCATTCCCCGTGTGCGCGGGCTCTATATCCACGGCGCGGTCGGCCGCGGCAAGACCATGCTGGCCGACCTGTTCTTCGAAAGCGTGGCGGTGCGCAAGCGCAAGCGCCGCGCGCATTTTCACGAGTTCATGGCCGACGTGCACGCCCGCATCTTCAAGGTGCGGGCCGACATGAAGGCCGGCCGGATCAAGGAAGCCGACCCGATCGCCCTGGTCGCCGCCGCCCTCTATGAAGAGGCGTGGCTGCTGTGCTTCGACGAGTTCCACGTCACCGACATCGCCGATGCGATGATCCTGGGCCGGCTGTTCGAGAAACTGTTCGACCTCGGCGTCGTCATCGTCGCCACCTCCAACGTGGCGCCGGAAGACCTCTACAAGGGCGGCCTCAACCGGGCGCTGTTCCTGCCCTTCATCGCCATGATCGAGAAACACATGGAGGTGGTGCGGATCGAGTCGCCCACCGACTACCGCATGGAAAAGCTTGGCGGCGTGCGGATCTGGTTCGTGCCCGACGACGACCATTCCATGGCGCAGATCGACCGCGAGATGGAGAAGATCTGGCATCGCATCGCCGGCAATGATGGCGGCGCGCCCGCCAGCATCAGTTCCGCCGGCCGCCTCATCCGCGTGCCGCGCGCGGGCGGCGGGGCGGCGCGCTTCAGCTTCGAGGACCTGTGCGCCGCGGCGCTCGGCGCCTCGGACTATCTGCGCATCGCGCGCACCTACCACACGGTGGTGATCGACCACATTCCCCAGCTCGACCAGGACCGGCGCAACGAGGCCAAGCGCTTCATCACGCTGATCGACGAGTTCTACGAGAAGGGCGTCAAGCTGGTCGCCTCCGCCGCGGCCGAGCCGGAGGATCTCTATCTCGGCACGGAGGGGGCGGAAGCGTTCGAATGGGCGCGGACCGTCTCGCGCCTGCATGAGATGCGCTCCAGCGACTATATTGCGCGTCCGCACGGCCGCGGCGATTCCGAGGCCTCCGGCGACACGACCGGCCTTGTCGAGACCTGACCGGCGGGCTTGATCGGGATGGCGGGGCAGCTTCATCTGGGGTTCCGCCTCTCCATCACCGGCGCATGGGCCCATGAGCAGTCGACATCACCACGGAAACGAGATTCGGGAACATAGCTGCGCGCTGACCGGGAAGATCATTTCCCAGCGCGACGGCGTTCGGCTCGACATGCTGCGCCCCGCTTTGGCCGATCATATACGCGCCGTGCATCCCGGCATTGCGCCGGACGCATACATCTCCCGCTCGGCGCTGGCGCGGGAGAGGGCCGCCTACATCGCCGCGACCCTGCAGGCCGAGCGCGGCGACCTCTCCCAGCTCGACCATGACGTCATCGACAGCCTCGCCCAGAACGACATCCTGACCGCCAATGTCGAGGAGGAAATCGACCAGCACCGCACCTTCGGCGAGCGCGCGGCGGACGCCATCGCCTCGTTCGGCGGCAGCTGGACCTTCATCATCTCCTTCATGGTGTTCATCAATGTCTGGATGGCGCTGAACATCCTCGGCCTGGTCGGCGGGTTCGACCCCTACCCCTTCATTTTGCTCAATCTCGTGCTGTCCTGCATCGCCGCGCTGCAGGCGCCGGTCATCATGATGAGCCAGAAACGGCAGGAGGCGAAGGACCGGCTGCGCTCGGAGAACGACTATCGGGTCAATCTCAAGGCCGAGTTGGAAATCCGGCACCTGCACGAGAAGATCGATCACATGCTCACGCATCAGTGGGAACGCCTGACCGAGATCCAGACCATCCAGATCGAGCTTATGGAAGACTTGGCGGCACGCCGACGTTAGGCATTCAGTATTTCGTATGCCAAAACGAATACGCGCAAAGTCGTAGCCTGACCTCACGGCGGACGGGGCGTGTTCGCTTGAACCGGGCGGCGATAAGGGCTATCGGATGCCCGCGCGGCGGAGCGCCGCACCCCTCTCGGAAAGTCAGGAAATCTCATGGCTCGAGCTAAGATTGCACTGATCGGGGCCGGCCAGATCGGCGGCACTCTCGCCCTTCTGGCAGGCCTCAAGGAACTCGGCGACGTCATCCTGTTCGACGTGGCCGAAGGTATCCCGCAGGGCAAGAGCCTCGACATTGCGGAAGCCTCCCCGGTCCTCGGCTTCGACGCCAAGCTGGTCGGCACCAATAGCTATGAGGGCATCGCGGGTGCCGACGTGGTCATCGTCACCGCCGGCGTTCCGCGCAAGCCCGGCATGAGCCGCTCGGACCTGCTCGACATCAACCTCAAGGTGATGCAGCAGGTCGGCGCGGGCATCGCCAAATTCGCCCCCGACGCCTTCGTGATCTGCGTCACCAACCCGCTCGACGCCATGGTGTGGGCGCTGCAGAAGGCCTCCGGCCTGCCGACCCACAAGGTGGTGGGCATGGCCGGCGTGCTGGATTCGGCGCGCTTCCGCTATTTCCTCTCCGACGAGTTCAACGTCTCGGTCGAGGACGTCAACGCCTTCGTGCTCGGCGGGCATGGCGACGACATGGTGCCGCTGGTGCGCTATTCCGGCGTCGGCGGCATTCCGCTGCCGGACCTCGTCGCGATGGGCTGGACCACGCAGGCCAAGCTCGACGCCATCGTCGATCGCACCCGCAAGGGTGGCGGCGAGATCGTCAACCTGCTCAAGACCGGCTCGGCCTTCTACGCCCCCGCCGCCTCGGCCATCGAGATGGCGACCTCCTACCTCAGAGACAAGAAGCGCCTGCTGCCGGCCGCGGCCTTCCTCTCCGGCCAATACGGCCAGGACGACCTCTATCTCGGCGTGCCGGTCATCATCGGCGCCGGCGGCGTCGAGCGCATCGTCGAAATCTCGCTCGATGCGACCGAGCAGGCGATGCTCGACAAGTCGGTCGCCTCGGTGAAGGAACTGGTCGCCGAGTGCCAGAAGATCGCCCCCGACCTCGCCTCCGGCCTGGGCACGTGACCTGACCGGCGCGCGGCGGGCCGCCAAGGTTCCGCCGCCGCTCCGCCATGCCGCCTGCGACGCCCCGTCGGGTGCCGCAGCGGCCGCCGACCGCAGCGACCTGTTGCCGATGTGCACCGCCGTGCCGCAATCCTGCGGTATTCATGAAGTGAACACGAGACCTATATAGGTTCTATCGAGCCATTGCCCCGAGGGTCCGGGGCGACCGGAGTCCGACAACGCCCTCGGCGAAGCCGGAAATCCGGCAGAAAATTGCCTCCATCGGACCATTGGTCCCTCAGGAGCCGACAATGTCGCGCGCGGACTTGAACGAAGCCTTCCTGAATACCTCTTTCCTCTACGGCGCCAATGCCGCCTGGATCGAGGATCTCTACGCCCGCTACGAGGCCGACCCGAACTCGGTCGACGCCGAATGGCAGGCCTTCTTCGCCGGGCTCAAGGATGCTCCGGCCGATGTCGAGAAGAGCGCGCGCGGCGCCTCCTGGAAGCAGCCCGGCTGGCCGATCCACGCCAATGGCGAACTCGTTTCGGCGCTCGACGGCAACTGGATCGAGACCGAGAAGGCGGTGGCTAAGAAGGTCGAGGCCAAGGTCGCCGAAAAGGCGCAGAAGGCCGGCGTCGAACTGACCTCGACCGATGTGCAGCAGGCCACGCGCGACTCGGTCAAGGCGCTGATGATGATCCGCGCCTACCGCATGCGCGGCCACCTGCATGCCAAGCTCGACCCGCTGGGTCTGGAGCCGGTGCACCCCGCGCCCGAGCTCGACCCCGCCTCCTACGGCTTCCGCGAGGCCGATCTCGACCGGCCGATCTTCATCGACCACGTGCTCGGCATGGAATTCGCCACCGTGCGCCAGATGGTGGCCATTCTTCAGCGCACCTATTGCGAGACGCTCGGCGTCGAGTTCATGCATATCTCCTCGCCCGAGGAGAAGGCGTGGATCCAGGAGCGCATCGAGGGGCCGGACAAGGAAATCACCTTCACCCGCGAGGGCAAGCGGGCCATCCTCAACAAGCTGGTGGAGGCCGAGGGCTTCGAGAAGTTCCTCGACGTGCGCTACACCGGCACCAAGCGCTTCGGCCTTGACGGCGGCGAGAGCCTGATCCCCGCGCTCGAACAGATCATCAAGCGCGGCGGCAATCTCGGCGTGAAGGAAGTCGTGTTCGGCATGGCCCATCGCGGCCGCCTGAACGTGCTGACGCAGGTCATGGGCAAGCCGCACCGCGCGCTGTTCCACGAATTCAAGGGCGGCTCCTGGGCGCCGGATGACGTCGAGGGCTCGGGCGACGTGAAGTACCACCTCGGCGCCTCCTCGGACCGCGAGTTCGACGGCAACCAGGTGCACCTGTCGCTGACCGCCAATCCCTCGCATCTGGAAATCGTCGATCCCGTCGTGCTGGGCAAGGCGCGCGCCAAGCAGGACCAGCTGGGCGACACCGAGCGCAGCCAGGTGCTGCCGCTGCTGCTGCACGGCGACGCGGCCTTTGCCGGCCAGGGCGTGGTGGCCGAGTGTTTCGGCCTGTCGGGCCTGAAGGGGCACCGCACCGGCGGCTCGATCCACGTCATCATCAACAACCAGATCGGCTTCACCACCTATCCCGGCAATTCGCGCTCCTCGCCCTACCCCTCGGACGTCGCCAAGACCATCGAGGCGCCGATCTTCCACGCCAATGGCGACGACCCGGAAGCCGTGACCTTCGCCGCCAAGATCGCCACCGAGTTCCGCCAGCGCTTCCACAAGCCGGTCGTGGTGGACATATTCTGCTACCGCCGCTTCGGCCATAATGAAGGCGACGAACCCGCCTTCACCCAGCCCTTGATGTACAAGATCATCAAGCAGCACCCGACCACGCTCGAACTCTATTCCAGGAAGCTGGAAGCCGAGGGCGTGATCGAGCCCGGCGAACTCGACCGCATGCGCGCCGAGTGGCGCTCCAAGCTCGATGGCGAATACGAGGCCGGCCAGGCCTACAAGCCCAACAAGGCGGACTGGCTGGACGGGCGCTGGGCGGGCCTCAAGGTCGCCGCCGGCGAGGACGATCCGCGTCGCGGCAATACCGGCGTGGATTTCGCTGTGCTCAAGGAGATCGGCGAGAAGATCACCACCGTGCCGGAGGGCTTCCACCTCCACCGCACCATCCAGCGCTTCCTCGACGCCCGCCGCAAGGCGATCGTGGAGGACGGCACGGGCATCGACTGGTCGACCGCCGAGGCGCTCGCCTTCACCACGCTGCTGCTCGACGGCAACCGGGTGCGCCTGTCCGGCCAGGACAGCGAGCGCGGCACCTTCACGCAGCGCCACTCCGTGCTGACCGACCAGGAGAACGAGGAGCGCTACACCCCGTTCAACCATGTGCGCGAGGGGCAGGCCCAGTACGAGGTCATCAACTCGATGCTCTCGGAAGAAGCGGTGCTCGGCTTCGAATATGGTTACTCGCTCTCCGAGCCGAACGCGCTGACCCTGTGGGAAGCCCAGTTCGGCGACTTCGCCAACGGCGCGCAGGTGGTGTTCGACCAGTTCCTGTCCTCGGGCGAACGCAAGTGGCTGCGCATGTCGGGCCTCGTCTGCCTGCTGCCGCATGGCTATGAGGGCCAGGGTCCGGAACATTCCTCGGCCCGTCTGGAGCGCTACCTGCAGATGTGCGCCGAGGACAACATGCAGGTCGCCAACCTGACGACGCCGGCGAACTATTTCCACGCCCTGCGCCGCCAGCTGAAGCGCGACTTCCGCAAGCCGCTGATCCTGATGACGCCGAAGAGCCTGCTGCGCCACAAGCGCGCCACCTCCACGCTGGCCCAGCTCGGCCCGCAGACCACCTTCCACCGCGTGCTGTGGGACGATGCCGACCGCTCCAACGCGGCGACCCTGCCATCGGAAGCGGTGAAGCTGAAGCCGGACAACGAGATCCGCCGCGTCGTGCTCTGTTCGGGCAAGGTCTATTACGACCTGTACGAGGAGCGCGAGCGCCGGGGCGCCGACGACATCTACCTCTTGCGCGTGGAGCAGCTTTACCCGTTCCCGCTCAAGACGCTGGTGCAGGAAATCGCGCGCTTCAAGCAGGCGGAAGTGGCCTGGTGCCAGGAAGAGCCGAAGAACCAGGGCGCCTGGGCCTTCGTGCAGCCCTATCTGGAATGGGTGCTGGAACAGGCCGGCTCCGCCTCCGCGCGGCCGCGCTATACCGGCCGCCCGGCCTCGGCCGCCACGGCGACCGGCCTGATGTCCAAGCATCTCGCACAACTCAAGGCGTTCCTGCAGGACGCGCTGGGCTGACGATCCGCATACCCTGAGGGAGCGCCGGCCCGCTGGTCGGCAAACGGTGAGGAATTAAGAGCATGGCCACCGAGATCCGCGTCCCGACGCTGGGCGAATCGGTCACCGAGGCAACTATCGGCAAGTGGTTCAAGAAGGCCGGCGAAGCGGTCGCCGCCGATGAGCCGATCGTCGAGCTGGAGACCGACAAGGTCACGATCGAGGTCCCGGCCCCGGCGGCCGGCGTGCTCTCCGAAATCATCGCCAAGGATGGCGAGACGGTCGGGGTCGGCGCGCTGCTCGGCTCCATCGGCCAGGGCGCGGGCGCCAAGGCGGCCCCCGCCGCGGCCCCGGCCGCTCCCGCCAAGTCGGAAGCTCCCAAGTCGGAGGCTCCCAAGGCTGCGGCGGCGCCGGCTGCCCCGGCTCCGGCTGCCGCCCCGATGGCTCCCGCCGGCACCAACGGCCCGGCGGTGGCCAAGCTCGCGGCGGAATCGGGCATCAACCCGGCCCTGCTCGCCGGCTCCGGCAAGGACAGCCGCGTGACCAAGGGCGACATGCTCGCCGCCATCGCGACCAGCGTCGCCGCCCCGGCTCCCGCCGCCAGCGCCCCGGTAACGGTGCGCGCGCCCTCCGTGCCGGCCGATGCCGTGCGCGAGGAGCGGGTGAAGATGACCAAGCTGCGCCAGACCATCGCCCGGCGGCTGAAGGACGCGCAGAACAATGCCGCCATGCTCACCACCTTCAACGATGTCGACATGTCGGCGGTGATGAGCCTGCGCGCGCAGTACAAGGACGTGTTCGAGAAGAAGCACGGCGTGAAGCTCGGCTTCATGGGCTTCTTCTCCAAGGCCGTCATCCAGGCCCTGAAGGACGTGCCCGAGGTCAATGCCGAGATTGACGGGCAGGACCTCGTCTACAAGAACTACTACAATATCGGCATCGCGGTCGGCACCGACAAGGGTCTCGTCGTGCCGGTGGTGCGCGATGCCGACACGCTCTCCATCGCCGGCATCGAGAAGGCTATTGCCGGCTATGGCCGCAAGGCGCGTGACGGCAAGCTCGGCATCGAGGACCTGCAGGGCGGCACCTTCACCATCACCAATGGCGGCATCTACGGCTCGCTGATGTCGACGCCGATCCTCAATGCGCCGCAGTCGGGCATTCTCGGCATGCACCGCATCGAGGAGCGTCCCGTCGTGGTGAAGGGCCAGATCGTCGCCCGCCCGATGATGTATCTGGCGCTGAGCTACGATCACCGCATCGTCGACGGCAAGGGCGCGGTGACCTTCCTGGTCCGCGTCAAGGAAGCGCTGGAAGACCCGACCCGGCTGGTACTGGATCTTTGATCGGCACCGGCCATTGGGTCGCGCTTTCCGGCGCGGCCCGAAAGGTTGAAGATCTCCACGGCCGGCAACGGTCATGGAGATTTCTTTTCGGGCGCCCGGCAAGGCGCTGGCCCGTCTGGACGGTTGCGACGCATGTATTGGCCCGCGCCCGGAATCAAGAAGCACCCGGAAAAGCGCTGGAACCGGCCGGACCGCGTATTCTTCGGCTTCGGTGCCTGCCACATCCTCGCGGGCGTCTATATGCAAGGACCACCGCTGCCGGATTTTCACGCGGAATGGATCGTTCCGCATAGCGGCTTCGGTGGCACCCATTTCTACGTCACCGACGGCGAGATCGCGTTCGACTTTCACGGATATTGCCGGCGGAGCGCGTTACTGGAGCATGTCCGGTCGGGCTGGTCGCGGCGCTTCCCGGGGTGGGCCGCGACTATCGCAACGGTGGACTTCCCGCTGCTTGATACCGCGGCGCTGAACGCGCGCCGCCATCTCGGCCCGGAGCAGTTCTGGGGCGACCCAGTGGAGCGGGCCCGCCGCTTCCTGCTCCGCATTGACCACCCGCGCCGCGCCGATCAGGCACGAGCGTCGCGTTGACCGATTCCGTTGCGGCATCATCCGCCACAAGTGTGACCCTGACCCGCGGTTAGCGCGCGTGACTTCTGGGCATGCCGCATGTAGTTTGCCGGCCGATTGGCCTCGTCCACCCGCCTGCACAAGCTCAACGAGCCCGGTCCGCAGGCAATTCCACGAGAAGAGCGCATGTCCTACGATCTTGTCGTCATCGGCACCGGCCCCGGCGGCTATGTGTGCGCCATCCGTGCCGCCCAGCTCGGGCTCAAGGTCGCGGTGGTCGAAAAGCGCGCCACGTTCGGCGGCACCTGTCTCAACATTGGCTGCATCCCCTCCAAGGCGCTGCTGCACGCCTCGCACCTGTTCGAGGAGGCGAGCCACAACTTTGCCAAGCTCGGCATCGTGGTCGACACGCCCAAGCTCGACCATGCCGCGTTCCTCGCCTTCAAGGACCAGGCCGTGGAGGGCAACACCAAGGGTGTCGCCTTCCTGATGAAGAAGAACAAGATCGACACGTTCCACGGCACCGCCACCATCACGGCGCCCGGCAAGGTCGAGGTGGCGCTCGCCGCCGGCGGCTCGCAGGCGCTGGAAGCCACCGCCATCGTCATCGCCACCGGCTCGGACGTGGCGAAGCTCCCCGGCATCACCATCGACGAGACCCGTGTCGTCTCCTCCACCGGCGGCATCGCGCTGGACAAGGTTCCGGGCAAGCTGCTCGTGGTGGGCGCCGGCGTCATCGGGCTGGAGCTTGGCAGCGTATGGCGCCGGGTTGGTGCCGAGGTTACGGTGGTTGAATATCTCGACCGCATCCTGCCCGGCATGGATCTCGACGTGGCGAAGTCCTTCCAGCGCATCCTGCAGAAGCAGGGCGTCGCCTTCAAGCTCGGCTCCAAGGTGACGGGCGTGGATGCAAGCGGCGCGACGCTCAAGGTTTCCGTGGAACCGGCGGCGGGCGGCGCGGCCGAGGTGCTGGAGGCCGACGTGGTGCTCGTCGCCATCGGCCGCGTGCCCTACACGGAAGGGCTGGGGCTGGAGGCGCTGGGCGTCGAGACCGACAAGCGCGGGCGCGTCGTTACCGACCATTATTACCGCACCAACGTGCCGGGCATCTTCGCCATTGGCGATGCTATCGCCGGCCCGATGCTGGCCCACAAGGCCGAGGACGAGGGCGTCGCCATCGCCGAACTGCTGGCCGGACAGGCCGGCCATGTGAATTACGACGTCATTCCGGCCGTGGTCTACACCTCGCCGGAAGTGGCCTCCGTCGGCAAGTCCGAGGAGGAACTGAAGGAGGCCGGCATCGCCTACAAGGTCGGCAAATTCCCCTTCCTCGCCAATGGCCGCGCCAAGGCCAATGACGAGACCGACGGCTTCGTGAAGGTGCTGGCGGACGAGGCGACCGACCGCGTGCTCGGGGTCCATATTATCGGCGTCGAGGCGGGCGAAATGATCCACGAGGCGGCGGTGCTGATGGAATTCGGCGGCTCTTCCGAGGATCTGGCCCGCACCTGCCACGCCCACCCCACCCGTTCGGAAGCGGTGAAGGAAGCCGCGATGGCGGTGGAGAAGCGCGCCATCCACATGTGAGCGCGGGGCGCCCGCGCCGCGCCAGACCTGCACTGGACCAGATCTGCGCTGGACCAGACCTGCCCTGAAAACGACGACGGCCCGGAGAGCGCTCTCCGGGCCGTTGCGTTTGGAGGAGTGGGGAAGGATCAGCTGCCCTTGGTGTCGGTCGCCACCGGAGGCTTGGCCGAGGCATGGCCCTGGTAGCAATCCGCCAGCGCGGCGCCCGAGAGGGCGGCGGTGAAGGACAGGGCGCACAGGGCCGTCACAATCTTCTTCATGCGTGGTCTCCTCTGGCTGCTTCGGATGAAAGCCAGTGTACGCCCGGCAGGCACGATGAAAAGCGCGCCAGCGGTGGCTAATAACCTAAGGGAAGATAAAAGGCGTTATCTCACGCATCCGTGTAGGTGACGGCCTCGATCTTCCAGCCATCGGGATCGAACAGGAAGGCGGCGTAATAGCCCTCGCCATAATGCGGGCGCAGGCCGGGCGGGCCCGCGTCACGCCCACCGGATGTCAGTCCCGCCGCGTGGAACGCGTCCACCGCCACGCGCGAGGGCGCCATGAAGCAGAGGTGAAAGCCGGGCGGCGGCGTCACCGTGTCCACCCGATGCTGAATCCAGAACGGCGCCGCGCCGGGCCGGCCCTCGGGCGAGGGCCGTTCGCCCAAAGGTCCCCAGCACGCCGATTCGCCCTCCGCCTCCGCGAATGTCATGACGCGCACGAGCCCGAGGGGGGCCAGCACCGCGTCATAGAAAGCAAGCGAGCGCGCATAAATCGAGACGCCGATCGACATATGCTCGATGACCGGCCGAATGGGCTGCATCTCGTCCTCCTGTCGCGTCCTACCGTGCGCGCGGATGCGCCGCCTTCCATGCCGCCATCAAGGCCACCGAATCCACCGCCGCGTAGATCTGCGTGGTGGAGAGCGAGGCATGGCCGAGCAATTCCTGGATCGAGCGCAGATCGCCGCCGCGGCTGAGCAGATGCGTCGCGAAGGAATGGCGCAGCGCGTGCGGTGTGGCGCTGTCGGGCAGGCCGAGGCTGCCGCGCATGCGCTCCACCGCCTGCTGCACGATGCGCGGGGAGAGCGGCCCGCCCTTGACGCCGCGAAACAGCGGGCTGGCCGGCTCCAGTTCATGCGGGCAGGCGCGGGCATAGGCATCCACCGCCTCCAGCACGGCCTTCAGCACCGGCACCATGCGCGTCTTGTTGCCCTTGCCGTGGACGATGATCTGGTCGCCGCGCCCGGGCTCCGGCATGTCGCGGCGCATCAGCCCGAGCGCCTCGGAAATGCGCAGACCCGAGCCATAGAGCAGCGCGATCACCGCCGCGTCGCGCGCCAGCACCCAGGGTTCGCGATCCTCTCCCGCGCGCGTGGCCGGGTCCGCCATGGCGCGCGCGTCAGAGGGAGAAAGCGGACGCGGCAGGGTGCGGGGAATGCGCGGCGCCCGCACGGCGGTGAGCGCCCCCACCTTGCCCAGTCCCTCGCGCTCCATGTGCCGGCCGAAGGAGCGCGCGGCGGCGAGGAAGCGCATCTGCGTGCGCGGCTCGATTCCCTCGGCACGGCGCGCGGCGATCACCGCCCGCACGTCGCGCGGATGCATGTCGGCCAGCGCCCTGAGGTCCGGCACGCGGCCGAGATGGCGCGCCAGAAGGCCGAGAAAGGTCGCGACATCCCGCGCATAGGCCTCGCGCGTCTTGGGCGAGAGCCGCCGCTCATGGCCGAGCCGGGCCAGCCATTGCGTCAACGCGGCGCCGACATCCGGTGCCGCGCCGGCGAGCAGCGCCCGCTCCGCCCGTGCCGCCTTCTGTGCATCGCTCGCCGCCATCGCCCTGCCCTTCCGAACAACATGCTCGCCGATCACTGGCGAGAGTGCCACACGATCCTTAAGTTTCGCCGAGATCGCGCGCGTGGCCCCCGGCGGGAGGGGCGCCGCACCGTCGTGGCGAGGCACGGCGCCGATATGTCGATCCTCCCTCCTGCACACGCCATCGGGAGAGAGGCGGGGCGACCTCAGCGAGAGACGTGACCTCAGCGGGAACGGCATCGTCCCCGCGAATGCGCTATGAAGGCCCACCATGCCCAGCCCCGCCGATTCCCTCCTCCTCTTCCCGCCTCACGAGCGGGTTGTCGATGTGCTGCTGCCCCTCGCGGTGGGCGCGGCCTATTCCTATCGCGTGCCCGAGGGACTGGAGGTGGCGCCCGGCGATATCGTGGTCGTGCCGCTCGGCACGCGCAACGTGCTCGGCTGCGTGTGGCCCCGGGCGGAGGGCGCGCCGCAGGTCGATCCCGCCAAGCTCAAGTCCATCCAGCGCCGCTATGATGTCGCCCCGCTGCGGCCAGAGATGATCGAGTTCATCCGCTGGATCGCGGAATATACCGTTTCTCCGCCGGGCATGGTGCTGCGGCTGGCGCTGCGCCATGACGAGAGCGCCGGCATCGTCCGCGAGCGCATCGGCGTGCGCCTCACCGATGCCCGGCCGGAACGGGCGACCAAGGCCCGCTCCCGCGTGATCGAGGCGCTGGCGGACGGCTTTGTCCGCGCCAGGACGGACGCGGCACGCGAGGCCGGCGTGTCGCCCTCGGTCATTGACGGGCTGATCGATGACGGCGTGCTGGCAACGCTGGTGCTGCCGCCGGAACCCGCCGCCGAGACGCCCGACCCCGACCATGCCCGCCCCGACCTGCTGCCCGCGCAGGGAGAGGCCGCCGCGCGGCTTGTGGAGGCGGTGAAGGGCCGCGCCTTCCGCCCCTTCCTGATCGACGGCGTCACCGGCTCCGGCAAGACCGAGACCTATTTCGAAGCCGTGGCGGAGACCCTCCGGCAGGGCCGGCAGACACTCATCCTGATGCCGGAAATCGCCCTCACCCAGGCCTTTCTCGACCGTTTCGCCCGCCGCTTCGGCGTCAAGCCGGCGGAATGGCACTCGGCTGTCGGCGCGAAGCGGCGCGGGCGGGTGTTTCGGGGCGTCGCCAGCGGCGAGGTGCGCGTGGTGGCGGGGGCGCGCTCGGCGCTGTTCCTGCCCTTCGCCGATCTCGGCCTGATCATCGTCGATGAGGAGCATGACAGCGCCTACAAGCAGGAAGACGGGGTGCATTACCATGCCCGCGACATGGCGGTGGTGCGGGCGCGGCTGGAGGGCGGACCGGTGGTGCTGGTCTCCGCCACCCCCTCCATCGAAACGGAAGTGAACGCGCGGCGCGGGCGTTATGCGCGGCTCGCGCTGCCCGAGCGTTTCGCCGGCACGCGGGTGCCGCGGCTGGAGCCGATCGACCTGCGCCGGGAGGGCCCGCCACGCGGGCGCTGGATCGCCCCCCGCCTCGCCGCCGAGATGGAGCGCACCGTTGCGGCCGGCGGGCAGGCGCTCCTGTTCCTCAACCGCCGCGGCTATGCCCCGCTCACCCTGTGCCGCGCCTGCGGCCACCGCATCAAGTGCCCCTCCTGCTCGTCCTGGCTGGTGGAACACCGCTTCCGCCGCCGGCTCGAATGCCACCAGTGCGGCTATGCCACGCCGGTGCCGACCGAATGCCCGAACTGCCATGAGCCGAATGCGCTCATCCCCTGCGGTCCCGGCGTCGAGCGGCTGCACGAGGAGGTGCAGGCGCTGATGCCGGAAGCCCGCCTGCAGGTGCTCTCTTCCGACCTTGCCGGCGGGGTGGAGCGGCTGCGCGCCGAGCTCAAGGCGATCGAGGATGGCGAGGTGGACGTGATCGTCGGCACCCAGCTGGTCGCCAAGGGGCACAATTTCCCCGGCCTCGCCATGGTCGGGGTGATCGATGCCGATGTCGGCCTCGGCCAAGGCGATCCGCGCGCCGCCGAGCGCACCTTCCAGTTGCTGCATCAGGTGGCCGGCCGCGCCGGGCGCCACACGGTGGAAGGGCGGGCCTTCCTGCAGACCTACATGCCCGAGCATCCGGTGATGCAGGCGCTGGTGGCCGGCGACCGCGACGCCTTCTACGACCGCGAGATCGCCATCCGCGAGGAGGCGCACCTGCCGCCCTTCGGCCGCTTCTGCGCGCTCATCGTCTCCGGCACGGATGCCCATGCCGCGCAGGCCCATGCGCGCGCCGTGGCGGCGTGCTCGCCCTTCACCGACGAGGTGCGCGTGCTCGGCCCGGCCGAGGCACCGTTGGCGCTGGTGCGCGGGCGCCACCGCTTCCGCCTGCTGGCACGCGCCGCGCGCGGCTTCGACCTCTCCGCCTATGTGCGGCGCTGGATGGCCGGCGCGCCGCGCGCCACGGGGAGCCTGCGCGTCGAGATCGACATCGACCCGCAGAGCTTCCTGTAACCCGCGCAGGCGGCGGGCCCGGCCCCGTGCCCGCCTCGGGCGCCTGGAGCCCTTACCCGATCGGGTGAGACCACCCGACCGGATCGGGCGCTGGAGCCCTCATCGAGCGGGTGGAAACACTTCGTCGGCAAGAAGGCGCTTTCGTTTCCATGAGCTGGAGCGTTTTCGAATCGCGAAAGCCGATCGACTTTCGCGGAAAACGCTCTAGCGACGGGCGCAGATGAGCACCATGAGCGGAGCGCGGCTCGCATCGACCGGCTTGGGCGCGAAATGCACCTCGCGCTCGCTCACGATGGTGGTCTCGCCCTCGCGCGGCGCGAGATAGGCGTTCACCACCACCTCATCGGCCTCGCAGGTCAGGTGGCAGCCCTCGGGCGAGAAGCATTCGCGGCGCGAATAGACGCGCACGCTGCCGGGCGCCTCGGCCGCCTTGCCGGCCTCGCCCACCTCTCCCTTGTCGCCCGCCATGCCGGCCGGGCCCTGGGGACCCGCCGGACCCGCCGGACCGGCGGCACCCGCAGGACCTGCCGGGCCGGCGGGACCGGCGACACCGGGATCACCCTTCGGGCCCGCGGGACCCGCCGGGCCGACCGCGCCCTGCGCACCGGCCGGGCCGGCGGCGCCCTGCGGGCCGGAAGGGCCGGCGGGGCCGGGCTGCGGATCGCCGCAGGCGGAGAGGAGCAGAGCGGCGGCGAAGGCGAGGCCCAGATAAACCAATCTCATCGTTTCTTCCCCGAACTGGATGGCGTGTCGTTATCGACCGTTCACTTCCGATATTCGTGTGCGGCGGCCCTTGTGGGGGTTTCGCCCGCAGCCGTGGCGGGTGGCGCCCCCGGAAGCCACCCGGCGCTGCCGAGCGTGCCGCCGGGGGCCTTCAGCGTCAATCGAAATACCGGGAAGACACGACGATGGCGCGACCCTCGGTGCGAGCCTCGCGGTGCGAGCCTCGCGGCTGGGGCCTGCGCCTTTTTTCCTCGCCCTTCCCCCGCGACGGGCGAAGCGGGTAAGCGCTGTTGACGGCGCTGTGCGGCGCGCCTAGTTTTGCGGACATGATGTCGATGAACGAAATGAGCGGGCGCATCAGCCTCGGGCGGCGAATTCGCCGCCCGGCCGACAGGTTCGGCCGGGTTTCCTGACGCGCGTCCCCGTTCTGCTGCTTTCGTCATCGGATATTGCCATGACTGCCGGTCTTCTCCGCCATCGCCTCGTTGTCGAGGCCGATGCCCATCCCAATCTCATGCTGCGCCTGCTCGAGCCCTTCGCCATCCACAATGTCCAGCCCACGCGCGTGCGGCTCGACGCGCCGGAGGATGAGCGGCTGGATCCGACGGACCTGCGCACCCTGCGTGCCGAAATCGGCTTCACCGCGCCGGTGGAACTGGCCGAGCGCCTGTGGGCGCGCATCGACGTGATGGTGCCGGTGCGCAGTTCGCATCTGGTCTCCAGCGCCTCGGCCGCGGTGGCGGCCTGATCGATCATGCTGAACCAGCTCGGCGCCATCGCTCTCATCGTGGCGCCGGTGTTCGGCCTGATCGGCGTCGGGTTCCTCGCCTCGCTCGCCGGCTATATCAGGGAGAAAGCGGCCGAGGGGCTGTCCGAATATGTGTTCGGCCTCGCCGTGCCGGTGCTCATCTTCAAGACGCTGTCCGAGGCGAGGCTGCCCGATGAAGGGCAGCCCTGGGGCTACTGGATCGCCTATTTCACCGGCGCGTTCATCGTCTTCGCGCTCGGCATGCTGGCGGCGCGGCGGCTGTTCGGGCGCAGCCATACCGAGGCGGTGATCCACGGCTTCACCTCGGGGCAGGCGAACACCGTTTTCGTCGGCGTGCCGCTCATCCTCTCGGCTTTCGGGCCGGAGGGCGCGGTGCCGCTTTTCCTGCTGATCGCCGTCCATCTGCCGATCATGATGATGGTGGCGACCGTGCTGACCGAGGGCGCCTCTGCCGGGCTTTCGCTGGCGGGGCTGAAGAAGCTCGGCCGCATGCTCGCCGGCAACCCGATCCTGATCGGCATCTATGCCGGCGCCATCGCCAAGCTGGTCGGCTTCGTGCCGGGCGGCATCCCCAAGCAGGTCTTCGACATGCTGGCGGCCTCGGCCTCGCCCTGCGCGCTGATTTCGCTCGGCCTCGCGTTGCACCGCTACCCGATCCGCGGCGATCTCGGGCCGGCGCTGGTCATCACGGTGCTGAAGCTGATCGTCCACCCGGCCATCGTCTACGCGCTGACCCGGGTGCTGCCGATGCCCCCGGTCTGGGCGGGCGTGTGCGTGACCTTCGCCGCCATGCCGAGCGGCATCAACGCCTATCTGCTGGCGCAGCGCTACAAGGTGGGCGTCGCCGCCTCGGCCGGCGCGGTGTCGCTGTCCACCGCGCTGAGCCTCGTCACCCTCTCAGCCTGGCTGCTCATTCTGGGCGTGGGGTAGCGGCCGCCTCGCCGGCCGTATCCTCCCCCTGCGGCCAGCGCGCCAGCGCCTCCAGCCCGGCCGGCGTCAGCGCATAGACGCCGCGCGCGGTGCGGATGAACCAGCCATAGACATTGGACATGAGGATCTTGCCGGCATCGGGGGCCCGGGCTCGCAGGTCGCGCGGGCGCTGCGGGCCGGCGGCCAGCGCGGCGGCGCAGGTGAGCGCCTGCTGGCGATACGCCGTCATGATCGGCACGCGCGAGGCGCCGCCCACGGCCGGGTCGCCGAGCCGCCGCGTATGCTCCGCCACCAGCCGCGCGCGGCGGCGCGGATCCTTGCGCGGCATGGGCGAGACCGGGCTGACCAGCACCGCCACCTCGCCGCCGTCCGACACCGCGAGCATGCCGAAGCCGAGCCGGCGGCAGAGATTGCGAAAGCGCGAATCGCTCTCGCGGCCCTTGCCGCGCCGGGAGGCGCGCGCCGCCAGCCACACCTCGTCGCACGCGCCCGCACGGTCCACCGCTTGCAGCACCAGTTCCAGATTGAAGCTCAGCTTCATCTCGCCGATCACGACCAGCGGCTCGGCATCCGGCGACAGCGCGACCAGATCGCAGCCGCCGATCTCCCCTTTGACGGTGAAGCCACGCGCTTCGAGAAAGCGCTTGATCGGCAGGTAAAGCGATGTCTCCAGGACCGGCACTCCAGGGCGGGCAATGAGGATGACCAGCGACAGGGATCAAGGCGTGCGGGGGCTGCGCGCGCGCGGCGGCCTCGCGTCCCCGGCCGGCTTTGCCGATGCCTCGACCTTGGCGGCAAGCCAGATGACATGGCGCGCGCCGCCCCCCTTGCCGTTCGCCCGCACCCGTGCCTCCTCAACGGCGAAACCGCTGCGGCGCAGGCGGCCGGTGAAGTCGCTGTCCGGCGCCGAGGACCACACCGCCAGAATGCCGCCGGGACGCAACGCGGCGCGGGCGGCGGCAAGGCCGGCGGGGCTGTAGAGCCCGTCATTGGCGGCGCGGGTCAACCCGCCCGGGCCATTGTCGACATCCAGCAGGATCGCGTCATAGGCCGCGCGGCCGGCGCGGATCGTTGCGGCGACATCGCCCTCGAACAGGCTGACGCGCGAATCGTCGAGGCTGGTGCCGAAGATCGCCGCCATCGGCCCGCGCGCCCAGGCGATGACCGCCGGCACGAGTTCGGCGACCACGACCTGCGCCTGCGGCCCCAGTTCGCCCAGCGCCGCGCGCAGGGTGAAGCCCATGCCGAGCCCGCCGATCAGGAGGCGCGGCGCGGCGCCCTCGCGCAGACGTCCGCAGACCAGCGTGGCCAGCGCCTTCTCCGAGCCGCTGAGGCGGCTGTTCATCAATTCCGTCGCGCCGGTCATGATGGAAAATTCGTCGCCGCGCCGCATCAGGCGCAGGTCGCCGAACCCATCGGGGACTTTCGCGGTGTCGATGAGGGACCAGGGAATCATCGCGGGGCATCCGTGGAAAAAGGCGCCCCTCGCCTATCGCCCGTGACGCGGCACAGGACAAGTGCCCTTCGCGCGCGGCTTCCACGTCGACCTGCCACGCGGGCCCGCGTGGCAGGTCGAGAGCCAATGGGCGGCCGCACGCATGCGGCCGCCCGCTGCCGCTCAGTTCAGCTTCATGCAGTTGGCGTAGAAGGTGGTGGTCGCCGGCCAGTCGGAGAACACGCCGATCACGCCGATGTCGCGGGCCAGCACATCCAGCAGCGCCAGCGTGTCGCCATCGCGGTCGGTCACGGACTTGATCGACTGGTAGTAATAGCCGCCGCCGTCCTTCAGCGGACCGGAGCGCTCCAGCGACCAGGCGATGAGCCCGAGCCCGGCCTTCTTGGCCTCCTGCGCATAGACCGACGGCACAACCTTGCCGTCCTTCACCGTCACCAGCATCCACAGCGGCGGGGCGAGGATCTTCACGCCCTTGTCGGCCAGTTCCTGCATCGAGGGCTGCCAGGTCTCCGGCTTCATGTTGTCGAAGCCCTTGGTGGTCTCGTCGCGATCGTCGAGAAACACCGCCTGCGCGCCGAAGGCCGGCTCGTTCTTGAGCCAGTACAGCACGTCATCGAGCAGGAAGGACTGGGCGTAGACATCCCGGGGATCGACGCCGGCGGCCTTGTACTCGTCGATCATCTGCTGAGCATAGGCCTGCTGCGTGTAATCACCCTCGAACGGCATCGGCACTTCCGGCGTCTTCAGCTCGGGCGTGAACTTGAGGCCCAGCGACTTCACCAGCGCGATGTAATCCTTGTGCGACATCAGGGTGGCGCGGTCGACATAGAGATCGGTGCGCCAGCGCGGCGTGGAGTTCATGTAGTCGGCTACCGTTGTGGCATTGGGGTTGCCGGCGTCCATTTTCGGCTTGAGCGAGCGGAATTCGGCCAGCGTCAGGTCGCTGGTGCAGCACTTGGCGCTCGCCTTGCGGCCCGTGGCGGGGTCGGCGGGCTCGAAGCCCTTGGTGCATTTCGACGCCAGCTCCGGCCGGGCGAGAATGTCGGTCGTGGTGTGCAGGTCGCACTGCGCGTGGCGGCACACCAGCTGGCGATCCTTGGTGAAGGCGATGTCGCACTCGATGACGCCGGCCCCCATGCGCGCGGCGGCGAGATAGCCCTCACGCGTGTGTTCGGGGAACTGCAGCGGGGCGCCGCGATGCGAGATCGAGAAACCCTTGGTGGTGAACGGCCCCTTGCAGCGGGCGAGTTCATCCTTGAGCGGGCCGTCCTTCATCTGGTCAACCAGATAGAACGGGCGCGGACCAAGCTCGGCGGGACCGCCGGGCGCCTGGGCGAGGGCCGCACCGAGGGAGCCGGCGGCGAAGGCGATAAGAAGGAGAGGCGTGGCGAGCAGGGGCGTGGCGAGACGCTTCTTCATGGCAGGCTCCGTCATGCGGGACTGAAGAGGGCGCGCCATGGCTACAGGCCGGTGGTGACATGGATGTTACGTCACGACATAAATATGATGCCGGCTAATCAACGACATCGAGCGCCAGCCGCCGCACCTCCTGCGCCGTTGCCCCGTTCTCCCGCAGCGTGCGCAGGCTTTCCGAGCCGAGCGACTTCGAAAGCTTGCGGCCCTGCGGATCCACCAGCAGCGTATGATGCGTGTAGAGCGGCGCGGGCAGATCGAGCAGCGTCTGCAACAGCCGGTGCACCGAGGTGGCCGCCGTCAGGTCCGCCCCGCGCACCACATGCGTCACGCCCTGCAGCGCGTCGTCGACCACGACGGAAAGATGGTAGCTGGTCGGCACCTCCTTGCGGGCGAGCACCACATCGCCCCAGGCGAGCGGATCCGCCGCAACGGCGCGCGGCTCGATCGACGCCGCGTGCCCCACGCCTTGCCCCGCCTCGCGCCAGTCGAGCGGGCCGGCCAGCGCGACCGCGCGGGCCATGTCGAGGCGCAGCGCGAAGGGCTCGCCAGCGGCGCGGCGCCGGGAGCGCTCGTCGACGCTCATGGCCAAGCGGGGGAAGGGAAACAGCGGCGCGCCATCGGGATCGCGCGGCCAGTCCGGGTGATCCCGGACCGCGCGGTTGATATCCGCGCGGCTCTCGAAGCTCTCATAGACCAGATCCAGTTCGCCGAGCCGGACGAGCGCGGTCCGGTAGTCGTCGAAATGCTCCGACTGGCGGCGCGCGGGCGGCTCCCAGGCGATGCCGAGCCAGGCAAGATCCTCGCAGATCGCCGCCTCATATTCCGGGCGGCAGCGCGCGAGATCGATATCCTCGATGCGCAGCAGCAATAGACCGCCCGCCTGTGCCGCCATGGCCGCGTTGAGCAGGGCGGAGCGGGCATGGCCGAGATGCAGCAGCCCGTTCGGGCTGGGGGCGAAACGGAAGGTGGGGCGCGCGGACGAGATCATCGCCCCTTGATGTAGCGCGTCAGAACTGCCGCTCAACCATCATTTTCTTGATCTCGGCAATCGCCTTTGCCGGGTTGAGCCCCTTCGGGCACGCCTTGGCGCAGTTCATGATGGTGTGGCAGCGATAGAGCCGGAACGGGTCTTCCAGATCGTCCAGCCGATCGCCGGTGGCCTCGTCGCGGCTGTCGATCAGCCAGCGATAGGCCTGCAGCAGCGCCGCCGGGCCGAGATAGCGGTCGCCATTCCACCAGTAGCTCGGGCAGGAGGTCGAGCAGCAGGCGCACAGGATGCACTCATAGAGCCCGTCCAGCTTCTCGCGGTCGCCGCGCCCCTGGCGCCATTCGCGCTCCGGGGCCGGCGTCTCCGTATGCAGCCACGGCTCGACCGAAGCGTGCTGGGCATAGAACTGGGTGAGGTCGGGGACGAGATCCTTCACGACCGGCATGTGCGGCAGCGGATAGACATTCACCGACTTCGCGCTCACGTCGTCCATGCTCTTGAGGCAGGCCAGCGTGTTGGTGCCGTCGATATTCATGGCGCAGGAGCCGCAAATGCCCTCGCGGCAGGAGCGGCGGAAGGTCAGCGTCGGGTCGATCTTGTTCTTGATATAGATGAGGCCATCCAGCACCATCGGCCCGCAATCGTCGCGGTCGACATAATAGGTGTCGACATGCGGGTTCACCCCGTCATCGGGATTCCAGCGATAGATGCGGTACTCGGTCAGCCGGTTGGTGCCCGCGGGCTTCGGCCAGACCTTGCCCGCGACGAGCTGGGAATTCTTGGGAAGTGTAAGCTGGACCATGGCAGTTCCTCAGAAGGCTCGAATGCGGGCCAGGCGGATAGCGTATCGCCGAGAGAGTTGGGCAGCGAAACGATCAACCCGCCCGCGACAGGAGGGGCTGACATTGGCGAAACATACCGGCCAGCCGATCTGGGCGGCTCGTCCGACGACCGGACACGGCAAACCAACATGCGCCGGCCGCCGGATCGAAGCCGATCGATCGATCGCTCTGCGCCTGACGGCTGGTCTCGCCATCACGGTCACATCGACCAGCGGCGGATCTTCCACCGCCACAGCAGAGAGCGAGCCAGCTTGCTGGGGATTTGGCTCGCGATCCGCATGCTTTGACGCAGGCCGGGATCCTCGAAAAGCTGCGGAATGACGAAGTCGGTAATGGTCAGTGAATGGGTCTTCGACGAGAGGGCCGTATTCCGCACGTCCGCATGCTCATCCCGGTGGATGTACATGAGAGGGTTGTTTCGATACCAAGTGGGTATGCTCCGATCAAAGTAGACGTTCGGCCGAACGAGATCGAGCGGAAGGTAGCCGCGGGCACGAAACTTCTCCGCCCAGTAGCTTGGCCACTGCTCGTTGATGTGGTCGGTTCCACCCTGCCCGGGAATCGCCGAGCCGAACAGCACCTTCCTGGATGCGCCGCACATGTTGTCGACGAGCCAATCGGCTCGACTCGCCGGAAGGTGCTCGCCGCACTCCAGCGAAATGGCCAGATCAAAGGCGCCGGCAGAAACCGCCGGGGTCGACGCCAAGGACATATCTGATGTTATCAGTGCAATCGAGCGGTCCACCAGCTGATCCTGCGTAACCCACGGCCCGTCCACTCCGGCCACACGCAAAGCCCCCAATTCGTGCGCTGCCTTGAGCCAGGAACCGGTTCCACAACCAAAATCGATTACTGACTCGGGCCGAATGACGTCGAATACGATCCCAAGAATCTTGAATGCGGATCTATACGAGTCGTCAGCCAAATCTTGAAAGAAGCTCTCGGTATATTTTACCTGCTTGGTCTCCGCCACGGCTCCGCCCCCCCCCCCCAAAGGTAGCGAGCGTCAATACACCCGCTTGCGCGGCTCAATATACTGGATGTCGTTCGACAACGTATAGGTGTGAACCGGGCGATCATCGAGCTTCACCGCGCCCTTGTCGAAATCGACGAAGGCCAGCGTGTGCTTCATCCATGTGGCGTCGTCGCGCTCGGGGAAGTCCTCGCGGGCATGGGCGCCGCGGCTTTCCGTGCGGGCGGCGGCGCTCTCCATCGTGACGATGGCCTGGCCGATCAGGTTGTCATATTCCAGCGTCTCGATGAGATCGGAATTCCACACCAGCGAACGGTCGGTCACGTCGATGTCGCCGGTGCCGGCGAACACGTCGGCGATCAGCTTGCGGCCTTCCTCCAGCACCTCGCCGGTGCGGTAGACGGCGCAGTTGTTCTGCATCACCTTCTGCATCGACAGGCGCAGCTCGGCGGTCGGCGTGCCGCCGGAGGCATGGCGGAAGTGATCCAGCCGCGACAGCGCGAGATCGGCGGAATTGGCCGGCAGTTCGCGCTGCTTGTCGCCGGGGGTGAGGATGTCGGCGCAACGCAGCGCCGCCGCGCGGCCGAACACCACGAGATCGGTCAGCGAGTTCGAGCCCAGCCGGTTGGCGCCGTGGATCGACACGCAGGCGCATTCGCCCACCGCCATCAGGCCCGGCACCACGTGGTCGGGATTGCCGTCCTTCTTGGTGACCACTTCGCCGTGGAAGTTCGTCGGGATGCCGCCCATGTTGTAATGCACGGTCGGCAGGACCGGGATCGGCTCCTTGGTCACGTCGACGCCGGCGAAGATCTTCGCGCTCTCGGAAATGCCCGGCAGGCGCTCATGCAGGATCGCCGGGTCGAGATGGTCGAGGTGCAGGTAGATGTGGTCCTTGTTCTTGCCGACGCCGCGTCCCTCGCGAATCTCCATGGTCATGGAGCGGGAGACGACGTCGCGCGAGGCGAGGTCCTTGGCCGAGGGGGCGTAGCGCTCCATGAAGCGCTCGCCCTCGGAATTGGTGAGATAGCCGCCCTCGCCGCGCGCGCCCTCGGTGATGAGGCAGCCCGAGCCGTAGATGCCGGTGGGGTGGAACTGCACGAATTCCATGTCCTGCAGCGGCAGGCCGGCGCGCAGCACCATGGCATTGCCGTCGCCCGTGCAGGTATGGGCGGATGTGGCGGAGAAATAGGCGCGGCCATAGCCGCCGGTGGCGAGAATCACCGTCTGCGCGCGGAAGCGGTGCAGCGTGCCGTCGTCCATCTTCAGCGCGACGATGCCGCGGCAGCGGCCATCCTCGTCCATGATCAGGTCGAGCGCGAAATACTCGATGAAGAACTCGGCATTGTGCTTCAGCGCCGCGCCGTAGAGCGTGTGCAGGATGGCGTGGCCGGTGCGGTCGGCGGCGGCACAGGTGCGCTGCGCCGGGCTCTTGCCATAATCAATGGTCATGCCGCCGAACGGGCGCTGGTAGATCGTGCCCTGTTCGGTGCGCGAGAACGGCACGCCCCAGTGCTCCAGCTCGTAGACGGCGGCCGGCGCGTGGCGCACGAGATATTCGATGGCGTCCTGGTCGCCCAGCCAGTCCGACCCCTTGACGGTGTCGTACATGTGGTAGCGCCAGTCGTCGGTGCCCATGTTGCCGAGCGAGGCGGCGATGCCGCCCTGTGCCGCCACGGTGTGCGAGCGGGTGGGAAACACCTTGGTCACGCAGGCTGTGCGCAGCCCGGCTTCCGAGCAGCCGACCACGGCGCGCAGCCCCGCGCCGCCGGCGCCGACCACGACGACGTCATAGGTATGATCGGTGATGGGATAGGCGGCCCCGTTCACCGAGGGGCCGGCAGCACCGTTGGAAGCGCCATTGGCGGAGTGGGTTCCGGCCATCGGTCTCTCAGCCTCCGAAACTGATCTTGAGGATGGCGAACGCGCCGGCAGCGCCGACCGCGATCGTGAAGAAGGTGTTGCCGATCAGGGCGAGCACCTTCGTCCCCTCGCTATGGACGTAATCCTCGATCACCACCTGCATGCCGATGCGCATATGGAATGTCATCGAGACCAGAAGCAGTAGCAGAACCAGCGCCGCCAGCGGATGGCGCAGGGTCGACAGGACAGCCTCCTGACCGCCGCCCGCCATGGAGATGACGATCGGCAGGGCGATGATCACGAGGATGATGTTGGCCAGCGCCGTCACGCGCTGCAGCCAGAAATGGCCGGTGCCGGACCGGGCGGAGCCGAGGCCGGCGACCTTGCGGCGCGGAGTGCGCATGGAGGCGCTGGAAGGGCTGCGCGAGGGCGGGCTCGAACGGTTGCTCATGGGCTCAGCCTTTCACCACCGCGATGACGATCCACAGCAGCACGGTCAGCAGGACCGAGCCGCCAAGGGTGGCCTTGGCCATGAACTCGCGCGCCTGCGGCCCGAAACCATGGCCGAAGTCCCATACGAAGTGACGTACGCCGCCCAGAGCGTGATGGATGAGTGCCCAGCTGTAGCCGAACAGAATAATGAGCCCGATCCAGCTGCCCAAAAGGCCGTTCACCGTGGCGAAGGCCTCCGGCGAACTCGCGGCGGCGAGCAGCCAGATCACCGGCAGCAGCGTGCCGAAATAAAGGGCGACGCCCGTGATGCGGTGCACGATGGACATCATCATCGTGAGCATCGGGCGATAAATTTGGAGATGCGGAGAAAGGGGCCGCTCGGCCGCTCCTGGCATATCGATTTTCCCGGTCCCGAAGGCTTGTTTTGCAGTGCGTAGCCGAAACGATTGCTTTTCGCAATCATTCCAAAGGCGACGCCTATCACACAACAAAGTCGCTGTCGCTGCGATGCAGCGCGCGCACCCTAGACGAAGGCCCCAGCGGCGCCAGCCCCTTTTCGCCACCGCCCGTGCCCGAAAGAACGCGGGATCCACGCGCGGCGCTGACGGTTCGTTAACCATCTTCGCCATTTATTTGACTGAAATAAACCGTCTGTAACGTGCCTTTCCGATGGCGCCCGCCCTGCCAAGGTTGCGATGAGCATGCATTTCGCGAAACCCTGCCTCCTGCTCCTTGCATTCGTCGCGAGCCTTGCCGCGCTGGCGGCGACGCCTGCCGCGGCACAGGAGAGCCCCGGCCGCGTCGTGCAGGATGGCGAGCGCACCATCACCTCGGGCGGTCTCAAGCGCGAATTCATCCTGCATGTGCCGAAGAACGCGCCGCCGGGTCCGAAGCCCGTGGTCATCGCCCTGCATGGCGCCCTGCAGCCGGCCTATATCATGCAGCGTTACCTCGACCTCGATGCCGTGGCCGACCGCGAGGGCTTCGTGGTGGCCTACCCCAAGGGCATGAATCTGCTCTGGAATGACGGGCGCAGCACGGTCGCCGGTTTCCTGCCCATCCTCTACCCGCGCGATGACGGCCGGTTCGTGCTGGACGTGCTCGCCACACTGGAGGCCGAGGGGATCGCCGATCCGAATCGCGCCTTTCTCATGGGCTTCTCCAATGGCGGCTTCCTCACCGCCTTCATCGCGTGCCGCTATGCCGAACACTTCAACGCGTTCGCCACGATGATGATGACGGTGCCGGTGGGCTATAACGAGAGTTGCAAGCCCGCGCGGCCGGTGCCGATCCTCATCATGAACGGCACCTATGACCCGATCGTGCCGATGTTCGGCCGGCAGACGCCCGGCGCCCGGCTGATGTCGGCCTCCGAGAGCGCGGAACTGTTCGCCCGCATCGATGGCTGCGCGCCGCCGCAGCAGAGCACCGCGCCGAGCGCGCGCATCCTGCGCTGGGACAATTGCGCGTCGGGCTCGGCGGTGGCCTTCTATGAAATTGCCGGCGGCCACCAGCCGCCCGCCCAGTCCACCGGCGCGGGCGACGCGCTGGCGGCGGTCATTCTCGGCCCGCGCCGCAGCGGGCTCGACGCGCCGCAGGAAATCTGGTCCTTCTTCAAGCGCTTCGACGTGGCCCCGACCGAGGGCGCGGTGATGGCCGACGCCGCCGCGCCCGGTGCGTCGGCTCCCGGGACGGCGGCGATACCGCCCGTCACGCCCGGCGCGGCGCCGGTCATCGCGCCGGTCATGGCCACGAGCGTGCCGGGCGCGCGCAGCAGCGCCTATGCCGCGACAGGATCCCACGCCAATGGTGGCGCGCCGATCCTGCGCAACCCCAGTTCCCCCGCCAATGCCTGGCAGGGCATCGCCTCGACGGACGAGGACGCCGCCCCCGCCGGCGCCCGGGTGGCGCTGGTTCCGCTGCCGCCGCCCTCGCCGCTGCGCCAGCGGAACACCTCCGCGCAGTAGGCCGCAACCGGACCCGCTCCGGCGATGGCTGTGGAGCCCGGCCGGCATGTGCGCCGGCCGCCATGCTTTTGCCGTGAGCCCCCGTTCTACATCGCAGCCCATCGGGCGCGCATCGGATTCGCGCCCGCGGTGAGCGCCGGGTTGACGGCGTCCACCCCAGGCGGCAAGTTCCCGCGTCTTGCGGAACACTTTACCGCCCGCGTGACCATCGCATCCGCCCCGGCGGATGCCGGGGAGGCAGAACGTCCGGTCGCACACGGCGGCCACAAGTGACGCGATGTCGGCGTCGAGCGCCGATGAATGTGGGGATGGCCTGTTGGAGACTCGTCGCGGACCAAACGGCATGCGGCAAAACCGCGGCGCTGGGTTCGATCTGGGCGATGAGCCCCCGCTCGGCGTCGATGGCGATGCCGAGGAGCCGACCAACCGCCGCCGTATCTCCATCCGCTGGCTGATGGCGACACTGCTCACCGGCATCTGCGGTGCCGCGCTCATGGGCGGGGCGGTCTATGCGGCGCTGGATGGCGAGTATCGCTTCGCGCAGAGCCCGGAGACGGTGCGTTCGGCGCTGCGCGGCGCGCTGGCCGCCGGCGAGCGCCCCTCCAACGTCGCCCGCAAGGGCGACCGCATGTCGATCCTTTCGGAGAGCTTCGCCGCCAAGCAGACGCTGCGCCTCGCCTCCACCAGCAAGGACGGCGACAAGGAAGTCATCAAGGTGCGCGCCGTGACCAAGGTCGCGGCCAATCTCGCGCAGGCCGTGACCGCCGCCTCCGTCGACGTGCCGCGATTCAATCCGGCCAAGCTGATCGCCGACAGCACCAATGATGACGGCGAGGCGCCCCAGGCCGAGCCCACCGGGGACCTCACCCTGGTGGTGCGCGACATCGCCGCGGTCCCCCCCAGCACCAAATTCGCGGCCGAACTGCCGATGGAAGACGTGCTGATGAAGGTGCGCGAGGCCGCCGAGTTCAGCACCCCGACCGATACCCGCACGCCCGCGCTGGCCAATCTCGGCATTTCCGGCGCGCTCGCCTTCGCTCCCCCGCCGGCCGGGGGCGCCGCCGCCAGCGCGCTGCAGCAGCCCGAGAATGTCAGCTCGATGGGCAAGTCGGGCGAGGAGGCGACCGGCGGCAATGACTGGGCGGAGCGCGCCGTCGTCACCAAGAAGGGCGACACCGTCGCCTCGATCCTGGTTGATCTCGGCGTGCCGCAGGTCTCCGCTCGCGCCGCGGCCGCCGCGTTCCTGACGCGCGACCTGCAGGGCCCGCTGCCCGAGGGCATGCGACTCAAGGTGCTGCTCGACGGTTCGAGCGGCTCGCCCGTGGCGGTGCGCGTCGCCGTCTTCAACGATACCGGCCATCAGGGCACGGTGGCGCTCTCCGACATGGGCAAGTTCCTGCCGGTGCAGGAGCCCGCCGACACGCAGGTCGCGGACATCGCGCCGGACGATGGCGACGACGATGCCGATGGCGGCGGCGGGCGCGGCGGCGTCACGCTCTATGAAAGCATCTGGGAGACCGCGCTGCGCCACGACGTGCCGCGCCCGGTCATCGAAAGCCTGATCCGCGTCTATTCCTTCGACGTCGATTTCCAGCGCCGGGTGCGCACCGGCGATTCCTTCGAGGTGGTCTATGAGCCCGACGAGGCGGGCGGCGCGGGCGGCGTGCTCTATGCCGGGCTGATCGTCGGCGGCGAGGAGCGGCGCTATTTCCGCTACCAGACCCCGGATGACGGGTTGGTCGATTTCTATGACGAATCCGGCAAGAGCGCGAAGAAGTTCCTGGTGCGCAAGCCGCTCTCGGGCGGCGTGCTGCGCTCGGGCTTCGGCATGCGTCGCCACCCCATTCTCGGCTATAGCCGCCTGCATTCGGGCGTCGACTGGGCCGACCGGGTCGGCACCCCGATCTACGCCGCGGGCAATGGCGTGATCAAGAAGGCGGCCTGGACCTCCGGCTACGGTCGGCGCATCGAGATCCAGCACTCCAACGGCTACGTCACCACCTATTCGCACCAGTCCGGCTTCGCCAAGGGCATCCGCGAGGGGCTGCGCGTGCGGCAGGGCCAGTTGATCGGTTATATCGGCTCGACCGGCCTCTCCACCGGCGCGCATCTTCACTATGAGGTGCTGGTGAACGGCCGCTTCGTCGACCCGATGCGCATCCGCCTGCCGCGCGGGCGCGCGCTCGATGGCAGGATCCTCGCCTCCTTCGAGCAGGAGCGCGAACGCATCGACACGTTGCTCAACCACGGCGCCATGCCCAAGGTCGCTGCCGGGGGCCTGCGCGCGCTCGACGACGACACCAACTGACGCGGGCGAGGAAGACCCGCCAGAGGACGAGCCGACAGAGATGACACCCATGCTTGACGGCCCCCGTCTTTCGCCCCGCTCGGGCCGCCCGGCCGAGGCGCTCGTGGTGCTGCTGCATGGCTACGGCGCCGATGGGCGGGACCTGATCGACCTCGGGCGCCACTGGGCGCCGCTACTGCCGGGCGCCGCCTTCGTCTCCCCGCATGCCCCCGAGCCTTGCGCGATCGCGCCGGTCGGCCGGCAATGGTTCGGCTATGTCGAGCGCAACGATGCCGAACGGTGGGTCGGGGTGCAGTCGGCGCATGCGGCGCTCGATGGTTTTCTCGATGCGGAACTTGCCCGTCTCGGCCTGCCCGGCTCGCGCCTCGCGCTGGTCGGCTTCAGCCAGGGCACGATGATGGCCCTGCATACGGGACTGCGGCGCGCCGCGGCGCCGGCCGGGCTGGTCGGCTTTTCCGGCATCCATGTGGTGCCGCCCGAGCGCGCGCTGCCCGCCTTCGATGCCGGAATCACCGCCCGCCCGCCGGTGCTGCTGGTGCATGGCGATGCCGACGAGGTGATTCCACCCGCCGCCCTGCCCCGCGCCGTCGAGAGCTTGAGCGCGCGCGGCCTCGCGGTGCGCTCGCAGCTCTCCCGAGGCCTTGGCCATGGCATCGATCCGGACGGGCTGGCGCTGGCCGGCCGCTTCCTCGCCGAGGTGCTCGGCTGAACCCGCCCATGGCGGGATATCCGGCCCTGACCCACCTGTGGCGGGCGCGCTCCATGGCCCCCGCCGCGATCCGTACGGCATCCTCCGCACGGCAGCGCTTCACAAGATTGACACGCTAAATATAGACTATCCCCGTGCGCCGTGCGGTGCCGACTTGCCCGTACCGGCGACGAGCCTGTTCCGCAGGAGCCGCTTGGCTCGTGCGATGAGATCAGGCTCCGGGTTCGTGGAACCGGAGTTCTTTGCGATCGGGTGGCGCACCCGATCGCAAAGAACTCCGGCAGGGAGCGAGAGCGTTGACGGCGACATTGTCTCCGGGTGCCTGGCCTGCCCTCGTGCTCAACGCCGATTATCGGCCGCTGAGCTATTACCCGCTGTCGGTCTGGGCGTGGCAGGACGCGATCAAGGCGGTCTTCCTCGATCGCGTGAACATCGTCGAATATTATGAGCGGCAGGTCTCCAGCGCGACCTTCCAGATGCGCCTGCCGAGCGTGGTTTCGCTCAAGGCCTTCATCCGGCCGGCCCGCCAGCCCGCCTTCACCCGCTTCAACGTGTTCCTGCGCGACCGCTTCACCTGCCAGTACTGCGATGCGCGCGAGGACCTGACCTTCGACCACGTCATCCCGCGCTCGCGCGGCGGGCAGACCACCTGGGAGAACGTCGTCGCCGCGTGCTCGCCCTGCAATCTGAGGAAGGGCAGCATGATGCCGGCCGAGGCACGCATGATTCCCCGGCAGAAGCCCTATCAGCCCGCCGTATTCGACCTGCACCAGAACGGCCGGCACTTCCCGCCCAACTACCTCCATGACAGCTGGGTGGATTACCTCTACTGGGATACCGAACTCGACCCGTGAGCCGGGAAGTGGGGAACCTGCTGTTCCCCATGCTCCGGACGGCCGTCTATCGCGCCACCGCGCCGCGAAAGGCAACCAGCGTCAGCGCCGCGGCGATGAGGGCGTTGTAGCCGGCGAGCGAGAGGCCGAGCAGCCGCCACGGCGCCTCGTCGCAGCGCACCACCCGCGCCTGCTGCAGGCTCTCCAGCAGATTGCCCGAGGAGAGCGCCGGCGCCGAGCCCGAGCAGGCGGTCGGCCCCGCCCAAAAGCCCCATTCGACACCGGCATGATAGACCGCCAGTGCGGCGGCCACCGCCATCAGCGTGCCGGCCAATGCCAGCGCGACGCGGGCGAGCGGGGCGCGCCCGCCCAGCGCGCAGATCACCGCGATGAGCGCGATGGGCACGCCGACATAATAGGGAATGCGCTGCTCAAGGCAGAGCGGGCATGGCGCCAGACCCACCACAAGCTGGAAATACCATGCCCCCGCCAGCGTGCCGGCACCGGCCACCGCGACGATAAGGGCGGCGGCGGTCTGCACGCTGCGCAGCTTGGAAGCGGCGGCGGAGGTGACGGGCGAAGCAGCAGGCGAAGCAGCGGTCATGGTGGAATCCAGTGGCAGCGGTTGCGCCAGAGCCCCTCGCGCGAGGCGCTCCAGCCTTCTTCAGCAGCGCATTCCCGGCGGGCGAGACGCAATCCGCGCCGCTCGAAAGCGCTCCATAACTACCCCCGCCGCCACCCGACGCAAGTCACCTCGCCCCGAAGCCGATCACGTCAGCAGCAGGTCCCGCTAGGGAAGGGCGGCGCGCCCGTGCCCCTCCTCCAGCGCGAAGCGCAGCGCCCGCGTCATGGCGGCCGGCAGGATCGAGGCATGGTCCTCGCCCGCCATCCGGTCGAACCGCACCTGCGCGGCCGGGCCGAGTGTCGCGGCCACCTGTGCGGCGAAGGCGCGGGCACGGGCGACCATCGCGCGCTGCGCCCGCCGCGCCGCCATCTCGGCGGCCTCCGGACGGTCCGCCTGCCAGGGGGCGAGCGCCTCTTCCCACTCGCCCACCATCAGCGCCAGCCGCGGCGGCGGACTTTCCAACCCCGCGAGGTATTCCAACCCCGCAAGGTCTTCCAACCCCGCAAGGCCCTCATTGAGCCGCGCCTCGTCCCACCAGATGGACGGGCTCACCGCGACATAGGCGGCGAAGGCGCCGGGGTCGCGCGTCATTACGTCCAGCGTGAACCAGCCGGCCAGCGAATGGCCGAACAGCGTCTGGCGGGCGGGATCGACCGGAACGCGCGCGGCGATGGCCGGCTTCAGCGTCGTCTCGATGAAGCGAAGGAACGCGTCGCGCCCGCCGTGCAGCGACGCCCTTTCCGGGCGCGGCGGCTCGGCGGCGGCATCCCGGCTCGGCCCGACGGTGAAATCGAAGGCGCGGCGGGTGCGGATATCCTCGCCCTCGGGATAGCCGATGCCGACAATCACCGCCTCGCTCACGCCGGTGGCGGACGGACGCCCCGCAGCGCGGGCCATCGCCTGGTGGAAGCTGGCGAAGCCGGCATTGGCGTCCAGCATGTAGATGACGGGGAAGCCGCTTTCCGGCGCCGGCCCGCGCGGGATGGAGCGGAAGATGCGCCAGCCCCGCGCCGCGCCACCCGCGCCCTCCGACGCGGGCGCGAGGTCGAACGCCTCCGTGTCGGGCAGGAGGACGGGCGACGTGACCGATATCATGGTGGACATGGGCGTTCCCGCGGCGGACCTGACGGGCAAGCTCTAGCCCATGCCGGAGACGGCGCAAGCCGCAGCGGGGCAGAATGAAATGATTCTAAGGAATATCCTTTTCCATCAGGAACTTGACCCATCCGGGCCGCTCATGCAGAAGCATCCCGCACCGCCTGCCGCCCCGTGTCTGCCGGGCGGAGGCGCCGGAGACAGGATGACCGGACCCTCGCCCCGCGCGGCCACGCTGCCCGCCTATGCGCACCGGCTGCGCCGGCGCGTCGCCATCCTTCTCGGGCTCGGCGCGCTCATGCTGGTGGCGCTGCTGTTCGACATCGCCACCGGCCCGTCCAACCTCCCGCTCAACGACGTGATCACCGGCATTCTGAACCCCGCCGGCCTCGATGGGCCGGGGCGCGTCATCATTTGGGACGTGCGCCTGCCCTATGCGCTGATGGCGGTTCTGGTCGGCGCCGCGCTGGCGCTGGCCGGCGCGGAGATGCAGACCATCCTCAACAACCCGCTGGCCAGCCCCTTCACGCTGGGCGTCTCTTCCGCCGCCTCGTTCGGCGCGGCACTGGCGCTGGTGCTCGGCGCCAGCCTGCCGTTCGTCCCGGCGGGCTGGAACCTGCCGGCCTTCGCCTTTATCTTCGCCTTCGGCTCGGTGCTGCTGCTGCAGGCGCTGGCCGGCCTGCGCGGCACGGGGGTCGAAACGCTGGTGCTGTTCGGCATCGCGCTGGTCTTCACCTTCAATGCGCTGGTGGCGCTGATCCAGTTCGTCGCCAGCCAGGAGGCGTTGCAGCAGCTGGTATTCTGGAGCATGGGCAGCCTGTCGCGCGCCACCTGGCAGAAGCTCGGCGTGCTGGCGCTGGTGGCGGCGCTGACCACGCCCTTCGCGCTCCACGCCTCCTGGCGCATGACGGCGCTGCGCCTGGGCGAGGACCGCGCCCGCTCCTTCGGCATCTCGGTGGCGCGGCTGCGCTTCTTCTCGCTGCTGCGCGTCAGCCTGCTGGCGGCGACCTCGGTCGCCTTTGTCGGCACGATCGGCTTCATCGGGCTGGTCGCCCCGCACATCGCCCGGATGCTGGTGGGCGAGGACCACCGCTTCTTCCTGCCGGCGAGCATGCTGGCGGGGGCGGCCATCATGTCGCTCGCCTCGGTGGCCTCGAAGACGCTGGTGCCCGGCGCATTGCTGCCCGTCGGCATCGTCACGGCGCTGATCGGCGTGCCCTTCTTCATGGCGCTGATCTTCACCCGGCGGGAGCGGCTGTGATGGCGCCGATGCTCACCATCGAAGGGCTGTCGGTCTTCTATGGCCGGCGCGCCATCCTTGAGAACCTGTCCGTGCCGGCACTCACGGGCGGCAGCGTCACCGCGCTGATCGGCCCCAATGGCGCCGGCAAGACCACGCTGCTGCGCGCGCTGGCGGGGCTGGTGCCGGCGGCAGGTTCGATCCGCCTCGACGATGTCGAGCTGACCCGGCTCACCATTGCCGGCCATGCGCGCTTCGTGACCTACATGCCGCAGGCCCTGCCGCAGCGCGTGGCACTCACCGTGTTCGAGGCGACGCTGTCCGCGCTGATGTCCTCGCGCGAGGGGGGACTGTCCGCGGGAGGCCTGTCCTCGGGTGAAGCTCAGGCGCGCGCGCTGCGCACATTGGAGCGGCTCGGCATCGGCGATCTCGCCATGCGCGGGCTGGACGAGCTTTCCGGCGGCCAGCGCCAGCTCGCCAGCCTCGCCCAGTCCATCGTGCGCGAGCCAACCGTGCTGCTGCTGGACGAGCCGACCAGCGCGCTCGACATCCATCACCAGATGCGGGTGATGCAACTGGTGGAAGAACTGGCGCGCGAGCGCGCCATCATCGTCGTCATCGTGCTGCACGACATCGCCCAGGCGGCCCGCTTCGCCCGCCGCATCGTCGTGCTGGAGCAGGGCCGCATCGCCGCCGATGGCTCACCGGGGGAGGCGATCACGCCGGAAACGCTGGCCCGCGTCTATCGCGTGGAGGCGCGCGTCGAGCACTGCGCGCGCGGGTTCCTGCAGGTCATCGTCGACCGCGCGGTGTGAGCCGGGAAAGCGCCCCACACCCCACCGCTCTCCCCGACGGGGAGAGGGGGTTTTTAGCGCCTCACCCGCGCATCGTGGCGCCGCCATCGACATAGAGGTCGGCCATGGTGATGTGGCCGGCCCGCTCCGAGAGCAGGAACAGCACGGCATCGGCCACATCCTCCGGCGTCGCCAGCTTGGCCAGCGGGATACCGGCCTTGAAGGTTTCCGGCGAGCCGGCAATCACCCGCGCGGCGCCGTTGCCGTCCGCCCACATGCCGGTCTGCATCGGGGTGAGCGTGGAGCCCGGCGCGACGATGTTGCAGCGTATGCCGTGCGGCGCCAGTTCCAGTCCGAGACAGCGGGTGAACATGGTCGCTGCCGCCTTGGAGGCGGCATAGGCCGCCATGGCGTGGCGCGGAATGCCGGCGGCATTGGAGGACACGGTGACGATGGCGCCGCGCCGGCGCGGCTGCATCACCCGCGCCAGGGCCCGCGAGAGGCGGAACACGCCGCTCGCGTTGATGTCGAACACCCGCTCCCATTCGGCATCGGACAGGTCCGTCACCAATTCATGGGACAGCACGCCCGCGACATTGGCGAGAAGGTCGATCGGGCCGATCTCCCGCTCGACCCACGCCACAAGGGCGTCGACCTCGGCCGTGGAGCGCACATCGAGACAGGCGGGAACGGCGGCCGCGCCCAGCGTGGCGGCCAGCGCCTGCAAGGGCTCCGCCTCCACATCGGTGGCGACGACGCGCGCGCCCTCTTCCACCAGACGGCGCACCACGGCGGCACCGATGCCGCCGGCCGCGCCGGTGACGAGGGCGACCTTGCCGCTCAGACCGCTGTCGCGCATGCAACCTTCTCCCTGCTATCGGCCTGCGCCAGCGCCCGTGCCAGCACCGGAGCGACACGCGCGGTCGCTTCCGGGCCGGTGAGGTGGGCGTGCAGGCTCGGCACATCGATGACATCGATCCGCGCCGCATACGGCGCCCACAGATCGGGCGACAGGTCGCGCCCCTGATGATCCAGCGCGGCGCGGAAATGGGTGAGGACGCCGTCATAGCGGCGATGGAAATGCCCGCGGACCAGGGCATTGTTGCCGGCCACCACCCGCACCACGCCATCGAGCGCGGCCTCGGGCAGCCGGCCGAGCGGGCTCGTCGTGGCGCGCAGGAAGGCCAGCACCGCGGCGCGGTTCAACGCCAGCGCCGGCAACCGGTCCGGGTCGTGCCCGGCAATGGCGAGGAGCGCCTTGAGCGCGCCATCCTCCCCCGGGTCCGGCTCGCCGCGCCACACATCGCAGGGGTAGGAATCCAGCAGCGCCACGATCCCGACCTCCGCCGCGTCCTCGCGCAGCTGCACCGCCATGGCCTGCGCGAGGATGCCGCCGACCGACCAGCCGAGCAGATGATAGGGCCCGCGCGGCTGCAGCCGGCGGATGCGCGCCACATAGTCGCGTGCCAGCGCCTCCAGGCTTCCCGGCGTCGCGACGCCCGCCGCCAGCGCCGGTGCCTGCAGGCCATGGACGGTGCGGCGGGGGGAGAGCGCGCGCGCCAGCCGGCCATAGCACCACGACAGGCCGCCGGCGGGATGAATGACGAAGAGCGGCGGCCGGTCGGGCTCGCCCTGCGCCAGCGTCACCAGCGGCCCGAGCCCGGCATCCACGTCGCCCTCGGCCTCGATGAGCCGGGCGAAGCCTTCCACCGTCGGCCGGGCGAACAGCGCGCCGAGGCCCGGATCGTGGCCCCACTGCTCGCGCACTTTCAGGAGCAGCGCGACAGCGTGCAGCGAATCCCCGCCCAGCGCGAAGAAATCATCCTCCGCCGCGATGGGGCCATCGATCGCCAGTTGCGCGGCAAACAGGGCGGCGAGCCGCCTCTCGGTCGGCGTTTCCGGCGCCCGGCTGCCGGTGCCGGCGAAATCGGGGGCCGGCAGGGCCGCCCGGTCGAGCTTGCCATTGGCGGTCACGGGCAGTGCGTCGAGCACGACGAAGGCGGCCGGCACCATGTAGTCCGGCAGTCGGGACGCGAGATCGGCCTTCAGCGCGGCAATATCCATGGCCGGCTCGATGCCCGGTTCGATGGCCGTCGCTTGGCCCGTCGCTTGGGCCGTCCCTTGGGCCGTCCCTTGGGCCGTCCTTTGGCCCGGCTCTCGCACCAGATAGGCGACGATGCGCTTCGTGCCGCGATCCTCGCGCGCGACGATTCCGGCCTGCCGCACGAGGCCGGAAGCCATAAATGCCGCCTCGACCTCGCCGAGTTCGACCCGCAGGCCACGAATCTTGATCTGGTGATCCGAGCGGCCGAGGAACACCACCGCCCCATCCGCCCGCCACAGGGCGAGGTCGCCCGTGGCATAGACGCGCTCACCCGGCCGGAAGGGATCGGGGCGGAAGCGCTCGGCCGTGAGGTCCGGTCGTCCGAGATAGCCGCGCGCCAGTTGCACCCCGCCGAGAAAGAGATGGCCCGGCACGTCCGGTGGCTGCGGGCGCCCGGCCGCATCCAGCACATAGAGCCGCGTGTTCCACACGGGAAAGCCGATCGGCACGGGATTGGCGCGGTCCTCCGGTCCGGCCGGCCAGAAGCTCACATCCACCGCCGCCTCGGTCGGCCCGTAGAGATTATGCAGCCCAGCCTTGAGCGTGCGGTGAAAGCGGTCGCGCAGGTCCGCCGGCAATTCCTCGCCCGAGCAGAAGACACGGGCCAGGACGAGGCCCTGCGCACTCGGCTCGGCGAGGAAGGCGGCGAGCATCGAGGGCACGAAATGCGCCGTGGTGATCGTCTCCTCGCGGAGGATCCGCGCCAGCGCCAGCGGGTCGCGATGCGCCTCGGGCGGGGCGATGACGAGGCAGGCCCCCGTGAGGAGGGGCAGGAAGAATTCCCACACCGAGACGTCGAAAGTCGCCGGTGTCTTCTGCAGGATGCGGTCCTGCGGGCCAAAGCCGTAATGCTCGCGCATCCATTCGAGCCGGTTGACGATCGCCCGGTGCTCGATGACGACGCCCTTCGGCTCGCCGGTGGAGCCGGAGGTGTAGATCACATAGGCCGCGTCTCCCGGCTCGGGCTGCGGCAGGTCGAGGCCGAGCGGTGCGTGCGGCCAGTGCTCCGGCGCCAGAACCTCGACCTTGCCCTCGAAGCGCCCGGCATCCTCCGTCCGCGCCAGCACGAGGCGCGGGCGCGCCGAGGTGAGGATGCGGGACAGCCGCGCGTCGGGCTGGGCAAGGTCGAGCGGCAGATAGGCCGCGCCCGCGCGCAATATGGCGACGAGCGCGATCACCAGTTCGAAGGAGCGCGGCAGGGCGACGGCAATGAGAGAGTCCCCAACGCCCCCGATCGCGGCGAGCGTCTCCGCCAGGGCCCGGCTGCGCGCCTCGAGCCCCGCATAGTCCAGGGTCATGCCGGCGAAGCGCAGTGCCGGGGCGGTCGGCATTGCCGCCATCGTCCGTTCGATCAGCGCCGCCAGCGTGGTGTCGGGCACGGGATGCGCGGTCGCGTTGAGGGTGACGAGATGGCGCTCGGCCTCGGCGGGCGTGGCTGTCGGCACGTCGTCCAGCCTGTCGGCAGCGCTGGTCGCCTCGATGAAATGCTTGAGCCGCAGGGCATGTGCTTCCACGACGGCGGGCGGATAGAGCGCCGGATTGGCGTCGACCTCCAGCCGCAGCCCGTCCGTCCCGTGCAGGCGGAAGGTGAAGGTGATGTCCTCAACCGGCCCGGTGGACAGCACCTCCAGCCGGCTGGTCAGCCCCTCAAAGCGCGGCGTCTCGTCGAAGGGCAGCAGGTTGATCAGCGGCCCGTGCAGCCGCCGCTGCCCGCCCACCCGCTTGAGATCGCGGCGCAGCTGCTCGGAACGGTAGCGCCCGTGCCGGCGGGCGCGCACGAGGCTTCCGGCCACCGCGTGGAGGAAGTCGTCGAGCGGCACGCCGGATGGGACGGCGACGCGCAGCGGCAGCACGTTCATCAGCATGGCCGGCACCCGCGCCGCCGCGCTGCCGAGCCGCGCCATGAACGGCACGCCGACAATCACCTCGGGCGTCTGGGTGTGGCGCTGCACATAGGCCGCGCTGAGCGCGGTGACGATGTCCGGCCAGGGGATGGAGATGCGCTCGGCCCGCGCGCGCAGCCGGGCGAAGGCCTCGGCGTCGATCTCCACGGCGCGGCGGTGAAAGCCATGCGCGAGCGAAGGGGCGGCGGCGAGGCTTCCGGTCGCGAGGCTTCCGGCTGCGAGGCTTCCGGTCGCGAGGCTTGCCACCTCCGGCCGGTCGGCGAACAGCGCGCGCCAGTAGGCGCCGTCCTTCGCCCGCCGGTCGGAGGCGCGATAGGCCGCATCCTCCGTGAACGCCGCGGCGATGCCGGGGGCGGGGGCGCCCGGCATGCGGACGCGCAACCGTGCCGTGTAAAGCTCGGCGACGCGCTGGGTGATGAGGATCATCCCGTAGCCGTCAATGGCCAGATGATGGATGCGCTGCTGCCAGATGTGATGCTGCGGCCCGAGCACGAAAAGCCGCTCGGCCGCGAGCCTGTCGCGCGTCGGGTCGACCGGGGTCGCCATGTCGCGGGCGATGGCCGCCTGCGCCGCCGCGTGTGGATCGTCCTCGCCCGAGAGGTCGATGATATCCAGCACCGGCCGGTTGGCCGGATCGACGACCTGATATGGGCCGGCGGGGTCATCCACCAGTCGCAGCGCCAGCGCGTCGGCCTCATCCACCGCCTGCGCCAGCGCCGCCGCGAAGGCGTCGCGGTCGAGCGGGCCGGTGAAGGCGATGGACTGGCCGGTGTTGAACAGCGGGTTGGCGGGGTCCAGCCGCTGGGCGTACCACAGGCCCGCCTGCGCCTCGGTGAGCGGATGCGCCGGCGCGCGCGGGTCAGACACCACGCGCCGCCTGTCGGGTACGGATCAGTGCCCACCAGCCGTCAAGCGTGGGCGTTTCCGCGAATTCGGCGAATTCCAGCTCCAGCCCGCCCTCGCTCCAGGCGAGCACGAGATTCATGGCCCGCATGGAATCGAGGCCGAGATCCATCAGGCTGTCCTCGCCGCCGATCGCCTCGGGGTCCTCGTGCAGCATCCTGGCGATGTCCGCGCGCATCCTCTCGCGGGTGATCGGCGCGGCCGGGGTGATGATGCGCCGGATGTCGGCGGGCGCGATGGCCATTACAGCTGCTCCCGGATCTGCGCGCTGGTCAGCGGCACGCCGCACGTGTCGGCGACATAGGACAGGGCGAGGTCGTGCTTCGCGCGGGAGAAGTCCGCCAGCGCATCGGCCGCCAGGAACGGCTCGATATCGCGCATGAACGCATCCGCCGCCGTCAGCGTGCAGCCGATATGCGCGTAGACGCCGCAGATGATGATCTGGTCGCGATCGCGCGCGCGCATCAGCGTCTCCAGGTTGGAGCGCTGGAAGGCGCTGTAGCGGTGCTTCACCAGCACGATATCACCCACCCGCGGGGCGAGCGCGCCGACAATGGGCTGGTGCTCGGGCGCCCAGCTCATGCCCGGCCCCCAGAGGTCGGCCTGCAGGCCGCGGTCGCGCCGGTCCTGGTCGCCGTCCTGCGCGGTGTAGAATACCGGCACGCCCGCGCCCCGCGCGGCCTGCGCCAGCGCCGCGATATTGGCGATGACCGGGGCGATGGGGGAGGCATCGGGCGTGAAGACGCGCAGGAAATAGTTCTGCATGTCGTGGATGAGCAGCGCCGCGCGCGCGCGCTCCAGCCGCCACGGCGCGCGGGGCGCGGGCAGTTCGTCCGCGCGCGGGAGATCATAAGGGGCGATGGCCGGCAGACCGGCTTTCACCTGCGCGCTCATTCCCCCGCCTCCGCTTCCGCCTTTTCGAGAAAGCGACGGCGCAGGCCGGCGCGCAGTTCCTTGCGCGAGACCTTGCCGACCGCCGTGGTCTCGAACGCCTCGACGAACACGATCTGGTCGGGCACCTTGAACTCCGCGAGGCCGCGCTTGCGCATGAATGCCTTCAGCACGGCGGCCTTCGGCGTCTCGCCCTGAGGGATGATGAAGGCGCAGGAGCGCTCGCCCAGATAGTCGTCGGGCAGCGACACCACGGCCGCGTCGAACACGGCGGGGTGGGCGAGGAGATGGTCCTCGATCTCCTCGGCGGAGATTTTCTCGCCGGCGCGGTTGATATGATCACCCGCCCGCCCCTGCACGACGAGATAGCCCTCCCCCGTGCGCTTGACCACATCGCCGGTGCGGTAGAAGCCGTCCGGCGTGAAGGCGCGCGCATTCGCGCCGTCATTATTGTGATAGGCGCGGATCGTGTAGGGCCCGCGCGTCAACAGGTGGCCCGCCTCGCCTTCCGGCACGGGATGGCCGGCATCGTCGAGGATCAGCACCTCGTCATCCCCGCTGATCGGCCGGCCCTGCGTGGTGACGATGATCTCCTCGGGGTCATCGAGGCGGGTATAGTTCACCAGCCCCTCGGCCATGCCGAACACCTGCTGCAGCGTGCAGCCGAGCACCGGCTTCACCCGGCGGGCGGATTCGGGCAGGAACTTGGCGCCGCCCACCTGCAGCACCTCCAGCGAGGAGAGGTCGTGCCGCGCGCCGGGCGCCGCCTGCAGCCACAGCAGCGCCAAGGGCGGCACCAGACCGGTGATGGTGACGCGCTCGCGCTCGATCAGCGGGAAGGCCACTTCCGGGCTCGGCGAGGGACTGAGCACGACACGCGCCCCGGCATACAGCGCGCCGAACACGCCGGGCGAACTCATGGGGAAATTATGCGCCACGGGCAGCGCGGCGAGATAGACGCTGTCGGGCGTCAGCTTGCAGATCTCGGCGCTGGCACGGAAGGAATAGATATAGTCGTCATGCGTGCGCGGGATGAGCTTGGACAGGCCGGTCGAGCCGCCGGAAATCTGCAGGAAGGCGACCTCGGACGGATCGGCATCCTCGGGCAGGTCGATATCCCCGCCTTGGGGCAGCGCATCCAGACCCGTGAAGTCCCCCGCCTCGCCCACCACCACGACATGCGCGACATCCGGCACCTCGCGGACAAGGTCCTGCGCGAGGGCGCGATAGTCGAACCCCTCGTGCCGTTCGGCCACGACATAGCCGCGCGCTTCGGCCGTGCGGGCGAAATGGGCAATCTCGACGAGACGATGGGCCGGCAGCGCATAGACCGGGATCAGCCGGGCGCGGAACAGGGCGAACACGACGGCGAGGAATTCCGGGATATTCGGCAGTTGCACGATCACCCGGTCGCCCGGCTGAAGGCCCAGCGCGAGGAAGCCGCGGGCGAGGCGCTCGGCGCGCGCGTGCAACTCGCCAAAGCTCCAGCGCGCGCCACCGCCGACCACCGCGACGTGATCGGGCCGCTCACGGGCCCGGTCGCGCAGCATGCGGGTGAAGGTCTCGCCGCGCCAATAGCCCCGGGCGCGATAGCGGGCGGCGGCCTCCGCCGGCCAGATCTGCTCCAGCTTCCTCACGCGCCGTCCTCCGTCAGCGGGCGGCCATCCTCGTCGATGCCGAGCGCCTGCAGCATGGCGGCGAACTTGGCGGAGGTTTCCTCGCCCTCGGAGACCGGATCCGAGCCCGGCACGATGCCCGCGCCGGCATAAAGCCGCGCCTCCCGGCCCGCGACCTCGGCGCAGCGCAGCGCGACATGCCAGGCCCCGTCGCCCGCCCCGTCGCACCAGCCGACGGCACCGGAATAGAAGCCGCGATCATAGCCCTCCAGCTCGGCGATGGCGCGGGCCGCCGCCGCGCGCGGGGTGCCGCAGACCGCGGGCGTGGGATGCAGCAGCATGGCGAGATCGATGGCGGAAAGGTCGGGCCGGCGCAGGCGGCCGCAGATGCGGGTTCCCAGATGCCACATGCTCGCGGTCGCGGTCAGGCCGGTACCCTCCGGCGTGCCGAGCGCGACGCAATGCGGCGCCAGCTGGTCGAGAATGGCGGTGACGACTTCCCCATGCTCGCGCCGGTCCTTGTCCGAGGCGAGCAGGGCCTGCGCGGCGGCGCGGTCGGCACTCGCCTCACGCCAGCGCCGGGCCGAGCCGGCGAGCGGATGCGAGGTGACGGCCCTGCCCTGCCGGGCGACCAGCAGTTCCGGCGTCGCGCCGACCAGCGCGCGGGCGGGCATTTGCGGCGCGAGGGGGGGGCCGGCGGGGGGCAGCGGCACGCAGAAGGCGGTGACGCCCGCATCCCGCGCCAGCGCCCGCAGCAGCGCGCTGGCATCGATCGGCCGGTCGCTGGACAGGCGCAGGCTGCGCGAGAGAACGATCTTGCGCAGAGCCTCGCCCACCGGCGCGCCTTCGCTCGCCTGCATGCGGGCCAGCGCCTCGGCCACCGCCGCGCGATAGGCGGCGAGCGGGGGCTCGGCCGCGATGCGCATGCACGCCGGGCTGAGCGGCTCGGGCCGCACCAGCGCCGGCGGGGGAAAGGCGGCGGCGAAGCAGGCCCGCCCCGCGCTGCGCGACAGTTCGGCCGGCTGGAACAGATGCGCCGGCGCGCCCCGCTCATAGGGCAACGCGCCGACCACCATGTCCGGGCCGGCCGCACTTGGAGCCGAGATCCCCGGAGCCGAGATCCCCGGAGCCGAGATCCCCGAAGCCGAGATCCCCGAAACCGGCGACGCCGGAGCCGCGCCCTGAGCCGCGGCACTGGCGGCGAGATGCGCGCGCACCCGCGCGCCGAGCGGCTCCCCTCCCTCGGCCACGAGGCCGAGACAGCCCTTGCCGACAAGGGTCTCGCCGCTCGACACCAGCGCGAAGGGCAAGAGCGCGAAGGGCACGCCGGGCGCGAAGCCCGCGCGCTCCTCGGCGCGCTCCTCGGCCGCCCGCCCCTCGGCCTCGGGCATACGCGCGCCTCCGCCGGCAACGACGCTCATCGACACGGTCCGTCTCCGCTTCGCGCTCAGGGCTTGATCAGCGCGACCGTGTCGCCGAACGGATCGACCAGCGGCACCGGGCGGGCGCGCGCCTCCCCCGACGCGGGAGCGCCGGCAGCAGGAGCGCCTGCCACAGGAGCGGCTGCGGGCGGGGAGCCTGCGGGTGCTGCAACGGGCGCCGAAGTCGGCTGCGGTGCGGGTGTGGCGCCGGCGGGCGGTGCCGGCGGACGCGGCCGGGCGACGGCCTTCAGCTTGTTGGTGACATAGACATTGCCGCTCGCCGCATCGACCGCCACCGTCTGCGGCGCCGAGCCGGTGACGACATTGGCGATCGGCTCCAGCGTCTTGGTGTCGACCAGCGTGACATAGCCGCCGGTGCGGTTGGCCACGTAGAGGATGGAGCGGCCGGCATCGATGGCGACGCTGAGCGCCCCGCCGCCGGTCGGGATCTCCTTGACGATCGTGCCGTCCCTGGCGTCGAGCGCGACCACTTCGCCGCTGCCCTGGTGAGCGACGAAGATCCGGTCGCCGGACGGATCATAGGCAAGGTTGATGGCGCCCTCGCCGCCCGAGGGGAAACTCTTCACCTGCTTGGTCGCGAGGTCCACCACATGAACCTGGTTGCCCTCCATGGCCGAGAGGAACAGGCGGTTGCCCTTGGCGTCGAACGCGATGCCGGTGACGCTGCCGGGCAGGTTGTCGATCGTGTCGACCACCTCGTTGCGGGCGCCGTCCACCACCCATACCGAGGACGGCGTGTCGCGGCGGCCGGTAATGGTCACATAGGCGCGGTTATTGGCCTCGTCGACCGCGACCTCGCGCACATGCGCCTTCTCGCCCTTGGCGATCTTGGCCACCACCTTGCCGGTCGCAAGATCGATCACCGCGAGCGCGCCGTCGCGGGTCTGCGTGCCATAGAGCGTCTTGGTCTTGTTGTTGATGCCGAGGCCGAACACCGGGTCGTCGCCCAGCGCGATCGTCTCGCGGGTCTCCAGCGTCACCGGGTCCAGCGCCAGCACGAAGGTCTCCTTGGCCCCGCGCGTGCCTGCCGCGGCGACATAGACGCGGCCGAGCGGCGCGCTGTAGACGATCTCGTACAGCCCCTCGCCCGGCTTGGCCGACCTCACGAATTCCGGATCGGCAGAGGCGGCGCTGCCGCAGGCGGCGAGGGCGAGCACGGCCAGCGCGGCGGATCGCATGAACCCGAGGCGGGACCGGGCGTAAGAGGCGGTCGACATGACGTTTCTCCGTTGAGGGAAGCGGGGAGGAGATGCGCGGCGGCCCCGGCGGCCGGCGCGCATCAGGGAAGATCGATCCAGTTCGGCCCCTGGATGGGAACCGCGAGGAAGCGCTGGTTCACCTGTGCGACCGTCTCGCCGACATCGAGCCCCTTGAAGCGCTCGGGGTGGATCCATTTGGCGAGGATCTCGACGGTGAAGAGGTCGAGCGGGGAATTGAGCAGCTGGTGGCTGAGTCCGTGCACCCGCCCGTCGCGCACCGCGGCGAGCCCGGCGAAACCGGGGCGCGAAATCACCCGCTGCAACGTCTCGCGGGCGCGGGCGGGACTGTATTCCGGCCCGATCAGCAGCCCGGCCGTGCCCTCCATGTGACTGCCGCCGGTGGCGATATAGACCTGCGGGTCCTGGGCGATGACATATTCGAGGTTGAGCTTGCCGAAGGCCCGCGGAATGACCGCCGCGCCGATATTGGCGCCGCCCGCCGCCTCGATGATCTCGCCGACATTGCCCCTGCCGGGCGAGTTGCAGCAATCGGCCGTCATGGCGGCGTGCGGCTCGAGGAAGACGCGCGGACGCTCCGTCGCCGTGAGCCCGGCCAGGGTGTCGCGCACGGCATCGAGATGGTTGCGGCGGAAGGCGAGGAACGCCTCGGCCTGCGCCGTCCGTCCCGTCGCCGCGCCGAGAAGGCGCAGGCTCGGCTCGGTATTGGCGAGCGGATGGACGAAGAAGTCGATCACGACAACGGGGATGCCAGCCGCCTCGATGCGGGCGCGCTCCTCGTCCGAGGGCTGCGAGCCCAGCGAGAACACCGCGAGATCCGGCCGCGCCGCCACCACCTGCTCGACCGAGAGCGCGCCGGCCGAACTCGCCACCTTGGCGAGGCTGTCAATGGCGGGGAACTTCGCCTGGTAGGCCGCGAAGGTCGCCGCGCCGATGCGGTTGATGTCGCGCGGCCAGGCGGCCACCACGCTCACCGGATCGGGATGGATCAGCGCCAGGGCCATCAGAAAGCGCCCGTCATCGATCAGCAACCGCTGCGCCGGCGCGGCCAGACGCCGTTCCCGCCCGGTCACGTCCTTCAGCGCGATATCCGCGACGGCGGGGGAAGCCAGCACGACGAGGCCGAGAACGAGCACGCCGAGCCATCGCCCGAGATGTCCCGCGAAGCGGCCCCCGAGGCGAGCAGCGAACGAAGATCTGCGCGCGGAAAAATCGAAAGACATGAGAAGAAGCCGGACCGACGGGAAGGTTGCTGTCGCTCTTCCGACGAGCAGCACGGACTGTCAACTAAACAATTTGTAATTGCTTGTTTTTAATTAGTCTAATGTGTATTTGATTTTCGGTCACGCTACCCTTTACTTCGATCTACCGCACATCACGCACGCGCATCCTCGCCCTGCGGCGCGCAACTCCCGGCGATGGTAGCGCCGTAAAACCGACGTACAGATCTGCCATGATGTCGAATGTCGCCCTGTGCACAACTCCGGGCCCTCGCGGGACGTCCGGCGAACCGGCTAGAAGGGGACGCCCCTCCCCCGGTCGCGCCGCACGCGGCCGGTTTCCAGAATGAGAGTTTTCCGCAATGCGCGTTGCCATGATCGGAACCGGCTATGTCGGCCTCGTCTCCGGCACCTGCTTCTCCGATTTCGGACATGAAGTGACCTGCATCGACAAGGACGCCTCGAAGATCGAGCGCCTCAAGCAGGGTGAGATCCCCATCTTCGAGCCCGGGCTCGACGATCTGGTGCGCCGCAACGTCGCCGCCGGGCGGCTCCAGTTCGATACCGACCTGACCCAGGCGGTGCGCGGCGCGGATGTGGTGTTCATCGCGGTGGGCACCCCCTCGCGGCGCGGCGACGGCCATGCCGACCTGTCCTATGTGCACGCCGCCGCGCGCGAGATCGCCCGCACGGCGGAAGGCTTCACCGTGGTCGTCACCAAGTCGACCGTGCCCGTGGGCACGGGGGCCGACCTTGAGCACATCATCGCAGAGGCGGCGCCCGAGGCCGACATCGCCGTCGTGTCCAATCCCGAATTCCTGCGCGAAGGCGCGGCGATCGAGGATTTCAAGCGACCCGACCGCGTGGTGATCGGCACCGACGACCCGCGCGCCCGCGAGGTGATGGCCGCGCTCTACCGCCCGCTCTCGCTCAACGCCGCGCCGATCCTGTTCACCGAGCGCAACACCGCCGAACTGATCAAATATGCCGCCAACGCCTTCCTGGCGATGAAGATCACCTTCATCAACGAAATGGCCGACCTGTGCGAGAAGGTCGGCGGCAACGTGCAGGAAGTGGCGCGCGGCATCGGCCTCGACGGGCGCATCGGGTCGAAATTCCTGCATGCCGGCCCCGGTTATGGCGGCTCCTGCTTTCCCAAGGATACGCTGGCGCTGATGCGCACCGCGCAGGAGGCGGGCGCGCCCACCCGCCTCATCGAGACGGTGACGACGGTGAACGAGAGCCGCAAGGCCGCCATGGGCCGGCGCGTGCTGGACGCGCTCGACGTGCCCCCGCGCGGCGCGACCGTGGCGGTGCTCGGCCTCACCTTCAAGCCCAATACCGACGACATGCGCGACAGCCCGGCGATCAACATCGTGCAGTCGCTGCTCGACCGCGGCGTGAAGGTGCGCGCCTTCGATCCGGTCGGCATGGCGGAAGCGCGCAAGGTGCTGCCCGACAGCGTCGAGTATGCCAGCGGCCCCTATGAATGCGCGGAGGGCGCGGACGGGCTCGTCATCGTCACCGAGTGGGATGCTTTCCGTGCGCTCGATCTCGACCGGCTGAAGCAATTGCTCAAGAGCCCGATCGTGGTCGACCTGCGCAACATCTACCCGCCGGGCGACCTGATCAGCCGCGGCTTCAAATATGTCGGCATCGGCCGCGGCCACCTGCCGCCCGCCGCGCCGTGAGGTCCGGGACGATGGCTCCCCGCGCGTGAAAGCGCGACGGCGATCGCGGATTCACGCCGCGCCGGGGGGATGCGAGCGGGAACGACGCGTCCCCGGATGAGGCTCCGCGGTTTGCCGTGCTGGCGCGCCAGCGCGCCATGCTCTAAAAATCCGAATCGATCGCTCGTCCGAGCCTCCGGTTTCTCGACCTTCTCTGGGTGGATTCATGCGCGTCCTGATTCTCGGCGGCACGGGGGCTATGGGCAATCACCTCGTCAAGCTGCTTGACGACCGGGGATTCGACATCGCCGTCACCTCGCGCAGCCGCGAAGGCAGCAAGGGCCGGGTGCGCTACATAAGGGGGGATGCGCAGGATCCCGCTTTCGTCGGGGAGTTGCTGAAAGAGCGATGGGATTGCGTCGTCGACTTCATGGTCTACACGACGCAGAGCTTTTCCGCGCAGGCGGACCGTTTCCTGTCCTCGACCGCGCAATACGTGTTCCTGAGTTCGGCGCGGGTATTCGCCGGCTCGGACCGCCCGATCACCGAGGATTCGCCGCGCCTTCTCGATGTCTCGACGGACAAGGACTACCTGGCCACGGACGAATACGCCCTGACCAAGGCGCGCCAGGAAAACCGGCTGATGGATTCCGGCCGCCGGAACTGGACGATCATCCGCCCCTACATCACCTATGGCGAGGAGCGGTTGCAGCTTGGCCATCTCGAAAAAGAGCACTGGCTCTATCGGGCGCTCCACGGGCGGACCATCCTGTTCTCCAAGGACATCTGCGCGCGCCAGTCGACGCTGGCCTATGGGCTGGACGTGGCCCGCGCCATGGCCGCGACCATCGGCAACCCGAAGGCGCAGGGGCAGGCCTTCAACATGGCAGGGCGCGAGGCGATCCTCTGGAGCGACGTGCTGGACCTCTATGTCGAGGTGCTGGAGGCCCATCTCGGCCGCAAGCCGAAGGTCGTGCTGCAGAATCTGCCGGACACGCTCGCCTGGTCGCCGGCACCGGCCCAGGTGCGGTATGACCGGCTCTACAACCGGGTTTTCGACACGGCCAAGATCGACACGCTCATCGACAGCGGTGATTTCGTGACGCCGCGCGAGGGCCTGCGCGACTGCCTGACGGCATTCCTGAAGAGCCCTCGCTTCCTGGCTATCGACTGGCGGCGCGAAGGGGTCAAGGACCGTTTCACGCGTGAGCGCATAAGCCTTGGCGAAGTGTTTGGCATAAAAAATGCAGTAAAATATTCGGTTTGCCGATATGTGAGCGCCGGGAACTAGTAGCGGGAGGTGAATATGCGGCATTACACAACCGAGAAGAACGTTCAGGTCATTATCTATCTCCTGAAGAATAGTGGCATAAGGCATGTCATCGCCTCCCCGGGCGCCACCAATATAGCCTTTGTGGCGAGCATCCAGAGCGACCCGTTCTTCACCATCTATTCCTGCGTCGACGAGCGCTCGGCGGCCTACATGGCCTGCGGGCTGGCGGCCGAACTGGGCGAGCCGGTCGTGCTGAGCTGCACCGGCGCCACGGCGTCGCGAAACTATGGGCCCGGGCTGACCGAGGCCTATTATCGCAAGCTTCCGGTGCTCGCGATCACCTCGACCCAGATCCAGGCCAAGGTCGGGCATCATGTCGCGCAGGTGATCGATCGCAGTTCCATCCCGAACGACATCGCCAAGCTGAGCGTCCAGTTGCCGGTCGTGAAGGATGCCGACGACCTCTGGGACTGCGAGATGAAGGTCAACCAGGCCATCCTGGCGCTCAAGCGCCACGGCGGCGGGCCGGTGCACATCAACCTGCCAACAACTTACAGCCGTTCGTATGACGTGAAGACCCTGCCCGCCTGCCGGGTGATCGACCGCATCACGCCCGCCGACGTGTTTCCCCCGCTCTCGGGCAAGGTGGCGGTGTTCGTCGGCGCGCACGCGACCTGGTCACCGGCGGAGGCCGACGCGCTGGAGCGTTTCTGCGCCGCCAACAACGCGGTGGTGCTGTGCGACCACACCAGCGGCTATCGCGGCACGCATGGCATCCACTTCGCCCTCGCTGCCGGCCAGGACTCGTTCGATCCGGCGGAGACCGCAGCCGATATCATGATCCATATCGGCGAAATCAGCGGCGACTACGACACGCTGAAAGCCTCGGGCAAGCAGGTCTGGCGCGTGAACCCGGATGGCGAGATCCGCGACACCTTCCGCAAGCTGCGCTATGTCTTCGAGATGCCGGAAATCTCGTTCTTCGCACATTACGCCGAGACGGGTTCCGCCACCGAAAACAGCTATCTTGCCACCTGCCGCGAAAAGCTGCAGCAGGTGCGGGCCAATCTCCCGGAACTGCCCTTCTCGAATGCGTGGCTGGCGTCGCGTATGGCGCATCGCCTCCCGGAGAGCGCGACGATCCATTTCGGCATTCTGAACAGCCTGCGGACCTGGAATTACTTCGACCTGCCGCCGCATGTCACTTCTGCTTGCAATGTCGGCGGCTTCGGCATTGATGGCTGCCTCTCCGCCCTTGTCGGGGCCTCGCTTGCCAACAAGGACAAGCTGTATTTCCTGGTGACCGGCGATCTCGCCTTCTTTTACGACATGAACGCGCTCGGCAACCGCCATGTCGGGCCGAACATCCGCATCCTGCTGGTCAATAACGGCAAGGGTACCGAGTTCACGCAATATGCCCATCCGGGCTCGGCGCTCGGCGACGACGCCAATGTTTTCGTGGCCGCGTCCGGCCATTTCGGCACGCAGTCGCGCAGTCTCGTGAAGAATTACGCGCAGAATCTCGGCTTCGACTACCTGTCCGCGGAGAGCAAGGAGGGGTTCGAGGCGGTGCATGAGCGGTTCCTCTCGCCCGGCGCGTCGGCAAAGCCACTGCTGTTCGAGGTGTTCACCGATGGCGATCTCGAAAGCGATGCGCTGAAGGCCATCAAGAATATCGACAAGCGGCCCACGGCCGACGCCGTCAAGCATGGCGTCAAGCAGCTGGCCAAGGACATGCTTGGAACTGACGGCGTCAACATGGTCAAGAAGCTGATGGGACGATAAATCTCGACTGTCTCCCTATCCTTTTGCTTCTGGATTTCCCCGATGACATCTACCTCTGTCTTTTCGCAGTGCAAGGCGACGCATGCGTGTCGCTGGCCGGCCGGTTTGGGCGCGGTTATGGGCGCGGTTATGGGCCTGCCGCGTGCCCGCTGCGCCGCGCAGGGCGTTCCCGCCTTCCTGCCCCGTCATGTCTGACCCGCAACCCGCGGCACCGGCGCCGGCGCCGGCGCGTCGGGATCGGGCCGGCGCGCGCGGCGCCGTTCGCCCTCATTGGCGCGGACGAAAAAGAGCACGAGCATGATCGGACATAAGGTTGCCCTCGGCGCAGCGCTTCTGACCGCCCTGCAACTGGTCGTCAAATTCGTCGACGTGATCTCGCTGGTGATCATGGCGCGCCTGCTGACGCCGGCCGATTTCGGCCTCGTGGCGCTGGCCGCCTCGGTGCTGCTGATCGTCGGGGCGGTGACGGAGCTGAGCGTCGGCGACGTGCTGGTCCAGCGCAAGGTCATCGAGCCGGAGGACGTCGACACCGCCTTCACCCTCAACCTGCTGCGCGGCCTGCTGGTGATGTTCGTCATCCTGGCCTGCGCCTTTCCGATTGCGGCGCTCTACAACGACCATCGGCTCGCGCTGCTGCTCGGCGCCATGTCGCTCATCCCGTTCGTCAACAGCCTGGCGAGCCCGGCCATGGTGCATTTCCTGCACCGGCTGGAATACCGCCCCACCGCGCAGTTGCAGATCATGGGGCGCCTGGGCGGGCTGGTTATCGCGATCGCTCTCGCCTACGGCACGGGCTCCTACTGGGCGCTGATCGCCAACCAGTTCGTGGCGCAGGTGATTTCCACCTGCTACAGCTACCGCATCGCACCCTATCGCCCCCGGCTGCGGCTGGAGGGCGCCCGCAGCATCCTGCGTTTCGCCGGGTGGATGACCACCTCGCGGATCGTCTCGACGGTGAACCTGCAGTCCGACCGCTTTCTCGTCGGCTATATCCTGGGCAAGGCCCAGCTCGGGCAATACACGGTCGGCAGCGACATCTCCTCGATGACGACCTATGCCTTCGCCACACCCATCATGCAGACCATGTTCGGCGGCTTCTCGCGCCTGCATGGCGACGCGGAACGCATGCGCGCGGCCTATCTCAAGGGCCAGCAATTGCTGGTCATGGCGGTGCTGCCCTTCGGCTTCGGAATGTCGGCGGTCGCCGACCGGCTGATGCCGCTGCTGCTCGGGCCGAACTGGGATGCCGCCATTTCCGCTGTCGTGTGGATGGCGCCGGTGGCGGCGCTGCAGGTGCTCTACCTGCCGATGCTCTCGCTCGCCATGGCGCTCGCCCAGCCGCGCGTGCTGGTGGTGCGCGAGGTGGCAAACCTCATCATGCGGCTGCCGGTGACGTTGGCGGGCGCGTGGTATTACGGCTTCCTGGGGGCGATCATCGCCCGAACCGTCAGCGGTTTCGCGATCATCCTGATGACGCTGATGCTCGGGCGCCGCTTCCTGCGCCTCTCCGTGCTGCAGCAGATCGTCAATGCGTGGCGCAGCCTCACCAGCGCGTGCATCATGGCGGGCGCCGTGCTGGCGCTCAAGCTCGGCCTGCCGCCAATGACGGGCAGCCTGGCGCAGGTGGTGGAGCTCGGGCTGATCATCGCCGCCGGCATGCTGGTCTATGTCGCGACGCATCTGGGGCTGTGGTGGCTCGCCGGACGGCCGGATGGCGCCGAGCGTTTCCTGTTCGGCATGATCCAGCGGCGTGGCAGGGCCTGAAGCGGGGCAGGGCTTGAGGCGCGCGTCCCGCGCCCCTGCCTCTCTTCGACGGCTGTCGCTCCCGCTCAGCCCGCTGGCAGGCGGAGGCGGAATTCCTCGACGCCGCGAGGGCTGCGCCAGGCGTCGGCGATCATCGAGGCGAGATCGGTGCGCTGGGGCTGCCAGCCGAGTTCCTCCACCGCGCGCCGGCTGCCGCAGACCAGCCGCGCCGCATCGCCGGCCCGCCGCGGGGCGGCCGCCACCGGGATTGCGTGCCCGGTCACCCGTCGCGCTTCCTCGACAACCTCGCGCACCGAGAACCCATGCCCGCTGCCAAGACAGAAGACGCGGCTGCCCCGGCCATCCTCCAGCCAGCGAAGGCCGAGCACATGGGCATCCACGAGGTCGCTGACATGGATGTAGTCGCGTATGCAGGTGCCGTCCGGCGTGGCGTAGTCCTCGCCGAAGATGGTGAGGGCGGCGCGCTGGCCGGTGGCCACCTCGAGGATGATCGGGATGAGATGGGTTTCCGGCCGGTGCCACTCGCCGATCTCACCGTCCGGGTCCGCGCCCGCTACGTTGAAATAACGGAAGATCACCGCGTTCACGCCGTGCGACGCCCCGAAATCGCGCAGCATGTCCTCGATGGCGCGCTTGGAGGCGCCATAGGCGTTGAGCGGGCGCTGCGGCGTATCCTCATCCAGCAGCAGCCCGTCATGGTCGCCATAGGTGGCGCAGGTCGAGGAGAAGACGATATCGCGGCAGCCCGCCGCCACCGCCGCCTCGATCAGGTTGAGCGTGCCCAGCACGTTGGCCCGCCAGTAGCGCCCGGGCTGGCTCATGGATTCGCCCACCTGGCTGAGCGCGGCGAAATGCATGACCGCCACGGGCTGCCAGCGGGCGAACACCTCGTCGAGCCGTGCGCGGTCCGACAGGTCACCCGGCTCGAACGGGCCGAAGCGCACGGCCTCCTGCCACCCCGTGACAAGGCTGTCGAATGTCACCGGCACATAGCCGGCCGCCGCCAGCGTCTTGCAGGCATGGGACCCGATATAGCCGGCGCCCCCGGTGACCAGCACATTGCGACCCGTCCGTTCCATGCACCCCGCTCCCGCTGACCCAGGGCCGCCTTATGCGGGGGTCTGCCGGGCTTGGCAATGGTGGCGCGGCAGCGCCCATCGTCCATTGCGGGATTGGCTTTTCAGCCAAGGACCATTCGGGATGGTTCCCTGCCGAAACGTCCGCGATCCCACGCCATGTCGCGGCTATCCGAGTGCCGAAAATGAAACCGCGGGCGGTGAATGCGGCGGTCCATCGCGCGCGCGCCACCTATGATCCGCGGACCCGATCCTTTATCCTTCCACATCATACCCCCACGCTCAACACGACAGGATCGGGCCCCGTGGCTCAACGCATCGGACTACTGACGCTTCCCCTGAGCATCAATTATGGCGGCATGCTGCAGGCAGTGTCCCTTTACCACCACCTGTCCCGGAGCGGCCACGAGGTCATTCTGCTGGAAAGATCGGCGACGATGAAGCGGGGTCGCCGCACCACCCTCGCGGTCGCCCGCAGCCTGCCCGGCATTCTGTCGCTGAGCCAGACGCTGGAACCCTGGACGGAGCGTGCGTCGTCCGGCATGGGCGGGCTCATGCGACGGGTCGCGTATTTCAGCCGGGCCGCCGCCCTTGACCGGCGCGCCTTGGCGCACCGCCCGTTCCTGCGTGCCCAGATGCCCCGCACATCCGGCCCGCTCTACAGTTCCGAGGCGCTCGCCGCGGCCACGGAGGCTCTTGAATTGGACGCGGTCGTGGTCGGCAGCGATCAGGTCTGGCGCGCCGACTATTTACCCAATCGCGCGGTCGAGGACTATTTCCTCGGCTTCGCCACATCGCCCGGCATCCGCAAGATTTCCTATGCCGCCTCGTTCGGCCGGGGGGATTGGCAGTTCCCTGAGATGACGCCGCGGGTGGCTCCCCTCCTCGCGCAGTTCGACGCGGTTTCGGTTCGCGAAATGTCCGGCGTGTCGATCTGCCGGTCCGAATTCGGGCGCTCGGATGCGCGAACCGTGCTTGACCCGACGCTGCTCGTCGACCCCGCGCTGTTCAAGGCCATCGCTGCGCCGCATGTGCAGCGGCGTGGCAAGCTGTTTCTGGAATATCTGCTCGACCCCACGCCCCACACGATCCGCGTGCGGACCGATATTGCCGAGGCGCTCGGGCCCAATCACACGTTCAGCCTGCTGACCACGGATGCCGGCCGCAAGGTGCGGGATGTGCCGAGCTGGCTGCGGGATTTCATGGATGCGGATTACATCCTCACCGATTCCTTCCACGGCACGGTCTTCGCGATCCTGTTCGAAAAGAACTTCGTGTCGATGATGAACCGCGAGCGCGGCGGCGATCGCTTCACCTCGCTGCTCGGCCAATTGGGGCTGATGGACCGCCTGCTGGTCGAGGGCGACCCGGATCGGGCCCGCGACCTCGCGCGAACGCCGATCGACTACGGCCCGGTGCGGGAAAAGCTCGCCGCGCTGCGGCAATCGTCCGATGCGTTCCTGCGCGAGGCGCTCACGCGCGCCTGAGCCTCATTCCGGCGGCGGCGACGGTCTTCCCGCTGGAGCGGGCTTGCGGTGGCGCGCAGGCGCGACGCCCCCGGTCTGGTGGAGCGCCGGCTCCACCAGACATAGCCGAACCCATATGGCCGAACCCATATGGCCGAGCCCCTATGGACGAGCCCCTATGGTTGAGCCCGAACTCGCGCGGCGAATCTATTCCAGCTCGCTGAGGATCTTTTTGATTTTCGCCGAGGACTGGAAATAGTCGATGGTGGAGCGGACGACCAGAACCGGATTTTTCACCAGAAGACCGAACATGGCGACAAAATCGCGGCGCCGATAGGCCAGGGCGAAGGGCCTTGCCTTCACCTCCGCGCGGAAGTGCCGGATCCGGCGTTCCAGCTGGCGTTTTTCCTCGCCGGTCAGTGTCGTGCTGAAGCGGCGGCCCAGTTCGGACAATTCGTTCAGGAACGGCTCGATGCTCGGCGTGGTCCGCGTGTCGGGAGAGGTCGTCCGGGTGAGCCGGCCGATCGGGCTCGTGTAGACGTATCCGGCATAGGGCAGGATGCAGGCGCGTGCCCGCAGGCACAGGAGCCGCGCGTAGAGAACGAAATCCTCCGCGTAGCGAAGATGCTCGTCATAGCGGAGCCCATGTCGGTTGAGAAAGGATCGGCGCAGGATGGGCTTGAGGTTTCCCAGGTCCGCCTTGGTCTTCGGGGAGATGAACCGGCCGAAATCGAGCGCTCCGGCAATGTCGACGAGGAAGAACGGGCCCGTCTGCCGCTCCGCGATGGCATCGTAGGAGACGATGCCATCGGCAATGAAGTCCGCGACTTCGCGACGGCTCAGCAGGGTCTCCAGCCGGTCCGGCAGCCACAGGTCATCGGCATCCAGCACCGCCACCCATTCGCCGGAGGCAGCGTCCAGCGCCAGGTTGCGCGCCCGCGACGGCCCGCCATTGCGGGCGCAGGACAACAGCTTCACGCGCGGCTCGGCGCCATAGAGAGACCGCACCAGATCGGCCGTGCCGTCCGTCGAGCAGTCGTCGACAATGAGGATCTCCAGATCGGACATCGACTGACCGAGGGCACTGTCAATGGCCCGCTGGATCGTCCGCGTCGAGTTATAGGCCGCCACGATGACGCTGACTGAGCACATTCCCGTTTCCCTCATCGACCGAACCGATGCCCCTGATGCCGCCTCAACAGGCCCGCCCTCATGCGCGGCTTCCACCCATTTCAACCGCCAGGCCTCGGCGACGCCTCACCTTCACGACGCCGCTCCGGCGACGCATGCCAACCCGCGTCACCCCCGCCGCAGGGCCCCCGGCGCGGCCTGCTTCCTGCGCCCCAGCCAGCCCACGACCATGCTGGCGATCACCGAGAGGATCAGCACATAGACCAACTGCCGGAACACGTTCCGCGTCGGATAGGCATTGGCGATGACGAACAGGAGGAACACATAGGGCGTAAAGAGAATGTAGAGCACGCCGTTTTTTCGCGAGAGCCGGATCGACAGCCGCACGGTATAGGCAAAGATCCCGAAGAAAACCACGGCATACGGCCATCCGAACAGGATCACCTCGGCCAGGGCGCTCATCGGCACGAACAGATGAAGCCGGATCTGATCCGATTCGAGAATGTTGTTGAAGCCGTCGATGAAGGAGGGGAAAGGCGACATCGACAGAAGGCTGTACCGATCCGAGAAGTTTCCGCCGATCATCAGGGAATCGCTGGTCACGAAAATTCCCTGGAAGAGATTGAGGCTGTAATCGCTGAGATCGAGCCCTTCCGACAGAGCCCCGCCGAGCATGGTCGGGATGGCGGAGATGCCGAATTCGAGATTGCCTCGGCCCCACAGGGCCGCCCCCAGCTCCACGACAGCCGCCAGGCCGAACACGATGCCCACGAGCAGGCGGCCGCGGCGCAGCATCACGATGCCGAGCACGATCGGCACGAACATCAGCATGGCGGACAGGCGCGACGCCGACGCCGTGGCATAGGCGATCATCCATAGCGCAGGGGCGAACCACAGCATCGCCCAGCGGAAATTCCGGCCGAACAGGTTGGAGAAGAAGCCGAAAACCGAGACGATCGCGATGATCGGCGTTGTCGAATGGGCGATCCGCGTGATCGGATTCGAATAAATAAGAGACTCTCCGCCGCCGATAAATAAATACCGATAATTTCTCCACAAAACATCCTTGTCTATAGCAAACAAGTCTATCAATATGATGGATACACAAAATACAAATATGTAATATTGAATATTTCTAGCTGAGTTTATGGAGTTTCTGAGATCGTCAACGATTTTTGTTATATTCCTTATCTTTATTCCGACCGTCGATAGATAAAACAATATAAAAAACGCAAAATAAAACAGAACACCTTCTGTCGTAAAATAGAGAAATGACGACGGAAGCCCATCGACAAGTTCCTGGTAGCCAAGCCAGTCCGCCGACCAGAAAACGATCTGGGACAGGATAATATACATCAGAATGAGATGAGCGGACGTCAACAGGCGGATGCGCACCATCAACTCGGCGAGCATGATCAGTTCGACGAATAGGATCAGATAGAACAGCATCGGATTTCCCTGACGATCCCGGCATCGCGTCGCACGAGGGCGCGCGGCAGGAACTGCCTGTCACGCCCCATGCACGCCATCGCCGGTTTCGACGGCTTCCCTCACGATGCGCTCCATCGTCCGGCCGGTCCAGGTATCGTTCGTCTGCACACGCTTGTGGCCTGCTTCGGCGATGCGGGCAATACGGTCCGGATCGGCCAGCAGGCCGAGACAGATGTCGGCGCACTCGTCGGCGGATGACCAGAACACCGCCTCCTCGCCCTCGCGATACATCTGCAGATGTTCGGAGGTCCGCTCGGCGCACATGAGGATGCCCATCGCGGGGATTTCCGCCGAGCGGGAGGTGTGGAGGTCCTCATTGCCCTTGGACAGCATGGCGATGGCGATGGCGCTGCTGCGCACCGCCGCGGAATATTGCTTCGGGTTGAGATAGCCGGGCAGCACCGCGTGCCGGATGGCGTCATGGTTGGCTGCCTTGTTCCAGCGCGGGCCGATGATCTTCAACGGCACGCCGCGGCGCAGCAGCGTCTCCATGAAGGGGCCCCGCTCGGGAAACCAGGTGCCGACAAAGGACACCGGCGAGCCATAGAGCGCGCGCTCCTCCTCGCTCGGCGGGGCCGGCCGGTGCAGCACCTCATCGGCGAAGAAATTGACCCGGAGAACCCGCCGCGCGCCATGGGACGGCGCCACGTCGGCGGTGGACTGGCGGGCGGTGACGAACAGGTCGTAATGCGGCAGCGCCGCCAGCAGCGTGCGCCAGCGCCGGCCGTCCCGTCCGACAAAGGGATTGTCGCCGTTGAACAGCGCCACCCGCCCGGCGCGTGCGCGCAGGAATTCGACGGCCCCGGGCGGCAGCAACTCGCCATTGTCGACCACGGCAAGATCGAAAAACTGGTCGCCGACGCTGCGGCGAATATGCCGCTCCGCCAGAAAGGCGGTGCCCAGCGCGCCGGAATGCCAGGACCAGATGTTCAGCAGCCGGTTGCTCCGCAGGACCTCATAGGGGTCGACGCCCACCACCGCGTGCCCCAGACGCACGAGCGCGTTCCGCATCATGAGCGATATGCCGCTGGCACTTCCAATATACAGAATCCGCATGGCCCGTTCGCGCGTGTCGCACCCGACAGAAATCATGCAATGCCGAGGCGACCCAGGCCTTGCGCTCGATATGTCCCGGTCCAGCCGGACCGACGACCCGGTGCCGTTTCGGCGAACATGGGTTCACCGAAAATGCTCCCGGTATTCCTCCCGGCGCGCTTTCGCGCGCCCGGCATCCACGTCGCCCGAAAGCGCTCTCGGTTCATCAGGCTTGAGCGTTTTCGAACCGCTAAAGTTGATCAACTTTCGCGGAAAATGCTCTAGCCCCGCGTCAGCCGACCGAGTTCTCCGACCAGGCCGCCGATGATGGCATCGCGCGCCCAGCGCGTCTCCGCCCGCCGGCGCGCGGCAACGCCCAGGCGGGTGCGGGACGGCGCATCGTCGAGAAGTTGCTCGATCGCGGCGGCGAACGCGGCGCCATCTTCCGGCGGCACCACGATGCCGCAGCCTTCCACCTCGTCCGCAAGGCCGGTTCCGGCCGCCGCCGTCGCCACGACAGGGCGGCCCGAGGCGAGCATGTTGGTCAGCTTGGAGGGCAGCACCAGATCGGCCGCTCCCGCCGCCTGCGGCAGCAGGTGAACGCTGGCGAGGGAGAGCAGGTCGCCGAGCCGCTCCTTCGGCTGCAGATCATGGAAGCGGATATTGGCGAGATCCCCTGCCTGCGCTTCGAGATTGGCGCGGTTTGGCCCCTCGCCGCAGATGACGAAGGTCAGGTCGCGGCGATGGCCGAGCCGACGCGCGGCCTCCAGCACGATCTCGATGCCCTGCTTGTTGGCGATGTTGCCGGAATAGAGCGCGACATGGGGCGTGGTCACGTCCCATTCCCCCGCATAGGTCGAGGGCTCCCTACGCGGGGTCACGCTGTCAATGTCCGCCCAGTTGCGGAACTCGACGACGTGGTCCGCCGGCACGCCCTTCTCGCGGCATTTGCGGCACATGGCGGGCGAGATCGAACTTACGCGATCGAACCAGGAGAGCACGCGGTGCTCGAAGGCCAGCGCCAGCTTCAGCGCCGTGCCGCCCTTGACCAGCCCGGTGGCGATGGCCGCCTCGACCTCGAAATCCTGGATGTGCAGCCAGGAGCGTGCGCCGCCCACAGAGGCGGCAAGCCGCGCGACCGGCGCGGCGATCAGCGAGGGCGAGATCTGGATCACCACGTCCGGCCGCATCCGCCGCGCGGCCGACAGCGCGGGAACGAGGCTCGACGCGGCAAAGCTGGCATGGTGCAGGATGCGGCGGGCTCCGGTGGGCTTCGCCGGCACGTAATGGGCGACGCGGGTCAGCGCGACGCCGTTCTCGCGCGTGCGCCGTCGCCAGCCGCCGCGAAAGGCCGCCGGCACGCGCCAGGCGGGGTAATAAGGCTTGCCGGCCACCACCTCGACCACATGGCCGCCGCGCACCAGATGCTCGGCGAGATCGCTGGTATAGACCGCGATACCGACCATGTCGGGCGCGTAGTTGAGGCCGAGGATGAGAATCCGCAGCGCGCGCGGGGCGGCGGGCGTCCCCGCATCAAGGGCGGAAGGTTCAGGCGGCATGGGCCTTGAACCACTCATAGGTCTCGGCGAGGCCCTGCTTCAGGCCGATGCGCGGCGCCCAGCCGAGCGCGCGCAGCTTGTCCGCGCTCATCAGCTTGCGCGGCGTGCCGTCCGGCTTGGTGAGGTCATGCACGATCTCGCCTTCGAAGCCCACCACCTCGCAGACGAGGCGGGTGAGTTCGAGAATGGTGACATCCTCGCCGGAGCCGACATTGACGTGCTCGTAGCCGGAATAGTTCTTGAGCAGGAAGACCAGCGCGTCGGCGCAGTCGTCGCAGTGCAGGAACTCGCGGCGCGGCGTGCCGGTGCCCCAGACGACGACTTCGCGGTCGCCGCGCAGCTTCGCCTCATGCGCCTTGCGGATCAGCGCCGGCATCACATGGCTGGAATTGAGGTCGAAATTGTCGCCCGGCCCGTAGAGATTGGTCGGCATGGCGCTGATGTAGTCGTGCCCGTGCTGGCGACGATAGGCCTGCGCCAGCTTGATGCCGGCGATCTTGGCGATCGCGTACCACTCATTGGTCGGCTCCAGCGGGCCGGTGAGCAGCGAATCCTCGGATATCGGCTGTTCCGCGAATTTCGGATAGATGCAGGAGGAGCCGAGAAAAAGCAGCTTGCCCACGCCGACATTATGCGCGGCGGCAATGAGGTTCGCCTCGATCATCAGGTTGTCGTAGAGAAAATCGGCGGGAAACGTGTCGTTGGCGAGGATGCCGCCGACCTTGGCGGCGGCGATCACCACGACGTCCGGCCGCGCCCGTGCCATGAAGGCCTCGACCGCAGCCTGGTTCTTCAGGTCCGCCTCCGCGCGGGTGGCGGTGATGACCTCGCAGCCCTCCGAGGCGAGGCGGCGCACCACCGCCGAGCCGACCATGCCGCGATGCCCGGCCACGAAGACCTTCTTGCCGGCCAGATCGTACACGATCAGGCCTCCTTCATGATGGTCGAGGTCTGCATGACCCGGAGGTCCTCGACCACCATCTCGCGGCAGAGTTCGCGCACCGACGTGTCGTGCTTCCAGCCCAGCTTCTCGTGCGCCTTGCGCGGGTCGCCGATCAGCAGGTCCACCTCGGTCGGGCGGAAATAACGCGGATCGACCTCGACCAGCACACGGCCGGTGGCCGTGTCATAGCCCTTTTCCTCGACGCCGCTGCCGCGCCATTCCAGCGTGATGCCGACATCCTCGAAGGCCCAGCTCACGAACTGGCGCACTTCCGTCGTTTCGCCGGTGGCGAGCACGAAATCCTCGGGCACGTCCTGCTGCAGGATCAGCCACATGCCGCGCACATATTCGCGGGCATGGCCCCAGTCGCGCTTGGCGTCGAGATTGCCGAGATAGAGCTTTTCCTGCTTGCCCAGCTTGATGGCGGCGGCGGCGCGGGTGATCTTGCGGGTGACGAAGGTCTCGCCGCGCAGCGGGCTCTCATGATTGAACAGGATGCCGTTGGCGGCATACAGGCCATAGGCCTCGCGGTAGTTCACCACGATCCAGTAGGCATAGAGCTTGGCCGCCGCATAGGGCGAGCGCGGATAGAACGGCGTCGTCTCCGACTGCGGCACTTCCTGCACGAGGCCGTAGAGCTCGGAGGTCGAGGCCTGGTAGAAGCGGGTCTTCTTCTCGAGGCCGAGAATGCGGATCGCCTCCAGCAGGCGCAGCGTGCCGATGCCGTCGGCATTGGCGGTATATTCCGGCGTTTCGAACGACACCTGCACATGCGACTGCGCGGCGAGATTGTAGATCTCGTCGGGCTGCGTCTCCTGCACGATGCGGATCAGGTTGGTCGCATCGGTCATGTCGCCGTAATGCAGGATGAAGCGCGGATCCGTCTCGTGCGGATCCTGATAGATATTCTCGATGCGTCCGGTGTTGAAGGAGGATGAGCGCCGCTTCACGCCGTGGACCAGATAGCCCTTGTCGATCAGAAGCTGCGCAAGATAGGCGCCGTCCTGCCCGGTGACGCCGGTGATCAGGGCAACCTTACGGGTCGAAGTCATCTTTGTACGCAGTCCTTGACGCGGTGCAGAGGGAAGTTGGGCAGGGTGGCGGAAACGAACGAGGCCAAGAGGGCGGAAGACGGGGCGGAAGACGAGGCCGGAGACGGGACGGCCGACCGGGCGGGATGGACGCAGGCCGTGGGGGAAGGCCGGTCGAAAGCGAGCCCGGCGGGCCGGCGCGCGCGCAGCCACGAGGCCGTCAAACCGGCATCCTCGCCCCGTCCCGCCCCGCACGACACAGCCCGGCCGCGCCACCACACCGCAAACGTCAACTCGTCCCCACCGGCCCACATGGCCATAGCGCCCAAACACGCCTTGCCCACGCAGGCGGCAGACATGCCGCGAACGTCGAATCGGCCCTTGCAATCTCGGCGCTTCAGCCCCCGAAGCACTTATTGCGGTGCACTCTAATCGGCCGCACATCCGCTGTCACCATGCGCGCCCTGCGATGATTCCGCTTCCGTCATGCTCGATCCCGGATTTTGCCCGAGCCACGATTGTGGCGCGCGGCGCCTTCCCCCGGGCGGCGGGCGTGGTATCCATCAGTTCCCGCCATCCTCCCTTGCGAATCCGCCCTTGCCTTCGAGACAACATGTCCACGATGATGAACGCTGAGGGCCGCGCCACGGGCGCCGGCGCGCAACCCGACATGCCGCCGACGCGCATCTTCCTCGTGCTGCCGGCCATCTGCCGCAGCGCCGGCGGCGTTTCGGAATCCGCGCGCCTTCTCGCCCATGCGCTGGCGCGCCGGCCCGATATCGCGCTGGAGGTGGTGACGCTGGAAAGCGAACATTTCGCGGCCGACCGTCCCGGCTGGCCGGACGTGCCGATCCACGCCTTCCGCTCCCATGGGCCGAGCAATTTCGGCTTCTCGCCCGGCATGCTCGCCTTCCTCCTGCGGCGCCGGGCGGATGTGCTGCATGTGCATGGCGTGTGGATGTTTCATGACCTGTGCGCGCATCTGTCGAAAAGCCGATGGCGCGGCCAGCGCGTGGTGGTGACGCCGCACGGCATGCTGGAGGCCTGGATCATGGCCCGCTCGCGCCGGCTGAAGGCGACGGTCTCCGCGCTCTATCAGGACCGGTTCCTGCGCAAGGCCGACGCGATCCAGGTGCTGACCGTGAAAGAGCGCGCCGATGTCGAGGCGGCGCTCGGCACGGCAGCCTCCTGCGTCGTCGTGCCGAATTTCGTGCCCCCCGCGCCCGTGGTCGAGCTGCGGCCGGACTGGTGGCAGCCGGCCATGGAGGGGCGGCGCGTCCATCTGTTCTTCGGCCGCATCCACGAAAAGAAGGGCTGGCGCGAATTGTGCGACGCCTGGGAGTCGCTGAGCGCGGGAAGCGCCGATTTCGCGGGCGGCAACCAGCTGGTGTTCTGCGGCTGGGTCGATGGCTCGCCCGATTTCGCCGGGCGGATCGAGGCGCTCGCCGCGCGCTTCGGCAACGTCACCTATGCCGGCCCGCAATATGGCGACGGCAAGGCCCGCTCGCTGGCCGGCGCGCACGCGCTGCTGCTGCCCTCCAAGAGCGAGGGCCTGCCGATGACCGTGCTGGAGGCCTGGGCCGCCGGGCTGCCGGTGCTGATGACACCGGCCTGCAATCTCGGCATCGGCTTCGAGCGCGGCGCCGCGCTGGCCATCAGCCCCGACGCCGCCGCGCTGGAACGGGAGATCGCCGATTTCGGCGCCTGGCCGCAGGCGCGGGTGGAAGCCATGGTGGAAAACGCCCGGCAACTGCACCGCGAAGTGTTCTCGCAGGACGCCGTGGTGAGCGCGCTGGTCGCCACCTATCGCGGCGACGCGCGCCCGACCCAAGAGAGATTCACCGAGGTGGGATTGCCCGAGGCGGGACTGCACGAGGCGGGACTGCACGAGGACGTGCCCGCCATGCCGGCGCCGATGGATGCCATGGCGACGCCCTCGCTCTCTCCCGCGTCCTCCGCCGCGCCCTCCGCCGACGGCCCGCTGGCGGCGAACAGCACCGCCACGTTCGAGGGCGCCCCGAGCTTCCCGCTGAAGCACCGGCTGCTGCGGGCGGTGTGGCAGATCACCTGGGCACTGCTCGCCTCCTGGACGCCGCCGCCGCTGCGGCGCTGGCGCGCCATGCTGCTGCGCCTGTTCGGCGCGCGGATCGGCAAGGGCGTGCAGGTCTATGGCAGCGCGCGGATCTGGTATCCGCCCAATCTCGACATGGCGCCCTATTCGGCGCTGGGGCCGGGCGTCATCTGCTATTGCATGGCGCCGACGCGGATCGGCCACCATGTCGTCGTCTCGCAGCGCGCGCATCTGTGCAGCGGTACCCATGACGTGCAGAGCTCCGACTTCCAGCTGCGCGTGCGGCCGATCACCATCCATGACGACGCGTGGATCTGCGCCGAGGCCTTCGTGGGGCCCGGCGTCACCGTGGGCGAAGGCGCGGTGCTCGGCGCGCGCGGGGTCGCCCTGCGCGACCTCAAGGACTGGACCATCTATTCGGGTAACCCCGCCGTGGCGCTGAAGCCCCGCACACCCTTCCGGAGGCGCTGAGCATGGCGCGGAACGACAGCCCCGGCGGGATCACCGCCATCGTCCTCACCTTCAACGAGGCGAAGCATATTGCCCGCTGCATCGACAGCCTGCGCCCGGTGGCCGCGCGCATCTGCGTGATCGACAGCCATTCCACCGACGACACGGCGGAGATCGCCCGCGCGCACGGCGCCGAGGTGTTCCTCAACCCGTGGCGCAACTACGCCACCCAGTTCCAGTGGGGCCTCGACAATGCCGGCATCACCACCGGCTGGACCATGCGCATCGATGCCGACGAATATCTGGAGCCCGCGCTGCAGCAGGCGATCGGCGACTTTCTCGCCCGCCCCGGCACGGTGAACGCGGTCTATTTTCGCCGCAAGGTGGTGTTTCTCGACCGGCCGATCACCCATGGCTTCTTCTACCCCGCGCTCATGCTGCGGCTCTGGCGCAGCGGCGCGGGGCGCATCGAGCAGCGCTGGATGGACGAGCACATCCTGGTCGAGGCCCCCGTCACGGCGACGCTGCCGGGCGACCTCGTCGACCACAACCTGAACGACATCGCCTGGTGGACCGGCAAGCATATCGGCTATGCGCGGCGCGAGGCCTACGACATCATCGCCTCGCGCGCGGCCGGGGAGAGCCGGGAGAAGGCCGCCGATCTCAGCGGATCGGCCCGGCGCAAGCGCTTCCTCAAGGAGCGCATCTACAACCGGCTGCCCACCGCGCTGCGCTCCTCGCTGTATTTCGTCTATCGCTACGTGATCGGCCGCGGCTTCCTGGACGGGAAGGAGGGCTTCTTCTTCCACTTCTTCCAAGCCTACTGGTACCGCACCTATGTCGACGCCTCGCTTCTGGAGCTGGAACGCCGGGCGCAGGCACAGGGCCTCACCGCCTACGAGATGCTGAAGCGGGACGGCATCCTCTCCTGAGCCGGAGCCGCCCGCCGCATGTCCCGCCAGTGATCCCGCGCCGCAGCCGGTGCCGCGGCGCGGGTCGCCCTCACAGGCTCTGATTATAGGCGCCGACTTCGGGGTGGGTGCGCAGCACGCCGTCCACCAGCGCGAACATGTCGCGCATGCGACCTTCCGATACCGGGCTTTCCACCACCACCACCAGTTCCGGCTTGTTGGAGGAGGCGCGAACCAGCCCCCAGGAGCCGTCTTCCACGGTGACGCGCACGCCGTTCACCGTCACGAGGTCGCGGATCTTCTGGCCGTCAATGGTGTCGCCGCGCGCCGCCATCGCCTCGAAATGCTTCACGACCGCGTCGACCACGCCATATTTGGTTTCATCGGCGCAGTGCGGCGACATGGTCGGCGAGGACCAGGTCTTGGGCAGCGCGTCCTTCAATTCGGACAGCTTCCTGCCCGGATTGCGGTCGAGCATGTCGAGAATGGCGATGGCCGAGACGAGGCCGTCATCATAGCCGCGCCCGATCGGCTTGTTGAAGAAATAGTGCCCCGACTTCTCGAAGCCGACCAGCGCGCCGGTCTCGTTGACGCGGCGCTTCATGTAGGAATGGCCGGTCTTCCAGTAATCGGCCTTGACGCCGTTGGCGATCAGCACTGGATCAGTGACGAACAGGCCGGTCGACTTCACGTCGACCACGAACGTGGCGCCGGGATAGAGCGCGGAGAGATCGCGCGCCAGCATGACGCCGACCTTGTCGGCGAAGATTTCCTCGCCCAGATCGTCCACCACGCCGCAGCGATCGCCGTCGCCGTCGAAGCCGAGCCCGACATCGGCCCCCGAGGCCAATACCGCATCGCGCATGGCGTGCAGCATTTCCATGTCTTCCGGGTTGGGGTTGTATTTGGGGAAGCTGTGATCGAGCTCCGTGTCGAGCGGCACCACCTCGACGCCGAGCGCCTCCAGGATACGCGGGGCAAAGGCGCCCGCCGTGCCATTGCCGCAGGCGACCACGGCCTTGATGGGATTCTTCAGCTTCGGCCGGTCGGTCAGGTCCTTGATGTAGACCTCGGGGAAGTTCTCGACATAGGTGTAGCTGCCGCCCGCGCGCTGAATGCCGGCGCCCGAGAGCACGATTTCCTTGAGGCGGCTCATCTCGTCCGGGCCGAAGGTCATCGGGCGGTTCACGCCCATCTTCACGCCGGTCCAGCCATTGTCGTTATGCGAGGCCGTGACCATGGCGACGCAGGGAATATCCAGCGCGAACTGCGCGAAATAGGCCATGGGCGAGAGGGCGAGGCCGATATCGTGCACCTTGATGCCGGCGGCCATGAGCCCGAGCACCAGTCCCTGCTTGATCGACGACGAATAGCCACGGAAATCGTGGCCCGTCACCAGTTCGGGGCGGATGCCCAGTTCATGGATCAGCGTGCCGAGGCCGAGGCCGAGCGCCTGAACACCCATGAGGTTCAGCTCGCTGCCGAACAGCCAGCGCGCGTCATATTCGCGAAAGCCGGTCGGCTTCACCAGCGGCACGGTCTCATAGGCGTAGGTGTTCGGCTTCAGCGAGGCTTCAGGCAAGGGGAACATCGAATACCTCATCCCTTCTTCAGACGATGGACGCGCAGGCGTCGGCGAATTGCACCGGGACCGAACGGACCGGGAAAAACGGGCTGGCAAGAGCCGGATGGACCTGCCGGTCCGGGCACCGCACGGCTGGCCCGCACCTCATGCGCCGCTGGCCAGAAGCTGCTTGAGATAGCCGCCATAGCTGCTCTTCCCCAGCTGGGAGGCGAGGCGCGCGAGCTGGTCGGCGTCGATGAAGCCGAGCTTGTAGGCGATCTCCTCGGGGCAGGCGATCTTGAAGCCCTGGCGCTTTTCGAGCGTGCGCACGAATTCGGCGGCTTCCAGCAGGCTGTCGGGCGTGCCGGTGTCGAGCCAGGCAAAACCACGGCCCATCTGCTCGACATTCAGGTCGCCACTCTCGAGATAGGCGCGGTTGACATCGGTGATCTCCAGTTCGCCACGCGCGGAGGGCGTGAGGTTCGCCGCGATATCCACGACCCGGGAATCATAGAAATAAAGCCCCGTCACCGCCCAGTTGGACTTCGGCACGGCGGGCTTTTCCTCAATCGACAGCGCCTGCATCGCATCGTTGAACGCGACCACGCCGTAACGCTCGGGATCGACCACGTGATAGGCGAAGACCGTGGCGCCGGAGGTGCGGTCGGATGCGCGCGCCAGCAGCGTGCCGAGGCCCGCGCCGTAGAAGATGTTGTCGCCCAGCACCAGCGCCGACGGGCCGCCGGCCACGAAATCGGCGCCGATCGTATAGGCCTGCGCCAGTCCGCCGGGATGGGGCTGCTCGGCATAGCGGATCGACAGGCCCCATTGCTCGCCATCCCCCAGCAGGCGCTGGAAGTGCGGCAGGTCATGCGGCGTCGAGATCAGCAGGATCTCGCGAATTCCGGCCAGCATCAGCGTTGACAGCGGGTAATAGATCATCGGCTTGTCATATACCGGCATCAGCTGCTTTGAGGTCACGAGCGTCATCGGATGCAGGCGCGTGCCCGCGCCACCGGCCAGAACAATACCCTTCATTTGGCAATCCTCAACTGAAATTACGGGGTGTTTCTTGCTCGCGAGCCTCGTCCCGCCGCAGCGATATTGATATAACTACCGTTTAACACGGAGACTTCTCTCCAATATTATCCGTAACTTTGGACTATCTCCCTCATCTGGCGGGCATCGCAGATACCATCCGCCGCGACTGGGACGCCCGTTCGATCGCGGCCTACATATCATCGTTTGGGCGGGAAACAGAAAGCCGCAGCCGGCCGAGTTGCCGCCCCGATCGGCGCTCCGGAGGCATTTGACTCACCCCATGGCGCGCCTTCAAGCTGGGTGTTCAGCCTGCCAGATCCCGTGGCGGCACCGGTCGGGCGCGACGGCTGAGACGAACGCGGCGGCGGAGAAGGAGACGAGCCATGTCGGACGACACCGGACCCAGGCGCCGCCCGGCGGGCAAGCGCGCGGGCAAGCCCGCCACCGCCGAAGCGGCTCCCGCTTCCGCATCCGCTCCCTCCGTTCTCTCCGCTCTCTCCGCGCGCGAGCCTTCCGTCGAGAGCGGGCTGGCCGATGAGAGGATGGAGGCGGCGCAGCAGGCGGAACTCTCGGTGGCCGCCGAGCTTGCCGGCTCCCGCTCATCCGGCGAGGGGCTGGAGGCGCTGATCGCCGGCGCCGCGCCCGACGACGCGGCGCGGCTGCGCAAGTCGCTCGGCATGCCCCGGAAGTCCGGCAGTCCCAGCACGACCAGCGACGAACTGGCCGATGACTGGCGGCTCGGCGGCTATCCCTTCAAGTACAAGATGCTGCGCCGGGACTATGAGCGCGAGAAATTCGTGCTGCAGAGCGAGCTTCTCAAGCTGCAATCCTGGGTGAAGGAAGCGCGCCAGCGGGTGATCATCCTGTTCGAGGGCCGCGACGCCGCCGGCAAGGGCGGCGCCATCAAGCGCTTCATGGAGCATCTCAACCCGCGCGGCGCGCGCGTCGTCGCGCTGGAGAAGCCGAGCGAGGTGGAGCGCGGCCAGTGGTATTTCCAGCGCTATGTCCAGCACCTGCCCACCACGGGCGAGATCGTGCTGTTCGACCGCAGCTGGTACAACCGCGCCGGGGTGGAGAAGGTGATGGGCTTCTGCACCGACGACGAATATCGCGAGTTCCTGCGGCAGGCTCCCGAATTCGAGCGCAATATCACCCGCAGCGGCATCCACCTCTTCAAGTTCTGGTTCTCGGTCAGCCGCGACGAGCAGCGGCGCCGGTTCAAGGAGCGCGAGGTGCACCCGCTGAAGCACTGGAAGCTCTCCCCGGTGGACCTCGCCTCGCTCGACAAATGGGATGACTACACCCGCGCCAAGGAGGCCATGTTCTTCCACACCGACACGGCCGATTCGCCATGGACGGTCATCAAGTCGGACGACAAGAAGCGCGCGCGTCTCAATGCGATGCGCTACGTGCTGCATTCCCTGCCCTATACCAACAAGGACGCCACGCGCATCGGGCCGGTGGACACGCTTCTGGTGGGCCGGGCCAATTCCATTCACGAGCGCGGCGAGCACAGGAGTTCGGCGGAGTAGCGGGCGAGGCCGCACGCCTGCGCACGGCGCTTGACAGGCGACGCCCGGACATCCTTGTTCATGGATGGGACATGCGGAGGATCGCCGATGCGCTACACCGTCAACGTCATCGCCGCGCTGATCGCCGGCACGCTGCTGGTCAGCATGGGCGCGGGCGACGCCCTCGCGCAGTATCGCGAGAACCCGATCCTGCAACGTCCCTCGGTGACGACCCCCATACCCCGGCAGGCGCCCCCGCCGCCGCCGGGCTGGAGCCCGGCCCCGCCGCTGCCGCCCGCCATCCGCCAGAGCATCCCGTGGCCCAGCTGCCTCAAGGAGCCGTGCAACGGGCCACCGCTGATCACGCGGCCCTGACGGACCGGCCGGGTTGCGGGCGCACGCCAGGCTGCGTCCCCCGGCCTTTGGCGCCCGCCGACACACCGGCTACATGTCTACGGAGGACGCCCCGCGTCCCGATGGACGGCGCCAGGCGCGAGGCGGAGGCATGGGAACGGTCCGCGCGCAGGGTCGATTCGGGGAACCGGCGCCGCGCCGGCCGTTCGCGCGAAAGGCCGGCCGGAGACACGCCTGCCGCCGATGATTCGCCCCTCCGGCGCGACCGCCGGGACGGATTCGGCAGGCGCCGGCCGTGCCGCAAAACGGGTAGGCGGTTCAACCGGCCTGATCGCGCGCGCGGAATGATCCAGGTCGCTCCCGCCCTCGCCATCCGATGGCGCGGCCAGACGGCACGAACGCGCGCCGGGCGAGGTGCCCGAACTTGCAACGTCTTTTCAGCGGATTGGGATGCCTGAATGGTGGAGCCGAGGGGATTTGAACCCCTGACCTCTGCAGTGCGATTGCAGCGCTCTCCCAACTGAGCTACGGCCCCACGCGTCAGGCCGCGCCTTGTACGTTCGCGCAATGGGCGCTGTCAAGGCGCGTTGCGCGCGCTCCCCACCGGTTCTGTGAATCGGGGTTGCCGCAATGCAGCGGCGCCTTTAAGCATCATGGTGTTGCACGCAAGGGCGCCCCCGCCGGGCTCCCCCGTTCCGAGGCTCGCGATGTATTCGCTTCTCTGGCTTTTCGACACGCTCATCACGCTTTATGTCTGGATTCTGATTGCTTCGGCCATCCTGTCCTGGCTGGTGGCGTTCAATGTCGTCAACGCGCACAATCAGGTCGTGCGCTCGCTTGGCGAATTTCTCTGGCGGGTGACAGAGCCGGTGCTGGCGCCGCTTCGCCGCATCCTTCCCAATCTCGGCGGCATCGATATCTCGCCGGTGGTGCTCATCATCGTCCTCTACTTCGTGCGCAATCTCGTCTTCGAGCTCGTGACCGGCTGGTGAGCCAGCACCCGCCCCCTGCCCCCGCCTGGGTGGCGGTCGCGGACGGGCTGGTCGTCACCGTGCGGGCCACGCCGCGCGGCGGGCGGGACGCGATTGACGGGCTGGTGGAACTCGGCGACGGGCGGCGGGCGGTGAAGGCGCGCGTCTCGGTGGCGGCGGAGGACGGCAAGGCGAATGCCGCGCTGGCCCGGCTGCTCGCCAAGGCCGGCGGCATCGCCCCCTCGCGCGTCGAATTGCTGTCGGGAGCGACCTCGCGCACCAAGAGCTTCAAGCTGACGGGTGATGCGGCCGAGGTGGCCGCGCGGCTCGGGGCGCTGGTCGGCTAGAGCGGCGCTCCGGGGCGCGCCCGAGGGCCCGTGGAGCGGGCTCAGCCGTTCCAGCCGAAGGCCAGCTTTTCCAGCATGCGCCCGCCAAAGGTCTCGGAGGAGCGCGCAACGCCCGTGCCGCCCATCGCCCGGTAGAAGCCGAGCGCCGGTTCATTGCCGGCCAGCGCCCAGACGGCGAGGCCTTCGAAGCCGCTGGCGGCCAGTTCCTTGCGGGCGTCGCCGAACAGGCGGCGGCCAAAGCCCAGCCCCTGATATTCCGGCCGGAGATAGAGTTCGTAGATCTCGCCCTCATAGGGCAGGCCGCGCGCGCGGTTGCGGCCGAGATTGGCATAGCCGGCGACCGTGTCGCCGAGCGTGAGCACCACGACGCGCGAGCCCCGCTTCAAGGCGGTTTCCCACCAGACCGGGCCACGCCGCTGGATCATCTTCTCAAGCTCGGCACCGGGAATGAGGCCGCGATAGGCCACCCGCCATGCCGCATCATGGATGTCGGTTATGTCGGCAGCGTCAGCCGGGCGAGCCCGGCGCGTCTCGACGAGAAGCGTGCTCATGATCCCGATGGGAGCAAATGCGCTCTCCCGGATCAAGAGCCTCTCTGCAAAATGCACGTTCGATTGAACGCGGCGTGGCCAAGACGACACGCCCCGCCACGCCGCCGGCAAATAGCCGGTGCGTGGACGGCACGTGAAAGCCACTTGGCCGGTATTTGGCCGGCATTTGGCCGAGGGCGTCAGACGCCCTCGGATTCCTTGCGGCGCTCCTCGCGCTTGCGCTCGTTCGGGTCGAGGAAGCGCTTGCGGATGCGGATGGACTTCGGCGTGACCTCGACCAGTTCGTCGTCCTGGATCCAGGCCAGCGAACGCTCCAGCGTCATGCGGATCGGCGGGGTCAGGCGCACCGCCTCGTCCTTCGAGGTGGTGCGGATATTGGTGAGCTTCTTGCCCTTGAGAACATTGACCTCAAGGTCGTTCTCGCGGTTGTGCTCGCCGATGATCATGCCCTGATAGACCTTCCAGCCGGGCTCGATCATCATCGGGCCGCGATCCTCGAGGTTCCACAGCGCATAGGCCACGGCCTCGCCGGCCTCATTCGAGATCAGCACGCCGTTGCGGCGGCCGGGAATTTCGCCCCGGTGCGGCTGATAGGCGTGGAACAGCCGGTTCATGATGGCGGTGCCGCGCGTGTCGGTCATCAGTTCGCCCTGGTAGCCGATGAGGCCACGGGTGGGCGCGTAGAACACCAGGCGCTGGCGGGTGCCGCCGGAGGGCTTCATCTCCACCATCTCGGCGCGGCGCTCGGACATTTTCTGCACGACCACGCCGGAATATTCCTCGTCGACGTCGATCAGCACTTCCTCGATCGGCTCGAGGATCTCGCCGCTCTCATCCTTGGTGAACACCACGCGCGGACGCGAGACGGCGATCTCGAAGCCTTCGCGGCGCATGGTCTCGATCAGCACGGCGAGTTGGAGTTCGCCGCGGCCGGACACGAAGAACGAATCCTTGTCGCTGGATTCCTCGATCTTCAGCGCCACGTTGCCCTCGGCCTCGCGCAGCAGGCGGTCGCGGATGACGCGGCTCGTCACCTTGTCGCCCTCGGTGCCGGCGAGCGGCGAATCGTTGACGATGAAGGACATGGTGACGGTCGGCGGGTCGATCGGCTGCGCCTTGAGCGGCGCGTCGACGCTGAGGTCGCAGAACGTGTCGGCCACCGTGCCCTTGGAAAGGCCGGCAATGGCGATGATGTCGCCCTGCACGCCTTCCTCGATCGGCTGGCGCTCGATGCCGCGGAAGGCGAGGATCTTGGAGACGCGGCCCTGCTCGACCAGCGAGCCGTCCTGCGCCAGAACCTTGATCGACTGGTTCGGCTTGATCGAGCCGGAGGTGATGCGCCCGGTGATCATGCGGCCGAGGAAGGGGTTGGCTTCCAGCAGCGTGCCGATCATGCGGAACGGGCCGTCATCGACGGTGGGCTCGGGCACATGCTTCAGCACGAGGTCGAACAGCGGGGCCATGCCCTCGTCCTGCGAGCCCTCGGCGGTGGTGTTCATCCAGCCATTGCGGCCCGAGCCGTAAAGAATCGGGAAGTCCAGCTGCTCGTCGGTCGCGTCGAGCGCGGCGAACAGGTCGAACACCTCGTTGATGACTTCCTGCGAGCGGGCGTCGGAGCGATCGACCTTGTTGATCGCGACAATCGGACGCAGGCCAACCTTGAGCGCCTTGCCGACCACGAACTTGGTCTGCGGCATCGGGCCCTCGGCGGCGTCGACCAGCACGATGGCGCCGTCCACCATGTTGAGGATGCGCTCCACCTCGCCGCCAAAATCGGCATGGCCGGGCGTGTCGACGATGTTGATGCGGGTATCCTTCCAGACCACCGAGGTGGCCTTGGCGAGGATGGTGATGCCGCGCTCCTTTTCGAGATCGTTCGAATCCATCACACGCTCGGCGACGCGCTGGTTCTCGCGGTAGGATCCGGACTGCTTGAGCAGTTCGTCCACCAGCGTGGTCTTGCCGTGGTCGACGTGGGCGATGATGGCGATGTTGCGCAGCTTCATATGAAAACACCAAAAAGCGGGCCCGAAGGCTTCCGGACCCGCGCTGAATTTTGCGGCGCACTATACTGAGAATGCCCGCCAAGGCAATGAGGGCGCTCGATTTGATCGCTCATCGGGCGCATCTACCGCAGGGTCGGCGCAAATCGCCGCCCTTCAGTGGGTCTCGCGCAGTTCCCAGAGCCGGCGAATCTGCGCCTGCTTGAGGATGGCGCCATCCGGCGTGCGCAGCCAGGCAAGTTCGCGGTTCGCCGGCGACTGGGTCATGGCGAAGGCGACCGCGTCGTCCACGGTCTCGAATTCATAGCTGTCCGGCCAGGCATCGGGAGCGTCGACGGCATGGGACGCCGGCCAGTATTGCAGCCGTACCGGCGGATGATCGGGGGTCATGCATCTTCCTCCTCGGTTCAGGCTTCGCGCCTGTCGAGCGACGGGGCGGTAGCCGAAGCCATGACCCCGGTTCGCGGGGCGCGCCCGTGCGAAGCCACCCGCGGCGCGCCTGCCGGGATCAACGCCTCCGGCCGCGCGGTGGTTCCGCGCGTGGACAAGGCCATGCCTTGCCGCAAGGGTCTCCCTTGAAGCGGTGGCACGGTTTCACCAGTTCTGAAGGGACAGCGAGAAGGGATGGAACCGATGACGCAGATGAGCGACAGCCCGGAGAACGGCAAATCCACGTGCGGCACGCCGGCCGACCCGGCTCCCTATGTCGACGGGGATGTGGATGAGGCCGGCAAGGAGAGCTTTCCCGCCAGCGACCCACCCGCCTTCAGCGGCGTGACCGGCAACGAGCCGCCGCCGGACGAGAAGATCGAGCGCAGCGAGGCGGATATTGACGAGATGCTGGAGGACAGTTTCCCGGCCAGCGACCCGCCCTCCTTCACGCCGATGACCGGGGTGAAGGAGGGCGACTGAGCCCGCAGCCCCTGTCCTTCCGCCGGCAGCCCCTGTCCTTCCGCCCGCGGCCCCGTCCTCCCGCCGGCAGGCCGGGCGTTGCCGGCGGGAGGGCGCGAACCGGCCCGCCGCTTACACCGGCCGCTTCGCCCAGGGCCCGAAGCGGCCATCCGGCTGTGCCGCGCGCAGCAGCATCATCTCGCCGACATTTTCCGGCGACAGCAGGCCGACCAGAAGGCCGGTGGAATCCACCACGCCCACCACCGGCGCGCCTTTTTCGGTGATGAGCCGGAGCGCACGGTCCAGCGGGGCGCGGGTGTCGACGGTGGGAATGTCGCCCTGCATCGCCTCCAGCACCGAGGAGGCCGGGCCCCTGGCCTGCAGCGCGTGGATCATCGCGTCGCGCGTGAGCACGCCGCGCAGGTGGCCGGCGCCGTCGACAATGGGGAATTCCTTCTGCGTGGTGCGGATCAGCGCGTCGGCGGCGTCACCCACGCTCGCCTGCGGGCCCAGCGCCTCGAATTTCGTGATCATCGCATCCTGAACCAGCAGGCCCTGCGCCGCCTGCTTCATCTGCGCCTGGCCAGCCTCGCCGGAAGCCGCGAGGAAGACGAACACGGCGATGATGATCAGCATCGGGTTGCCGAAAATGCCGAGCAGCCCGAACCCGATGGCCAGCGCCTGGCCGATCGAGGCCGCCGTCTGCGTGGCCTGCGCATGGCTCATCCGCATGGCGAGCAGCGCCCGCAGCACCCGCCCGCCATCCATGGGAAAGGCGGGAATGAGGTTGAACACCACAAGGAAGACATTGGCGGCGGCGAGCTTCGCCAGCAGGCTGACCTGCGGGTTTTCGATATTCTCGATGTGCTCGACCCCGACATGGCCGCCGAGGACGAGGAACAGCACGGCGGCGATCGCCACGTTCACCAGCGGCCCGGCAATGGCGACGACCAGTTCCTCCGACGGTTTCTCCGGGATGCGCTCCAGCCGCGCGATGCCGCCGAACGGCCAAAGCGTGACTTCCGGCGTCTTCACCCCGTAGCGGCGCGCCGCGAAGATGTGGCCGAATTCGTGCAGCAGCACGCACAGGAACAGCAGCACCACGAAGGTGACGCCCTCCCACGCGGCGCCGCTTCCGCCCTGCCGGTAATAGGCGGCCCAGATCCAGACCAAGAACAGCAGGAAGGTGACATGGATGCGCACCGCCGTGCCGTAGACGGTGCCGATGGTGAGCGACCAGGGCATGGGCTTCTCCTTCACGCAGCGCGACAGCATAGACCCGCGCCGGCGTCGGGCGCACGCCGTAAACGCCGCCAATGCGCCCTCCAGCCATCATGCCTTGCGTCATGCGACGGAACCCGGCGCGGGACCGGCGGGTTGCCTCCCCGACAGAGGAGATTGCCATGAGCCACGACAGAATGAGCCACGACAGAATGAGCGGCGACAGGACGACGACCGAAGCCGTCGACAAGGCGTGGGCGATGATGGACGACATCCGCATCTGCATGCTGGTCACGCGCGAGGGCGAGACGCTGCGCGCGCGGCCGATGGATGCCCATCCTTCGCGGGAAGAGGGGTGCATCTGGTTCCTATCTGACCGGCGCGGTCACAAGGACGAGGAGATGCGGCACGACCCGCAGGCCGCGCTGACCTTCGCCCATCCCGGCCGCAACGATTACCTCTCCGTTTCCGGGCAGGCGGAAGTCACTGATGACCGCGCCAAGATCGACGAGCTGTGGACCGACATGAACAAGGCGTTCTGGCCGAACGGCAAGACCGATCCCAATATCTGCGTGGTGCGGTTCCTGCCGGAGCGGGCGGAATACTGGGATGGCCCGTCCGGCGCGATCGGCGTCGCGCTCAAGATGATGGCCGCGCGACTGACCGGCTCCCCCACCGACCTCGGCGAAAACCGGAAAGTGTCGCTGGACTGAGCCCAGTCGCGACGATCAGGCCGCGCGCGCCCTCTCGCGCGCGGCCTTGGCGTCACGCACCGGCGGGACGCCGAACAGGCGGCCATACTCGCGGGTGAATTGTGGCACGCTCTCATAGCCTACGGCAAAGGCGGCGGCGCTGGCGGAAGCGCCCTGCGCCGCCATCAGCCGCCGCGCCTCGATCAGCCGCAACTGCTTCTGGAACTGGAGCGGGGATAGCGACGTGACGCTGCGAAAATGCTGATGGAAGGTGGAGGAGCTCATCCCGGCCGCCTCCGCCAACCGGCGAACGGGCAGCGGCCTGGCGAACTCGGCGCGCAGCAGCGCCACGGCGCGGCCGATGCGCTGGGCGTGGCCATCCGGCCAGCCGAGGCGGCGAATCGCGGCCCCATGGCGGCCGGCGAGCAGCCAGTAATGCATTTCGCGCAGGAGCGGCGCCTGCAGTACCGGCAGCGCCGCCGGACGATCGAGCAACTGGAGCAGCCGCAGCGCCGCTGCCGCGACTTCTCCGTCGGTCGGGTCGACCCGCACCGGATCGGCATCGCCCGCCAGCGCTGGCCCCATTTCCCGCACGAGTTCGGCGACAACCGCAAGGTCAAGCTCAAGCACCAGCGAGACATAGGGCGCGGCGTGGCTCGCCCGCATGATCTGGCTGACGATCGGCACATCGGCGGTGATGAGCAGCGAGTCGCCCGCGCGCAGGCCGTACTCGCGCGTGCCCATCGTCACCTGCTTGGCCCCCTGCACCACCAGGCAGACCAGCGGTCGGGCAATGGCATGGGCGACGCCCGACGGCGCGGCGACGCGAAAGAACATGAGCCCGGGGATGGGGGTCGCGGCGATGCCGTTCGCATCCGCGTGCAGCCGGCCGTGCCGGTCCATGATGTCGAGCAGCGTTGTCATGCCGGCATCTTAACCCGATGGGGCGGAAGGAAAAGCACCTTCGGAGGATCAGGCAAGAACTAGCCGCTATCCGGCAACCGCAGGCCGGCGCCGCGCATCATATCTGGCTCGCCCCAATGACAGGAGACGGACCATGACCACGATTACCCTCATCACCGGCGGCAGCCGCGGGCTCGGCCGCAACACCGCGCTCAGCGTTGCCCGTCGTGGCGGCGATGTCGTCATCACCTATCACAGCCGCAGCGAGGACGCGCAGGCCGTCATCGCCGAGATCGAGGCGCTGGGCCGCAAGGCCGTGGCCCTTCAGCTCGACACCGGCAAGGTCGCGGGCTTTGCCGATTTCGCCGCCCGGCTGCGCACCGCGCTCGGCGAGACCTTCGGCCGCGACAGCTTCGACCACCTCGTCAACAATGCCGGCCATGGCTACCACGCGCCGATCGCTGAAACCCCCGAGGATCAGTTCGACCGGCTGGTCGACGTGCACTTCAAAGGTGTGTTCTTCCTCACCCAGACGCTGCTGCCGGTGATCGCCGATGGCGGGCGCATCGTCAATTTCTCCTCGGGCCTGACCCGCTTCGCCTATCCCGGCTACGCCGCCTATTCCGCGATGAAGGGCGCGGTGGAGGTTCTCACCCGCTACATGGCGAAGGAGCTCGGCGCGCGCGGCATTGCGGTCAACACGGTGGCGCCGGGGGCGATCGAGACCGATTTCGGTGGCGGCGCGGTGCGCGACAATCCCGAGATCAACAGGCACCTCGCCGGCATCACGGCGCTGGGGCGCGTCGGCGTGCCCGACGATATCGGCCCGATGGTCGCCAGCCTGCTCTCGCCGGACAATCGCTGGGTCACAGCTCAGCGCATCGAGGTGTCGGGCGGCCAGGCGATCTGAGAGCGTCGATTCGGTAATCGGTTTGCCCGCTTGAGGGACCGTTATCCCGGCCGTGGCCGGGGCGGAGCCTTCCGACCTCATACCCGGGCGTGACCCGGGCACCCAGTGGTCGGGCGCGCGGCAAAGCTCTGGGCCCCCCGGCCAAGCCCGGGGGATGAGGGAGGTTGCGAGTGCGGGCTCAGCCCCTGTCGCTTGCCCGGGCGGAACCCTTCCGCCCGGCTTCGTCGTCCTGCCTTAGCGCCCGACCTTGCGGTCGCGATTGGCCAGCGTGCGCAGGCGCAGCGCGTTGAGCTTGATGAAGCCCGCCGCGTCGCGATGGTCATAGGCGACCGCGCCTTCCTCGAACGTGACGAGGTCCTGATTGTAGAGCGAATAGGGGCTCTCGCGACCGACGACGGTGACATTGCCCTTGTAGAGCTTCAGCCGCACGCGGCCGGTGACCAGTTCCTGGCTCTTGTCGATCAGCACCTGCAGCATTTCGCGCTCGGGCGAGAACCAGAAGCCGTTATAGATCAGCTCGGAATAGCGCGGCATCAGCTCGTCCTTGAGATGCGCCGCGCCGCGGTCGAGCGTGATGCTCTCGATGCCGCGATGCGCCGCGATCAGGATGGTGCCGCCGGGGGTCTCGTAGACGCCGCGCGACTTCATGCCGACGAAGCGGTTCTCCACGAGGTCGAGCCGGCCGATGCCGTTCTCCTTGCCGAGCGCGTTGAGGCGGGTCAGCAGGCTGGCGGGGGAGAGCGCCTCGCCGTCCACGGCGACCGCATCGCCCTGCTCGAAGTCGATGGTGATGTAGGTCGCCTTGTCCGGCGCGTCCTCCGGCGCGATGGTGCGCATATAGACCATCTCGGGCGCCTCATGGGCCGGATCTTCCAGCACCTTGCCCTCGGAGGAGGAGTGCAGCAGGTTCGCGTCGACCGAGAACGGCGCCTCGCCGCGCTTATCCTTGGCGATCGGGATCTGGTGGCTTTCGGCGAAGGCAATCAGCTGCTCGCGCGAGCGCAGGTCCCATTCGCGCCACGGCGCGATGATCTTGATCTCCGGCTCCAGCGCGTAATAGCTCAATTCGAAGCGCACCTGGTCGTTGCCCTTGCCGGTGGCGCCATGCGAGACGGCATCGCCGCCGACCAGCCTAGCAATCTCGATCTGCTTCTTGGCGATCAAGGGCCGCGCGATCGAGGTGCCGAGCAGGTACTGGCCCTCATAGAGCGCGTTGGCGCGGAACATCGGGAACACGTAGTCGCGCACGAATTCCTCGCGCACGTCCTCGATGAAGATGTGCTCGGGCTTGATGCCGAGCATCTCCGCCTTCTTGCGCGCCGGCTCCAGTTCCTCGCCCTGGCCGAGATCGGCGGTGAAGGTCACCACCTCGCAGCCATAGGTGGTCTGCAGCCATTTCAGGATCACCGAAGTGTCGAGACCGCCGGAATAGGCGAGTACCACGCGCTTGACGTCAGCCATGTCGAAGAGTTCCGCACGAGGAAGACCAAAGGGACCCCGGCCAACCGGAGCCGGAAAACGGCGCGGACTATAGGCATGGCACGCGCGCGCGCAACCCTCGGCGTGCGGATTGCGGCGCGCGGTCCGATCGGCGGGACCCGCGCCCTCAGGGCATGCGGGCCGGCGGCCGTGGCCCGGAAGCCGCAGGCGGGGGCACGGGATCCGGCGGGGGAGCGGCGGGAGGCGCCGCCATCGGTCCGGCGGCCGAAACGGGCGCGGAGGTCGGCGATGGAGACGGCAACGGGGCCACGCGCGCCCCGCCAAGCGGCTTCCAGAAGCCGGCGCTCCAGCCAGCCACCAGCCAGTAGGCCAGCCCTCCGGCAAGGCCGGCAGCCACCACGTAGAAAGTGGCCTCGTCCACCGGCGGCGCCGACTGGTCGGCATAGGTCGGGAACAGCCAGGCGGCGAGCCAGGCCGATACCGCGCCATTGGCAACGTGAAAGATCCACGAGCGCACCGCGAAGGTCTCGGCGAACAGGATGCCGATGGCGGCGATCGCCCACATCATCAGGATAAGCGCGGTGAGCACGAACACCGCCGCCGACAGCGCGTCGAGCAGCAGCACGGCATGGTTGATATTCGTGCCGGAGATGAGCCCGCCAATGTCCCAATAGCCGACAATCACCACCAGCATGGTGGTGATCATGCCGGCCATGACGCCGAGCGGCACCACGAGAAACCGCAGCAGCAGGCGCAGGAGAGTGTCCATCAAGAGCTTGCCATCAAGAGGTTGCCATCCGGTTCGGCTCACGCGGGGTGGCGGTCACACCGGCACGGGCGGGGGCATGTGGCAGACGGCCTCGATATTGTGCCCGTCCGGGTCCAGCACGAAGGCGCCGTAATAATTCGGGTGGTAATGCGGGCGCAGGCCGGGAGGCCCGTTATCCCGCCCGCCGGCCGCGAGCGCCGCCGCATAAAAAGCGTCGACCGCCGCCCGGTCGGGCGCGGCGAAGCACACATGAAGCCGGCCCTCGCCGCGCGCGGCCAGCACGCCACCCGAGCCGATCCAGAAGAATGGCTTGCCGCCGCCCGGCCCGGCCGTGGCGCCGAAGCCGGCACGGTCGCCGGCGCGGGTCTCGGCGCGGGTCTCGGCGCGGGTCTCGGCGGCGGACACTTCCATCACCACGGCGAGGCCGAGCGGCGCCAGCGCGCGGGCATAGAACGCCCGGGCGCGGGCGAAATCCGCCACGGGGAAGCCGATGTGATCGATCATGGCCGATCCCCCGCGCGCGGCACTATTCCGCTGCCGCCGCCATGGCGCGCAGGGCGAGGCGCTCGCGGGCGGTGAGCTTCTCGGTCTCGCTCTTCAGCTGGCCGCAGGCGGCGAGAATGTCGCGCCCGCGCGGCGTGCGCACCGGGCTGGAATAGCCGGCGCGGAACACGATGTCGGAAAAGGTCTCGATGGTCTCCCAGTCCGAGCACTCATATTTGGTGCCCGGCCAGGGATTGAACGGGATGAGGTTGATCTTGGCGGGAATGCCGGCCAGCAGCTTCACCAGCGCCTTGGCGTCGGCGGGAGAATCATTGATGCCCTTGAGCATGACGTATTCGAAGGTGATGCGCTTGGCGTTGGAGGCCGGCGGATAGGTGCGGCAGGCCTCCAGCAGTTCCTTCAGCGGGTATTTCTTGTTGATCGGCACCAGCACGTCGCGCAGTTCGTCGCGCACGGCGTGCAGCGAGATGGCGAGCATCGGCCCGACCTCGCGGCCGAGCCGCTCGATCTCCGGCACCACGCCGGATGTCGAGACGGTGATGCGGCGCTTGCCGATGCCGAGCCCCTCGCCATCCGCCAGCACCTCGATCGACCGGGCCACCGAATCATAGGCGTAGAGCGGCTCGCCCATGCCCATGAAGACGATATTGGTCACCAGCCGGTCACCCTCGGTCGGCAGGCCCGGACCCACCGCCCGCTCGCGACCGGGATAGTCGCCGAGCCGGTCGCGCGCCACCATCACCTGCAGCACGATCTCGGCGGCGGTCAGGTTGCGCACCAGGCGCTGCGTGCCGGTGTGGCAGAACGAGCAGTTGAGCGTGCAGCCGACCTGAGAGGAGACGCACAGCGTGCCGCGATCGCTCTCGGGGATGTAGACCATCTCGACATCGTGCGGCTTGTCGCCGGCAATGTCGGGCGGAAGGCGCAGCAGCCATTTGCGGGTGCCGTCATTCGACACCTGCTCGACCACCACGTCCGGCCGCGCCAGCGTGAAGGCAGCACTGAGCTTCTCGCGCAGCCCCTTGCCGACATTGGTCATCTCGTCAAACGAGAGAGCGCCGCGCAGATAGATCCAGTGCCAGAGCTGGGCCACGCGCATGCGCTGCTCGCGCTCGCTCACGCCGATTTCGGCGAGCGCCTGCGCGAGGCCGGCGCGGTCCAGCCCGGCGAGCGAACGCCGTGCCGGCACTGTTGGGACAGCCGGGCCGCGCGTCTCAAGGGGGGCAGCGCTATCGATGGAGACGGGTGTCTCCAGGCCGGACGCCGCTATGATATCGATCAGGTTCATCACTTTATCGGATAATGAAGGTTTGTTGCGCGTATAACACGGATCCACTCCAAAAGCGATCCGACCGCCATGGCCATCAGAAGCCTGATGGCCTCTGTGCTACGCAAACGTTCCGACGAAACATTTGGACGCGCCTTCATGAGAGATGATTATTGGCAGCAGGTACGCGGCGTCGCGATCATTGCCGTCGTCATGATTCACGCGACGAGCGCCGCTCAAAATATCGCCGGATCAAGTGAAAACATCTTAGAAATCATCATACTTCGTCAGTTTATAAACTTTGCGGTCCCACTTTTTCTGTGCATTTCGGGATATTTTGCAACAAACTACAAAAACAGATCAATATTAAAATACTACTTCGACCGATCATCTCGCATAATTTATCCTTATATATTCTGGACAATTTTGTATATATTTACTTTTCACTTCGATAAAATACATAATATCAAATTCATAATATTAATGATTGCAACAGGGAGTGGTATTTTTATCGGATATTTTATAATAGTTCTTTTGCAAATGATATTAATTACTCCAATTATATACTCACTTAAAAGAAATAAACATATAATTACATTAATTATTTTCACTTTTATTGGGTTATTTTACACTTATTACATTAATATTGAGCAGCAAAACTCTTGGATATCAAGATTTCCATATAACGGACTACCATTTTTCGTATGGTATCCATTTTACCACCTTGGTGTTTACATAAAGTCCTGCGAAGATGAAAATCGCACCGTAAACCTGAAACCGAAAGCGCTATTGATCTCATGGGTCGCAGCAGTTGGCCTTTCAATTACTGAGGCCGTAATTCTAATGAAATACGGCATCTCTTCAATGTCATTTTCACAAGTAAAATTTAGCTCTTTTCTTGCATCGACATTTTTATTTTTATATTTTGTTGCTTTTTATCAACAAAATAAACCTAAAATAAAATTTAAGTTTGTTTCGTATTTAGGAAACATATCATTTTTTGTTTACTTTTTTCATCTCATTCCATTAATTTTATTAGAACGTATATTTAAAGAGATTCACATTAATATTTATTCATACATTATGATTATAGTTCTGTCTGTTCTTACTCTCGGATCTTGCTGTATCGCTGCAAATCTAGGAGGTTATTTGCCAAACACTATAAAGAAACGGCTGCTCGGCCTTTAGCCCGCGTCACTTCAGCGGCACCCAGATGTCGATGACCAGATCGTCCTGCGAGGTGGTGCGCGGGTCGGAGCGGTATTCCTCGACATAGAGGTCCTGCGCCTCCAGGTCCTTGGCGTCGAGCAGGTTGGCGATCTGCTCATAGGTCGGGTCCATCGCGTCATAGGGACCGCGATGGGTGAAGCGCAGCGCCTTGCCGGCCGGCGAGGCGGAAAGCTCGACGCCGTCCTGCGGCTTCTCCATGGTCACGCCGTCGAAGGGCACCGCCGCCTCGAAATCAAAGCCGTTATCGTCCGTCGCCGTATAGATGACGAGCGAGGCTCCGACGGGCGTCAGCTTCAGCCGCGCCATCTCGGCGTCGATCTGCCTGAGCGTCGCCACGATCGTGGTGAAGCCCTCGTCCCAGCTGCTTCGCGCCTTCTTGATCAGCACCGGCACGGGCTTGAGCATCGCCTCCTCGCCGAAGCCGTCCGGCCGCTTCAGCGGGTCCTCGATGACCGGCGTGACCGCCTGCGTCTCGACGCCCTTGGGGTCGACCACCGGCGGGGCGATCATGTCGTCCTCGTCCAGCGGCTTCTCGGGCGCGGAGGGGTCTGCCGGGGCCGGCGTGGCGGGGGGAACCTGCGCGTAAGCCGGCCCGGCCAAGGGGGCGCAGAGCCCCGTCATCACGGCGAGCAACAGGGCGGCGCGCCGCATCCGGGCACGTTCAGGGGCAAGGCGTAGCATCATGAGGTCACCGGAAAGCCGCGCGGGCGCTTGCCGCAACATAGCATTGCGCCGCACCCGGCGCAGGCCTTCCCGGGCCCACATCCCGCGATCGTGGCCAAGCGTGACCTGTTTGCCGCGAGCCGGCCGCGGGCAAGCGTTCGTGGGCAAGGGGCGGCGGGCAAGGGGCGGCCGGGAGCCGGGAGCCGGGAGCCGGCGAGGTTCACCCTAGCGGGGATAAACCAGCTCGAACCGCTCGCAGGCGATCTCCAGCTCGTCATTCACGACATGGCCGCTGCCGGCGAGCACGCGCGTGAAATAGGCGAGGTGCGCGGAGCGCCACCACGCCAGCGTCAGGTCGCCCTCCCCCTCGGCTCGTGCGAACTCCTCGTCCACCTCCGCAAAGCGTCGAATGTCGACCGAGCAGGTCCGAATGACCGCCTTCGCCTCGCCGGCGCCGTTTGTCACGATGGACAACTCCCCCGGCTGCGGCAGGGCAAGGCCCGCCAGCTGAAGCTCTGCCAGCGAGGAGGCGGTGGCGCGCTTCTGGCCCGCCAGAACGAGAGCGAGGCAGATATCGGCGTCCGGCGCGTTGTCGCAGAACTGAAAGGCGGCCGGGGCAGCCTCCGGCGCGTCCGCATGCACCGCGCGATAGCGTGCCCAGATGTCTCGAATCGACGGATGCATCCCGGCAGCCTAGCGCCTTTTCCCGTTTTCCCGAATCGGGGAAAGGCTGCGCGCCTCGAGCGCTACCCGTTTTCCGGACGCAGACCGGCATCCACTGCGTTTGAGAGCGCAGCAGCCGCCGGATGGCGCCATCGCCATCATCGGCGCAGCCGCGAGAGCGCAGCCGCGACCATTGAGGCTGGTCATCGCGAACCGCTTCGCCATATAAGGACCGCACCTCTTTCTGGGCCCCGGACCATGGCAGCGCTGGACAATCGCCCCTTCGTCAAGATGAACGGCCTCGGCAACGAGATCGTCGTGCTGGACCTGCGCGACGCGCCGCTGGCAGTGCCGCCCGAGGAGGCGCGCGCGCTGGCCCGGCCGGACGTGCTGCCGTTCGACCAGATCATGGCGCTCTACCCGCCGACAACCGACGGCACGAGCGCCTTCGTGCGCATCATCAATGCCGACGGATCGGAATCGGGCGCCTGCGGCAACGGCACGCGCTGCATCGCGCTCTACGAGGCCGGCCGCACCGGCCGCGATCATCTGCTGTTCGAGAGCGTCGCCGGTCTGCTCGACTGCCGGATCGCCGGCGAGGCCATTACCGCCGACATGGGCATGCCGCGTTTCGGGTGGGCGGACATCCCGCTCGCCGGCCCGGTGGCGGATACCCGCGCCATCGAATTGCAGGCCGGCCCGGCGGAGGCGCCGGTGCTGCGCACGCCCTCCGTGGTCAATGTCGGCAATCCGCACGCCATCTTCTGGGTCGACGACATCGAGGCCGTGGATCTCGCGCATTACGGACCGGAGCTGGAGCACCACCCGATCTTTCCCGAGCGGGCGAATATCTCGCTCGCCCAGATCATCGGCCCGGATCATATCCGGCTCAAGGTCTGGGAGCGCGGCGTCGGCCTCACCCGCGCCTGCGGCTCGGCCGCCTGCGCAACGGCGGTGGCCAGCGCCCGCCTCGGGCTGACGGGGCGGCGCGTCACGATCACCCTGCCCGGCGGCGACCTGGTGATCGACTGGCGCGCCAGCGACGACCACATGCTCATGACCGGCCCGGCCGAAATCGAGTTCGAGGGACGTCTGACCGCCGGCATGCTCGTCGCCGCCGGCACGGCCTGAAGCCCCCGGAATGTCCCTGCCCGCCCCGTCCCCCGCCCCGCCGCCAGATGCGCCGCCCGATGCGCCTCCCTCGCCGGACCGCGCCTCCTTGGACCGCGCCTCGCTGGATGTGGTCACGTTCGGCTGCCGGCTCAACGCGCTGGATTCGGCGAGCGTGAAGGCGATGGCGCGCGAGGCGGGTCTCGCCCGCACGGTGGTGGTCAATACCTGCGCCGTCACCAGCGAGGCGGTGAAGCAGGCGCGCCAGACGATCCGCCGCCTGAAGCGGGAGGATCCCGCGCGCCGCATCATCGTCACCGGCTGCGCGGCACAGACCGAGCCGGCATCCTTCGCCGCCATGGCCGAAGTCGACCGCGTGCTCGGCAATGACGAGAAGATGTCTCCCGCCAGCTGGGCGGCAACGCGCCGCGCGCTCGATTTCGGGCTGGACACTGACGAGAAGGCGCATGTCGGCGACATCATGAGCGTGCGCGCCACCGCGCCGCATCTCATCGACGGCGCCGCCGATACCATCGAGGGGCACACTCGCGCTTTCGTCGAGGTGCAGAATGGCTGCGATCATCGCTGCACCTTCTGCATCATTCCTTATGGGCGCGGCAATTCGCGCTCCGTGCCCATGGGCGCGGTGGTCGCGCGGGTGCGCCAGCTTGTCGAGCAGGGTTTCGCCGAAGTCGTGCTTACCGGGGTCGACCTCACCTCCTATGGCGCCGACCTGCCCGGCGCACCCCGGCTCGGCACGCTGGTGCGCGCCGTGCTCAGGCATGTGCCGGACCTGCGGCGGCTGCGCCTGTCCTCGATCGATTCGGTGGAGGCGGATGCCACGCTGATGCGCGCCTTCGCCGAGGAGGAGCGGCTGATGCCGCATCTGCACCTCTCGCTGCAGGCGGGCGACGACCTCATCCTCAAGCGCATGAAGCGGCGGCACCTGCGGGCCGATGCCATCGCCTTCTGCGCCGAGGCCCGGCGCCTGCGGCCCGACATGGTGTTCGGCGCCGACATCATCGCCGGCTTCCCGACCGAGTCGGAAACCCATTTTCGCGCCTCGCTCGACCTTGTCGATGCCTGCGGGCTGACGCATCTGCACGTCTTCCCCTACTCGCCGCGCCCGGGCACGCCGGCCGCGCGCATGCCGCAAGTGCCGACCCCGGTCATCCGCGAGCGCGCCCGGCGCCTGCGCGAGACGGGCGAGGTCGCCTTGCTGCGCCATCTCGCCGGCGAGATCGGCACACAGCGCGAGATTCTCGCCGAGCGTGGCGGGCTGGCCCGCACGCCCGGCTTCACCCCGGTGCGGCTCGCCCGTGAGCTTGTCCCCGGCACCTTTTCCCATATCCGCATCGCCGGCCACGACGGCACGCGGCTGATCGCGGCGTGAACCTCATGAACGACCCCCAGGCCCCCGATACTCCCGCCCCCCGCCCCGGCTTCTGGAAGCGCCTGACACAGGGCCTGACGCGCACCGCGTCGAACCTGTCGACCGGCATCACCGACCTGTTCACCAAGCGCAAGCTCGACGCGGCGACGCTGGAGGACCTGGAAGACGTGCTGATCCGCGCCGATCTCGGCGTCGATACCGCCGCGCGCATCGCACAGGCGGTCGGCAAGGGCCGCTACGACAAGACCATCGAGCCCGAGGAAGTGCGCTCCCTCGTCGCCGCCGAGATCGAGGCGGTGCTGCAGCCGGTCGCCCAGCCGCTGGTCTTCGCGTCCGATATCCGGCCCTTCGTGCTGCTCATGGTCGGGGTCAACGGCTCGGGCAAGACGACGACGATCGGCAAGCTCGCCGCCACCCTGCGCGCGCAGGGCAAGAAAGTGGTGCTGGCCGCCGGCGACACGTTCCGCGCCGCCGCCATCGAGCAGCTGAAAGTCTGGGCCGATCGCACGGGCGCCAGCGTCGTGGCGCGCGAGCCGGGCGCGGATGCCGCCGGCGTGGCCTTTGACGGCCTGCAGCAGGCCCGCGCGCAGGACGCCGACGTGCTCATCATCGACACGGCCGGCCGGCTGCAGAACCGCGCCGAACTGATGGCCGAGCTGGAAAAGATCGTCCGCGTCATCAAGAAGCAGGAGCCTTCGGCCCCCCATGCGGTGGTGCTGACGCTCGACGCGACGGTGGGGCAGAACGCGCTCTCGCAGGTGGAGGCGTTCCAGCGCGTGGCCGGCGTCACCGGCCTCGTGATGACCAAGCTCGACGGCACGGCGCGCGGCGGCATCCTCATCGCCATCGCCGCCCGATTCGGGCTGCCCGTGCACCTGATCGGTGTCGGCGAAGGGGTCGACGATCTGCAGCCCTTCGCGGCGCGGGACTTCGCGCGCGCCATTGTCGGGCTGGAGAACTGATCCGCGCGACGCTGGCGCGGCGAAAGCCGGCCAATCAGCGCTTGTACTTCCGCCGCAGGTGTTCCGTAGCTACGGTGCGGGGGAATCCGCCGGGGGGCCGCCGTCTTGGGAGCACAGCATGGATAAGCGCGAACCGACGCTGCAGGAGTTCATGTCGTCGGCCAATGCCGGGCGCCATGGCACGGCGGCAAGGCCCTCGCCGGCCAGCGCTCCCGGTGCCGAGCCCGCGACCGGCCCCGCGACATCGGCCGCGTCCCGCACGGCAGGCACTGCCGCGGCGCGCAAGGGGCCGCCGGAGGATCCCGAGGCCTTCCATCGCTGGGTCGAGATCGAGCGGCTCAAGGTCGACATGCGCCGCCTGGAGATCGAGAATCGCCGGCTGGTCAACGAGACCCGCCGCCCCGACGCGGCCGCCGGGCGGCGTCCCGAACTGGCCCGCGCGCATGCGCCGGGATTGACGGCTGGCATCGCCGCCAGCGTGCTGCTGCTCGTGGTGATGCTGGCGCTCGGCCTGTTTCAGGCGGTCACGCTCAACAGCCAGCTGACCTCCCTGCAGGACGAGGTGGCCAGCCTGCGCATGGCCTTCGCCGCGCTGGAGGACAAGGTCGCCGATATCCCCGCCGCGCCGCCGGTGGCCACCGCCAGTGCCAGCCCCCCGGCCGCCGCGCCGGCCCCCGCCCCGGCCCCCGCCGCGGCCCCGACGCCGGCCCCGGCGCCCGCGGAGCCGGAGGTGGCTGCCGCGCCGCCCAAGCCGTCCGGCCCCGGCGCCGGCTATATCGTGCGCGTGTTCGCCCCCACCGGCTCGGTGCCGGCTGCCAAGGTCGATCAGTTCACCAGCGCGCTGAAAGCGGCCGGCTTCGAGGTGCTGATTTCCGATGCGGGCGTCGCCAACCCGACCAGCAACACGCTGTCCTTCAATCCCAGCGCGGAGGCGATGGCGAAGAAGCTCGCCGCGTTGGTGCAGGCCAAGCGCCCCGCGCTCAGCCTGGAGGTGCGTAGCTCGCCCTCCATTCCCGACAGTGCCCGGAACATCCTGATCCTTACCGTGACCGAGGACGCGCTGCGCTGAGCGTGCCGCACCGAGCCCAACAAGGTCGGGCGCGGCCGCGCGGTCACGCCGCCCGGCTGGACTTGTCGCAGGTGGCGCGGATCGCCGCGATATTGGCGCGATAGGCCTCGCGCCCGCCCTTGAACACGGCCGAGCCGGCCACCAGCACATCGGCGCCGGCCTCGACGCAGAGCCCCGCCGTCTCGGGGTTCACCCCGCCGTCAATCTCGATATGGATCGGCCGGCCGCCGATCATCGCCCGCAGCCGATGCACCTTGGGCAGCACGTCGGCGATGAAAGCCTGCCCGCCGAAACCGGGATTGACCGTCATCGGCAGGATGAGGTCCACCTTGTCCAGCACATAGGCCACCGCGCTCTCATGCGTCGCCGGGTTCAGCGCCACGCCGGCCTTCTTGCCGAGCGAGCGGATAAGCTGGAGGCAGCGGTCGAGGTGGTGTGTGGCCTCCGCCTGCACGGTGATGACGTCGGCCCCCGCCCTGGCGAAGGCCTCGATATAGGGCTCCACCGGCTCGATCATCAGATGCACGTCGAACACCTTGTCGGTGCAGGGCCGGATCGCCTTGATGACATCGGGCCCGAACGTGATGTTCGGCACGAAATGGCCATCCATCACATCGAGATGGATCCAGTCGGCGCCGGCCGCGACCACGTCGCGCACCTCCTCGCCGAAGCGGGCGAAATCCGAAGCCAGCATGGAAGGGGCGATGAGCGTCATGGGGGCCTCCCGTCATTGTGTCGGCTGTCATCTCGACCGAAGTCCAGACTCCCTCTCCCCGACGGGGAGAGGGTTGGGGTGAGGGGTCTTCGACGCTTCGCAATGGCGTAGCCCCTCACCGACCCGCTGCGCGGGCCACCTCTCCCCGACGGGGAGAGGGAAGTTCCGTGCCGTCCGGGATGACGATCATTTCAGCGGCGGGTAGCTGTCGATGCCGCCGGAAAAGACCCGGCTGGCGAGGATATCCTCGGCCTCGATCGTGGTCAGGTCCCGTGCCGTCACTGGCCGCTCGCCGTTGAACAGCCGGTTGGCCTGGCGCAGCCGGGCGCGGTCGAGCGCGTTGCGGATGGAGCGGCCATTGGCGAAATGCGGCTGCTTCATCCGCAGGTCGACATAGCGGTGGAAGGCTTCTTCCGCGTCGGGGCTCAGCGCGTAGTTCATGCCGCCCAGAAGGCGCCCGCCAATCGCCTCCAGTTCCTCGCCGGAATAGTCGGGGAAGTCGATATGGTGGGCGACGCGCGAGCGGAAGCCGGGATTGGCGGTGAAGAAGCGCTCCATGCGGTCGGAATAGCCGGCGAGGATGACCACGAGGTCGTCGCGCTGGTTCTCCATCACCTGCAGCAGGATCTCGATCGCCTCCTGCCCATAGTCGCGCTCATTCTCGGGGCGGTAGAGATAATAGGCCTCGTCGATGAACAGGACGCCGCCCATGGCGCGCTTGAGCACATCCTTGGTCTTGGGCGCGGTGTGGCCGATATACTGGCCGACCAGATCGTCGCGCGTGACGGTGACGAGATGGCCTTTCCTGACATAGCCGAGCCGGTGGAGGATCTGCGCCATGCGCAGCGCCACGGTCGTCTTGCCGGTGCCGGGATTGCCGGTGAAGCTCATGTGCAGGGTCGGGCTCACCGCCTGCAGGCCGAAACGGGCGCGCGCGCGGTCCACCAGCAGCAGCGCGCCGATCTCCCGCAGGCGGCGCTTGACCGGGCCGAGGCCGACGAGGTCGGTGTCGAGTTCCTCCAGCACGGCGGCGAGGCCGCTCTCGACGAACTCGGCCCTGAGGTCGATCGCGTCGGGCGGACAGACCCCGCTTTCGACGGGCCGGGCGTCGGCAGACGGGGTGTCGGTGACGGCATCCATGGCGAGAACTCCCGCGGTTCGTCGGGGAAAAGAAAGGGGGACCGGCTCCGGGCGCGGCATTCCAGAGCCGGTCCCTCGCGGTCGGGGAGGAAACAGGTCGACCGCGATAGTTCCGTCGGGGGAGTAGAGGGGAGACCGACGGATGGGCGGCGTTTTCGCAGCGGGAACCCTCCCGCGTCACGAAAACGCGTGACGTGTCAGCCTAGTAGCGCGCGCCCTCCGGGCGGTTCGCCGAATAGGCGCGGGTGGTGTAGCGGATCGAGCGGCCCTCGACCTCCTGCCGCTCCAACGTGAAGCCGGGCTCGTCCGCAGGGCGATCGGTGATGAAGGAGAGGCGCAGCGATTCCCAGGTATGGGTGGAATCGAAGGCGCTCACCCGGATGTAATGCTGGCCCTTATGCGCCTTGCGGCACGCGTTCAGCTCGAACATGACGCCGGCGGCGTCGCGCACGTCGAACATGGGCTGGCCCCACAGTTCCCAATAAGTGTTGCGCGGGTGGGGATCGTCGGTGAACTCGATATTCACCGCCCAGCCATTGTCGATGCAGTACTGCACCTGGCGGGTGATCTGCGGGTCCGTGAGGTCCGGCAGGAAGGAAAAGGCTCCCTGGGTAAGGCGCATGGTGGTGTCTCTCTCTCGTCATCCCGGACGGCCGAAGGCCGAGCCGGGATCGGGTCCAGAAGGAGGGCGCCCCTCGTCGGCTTGCGATCCCGGATCACGCCGCCGGCGTGTCCGGGATGACGCCCTTGGTTGGTTCAGCCTTCAGATCATTCCGCGGCGGTGGCCTGCGGCACGAAGTCGGGCGTGTCGGTGGAGGTGTAGTTGAAGGTCACGTCCTTCCACGTCTCCAGCGCCTGCTTCAGCGGCAGGCAGTGGCGCGCGGCCTGCTGCAGGATTTCCGGCCCCTCGTGCACGATGTCGCGGCCTTCGTTGCGGGCGAGGATCATGCATTCCAGCGCCACGCGATTGGCCTGCGCGCCGGCCTGGATGCCCATGGGATGGCCGATCGTGCCGCCCCCGAACTGCAGCACCACATCCTCGCCGAGCAGGTCGATGAGCTGGTGCATCTGGCCGGCATGGATGCCACCGGAGGCCACCGGCATCAGCTTGCGGGTGGAGGCCCAGTTCTGGTCGAAGAAGATGCCGTGCGCGAGGTTCTGCGGCACGAAATCCTCGCGGCACAGGTCGTAATAGCCCTTGGTCGTGTGGGGGTCGCCCTCCAGCTTGCCGACCACCGTGCCGGCATGGATATGGTCGACACCGGCGAGGCGCATCCACTTGGTGATGACGCGGAACGACACGCCATGGTTCTTCTGCCGCGTGTAGGTCGAGTGGCCGGCGCGGTGCAGATGCAGGATCATGTCGTTGCGGCGCGCCCATTTCGACATGGACTGGATCGCGGTGTAGCCGATGATCAGGTCGATCATGACGATGCTGGAGCCGAGGCTCTTGGCGAACTCGGCGCGCTCGTACATGTCCTCCATGGTGGCGGCGGTCACGTTGAGATAGGTGCCCTTGATCTCGCCGGTCTGCGCCTGCGCCTTGTTCACGGCCTCCATGCAGTAGAGGAAGCGGTCGCGCCAGTGCATGAAGGGCTGCGAGTTGATGTTCTCGTCATCCTTGGTGAAGTCGAGCCCGCCCTTCAGCGCCTCATAGACCACGCGGCCATAATTGCGGCCGGACAGGCCGAGCTTGGGCTTGACGGTGGCGCCGAGCAGCGGCCGGCCGAACTTGTCGAGCCGCTCGCGCTCCACCACGATGCCGGTGGCCGGGCCGTCGAAGGTCTTCACATAGGCGACCGGCAGGCGCATGTCCTCGAGGCGCAGCGCCTTGAGCGGCTTGAAGCCGAACACGTTGCCGATGATCGAGGCGGAGAGGTTGGCGATCGAGCCATTCTCGAACAGGTCGAGATCATAGGCGATATAGGCAAACCACTGGCCCGGCGCGTTCGGCACCGGATCGACCCGGTAGCACTTGGCGCGGTACTTGTCGTGCGCGGTGAGGCGGTCGGTCCACACCACCGTCCAGGTCGCGGTCGAGCTTTCGCCGGCCACCGCCGCCGAGGCCTCGATCGGGTCGACGCCGTCCTGCGGGGTGACGCGGAACAGGGCGATGACGTCGGTGTCCTTCGGCTCGTAATCGGGCTCCCAGTAGCCCATCTTGCGGTATTCCATCACGCCGGCGCTGTAGCGGCTGCGCGGTGGCTCGGTGGCGGTGGTCTTGTCGATGGCGTTCATCGCTCTCGCTCCATTGTAATGGGCTGGCTTACGGGCCCGCGCCGCTGATTTCTGTCGTGAAGCGGGAACGGTTGTCCCTCGCCCCATGCCTCTCCCCCACGGGGAGAGGGAGTTGGAGGCGCCCTCACGTCTCCCCGGCGGGGAGAGGCGGCCCGCGGGGCCGCGTGAGGGGAAGCCTCGCGTGGACGTCACTCCGCCGCGACGCGGGCGCCGCCGATCACCGGATCAAGCGCGCCCGAGGCATAGCGCTTGGCCATCGCCGCCAGCGGCAAGGGCGTGATCTTGGAGGCCTGCCCCGCCGTGCCGAACTGCTCGAAGCGCTCGCGGCAGAGGTCGCGCATCGCGTCCATGGCGGGCTTCAGGAACTTGCGCGGGTCGAACTCGGACACCGATCCGGTGGCGACCCTGCGGAACTGCGCGGTCATGGCGAGCCGGCAATCGGTGTCGATATTGACCTTGCGCACCCCGTGGCGGATGCCGCGCACGATCTCCTCCACCGGCACGCCCCAGGTCTGGGGCATCTCGCCACCCGAGGCATTGAACAGGTCCTGCAGCGCCTGCGGCACCGAGGAGGAGCCGTGCATGACCAGATGCACGTTAGGAAGCCGGCTATGGATCTCCTCGATCACATGCATGGCGAGGATGTCACCATCCGGCTTGCGGGAGAATTTATAGGCGCCATGCGAGGTGCCCATGGCGATGGCGAGCGCGTCGACCCGGGTAGCGGCGACGAAATCGACCGCCTGGGCCGGATCGGTGAGCAACTGGTCGTGGCTCAGCGCGCCTTCCGCGCCGTGCCCGTCCTCCGGTTCGCCGGCGCCGCTTTCCAGCGAGCCGAGCACGCCAAGCTCGCCCTCGACCGAGGCGCCCACCCAGTGCGCGGCATCGACCACGCGGCGGGTAATGGCGACGTTGTAGTCGTAATCCGCCGGTGTCCTGGCGTCCGCCTTGAGCGAGCCGTCCATCATGACGGAGGTGAAGCCGTGCTGGATGGCGGAGAGGCAGGTCGCCTCGTTGTTTCCGTGGTCCTGATGCATGCAGATCGGGATCGCGGGGTACATTTCGGTGAGCGCCTCGATCATGCGCGAGAGCATGATGTCGCCGGCATAGGAGCGCGCGCCGCGGCTTGCCTGCATGATGACCGGCGCGTCGACCGCGGAAGCCGCCTCGAGAATGGCGAGGCCCTGCTCCATGTTGTTGATGTTGAAGGCGGGCACGCCGTAGCCATGCTCGGCCGCGTGGTCGAGAAGCTGGCGAAGGGTGATGCGGGCCATTGGGTTTCTCCTCAGGCGCAGGTCAGGATGTCGCAGACGGCCTCCACCACCCCGCGGGGCGTGATGCCGAAATGCTCGTAAAGGTCGCTGGCCGGCGCCGAGGCGCCGAAGCCGTTCATCCCGACGAAGCGGCCGCGTTCGCCGATCCAGCGGTCCCAGCCGAGCCGCGCGGCGGCCTCGACGGCGACGCGCGGGGCGGTGCCGAGCACCTGCCGGCGGTAGTCCGCGCTCTGCGTCTCGAACAGTTCCCAGCACGGCATGGAAACCACGGCCGCATCGACATCGCGCAGCGCCAGCATGTCCGCCGCCTTGAAGGCGATCTCCACTTCCGATCCCGTGGCCAGCAGCGTCACGTCGCGCCGGCGCTTGGGCTTGCGGGCGACATAGGCGCCGTAGCCGGTGAGGTTCTCTTCCCGGTGCTCGGTGCGGAACGTCGGCAGGTTCTGCCGCGAGAGCGCCAGCACCGAGGGCGTTCCTTCCGCATGCAGCGCCAGTTGCCAGGCTTCCAGCGTCTCCACCGCGTCGGCCGGGCGGAACACGTGCAAGTTCGGCGTCGCCCGCAGCATGGCGAGGTGCTCCACCGGCTGGTGCGTCGGCCCGTCCTCGCCGAGCCCGATGGAATCATGGGTGAACACATAGACCACGCGCTGGCCCATCAGCGCCGAGAGACGGATGCCGCCCCGCGCATAATCGGAGAACACCAGGAAGGTGCCGCCATACGGGATGAAGCCGCCATGCAGCGCGAGCCCGTTCATGACGGCGCTCATCGCGTGTTCGCGGATGCCGTAATGCACATAGCGGCCGGCATAGTCGCCCGGTGCCACCGAGCCGAGCCCCTTGGTGAGGGTGAGGTTCGAGTGGGTCAGGTCGGCCGAACCGCCCAGCGTGAGGTCGGTGGCGGCGTTGATGATGCCGAGCGCCATTTCCGAGGCCTTGCGGCTGGCGACATTCGGCCGGGCTTGCGATAGTTCGCGCTTGTAGGCGCTGAGCTTCTCGTCGAAATCGGCCGGCAGTTCGCCCTCGATGCGGGCGTCGAACTCCGCGCGCCGGCCAGAGGCGGCGAGCCGCTTCTCCCAGTCCTCGCGGGCCGCGCGCCCCCGTGTCGCCACGGCCCGCCAGGCCGTGCGCACGCTCTCGGGAATCTCGAACGGCGGATGGCTCCAGCCGAGCCGGGCGCGGGCGCCCTCGATTTCAGCCGCACCCAGCGGGGCGCCGTGCGCGCCCTCGGTGCCGGCCTTGGTCGGTGCGCCGAAGCCGATCGTGGTGCGGCAGGCGATCAGGCTCGGCCGATCCGAGCGGCGTGCCTCGTCAATGGCGTCGACCACCGCGTCACAGGCATGGCCGTCGACCGAGACGACATCCCAGCCGCTCGCGCGGAAGCGGGCGAGCTGGTCGGTCGAGGTGGAAAGCGTGGTGCGCCCGTCAATGGAGATGCCGTTATCGTCCCACAACACGATGAGCTTGCCCAGCTTCAGATGTCCGGCGAGGTCGATGGCTTCGTGGCTGATGCCCTCCATCAGGCAGCCATCGCCGGCGATGACATAGGTGTGGTGGTCGACAAGGTCGTCGCCGAAGCGCGCGTTCATCATGCGCTCGGCGAGCGCCATGCCCACCGCCGTGGTCAGCCCCTGGCCGAGCGGGCCGGTGGTGGTTTCCACGCCGAACGTGTGGCCATATTCGGGATGGCCGGCGGTCACCGCGCCGAGCTGGCGGAAGCGCTTGATCTCGTCGATCCCCATGTCGGCATAGCCGATGAGATGGTGGATCGCGTAGAGCAGCATCGAGCCGTGCCCGGCCGAGAGGATGAAGCGGTCGCGGTCGGCCCAGTTGGGGCGCGAGGGATCGACCTTCATGAAGCGGGTGAACAGCGCGGTGGCGGCATCGGCCATGCCCATCGGCATGCCGGGATGGCCGGACTTCGCGCGTTCCACCGCGTCCATGGCGAGAGCGCGCAGGGCATTGGCCATGTCGACAGGGGCCGCCGCGATATCGCGGGCCGGCTCGCTGACAGCCGGGTCGCCAAAGGCCTGGTCGTTGGGTCGGTTGAGCATGGTGGTCTCCCGGCTCACGCGGCGCGCCGCTTCTTTTCGACGAGGTTGAGGATCATCGGCGTCAGGATCAGCTGCATCGCGATGTCGAGCTTGCCGCCCGGAATGACGATGGAGTTGGCGCGGCTCATCCACGAGCCCTGGATCATCGAGAGCAGGTAGGGAAAATCGATGCCGCGCGGGCTCTTGAAGCGGATGACGACGATGGATTCGTCGGCCGTCGGGATCCAGCGCGCGATGAACGGGTTCGAGGTATCGACCGTCGGCACGCGCTGGAAGTTGATATCGGTATGGGTGAATTGCGGGCAGATATAGTTCACGTAATCGGGCATGCGCCGCAGGATGGTGTCGGTCACCGCCTCCGTGGAATAGCCGCGATGCGAGCGGTCGCGATGGATCTTCTGGATCCATTCGAGATTGATCACCGGCACGACGCCGATCTTCAGGTCGGCATAGCGCGCGACATCGACATTGCCGCTGATGACCGCCCCATGCAGCCCCTCGTAGAACAACAGGTCGGTCGGGGTCGGGATCGCTTCCCAGTCGGTGAAGGTACCCGGCGGGCCGCCGAATTCCTCCGCCTCCTTGGCGTCGTGCACATAGTGGCGGGTCTTGCCCGAGCCGGTACGGGAATAGGAGCGGAAGGTTTCCTCCAGTTCCTCGAACAGGTTCGAATCGGGGCCGAAATGGCTGTAATGGTGGTTTCCACGCCCTGCTTCCTCCGCCATCCTCTCGCGCATGCCGGCGCGGTCGTAGCGATGGAAGGCGTCGCCCTCGATATAGGCGGCGGTCACGTTCTCGCGGCGGAAGATCTGCTCGAAAATGCGGCGGACCGAGGTGGTGCCCGCGCCCGAGGAACCGGTGACGGAAATGATGGGGTGATGGATCGACATCGCTTCCTCTCCCCTCAGGCGCGCAGCAGGCCGCGGCGGCCGAATAGCGGCGAACGCTCGGGCATGGCGCTGGAATCGTGGTGGTAGCGGCCGATGCGCTCGACCTCGGCGCGCGAGCCGAACACCAGCGGCACACGCTGGTGCAGATGGGTCGGCTGCAGATCGAGAATGGACGTCACGCCATCGGTCGCCGCGCCCTGCGCCTGCTGCATGAGGAAGGCGACGGGGTTGGCCTCGTAGACCAGCCGCAGCCGGCCGTGCGAATAGCCCTGCCGCGCGTCGCCGGGATAGAGATAGACGCCGCCGCGCATCAGGATGCGGTACACGTCGGCCACCATGGAGGCGACCCAGCGCGTGTTGAAATCCTTGGCGCGCGGACCGTCAGTGCCGGCACGGCAATCCTCGACATAGCAGCGCACCGCGAAATCCCAGTGCCGCTCGTTGGAGCCGTTAATGGCGTATTCCGCCGTCTCGGGCTTCACGCTCACCTTCGCTTCCGCCAGCAGGAAAGCGCCGGAGGCCGGGTCGCGGACGAAGATCTGCGTGCCCTCGCCAACGGTGAGCACCAGCGAGGTCTGCGGCCCGTAGACCAGGAAGCCGGCCGCGAGCTGGCGGGCGCCCGGCTGCAGCAGCGCGTCGGGCCCGGTATGGGGCAGGATCGAGAAGATGGTGCCGACGGTGAGATTGGCATCGATATTGGACGAGCCGTCGAGCGGATCGACTGCCACCGCCAGCGTGCCGGCGGGATCGAGCAGTTCAGCCGTCTCCGCCTCCTCCGAGCCGTACAGCGCGACCGGCGCCGCGCGCAGGGCATCGCGGAGCAGCGTGTCGGCGATGACGTCCAGCTCCTTCTGGCTGTCGCCGTCCTCGTGATAGCCGCGCACCGTGGCCAGCGCGCCGGCCAGCGGACCGGCCGCCAGCAGTTCGGAAATCTTCAGGCCGGCATCGGCGAGCGCGTTGACGCTCGCGGCAATGTCGCGACGCAAGGGATCGGTCTGCGACCACCGTGCGAGGTGATCGCTCAACGTCGGGCGTATCATGGCGTTTCCCCAGTTATGGCGAGGGCTTGTGCCCTGTGGCGTGTCGTTTCCGTGAGCCTTCGAGCGGGGAACCCGAAGCGGCGGACGCCTCTTGTTGATGACACACTGCCCGACTTGTGGGCGTAAGGAAATTCGAATATTCTTTGCGTTGCCTTCAATTTTATTGAAATGTAATGCCAGATGCGTAATGCCACGCTCAAGCAGTTGCGCGCCCTCGCAGCGGTCGTCGATACCGGCACCGTCACCGCCGCGGCCAAGCGCCTCAACGTCACGCCCCCCGCCGTGACGATGCAGATTCAGCAGCTGGAAGAGCATCTGGGCCTGCCGCTGCTCGACCGCGCGGGCGAACGCTTCCAGCCAAGCGCGGCCGGGCGCGAGGTGATCGCCGCGGTGCTGCGCATCGAGCACGCGCTGGCCGATTGCGGCGCGGCGCTGGATGCGATGAAGGGGCTGAAATCCGGCCATGTCTCGGTCGGGCTTGTGTCGACGGCGAAGTATTTCGTGCCTAATGCGCTCGGCGCCTTCGCGCGGCTGCATCCGGGTATCGACATCGCGCTGGTCGTGGGCAATCGCGAGGAGATGATCGCGGCGCTGCGCGGCGATGGCGTGGACCTTGCCATCATGGGACGGCCGCCGCTCGACATCGAGGTCGACAAGAGCCTGATCGGCCCGCATCCCCACCTCATCATCGCCCCGGCGGACCATCCCCTGCTCGGCCGGCGCGTGAAGCCCGCAGCGCTGGCCAGCGCGAACTTCCTCTCGCGCGAGCCGGGCTCGGGCACGCGCGGGCTGATGGAGCGGTTCTTTCAGGAATCGGGCATCGAGCCGCGCATCGTGATGGAAATCGGTTCCAACGAGACGATCAAGCAGGCGGTCATGGCGGGGCTCGGCCTTGCCTTCATCTCCGCCCACACCATTGCCGCCGAGGTCACCGACGGGCGCCTCGCCACGCTCGACGTGGAGGGGCTGCCGGAGATCCGCCAATGGTTCGTGGTCAAGCGCTCGGCCAAGCGCCTCACCCCGCCGGCGGCGGCGCTGGTCGAGTTCCTCGCCCGTCGCGGGCCGGAATTCCTGCCGACCCTCAGCCCCGTGCCGCCGCCACGGTAGGGTCAGCGGCGAGGCAGCCGAGCCCGATGAGCGTCGCCCGCACCGCCTCGTTGAGCGGCGTGCGCGGCTCCTCCCCCAGCGTGGCGACAAGGCGGGCATTGTCGAGCCGCACCGGCGCGCGCCAGAGATAGGCCATCTCGCTCAGTTCGCGGAACAGCGGCACCATGGGGGAGACGAGGCGCATCAGCGTCCAGGGCAGTTTCTTCACCGGCAGTCGCGGCTCGCCGAGCGCATGGCGGATGGCGCCGATCATCGCCGTGCCATCCTCATCCCACTGGCCGTCCATGTGGAAGCGGGCGAAGGCCGGCAGGTCCCCGCGCTCGGCGAGGCGCGCCATGGTCTCGCCGACATCCGGCAGATAGGCCCATTGATGGCCGACGCCCGGCCGGCCGGGATAGGTGAGGACGCGGGGCCGGCTGCCCGCTTTCACCAGCGCCTGCCCGAACCAGTTATTGCCCGCGCGCGGGCCGAAATAATCACCCGCCCGCACGACGAGCGCGGTGATGTCGCCCGCCGCCACCGCCGCGGCCAGCCGCCGCTCCATCTCCGCCCGGATCGCTCCCTTGGCGGTGCGCGGGCGCTGCGGTGCCTCCTCGCCGATGAGCGGGAAGCCCTCCGGCCCGGAGCTAAAGGTCTCCGGCCCGTAATTATAGACCGTGCCGGGCAACAGCACGCGCGCGCCGCGCGCGCGGGCGGCCGCCAGCGAATTGTCCAGCATGGGCAGCACCAGCCGGTTCCAGTGGCGATAGCCGGGCGGATTGACGGCATGGACAATGAGTTCGGCGCCCTCGGCGGCGCGGCGCATATCGGCGGCATTCAGCGCATCGCCGCGCACCGGCTCGATGCCCTCGCCGTGCGCCGCGCCGCTGCGCGTCAGGGCCCGCACCCGCCAGCCGCGCCGCGCCAGGGCGAGCGTCACCTCGCCACCAATGCCGCCCGCCGCGCCGACCACCAATGCCGTTCTCATGGAAACCTCCCTCACGTCGATGGGGGAGGATGACGCGGTCAGGCACTCCACGAAATTGCGCAAAATTCTGGATCTACTATACATAAATCGATGAACATCGAGCCGAGCTGGGACCTCTATCGCAGCTTCCTCGCCGTGCTGGAGGAGGGATCGCTCTCCGGCGCGGCGCGGCGGCTTGGCCTGACCCAGCCGACATTGGCGCGCCATCTCGATACGCTGGAGGCGGCGATCGGCGCGCCGCTTTTCCTGCGCACGCAACGCGGCCTCGCCCCGACCGAGGCGGCGCTGGAGCTGCGCCCCTATGCGCGCGCGCTGGCCGCCACATCGGCGGCACTGCTGCGCACGGCCTCGGCGCGGGCGGGCGAGGTGCGCGGCACGGTGCGGCTCACCGCCTCGGAGGTGGTGGGCGCCGAGCACCTGCCGCCAATCCTCGCCAGCCTGCGCGCGCGCCACCCCGGGCTGGTGATCGAGCTGGTGCTTTCCAACACGGTCGAGAATGTGCTGGAACGCGCCGCCGACATTGCCGTGCGCATGGTCGCGCCGGCGCAGGACGCGCTTCTGGCGCAACGCCTGCCGCCCCTGCGGATCGGCCTGCATGCCCACCGCCGCTATCTCGCGCGCAAGGGCATGCCGGCAAGCCTTGCGGATCTCACCGGCCATGACCTGATCGGCTTCGACCGGGAGACGCCGGCCATCCGCGCCGCGCTGCAGCTTTTTCCCATGCTGGCGCGCGGCGGCTACGCGCTGCGCACCGACAGCGACCTCGCCCAGCTCGCGGCGATCCGCGCCGGCTTCGGCATCGGCATCTGCCAACAGGCCATCGCGCGGCGCGACCCCGATCTCGTGCCGGTGCTGGCGGACGTCTTCGCGCTGGATCTGCCGGTGTGGATCGTCATGCACGAGGATCTCAAGGCGAGCGCGCGCTGCCGCGCAGTGTTCGACGCGCTGGTCGAGGGGCTGCGAACGGTGGCGGGCCGCCCGTCCGCCGCGCCATGAAAGCCGCGCCATGAAAAAGGCCGGCTCGCGCCGGCCTTTTCCTTATCGATGCCGGCTCTCCGGTCCGGTGAACCTTACGCCTTGAAGTCTTCCAGCTTGAACGGCAGCGAGCGCAGCCGCTGGCCGGTGGCATCGAAAATGGCGTTGGAGAGCGCAGGCGCGACGCCCGGCACGCCGGGCTCGCCGATGCCGGTCGGGGCATTGGCGGAGGGGACGACATGCACCTCCACAACAGGCATTTCCGACATGCGCAGCGGGATGTAGCTGTCGAAATTCGCCTGCTCCACCACGCCCTTGTCCATCGTGATCTCGTCGTGCAGCGCCGCCCCGAGCCCGAAGCCGACGCCGCCCTCGATCTGCGCGGCGATGACGTCCGGGTTGATGGCGATGCCGCAGTCCACGGCGCAGACCACCTTGTCGACCTTGATCTTGCCATCGACCACCGAGACGTCGATTACGCTGCCGACCACGGTGTTGAAGCTCTCATGCAGAGCGAGGCCGCGCCCCTTGCCGGGCCCCGCCTTCGGCCCCCAATTGGCCTTTTCCGCCAGCAGCTTCAGCACGGCGGAATGGCGCGGCTTGTCCTTCAGCAGTTCGAAGCGCAGCGCTACCGGGTCGCGTCCGGCGGCGTGGGCCAGTTCGTCGATCATCACCTCCACCACCTGGGCTGTGTGGGTGTGGCCGACCGAACGCCACCAGAGCGTGGGCACGCCCACCTTGGTGGTGTGCAGGTCCACGGCGAAGTCGGGGATGGCGTAATTGGTGTCCGCCGCCCCCTCCACCGAGGTGCCGTCCACGCCTTCCTTGACGAGGAAGGATTCGAACGGCGTGCCGACGATGAAGGACTGGCCGACGATCTGCTGCTGCCAGCCGGCGATCTTGCCGTCCGCGGTCAGGCCGGCCCGCACCGTGTGGTAGAACATGGGGCGGTAATAGCCGCCCTTGATGTCGTCCTCGCGGGTCCAGACGAGATGGACCGGCGCCTTGCCGTCAATGGCCTTGAGGATGGTGGCGGCCTCGGCGACATAGTCGGCGGGGATATTGGCCCGCCGGCCGAACGAGCCGCCGGCCCACAGCGTCTCGATTTTCACCTGCTCGGGCTTCAGCCCCAGGATGCCGGCCGTCACCGCCTGCTCGATGGTCTGGAACTGCGAGCCGGTGAAGATGGTGACGCCGTCCGCAGTCTTCTCGATCACGCAGTTCAGCGGTTCCATCGGCGCGTGGGCGAGATAGGGAAACGCGAACTCGGCCTCGATCACCTTGGCCGCGCCAGCCATCCCCTTGGCCGCGTCGCCCCGGCGGGCGGCGGGCTTGCCGCCGGGCGCGGCGGCGAGCTTGCGGTATTCGTCCATCAGCTCGGACGTGCCGCGCATCTCCGCGCCGCTCTCGTCCCATTCGATGGCGGTCAACGCATCGCGGCCCTGGATCGCCGCCCAGGTGTTCTGCGCCAGCACCGCGATGCCGTTCGGCACCGCGACGACATCGACCACGCCCGGCACCTGCTTCGCCGCGCTCGCGTCGAAGCCCTTCACCTTGGCACCGAAGCGGTCGGGACGGCGGATGACGGCGGTGAGCATGCCCGGGCGGCGGATGTCGAGCGCATAGACCGCCTTGCCGTCGGTCTTGTCGGCGGAATCGAGCCGCGGCAGGCGGGTGCCGATCAGCCGGAAGTCCTTCGGGTCCTTCAGCGTCACGTCCTTAGGCACCGGCTGCCGGGCGGCGGCCAGCGCGAAGTCGCCGAACGGGGCGCTGTGGCTGCCGCTGGTCAGCACGCCCTTGGCGATGGTGATGCTGTCCGCCGGCACTTTCCACTGCTCGGCGGCGGCGGCGACCAGCATGTGGCGCGCGGCGGCGCCGGCCTTGCGCAGTTGTTCCCAGCTATTGGCGATGGAGGTCGAGCCGCCCGTGCCCTGGATCGGGCCGAATAGCAGGTTGTTGTAGAGCTGCGCGTCGGCCGGCGCGAAGGCCGCGCGCATCTGGCTCCAGTCGGCGTCGAGTTCCTCGGCGACGATGGTGGTTAGGCCCGTGGTGGTGCCCTGGCCCATGTCGAGATGCTTGATCAGCACCGTGACGGTGCTGTCGGGGGCGATGCGCACGAAGGCATTGGGCATCGGCCCGTCGGCCATCGCGGCGGCGAGGCTCTCGGAGGGGCCGAGGTGAACCCCGATGACCAGCGCGCCGGAAATCGCCGCCGCGGCTTTCAGGAATCCGCGGCGCGAAGGGGCGTCGAGCGTGGCGGATGCGGGAGCGAGGCGCTCAAGCATCCGTGCATAGTCGGCCGGCTGGATGTTGTGCATGGCGCTCACGCGAGGTTGGAGGCAGCTTCGTGGATGGCGGCGCGGATGCGCTGATAGGTGGCGCAGCGGCACACATTGCCGTCCATCGCGGCGTCGATGTCGTCGTCGGTCGGCTTGCGGTTCTCGCTGAGCAGGCCGACCGCCGACATGATCTGGCCGGACTGGCAGTAGCCGCACTGCACCACATCGAGCTTGCGCCACGCCGCGACCACGGCCTCGCCCACCTTACCGGTGCCGGCGACGCCTTCGATGGTGGTGACGTGCTTGCCCTCGACGTCGGACAGGAACGTCTGGCACGAGCGTACCGGCGCTCCGTCCAGATGCACCGTGCAGGCGCCGCACAGCGCCGCGCCGCAGCCGAACTTGGTGCCGGTGAGACCGACAACGTCGCGGATCGCCCACAAGAGCGGCATGTTGCCGTCGGCGTCGATCGTCCGCTCGGTTCCGTTGAGTGTGAATTTCATGAGAAGCCCTCTCCTCGGGGATGAGGAGGCGCAGCAAATGCGGCCGCCCCTCGCTTCCCGGTGCGGGGAGGGCGGCCTTTTCCTAGCGCTCCGTCGCAGAGGCTAGGCTATCATGACAGATATCATCTAATCACCAGTCCGTGAGCTATATCCGTGTGGTTACGGCTCTTTTCGCCGCTCCGCCCGATGCCCTGCCACCGCGCCATCCCCCACGCCGAGCATGCCGCCCACCAGATCGGCGAGGTCGCGAATATCGTCCTCGATGCGATCGTCCCGCCGGCTGGCGGAGGCGTAGAAGATGCCGTCGAGCATGAGGCCAATGCGTCGGGCGACGCGCGGCACGTCGAGCGGACCGAACCGCCCGGCCTCGATCCCCCGTCGCAGCGCGCCTTCCAGCACCCTTTTCTCACCGTCATAGAACCCGGCGATCAGCCCGTCGATTTCCTCGTCGCGGATGTTGGAATTCGCGTAATCCGCCATCAGCTTGACCATCTGCTCCAGCGTGGCGGCCAGTTCGATATGGGTGTCGAGCCAGGCGAGGATCTCCGCCAGCGGCTCCAGTCCGGCGGCCCGGCGCGCCTCGTAGCTCACCACGAGCTGCTCGATCGCATGGCCGAGCGCGCGGCGCACGAGGTCGTCCTTGTTGTCGAAATAGTGGTAGAGCAGCCCGACATTGATGCCGCACGCCTGCGCGATGTCGCGCACCGTGACGATCGAATAATGCTGCTGCGCGAACAGCTTGAGCGCCGTCTGCAGAATGATCGCGCGGCGCTCCGCCGGCTGCAGGCGCTTGCGCGCGGGCTTGGCGTCGGCCGTCGTGGCCATCGCGGGGGCCGGCGTCGCAGCCGACCTTGTGGCCGATATGGCGGTCATGCTCGTTCCCTCCGTAAGAGTACGGATTTTTTGCCTTGCCTATGTGCTATGCGTGCTCATTTGTTAGGCTTGCAGCAGATATTAAGTCCCCGTTTAATAGCCTGGTCCCGCCCGCAGCGCGACATCTTCGTTCCGCGACCAGGAGCCCGTCCCATGAAGCGCATCCTCAGGGCCGCCGCCCTGTTCGCCGGCCTCACCGCCGCGGCTCTCGCCGGAGGCCTGCCGGGTTCGGCCCAGGCCGCCCCCAAGAAGAATTTCAAGCTCGCCTACACGGTCTATATCGGCTTCATGCCGTTCGCCTATCTGAAACAGTCCGGCATCATGAAGAAGTGGGCGGACAAATACGGCATCGATGTCGAGATCATCCAGGCCAACGACTATGTCGGCTCGGTCAACCAGTTCATCGCCGGCGAGATCGACGCTGTCGGCGTCGCCTCCATGGATGGGCTCACCATGCCGGCCGCCGGCGGCGTCGATACCTCGGTCTTCCTCATCACCGACTATTCGAACGGCAACGACATCGTGCTGTCGAAGACCGCGAAGAGCGTGAAGGACTTTGCCGGCCAGGACGTCTACCTGCTGCAATATTCCGTCTCGCACTATCTGCTGAACCGCGCGCTGGAGAAGGACGGCGTCGATCCGGCCTCGGTCAAGACGGTGAACATCTCGGACAGCGAGGTCTCCGCCGCCTTCGTCTCGCAGCCCGACATGAAGCACGCCGTGTCGTGGAAGCCGCTCACCGAGGACATGCTCAAGGTCAAGGGCACGACCAAGCTGTTCGACAGTTCGCAGATCCCCGGCGAGATCATGGACGTGTTCATCGGCAAGGCCGATGTGCTCAAGGACAATCCCGACTTCGCGCGGGCCGTGACCGGCGCCTGGTACGAGGCGCTCGCCATCCTCAAGGAGGGCGGCGCCAAGGCCGAGGAGATGCGCGCGGTGATGACCAGCGCCATGGGCACGGACACCGGCGGCCTGCAGAGCCAGCTCGACACCACCCATTTCTTCTACACCCCGGCTGAAGCGCATGCCTTCCTGACCTCGCCCGAGAACGCGAAGATCTGGAACAGCATCCGCACCTTCTGCTTCCAGCAGGGCCTGTTCGGGCAAGGCGCCACCAGCGTCGATACGATCGGCATCGAAGTGGCCGATGGCACGGTGCTGGGCGACAAGGCCAACATCAAGTTCCGCATCAATGCCAGCTTCGCCAAGCAGGCCGCCGACGGCAAGCTTTGAGCTGCCTCAAGGGAGCCAACAGGGCGAGCCAAACAGCCGGGCGCAGCTCCCTCTCCCCGAGGGGGAGAGGGGTGGGGTGAGGGGCCTTCTCCCGCTCCGCAGCCAAGTTGCCCCCTCACCGACCCGCTTCGCGGGCCACCTCTCCCCGACGGGGAGAGGGAAGTAAAGGCCGCACCATGCGCCGCATCATCAATTATGCGCCTCGCGTCGGCGTCCGGGTGATCCTCGCCGCCCTGCCCTTCGTGGCGGTGCTGGCGATCTACCTGATCGCCTCGAATGCGCGGCTCGCGATCGAGCCGAACGACAAGCTGATGCCCGCCTTCGCCACCTTCTGGGCGACGCTGACGCGCCTCGCCACGACGATCGACAAGGCCACAAATCAGTACCTGTTCTGGTGGGACACCTGGCTCAGCCTGCAGCGGCTGTTCCTCGGGCTCGGCATCTCGGCGCTGGCCGGGCTGGTGCTGGGCATCCTGGTCGGCTTCATCCCCTATCTGCGCGCGACGTTCGAGCCGTTCTTCGCCGCCTTCTCGCTCATTCCCCCGCTCGCCGTGCTGCCGATCCTGTTCATCCTGTTCGGCCTCGGCGAAGTCTCGAAGATCGTGCTGATCGTGTTCGGCATCGCGCCCTTCATCATCCGCGACGTGATGCTGCGCGTCGCCTCGATCCCCGCCGAGCAGATCATCAAGGCGCAGACGCTCGGCGCCAACACGTGGCAGATGATATCCGGCGTGGTGCTGCCGCAGGTGATGCCGCGCCTCATCGATTCCGTGCGCCTCTCGCTTGGCGCGGCGTGGCTGTTCGTCATCGCCGCCGAGGCGATCACCGCCGAGGGCGGGCTCGGCTACCGCATCTTCCTGGTGCGGCGCTATCTCGCGATGGACGTGATCCTGCCCTATGTCGCCTGGATCACGCTGCTCGCCTTCCTCATGGACTGGGGCCTGCGCAGGCTCGCAGCCGCCGCCTATCCCTGGGACCGGATCAAGGCGGCCTGAATGACCACGATCATCCTCGACAATGTGTGGAAGGAATATGAGGACCGCGTGGTGCTGGAGCGCGTCAATCTCGCGCTCGACGACCACGAATTCCTCGTCATCATCGGTCCCTCGGGCGTGGGCAAGACCACGCTGCTGCGCCTGCTGCTCTCTCAGGAACAGCCCTCGCGCGGAAGGATCCTGATCGACGGCGAGCCGATCGCCTCGGAGCCCACCGCCGATCGCGGCGTGGTGTTCCAGCGCTATTCGGTGTTCCCGCACCGCACCGTTCTGGGCAACGTGATGCTGGGCCCGCAATGGGCCGGCGCGCCCATTCTCGGCCGCTTCTTCGGCGCGCGCCGGCGCGAACTCGAATCCCGCGCCATGGCGCTGCTGGAGCGCGTGGGCCTCGCCGATTCCGCGCGGAAGTACCCCGCCCAGCTCTCCGGCGGCATGCAGCAGCGGCTCGCCTTGGCGCAGGCACTCATCATGAAGCCGAAAGTGCTGCTGCTCGACGAGCCGTTCGGCGCGCTGGACCCCGGCACCCGCAAGTCGATGCACCAGCTGGTGCGCGAATTGTGGGAGGAGAATGCGATGACCATCGTCATGGTCACGCATGACCTCTCGGAAGCGTTCCTGCTCGGCACCCGCGTCATCGCCGTGGATCGCCCACGCAACGACCCGCAGGCACCCGAGCGTTTCGGCGCCACCATCGCCTCCGACTTCGAGGCCAAGTTCCGCAGCGTGCGCGACAGTCGCCGCTTCGAGGCCGAGCGCGAAAAGCTCCGCCTCACCCTCGTCTCCGCCGATTCCACCCAGAATTCCTTGCCCGGCGGCATCTCGCCCGTCCGGGCGCTCGTGAAGGACTGATCGCAATGGCCGACAAGCGCTTCCACCTCGCCTGGTTCATGAACTTCACGCCCGACGAATGGCGCGAGCCGTTCGGCCAGGGCGGCAATCCGTGGGACGGGCAGTTCTATGTGGAAATGGCGCAGTCGCTGGAGCGGGCCTGCTTCGATCTCATCATGATCGAGGACAAGCTCATGGTGCCGGAGACCTATGGCGGCTCGCGCGACCTCTCGCTCAAGCATGCCATGATGGTGCCGAAGGCCGATCCCGCGCCGCTGGCGGTGGCCATGGGCATGGCGACCCGGCACCTGGGCGTGGTCGCCACGCTGTCGACCATGGCCTACCCGCCCTTCATGCTGGCGCGGCTGTCCTCGACCATCGACAGCCTGACCAAGGGCCGCTTCGGCTGGAATGTCGTCACCTCCGCCGAGGACCTGATGGCGAAGAATTTCGGCATGGACAAGCTGCCCCCGCGCGAGGACCGCTACGCCATGGCCGAGGAATATATGGAGGTGGTCGGCAAGCTGTTCGATTCGTGGGAGCCCGACGCGGTGGTGCTCGACCGCAAGAACGGCATCTATGCCGATGGGTCCAAGGTCCACACGATCGACCACAAGGGCACCTATTATCAGGTGCGCGGGCCGCTCAACACCGTGCCCTCGCCGCAGCGCCGTCCCGTGTATCTGCAGGCCGGCGCCTCCCCGCGCGGGCGCGACTTCGCCGCCCGGCATGCCGACGCCATCGTCTCGGTGGCCAATGGCGTGGAGGGCATGAAGGCGTTCCGCGCCGATATCCGCGCCCGCGCCGAGAGACTCGGCCGCGACCCGGACGATATCAAGGTGTTCTTCTGCATCTGCCCGAGCCTGGGCGAGACGGAAAGCGAGGCCCGTGCCCGCTATGACAATGTCACCATGTCGGACAGTTTCGTCACCGACGTGCTGATCTCCATTTCCGCCATCACCGAAATCGACTTCGCCCAGTACGACCTCGACAAGCCGCTTCCCGAAAAGCTCGTCACCAATGGCGAATCCGGCACGCTCGACAAGTTCCAGCAATGGGGCTCGGGCAAGACGCTGCGCCAGCTGGCGGCGGCGGGCGGCGGCGGCCTCGTCTCCTCGATGGATCTGATCGGCACGCCGGCGCAGGTGGCCGAGCAGATGGGCGCGGCGATGGACGAGGTGGGCGGCGACGGCTTCCTCATCACCACGCCGGTGCTGCGCGTCTCGCGTCGCTACATCGCGGAGATCTGCGACGGGCTGGTGCCGGAGCTGCAGCAGCGCGGCCTCGTGCGCCGCGAATACAAGCACCAGCTGCTGCGGGACAATCTGCGCGAATTCTGAGCCGCGCCGCCCTGCCTCTCCCCCTCTCGCCGGTCCAACCCCGGCGCCTTTTCCCGGTTCAACATGGAGCATGCCCATGGCGACGTGCGATCCGCACCCGCACCCTGCCAGCCGGCTGAAGCTGGCCGGCACGCCGCCGGGCGCCGGGCCGTTTTCACCGGTGACGCGGCAGGATTATCGCGACGCCATGGCGCGGCTCGGCGCGGCGGTCAATATCGTCACCACCGACGGGCCGGGCGGGCGCCACGGCTTCACCGCCTCGGCGGTGTGCTCGGTGACGGATACGCCGCCGACCCTGCTGGTGTGCCTCAACAAGGGCTCGTCCGCCGCCGCCACCTTCCACGCCAATGGCGTGCTCTGCGTCAACACGCTGGCACCCGAGCACGAGGAATTGTCGCGGCTGTTCGGCGGCGGCACGCCGCCGGCCGAGCGCTTCAAGGCCGGGCACTGGCGCCGCGCGGCGACCGGCGCGCCCATGCTGGTCGGCGCGCCGGCGGCCTTCGACTGCCGCATCACGCGCGCGGTCGAGGTGGGCACGCATGACGTGCTGTTCTGCGAAGTGGTCAATCTGGCATCCGACGGCGCGCAGGACGGCCTCATCTATTTCGGCCGCCGCTATCACGCGGTGGGAAGCGGGGGCGAGGCGTGACAGCCGCGCAGGCGCTGCGGCGCGCCGACCATGGCGCCCGTTTTCGAAGCATTCCGGCGCGGACCCGGCCGGTGCGGCATGGGACCGGGGGCCTGGCAACCGGCTGGAGTCCCTCGCTCATCGGTTCTCGCCGCGGGTTCGGCGGGAGCCGCGCGAGGGTCGGCGAGTGACGAGCGAATAAGCGCGGCCTGCTCAAAACATGGACGTGCCTGATTGTTGAATCCGGCTTAGCGTTTCCCCGCCGCCGAACAGCGCGGCTTCCCGGAACCGGGGAGCTAACTACCTGCCATCAGGCTTGTTTCGCGGTTCTAAGAATAGACACTTTCCAGCCCGGCCGACCAGACGACCGCCCAACTGCATCACCGGTTTCACGCCATCCCCGGAATGTGCCGACGCCGGCCGGATGCCGGTTCCAGAGGAGAGAACAATGCTGACGAAGACCTTCCGCCGGTGCCTCGCCGGTGCCTTTGCCGGGGCCGTCCTCGCCGCCGGTGCCGCCCAGCCCGCGCTCGCGGGCAAGATCTCCATCGGCCACACGGTGTGGGTCGGCTATGGCCCGCTCTACCTCGCCAAGGAACTCGGCTACTTCAAGGAGAACGGGGTCGACGTCGATTTCCAGGTGGTCGATGATTCCGCCCTCGCCATGGCCGCGCAGGCCGCCGGCAAGCTGGACGGCACCGCCACCACGCTGGACGAGATCCTGAAGTATCGCTCGGACAATTTCTGCTTCAAGGCGGTGGCGCTGTTCGACGAGAGCCATGGCGGCGACGGCATGGTCTCGGTCAAGGAGATCAACTCGCTCAAGGATCTGAAGGGCAAGACGGTCGCGCTGAACGAGGGCTCGACCTCGCAGTTCTGGTTCTCCTACCTGCTCAAGAAGGAAGGCATTCCGCTGAAGGATGTCGAGGTGCTCAACATGAGCGCCGACGCCGCCGCCGCCGCCTTCATCGCCGGCCAGGTCCCGGTCGCCGTCACCTGGGAGCCGAATCTCACGCTGGTGAAGACCAAGAATGTCGGCAAGGTGCTCACCGACAGCGCCGCCACGCCGGGCGTCATCGTCGACGTGCTGGAAATCTCCTGCTCGGTTCTGAAAGACCGTCCGGCGGACGTGAAGGGCTTCGTCGCCGGCCTGCAGAAGGCAGTCGACTACATCAAGACCAACCCCGACAAGGCCTATGCCATCATGGCCAAGGGCGTGGGCGGCTATCTCAAGGAGCCCAAGGACTTCGCCGACGCCGCCTCGGGCGTGAAGTTCTACGACAAGGCCATGACGGTGGAATATCTCGGCACCCCGGAAAAGCCGGGCAAGGTGACCGATGTGATCACCCTCGGCAACGAGATCTGGACCGACCTCGGCAAGATCAAGAAGCCGATCGGCTATGCCGAGATCATCGATCCCAGCTTCACCCAGTGATCGCAGCGACGCCCCACGGGTGTTCTCCCCCTCTCCCTGTCCAAACCCGGCTGTTGCCGCGTTCGGTACCGGGAAGGCAGAAGCCGGAAGCATCCGGCTTCTGGGAGAGGGGCGGGGGCAAGGGGCTCCGCCGCTCCGCGATGGCGTCGCCCCTCACCGACCCGCTTCGCGGGCCACCTCTCCCCGGCGGGGAGAGGAAATGACGAGTTGAACACGTAGACTGAACTGAGAGGCTTCATGGCCCGCAAGCGCTCCCTCATCGATGCCTGCCTCACCCCCAAGAGCGAGGTGCCGGCCGGCCTGCGCTATGCCGTCTCCACGCTCACCTGGCTGGTGGTGATCGGCCTGTGGTCGCTGGCGACCTATGGCGGCTTCATGAAGGACATCTTCCTGCCCTCGCCCAGCGCGGTGATCGGCGCCTTCTTCCGCCTGTTCGAGGATGGCACGCTGCAGCAGCACATCTGGGCGAGCCTGCAGGTGGTGGTGATCGGCTTCCTCATCTCCTCCCTCATCGCCGTGCCGCTCGGCCTGCTCATGGGCACGTTCCGCGTGGTGCAGGCCGGCCTCGAACCGCTGGTCAACTTCATCCGCTACCTGCCGGTAACCTCCTTCGTGCCGCTGTTCATCCTGTGGATCGGCATCGGCATCGAACAGCGCATCATGGTCATCTTCTTCGGCACCTTCTTCCAGCAGCTGGTGATGATCGCCGACGTGTCGCGCGGCGTCTCGAAGGACCTGCTGAACGCCTCCTACACGCTCGGCGCCTCGCGCCGCGACGCGCTGCTGCACGTGCTGACCCCCGCCGCGCTGCCGGGCATCGTCGACACGCTGCGCATCACCATGGGCTGGGCCTGGACCTACCTGGTGGTGGCGGAGCTGGTCGCCGCGTCCTCGGGCCTCGGCTACATCTCGATGAAGGCGATGCGCGGCTTCCAGGTGGATGTCATCTTCCTCGCCATCGCGGTGATCGGCCTGCTCGGCCTGTTCACCGACACCGTGTTCCGGCTGGTGCGCCTGCGGCTGGTGCCGTGGGCGAACTGATCCCCCTCAACCGCGACCGGGAGCGAGCGATGAGCGTCGTCCAACTGCAGCGCGAGACCTCGCCGGCGAATGCCGGCATCGGATCGGCGACCTCTGGCGCCGGCGCCACCGAGCCGCGCCTGCGCATCAAGGATGTGCGGCTGGAATATTCCACGCGCGGCAAGAATGTCGTCGCCATCGACAACATCTCCATCGACGTACCGGACAACCAGTTCGCCGTCATCGTCGGCCCCTCGGGCTGCGGCAAGTCGAGCCTGCTCTATCTCGTCGCCGGTCTCGCCGAGCCGACCTCCGGCGAGATCCTGCTCGGCGACGAGGAAGTGGACGGGCCCGGGCCGGACCGCGGCATGGTGTTCCAGTCCTACACGCTGTTTCCCTGGCTCACCGTGCGCGAGAACGTGGAATTCGGCCTCAAGCGCCGCCGCATGCCGGCGAAGCAGCGGGAGGAGATCGTCAACCGCTACCTCAACGAAACGGGCCTTGCCGCCTTTCACGACGCCTACCCCAAGCAGCTCTCCGGCGGCATGATGCAGCGCGTCGCCATCGCCCGCGCGCTCGCCAACGACCCGAAGATCCTTCTCATGGACGAGCCGTTCGGCGCGCTGGACAGCCAGACCCGCAACTCCATGCAGAAGCTGCTGCTGCGGGTGTGGGAAGAGAACCGCAAGACCGTGCTGTTCGTCACCCATGACATTGACGAGGCCATCCTGCTCGGCGACCGCATCTATGTGATGACCGCGCGTCCCGGCCGGCTGAAGGAGGAGATCATCGTCCCCATTCCCCGCCCGCGCTCGATGGACATGGTGATGGATGCGGAATTCATCGCCGTGAAGCGCCGCATCCTCGATCTGCTCAAGAACGAGATCAAGGACGACGAGCATTAGATGGTGCCCCGATCTGAGGGCAGCGCCGCCAGATCGGGGCACGCGGGTTGCATCGGTCGTTCCGAGACGGCCACGCTCAGCGCGGACGCAGCGCCGCCCGCCCGCGGCGCTTCAATTCGTCGATCGAGCTGATCCCCATCAGCCCCAGCGTGAGGCTCACTTCCTCGCTCAGATGGGCGATGATGCGGGCGACGCCCGCCTCGCCGGCGGCGGCGAGGCCATAGACATAGGCGCGCCCCAGCATCACCCCGGAGGCGCCGAGCGCCAGCGCCTTGACGATGTCGGCGCCGCGACGGATGCCGCCATCGAACAGGATTTCCAGGCTGCCGCCCAGCGCCTCGGCGATGTCCGGCAGCGCGGCGATGGTGGAGGCGGCGCCGTCGAGCTGGCGCCCGCCATGGTTCGACACCACGATGGCGTCGACGCCGGCCGCGCGGGCGGTCAGCGCATCCTCCCGCGCCAGGATACCCTTCAGCACCAGCCGCCCGTTCCAGCGCGCGCGCAGGTCGTCGACATCCTTCCAGGACAGGCGGGTGTCGATGCGCCGCGAGAGGTGGCTCGCCTGCTCCAGCACACCCCGGCCGAATTCCGGCCGATGCGCGATGGCTCCCACTTCCGGCCGGCCGGCGCGCAGCATGTCGAGGCTCCACCGCGGCCGCGTGGCGAATTTCAGCGCGAGGGCCGGCGTGATGCGGGTGAGCGAGCGGAAGCCGTTGCGTACGTCGCGTTCGCGCACCGAGGTGATGGCGGTATCGACCGTGACGAACAGCGTCTCGACACCGGCCGCGCGCGCCTGCTCCAGCAATGCGTCGCCGATGGCGCGATCATTCATCACGTAGAGCTGGAAAGCCAGCGGCCCGCTGGTCGCCTGCCGCAGCTGGCCCAGCGAGGCGATGGAGAAGGTGGAGAGGCACAGCCCGATGCCGGCCGCATGCGCCGCCTTCGCCGCGGCCACTTCGCCATGGCCGGCATAGAGGCCGAGAAAACCGACCGGTCCGAGCATGAAGGGCAGCGGATGATCGGTACCGAGGAAGCGGGTCGTGAGGTCGCGCGCCGAGACGTCGTTGAGCACGCGCTGCACCAGCGTCCAGCGGGCAAAATCCTCGCGGTTGGCGCGCAGCGTTTCCTCGGCGAAGGCGCCGCCATCGACATAGTCGAAGAAGATGCGCGGCAACCGGCGACGGGCGGCTTGGCGGGCATCCTCGACATTGACGATCATGATGGGGCGACTCGCGACGGGCTCAATGGCCCTCCTCTATAGGCCGTCCGGCCTCCGCCTGTCCCCTGCCGGGGTCGATGCTGTCGAGGAAGCGCGTGACCATATCCGCGCCGTCCAGCGGCGCGCTGCCGGCCATCACCGCCACCGACAGCCCGATCAGCGAGGACACGGGCGTGTGCGAGCGGGCGCCGGCGCGCAGGTTCATCACCAGCGTCGGGCAGAGGAACAGCCCGAGGCGGACGACCTCGCGCCAGTCGGCCGGCAACAGTTCGCGCGCGCTCAAGGCGGCCAGCAACGGGCGCCAGACCTCGCGCGCCTTCACGTCGAGGAGCGCCGTCCGCACGGGCGACAGCGCCCAGTCGGTGTCGACGACGAGCAGTCCCGGCTCCAGTCGCGCCACGGCGTTGAACCACCCGGTGGCCAGCGCGGGGTCGTAGAGCCAGAACGGGTGCGCGAACACGTTGTGGAAGGTGGCCTTCACCTCGGCGAGCAGGCTCGGCACATTGGCCCCGGCAAAAGCGGGATCGAAGAAGGTGAGCCGGGGCCCCTTGCGTGTCGGGGTGAGCCAGACATTGGCATTATGCGCATCGCCATGGGCGACCACGCCGCCCGCATCCGCCAGCCGTTCCGGCCGCAGCCGCGCCTCGGCGGCGTCGAACAGTTCGGCCAGCGGGCGGGCATAGGTCCGCCCGTTGACGCGGAAGCGCCGGGCGGACAGGTCCTCCCACGACAGTTCCATGCCGGGAAGGGCGAAGGACTGGCCGAGATAGAAATCCTTCAGCCGCCCGCCGGGATAGCGCGGCGGCCCGCCATCGCCCGGCCGGTCGACCAGCCGCTCGTGGAACAGCCGGTGGATCGGCTCGGCGTTCGCCTCCTGTTGGGTGATCGGGTGCAGCGTGGCGAGATAGGTAGCTGTGAGCCGCCGCGACAGCGCGCTCTCGGCCGCCACCGCGCTGACCCGCACGGCCGCATCATCGGCAATGTCGAGCGCGCGCAGCACATCGGAAAAGCGCGGCTCCTCGCGCTTGCGATAGACCAGGATCTGCTCGCCCGGCAGGGTGGAGACATGCACCGGCTGGTCGACCGGCAGGCCGGCGCGGCTGAGGATGTCGGCGCGGTAATACTCGCCGGTCATGCCCTCCTCGCCCTCCTCCTGATGGAACTTGAAGAAGAAGGCGCCCTCCGGCGTCTCGAAGAAGCCGTTCAGCGAATTCAGGCTGTACTGGTCGAGATTGATGCGGAGATTTTCAGGCACGAGCCCGAACAGGTCGCGCAGCAGCGCGGCGAGCGGCGCGCATGCGGCAAGCGGATCGAGCAGCGCGAGCGCGCGGATCTGCGCCGTGCGGCTTGGCGCGGAAAGGGCGCTCATGCGGGCACGCCGCCGGGGCGGATGATGGTTTTCAGGCCCTGCGCCTCGCCCCGGAGCAGCCGGGCATAGGCGTCGGGCACCGCGTCGAGCCCGATCTGGCGGTCGATCAGGCGGGCGAGGTCGCCGGCCAGTTCCGGCAGGCGCGCCACCGCCTCCGCCAGTTCATCGGTGAAGGCGTGGCAGCCGACGAGGTCGATCTCGCGTTCGACAAGAAGGTTGGGATCGAGCGCCAGCCGGCCGTGATAGATGCCGACCAGCGCCACGCGCGCGCCGCCCGCCACCGCCCCGATCAGCGCGCCCAGCGCCGCCGGGCTGCCGGTGGCTTCAACGCCGGCAGCCGGCAGCCGGCCGCCCAGCGCGGCGCGAAGGGCGTCGGGTTCGAGTGCGGCGACGCTGCCGCCCGTGACCTCGGCCACGCACGCGGCGCGGGCGACGTTGCGGTCAGCGAGCAGGATAGGGCCATCATGATCGCGCGCCAGCACCAGCGCCGCCAGCCCGCCGATCGGCCCGCAGCCGACCACCAGCACCGGCTCTCCCTGCCGCGGCGCCAGGCGGCGCACCGCGTGCAGCGCGACCGCCAGCGGCTCGGCCATCGCCGCCACGGCCGGGTCGATGCCGGGCGCGACCGGCAGCAGCAGCCGGGCGGGCAGCACGATCTCCTCGGCGAAGCCGCCGTCGCAGGCCTCGCCGATGAAGCCGAGCCTTTCGCACAGGTGCCGGCGGCCCGCGCGGCAGGCCGGGCATTCCCCGCACCAGAACCGCGAATCCGCCACCACCGCGTCGCCCACCGCAAATCCCTCGACGCTCTCCCCGAGCGCGGCGACCACGCCCGCCAGTTCATGCCCGGCGATGGAGGGCGCGCGGGTGATCCACTGCCCCGTGCGGAAATTATGCAGGTCCGAGCCGCAGATACCGGCGGCGGTGACGGTGAGCCGCACCCAGCCCGGCGCCGGCGCGCCGGGAGAGGGCACCGCCTCCACGCGCAGATCGCCCGCCTTGTGCAGCCGCACCGCCTTCATGTCAGCCGCCCTTCAGCAGTTCGTCGCGGAGCTCGGAGACGGCATTCTCATGGCTGGAGAACCCCTCATAGCGAGCCAGCCGGCGGGCATGGCCGGCCAACTCGGGATAGGCGGCGGCGGTAACATAGCCGATGGAGGAGCGCTTGAGGAAATCCGTCACCGAGAGCGGCCCATAGGTGCGCGCCCAGCGGCTGGTCGGCAGCACCGCATTCGGCCCGAGCACGAAATTGCCGATCGTCACCGGCGTATGGGGGCCCATCAGCACCTCCGCCGCCTCGGTGATGCGGCCCAGATGCGCGAACGGGTCGGTGGAGAGGATTTCCAGGTGCTCCGGCGCATAGGCGTTGACGAAATCGATGCTCTCCTCCAGCGACGAGGTGAGCACGATGCCGCCGCACGGGCCGGTGAGCACCGCCTTCGAGAAGGCGACGCGCTGCTCCGTCATGCGTGCCCAGTGGCCCGGCAGCGCCCTCAGCGCGGCCTCGGCGACCTCGCGCGAATGGGTGACGAGATAGGCCGAGGAATCCGGCCCGTGCTCGGCCTCGATCAGCAAATCGAGCGCCGCCACCGCGCCGTTCACCGTTCCGTCGGCAAAGATGAGCGCCTCGGAGGGCCCGGCCGGCAGGCCGGTGTCGATGATGTCGGACAGAAGCCGCTTGGCCGCCACCAGCCAGGGCGAGCCGGGGCCGACGATCTTGATCGCCTTGCCCACGGTCTCAGTCCCATAGGCAATTGCCGCCACCGCCTGCGCACCGCCGCACTTGTACACCGTCTCGACGCCGGCGAGCCGTGCGGCCACCAGCGTCGCCGCATCGACGCCGCCATCCGTGGTCGGCGGGGTGACGATGGCGATGTTCCTGACCTTCGCCACGCTCGCGGGCACCGCGGTCATCATCGTCACCGAGGGAAAGGCCCCCTTGCCGCGCGGCACGTAGAGCGCCACCGATTCGATCGGCGTCCAGCGGTCGCCGGCAAAGGCGCCGGGGCGCACTTCCTTGAGCCACATCGGCTCGGGCGCCTGCTCCTCATGGAAGCTGCGTATATTGGCGATGCCGAACCGGATGGAATCGATCACCTCGGGGTCGACCGCCTTGAAGGCGGCATCGAACTCTTCTTCCGTCGCCTTCAGCCGGTCGGCGGTGATGTCCGCCTTGTCGAAGTCGCGGCCGAAGCGGGCGAGGGCCTCGTCGCCCTCCAGCCGCACCGCCTCGATGATCGGGCGCACCCGCTCCATGAAGCTCGACAGATCGGTTTCCGAGCGCTTCAGCAGCGCCGCGCGGGCCTTGGCGTCCAGCGTGGCGAGTTCGTGGAAATTGCAGATATCCGACATGGCAGAAGTCCTCACCGCCCCGATGAGGGGCGAGTATGTACAGACATAAGGCCGCTCTCGGGAGGCCAAAGATTGCGCGCCACCTGCCCAAGGCGCAGGCGTTTCGAAGGATGCAGCCCCGATCGGGGCCGCTCAGATCGAGGCAAGAAAGCCGCCATCGACCGGGAGGCACTGGCCGGTCATGTAGGCGGAGGCCTCGGACGCCAGGAAGATGGCGATGCCCGAGAGATCGCCCAGTTCGCCGAAGCGCCGCATGGGGATCTTCGCCCGCATCGAGGCCTGCCAGGCCTCATCGGCATAGAAGACGTCGGTCATCGCGGTGCGGAAATAGCCCGGCGCGATGGCGTTGACGCGAATGCCGAGATCCGCCCATTCCGCCGCCAGCGCCCGCGTCATGCCCAGAAGGCCGGATTTCGAGGAGCCATAGGGCACCGCGGTGGGAATGCCGACTTCCGAGGTGAGCGAGCACAGGTTGATGATGGCGCCGCCGCCCGCCGCCTTCATGACGCCCGCCGCTGCCTGCGCGCAGAAGAAGGCGCCCTTGAGATTGGTGTCGAGGATCCGGTCCCACAGCGCCTCGTCCACCTCCAGCGAGGGGCGGACCTCCTCCATGCCGGCATTGTTGACCAGGATGTCGAGCCCTCCCAGCGCCTGCGCGGCCTCCGCGATGCCCGTATGGCAGCGCGCGACATCGGTCACGTCGAGCGCGAGCGGCACCGCCCGCCGGCCCTGCGCGGCAATGTCCTCCACCGTTTGCGCCAGCGAGGAGACCGCGCGCGCCGTCACCGCCACATCCGCGCCGGCGGAGGCGAGAGCGGTGGCGATCTGCCGGCCGATGCCGCGGCTGGCACCGGTGACGAGCGCCTTGCGGCCGGTAAGATCGAACAGGGGATGTGCACGCATGGTTCAGGTCCCGGCAGGCAGCTGGAGCAGGTTCGAGCGGCGCGACCTCCGGTTGGCGGCGACAAGGCGCTGCAACCCAGGCCGGCAATGTCCGCGGAACGCGCGTTGGGCGGTCATCTTCGAGGAGGCGCGGACCAAGCTCAAGCCGTTCCGCCACGTCGCCACCCGTTTCCAGAGATCCTCCAGCCCCTCCCCGCCGTCTCGCGCGTCGCGGCCATCCGGTAGGCTGGATCAAGCATCCGCGTATTCCGGCGCGCGCCTCCGCTCACGCGACAATGCGGGTCGCATTCCACCGGCCGAGCCGGAAGGGGGTGCCGCCGGCCGGGCCGGAAGGGGGTGCCGTCGCCGCGCCGCGTCACCCCCCCCCACGCGCTTGGCAGAAACCGCCAGCGTGGCGATAATGCCGGCGGGGGATGGTGTCGGCCGCTCCCATGCGCGGGGGAGGCGCCATGAGCGTGGCTGAGACGGCCCGCCCCGAGGGGTGGCGCCCCTTCCCGATCGATCTGAATTGGCGCAACTGGGTGTTCGCGCTGCGCACCGCGCTGGCGGGCGTGACCGCGCTCGCCATTGCCTATTGGCTGGAGATGCAGGACCCGCAATGGGCGATCCTGACCGTCTACCTGCTCGCCCAGCCCACCTCCGGCGCCGCGCTGGCCAAGAGCGCCTATCGCATCTACGGCACGCTGGGCGGGGCGGCCATGGGCCTCGTCTTCCTCGCCCTGTTCGCCGAGTCGGGTCCGCCGCTGGTCGGCTGCGTCGCGCTGTTTGTCGGCCTCACCTTCTATCTCGGGGCACGACTGGCCAATTATGCCGCCTATGCCTTCATGCTCGCCGGCTACACGGCGCTGCTGGTCGCGCTGGAGGGCTCGGCCGATCCGATGAACGCCTGGTCGATCGCCGCCGACCGTACCGGCGAGATCGTCATCGGCATTGTCTGCGGCACGGCAGCCACCGTGCTGATCCTGCCGCGCTATGCCGGCGACGCGCTGCGCGAGCAGATGGCCGCGCTGTTCGGCCGGCTCTGCCGCTACGGCGCGGTGGCGCTGCAGCCGGACATGCCGTTCGCGACCTTCGTGGCGCTGCGCCGGGAGATGGTCGACGCCGTCGTCAAGTTCGACGCGCTGCGCTCCTACGCCGTGTTCGAAGCCCCGGAACTGCGCGCCGACGATGTGCTGCTGCGGCGCACGCTGCGCGAGTTCCTGCGTGTGCTGGCGGTGGCCCGCGGCCTGTTCGTGCGGATCGACGATTTCCGCGTCGAGGGCGCGGGGCCGGTGGTCGAGCAGGTGAGGCCGGCGCTGGAGCACACCCGCGCGACGCTGGAGCGGCTGGCTGCCGACCCCTCCGCCTTCGCCGATCCCCACCGCGTGCGGCGCGATCTGCTGGCAGCGCGCGGCCAGCTCGACGCGGCGGCTCTGCAGCTCCAGGCCATGGCCGGCACGGTGCCGTTCGCGCCGCTGGCCAACGGGCTGCTGATCCTGCGCCGCGCCGGCGACCTGCTGCACGGGCTGTCTTTGGTGATCGTGTGCGAAGCCGCCAGCCTGCGCCGGCGCGGGCGCAGCCACCTGCGCCGGCCGGTCGAGGCGATGCCGGCAGCCGCACGGCGGGAGGCCATGCTGGTGGGCCTGCGCGCCGCGCTCGGCGTGGTGCTCGCCTCAGCCTTCTGGGCCGCGAGCGGGTGGGACCAGGGATTCGGCGCCGTCACCGGGCTGGGGCTGATGCTGTTCTTCTCGGTCAACCAGGACCGGCCGGGCAAGCTCGGCCTGCCGGTGCTGATCTGGAGTGTTCTCGCCATCGCCGCCGCCTATGCCGCCATGGTGTTCGTGCTGCCACGGCTGGAGGGCTATGGCGCGCTGGCCATCTTCCTCGTCCTGGTCCTGCTGCCCGGGGGGCTGATGGCCGGCACGCCCGCCTATGTCTGGCAGGGCATCATTTTCGCCGGCTTCCTCGCCGACCAGATCGGTACCGGCAACCTGTTCCAGCCCGATGAACTCAGCTTCTTCAACGGAAACCTCGCCTTCATCGCGGGCATGATGGCGGGGCTCATGCTGTTCGCGCTGTTTCCGGTGACGTCGCAGGCCTCGCGACGCCGGGCCTGGGCCGCGATCGTCGGCCGCCTGCTCCCCATGGCGGCGCGCGGCGAGCGGCACGAGCGCCGGGTGCTCGGCGAGATCGTCGACATGCTGGCGCAACTTCTGCCGCGCCTGTCGCTCGACCGCAGCGGCGATGAAGACTTCCTGCGCGGCACGCTGGGCGCCGCCTCCTGTGCGCTCGAACTGGGCCGGCTCCACCGCCTGCGCCTCGAACCGGCATTGCCGGCAGAGGCGGACGAGACGCTGGCACGCTTCCTGACGCGCTTCGCCGCCGTGCTGGAGACATGGCCGCGCGCCGGCGCGCGGCTGCCCGACGCCGTCGCGGAGGCCGAGGCGACGGTGGCGACGGCACGCGCTATGCTGGAGGCCCTCACGCTGGCGCCGGGCTCGGCGGCGGCGGCGCTGACCGTGCGGGCGGGAGCCTCGCTGCGTTTCATCGGCGATCGCTTCAGCATCGACCGTGCCATCCTCACCCGATCCTTCCGCGAGGCGTGAGCGTGCTGTTCCCCGCCCATCTCGCCTTCTTCACGCCCGAAGCGCTCGGCTTCTACCTGCCGCCGCTGATGATGTGGGCGGCGCTTGCGCTGCCGCCCTTCCTGCTCCTGCGCTGGGCCATGGGGCGGGCGGGCTTCTACCGGCGGATCTGGCACCGTCCGCTATTCGACACCGCGCTTTACATCATCGTGCTCGGCGCGGTCATGCTGGGTCTGGCCATGCTCGGCCCAGCCACGTCGGGCTCAGCCACCTCGGGCCTTGCCACGTCGGGCCCGGCCACGTCGGGCCTTGCCACGTTCGGTCCTGCCACGTTCGGTCTTGCCTCACTGGATCCGGGCATGCCCGGCTTGCCGCTTGCTGGAGAAGGACAGGCATGAATATCGGCGCCGTCGCCCTGCGGGTCGTCATCACCCTCGCCGCCGCCGCCGCGGCACTGGGTGTGGGCTGGCAGATATGGGTCTATTACACGCTCTCGCCGTGGACGCGCGATGCGCGGGTGCTGGCCAACGTGGTGGAGATCGCGCCCGATGTCTCCGGCCTCGTCAGCGCGGTCAACGTGGTCGACAACCAGCTGGTGAAGAAGGGCGACGTGCTCTTCGTCATCGACCAGCAGCGCTTCAAGGTCGCGGTCGAGCAGGCGAGCGCGCAGGTCGCGATGAAGCAGGCGGCGCTGCAATATGCGCGCGACAGCGCCAACCGCGATACCAGCCTGGTGCGCGAGGACAGCGAGGCGATTTCCGTCCAGTCGGCGGAAAGCGCCACCACCTCGGCCGGCGAGGCCCAGGCGGAGGTCGAGGCCGCGCAGGCCGCGCTGGCCACCGCCCAGATCAACCTCACCCGCAGCGAGGTGCGCGCGCCGGTGGACGGCTATGTCACCAACCTCAACGTCTTCGTCGGCAATTACGCCACGCAGGGCCAGGGCGTGATCGCGCTGGTCGATGCGCATTCCTTCTATGTCTATGCCTATTTCATGGAGACCAAGCTGCCCTTCATCCGTGTCGGCGACGCCGCGCAGATCGAGCTGATGGCCGGCGGGGTGATCGTCCAGGGCGTGGTGGAGGGGCTCAGCCGGGCCATCGCCAACACGACGGACCGCAGCGGCCTGCTGGCCGATGTGAGCCCGCAATTCGACTGGATACGCCTTGCCCAGCGCATCCCCGTCCGCATCCGCATCGGCACGCTGCCGCCCGGCGTGGAGCTGGCCGCCGGCATGTCGGCTACCGTGGTGGTGACGCCGCGACGCACCAGCCCTTGATCGAAGACGTCGCGCGCGCGGCGCGGGTGCTTCCGCCGCGCGGAAATGCCGGCGCCTCAGCTGCCGCGATAGGTGGAATAGCTCCACGGCGTCGCCACCAGCGGCACATGATAATGCCCCTCGGGGTCATCGATGCCGAAGCGCACCGGCACCTCCCCGAGGAAGGGCTGGCCGGGAAGATCGATTCCGCGAGCGGCGAAATAGGCGCCGACATGGAAGACCAGCTCATAGGTGCCCGCGCGCAGCGGCACCCCGCCGATGAGCGGCGCGTCGGTGCGCCCGTCGGCATTGGTATGCGCCTCCTTCAGCCGCGCGCGGCCCGACGCGCCGACCTCGTAAAGCTCGACGCGCACCCCGTGCGCCGGGCCGCCCTTGTGGGTGTCCAGCACATGGGTCGACAGTCGGCCCGCGACCGGCGGCGCACCTGGCCCTTCGACCCGCTCGACGAGGCGCAGGCGGGTGATGTAGCCGATCTCGGCCAGCGCCGCGGCAAGCTCGGTCGGCCGGTCATGTCCGAGGCGCCGCTCGAAGGCGGCGAGGATGGCGTCGCGCGTCTGGCGCCTGACGCAGATGACGAATGGAAAGCCGAACCGCGCCCGATAGGCCGCGTTCAGCCGCTCGAAGCGCGCATATTCGTCGTCCGACAGTTGATCGAAGCCGAGCCCGGCCTGTTCGGACACCGAGGCGGCCGCCATGTCGCCCGCCCGCGCGGCCTTGCCGGCAAGGTCCGGATGGGCGGCGACGAAGGCGACCTGCTCGCCCTCCGGCCGCGCCCAGACCGCCGCCATCAGCGCGGCGTGGAGATCGGCGATGCCGGCGAAGGGCCGCTCGATCGCTGCGGCCTCGGCCACCCACGGGGCGTGCTCGAAAATGCCGTCCAGCGCCGCGACGAAGGCCGCCCGGTCAAGCCCGTTGAGAGTGTCGAGGCTGATGCGGTCCACCATGTTCAGTCCTCGTTTGCGGCGTTTTCGAGCGGGGATTCCGGTTCGCCCGACGACGGCGCGTGGAACCGGCGACCGTCATCTGCCGGCAGCAGCGCATAAAGCGTGTCGGCCTTGAAGGGCGGCGCGCGCAGGCGCACGCCGGTGGCATCGAAAATGGCATTGGCAAGGGCCGGCGCCACCGGATTATAGGGGCTCTCGCTCATCGACTTGGCGCCGAGCGGGCCGACGCGGTCCTGCGTCCGCGCGAAGAACACCTGTGTGTGCGGCACATCGGCGAAGGCGGGAATGTGATAGGAGCGGAAGCTGGCATTGGTCACGGCGCCCTGCCCGTCCAGCGTCAGTTCCTCGTAGAGCGCGGCGCCGATCGCCTGCGCCACGCCGCCCTCCACCTGCCCCCGGCACTGCATCGGGTTGATGACGGTGCCGGCATCGGCGGCATGGAATGAGCGCAGGATGCGGATTTCGCCATAGCGCCGGTGCACCGCGACCTCGAAGCCCTGCACGTTGAAGGCGACCGAGCGCGGCGATCCCCCGGCATCCCCGGTCGCCTCCAGCGGCGCCAGCGCGGCCAGCGGAACTGCGTCCGCGCCGGCCCGCACCGCGTCGGCCTCGATGCGGCACTCGGCGGGCGAAACGCGAAGGCGCGCGGCGCCGGCCTCCCGGATCGCCGCCGCCAGCCGTTCCGCCGCGCGGCGCGTCGCCTCTCCCGCCACCACCGTACCGGTCGAGCCATAGGCGCCGGTATCATGGGCGACGATGTCCGTATCCGACTGGCGGACATGGAGGCGATCCACCGGCACGCCCAGCACGGTGGCGGCGATCTGCCGGTGCACCGTCGTCGTGCCGTTGCCGAATTCGGCGGTGCCGGTGAGGAGTTCGAAGCCGCCCCCTTCCGCGAGCATGAGGCGGGTCTGCGCCACATGGCCACGCGGGGGGATGGTGTCGATCATCGCCGCCGCCATGCCGCGCCCCACCAGCCAGTCCTCCGGCAGGGCCTCCCGCCCCGGCGCGTCGAGCGCCTTTTCGACCCAGTCGAGGCACTGGTCGAGCCCATAGCTGCCTATCTCGACATCATGCGCGCCGCCGCCGGCCGAGGTCATCTCGTCCTGCGGGCCGATGACGTTCAGCCGGCGCAGGGCGAAAGGATCGAGGCCCAGTTTGCGCGCCAGTTCATCCATCGCCGATTCCACCGCAAAAATGGTCTGGCTCAGCCCGTAGCCGCGAAAGGCGCCGCTCGGCAGGGAATGGGTGTAGACGGCCCGCGCCGCCACCTTCTTGTTGGGACAGCGATAAAGCGCGATGCACTCGCCCGCGCCGTGATACATCACCCCCGGCCCGTGATTGCCATAGGCGCCGGTGTCGAGCAGCATGGTGAGCGCGAGGGCGGTGAGCCGGCCCTCGCGGGTGGCGCCGAGCTTCACCCCCACCCTCATCGGGTGGCGGCTGGTGGAGAAGGCGAACTGCTCGGCCCTTGTATATTCCAGCTTCACCGGCCGGCCGGTCTTCATCACGGCAAGGGCCACGATGTCCTCGGTGAGCATTTCCTGCTTGCCGCCGAAGCCGCCGCCCACCCGCTCGGTAAACACCCGCACCGCCGCGCGCGGCAGGTCATAGAGCGTGGCCAGCGCATCGCGGGTGAGGAACGGCGTCTGCGAGGAGGTGCGGATGACGAGCCGGCCCTCGCCATCGCGCCAGCCGATGGCGCCATGCGTTTCCAGATGCGCATGCTGCACGCGCTGGCTCGTGTAGGTCGCCTCGTGCACTACATCGGCCGCGGCAAAGCCGGCCTCGACATCGCCGACGCCGCCCTGCAGTTCGGCGACGAGATTGCGCGCGGGATCGGCGATGCGCGATTCCGGCCCCTTGTCGCCATGCACAAGCGGCGCGCCGGGGATCATCGCGGCCTCAGCATCGAACACCGCCGGCAGCAGTTCATAGTCGACGCGGAGCGCCGCGCAGCCGGCTTCGGCGGCCGCCTCGGTCTCGGCGATGACGGCGGCGACGCGCTGGCCGACATGGCGCAGGAGCGTGTCGAGCACGCGGGTGTCGTCGACATCGTCGGTGACATGATGGTGGCGAGCGGTCGAGAAAAGCCGGGCGGGCGCGTCCTCATGCGTCAGCACCGCGACCACGCCCGGCACCGCCAGCGCCGCCGCCGTGTCGATGCGCAGAATGCGCGCATGGGCATGCGGCGAACGCAGGATCTTCATGTGGGTGAGGCCGGCGAGTTCACCCGCGGGGGCGACATCCATGGTGTAGCGCGCCGCGCCGGTGACGATGGCCGGCCCGGCGGGCGCTGGCAGGCTGCGCCCGACCGAGGCGCCGGCCGCGTCCGGCTCGACGGCGCACTGGCCCTCGATGGCGTCGGCAATGGCGCGATAGCCGGTGCAGCGGCACAGGTTGCCCTTGAGCGCGGCGGGCAGGTCGTGCTTCTGCGCCTGGTCGAGCGCGGCGGCGGTCATCACCATGCCGGCGGTGCAGAAGCCGCACTGAAAACCCTGCGCCTCCAGAAAAGCCTGCTGCATCGGGTGCAGGCCCGGCCCCTCGACCGTCTCCGCCAGCCCCTCGATGGTGGTAACGCAATGCCCCTCCGCCCGAAAGGCCGGGAACAGGCAGGAATGCACCGGGCGCCCGTCCACATGCACGGTGCAGGCCCCGCAATCGCCGGCATCGCAGCCCTTCTTGACGCCGAACCAGCCCAGTTCGCGCAGCAAGGTACGCAGGCATTGCCCCGGCCGGGGCGCCACCTCGTACGACACGCCATTGACGCGAAAAGTCACCCGGCACCCTCCGCCAGTTCGTCGCGTATTTCTTCCGCCAGTTCGCGTGTCATGTGACGGCGCCAGTCCGGCCGGCCATGAATGTCGTCATGATAGAGCGCGTCGGGAATCGCCGTCGCGAGACGGTCCGCCAGAAGCCGCGCGCCCGGCATCGGCTCGAAGCGCAGCTGCACGGGCCGGCGGGTCGCCGCCGTCACGGTGAGGGCGAAGCGGCCGTCGGGCGCCCGCGTGCCGATCACCAGCACGCCGGAGCGCCCGAGCGGGGTGAGCGAGGCGCGACGGAACGCGGCCTGCCGGCGCAGCGCCTCGACCGGCAGTTCGATGGCACGCAGCACCTCGCCCGGCTCCAGCGCGTTGTCGAGCGGTCCGCGCGCGAAATCGATGGCCGGCATCCGCCGCTCGCCGCCATCCGCGCGCCAGATCACGCAGGTTCCTTCCAGCGCCGCGCAAAGCGAGATCATCGGCCCGGCCGGCAGCGCGAGGCAGAGATTGCCGCCCACCGTGGCCATGGACCATATCTTGAACGAGGCGAGGAAGGAGCGGCAGCACGCGGCGATGAGCGAAGCGGCGCGCCAGTCCGGCGGCGGATCGAAGCCATAGAGCCGCTCCACCGTGCAGGTGGCGGCGATGGACAGGCCCGAGGCGCTCGCCTGCAGCGGCGGCCAGTTGAGATCGGTGAGGTCGATCAGCCGACGCACCCCCGGCTGCGGCTCGGAGAACAGCCAGGTGCCGCCGCCGAGGATGGCGTCTCCCGCCCCCGGTGGGGCGAATTCGCTGCGCGCGCGCGGCCGCACGATGGCCGTTACCGAGTTGAGATCCAAAAGCCTGTCCCCGCGAGCCTGCCCCCGTGAGCCTGTGCTGTTCTCAGCCACGCCCGATCGTGCACGCGATCTGGCCGTGCGGCTCGTCGGTCGGCGTGAAGACCTGACCGTCGAAGGCGCGGCCGAAGGGTGAGAGGTCGATCGGCAGGTAATGCTTGTTGGGGCAGGCGATGCTGATCTCGCGGATGTCCGGCACGGCCGCGAGCACCGCCTCGCCCATGAGGTAGAGCGTGTTCTGCACGCCGGGGCTGAACGTGGTGGCGAAGACCTTCAGCGCGGAATCGAGCACGGCCTGGTTCGCGCTTTCATACGAGCCCGGCACGGTGGACCACAGCCAGGAGGCATCCATGGCGGTGGCAAAGAGGCGGTCGGGCGTCGGCTTCAGCGTGGTCGCCTCGTCGAACCAGTAATCTTCCCAGGCCGATTGCGTGGTCTTGAGGAAGGTGAAGCCGCTGACGCCGGAGGAAAGCGTCGTGCCCTCGCGGGTGGCGGTGAGCTTCACGGTCGGCCGGCCATTGCCGTCCAGCACGAAGGAATGATCGTGCGGCGCCCCCTCGATCACGATGCGCGACCATTTGGTCTCGCTGGCGGTGACGCTCACCCCGCTGACATGCGCGTAACGGTCGAGGAAATGGCGCGCGAGGATTCCGGCGAACACCTCGTTCTCTGCGCCGACATGGTCGCGGGCCAGGAAGTTGACGATGTTCTTGATCGAATCGGTCGCGATGACCGACCGGTTGTCGCCTTCCGTGTAGGACGCATCGAAGGCGCCGGTCAGCAGCACCTCGACGGTGAGTTCGCGCACCTCGTGCCGCGCGCTGTCGCGCTTCACACGCATGATGCGCACCCGGCCCTTGCCGTAGCTGTTGCGGATAAGCGCCATTCTGTCCTCTCCCCTGCCTGCGCGGCCCCGGCTCTCACCCGGTCCGGTGTCGAACCATGCGAAACCGATGCCAGAAACCGGTAGCCGGCCGCCGCACGCGCGCGACTCGCGCCATTAGGCATCATCACAGGACGGGAGAGAAGCCGACCAAGGCTCAGAGGGCGAACCGGCAACGGGCCCGCAGTCGCTCCAGCGTGCGGCGAAACACCTCGGCATCGTCGCGCGCATGCGCCAGCACGATGCCGCCCTGAATGCCGACGAGCACCTCCTCGGCAATGCCGTTCGCCTCATGGGCGGGCACGCCGGCGCGGGCCAGCGCGCCCGCCAACGCCACCTGCCAGCGCCAGAAATAGCCGTCGATCACCACGGTGAAGCGCTCGCGGACCTGCCCGAGCGCGAAGGTGCCGATGAGGCAGGCGCGCCGGCCGGAGCGGAAATAGGCATCCACCGCCGCGAACATGGCGGCGATCCGCGCCCGCGCCGCCATCTCGTCCTCCCCCTCGCCGGTGCGCAGGGGAGCGAAGATCTCGCTCTCGAACCAGCCGTCGATCTCGGCCAGCACGGCCTGCACCATCTCCTCCTTTCCGCCGGGAAAGAAGTGATAGAGGCTGCCCTTGCCCAGCCCGGTCCGCTCGCTGATGAGCGCGAGGCTGGTGCCCTGATAGCCGTGGGTGCGAAACAGTTCGCCAAGCGCCGGCACGATGTCCGCCCGCTCGGCGACGAGACGGGCCATCAGGGGATCCTCAAGGGATAGGTGGTGCGGGTGAGGCGGTGGAAGATGACCGCGATCGCCACCAGCGCCACCGCGCCGAGGCCGACCGGCATGATGAGGAAGGCCCATGTCGGGTCGCCGGCAAAGACCAGCAGCGGGTCCGCGCCCGCCGGCGGATGGGTGATGCGCAGCAGCGCCATCAGCGCGATGGCGACGCCGACCGCGATCGCCGCCGCCCACCACGTGCCCGGCAGCACCATGTGCAGCGCCAGCGCCGCCGCCGTCGCCACCACATGGCCGCCGACCACGTTGGCCGGCTGCGAGAGCGGGCTCGCCGGCACGGAGAACAACAGCACCGCACTCGCGCCGAACGGGGCGATCAGCAAGGGCGCCCCGGCATAGACGCTCAGCGCACCGGTGACGCCGATCGCCACCATCGCGCCGATGCCGGCGAGCACGGCGATATGCGGATGATGCGGTGGCTGGTGGCGATGAAAATAATGACGCATATGTGTACCAATCGGTTTTGTATGTACCAATTGGTACAGACACGCAGCCGGTTCTGTCAAGCCGGCGAAAGCGGGTGGCTCCTGCCATCGAATTGGGCGAAACACGACGCAGCCTGTCGTTTCACCCGCCGCACCCGCCCTCTCCCGCTGACGACACCCCCTCGGCGACCGCCATCCCGGACAATCGCATGACCCCGACACCCGTGCTCTTCTCGCTCGCCGGCCGCTCCGCCCTTGTCACCGGCGCCGGCCGGGGCCTCGGCTTCGAAATGGCCAAGGCGCTGGCGCAGGCGGGAGCGGACGTGGTCATCCATGGGCGAAACGAGGCGCGCCTCGCCGCCGCCGCCGAGGCGATCGGCACCGCCACCGGGCGGCAGGTCACGTGGACGGCGTTCGATGTGGCCGATTTCAAAGCCGGGCGCGCGGCCATCGCGGAGATTGCCGGAAGGTTCGGCCGACTCGACATCCTGGTCAACAATGTGGGCGCGCGCGACCGCCGGCCGCTCCGGGACTTCACCCCCGAGGAGGTCGGCGCCCTCTTCGCCACCGACCTGATCGGGCCGACCCTGCTGGCGCGCGAGGCGGCCGAGATCATGGCCCATCACCGCCATGGGCGGCTCATCACCGTGACCTCGATCGCCGCGCAGATCGCCAACCGCAACGATCCCGTCTACACCGCCGCCAAGGCGGGCCTCACCGGGCTGATGCGGGCGCTGGCGGTGGATTATGCCCGCGCCGGCATCACCAGCAACGCCATCGCCCCCGGCATGTTCGCCACAGAGACCAACCAGTCGCTGGTGAACAACACCGAATTCTCCGCCTTCGTCGACATCCGCGTGCCCGTCGGCCGCTGGGGGCATCCGCCGGAGATCGGCCCGGCCGCCGTGTTCCTCGCCTCGAACGAGGCGTCCTTCGTCAACGGGCATGTGCTGGTGGTCGACGGCGGCCAGACGATCCGCATGTAACGCGCCGCATGTAACGCGCCACAGGCACGTGCGCGGCTCGACGGCCCAAGCGCATCCGGTCATACAACCCGCGAACCCGCGGGAGACGATCGATGGCGAATCACTCAGTGCAACCCTTCAGCGACGCGCTGAAACAGGCCAATGCCGAGAACTGGAACGCGGCGCGCCAGCATCGCTTCGTCGAGGAGATCTTTGCCGGCAGCGTGCCCGCAGATGTCATGCGCCGTTACCTGACGCAGGACTACCAGTTCATCGATGGTTTCGTCGCGCTGCTCGGCATGGCGATCGCCACCGTCGACCGTTATGAATCGCGCATCCGCTTCGCCCAGTTCGCGGCAATGATCACCAGCGACGAGAACACCTATTTCCAGCGCGGCTTCGACGCGCTGGGCGTCCCGGAGGCCGAGCGCCGCCAGCCCGCCATCACCGCGCCGACCGCGCGCTTCCAGGCGCTGATGCGCGAGGCCGCCCAGACGCGCGACTATGCGTGCTGTCTTGCCGTGCTCACCGTCGCCGAATGGCTGTATCTGGATTGGGCCGACCGCCCCGGCGCCGTGCTTCCGGCCGATTTCATCCACGCGGAATGGATCACGCTGCACAATAATGACGGGTTTCGCGCATTTGTGATCTGGCTGCGCGGGGAACTCGATCGTGCGGGAGCGGATACGGATGAGACGGGCCGCGCCGCCGCCGCGTCCCTGTTCGGTCGCGCCGTCGCGCTGGAGCGCGCCTTCTTCGACCATATATACTTGTGATTGTTCCGTGACTGTGGCCGGCACACGACCCCCGGCCATTTGTTCAGCGAGCCTTGCAGTTCCGCCGCATTGGCCACTCCTTTACACTTGAATAGATCATCGCAAGATGACTATGCGGAGACGGCGGGCCGGGGGTTGGTATACCAACTCGCCGGCCGATCCGGTCGACGCCTGAAGACTTCGACCTGACACAACCTTAAATCATGTCTGCCTGTCCGATCGTGCTGATCCGCAACAGGCTCGCGAAGGTTTAACTTGCCGCGGACGCCGTTTTTCTTTCCTTGCTTATTGACCTTCGCAAGGACGGTGTTAAATCAGTGGAAGTTCGCCATGGAGAAAATAAATGTCGGAACAGGATAGCTCACCTGTGGACTATCTCGGCCTTACCGCCGATGTCGTGGCCGCCTTTGTCGGCAATAATTCGGTGCCCGCCACGGAGCTTCCCGATCTGATTGCCAAGGTGCATGGCGCTCTGCTTCGCCTTTCCGCCCCGGCCCCGGCGGTGGTGGAAGAGGTACTTAAGCCCGCTGTCCCGGTGAAGAAGTCGGTCACGCCGGAATTTATCATCTGCCTTGAGGACGGACTCAAGTTCAAGTCTCTCAAGCGCCATCTGCGGACCAAGTACAACATGACACCCGAAGAATACCGGGCGAAGTGGGGCCTGCCGAACGATTATCCGATGGTCGCCCCCAGCTATGCTGAGGCGCGTTCCAATCTCGCCAAGAAGATGGGCCTCGGCCAGCAGCGCAAGAAGCCCGCAGTGCCCGCTCCCAAGCCGCGCGGCCGCAAGAAGGTCGCCTGAGGCCCGAGGTCGCCTGGGGTCCAAGGTCGCCTGAGGCGACTCGAGGTGCCCCGCGCCTTGACGCTGCAGGCCTTGACGCTGCAGGCCTTGCACGCTGCCGGGCCTCCACCTTGCCGGCCTTGCACCTTGCCGGCCCTGCACCTGCGAGACGTTTGATGCTGAAATCGCCGTGCCCCGAACAAGTCGGGTCGCGGCGTTTCATTTTGCCGCCCATCCGCGCGCCCGGCAGGGCAGCCGCATCCCGGCGCCGGATCGGCATGGCGATGGGGCGTTGGCATCGGATCGACGCCCCCCTGTCAGGCTGGCAGCGTCGCGAAAGCGGCGAAACCCGTCACCAGGCGGGCGCGACCGGCCCGCTGGCCAGCCAGCGGTCGAGAAAAGCATCGAGCCACAGCCGGATGCGGCCGTCATGCTGCAGACGGTCGAGAAAATGCGCGCGGCGCGGGCGGGCGCCCGGCAGGTCCATGCGGGCCTCGCCATGCACGGTCCAGCGGCACATCATGTGGTGGGTGACTTCGGGGTGGAACTGGATGCCGAAGGCGTTCTCGCCATAACGATAGGCCTGGTTGGGAAAGGCCTCGCCCTCCGCCAGCAATTCGGCGCCGGCGGGCAGCTCGAAGCCCTCGCGATGCCAGTGATAGACGTGATCGGGCCAGGGCGGTGGCTCGTCCGCCGCGCTGCCCAGAAGCGCCCGACCCACAAGCGCCCGGCCCAGAAGCGCCCGGCCCGCATGTGTGGCGCGGATGGGATAATAGCCGATCTCCACCAGCCCCTGCGGGTGCGGCGCGACGCCGGCGCCGAGATGGCGCGCCAGCATCTGGGCGCCGAGGCAGATGCCGAGATAGGGCTTGCCCTCGCTCAGCGGCACGCCGATCCAGTCGATCTCCGCCCGCACGTAATCATGGCAGTCATTGGCGCTCTGCGGCCCGCCGAAGATGATGGCGCCGGTGTGCCCCGCCAGCGTCGTCGGCAGCGGGTCGCCCAGGCAAGGGCGACGCAGGTCGAGCCGATAACCGCGCTCGGTCAAGAGCCGCCCGATCCGTCCGGGGGAGGAATGTTCCTGGTGAAGCACGATCAGGACGGGAAGCGGCATCTTTCGTGAGCAGACCTGTAGCGAGCGATTCGTCTCAGCCGACAGGCAAGGATGACGCCAGATTCCGGCCGCCTCAAGACCGCGACCGAGCTTATTCCTCGCCGGCGTCGCCGGCCGCGTCGCGCACGGTCTTGCGCAGCTGCACCCGGTCGCGCGAACTCACGTTCAGCAGTTCCGCGGCGCGCCACACGAGATTGTCCTCGAATTCAGTGAGCCCGCCATCGGCATAGGCCACCTCGAACATCATCTCGACAATGCGCTTGCGCCCCTCTTCATCCAGCGCCCGGTTGAGCACGCTGGTGAAAGCGTAGAGGTCGACAGCTTCCGCGTCGCGCGCGATGGCCGCTTCCAGAAGCCGCCCGGCATCGTCCTCGCCAAGCTCGAAACGGCGGCCCAGGATGCCGCGCAGCCGGGCCATCTCATCCTCGCCCACCACGCCGTCAATCGTCACGACATGCACCAGCAACGCCGCCGCGGCGAGCCGATAGTCATTCTCGGCGAAGGTGCTCTCGCGGGCCCCGCCGGCAATCTCGGAGATGAAATCGGTCAAGGTGCGCAGCATGCCGCTCGGCTCTCCTGCAGGCGCGAAAGATGATCGGGTTTGGGATCGGGGCTAAGCTTGGCCCTTCGTATTTCTGCGTAGCGGAATCAATTGCGGGGTGCAACGAGCCGCGCACGGGTGGGCGCACGCCTGCGCGCCGGCGTGCAACCGCGCAACACCGGCCGGACACGACGAAGCCGGCGGGCCCTTGGTGCCCGCCGGCTGTCCGCTTGATCCAGTGCCGCGCGAGGCGGCCCGCCTTACTCCAGATAGTCGGCGAAGCGGGCGACGTGCTCGGCCAGCCCGAGCGCGTGATTGCGCACCAGCGTCTCCGCCAGTTCGGCGTCACGCGCCTCCAGCGCCTGGATGATGGCGAGATGATCCTGGATCGAACGGTCGGCCCGATCCTCCTCGCCGATCGTCTTGCGGCGGATCATGCGCATGTGGGTGAACAGGTTCTCGGCCAGATTGACCAGTATCCCGTTCCCCCCCATGGCGATGATCGTCTGGTGGAACTGGATGTTCACCTCGGAATACTCGTCCAGCCGGGCATGCGGAGTGTGCTGGTCTTCCTCGAAGGAGGCGAACATGTGCCGCAGCCGCGCGATCTCGTCGTCGCTCGCCTGCTGGGTGATGAGCCGGGCAGCGAGGCTCTCCAGCGCCGCCCAGACCTGGATCATCTCGATCACCTCGCGCTTGGTCTTGCGCACCACATAGATGCCGCGACGCGGCACCGAGTGGACGAAGCCCTCGCGCTCCAGCTGGGCCATGGCCTCGCGTACCGGCGTGCGGCTGACCCCGAGGCTCTGCGCAAGCTGGCGCTCGTCCAGACGCACCTCGTGCGGCTGGTCGTAGATGTTGAGCGAGACGATGACCTCCTTGAGCGCGCTATAGGCGCGGTTCTTGAAGGTCGAGGTGTCCTCGAGCGGCGCCACCGAGAGCTTGGCGGCCCCGCCATTGATGCGGCGGATGGTGGTGTCGGCACTCATCATCGCGCTCGCACCCCCCGCTGCGGCGTCGCGGGACCCGGGCCGGACCGCGGGATCCCCCGGCGCCGGGCGTGCAGCTTGTAGGTGCAGAACATTGGCAATCCCTCCCATACCCCGTTCCCGTACGGTACCGCCCGACGCTCGCGTGCCACCTTCTTTGCCGGGCGGCCGCGCGGCGCCCAGGCGCCCGTTTTGCCCGATCTCCGCTCTCCGGGGGGCGAGGGAGCCGGCGGGGAGCAGCCGTGCCGCTCTTCGCATGGGCATGGCGCCATGCCCGCCGGAAAATCCCGGGGGGGCATGGCGCCGGCTCTTGAAAGGATCGCCGCGACCGGGATCGCGGCGGGACGGCAGTCCGGGCCCGGATCGAGCCCGGATCTGGCGTCCACTCTGGAACTGTCGTCGACCGGACGTGCGTCTTGCGACGTCAGCCTTGGTCGACGGCCTTCCGTCGACATGGCGGGCGGCAAGGAACGCCGCCCGCTCCATCGATCACGCCGGCTGCGCGACCCGGCGGAACCGGTTCAGCGCGATCTGCAGCAGCGGCCAGATACCGGCGATGATGCCGATACCCATGATCGTGCTCACCAGCCCGTTGGAGAAGAAAATCCCGAGCGAGCCACCCGAGGAGAGCAGCGACTGGCGGAAAGCCTCTTCGGCGCTGTCACCGAGCACGATGGCCAGAACCAGCGGCGCCAGCGGGTAGTTGGTCTTCTTCAGCACGTAGCCGAGCACGCCGAACACCAGCATCATGATGACGTCGAACACGTTGTTGTTCACCGTGTAGGCGCCGATCGCGCAGATCACCAGGATCACCGGGGCGATGATCGAGAAGGGGATGCGCAGGATCGAGGCGAACAGCGGAACCGTCGTCAGGACGAGGATGAGGCCGACGACGTTGCCGAGATACATGGAGGCGATGAGACCCCACACGAACTCGGACTGTTCGACGAACAGCATCGGACCGGGCTGGAGACCCCAGATCAGCAGGCCGCCGAGCAGAACGGCAGCGGTCGGCGAGCCAGGGACGCCCAGCGCGAGCATGGGCAGCATGGCCGAGGTGCCGGCGGCATGGGCGGCGGTCTCCGGCGCGATGACGCCCTCGATCTCGCCATTGCCGAAGTTCTTGCCATTCTTGGAGATGCGCTTGGCAACGCCATAGGCCATGAAGGAGGCCGGGGTGGCGCCGGCGGGGGTGATGCCCATCCAGCAGCCGATGATGCAGGAGCGCAGCGAGGTCGCCCAGTATTTCGGTAGCGTCTTCCAGGTCTTCCACACGATCCGCGGATCGATCTTGGCCGCCTTGCCGCGGAACTCCAGGCCCTCTTCCATGGTGAGCAGGATTTCACCGATGCCGAACAGGCCGATGACCGCGATGAGGAAGTCGAAGCCGTTGAGCAGTTCGGTGGAGCCGAAGGTCAGGCGAAGCTGACCGGTCACCATGTCGAGGCCGACCGCGGCGAGCGCGAAGCCGATCATCATCGACACGATGGTCTTCGCAGGCGGTTCCTTGCTCATGCCGACGAACGAGGCAAAGGCGAGGAAATAGACCGCGAACTTCTCCGCTGGCCCGAACTGCAACGCGAACTGCGCGACGAGCGGGGCGATCAGCGTGATCATGATGACGGCGACGAAGGCGCCGACGAAGGACGAGGTGAAGGCCGCCGTGAGCGCTTCGCCGGCCTTGCCGTTGCGGGCCATGGGATGACCGTCGAAGGTCGTCGCCACGGACCAGGGTTCGCCTGGAATGTTGAACAGAACCGAGGTGATGGCGCCGCCGAACAGAGCGCCCCAGTAGATGCAGGTCAACAGGATGATCGCCGAGGTCGGCGACATGGAGAAGGTGAGCGGCAGCAGGATGGCGACGCCGTTGGCCCCGCCGAGGCCCGGCAGCACGCCGATGATGACGCCGAGCAGGATGCCGACCGCCATCAGCAGGATATTGAACGGATCGGCGGCTATATGAAAGCCGTGGTAAAGATTGATGAAATTCTCAAACATGGGCGCTTCCCCTTGGGCGGCGTCAGCCGGCCCCTTTTCCTCATTGTCTGGTCAGAGTCCGAGCCACGCCTCGAGAGGCCCCTTCGGCAAGGGGATGAGGAACCAGCGCTCCAGCGTGATGTAGAAGAAGGCCGGAACGCCCAAGGCCACCGCCAGGGTGAGCGGCGTGCCGTATTTGCCGAGCCACTTCATGAACACCGAGATCAGAATCACCGACGGCACGTAGATGCCGAGGAACGGCACCAGCGCGACATAGATTGCGGTCGGGATGAGAACCCGGAGAACCTGGCCGAGCTGGCTCCACTCGCTGAACAGTTCCGTGGGGTTCTCGCGCAGTCCGTGCAAGAGGTTGATGATGCTGCAGCCGCAGATGATCAGGCCGACATAGAACGGGAAGAAGCCCGCCTGCGGCCCGTCCGACCCCCAGCCGATGCCGACCAGAGTGCTGCCATAGATGACGATCAGGCCGAAGAGCAGCGTCAGAACGGCGACACCGATCTCGGCATTGCGCTGGGTCGGCCCCGATCCCGCGCCGTGGGGTGCTTGTTGCATTGTTTCACTCCGGAACTTTTTCACGCGTCGGCCGTCCGGCGGGGATCTCCCCCGTCAGCCGTGGATCGACGCATTTTCAAGGTTTGGCGCTTCAGAAGCTGCGTCAGGCGCCGTGCGCCTTCGCCGCGGCGGGGCTGAAGCCAGCCGCGGCGAAGGTCGTCACGATGCGGGACGCGAACGGTCTGCTTGTCGACCGCGGCCGTCCCGTCAGTTGCCGGCGATGAAGCCGGCTTCCTGCATCAGGCCCTTGTGGGTCGCCTCGGCGGCCTCAAGCCAGGTCTTGAACTCGGCACCAGCCATGAAGGTCTGGTTGAACGCGCCATCCTTCATGAGCTGCTTCCATTCCGGGGTCTCGCGGACCTTCTTGAACAGCTCGACGAAATAGGCGACCTGCTCGTCGGTCACGCCCGGCGGCATGAAGATACCGCGCAGCATCAGATATTCGACGTCCACACCCGAGGAAACGCAGGTGGGAACCGAGGACCAGGAGAGGTCGCCGAGGATCTTGTCCGTATAGGGAAGGGTCTTGGAGTCGAACACGCAGAGCGGACGGACCTTGTCGCCGCGCCACTGGGAGACGGCCTCGATCGGGTTGTTGACCGACGAGTTGATGTGACCGCCGACCAGTTGCACGGCCACTTCGCCGCCGCCCTTGTAGGGGATGTAGGTCATCTTCTTGCCGACGGCCTTCTCGAAGGCGACGGTGATGATCTGATCTTCCGACTTGGAGCCGGTGCCGCCCATCTTGAAGGTGCCGTCCGGCGCAGCCTTGATCGCGGCGACATAGTCACCCGCGGTCTTGTAGGGCTCGGACGCGTTCACCCACAGCACGAACTCGTCCAGCGCCAGCATGGCGACCGGGGTCATGTCCTTCCAGTTGAAGGGAATGCCGGTCGCGAGCGGGGTGGTGAACAGGTTGGACAGGGTGATGACGATCTTGTGCGGGTTGCCCTTGGCGTTCTTCACATCCAGGAAGCCTTCGCCGCCGGCACCACCGGACTTGTTGATGACGACGAGCTGCGTCGACATCAGGCTGTGCTTGGCGATGATGCCCTGAAGCGTGCGGGCCATCTGGTCGGCGCCGCCGCCCGTGCCCGCCGGCACGATGAACTCGACCGGCTTGGTCGGCTCCCAGGCCGCCGATGCCGGCAGCATCGACAAGGCGGTCATACCGAGCGCCGCAACGGCACCGAGGCCAAGCGCGTGGAAATGTTTCATTTGGCGTTTCCTTCCCAAAGGGTTCTGGCGAACTGCCGATCTTTTTTCGGTCGGCTCTTCTGATTGGGCTTCGTCTCCCGCCTCCCGGGCCGGGCGAAGCCGCGATAGCCGGCGAGTTTTTCTTCGTCTCTCTGCCGGTTACTCTGTGGAATAAGTTGTACCAAGACTTCGCCGAAGCCAAGCATTAATTCTAAAGTCGAATTGTGCAGTGCAATGACAGTTTGTATTACGTATCCCAATAATAATGAATCTGGTATTCCATCTTTGGTATACGTAATAATTCATAATGTGTGAATACATACCTTATTAATTAAGCCATTGCCAGATAACGCTTTTTATCCAACGAACAAGCGACGCGAACGGACGCCGGTACACGGATGACGCAGAGATGCGGCCGTGCCTGACAGGTCCTCATCTCCTTGCCTCTCCGGCGACCAATAGTTGACCGTGCCGGCTGCCGCCCGATTTTCGCCACCCCATCCGCCACTTTGTCGCCATATTGCGGCACTGCAGCACGCTCGGACCCGCGGATCGTGTCACCGATCCGCCGCAGCCGAGGGGCAGACTGTGCGCCCGTCTCGGTAAGGCGTCGCACTGCGGAATCGTTTTTGCTAGGTATGCGCAGCCGGAGGCGGGCCGGCGACGAAACGGGCGGCATGGCCGGGCCCGGCTTCGTCGTGACTGCTTGTTCCCGCGCCATGGCGACATGAGGAGACGTCTTTCATGACCAGTCGCTTGATTCCGGTCGCGCCCTTCGTGCTGACGGTGTTCGGCGCCACGGGCGACCTGTCCCGGCGCAAGCTGATCCCCGCCCTGTTCCATCGCGATCTCGACGGGCAGATTCCCGACAATGCGGTCATTATCGGCGTATCGCGCCGCGCCCTCAGCCATGAGGAGTTCCGCGCCTTCGCCCATCAGGCGCTGGTCGATCACATCCCCTCCGGCCAGCTCGACGGCTCGCCGGTGGAGAAGTTCCTCGCCCGCCTGTTCTATGTCGCGGCCGATGCCGACGCCGAGCCCGGCTGGTCGGATCTGGCGAGCCTGGTCGCCGCGCAGGGCGACATGATCCCGGTCTATTATCTCGCCACCGCGCCCGCCCTGTTCGGCCCGATCTGCGAGAAGCTCGGCAAACACGGCCTCGCCGAGAAGGGCCGGGTGGTCATCGAGAAGCCGATCGGCAAGGACCTCGCCTCGGCCGTGGCGCTGAACGAGCAGGTGGGGCGCATCTTCCCCGAAGAGCGCGTGTACCGCATCGACCACTATCTCGGTAAGGAGACGGTGCAGAACCTGATGGCGCTGCGCTTCGCCAATGCGCTGTTCGAGCCGCTGTGGAACAACGGCCATATCGACCATGTGCAGATCACCGTCGCCGAAGCGCTGGGGGTCGAGGAGCGTGCCGGCTATTACGACACCGCCGGCGCCCTGCGCGACATGGTGCAGAACCACATGCTCCAGCTCCTGTGTCTGGTCGCCATGGAGCCGCCCCACTCGCTCGACGCCGACGCCGTGCGCGACGAGAAGCTGAAGGTGCTGCGCGCGCTCAAGCCCATCGACGAGCACAACATGGCGTCCGTCACGGTGCGCGGCCAGTATCGCGCCGGCGCCTCGGCGGGCGGCGCGGTGCCCGGCTATCTCGAGGAACTCGGCTCCTCTCGTAGCCAGACCGAGACCTTCGTCGCGGTCAAGGCGGAGGTTGAGAACTGGCGCTGGGCCGGCGTGCCGTTCTACCTGCGCACCGGCAAGCGCCTCGCCTCGCGCGTCTCGGAGATCGTGGTGGCTTTCCGCCCGGTGCCGCACTCGGTGTTTGGCGAGGCGGTCGGCCCGCTTGAGGCCAATCGGCTGGTCATCCGCCTGCAGCCCGACGAGGGCGTCAAGCTGTGGCTGATGATCAAGGATCCGGGCCCGGGCGGCATCCGCCTCACCCATGTGCCGCTCGACATGAGCTTCGCCAAGGCGTTCAAGGTGCGCAATCCCGATGCCTATGAGCGCCTGATCCTCGACGTGGTGCGCGGCAACCAGACCCTGTTCATGCGTCGCGACGAGGTGGAGGCGGCGTGGACATGGGTCGATCCGATCCTCCAGGCCTGGCGCAACGCCAAGGAGGCCCCACGCCCCTACACGGCCGGCACATGGGGCCCTTCCGCCTCCATCGCTCTCATCGAGCGCGACGGCCGCACGTGGCTGGAAGACGGCGCCTGACCGGCGCCTGTGGCTGGAAGACGGCGCCTGATCGGCGCCTATCGCTGGAAGACGGCGCCTGACCGGCGCCTATCGCTGGAAGACGGCGCGCAAAGGCGCCTGTGGCCGGCCTTCAGCATGGCGCAGTTGTGCTTGATGGTGTGCCTTGGCGTCGGCGGGAGATACTCCCTCTCCCTCCCGTGGGGGAGAGGGTTAGAGCGAGGGGGGGCCACGGCTCCGCAATGGAGTGGCCCCTCACCGACCCGCTTCGCGGGCCACCTCTCCCCGATGGGGAGCGGACATACAAGGCGAGGGCGCGGCAGGCGCCCGAAAATTCCGGAACGGCGCCCTGCCGGCGCGCCGAGGTTTGGAGAGAACCGTGAGCCACACGCTGCACGAACTGCCCGATAGCGCTGCGCTCGCCCATGCGCTGGCGGAATTCGTCGCCGACGCGCTCCAGGCGCGGATCGCGCGCGACGGGCTGGCGAGCCTTGCCGTGTCGGGCGGACGCACGCCCACGCGCTTCTTCGAGGAACTCTCCACCCGCGACCTGCCCTGGGAGAAGGTCGGCATCACCCTGGTCGACGAGCGCTGGGTGCGCGAAACCTCGGAGCGTTCCAACGCCCGGCTCGTGCGCCAGCATCTCCTGAAGGGCAAGGCGGCGGCGGCGCGGTTCGTGCCGCTGGCCAATGACGCCGCCACGCCGGAGGCGGGGCTGTTCGCGGTGAACGAGGCGCTGGAGGATCTCGCCTGGCCGCTCGCGGCGGCCGTGCTCGGCATGGGCGATGACGGCCATACCGCCTCCTTCTTCCCCGGCGGCGACCATCTCGCGGAAGCGCTGGACCCGGACGGCGCGCTCGGCCTGCTGCCGATGCACGCGCCCGATGCCGGCGAGCCGCGCATCACCCTCACCCTGCCGGTGCTGCTGGGCGCCGATGCGCTAGCGCTCCATATCGAAGGCGCGGCCAAGCGCCCCGTGCTGGAAAAGGCGTTGGGCGAAGGCCCTGCCGCCGACATGCCGATCCGTGCCGTGCTGCGGGCCGCGCGCCCGCTCGCCATCTACTGGTGCCCGTAAGGCCCAGCTGCGACGGCGGCGCCGCCGGGGCGCCGCTTCCCCACGACCGGCCAACCGGGGCCGGTCGCCGCCTTTTCTGAGGAGAGCCGCATGGCCGACGCCCTTTCGTCCCGCGTGAACGCCCGCGTCAGTGAAGTCACCGACCGCATCGTCCGGCGCTCCTACGACACACGCGCGCGCTATCTGGAGCGGATCGCCCTTGCCGCCGAGCGTGGCCCCAGCCGCGCCAAGCTCGGCTGCGCCAACCAGGCGCACGGCTTCGCCGCCTGCGGCCCCTCGGACAAGGAGATGCTGCGCGAGGGCACGGGGGTCAACCTCGCCATCGTGACCGCCTATAACGACATGCTGTCCGCCCACCAGCCTTACGAGACCTACCCCGAGATGATCCGCGCGGCGGCGCGCCGGGCGGGCGGCGTGGCGCAGGTGGCGGGCGGCGTGCCGGCCATGTGCGACGGCATCACCCAGGGCGAGGCCGGCATGGAACTCTCGCTGTTCTCGCGCGACGTCATCGCGCTTTCCACCGCCGTGTCGCTCTCGCACCAGACCTTCGACGCTGCCGTCTTTCTGGGCATCTGCGACAAGATTGTGCCCGGTCTCGTCATCGGCGCGCTGTCCTTCGGCCATTTGCCGGCGGTGTTCGTGCCGGCCGGGCCGATGACCTCCGGCCTGCCCAATGACGAGAAGGCGAAGATCCGCCAGCTCTTCGCCGAAGGAAAGATAGGCCGCGACGCGCTGCTGGAAGCCGAAAGCCAGTCCTATCACGGGCCGGGCACCTGCACCTTCTACGGCACCGCCAACACCAACCAGATGATGATGGAGATCATGGGCCTGCATCTGCCCGGCGCCTCCTTCGTCAACCCCAACACGCCGCTGCGCGACGCGCTCACCACCGTGGCGGCCGAGCGCGCCATGGCGATCACCGCGCTGGGCAATGACTATCGTCCGGTCGGGCGCATGCTGGACGAGCGGGTCTTCGTCAATGGCGTGGTCGGCCTGCACGCCACGGGCGGCTCGACCAACCACACGATGCATGTCGTCGCCATGGCGGCGGCGGCCGGCATCAAGCTGACCTGGGACGATTTCTCGGACCTTGCCGACGTCACCCCCCTGCTCTGCCGCGTCTATCCCAACGGCAAGGCCGATGTGAACCACTTCCACGCCGCCGGCGGCATGGCCTTCGTCATCCGCGAGCTCCTCAGTGACGGCCTGCTGCATGCCGATGTCGAAACCGTGTGGGGCGGCGGGCTCGACGCCTATGTGCAGGAGCCCGTGCTGCGCGAGGATGGCGCGCTGGACTGGCGCGACGGCACGCCGGAGAGCGGCGACGAGGCGGTGCTGCGCGGCGCCAGGGCGCCGTTCCAGGCGACCGGCGGGCTCCGGCTGCTCTCGGGCGATCTCGGCAAGGCGGTGATCAAGACCTCCGCCATCGCGCCGGAACGCCATGTCATCGAGGCGCCGGCCCGGGTGTTCCACAGCCAGGAGGAACTGCAGGCCGCCTTCAAGGCCGGCAAGCTCACCGGCGATTTCGTCGCCGTGGTGCGTTATCAGGGGCCGAAGGCCAATGGCATGCCGGAACTGCACAAGCTGATGCCGCCGCTCGGCGTGCTGCAGGATCGCGGCGCCAAGGTCGCGCTCGTCACCGACGGCCGGCTCTCGGGCGCCTCGGGCAAGGTGCCCGCCGCCATCCATGTAACGCCGGAAGCCGCCGATGGCGGGGCGATCGCGCTGGTGCGCGACGGCGATCTGGTGCGGGTCGACGCGGTGGCCGGCACGCTCACCGTGCTGGTGGAAGCGGAAGTGTGGGCCGAGCGCGCGCCGGCGCCGGCCAATCTCGCGCCGTCGCATGTGGGGGTCGGGCGCGAGTTGTTCGCCGCGTTCCGCGCGGCGGTCGGCACCGCCGACACCGGAGCGACCATCTTCGCGGTCTGACGGCATCGGCATGCGAATGAGCCGCCGCCCCGGTGGACGGCGGCTCTCTCAGTAGAGCGGGCCGACCTTGCCGAGCGGCAGCATGCCGAGCGCCACGCGGCCATTGCGGAACACGAAGGGGAAGCTGGCGGCGGGCGCGCCATCGAGCGTGCCCGGCATGCCGACCGCCATGATGACGGGGGCGAGGCTGGCGACGAAGCCCGGCAACAGCCCGTTGGCCGCCAGCGCGTTCATCAGCGCCGGCGCATTGGCGAGCTGCAGGTCGATCTTGCCATCCGGCCGGTTCAGCGCATCGAGGCCGATCTGCCCGGTCGCGGCGAGGGCGCCGCCGCCGGTGCTGACGCGCGCCTCCAAGAGGTTCACCCGCCCGCCCGCCGCCTGCCACTGCCGGAGCCGCTCGGCCGGCGGCATGGCGCGGAATTCGGGCACCTGCGTCACCGTCGCCTCGATATCGCCGTCGAGCAGCGGGGCGCCTGCGCCCGATGTCGCCCCGCTCGCCCCCTTCACCCCGGCGGCGATGTCGAGCGAGCCGGCATCGGCATCCGGCGTATGGCGCACGTGCAGCTCGGCATGTCTGGCGGCGAACAGGCTGGTGCCGCCGGCGGAGAGCACGTAGTCATTGGCCGACAGCGACATCCGTTCCGCCCGCGCCCGCATGCCCACCGCGCTCACCTGCAGGAGCGACCAGCTGGCGGTAAGGTCCTGCCCCGTGCCGATATCGGAGAGCCGGCCGGGGGCCTCGAACTCGGCGATGATGTGCCCGGGATTCCACACCTGCGCGACCGCGTGGGCGCGCGTGGCGCTCGCCTCCCATTTGCCGACGCCCTCGCCGGCGAAGGTGACGGTCGGCGCCGTGCAGATCAGCTCGAAGCGGAAGGGAAAGCCGCCGAACTGGCGGTCGGTGCAGCTCCAGGTGCGGCCCTTGCTGGCCTCCTGCGCCATCCAGGCGTCGATCTCGCCGGTGGCGCGGCTGGCGGCATAGAACCAAGCGCCGGTCCAGCCGAGCGCCGCCAGAATGATCAGCCCCACGGGCAGCGCGATCAGCCAGCGGCGGGCGCGGCGCGGCTCCCCGGCAGCGGGGGAAAGCGGCGGCGGCTCGGTCGGCGCGGCGGGCGGGCTCATGCGCGAACTCCTTGGGATTCAGGGATGGCGAGGCTCCGATGCCGGTGCGGCGCGCGTATGGCGGGACAGCGCACCCCGGGCGACGCTCGCACGCCGCCTCTCGCAAGACACCTCTCGCAAGACACCGCGCGGCAAGACGCCGCCTCGCGTGCTTCTCTCGTCTTGAGCCCTCTTACGCCATAGTGTCGCCGCGGGCGACGGCTTTCTCCCTGCGTCTCCCCATCTCCACCTCCCACTCACCCGCGAGCGCTGCCCCCCAGATGACCGCCGATCCCGCCGCCCCGAACGACCTGTGGATTTTCGGCTACGGCTCGCTGATGTGGAATCCCGGCTTCGACTATGAGGAGAAGGCGGCGGGCAAGCTGATCGGCGCGCATCGCTCGCTATGCGTGACCTCGATCCACTGGCGCGGCACGCCGGAAAAGCCGGGGCTGGTGCTGGGCCTCGACCAGGGCGGGGCCTGCGTCGGCCTCGCCTTCCGCGTGGCGCCCGCCCGCGCCGCGGCGACGCTGGCCTATCTGCGCGCGCGCGAACAGGTGACGACGGTCTATCGCGAGGCGGTGCGACGGGTCTGGCTGAAGGACGGCAGCGCCCGCGTGGTGCCCGCCGTGGTCTATCTGGTGGATCGCGGCCACGCCCAATATGCCGGTGCGCTCACCCGGGAGGAGCGCCTGCACCTCATCCGGCAGGGGCATGGCGTGGGCGGGCCGAATGGCGATTATGTCGCCGCCACGCTGCGCCATCTCGACGAGCTCGGCATTCGCGACGCCGACATGCGCTGGCTGATGGAGCGACTGTGAAACCCGGCGCCTGCGCGCCTTCCCAACGCGAACGGGCACCACGTCGCTCGCAAAGGCTTCCGCTGACGCAAAGGCTTCCGCTGATCACAAGGGCGCGAGCGGGCCGCTCACCGCCTCGGGAAGGATGCGCAGGTGAATCTCCTGCGCGCCCACCGCCCGTGCCGCCACCCGCGCCTTGATGCCGGCCGGGCCGGTCCAGAGCGGCACGCGGCGTCCGCCGACATGGCGCACGGCGATCGCCACGGCATCCGGATAATCCGGCGCGTCCTCGGCGGCATAGACCGAAAACACCTGCCGGCGCCCATCCGGCCCGCGCCAGAGGCGGAAGCGCCGCGCCAGCGGCGAATCAGCCGCGCTGAGAGGCCCTTCATCGGTCAGCGAATCACTGGGCACAAGATCGCGTGTCATCATGAGAACAAATCTAGAACATCCGCGAGCCGCGTCAATAGCTCCGAGAGCACCAAAGCGCGACAGCCTTTCGGAGAGATGAACGCGCTTCAGACAAATGCACGCAGGCGCCCCGAGGTTCCCGCCACAAGCGGGAGAACGGGCGCTTGCCCATTCGAGACGCTTCAGCGGTCAGGACGCGCCCGACCTGCGCAAGATCTCGGTCTCGGAGGCCAGCGCGGGCCAGGGGCCGATGCCGACATAGGCGGCGAGGAACTTGACGTATTCGGCGAAGAGCAGCCGCCCGGTGGCGAGCCGGCTCTGCCAGCTCGGCGCGCGCTGGCTGCGGGCGATGACGGGGTAAGGCACCAGCGCGATCTCCGGCATGGCACGGCGCAGCTCGACGAGCGCGCGCGGCATGTGCCAGGCCGACGTCACCACGATGAGCGAATGGAAGCCGTTGGCGCGCGCCCACACCGCCGCCTCGATGGCATTGCCGCGCGTGTTGAGCGCGAAGCGCCCGAGCTCCGTGCAGCAGCTGAGCGCCGTCTCGGTCGCCGGCACGGTGCGGCTGATTTCGGCCAGCGTCGTGTCGCGATGCACGCCGGTGATCAGCAGGCGCCGGCTGCGCTGCTCGGTGAGCAGGATGGTCGCATCGGTGATGCGGTCGGCCCCGCCGGTCAGCACGACGATGCCGTCGGCCGGGGGCGGCAGCGGGCCCGATTCGCGCGGCAGCGCGGCGACGAACACGCCGAAGCCGGCCAGCAGCGCCACGAGCAGCGCCGCGACGACGGCCCCCACCGCGCAGGCGATGAAAGCCGCCCGGCTTCGCCGCCGTGGCGGGGGGACGGGTTCTGGCGAGGGCTGGTCCGACACGGGCGCGAGTCTAGCTTATGCCGCGCAGGGTGCGATAGACCGTCGTCCGCGACGTGATGGCCGTCACCAGCGCGACCAGCACCGAAATCCCGACAATGCCGCCATAGCCGCGCGCATCCAGCGAGACGGCGCCGATCAGCGTATCGCTCGACCCGCCGATCCCCAGCCAGCCCGGCAGGGTGCTGCCGATGAAGAACAGCGCCATGGCCGACCCGCCGCCGATCAGCCCGCCGACCAGCCCGACATTGAGGAAATGGCGCTGGAACTCGGCGGCGATGAAGCCGTCCCGCGCGCCGACGAAATGCAGCACCTCGACGATGGACCGCGCCGCATCGACCGCCGCGCGCGTGGCGAACACCACCGAGAGCACGGTTGCCGCGCCCACCAGCGCGAGCACGGCAAGGCCGATCGCCACCACGGTGCGCGCGGTGGCGGCGAGGCGCTCGGACCATCGCCGGTGGTCGTCGAGGCTGGCGGAGGGCACCTGCGCCGCCAGCGAGGTGCGCAGCGCCGCCAGCGTGTCGGCGCCCGCGCCCGGCGCGAGGCGGATCACCACAAGCCGCGGCACCGGCAGGTTGGCGATGTCGAGGCTGGAGCCCAGCCACGGCTCCAGCAGCGCCGCCGTCTCCTTCTCGTCGAGCGCGCGGGCGCTGGCGACGCCGCTCGTGGCCCGCGCCACCTCTACCGCCTGCGCCAGCGCCGCCGGCATGTCGAGCCCGTCGCCCGGCTTGATCTGGATGGTGGTCTCGCGGGCGATATCGGAGCTCCAGTCCGCCGCCATGGAGCGCACCGCCGCGACGCTGCCAATGGTGATGCCAGCCAGGAAGGTCATGATGGCGACCACGGCGATGAGCGCGCTGCCGGTCACCGTCGCGCTCGGCACGATGGAACGGGTGCCGCCGACATGCGCCTCGGTGGCATGCGCCTCGCCGCGCGAGCGAATGAACAGGCCGGCGAACCCGCGGCGCGCCTTGCTGGGCTCTTCAGTCATAAACGGTCAGCCGCCCCTGGTTGAGCACGAGACGGCGGGCGTCGAACTGGTCCATCAGCCCGATATCATGCGTGGCGATGAGCACGGAGGTGCCGGTCTTGTGCAATTCGAGGAACAGCCGCATCAGCCGGCGCGCAAGGCCGGGATCCACATTGCCGGTCGGCTCGTCCGCCAGCAGGATCTCCGGGCGCGAGATGAGCGCGCGCGCGATGGCGGTGCGCTGCTTCTCGCCGCCCGAGAGCACGGGGGGCAGCACGTGCATGCGCTCGCCGAGGCCCACCCAGTGCAGCAGTTCCTGCACCTCGGCGCGGTAGCTCGCCTCCTCGCGCTCCTGCACCCGCAAGGGCAGCGCGACGTTCTCGTAGGTGGTCAGGTGGTCGAGCAAGCGGAAGTCCTGGAACACGATGCCGATGCGCTGGCGCAGCGCCGCCGTCTCATCGGTCCCGAGTTTGGCGGCATCGCGGCCGAAAATGTTGATCAGCCCGCGCGTGGGGCGCAGCGACAGGAACAGCAGGCGCAGCAGCGTGGTCTTTCCCGCGCCGGAAGGGCCGGTGAGGAACTGGAAGGAGTGCGGCGGGATACCGAAGGTGACATCCCGCAGCACTTCCGGCCCCATGCCGTAGCGCAGCCCGACATTCTCGAAGCGAACCAATCTGGTCTTCCCTCGGCTGCCGGGCCCCCGTCCGGCGAATGATTCTCGTCGGGCATCTTCCTAGCACACGCCGCGCGCGGCCGGCAGGACGACACCCGTGCCCCCGTCGCGGCGTCAACAGCCGCAGGGCCGCCTATCGGCGCGGGCCGCTGGACGCGCGGGCATTGCGCGTTCATCCTGCGCCGCCAAATGTGACCCGAGGACGCCCGGGGGGACGCGGGCCCACAGAAGAGGACAGGGATGACCAAGCCGAGCGAACAGGACCGCGCGCCCGCCGCGCCGCAGGAGACGGCGCCGGGCGCCGCCGACACCGTGGACAGCTATGTCGCGCCCCATGTCGAGGTGCTCTTCGACGCCGACACCATCGCCGCGCGCAACCGCGAACTGGTCGAGCAGATCGTCGCCGCCAAACCCTCCAAGCTCGTCGTCATCGCCGTGCTGAAGGGCAGCTTCGTGTTCGCCGCCGATCTCATCCGCGCCATGCACGTGGCCGGGCTGGCGCCGGAGGTGGAGTTCATCACCCTGTCCAGCTATCGCGATGCGCGGGTGTCCTCCGGCCAGGTCGCGGTGCTGCGCGACATCGATTCCGACGTGCGCGGGCGCGATGTGCTGCTGGTCGACGATATTCTCGAATCCGGCCGCACCCTCGCCTTCGCGAAGGACCTGCTGGCGGCGCGCGGCGCGCGGCGCGTCATGGTCTGCGTGCTGCTGGAAAAGCCGCACAAGCGCGCGGTGCAGATCGACGCCGACTTCGTCGGCTTCAAGTGCCCGGATTATTTCGTGGTGGGCTACGGCATGGACGTGTCGCATGCCTACCGGCAGTTGCCCTTCATCGGCTACATCCCCGACCTGGACGGCTGAGAGGCACGCGGCCGACGCCCCGGCGGGGACGGCACGTCGCCCTCCCCCGCCGCATCCCGCCGTGCCGGGGCCGGGAGCCGTGGCATGGCAAGCCCGGCTCGGGCTCCGGGAGCCGCCATTGCCGGATGAACCACCCGGGCCGCGCGGGCGCGCGGGGACATGCCCGCTCAGAAATCGCGCAGCAGGCGCTCCAGATAGTCAAGTTCGAGGCGCGGGCGCTCCGGTTCGCCGAAGCGGCGGCGCAGTTCCTCCAGCACGCGGCGGGCGCGCTGCATGTCCATTTCGTCCGGTACCTTCACCGTGACGTCGTCGCCATAATCGCGCGAGCGCAGCGGCCGGCCCAGCGGATCGTTACGCTCGGCGGTCTCGCCGGACGGACCGCCGGGCCCTTCGCCCTGCCCGCCTTCCTGCTGCATCGCCTCGGCCATCTGCTGGGCGCCGCGCCGCAGCGCCTGCAGGGCCTCGCTCTGCGCATCGACGGCGCCGGTGCCGTCGCCCTGCCCGAGCGCCCCTTCGGCCTCGCGCATGGCCTGCTCCGCCTCGCCGAGGCCGCCCTCGCCGGGCATGCCCTGGCCCTGACCCTGGCCTTGCTGACCCTGCCCCTGCTGGCCCTCGCCGTTCTGGCCCTGCTGACCCTGCCCCTGTTCGCCCTGCTGACCCTGCTCGCCGGGCTGCCCCTGCTGGCGGCCGCGCATGGCCTGCTGCATCTTCTCGCGCAGCTGGCGGAGCTGGTCGCGCAGTTGCTGCTGGTTTTGCTTCAGGTCGTTGAACGCCTGGTCCTGCTGCTCTTGTCCGTCCTGCCCCTGCTTGAAGGTCTTGTCGCGCAGCTGCTGCTGGCGGCGGATCATGTCGCCGAGCTGGTCGAGCGACTGCGACATCTGGCTCTGGCCCTGCCGGCGCTGCTGCTGGCGGCCCGCCTGCAGGCCGTTGAGCATGTTCTGCAGCTCGCTCAGCATCTGCCGCGCCGCATCGCGCGAACCGGTGCGCGCCATGTCCTCGATGCGGTCGAGCATCTTCTGCAGGTCCTGCGGACGCACGAAGCGGGTATTGGGGTCGGCCGGCTGATTGTTGTCGGCCTGCTGACCGTTGCGCTGCGCCTGTTCGGCCAGTGCCTGCATGAACTCCTGCATCGCCTCGCGCAGTTCCTGCGCCAGACGCTTGATCTCCTCGTCGCTGGCACCGTTCTCCAGCGCGTTCTGCAGCGCCTGCTGGGCGTCGCGCAGCCGCTTCTCGACATCCGAGAGATCGCCATCCTCGATGCGGATCGCGATATCCCAGAGATAATCGACCACGCCGCGCAGATCGTCGTCGCTGCGGGCATTGGCCAGCCGCCAATAGGCGGAGCGCAGGCCCATGTAATGCGCGGCGTTGGGGGTGAATTTCTCGGGCGCGATGGCGAGCGCGTCGAGCGCGGCCTCCACGTCCTCGCGCTCATTGGCGTCCAGCGCCAGAAGGCGCCGCTGCTCGATCAACGCGCGCGCCAGCGGGTTGGCGAAGGTGCGGGCGGGCAGCACGAAGCTGCGCGGGCGGGACTGGCCGCTCTGCCCCGCATCGTCGCGCGCGGTCAGCACCAGCGTCACGCGCGTGCCGGCCCAGGGGCTCTCGGTGAGGTCCTTGGTGGTCTGGCCGGTCGCGGTCCGGCCGCGCGCGCCCGAGAGCGGCAGCGGGAAATTCGGCGCCTCGACCAGCACCCGCGCGGGCGGGCGGGGCGGCGCATTCTTCAGCGCGTGCAGCGGCGGGGCGGGGGGAACGGCGACGAAGGTCGCCTGCGCACCGACAATGCCGTAATCGTCCTCGGCCTTGTAGCTCAGCGCCAGCGCCGTGCGGCCCGACGCCTGCGGCTCCTTGGTCAGCTCGATGGTCGGCGGCTGGTCGGGCTGGGCGCGAAAATGCCAGGCGACGGTTCGCCCGTCCGGCCCCTCGATGCGCGCGGCGCCGTCGGCGGAGATGAGGTAGCGCTGCTCCTCGCCGGCCGCCTTGTCGCGCGCCGGCGCGCCGGCGGGTGTTGCGGCGGAAGGTGTTGCGACGGAAGACGTGGCGGCGGAAGACGTGGCGGCGGAGGGTGTGGTGGCGGAGGGTGTGGCCGGGCTCTTGCCGTCCTCTGCCGGCACCTCGGGCGCGGGCGCGGCGGTGATGCCGCCCTCGATCGCCAGCTTCGCATGGTCGAGGCCGATAATGCGCACCACCAGCTCGCTGCCGGCCGGCACGGTGAGCGCGGCGGCATCGAAGGACGGCATGTCGCCCGCCTCGCCCGGCGGCGGCGTGGCTCCGTTCTGCGCCGCTTCCTGCGAGCGCAGTCCCGGCAGCATGACCGGCGGCCGGCCGGTATAGCCGGGTGGCGTCACCCAGGCATCGATGCGGTAGGGTGCGGGCGGCGAGAAGGCGTGCCAGTCGAACGCCGCGCCGATGCGGCGCAGATGGTCGCCGGGGGCCATGAAGAAAGTGGCGATGACGCCGAGCAGCACCAGCGCGCGCACGGCCCGCCGGTCGATGGCGGCGAGGCGCGGCGACGGCAGGCCGACCCGCAGCCGGCCCAGCTGGGCCGAGGCGCGGGCGACATGCGCGCGCCACAGCGCGGCGGCGACCGGGTCGTCGGGACGGCTCGCCAGCTGGTCGGCGAGCGCGGTGACGGGGCGATGCGGCAGGTGGCTCTCGCGATCCAGCCGGGTCAGCGCCTCGACCGGGGACGGACGACGGATGCGCAGCGCCGGCAGCAGCGCGACAACGAGCAGCACGGAGAACAGGAACAGGCCGGCCGCACGCCCATAAGGCGGCAGCGCCACCCACAGCCCGAGCCAGGAGACGATGAGGAAGAGGCCGAGCGCGCAGGCGACTGCGACGATGGCCGGCCAGCTGCGCTCCCACAGCAGCGCCGCCCCGGCCCGTTGCAGGGCCGACGCCATGCGGTGCGCGGTCTGCCGCTCGTCCGCCTGCCGGACGCTCTGGCGCGCCCGCTCGGCGTCCGCGCGGGAATCACCCGCCCCGCCGTCCATGTTGCCTTCCGGTGCCGCCGTCACGCCATCGAGCCTCCGATTAGCTCCGCACCAGCCCCAACGTCACCTTAACATGGCGACTGGCCGGCGCCAGCCCTGCCGATTCGCTGGGCGCGCCCGTTTCATCATCACATCGTGAAGCGGCGCGGGCGCGAAATGTGGCCGGCGGCGCGCGCGCCGCGTCAGCCGAGCCAGCCGGGAATCCGGTCGAGCGCGATGAGCGCGTCGGCATCGACGCGCGGGCGAATGACGGCGAATTGCCCGCCTTTCACCAGCACTTCCGGCACCAGCGGGCGGGTATTGTAGGTGGAGGCCTGCACCGCGCCATAGGCCCCGGCGGTCATGACGGCGACCAGATCGCCGGCGCGGAGCGGCGCCATCCGCCGCCCCAGCGCCAGGAAATCGCCGGATTCGCAGACCGGGCCAACGATATCCGCGATGATCCGCTCCCCGCCCGGCCGCGCCTCGTGCACGGGCAAAATCTCGTGATGAGCCTCATAGAGGGTCGGGCGGATCAGGTCGTTCATCGCCGCGTCGACGATGACGAAGCGCTTGCCCTCGCCTTCCTTCACATAGAGCACGCGGGTCAGCAGGATGCCGGCATTGGCGACCAGCATGCGGCCGATCTCGAACACCAGGCCGAGGCCGAGATTATGCGTGTGCCGCTTCACCAGCGCCGCATAGGCGGAGGGCAGCGGCGGCTCCGGCTCGCCCGCGACATACGGCACGCCGAGCCCGCCGCCGAGGTCGAGATGGGTCAGCCGGTGCCCATCCGCCATCAGGTCGCGCGCCAGTTCCACCAGCAGCGCGGTGGCGTTGTCGAAGGGTTCGAGATCGGTGATCTGGCTGCCGATATGCATGTCGACGCCGGTGATGCGGATGCCCGGCAGCGCGGCCGCATGGGCATAGACGGCGCGCGCGCGCGAAACCGGAATGCCGAACTTGTTCTCGGACTTGCCGGTGGAGATCTTGTGGTGGGTCCTGGCGTCGACATCCGGGTTGATGCGGATCGAGACCGGGGCGGCGACGCCATGGCTCACCGCCACTTCCGAAAGCGTCAGCAGCTCGGGCTCGCTCTCGACATTGAAGCACTTGATGCCAACGTCGAGCGCGGCGGCCATTTCCTCGCGGGTCTTGCCGACGCCGGAGAACACGATCTTGTGCGGCTCGATGCCGGCCGCCAGCGCCCGCTTCAGCTCGCCACCCGACACGATGTCCGCCCCCGCGCCGAGCCGCGCGAAGGTGGCGATCACCGCCTGGTTGGAATTGGCCTTCAGCGCGTAGCACAGCGTGGTGTTCATCTCGGCGAAAGCCTCGGTAAACACCCGGTGGTGCCGTTCCAGCGTGGCGGTGGCATAGACATAGGTCGGCGTGCCGACATCGCGAGCGATGTCGGCGAGGCTGACATCCTCCGCATGAAGGATGCCGTCGCGATAGGCGAAATGATGCATGGCGTGAGCCTTGGAGGGGCCGGCCGACGGGCCCCGGGGCGGGGTGCCGCGTCAGAGCAGGCCGTCGAGAATGAAGGGCTTGTCCGGCCGGATCGGGCCGGTGTCCTTCGGTTTCTTGCCGTCCGGGCCGGGCTGGCCCATCGGCGAATTGGGCGGCGGCTCAAGCGGGCCCTTGACGCCGCAGCCCCCGAGCGCCAGGGCGCCGCCCAGCACGAGGGCGAGCGCGATCTTTCGGGATGGGCGGATGACGTTTCGGCGGGTCAAGGAGACGTCCTCGGCTGCAGCAGCGATGCGTATGCGCATACTTATATCGCGTTGCCGCGAAACGCGAGTGCCGGCCAATGCCTCACGCATCGAACGTGACCACGACCGGCACATGATCGGACGGGCGCTCCCAGCTGCGGGCGTCGCGTACCACGGTCATGGCGCGGGCGGCGGGCGCGAGGGCGGGGGTCGCCCACACATGGTCGAGCCGGCGGCCCTTGTTGGAGGCCGACCAGTCCGCCGCGCGGTAGCTCCACCAGGTGTAGAGCTTCTCGGTGGGGGGCACGAAATGTCGCATCACGTCGACCCAGCCGCCGGCCGCCTGCAGCCGGGCGAGCCTCTCCACCTCGATGGGTGTGTGGCTGACCACGTCGAGCAGCTGCTTGTGGCTCCACACGTCGGTCTCCAGCGGGGCGATGTTGAGATCGCCGACCAGCACCGAGCGCGCGGCGGGATCGATCGGGTGCAGGTGCTCCCACACGATGGCCTCGTCGAGAAAGGCCAGCTTGTGGCGGAACTTGTCGTTCAGCTCGGGGTCGGGAATGTCGCCGCCGGCGGGGATGTAGAAATTATGGATGGTCAGCGGCGCGGCGAGCCCCGCCTCGCGGCCCAGCACCACGCTAATGTGGCGGGCATCGCCCATGTCGCAGAAACCCTGCCGGCTCACGTCCTCGAACGGGTGCTTCGAGAGGATGGCGACGCCGTGATAGCCCTTCTGGCCATGGATGGCGGCGTGGGCATACCCGAACTTGGCCGCCTCCTTCAGCGGAAAGCGGTCGTCCGGCGTCTTCGTCTCCTGCAGGCAGATGACGTCGGGTTGGTACTCGGCGGCGAGCTTTTCGACGAGGCCGATGCGCAGGCGCACCGAATTGATATTCCAGGTTGCGATGGTCAGCGGCACAAAAAGAACCTAGCGGGCAAGGGAACCGGACGGGATGAGCGGGTCACCCTAACGGATCGGCCCGGCGAATCCAGCCCGGCGAACGGACGTGGCGTCACGCACCCGCCTCGGAGACGGATTGCCCGATCCGATGGCGCGGCGATCCGATCGACGCGCGCGCTAGCGGTCGTTCCGATTGATGACGAACAGCATCGGGTCCGGGCGCTCGGAGGTGTTGAGATTGGCCACCGCCACGGTCGTGTCGAACCCCTGCGGGTCGGTCACGGTCCACTGTTTCAGCTGCATGGTCCTGGCGTCGAACATGATCATCAGCCGGTAGGTGCCGACCATCGGCTGCTTTTCCTCGATCACCACCGTGGCGAACACGTCGTCCTGAAACACCCCGGTGACGTTGGCGTTGCGCGCGAGGTCGAAATTCTCCGCCAGCAGGAAGCGCAGCGGGGTGGCCGAGAGGGGGGTGATGTCCTGCGTCTTCAACCGCTTGTCGCGCACGGCGACCGAACGCCCGTCGGCCACCAGCTCGATCGGGCTCGGCGGGGCGTATTCGAACAGCACGCGGCCGGGCTTGAGGATGAAGAACTCACCCTCGCGCCGCGTCCCGTCCGGGTCCAGCTGCACGAAATTGCCGCTCATCGCCTTGAAACTGTTGAAGTAGTCATTGATGCGCTGGACGGTCGCGGCGGCCGCGCGCTGGTTGGAGGCAGCCGCCATCTGCACACCGGGCGTGGTGCCCGGCGCGGCGGCGGAAGGGGTAGGCGCGGAGGGCGAAGGCGCGGAGGATGGGGCGGAAGACGCAGCGGCCGGCTTCTTGGGCGGCGCGAAGGGTGGCGGCGGCACCTGCGCGAGCGCGCTGCCGAGACCGGTGGCAAGGAAGGCGGAAGCGGCGCAGGCAGCAAGGAAACGGCGCATGGGGCCTCTCGTAGCGCGATACTCGGCGCGATAGTCGGCACGACATCCGGGCGGCAGCGGCAGACGCGCGCGCCCGAGGCTTATCTCGTCATCGATCATGGCAGCTCAAGCCCGATCCGCAAAAAGTGTTCCCCGATCGGGCCGGGAACATTGTCGCAGAGCCGGCTTGGCAGGACCCGCTTGGCAGGACCGGCCTGGCAGGACCGGCCTGTCCCGAGCCGCCCGACGGCACGCCGCGCGATCGATTCGGGCGCCGATTCCACAGGGTGGCACTAGCCGGGCGCTGTGGCGATCCTGTGGCCCGGCGCGGGCCACCCGCCCGGAACCCTCACGGACGCGACGTCCGCTCAATAGTCCTCGCCATCCCCCTCGGTGAGGATCTCGCGTTTGCCGGCGTGGTTGGCGGGCCCCACCAGCCCCTCGCGCTCCATGCGCTCGACCAGCGAGGCCGCGCGGTTATAGCCGATCTGCAGCCGGCGCTGGATGTAGGAGGTGGAGCACTTCTTGTCGCGCATCACCACCGCCACCGCCTGCGAATAGAGATCGCCGCCGCCTTCCGTGCTGCCCCCGCCCATGGCGCCCTTGTCGAACACCGCGCCGTCTTCGCCCTCGAGATCGGTCGTGACCTCCTCGAGATAGGAGGGTGCGCCTTGCGTCTTCAGGTGCTCGACGATGCGCTCCACCTCCTGGTCGGAGACGAAGGGGCCGTGCACGCGCGAGATGCGCCCGCCGCCGGCCATGTAGAGCATGTCGCCCTGACCCAGCAGCTGCTCGGCGCCCATTTCGCCGAGAATGGTGCGCGAATCGATCTTGGATGTGACCTGGAAGGAAATGCGGGTCGGGAAATTCGCCTTGATGGTGCCGGTGATGACGTCGACGCTCGGGCGCTGCGTCGCCATGATGAGGTGGATGCCGGCCGCGCGGGCCATCTGCGCGAGGCGCTGGATGGCGCCCTCGATGTCCTTGCCGGCCACCATCATCAGGTCGGCCATCTCGTCCACCACGATCACGATATAGGGGATGGGCGAGAGGTCCATTTCCTCGCGCTCATAGATCGCCTCGCCCGTCTCCTTGTCGAAGCCGGTCTGCACGGTGCGAACGATCTGCTCGCCCTTGGCCATGGCCTCGCTGACGCGGGCATTGAACCCGTCAATGTTGCGCACGCCGACCTTCGACATCTTCTTGTAGCGCTCCTCCATCTCCCGCACCGCCCATTTGAGGGCGACCACCGCCTTCTTCGGGTCGGTGACGACGGGGGTGAGCAGATGCGGGATGCCGTCATAGACGGAGAGTTCCAGCATTTTCGGGTCGATCATGATCAGCCGGCACTGGTCCGGGCGGTGCCGGTAGAGCAGGCTCAGGATCATGGTGTTGATGGCGACCGACTTGCCCGAGCCGGTGGTGCCGGCGACCAGGAGATGCGGCATGCGGGCGAGGTCGACCACGACAGGCTCGCCGCCAATGGTCTTGCCCAGCGCGATGGCGAGCTTGTAGGCGGTCTCGCCGAAATCCTTGGCCGCGAGGATTTCCCGCAGCAGCACCTTGTCGCGCTTGGGATTGGGCAGTTCGATGCCAATGGCGTTCTTGCCCGGGATCACCGCGACGCGGGCCGAAATGGCGCTCATCGAGCGGGCAATGTCATCGGCAAGGCCGATGACGCGGCTGGACTTGATGCCGGGGGCGGGCTCCAGTTCATACAGCGTCACGACCGGGCCGGGGCGGGCGTTGACGATGGCGCCACGCACGCCGAAATCGTCCAGCACGCCTTCGAGGTCGCGCGCATTCTCCTCCAGCACGTCCTTGGAAAGCGCCGGACCTCCGCGCGGCGGTGGCGGCGAGAGCAGATCGAGCGGCGGCGTCTGGTAGCGCCGGCGCTGCTCCTCCTCGGCCGCGCGCCCGCCCTTGATGGAGCGCAGCGGCGGACGGCGCACGCCGCGCGTGGGGCGCGGGGCGGGAATCTCGATTTCCTCTTCCGGGTCGCCGGCATGGCTTTCGAACCCGGCGACGCCGAAATCGGGATCGACCGTGTCGGGGTTGAAATTGGGCTCCAGGCGGTCCTTGCGAACGAAGCCGTCCTCCTCGACCGGGGCAACAAGGCCGCGCAGCCGGCCCAGCAGGCCGGGCGGGGGCTCGTCGCGCACCGGCCGGCGCACCGGGCGGGCCGAGAGGCGGGCCCGGAAGGAGAGGAAGGCGTGGGTGAACATGCCGATCAGGATGCCGAACGTGCTCGGCTCGTCGTCGACGGCGAGGCCGTCATCCTCGTCGCCCGTCGCCTCGCCGGGCACTTTCAGGCCCATCCCGACGGCGAGCGGCAGGGTGAGCACCGCGCCGAACAGGCAGAGCGCACCGACGACGGCATAATCGAACGCCCCGAGCCAGGCGGTGCGGAACGCATCGGGCACCAGCAGCACGCTGTCGCCGAGCACACCGCCCAGCCCGCGCGGCAGCGGCCAGGCGCCGAAATGCGGCAGGCAGGCGGCAAAGCCCGACGCGAACACCATTCCCGCGACCCAGGCGATCAGCCGGGCCCGCCCGCGACCGGGACGACGATGGGTGAGGGTGAGCCACCCCCACACGCCGATCGGCAGCACCACGGCGAGCGAGGCGACGCCGAACAGCTGCATCAGCAGATCCGCCAGCGCCGCGCCGGGCCGGCCCAGCAGATTCATCGGCGGGGCGTCGCTGGAGCGGCTGAGGCTGGGATCATCGGCCGACCAGCTGGCCAGCGCCACGATCATCAGCGTGCAGACCGCCAGCACGGCGAGGCCGATGCCCTCCTCCATGCGGCGGCCGAGCGCGCCCTTCAATTCGTCCGGCAGCAGGCCGGGCTGCATCTTGCGGCGGCGCGCGGCGCCACGGCCGGCGCCGGGCGCCTCCGCTCCCTTGGCCCCGGCCGCGGCCGCGCCGGTGCGCGGGGCGCGCTTGGGTGCGCGCAGCGATTCGGCATCGAGCCGCGGGGTGCGCATCGTCGTCTGTGTCTGCCGGCCCATGTGTCGCCTGCCCCCTGGTCCTTTCAGGACAGCCCCGCCAGCAGGCGCGGCAAGGCGGCCTGCGTGGTGGCGAGGTCCTGCACGAGCGCGATGCGCAGAAAATCCTGTCCGGGATTGCCGCCGTCCGGCCCGCTGCGGCACAGATAGCCGCCGGGCACGGTGCGCAGCCCCTCGCGTTCCCACAGACGCCGTGCCGCCGCCTCGCCGCCGCCGAGCGCGCCGACATCGAGCCAGAGGAAAAAGCCGCCATCAGGCCGGCGATAGCCGAAGCGCCCGGTGAACACCGCGTCGGCGACGTCGACCTTGGCGCGGTACAGCGCGCGGCTGGCGCTCACATGCGCCTCGTCGGCCAGCGCGGCGATGGCCACATGCTGCAGCGGCTCGGGCACCTGCGGCGCGGCCACGTTGCGGAAATCGGCGAAAGCCTCGATGAAGCGCGCGTCGCCCGCGCAGAAGCCGCAGCGCAGGCCCGGCAGGCTGGAGCGCTTCGACAGCGAATTGAAGGCGACGACATTGGCGAAATCCGGCCCCGCCACTTCGAGAATGCCGGTCGGCGGCTCATCGCCGAGCCAGATCTCGGAATAGCACTCGTCGGCGAAGATCATCACCTCATGGGCGCGGGCCAGCGCGACCAGCTTTTCCAGATAGCCGCGCGGGGCGATGGTGCCCTGCGGATTGGCCGGCGAGGCGAAATAGAGCGCGACGGTGCGATCGAGCAGGCCGGCATCGAGCCGTTCCAGCACGGGTAGCCAGTCCGCGCCCGCCGGCAACGCCACGCTCTCGCAGCCGGCCGCCTCGGCGCCGGCGCCATAGGCGGCGTAGAAAGGATTCGGCAGCAGCACGGCCGGCGCCGCATCGCCGATCATCGCCCGCTTGCGCGGCGAGAGGCGCGCACGGGCCTGCAGCGCGGCGAAGAACAGGCCCTCGCGCGAACCGTTGAGCACCAGCACCTCGCGCTCCGGATCCAGCGGGCGGGCCAGCGCGTAGCGCCGGCCGAACCAGTCGGCGGCCGCGCGGCGGAACTCCGGCAGGCCCCTTCCCGCGGGGTAGCGGCCAAAACCGTCGAGATGGGCCGCCAGCACCGTGCCGACGAAATCGGGCATGGCGTGGCGCGGCTCGCCCACCGCAAGGCTGAGCGACGGCTTGCCCGGCGCGATGTTCGCCAGCAATTCGTTGAGACGGATGAAGGGCGAGCGGGCCGCGGGGCCGGCATCGACGGCCGGATCGCGTGCCAGCGGCACTTTACCCTCAGGACGGAAATCGGACACGTGGAGCGTCTCACCACAGAGTGCGGACTACGGGCGTTCGCCCACAATAGGCCGCGTGCGGTAAAGGCGTTCTTAACCATGCAGGCGCCGCGAGCGCAGGATCGGCCGCGACGCATTGGCGCGGGGCGCGGAGACGAGCGCCACGCCAATGAGAAACCCCGACGGGCGCGGGGCGCGGAGACAGGCGCCGCGCCAATGAGAAACCCCGACGGGCGCGGGGCGCGGAGACAGGCGCCGCGCCAATGGAAAAACCCCGGCGCGGGGACGGGGGCGGGCGCCGGCCCATGAAAAAACCCCGGCGCGAGCGCCGGGGTCGGGTCTCAGGCGGCGACGGGACGGCGCGGGCGAACCGCGCCGATCGCCTCAGCTGTGATAGGCGCGCTCGCCGTGCTCGACGATGTCGAGGCCCTCGCGCTCCTTCTCCACCGACGGACGCAGGCCAACGATGACGTTCACGATGAAGTACAGGATGGCGGAGATCACGCCGCACCACACGATGGTGGTCGCGACGGCCTGGACCTGCACCCACACCTGGTGGCCCATTTCGTAATCGGCGATGCCGGGGCCGCCGAGCGAGGGGGAGACGACGATGCCGGTGCCGATGGCGCCGATGATGCCGCCCACGCCATGGACGCCGAACACGTCGAGGCTGTCATCATAGCCCAGCGCGTTCTTCACCGTGGTGACGAAGAAGAAGCAGACGATGGAGGCGACGAAGCCGAGCACGATCGCGCCGATCGGGCCCGAGAGGCCGGCGGCGGGAGTGATGGCGACGAGGCCGGCGACCATGCCGGAGATCGCGCCCAGCATGCTCGGCTTGCCCTTGGCCAGCCACTCGATGAGCGTCCAGCCGACAATCGCGCCGGCGGTGGCGACGAAGGTATTCACCAGCGCCAGCGTGGTGCCGGCATTGGCCTCAAGGTTGGAACCGGCGTTGAAGCCGAACCAGCCGACCCACAGGACGCTGGCGCCGACCATCGCGAAAGGCAGCGAGTGGGGGGGCATCAGTTCCTTGCCATAGCCGGTGCGCTTGCCGACGATGATGCAGCCGATCAGGCCGGCAATGCCGGCATTGATGTGCACGACGGTGCCGCCGGCGAAGTCGAGCGCGCCGAGGCCGAACAGGTAGCCCTCGGAGAACCACACCATGTGGGCGACGGGGTAATAGACGAAGGTCACCCAGAGAATGCAGAACAGCATGATCGCCGAGAACTTGAAGCGCTCCGCGAAGGCACCGATGATCAGGGCCGGGGTGATGGCCGAGAAGGTCATCTGGAACGCCATGAAGACGTATTCCGGGATCTTCACGCCCTTGGAGAACGTGTCGGCCAGGCTTTCCGTCGTCACGCCGGCGAGGAACGCCTTCTCGAAGCCGCCGATGAAGGCGTTGCCCGAGGTGAAGGTGAGCGAGTAGCCGTAGAACACCCACAGCAGCATCATCACCGCGGCGATGACGGTCACCTGCATCAGCACCGAGAGCATGTTCTTGGCGCGCACGAGGCCGCCATAGAACAGCGCGAGGCCCGGCACGGTCATGAACAGGACCAGGATGGTGGAGAGCATCATCCAGGTGGTGTCGCCCTTGTCCACGGTCGCGACCACGGCGGCAGCCTCGGCAGTGGCCTCGGCACCGACCTGCGGCGCGTCCTGGGCGAAGGCGGCGGCCGCCACCAGCGCCGTGGTCGCCAGCACGGGAAGCCCCGCACGTATCCACTTCTTCATCGTCATGGGTTCAAAGCTCCGTCGCGTTCGGAAAATATCGGGATCAATAGCACTGGCTCAGAGCGCGTCGGCGTCGGTTTCGCCGGTACGGATGCGCACGGCCTGGTCGATCGCGTAGACGAAGATCTTGCCGTCGCCGATCTGGCCGGTCTTGGCCGAGGAGGTGATGGCGTCGATGACCTTGGCGACCTGGTCGGAGGCCACGGCCACCTCGATCTTGAGCTTCGGCAGGAAGCTCACCGCGTATTCGGCGCCGCGATAGATCTCGGTGTGGCCCTTCTGGCGCCCGTAGCCCTTGACCTCCGTGACGGTCAGTCCGTGCACACCAATGCCAGTGAGCGCATCCCGGACTTCCTCAAGCTTGAAAGGCTTGATGATAGCCATGACGATCTTCATGGTTCCTGTCCCCGCTTGGCCCCGAACCCTGCACAGCCGGTTCCGGGCGTTTCATTTCGGACTCGGCCAGGCAGGTCAGTGAAACCCTTGCGGTCAAGCCGAGCGGTAGGAATCAATTCGCGTGCCAACCCAGACGGGTGAAGCAAATTTACATTGCCGCACCCCATGGGGCGGAGGCGCCGCGTCAGCAGCCGGCTTAAATCTGGCCCGCCCCGGCGGCAGCGCGCTGCCCATTTCTTGGTCGGCGCCCTCGGTCAACCTTACGCGCCGCTAAAAAAGTGGCACAAGCCGATTAATTTTTGGTCATTCGCTGCCGGAGACCTTGCCGATCGGCCGAATCAGCCCTTCCTGGGCGACCGAAGCGACCAGCCGACGGCGCTCGTCATAAATCAGGCCGCGTGCCAGACCGCGCGCGCCGGAGGCGCTGGGACTATCCTGGACATAGAGCAGCCAGCCATCGGCGCGGAACGGCCGGTGGATCCACAGCGCGTGATCGAGGCTCGCGGCCTGAATCCCTGCGCCGAGCACGCTGGTGCCATGGACCAGCGTGGTGGCCTCCAGAAGCGTCATGTCGGTCGCATAGGCCAGCACGGCGCGGTGCAGATCGGGTGCATCCGGCAGGGTCGCGGCCGCCCGGAACCACACCATGCGGCGCGGCACGCTGTGCGTCTGGCCGAGCCCGATCGGCTTCAGCTCGATCGGCCGCGGGCGCAGCCAGTAATCACGCACCGGCGCGGGCAGGCGTTCCAGCACATCCGCCGCCAGCGCATCGAGGCCCGGAACGTCCTCCGGCGCGGGCACCTCGCCCTCCACCTCGGCCTCCAGGTCGATCTGGTGGTCGAGGCCCGGCTCCTCGCGATGGAACGACACGGACATGATGAAGATCGGCCGGCCGTGCTGGATGGCGACGGTGCGCCGGGTGGCGAAGCTGCGCCCGTCGCGCACGCGCTCGACCTCATAGAGGATGGGCACGCTCGGGTCGCCGGCGAGCAGGAAATAGGCATGCAGCGAATGCGCGGCGAGATCGACGGTGCGCTGGGCCGCCACCAGCGCCTGCGCCAGAACCTGCCCGCCGAACACGCGCGTGCGGAAGGGCCAGGATTCGGGAGGGTTCCGGCCACGGAACAGGTTGTCCTCCAGCGTCTCCAGATCGAGCAGCTGGAGGAGTTCGGCAGTGGTCGACATCGTGGCTCCGCCTTCCTGGCGCGCAGGGCAGGCCGGCGCGCCGCATTGTTCCTTGTCCGTAGCTAAGGCATATGATGCCCGTCAGACAATGCGCCGAGGCTGCGGGTGCGCGGGCGCGGACGCGGACGCGCGACACGGATCGGCGGGCGCCCGCGCCGGAGCGGCGGCGCGCCGCGCGGGTGGACAGGGGATCTGAGCCAATGACGGACACGGATGCACTCATCGCCGGCGGCGGCCTTGCCGGCCTGTCGCTCGCCCTCGCGCTGGAGCGCGGCCTTGGCGGCGCCCGCCTCGCCGTGGCCGACCCCGCCTTCGCCGCCCCCGCGTCGCGCAGCGCCGACCTGCGCGCCTCCGCCTTCGCCGCCGGGGCACGGCGGCTGTTCGAGACGCTGGGTGTGTGGGAGCGCGTGGCCGATGCGGCGCAGCCGATGCTCGCCATGGAGATCACCGATTCCAAGCTCGGCGATGCCGCCCGCCCGGTATTCCTGTCCTTTGAGGGCGATGTCGCGCCGGGCGAGCCTTTCGCCCACATGGTGCCCAATGCCGTGCTGCAGGACGCGATGACCGATCTGGCGCGCGAGCGCGGCATCGCGCTGCTGCCGACCGGCGTCGCCAGCTTCGCCGCCGGCCCGACGGCGAGCCGGATCGCGCTGAGCGACGGCACCATGGCGACGGCGCAGTTGCTGTGCGCCTGCGACGGCGGGCGCTCGAAGCTGCGCGCGCTCGCCGGCATCGGCGTGGTGGGCTGGTCCTATCACCAGTCGGCCATCGTGATGACGGTCGGCCATGAGCGCCCGCACGAAGGCAAGGCCATCGAGCATTTCCTGCCCGCCGGGCCCTTCGCGATCCTGCCGCTGACCGGCAACCGCTCGTCCATCGTCTGGACCGAGGCGAGCGAGACCGCCAAAAGCCTGCTCACCCTGCCGCGCGTTCTGCTGCTGGACGAACTGGAGCGGCGCTTCGGGCTGCAACTGGGGGCGCTGGAAATTCTCGACGAGCCGCAGGCCTTCCCGCTCGGCTTCCAGATGGCCCGCTCCTTCATCGGCGAGCGACTCGCGCTGGTGGGCGACGCCGCCCACACCATCCACCCGATTGCCGGGCAGGGCATCAACATGGGCCTGCGCGACGTGGCGGCGCTGGCCGAGGTCGTCACCGATACCGGGCGGCTCGGCCTCGACATTGGCGGGCCCGACATGCTGGCGCGCTACCAGCGCTGGCGGCGCTTCGACACGCTCACCATGGGCGCGGCGACGGATGGGCTGAACCGCCTGTTCGGCGTGCGCAACGATGCCGCGCGGCTGGTGCGGGATGTCGGCCTCGGCATCGTGGAGCGGCTGCCGGGCCTGAAGTCCTTCTTCATCCGCGATGCCGCCGGCATTGTCGGCGCGGCGCCGAAGCTGCTGCGCGGCGAGGCCCTCTGAGGCGTCGTCTCGACCGGCATGGCGTGCGATCCGGGGGCCGAACGGGCGTCGGGACGGGCACGCCTGCCCGGCGACCCGCCGTCTCGCGCCGGGCGCAGATGCGCCGATCGTCAGCGGCCGGCCATCTCGTCCTCGGTCAGCGGGCGCGCCTCGTCCGCCAGCATGATCGGGATGCCGTCGCGGATGGGATAGGCGAGCCGCGCCGCGCGCGACACCAGTTCGCGCGCGGCGCGATCATATTCCAGCGTGCCCTTGGTCACCGGGCACACCAGGATCTCCAGCAGCTTGGGATCGAGCTCATAGCCGGAACGGGAATGCGCGTGCGGGTGTTTCTCGGCCATGGTCGTGGTGAACTCCTTGTGTCGCCGGCACCGGCCAGCGGAGGCGGCCGGCACCGGGATTCGGCAATTTCCGCTATATAGCCCAGCGAGCTGACATTCTCACGTCACGCCCGCTCTCGCCCCGCCCGCCCGACCTCACACGTCCTCACCCTCACACCCGCCCGGCCGCATGAACCAGCCCTCGCGAAGCGCCCCGATGGATGCCTCCCCGCTCGATCTCGTGTTCGAACCGCGCCTGCATGGCGAGACCGTCCAGCAATGGGTGTTCCGCCGGCTGCGCCGCTCCATCATGAGCGGGCGCTTCCCGCCCGGGCAGGCGGTGACGATCCGCGGGCTTGCCGAGGCGCTGGGCGTCTCGGCCATGCCGGTGCGCGAAGCGCTGCGCCGCCTGGTCGCCGAGCGCGCGCTGGTGCTGCTGGACAATCGCCGCGTGCGGGTGCCGGAAATGACCGCGCGCCGCTTCGAGGAACTGGTGACGGCGCGCACGCTGCTGGAATGCGAGGCCGCCGCGCGGGCGATGGCGATCGCCGACGCGCCGTTCCGCCGGCGGCTGGTGGCGCTCAACCGCGCCTCCGATGCCGCGGTCGAGGCCAATGATACCGAGGCGATGATCGAGACCAACCTCGCCTTTCATGCCGCGCTCTATGGCGGGCGGCCGGACAATGTTCTGATGCCGCTGATCGAATCGGTCTGGCTGCAGATCGGCCCGTTCATGCGCATGGCGCTGGCCGACCTCGAGCGCTACTATCCGGTCGACCGCCACGCCGAGGCGCTGGCCGCGCTGGAGGCGAAGGACGAGGCCGCGCTGCGCCGCGCCATCGAGGCCGACATTCGCGACGGCATCGGCCATCTCCTGGAAAAGCTGACCTAGCCCCACCGGCACCACCGGCACCACCGGCGGCGCAGCCGTCGCCCGTTACACCGCCGCCGCGAATCGCAGCGCCGCGCGGCGCGTCTCGGCATGGAGCCGGGCGGCGGCGCCGAAGGCGGTGAAGATGCCGGAGGAGAGCCGGTCCTCCCAGAAGCGCCATTCGGGATGCCACTGGATGGCCATGTTGAAGCCCGGCGCATCCGGCACGCGGAAGGCCTCGATGGTGCCGTCCGGCGCGCGCGCCTCGACCGTGACGCCCGGCGCAAGGCGGGCGATTCCCTGCCCGTGCAGCGAATTGACCCGCCATGTCGGCGCCCCCGCCAGGCTTTCCAGCAGGCCGCCCGGCTCCAGCGCCACCTCGTGCACCGGCGCGTACTGGCCGTTGATGTCGAGGCTGGAATCCTCGCGGTGGTCGAAGCGGCCCGGCTGCTCATAGAGCTTCTGGAACAGCGTGCCGCCGAGAGCGACATTCATTTCCTGGAAGCCGCGGCACACGCCGAACAGCGGCACGCCGCGCTCCAGCGCCGCGCGAATCAGTGGCAGCGAAATATCGTCGCGATACGGATCGGCCGGCAGCGGCGGTTCGTGGGGCGCATCGCCATAATGCTGCGGGCCGACATTGGACGGGCTGCCCGGCAGGAAGATGGCGTCGACCGCCGCCAGCACCTCCTCCACCACCATGCGCACGGGCGCCATCGCCGCATCGACCGACGAGATCGTGCCGGGAATGAGCACGGGCATGGCCTGCGCGCCGCGCGCGACCGCGTAGATGTATTTCTCGGTGACGCCGTGCACGACATGGCCATCCCTGGCCTTGACGTCGCTGATCACGCCGATGACTGGACGCATGATGTCTTGATCCTGAAAACCGATCCTGCCGATGTGGGGCGGCACCCCGGCCGCTGTCAACGGCCTTGGCTCACGCGGAGGTCTTGGCTCACGCGAAGGTCCTGGCTCGTGCGGAGGTCTTGGCTCACGCGAAGGTCCTGGCTCGTGTGGAGGTTCTGGCTCGTGCGCGGCCTTGCGCGGCGCCGGTCGGCCACGGCGCGGCGGCGGCGCGGTGCCACCGGCCTGCCTTTGCTCGCGCGCTCGTGCGCTGAGGAATTTTTCCGGAAGATTTCCAAACGACGCCGAACATGTCAGAAAGCCGACTTCATGCCGACGGCTCCGTGCCTCCCGTCCGCAGGGGTTTCATGGTCTTCTCCTCCGTTACGTTTCTCTTCTATTTCCTGCCGGCGTTCCTGATCTGCTATTTCGCGGTGCCCGGCGTTCGCGCCAAGAACCTCGTGCTGCTGGCGTTCTCGCTGGTGTTCTACGCGTGGGGCGGGCTGGCCAATGTCGCGGTGCTGGCCGTCTCGATCGTGGCCAATTACCTCTTCGCGCTGGTCATCGACACCCGCTCGCAGCCCTGGCGGCTGCGCATGCTCGGGCTGGCGGTGGCGGCCAATCTGGCCGGGCTGATCGCCTTCAAATATGCCGGCTTCCTCGCCGAGAACCTCAACGTCCTGCTGGAGCCGACCGGCCTCGCATTGCCGGTGGTTCACCTCGCGCTGCCGCTCGGCATCTCGTTCTTCACCTTCCACGCCATTTCCTACCTCGTCGACGTGTATCGCGGGAAGGCGCGGGCCAATGGCCGGTTCGAGGAAATCGCCGTCTACATCACCATGTTCCCGCAGCTCGTGGCGGGCCCGATCGTGCGCTATTCCACCATCGCGCACCGCATCCGCGCGCGGCGGACCACGCTGGGCCGGGTATCGGCGGGCCTGCGCATCTTCGTCATCGGCCTGTCCTGGAAGGTGCTGATCGCCGATCAGGTGGCGCCCGTCGTCGCGGCGGTGTTCGACAACACGCCCGCCCCCAATCTCGCCGAGGCGTGGCTCGGGGTCAGCGCCTATGCGCTGCAGATCTATTTCGACTTCGGCGGCTATTCCAACATGGCGATCGGCCTGGCGCTGGCCATGGGCGTGAAATTCCCGCGCAATTTCAACCTGCCCTATGGCGCGCTGTCGATCACCGATTTCTGGCGCCGCTGGCACATGAGCCTGTCCAGCTGGTTCCGCGACTATCTCTACATCCCGCTAGGGGGCAACCGGCATGGCCATTGGCACACCGCGCTCAACCTGTGGGCGGTGTTCCTGCTGTGCGGTCTCTGGCACGGGGCGAGCTGGACCTTCATCATCTGGGGCGTCCACCACGGCACGTTCCTGGTGCTGGAGCGCACCCGGCTGGGCGCGCTGCTGAAGGCCGGGCCGCGCCTTGTCGGCCACGCCTATGTGCTGCTCGTCGTGCTGTCCGGCTGGGTCTGGTTCCGCGCCAACGGGCTGGACGAGGCCGGCGCGCTGTTCGCCGGACTGGTGGGGCTCAACGGCACCGGGCCGCTGGCGGTCTCCACTTCCGCGCTGCTGGCGCCGCTCACCATCGCGATGCTGATCCTGGGATGGCCGCTATCCATGTTCGGCCTGCCCCAGCCGGGGGCGAGGCGGATGGCGCCGCGGCTCCGGCAGGCGCTCTACGCCTTCACGGACACGGTCACGGTGGCGCTGCTGTTCGCGCTGTGCGTGCTGTCGGTCGCGGCGGCGACCTATTCGCCGTTCCTGTATTTCCGGTTCTGAGGGGGGAAGCCGCCATGTCCCTGCTGCTTGCCTTCCGCCGCTGGTGGGCCATCCTGTTCGTGGCGGTGCTGTGCCTGCCGGCGATCGGCCATTTCCTGCCCGATCTTCCCGCCCCGATGCGCACCGTGGTGGCGCCCGAGGCGCGCTGGTGGGAGGAGGCCAACAAGCGGATGGACCCTTATCTGAACAACACGTTCGGCTTCCGCGGCGCGGTGCTGGCGGCACACGGCGCCTATGTGCGCTTCATCGGCGCGCCGCGCGGTCCCTCGGTGCTGCGCGGCACCGATGGCTCGCTGTTCTATACCGGCGACCACGCGCTGGAGCAGAGCGTGGGCCAGCTGTTGCGGCCGGCCCAGGTGAGCCAGTTCGTCGACTGGGTGAGGAGCCTCAAGCGCGAAATCGAGCCGTGGGGCGGCCGTCTGGTCGTCGTCATCGCTCCCAACGCCCAGACGATCCAGTTCGACCACCTGCCCGATTATGCGCGCCGGCAGATGAAGCGGCCGACCGAGTATGACCTGCTCGACCAGGACCTCGCCAAGGCCGGCATTCCCCATGCCGACCTGCGTCCGCGGCTGCTGGCGGCCAAGGCCGACGCCCCGGTCTACTGGCGCTTCGACACGCATTGGAACCAGCGCGGCGCGCTGATCGGCTTCAATGCCGCGCTGGCGGCGATCGGGCGCGCCGACCTGGAAATCAACCCGGACGAGGCGCTCGGCCCGCCGGAGCCGCGCACGGATGGCGATCTGGTGCGGCTCACGGGCAATGGCACCAGCGAGCCGGCGGACGTGCAATATCCGGTAAAGCCGCCCGTCGCCGTTGACGCGGCGAGCCTCACGCCGCTTCCCGGCATCGCCCAGGCGCGCTCGCCGCGCTTTCCCTTCCCCCCGCTCGCCTTCGAGACCGGCCATCCGGGTCCGCGCATCATGGTGATCGGCGATTCCTTCACCTACGGGCTGTGGAAGGACTACCTCGCCTATCGCAGCTCCGCCTTCGTGTGGACGCATCACCTGTTCTGCCGCGGCGACCCGGCGCCGATCGCCCGGTTCAAGCCGGATATCCTGATCGTGGCGGCGGCGGAACGGCTGTTCCCCTGCCCGCTCAAGGTGCCCGAATGGGCCGAGAGCGAATTGCGGCGCTGAGCCGGGCGGACGGGCGCTGCCCCCAAGCACGCCCGTGCTTGCCGCCAGGGGGCTCGCGGCATTAGAAGGCGGGCGAAAGGATCCCGCCCATGTCCGCGCTCGATGCCTCGCTCGATGCCTCGCCAGACGCCTCCCCAGAGGCCTCCACTGCCGCTCCCGCCGCGCCGCCGCTCACGGCGGAGCAGTTATTCGCCCGTCTGGCGGAACTCGGCATCGACACACGCACCATCACGCATCCCCCGCTCTTCACGGTGGAGGATTCGCAGACGCTGCGCGGCGACATTGCCGGCGGGCACACCAAGAACCTGTTTCTCAAGGACAAGAAGGGCAACCTCTTCCTCGTCGTGGTCGAGGAGGAGGCCCGCGTCGATCTCAAGAACCTGCACGGCCCGCTGGGCGCCGCGAGCAAGCTCTCCTTCGGCAGCGCCGATCTGCTGGAGGAAGTGCTGGGCGTGAAGCCCGGGGCGGTCACCGCCTTCGCCCCGATCAACGATCGGCAGGGCCGCGTGACGGTGGTGCTCGACATCGAGCTGATGGCCTTCGCCGAGATCAACTGCCATCCGCTGGTCAATACCGCGACCACCACGATCGGCCGCGACGACCTGGTCCGCTTCCTGCGCGCGACCGGGCATGAACCCATCGTCATGGCCGTGCCGCGCCGGGCCGATACGCTGGAACAAGCCTGATGCCGCGCGCGGTTGCAGCGGTTGCATTCCCGGCGCGACGGACCATGTTAAGCGGCAAACAAGCGGTCAACACGACAAGCACTGCGAGGACTGTCCCATGTTGCTGAACCAGCCCGCCAACCCGGCCGAGAACGGGGCCGCCTCTCCCGCTGGCGACGATGTCGTGATCGACGTCACCACCCGGAGCTTCATGAAGGACGTGGTCGAGGAATCGCGCCAGCGCCCGGTGCTGGTGGATTTCTGGGCGCCCTGGTGCGGCCCGTGCAAGCAGCTCACCCCGATCATCGAGAAGGTGGTGCGTGGGGCCAAGGGCAAGATCCGCCTCGCCAAGATGAACACGGACGAGCATCCCGCCGTCGCCCAGCAGCTCGGCATCCAGTCGCTGCCCACCGTCTACGCCTTCGTCAACGGCCAGCCCATTGACGGCTTCATGGGCGCGCAGCCGGAGACGCAGGTGCAGGCGCTGGTCGACCGGCTGGTGGCCGCCGCCAGCGGTGGCGACATCGCCGAAGTGGTCGCCTCGGGCGAGGCCGCGCTCGCCGAGGGCGACCTTGCCGGCGCAGCGGAGATCTTCGCCGCCGTGCTCGCCGAGGAGCCCGCCAATGTGAAGGCCATTGCCGGCCTCGCGCGCACCCAGCTCTCCGGCGGACATGTCGAGGAGGCCAAGGCGACGCTGGCTCTGGCGCCGGAGACCGCGGCGAGCGATGCCGGCATCGCCGCCGTGCGTGCCGCCATCGAGCTGGAAGAGGCGGCGGCCGGGCTCGGCGACGTGCGCGAACTGGAGGCCCGGGTCGCCGCCAACGCGCTCGACCATCAGGCGCGGTTCGATCTGGCGCTGGCGCTCAACGCGCGCGGCCTGCGCGAGGAGGCGGCCGACCACCTGCTCGCCATCGTGCGCAAGGACCGCACCTGGAACGAGGACGGCGCGCGCAAGCAGCTGGTGCAGCTGTTCGAGGCCTGGGGACCGACCGACGAGCACACCATCACCGGCCGGCGGCGCCTGTCCTCCATCCTGTTCGCCTGAGCGGGGCCTCCCCGGCCTTATCCCCAGCGGCCGGCGGCGGGCTCAAGAGGTCGCGCGCGCCCGAGGCGCGCCGTCGCGTCCTCGTCCCGGCGCCGCGCAATTTCCCGCAACGGGCCGGACAGCGCTGTGGATTCAAACGTCGGGACATGCAAAAGCGCAGGGGCGCGGGCATGATCCTGTCCCCGGCGCCGGCCGGCAGGGCTATTCCGCGCTGCCGGCGAGCCAATTTCGGGCGTGTTTCTTTCAGGAGTGCCGATGCCCATCAACCGGCCCTATGGCGGTCCGTCGGAACTGCCGAGCCTCATCCCGCTGTTTCCGCTGGAAGGGGTTCTGCTGCTGCCGCACAGCCAGCTTCCGCTCAATGTCTTCGAGCCACGCTATGTCGAGATGATCGACGCGGCGCTCGCCGGCGGCCGGCTCATCGGCATGATCCAGCCGGCCTTCGATCTGGCCGGCCGGCCGCTCGACGGCGGCAAGGCGCTGGCCGGCGTCGGCTGCGTGGGGCGCATCACCGAGATCGCCGAGAGCGGCGACGGGCGCTATTTGCTGGCGCTGACCGGCATTGCCCGCTTCCGCCTCGTGAAGGAGCTTGAGGTCGGCACCCCGTTCCGGCAGGGCGAGGTCGATTTCGAGGCCTTCCGCGACGACTTCACCCCCGGCTTCGGCGCCGAGGCGGTGGACCGTGGCGCGCTGCTGCGCACGCTCGCCGACTATCTCGACGCCAACGAACTGGAAGCGGATTGGGAGGGCATCAAGAATGCGCCCAATGAGGCCCTGGTCAACGCGCTCGCCATGATGGCGCCGTTCGGCCCGCGCGAGAAGCAGGCGCTGCTGGAGGCCGCGACCCTCGCGGCGCGCGCGGAAATGCTGATCGCCGTCACGCAGATGAGCATGGCCCGCACCGCCGGCGAGGGCGACACCCCTTTGCAGTGACCCCGGGCGCCCTCCCCACCCACCCGCCGTGCACCGGGCAGGGGTGGTGAGGAACCGGTCACCTAAGGGGGGCGTGGTGGCCGGTTCCTCACCTGGCCCCTCCGGGGGGCGGAGGGGATGGGGCGGAGGGGATAAGCGCACCGCAAGCCCTGTCGGCCGGCTACTCCGCAGCTATGGGCGGGCGGGGTGGGGCCGGCAGCGAGCCGACGGCACGCGGGCCGGCGGCAGGGCCAGACATAGCGGGGCCGACCGGATGCGGCCCCGCCCCCTGCGGCGCGACCGGATGGGGCGCCGGAGGCGCGGCGGTGGGTGTCTGCGTCCCCGCATCATAGCCCGGCGGCTCGTCGGTCTCGCCGACGAACCGGTTGAGCAGGCCCCCGAGATAGACGCCGAGATCATCGATCAGCGTGAACACCGCCGGCACGAAGACCAGCGACAGCGCGGTGGAAGCCAGCAGCCCGCCGATCACCGCGATCGCCATGGGCGAGCGGAAGTCGCCGCCCTCACCGATGCCCAGGGCAGAGGGCATCATGCCGGCGACCATGGCGATGGTGGTCATGATGATGGGCTGGGCGCGCTTGCGGCCGGCCTCGATCAGCGCCGTCCCGCGATCCTCGCCCGCATTGATCGCCTCGATGGCGAAATCGACCAGCAGGATGGTGTTCTTGGTCACGATGCCCATCAGCATCAGGAAGCCGATCACCACCGGCAGTGTCAGTGCGTTGTTGGTCAGCAGCAGGGCAACGAAGGCGCCGCCCACCGACAGCGGCAGCGCGATGAGGATGGTGATGGGCTGCAGCACATTGGCGAATAGCAGCACCAGCACGGCGAACACCATGAGGATGCCCGCGCTCATGGCGGTCGTGAAGCCCGAGAAGACCTCGCCCATGATCTCGGCGTCGCCGGTCTCCTTCAGCACCACGCCCGCCGGCAGGTTGCGCGCGGCCGGCAGGGCGTAGACCTCCTCCAGCGCCTCGCCGAGCTGGGTATAGCCGGCAAGGTCGCCTTCGATGGCCACGCGCCGGGCGCGGTCATAGCGATCGAGGCTGGAGGGGCCGGTGCCGAAGGAAATGTCGGCCACCGCCGAGAGCGGCACCGAGGCGCCCGTCCCGGTCCGCACCCGCAGCATCTCGAAGGTGGAGATGTCGGCACGCGCGCGCTCGTCCAGCTGCACGCGGATCGGCACCTGCCGGTCGCCGGCGGAGAACTTGGCGAGATTCTGCGCGATGTCGCCAATGGTGGCGATGCGCACCGTCTGGGCGATGTCGGCCACGGAGACGCCGAGCTCGGCCGCCTCGGCGAGCTTGGGCACGACGCGCAGTTCCGGCCGCTCCAGAGCGACGGTGGAGACCACGTTGGACAGGCCCTTCACCTCGGCGCGGATCTCGCGTTCCAGCTCCAGCGCCGCCTTGTCCACGGTCGCGCCGTCCGAGCCGGACAGAACCAGGGTGAACTCGCGCCCGCCCGGCCCGACGCCGCCCGAGGCACCGAAACTGAACCGTAGGTCGGGGATGGGCGCCAGTTCGCGCACCATGCGGTGCTCGAACTGCTTCTGCGTCTCGTCGCGCTTGTCGCGCGGCACGAGGTTGATGATGACGGTCGCCTTGTTCACCTCGCCGCCGTCGCCAAACGGGCCGCCGGCCGAACTCGAACCGCCGGTGGCATAGACGCTCGCCACCTCGGGCTGGGCCTTCAGGCGGGTGGAGACCTCGTCCACCATGTCGCGGGTCTGGTCCAGCGTGTCGCCGGGAGGCAGTTCCAGGGCGAGCACCGAGCGCGAGACGTCCGAACTGGGGATGAAGCCGGAGGGCAACAGGCTGGACAGCCACATCGAGGCGATGAACAGCACGATGCCGCCCGCCACGGTGAGAAAGCGGTGGCGGACCGAATCGCGCAGCAGCTGCACGTACCAGCGCATCAGCCGGGTGTCTTCGGTTTCCCGGTGGCCCTCGTCGCGCATGAAATAGGCGGCCAGCATGGGCGTCAGCAGGCGCGCCACCAGCAGCGAGAACAGCACGGCCACCGCGACGGTGATGCCGAACTGCCGGAAATACTGGCCGGCAATGCCGCCCATGAAGCTGACCGGCAGGAACACCGCGACGATGGTGAGCGTGGTCGCCACCACCGCGAGGCCGATTTCGTCGGCGGCCTCGATGGAGGCGCGATAGGCCGACTTGCCCATGCGCATATGGCGCACGATATTCTCGATCTCGACGATGGCGTCGTCGACCAGAATGCCCGTCACCAGCGTCACGGCCAGAAGACTCACGCCGTTCAGCGAGAAGCCCAGCATGTCCATCACCCAGAAGGTGGGCAGGATGGAGAGCGGGATCGCAAGGGCGGAGACCACGGTGGCGCGCCAGTCGCGCAGGAACAGGAACACCACGATGACCGCGAGCACCGCCCCCTCGATGAGGGTATGCATGGCGGATTCATAGTCCGCCTTGGTGTATTTCACGGTGGAATCGATCAGCGTGATGCGGATCTCGGGATAGGCGGCCTCAAGCTTGCGCAGTTCCTGCTCGGCCGATTCCGCCACCACCACGTCCGAATAGCCCTTCGCGCGGTAGATGCCGAAGGCGACGACCGGCTTGCCGTCCAGTCGGGCGAACAGGCGCGGCTCGGCGGCGCCGTCGGTCACGGTGCCGAGATCGGCGAGCCGCACATGCCGCCCGCCCGGCAGCGCGATGCGGGTCTCGGCCAGCTGGGCCACGGTGGTGGCGCCGCCGAGCGTGCGCACGGACTGTTCCTGCGTGCCGATGCGGCCGCGGCCGCCGGCAAGGTCGACATTGGTGGCGGCGACCTGATGGTTGACATCCGCCGCCGTCACGCCCAGCGCGGACAGCCGGTCGGGGTCGAGCGAGATACGGACCTCGCGATCCACGCCGCCCTCGCGCTTCACCTGGGCGATGCCGCGCACACCCTGCATGGAGCGGATGACGGTGTCGTCGACGAACCAGGACAGTTCCTCCGGCGTCATGCTCGGCGCCGAGGCGGCATAGGTGGCGATGGCCATGCCTTCGACGTCGATCCGCTGCACCAGCGGTTCCTGGATGTCCTGCGGCAGTTCGGAACGGATATTGGTCACGGCGTCGCGGATATCGTTCACCGCGCGGTCGACCTGCGTCTCCAGCTGGAACTCGATGACGGTGAAGGACTGGCCCTCGGTGACGCTGGAGGTGAGGTGCTTCACCCCCGGCACGCCGGAAATCGCCGTCTCGACGCGTTTCGTAACCTGCGTCTCCAGCTCGCTGGGCGCGGCGCCCGGCTGGATGATGGTGACCGCGACGATGGGCACGTCGATATTCGGCATGCGCGTGATCGGCAGCCGGCCGAACGTGTAGAGGCCGACCACCGTCAGCACGACGAACAGGACGATGGATGGAACGGGTTTGCGGATCGCCCAGGCGGAGACGTTGAGAGCCATCAGACCCCCTCCTTCTCCTGCGAGGTGAGCGGAATGGGCGTGACGCGGTCGCCCTCGCGCAGGAAGCCGCCGGCCTTGGCGACAACGCTGTCACCTTCGTTCACGCCTTCGAGGATCTCGACATAGCCATCGCCCTTGAGGCCGGTGGTGACGGCACGGCGGCGCACGGTGTCGTCCTCGACCACGAAGACGAACACGCCCTCGGAGGTGAATTGCAGCGAGGCCTGCGGCAGGGCGAGGCCGACCCGCCGGGCAATCTCGATCACGCCGCGGCCATAGGCGCCGGGACGCAGCCGCTCGTCGTCGGGCAGCGCCACCGCGACATGGGCGAGGCGGGTGGTGGCATCGACCTTGGCGCCGATCAGCCGCACGCTGGCCTGCAACGGCTCGTTGAAGCCGGCCGGCGTCACCGCCACCGGAAGCCCCAGCGTCACCCGCGGCAGCGCCGATTCCGGCACTTCCGCCTCGAGGTCGATGGCGCCGTCCTTGACGATGCGGAACAGCGGCTCGGGATTGGAGGCGAGGCCGATGGCGCCGATGCGCGCGGACCGGGCGGCGACGATGCCGGCCTCGGGCGCGCGGATGTCGGTACGGTCGATGCGAACGTCGATTTCATCGCGATTGGCGCGGATCTGCGCCGATTCGGCTTCCGAGGCGGTAATCGATTCCTCGGCGGCGGCCACCTGAGCCGCGGCCACCTTGGCGGCGCGCTCGCGGGCATCCAGCATTTCCTGCGAGGTGGCGCCGGTCTTGATCAGCGTGCGCGCGCGCTCGACCGAGGATTCCGCCTCGGTCTGCTCGGCCATGGCCTGCTGCAGCGCGGCCTTCTGCTGGGCGATCGCGGCCCGCGCCTTGGCGGCGGTCGCGGTGTTCTGCGCCAGCAGCGTCTCCAGCGTATCGCGCGAGAGCCGCGCCAGAACCTGGCCCTTGGTGACGCGGTCGCCCTCCTCCACCAGGATGTCGGTGATGCGGAAACCGTCGATCTCCGCCCCGACCATGATCTCCTCGCGCGCCACCAGCGTGCCGGTCACCGACAGCCGCTCGACCACCTCGCGCCGCGCCGCCGGCACGACGGAGATGGAAATGGCGCGCACCGAATTGGGATCCGGCACGGCCACATCATCGGCCTGGGCCGCGTCGGTGATCTGCAGCCCGGAACTGAACCGGTCGCGGAAAGCGAGGCCGACGACACCGACCACCACCACCGTGGCGACGAAGGCAAGCGCAACGCGCCCGCCGAAGGAGGGAGGAAGCTTTATGATCATGGCGTGGTGTCCGGATGGGCGGCGCCAGGAACAGACGCTGCGGCAGCCGACGCAGCAAAGAAGGAAGCGGGCGCCAGCATGCGCGCGATCAGCATCGCGAAAGCCGGCGCGGCACGTTCGAGGGTCAGTTCCGGGTCGAACCGGTTGCGCAGCACGAGGCCGTCGCCAATGGCGTTGATGAGCAGCAGGGCGACATCGGGATCGATCGTCGGGTCGACCTCGCCGCGGGCGCGGGCGGCGAGGAAGGCGCGCCGGAGCGCCACGTTCATCTCGTCCTCGACCGCCTGGAAGGTCGGCTTCAGCGCGGGGTTGCGCGAGGCCTCGGCGTAGATTTCCGGACCAAGCTCAAGACAGATCATCGACAATTCGCCGGAAAACAGCGCATGCCCCATGCGCAGCAGCCCCTCGATGAAGGTGGGCGCGCTCTCCAGCGTCTCCACGAGACCGGCCCTGAGCGCGCGCTCCTCCTCGACGATGGCGATGATGATCGCCTCCTTGGAGGGAAAATAGCGGTAGAGGGCCCCCGGGCTCATGCCGGCCTCGGCACAGATCTCGTGCATCGAGGTGCCGTGAAAGCCGGAACGGGTGAAGCAGGCAATGGCCGCGTCCAGCACGCGGCGACGCGCGTCGATCCGTGTCGGGCCACGGCGGCCGACGACAGTGTCCGGCATGTCAGACGATGCCTCGGCACCGGCACGAACTGCGACCGTCATCGTCCCCCCGGACTTTATTTTTCCCGCATTCGCATTAAGGTTGCAAAAGCGCACGGCGTCAAGAACGAACGTTCGTTCTCCAAATGCCGACAGCGGCCCGCGCGGCGTCCGGCCGCTCAGCCCCGCCCCGCCAGAACCGGCGCGAAAGCCTCGACCACCCGCAGATAGACCGAGCGCTTGAAGGGAATGATCAGCGAGGGCGTCGCCTCCAGCCGCTCCCAGCGCCAGGCAAGGAATTCCGGCTTGTGCTTGCCGCCGCCGGGACGGATGACATCGATCTCGCGGTCGTCGCCGGTAAAGCGCAGCGCGATCCATTTCTGCGTCTGGCCGCGATAGCGGCCCTTCCAGGCCTCGCGGGCGACCGGCTCGGGCAGATCATAGGCAAACCAGTCGGGCGCCTCGGCCAGCGGCTCGACCGAGCGGACATTGGTTTCCTCGTAGAGTTCGCGCAGCGCCGCGTCCTGCGGGCTCTCACCCTCGTCGATGCCGCCCTGCGGCATCTGCCAGGAATGCAGCGCGTCGACATGTTCGGCCCCGCCGATGCGCTGGCCGAGGAAGACCAGGCCCTCGCGATTGACGAGGACGACGCCGACGCACGGACGATAGGGCAACTGGTCGAACGGGATCATTGCGATGGGTCCGCACGTCAAGAGAGGCGGCCGAACAACCGCGCGTCACGTTAAGCCCGCCCCCGGAATGGCGCGAGCGCCACGTTAAAACATGCTTAACGGCGGGCCGCAGGTGGCAGCATGATGGATCGCGGAACAGCGAGCCTGCGCGCCGTCAGCCCGCTTCAAAGGCGCCGGAATACAAGACGTCGGAATACAAGACGTCGGGATACACGGGGTCGGGACGAAATCCGGGCCGGCGCTCAGCGCGCGAAAGTCGGTGTGCCGGACGCGGCCGCGCCCAGGCGCGCCGGCGGCACGACTTCCACCAATTCGTGCACGCCATTGGCCTCGTCGAGGAAGGTGAAGGAACCCGGGCCCGGGCCCTCATCGTCGCCATCATCGTAATGGGGACGCAGCGTCGGCATGTCGACGACGACGGCCGTGTTTTCGCGCTCGAACAGGTTGCGCACCTGCGTCTCCGGCCGCTCCCGCAGGGCCAGCCAGACACCGGCCACCGCGATGACCGCGACGCCGGTCAGGCTGAACATCGCCACCGCCGCCCAGAAGCAGGCATTGTCCTGCCCGGTGTCACGCCCCAGCGGGGCGTCCGTCTCGTTCATCAGCGGCATCATCTGCAGCGGTTCGATACTGGACATGATGCCCTTTTCGGATCGGACCTAGGCGGGATCGCGGCAAGATTGGGTAACTAAGGCGACCGGACAGGAAAAGGGCCCCGTTCCTGTGAAAGAACGGAGCCCGTGGCATTTTTATCACATGCACGAGGAAGGAGAGACGGCGGGGGAACCGCCGTCGTCCCGCATCAGTTCGGCACGGCGGCCTTGGGATCGGCCGGATAGGCGGCGTTCTTCTGCACACCCTGCATCAGGTCGATGGCCAGCTTCAGCTGGGTGTCGTCCTTCGGATCCGGCGGGACATAGGCCGGCGAGCCGGTCTTCTCGTCCTCGCCATTCTTCAGGTGGCCCTTGAGCGAGGCCTCGCCGCGCGTGGTCTCGACGCCCGCGGCCTCGGCCTTCTCCTTCACGTCCTGGGGCACGTCCTGCACCAGTTCGATATCGGGCGAGATGCCCTTCGCCTGGATGGAGCGGCCCGACGGCGTGTAGTAGCGCGCGGTGGTCAGCTTGATCGCGGCATTGCCCGAGACCGGGATGACCGTCTGCACCGAGCCCTTGCCGAAGGAGAGCGAGCCGAGAATGGTGGCGCGCTTGTGGTCCTGCAGCGCGCCGGCGACGATCTCGGAGGCCGAGGCCGAGCCGCCATTGACCAGCACGATCACCGGCTTGCCCTTGGCCAGGTCGCCCGGCCGGGCATTGCGGCGCTCGGTCTCTTCCGGGTTGCGCCCGCGGGTGGAGACGATCTCGCCGCGGTCGAGGAAGGTGTCGGAGACGTCGATGGCCTGGTCGAGCAGGCCGCCGGGGTTGTTGCGCAGGTCGACGATGAAGCCCTTGAGCTTGTCCTCGCCGATCTGCTTGGTCAGGTCTTCGACCGCCTTCTTCACGCCCTCGCCAGTCTGCTCGCTGAAGGAGGTGACGCGGATATAGCCGATGTCGCCATCCTCGACGCGCGAGCGCACCGACTTGATGTTGATGATGTCGCGGGTCAGCGTCAGCACGAGCGGCTTGTCCTGGCCCTTGCGGACGATGGTGAGCCGGATCGGTGTCGCCACCGCGCCGCGCATCTTGTCAACCGCCTGCTGCAGGGTGAGACCCTTCACATCCTCGTCATCCAGCTTGATGATAAGGTCGCCAGCCAGCACGCCGGCCTTGGCGGCGGGGGTGTCGTCGATCGGGGTGACGACCTTGACCAGGCCGTCCTCCATCGTGACCTCGATGCCGAGGCCGCCGAACTGACCGCGCGTCTGCACCTGCATGTCGCGAAATTCCTTCGCGTCCATGTAGGTGGAATGCGGGTCCAGCGAGGAGAGCATGCCGTTGATGGCCGCCTCGACCAGCTTGGAATCGTCCGGCTTCTCGACATAGTCGGCGCGGACGCGCTCGAATACGTCGCCGAACAGGTTCAGCTGGCGGTAGGTGTCCGACGCCGCCGCCATGGCCTGGCCGGGCTGCAGCAGCAGCCGCGGCTGAGCGGCGCCGACCGCGACCAGCGCGCCGACAGCTGCGCCCAAGAGAAATACTGACGTCTTACGCATCATCCGCGTGCCTTCTCGCTCTCGCTCGTCGCCCACCATGGCGTTGGATCGATCGAGTTTCCATCCTTGCGGAACTCGACATAGAGAATGGGTTGGGCGGTTCCAAGGCCAACCGACGACACGAGTTGCGGCCCCTGTCCCATGACCGCAACCGGTTCGCCCGAGAGCACGAACTGTCCCAATTCCACCGTTATCTTATCCATGCCCGCCAAAAGGATATGGTAGCCGCCGCCGGCATTGATGATCAATAGTTGTCCGTAGGAGCGGAACGGGCCGGCATAGACCACCCAGCCATCGCTCGGCGAGGACACCTGCGCCTCCGCCCGGGTGCCGAAGGTCATGCCCTTTTCCTGCCCGCCATAGGCGTCTCCCGCACCGAATGCCTTCAGCACCGGGCCCGCGGTGGGCATGGGCAGCAGCCCCTTGGCCTCGTCAAAGGCAATGCCCGGGGAGAGGCGGCTCGGGTTCTGCAGCGCCGCCAGCCGGGCCGCCGGGCCTTGATCCGCCTTGCTCGGCACGCTCGCGCGGGCCGCCTCGGCGGCCTTGCGCGCGGCGCTCACCTCGGTCTCGATCCGGGCCACCAGCTCGCGCACATTGCCAGCCTCGGCCGCCAGCGTGGCCGCGCGCGCCTCTTCGTCCTTGAGCGCGGCTTCCCCCGCCTCCAGCGAGGCCTGGCGTTGCTCGATCAGCGCGCTGGTGCGCCGGCGCTCCTCCGCCAGCGAGGCTTTCAATTCTGCGAGAGCGTCGCGCTCGCTGGCCGCCTCGTGCATCACCCGCCGCAGCGCCTGCAACTCGCCGGCGAGCAGATCGGTCTCCGATTTCAGCTCCGGCAACACCGCGCCGAGCAGAATGGCGGAGCGCACCGACTGCAGGGCATCGTCCGGCCGCACCAGCAGCGCCGGCGGGGGGCGGCGCCCGAGCCGCGCGAGGCCGCCGAGCACCTCGGCCAGCTGGCCCCGGCGCGAATCGAGCGATTCGCGGATATCGGCCTCCTCGCGGCCGAGCTCGACGAGGCGCTGCTCGCTGGCATCGAGCTTGCCCTCCACCCCGCGCACCTTCTGCGCGGTGTCGATGAGCGCGGTGTTCAGCTTGGCGCGATCGCCCTTGAGCGAGGCGATCTCGCTGGCCAGCCGCGCCTGCTCGGCGGCGCTGCCCTTCATCTCCGCGTCGAGCTGTTGGATGCGCTGCTGCGGCGCGGCACCCTCGCCGCTGGCATCCGCCGCGCCATCCGCCGCCGGGGGCGATTGCGGCCAGGCCGGCGGCGCGGCGAACAGACCGAGGCCCGCCACGCACAACACGGCGAGCCCGCGGCGCCAGCGCGGCCGCACGGGTGAGCTGGGAGGCAGGCGACGGGCGGCAGGCCGTGGGAAGCGCATCAGGAGAAGGAACGCCGGCATCATTAAGGTTGGGTTACCGCGCCCCGTCTGTCCTCAGGCCTTGTGGTAGGGATGGCCCGAGAGAATCGTGGTCGCGCGGTAAAGCTGTTCGGCCATCATCACCCGAACCAGCTGATGGGGGAAGGTGGCACGTCCGAAGGCGATGAGCCGATCGGCCCGCGCGCGCGCCGCGTCGCTGAGGCCATCGGCCCCGCCGATCAGGAAGGCCAGCGCGCGGACACCCCGGTCGCGCAGCGCGGCGATGTCGGCGGCGATCTCCTCGCTCGTGGCCTCGCGGCCGCGCGGGTCGAGCGCGATGACGGTCGCCGCCTCGGGCAGGGCGGCGATGAGCGCCGCGCCCTCCTCGATCATGCGGTCCTCGGGCCGGCGCGCCGCGCTCTCGGGCGTCTCGTGCATGTCGGGCCCCGAAAGGCCCAGCGCGCGCCCGCTCTTGCCGGTGCGGTCGACATAGCGCGCGCACAGCTCGCGCTCGGGCCCGGCCTTGAGCCGGCCCACGGCGACGATCATGAGGCGCACGCGCGGATCAGCCGCGCGTCAGCTTCGGCGCGGCGGCGGGCAGCGCGCCCGACCACATCTTCTCGATGTTGTAGAAGCCTCGCACTTCCGGCTGGAAGACGTGGACGATCACATCGCTCGCATCGATCAGCACCCAATCGCAGGCCGGCATGCCCTCGACCCGGACCCCCTTGACGCCGCGCTCCTTGAGCGCCTCGACAAGGTGATCGGCGATGGCGCCGACATGGCGCTGGGAACGGCCGGACGCCACCACCATGTAATCGGCGATGGTGGTCTTGCCGCGCAGTTCGATGGGAACGATGTCCTCGGCCTTGTCGTCATCGAGACGGGCCAGAACGAGGGCCAGCATCTCCTCGGCGTCGAACGCCTCGGAAACCGGTGCAGCTGCCGGGCTGGGGGCGGCTGCGGAGAGCGCCATGTTGGACAGGGGTCCAGATCCTCTCGTCATTTTGGCAGGAAACACGGTCAGGGAGCCCCCCTGCCGTTAATGCCATTTCAAGATATGTCGAAAACCGCCTGTTTTTCAACCGGCGGCTGCCGCTATCGCGATCAAGAGGGCGATAGGGCGCCCGAATTGTCCCGCATTGCCCGCAACTGGGTCGAGGAAAGCGGCGATTTGAGCCCGTGCAGGAACAGCCAGGCGGGCGGCTTCATCCCCGCCAGGCGGGGCGCCTCGTGCTCCTCGCGCCGCCACGGCGCCAGCGCCAGCGCCGCCGGCGCGGCCATGGCGGGAAAGGTGCAGCCCTGCCGGTCCACCACGCAGATCGGCACGCGCGCGGCGATATCGCGCCAGCGCTGCCAGCGGTGGAAGGAGGCAAGATTGTCCGCCCCCATCAGCCACACGAAATGCACCTGCGGAAACCGCGCCACCAGCGCCGCCACCGTGTCGAAGCTGTAGCGCGTGCCAAGCCCCGCCTCCAGCCCCGTCGGCACCAGCGCGGGATGGTTGGCGATCGCCCGCGCCTGCGCCAGCCGCACGCCGAGCGGGGGCAGCCGGCCATTGTCCTTCAACGGGTTGCCTGGCGTCACCAGCCACCACACCTTGTCGAGCCGCAGGCGCTTGAGCGCCAGCAGGCTGACCGCGCGATGGGCGGCATGCGGCGGGTTGAAGCTGCCGCCATACAGGCCGATGCGCATGCCGGGCGCGAGCGGCGGGATGCGGACATCCCTCGCCGCCGTCCTCGCCACCATGCCGGACCCGGCACCGGCGGGCGGTTCTCCCGCCGCGCGCCTTCCCGGCCCCTTGTCCGGAGCGGGGCGACCGGCCCCGTCATCCGGCATCAGCGAAGGGCGGCGCAATCAGCCGCCATTCTTCTCCGCCTCCATGCGGGCCTTCAGTGCCAGCAGCTTGGCGAAGGGCGAATCGGGGTCCACCGGCTTGTCGCGACGGGTGTCGGGGCGCGGGCCGGCGGTGAAGCGATCCGGCGCCGGACGGCTGGAACGGCCGGCATGGTCGCGATTGCCTTGCTCGCGGTTGCCGAATTCCTTGCGCCCGTCATTGCGGCGGTTGTCGTCGCGGCGATTGTCATCGCGCTTGCCGCCCTCAGGGCGCGGTTCGCGGGCGGGACGCCCGGCATCGCCGCCCTCGGGACGACGCTCACGGCCATCCGTGCGAGCTTCGGAACGCGGCTCGCCACGTCCCTCGGTCCGCCGCTCGTCGCGCGGAGGCCGACGACCGCGCTCGCCTTCCGGCCGCTCGCGCCGCGTGCCGTCCTCGCCCGCTGCGGCAGCCGGTGCGGCCTCCCCGCGCGGGGCGTTGTCGGCGCGCGTGTTATTCTCGGCACGCTGACCTGGCCGGCCCTGCTGGCCGCCCTTGCGGTGCTGCGCGGGACGGTGCTGTCCCGGCGGACGACCGGGACGCCACACCTCGATCATGGCCGGCTCGGCCGGAACCGCCGGCGGCGCAACCGCGTCCGGCGCGGCGGCTTCGTCCACGGTCGCTTCGTCCAAGACCACTTCTTGCGCGGCCACTTCTTGCGCGGGCCCGTCTTCCGAAGCGGCTTCCGCCGGCCCGGCGGACGGGGAATCGGCCGCGGGCTCGGCCTCGAGAGCCGGCTCCACGGTCTGGTCGAACACCGGATCGGTGAAGACCTCCCCGCTGATCCCGGCGGCATCGGCCAGCGGCGCCGCCTCCGGGGCAGGTTCGATGCGTGCCGCGACGATCTCGGCGACAGCCTCGGGCTCCAGCGCCGGCTCGACCGTCTGGTCGAACGCGACATCGGCACCCGCCGTGACCGCCGCCGCGTCCGTCGACGTCTCGACGATGGCGGTCTCGACGATGGCAGTTTCGACGACGGGGGCCTCGACAACGGGGGCCTCGGTTTCGGCGAGGTCGGCGGCGGTAGTATCGGTTGCCGCGTCTTCCGCGGCAGGAACGGCTTCAGCGGGCGCGGCTTCGACAGGCGCCACCTCGACCGGCGCCGCCTCGACCGGGGCAGCCTCGACAGGTGCCGGGCGACGTTCCATGCGATAGCCGAGCGAGCGCAGGATCGAGGCGAAATCCTCGCCCGCGCAGCCGGCCAGCGATGTCATGGCGACGGTGGCGACAAAGCCGCCGCCGTCGAAGGCGCCGGCCGGCTTCTCGCCGGAGGTGTTCGGCCGCCAGGCCAGCGCCGGGCGGATGAGATCGGCCAGACGCTCCAGAATGTCGACGCGCACCGCCCTCTCGCCGGCCACGCGGAAGCCGACCGCGCGGTACAGGCCCTTCTGGATTTCCGGATCGACCGGAATCGAGGTGCGCCCGGAGGCCGCCAGATGCGGCAGCTCGTCGAGCCCCTTCTGCTGCAGGCCGCCATGCTTGAGCGCCCAGAGCTGGGCGGCGAGCGCGCGCGGCGCCGGCTTCAGCAGGGTTGGAATGTAGATGTGGTGGGCACCGAAGCGTACCCCGTGGCCGCGCAGCACGGCGCGCGCCTCCTGGGCGAGACCCTTCATCTCCTCGGCAACCTTGTGGCGCTCCAGCACGCCGAGCGTCTCGACCAGTTGGAAGGCGATGCCCCGGCCGATGCCGGCCACGTCCTCGGCCTTGCCGAGCACGATGAGCGGGCCGAGCAGCTTCTCAATATGCGCCTTCAGCCACAGCTCGATACGGGCCTGCACGGCGTCGCGCGCCGGCCCGGTCAGATGCTCGTCGGCGATGACCTTGAGGCGCGGGCCCAGCACCTCGTCGCCGGGGATCAGCTTGGCCACGGGCTCGCCGACCCAGCGCAGCGTGCCATCCGAGGACAGCACGAAGGCATCGTCCGCGCCTTCCGCCAGGCGCGCGGCGCGCGCCTCGATCTCGCCCGCGAGGGCTTTCTGGGCGGTGGCGCGCAAGGCCTTGGCCTCGGGGCCGGCAGCGGAGGTATCGGCGGCGAACTGGAAGCCGAGCAGGTGGCCGATCACATGGCCTTCCACGACGACGTCGCCGGTCTTGGTGATTTCAGTTTCGAGCATTGCGTTCTCTCGCAGGCGCCGCATCAGCACGCTGGTCCGACGATCAACAAAGCGGTGGGTCAACCGCTCGTGGAGAGCATCGGAAAGCCTGTCCTCCACACGCCGTGTGACACCCCGCCAGTGTTCCGGGTCATCAAGCCAATCCGGCCGGTTCGCCGCGAAGGTCCACGTGCGAACCTGCGCAATTCGTCCCGACAGCGTGTCTATGTCACCTTCCGCTCGGTCCGCCAAGGCCACTTGTTTGGCGAACCAGTCGGTGGAGATACGCCCATGGCGCATCAGATCGTCGTAGACGGTCGAAACGAGGTCGGAATGCGAGGCTGGCGACACCTTCCGGTAGTCCGGCAGCTGGCAGGCCTCCCACAGTCTTTCAACCGCATCCGCCCCCACCGCATGGCGGCGGATGGCGGGGTCGCGCATCAGCGCCTCCAGCACCAGCACGTCCTCGGCGGTGGGCGCGCGGGTCAGGCCTTCCTCGCGCGGAACCTGCGCCAGAGAACGATTCAGCGCCTCGACGGAGGCGAAGTCCAGCGCGCTGTTGCGCCATTGCAGCACCCGGTGGGCATCGAAGCTGTGCGCTTCCAGCCGCTCGACCAGTTCGGCATCGAACGGGGTACAGCGCCCGGTCGTGCCGAAGGTGCCGTCGCGCTGGGCGCGCCCGGCCCGGCCGGCGATCTGGGCGAGTTCGCCGGGGTTCAGCTTGCGGAACTGCCAGCCGTCGAATTTCACGTCGCCGGCAAAGGCGACATGGTCGACATCGAGATTGAGCCCCATGCCGATCGCGTCGGTGGCGACGAGATAGTCGACGTCGCCATTCTGGTACATCTCGACCTGCGCATTGCGCGTGCGCGGCGAGAGCGCGCCCAGCACCACCGCCGCGCCGCCGCGCTGGCGGCGGATCAATTCGGCGATGGCATAGACCTCGTCCGCCGAGAAGGCGACGATGGCCGAGCGGTGCGGCAGGCGGGTGATCTTCTTCTCGCCGGCGAAGCTGAGATTGGACAGGCGCGGCCGCACCAGGATGGAGGCGCCCGGCAGCAGCTTCTCCACCAGCGGGCGCATGGTGGCCGCGCCCAGCAGCAGCGTCTCCTCCCGCCCGCGCCGGTTGAGCAGCCGGTCGGTGAACACGTGGCCGCGGTCGAGGTCGGCGGAAATCTGGATCTCGTCGAGCGCCACGAAGGCGACGTCGAGGTCGCGCGGCATCGCCTCCACCGTCGCCACCCAGAAGCGCGGATTGGCCGGCTTGATGCGCTCCTCGCCGGTGATGAGCGCGACCTGCTCGGCCCCCACCCGTTCGACGAGGCGGGTATAGACCTCGCGCGCCAGCAGGCGCAGCGGCAGGCCGATCAGCCCCGAGGAGTGGCCGATCATGCGCTCGATGGCGAGAGTGGTCTTGCCGGTATTGGTCGGCCCCAGCACCGCGGTCACGCCGCGTGCGCGCAGGGAGGGCGGCAGCGGCTTGGTCCGGTCGAGCCTCGGGACGAGACGCGTCGAGGCTGGAGGGGCGATGTTCATGGAGCCGTTCAGTCCGTCGCGCCGGCAGGGCGGTCCTTGTAGCACAGGAAACCGCCGAAGAGGGAAGACCCGGAGCCCCAAGACCCGGAGCCCCAAGGCCCGGAGCCCCAAGGCCCGGAGCCGCAAGACCCGGAGCCCCCGGCGGGCGCCAGCGCCGGCGGCGGCGCGATCTGCCTTGCGTGACGCGCGGCGCGAAACCGATGCCGACGGCTCAGGGAATGGCCGCCCGGGTGGGGGTCGCCCGCTTGCCGACCATGGGCTCGGTGACGAAGCTCTGCGCCTCCAGCTCGGCGACGCCGATGGCCGTCGTCACCGCCGCGCGGAACGGCACCAGCATGCGCGTGCCGGCGACCGGCGCCAGCCACACGTAGATTTCCTTGTTGTTCATCATGTACTTGACCCCCACGCGGTTCGGCTTGTGGCCGGCCACGGGGCGGTAGGAAACGCGGCACACCACCGAGGGGCCGGCATAGCCCTTCTCGGCCTTCACATCCTCCATGCGCTCGAAACTGAGCGTGAGGTCGTAGCGCTGGCGGCCGTCGAAGATCGACAGCGTGCGCTCGCAGGCCTTGGCGGAGAGCGGCGCCTCGGTGCCGGGCACCAGGATGAGCGCGGCCGACATCGGGTCGAGCACGCCCTTCTTGTCCTTGTCGGTCAGCGGGATGCGGTCCGGCGTCGGCATGACAGGGGGGACGACATTGGCCTCCATCACCGCCGAGCCGCTCATCACCATCCGGATGGCCTCCGACTTGCGGTCGGATTCGGCTTCCATGGCGAAGGCCCGCGGGGCGAGGAGGCCACGTTCGATCTGGCCGCGCGCGCCGGCCGTGCCCTTGGCCGAGGACACCGCCTGAACGACGCCGGTCAGCCGGGCGCTGCCGGAGGCGGTATAGGCCTTCTCGTCCACTTCCAGCACGAAAGCGGCGCGGCCGAGTTCCAGGCCGGCAAGGGAAAGCTTGTAGCGTGCCTCAAGCCGGCCGTCGGCGAGCGCCCCGGTGGCCAGAGTGCCGACACCGGCCAGCGCGAGAACCGCCGAGGCGCAGAAGCGATGCATTGAACGTGAATCCCGATGCGGACGGCGAATCGCCCGGATTGCATCCGAACCGCCTTTTATCGCACCTTTCGATGGCGGCGGAAGTCGGCGGAACTGTGACTCGCGCGCTCACGAAGCCGATAGCCGGCGGCGCAAAGCGGCGCTGCGGTGTGACGGCGGCCTTGACGGGGCTTGGGGGTGCCCTTATAGGAGCGCACTCCTAATTTGACAGATGCCGCATGCGGGATCGTCAGGCTGCCCTCGTGGCCTGCGGCGCAACGGCATGAAACGTGAAGGAAGTCCACGATGTCGCGTCGGTGCGAACTTACCGGGAAGGCGGTTCTGACCGGCAATCTCGTGAGCCACTCCAACCGCAAGACCCGTCGGCGGTTTCTGCCGAACCTGGTGAACGTCACGCTCACCAGCGATCTGCTGAAGCGGTCGGTGAAGCTGCGCGTGAGCGCCAATGCCCTCAAGACCGTCGATCACCGCGGCGGGCTCGATGCGTTCCTGATCAAGGCCAGCATGGACGACCTGTCGCCCAAGGCCGCCGATCTGAAGCGCGCCGTGGCCAAGGCGACCGTCGCCGCCGCCGCCGCTTGAGTGCGATGAACGTCGCCGGCACGAAGATTACGGTTTTCCGGCTGGCCGCTCCCGTCATCGCCATGATGACGGTGGTGGCGGCGTCCAACGTGCTGGTGCAATACCCGGTACAGCAGTTCGGCCTTGCCGAGGTGCTGACCTGGGGTGCGTTCACCTATCCGATCGCCTTTCTCGTCAATGACCTGACCAACCGCCGCTTCGGCCCCGCCGTGGCGCGGAAAGTGGTGTATTTCGGGTTCGCTCTCGCCGTGGTGCTGTCGATCGCGCTGGCGACGCCGCGCATCGCGCTGGCCTCGGGCTCGGCCTTCCTGGTCGGCCAGCTGCTCGACATCACGGTCTTCAACAGGCTGCGCCGCCTCAGCTGGTGGCAGGCGCCGCTCGCCGGCAGCCTGTTCGGCTCGGCGCTCGACACCGTGCTGTTCTTCTCCCTCGCCTTCGCCGGCGACGCGGACATGTCCTTCTCCGTCACCTACGCGTCCACCGGCATCACCGTGCCGCTGTGGGTGGGCCTCGCCTTCTTCGATTTCCTGGTGAAGGCCGGCTGCGCGCTGCTCGCCCTCGTGCCTTACGGCGCCTTGATGGGCTGGCTGAAGCCGTGGAGCGGCGCGAGCGCCCAGGGTTCGGCGCGCTGATCTTCTGACGCCGCCCGTGCGCGGGTCTGGCCACGCGCCGTTCTGGCCGCGTCTTCCCGCCTCGCTTGCCCCGACATTCTCCCGCCGATATTTGTCCGGTCACTCCATCACCGCGAAACGCAGCAGCAAAGTGCGCTGGAGCGGGGAGAAATTGTCGTCGGACAGCAGGGTGAGGATCAGCTCGCCCGCCGCGTTCCGGTGCAGCGCGATCCCCTCCATATTGTCGATCGCCGCGGTGCCGCTGGCCTCGATCAGCACCTCGCCGCGAATAAGCGCGCCGGGCCGGATATCGGCGAGCGGGAAGCGGCGGATGCGCATGAACACGCCGCGCAGCATGTCGAAGCGGCGCTCCAGCAGATAGACCCGTCCATCATCGGACAGCGCGGCATCGGTGGCGGAGAAGCCGTCGATGCGCTCCACCGCGAATGCGCCGAGCGGCGCGGGCCTGTCCAGCGGGCCGAACAGGAAGCCCGGCAGCACGGCGGGATCGCTCGGGCTTTCCTCGGCGATGATGATCAGCGGGGCCGGCGCACCCGGCGTTCCCGCCGGCGGGGCGAGCAGCGCCTCCAGGCTTTCATTGCCGCCGAGCGTCGCCAGTTGCGGATCCGCGAGAAGGCGCCGGCCGGTCGCGCGCAGCGGATCGTCCCCCGCGAACGACCAGACTTCCTGGGCATGCTCGATGCCGGCGAGGAAGCCGCCGGGAACCCGCGCAAGCGATTCGATGTCGCCGCGCCCCTGCCGCCGCAATTCGCCCCCGCCGGCCGCCCGGAGCGGCGCGAGGAACGCCGCGTGGATGCCGGTTGGCCGATCACCCTCCGCTGCGATCCGCCCCGTCAGCCAGAAGCCGCGATCGGTAACGGCGGCCATTCCCTGCCCGTCCGCATCCAGAACGAGGCCCGACAGCCCGCCGAAATCGCGCGCGGGGGACGTCAGCACCAGCCCGCCGCGAAATTCTAGCGGCCCGAGGCGGTCGGTGCCGGTGGGCAGGAAGCGCTCGATCGGCGTTGCATGGATCTCGATCGGCACCGCCTGCGCGCGGGCGGCGGCCGGCGCGGCGAGCAGAAGGAGAATGGCGAGGGAACGGCGGAAGGGGATCGGCATGTCGGATGTCGCTTCGCGTCAGGGGAGCATGCGCCGCACGAGCCCGTCGCGGCGGATGAAGTGGTGCCATAGCGCCGCCGCCACATGCAGCGCGACGAGGCCGGCGATGAGATAGGCCAGCACGACATGTACCGGCCCGGTGCCCAGCTGCTTGCCGAGCGCGGTCACGGTGAGGGCGCCGAGAAGGGGCTGCACCAGGATGGCGAGATAGAGCAGGCCATGCGTGGCATGGGCGACGATCTGCGTAACGCGCGACAGGCCTTCGGGCAGCGCCGGGGCGCGGTGGGTCAGGCGCCAGGCGATGCGCAGCACGGCCAGCGCCAGCACCCCGTAGCCGGAATAGAGATGGAAGCGGAACAGATAGAAGCGCGGCTCCGTGCCGCGATCGAAAAACCCCCAGCTCCAGCCGGTCGCGAACTGCACCAGTACCAGCCCGGCGACGGCCCAGTGCAGCAGGCGGGCGATGCGGTCGTAGCGATCGGTCATGGGCAGGCTCCGGCTCGGCGAATCGCGACAGGGTGGGCGGCGGCATATTGCGGTGCAAACGACTTCCGTGCCATGTCACGGGTCATGGGACGCGGCATGCGCCGGTTTCGGGCATGGCCAAAACTTGTGCACCCGCGCCGGCCCGGATGTCGCGCGGGACGGCATCGAAACGCGAGGGGTCAGGAGACGCTTGTGGCGCGCGCTGCATCATCGGACCGCATGGCGGCGGCGCCCCCGCCGCCGGAGGGGGCCGCCGAACCGCCCGCCGGCCGGAAAAGCTCGCGCTCGGCCACGCCGCGCACGCCCCGCCGGGCCCGGCAGGTGGAGGCCAAGCGCACCGCCATCCTCGATGCCGCGCTCGGCCTGTTCTCGCGGCTCGGACTGCACGGCACCACGGTCGAGCAGATCGCCGAACAGGCCGCCGTCTCCAAGACCAACCTGTTCTACTATTTCGCCTCCAAGGAGGAGGTCTATGTCGCGGTGCTCAGCCGGCTGCTCGACGAGTGGCTGGCGCCCCTGCGCGCGCTGGAGCGCGACAGCGACCCGGCGAAGGCCATTGGCGAGTATATAAGGCGCAAGATCATGTTCTCGCGCGCCCACCCGGAAGCCTCGCGGCTGTTCTGCCTGGAGATCGTGCGCGGCGCCCCGCTGCTGCGCCGGGAGTTGGAGACATCGCTCAAGGAACTGGTCGACGCCAAGGCGGAGGTGATCCGCGCCTGGACCGAGTCCGGCCGGCTCGCCCCGGTCGATCCGCGCCACCTGATCTTCGCCATCTGGGCCACGACGCAGCATTATGCGGATTTCGCGGCACAGATCGATGCGCTGCTGGAAACAGGGCTGGACGACGAGGCCTTTGCCGAGGAGGCTGTACGTAATATCCAGCGCATCATCCTCGACGGCCTGCGTGTACGCTCGCCCGACTGAAGCGCCGTTCAGGGGACGCTCGCTCATGCACCGCCGAGGCTTTCTGCGTTCCGCCGCCGGCGTGTCGCTGGCAACCTTCTTCGCCGTTCCGGCGGTCAACACCCAGCAGCTCGGCACCCGCACGCTCGATGTCGAGGCGCTGCTGTTCGATCCCGACGCGCCGAATGGTGGCAATGCCAAGGGCGACGTCACCATCGTCGCCTTCTTCGACTATAATTGCGGCTATTGCCGCAAGGCCTCGCCCGCGCTGGCGCGGCTGCTGCGCGAGGACGGCAATATCCGCCTCGTCTACAAGGACTGGCCGATCCTGTCGGAAGCTTCCGTCGTCGCCGCCCAGTTGGCGCTCGCCGCGCGCTACCAGGACAAATACGAGATCGCCCACCGGACGCTGATGGAACTGCCCGGGCGTTCGTCCACGGAGCGGATGATGGCGGCGCTGGCGGGCGCCGGGATCGATCGCAAGCGCCTCTCCATCGATCTCAAGGCTCATGCCGGCGACATTGGCGGGCTGCTCAAGCGCAACAACGAACAGGCGCTGGCGCTGGAACTGCCGGGCACGCCGGTCTACCTGATCGGCCCGTTCAAGGTGGCCGCGGCGCTCGACCTGCAAGGGTTCAAGGACGTCGTGTCGGATGCCCGCCAGCGCGCGGCGGACAAGTAGCGCCCTCCGGCGGGGGGCGGCCCGGCTCGCGGCCCGGCCGCAAGGCCGCCGCGGGGACCGACCCCGCGACGGCGGCGGATGCGTCAGCGTCGGTCAGAGACCGAGGCAGACATATTTGACGTCGAGATATTCATCGAGCCCGTATTTCGAGCCCTCGCGACCGAGGCCGGATTCCTTGACGCCCCCGAACGGGGCGACCTCGGTGGTGATGACGCCGGCATTCACCCCGACCTGGCCGTAGCGCAGCGCCTCGGTGACGCGGAAGGCGCGGGAAAGGTTGCTTGTGTAGAAATAGCAGGCGAGGCCGAACTCGGTGTCGTTGGCCAGCCGCACCGCCTCGTCATCGGTCTCGAAGCGGAACACCGGCGCGATCGGGCCGAAGATCTCCTCGCGGGAGAAGTTCATCTCAGATGTCGCGTCGGCGATCACGGTCGGCTCGAAGAACTGGCCGCCGAGCGCGTGGCGCTTGCCCCCCGCGACGACCCTGCCGCCCTTGGCGAGCGCGTCGGCGATGAAGCTCTCGGTCTTGGCGATCGCCTTGTCGTCGATCAGCGGGCCCTGGGTGACGCCCTCCTCAAGGCCGGAGCCCACCTTGAGCGTGGCCGAGGCGGCGGCCAGCTTCTCGACAAAGGCGTCATAGATGACGGCCTGCGCATAGAAGCGGTTGGCACAGACGCAGGTCTGGCCCGAATTGCGGTACTTGGAAGCCAGCGCGCCTTCCACCGCCTTGTCGAGGTCGGCGTCGTCGAAGACGATGAAGGGCGCATTGCCGCCCAGTTCCATCGACACGCGCTTGACCGTGTCGGCGGCCTGCTTCAGCAGGATCTTGCCGATCGGCGTGGAGCCGGTGAAGGTGATCTTGCGCACGATCGGGTTCGCCGTCATCTCGCCGCCAATCGCGGAAGCCGAGCCGGTGAGGATGTTGACCACGCCGGCGGGATAGCCGGCCTGTTCGGCCAGCACGCCCCAGGCAAGGCCGGAATAGGGGGTCTGCGTCGCCGGCTTCACCACCGAGGTGCAGCCGGTGGCCAGAGCCGGGCCGATCTTGCGCGCCAGCATGGAGGACGGAAAGTTCCACGGCGTGATGGCCGCGACCACGCCGACCGGCTGCTTGATGGCGAGGATGCGCCGCTCGCCCCAGGGCGAGGGGATGACATCGCCATAGGCCCGGCGGGCTTCCTCGGCGAACCACAGCACATAGGCCGCGCTGGCCCCCACCTCGCCCATGGATTCGGCCAGCGGCTTGCCCTGCTCGACGGTGAGCAGTTCGGCCAGCGCGCGCTGGTTATCCATGATGGCGGCATGCAGGCGGCGCAGCAGCTTGGCGCGCTCGTCCGCCGTGGTGCGGGAGAAGCTCTCGAACGCCCGGTCGGCCGCCGCGATGGCGCGCACGGTCTCGGCGCGGCCGGCATTGGGCACGGTGCCGATCACCTCGCCGGTCGCGGGATTGGTGACGTCGATGGTGGCGCCGCTATCGGCGCCCTGCCATTCGCCGTCGATGAAATTCGCCTCGCGCTTGAAATCCGACCAGTTCATGAGCCCTGCTCCTTCTTCGGCGCCGGCCCTCATGGCCGATGCCGCGTGAAGGCTATCTACCGCCCGCGCATGGGCGCGACAACGCCCATGTGATCACACCGCATGTGGCCCGCTCGCGCTGTCGGTCGCCGCGCGAGATGGAAGCGCGCAGCCCTCCGCCCTCCCCTCGCACCCCCGGGCCGGCGCCGGGCGGGCCCCGTCTATTCCGCCCCGCTATCGACCAGCGGGGTGAAGCCGCCGAAGATCATGCGCTGGCCGTCGAACGGCATGTCGGTCATGTCCTTCATGCGCGGGTCGTCCATGAACGCCTTCATGCCGGCATCGCGCACCTGCCTGGACGGCCAGACGATCCAGGAGAACACCACCGTCTCCTCGGGCGTCGCCTGCACGGCGCGGCGGAAATCGGTGACGTCGCCGTCGGGCACGTCGTCGCCCCAGCATTCCACCAGCCGCAGCGCTCCATGGTCGCGGAAGATGACGGCGGCCTTCTCCGCCATGACGCGGTAGGCTTCCTGGTTGGCGGTGGGCACGGCGACGATGAATCCGTCGATATAGCTCATCCTGTGCTCCTGTCGGTCAGCCATGCGCGATGGTGCGCCACGCGTCACGAGGCGGCGTCGTAGCCGGAAGGTTTTCCGTTACCATCCCCGCTCGTGGCCGCGCTGGCGGCGCCTTCCGCACCGACCTGACCGGCCTGGCCGGTCCCCTGCGCGGCGGCTTCCGGGTCCATCCAGACCGACTCCCAGATATGGCCGTCCGGATCCTCGAGGCTGCGGCTGTACATGAAGCCGAAATCCTCCTTCGGCGCGGGATCGGCCATGCCGCCGGCGGCCACCGCCCGGTCGATGACGGCATCCACCGCCGCGCGGTTCTCCTGCGAGAGCGCGAGCAGCACCTGGCTGGTGGCGCGCGCGTCGGCGACGGGCCGGGGGGTGAACTGGGAGAAGCGCGGATGGGTGAGCAGCATCACGTAGATCGCCTCCGACAGCACCATGCAGGCGGCGCTCTCGTCGGAGAAATGCGGGTTCCGCGTCGCGCCCATCGCCTCGTAGAAGGCCACCGAGCGGGCTAGCTCGGCCACGGGCAGGTTGACGAAGATCATCCGTGTCGAAGCGTTCATGGCATCCCTTCCCTAACGTTCGTTTCGCTGCCCGTCCGTATCGCCTGCGCGCCTCTTTCGCCGCAGCCTGTTTTGAGGCGATAAAGGGCGCTGGCGGGCGGGGACAAGCCGTCGCGCGATGAAAATGACGTAGCGGCGGCAACGGCGCGGTGGCGGGCGCCGCGCGCAAGGCCGCCCGGATTGCCAACCACGCCAAGGGACGCGCATGGCAGCCTATCTCGTGACCTTCGAACTGGCCGACCCCCGGCGGACGCAACGGCTGATCGCGGAGCTCCGGCAGATGTCGTGGACCCAGCTCGGGCCGGCGGCCTATGCCGTCATGACGGACGAGACCGACGAGGAACTGTTCTTCCGGCTGCGCGAACTGGTCGAGAACGGGGAGAGCCTCTACGTCGTGCTGCTGCGCAAGCCCTATCGCGGCATGGGGTTCCGGGAGGTGAACCACTGGCTGGAGCAGAACCTGCGCTGGTAGACGGCACCACGCGGAGTGGGCCCGGCCGGCCAAAAGAAAAGCCCCGGCTCGCGCCAGGGCTTGTCCGTTTCGTCGTTTCGTCGGGCCGCTCAGTTGTTGCGGTTGCCGAACAGCTGCAGCAGCATGACGAAGAGGTTGATGAAGTCGAGATAGAGGGTCAGCGCGCCCATGATCGCCTTGCGGCCGGCCACCACGTCGTCGTCGCCGGCGAAGTACATTTCCTTGATGCGCTGCGTGTCATAGGCGGTGAGGCCGGAGAAGATCAGCACGCCGGCGACCGAGATGACGAACTGCATCATGGTCGAGGCGAGGAAGATGTTCACCACCATCGCGATGATCAGGCCGAACAGGCCCATGACCAGGAACGAGCCCATCGCCGAGAGGCTGCGCGTGGTCGTGTAGCCGTAGAGGCTGAGCGCGCCGAAGGCCGCGGCGGTGATGAAGAACACCCGCACGACGCTGTCATGGGTGTAGACGAGGAAGATGGACGACAGCGACACGCCGATCAGCGCGGCGTAGATCCAGAACACGCCCTGCGCGGCACCCACGCTCATGCGGTCGACGCGGAAATTGAGGAAGAGCAGCGCCGCGAAGGGAGCGAAGATCACCACCCAGCGCAGCGGGCTCATGAACAGCGCCACGCCGAGATCGGTGAGGTAGAGGCCCGGCGCGATGGCGGCCGCGGTCGGCACGCTGGAGACGGCGAGCATGTAGATGCCCAGCGCCGCCGCGCCGGTGATGGCGAGGCCGAGCGTCATGTAATTGTAGACGCGCAGCATGTAGGTGCGCAGGCCCTGGTCGAGCTCGGCCTGCGACCGTGCCGCGCCGGCTCCGAAGCGCGGCACGGAAGCGTTGCGGTTGAAGTCGGACATGGTCGAACCCTTTTCCCCGGTTTCCGGCATTCCCGCCGCCGGCCGGGAGGCGCGGCGGCAAACGGAATTTCACCTGGAATATGAGGGCCGCCCCGCCCCGCCGCAAGTGAAGTTTGCGACAGGATCCACGCGGCGCCGTCGCCGGGACGGAAGCCATCCCGCTCTTACAGGTTGCGCAGGATGCGCGCCGGCTTCTGGCCCAGCGCCCGCCATGTGCCGATCAGCCCGAAGCCGACCGTGAGCACCAGCGCGGCCGCCACCGCCCCCAGCGCCGCGCCGGAGGACCAGGCGAAGGGCAGGTTCATCACACGGGTGACGACGACGAAGGCCGCGATCGCCCCCGCCCCCACCGCCACCAGCGCCGTCACCAGCCCCAGCGCGGCATATTCCAGCGCATAGGCGCCGATCAGCCGCGCGCGGGTGGCGCCGAGCGTCTTCAGGATCACCGCGTCATAGACCCGGTGGTGCTGGCCCGCCGCCAGCGCCCCCGCCAGCACCAGCACGCTGGAGAGCAGCGTGACGAGGCTGGCGCCGCGGATCGCCAGGATGAGCTTGGAGGCGATGTCGCTGAACTGCGCCAGCGCCTCCTTCACCCGCACCGCCGTCACCGCGGGAAATTCGCCGGCCACCGCGCGGGCAATGCTGCGCTCGCCGGCCGCGTCGCCCCCGCCGGGAAAGGCGAGCGTGGCGAGCGAGGTGTGCGGCGCGCCCGCGAAGGTGTTGGGCGAGAACACCATGACGAAGTTGATGGCGAGCCGATCCCACTCCACCTTGCGCAGATTGGCGATCCGCGCGGTGATCGGCCGGCCGAGCACGTTGACGCTGACGCTGTCGCCGACCTTGAGCCCGAACGCATCGGCGATCTCGCCCTCGAAGGAGACCAGCGGCGGGCCGGCATAATCGGCCGGCCACCACGCGCCGGCGGTGACGCTGGACCCCTCGGGCAGGGCTTGCGAATAGGTGATGCCGCGATCGGAAGAGAGCACCCAGGCGAATTCCGGCGGCGGGGTTATGCTCTCCACCGGCCGGTCGCCGAGCGTGATCAGCCGGCCGCGCAGCATCGGCACGATCTCGACCTTGCCCTCGGGCGCGTGCGCCCTGAGAAAATCGGCGAAGCGCTCGCTCGCGCCGCTGTCGATGTCGAGAAAGAAGAAGCTCGGCGCCGCCGCCGGCAGCCGGCCGGTGAGTTCGCGCGTCAGGCTGCGGTCGATCAGCGCGAGCGACACCAAAAGGGTGAGGCCGAGGCCGAGCGAGAGCACGACGGTCGGCGTCAGCGCCGCCGGGCGATGAATATTGGCCAGCGCCAGCCGCGCCACGGTGGAGCGCGGGCGCGGCAGCCGGCGCGCCACCGCCATGATGCCGAGCCCGACGAGGCGCAGCGTCACCAGCACGCTGGCGGCGGCGATCAGGTAATAGACCGCGATCCGCCGCTCCTGCGAGGCGGCGATGGCCAGCCCCGCCAGCGCGGCGATGGCGAGCGCGGTCAGGATCACGTAGATGCGGCGCGGCCGGCGGCGGGCGGTCTCCACATCGTCGCGGAACAGCGCCGAGACCGGCACGTCATGGGTCATGCCCAGCGGCCAGAGCGCGAAGGCCAGCGCGATCAGCCCGCCATAGCCGAGCGCCAGCGCCAGCGCCGCCGGCTGCAGGCCGGGCTCGATCGGCACCGGCAGCAGGTAGCCGAAAGCGCCGGCAATGAGAAAGGGCAGCACCGCCCCCACCACGAGGCCGATGGCGATGCCCATGGTGGCGATCAGCCCGACCTCGACGAGATAGATGGCGAATACCGTGCCGCCCGGCGCGCCGAGGCTCTTGAAGGTGGCGATCACCGCGCGCTTGGCGTCGAGATGGCTTTTCACCGCATTGGCGACGCCTACCCCGCCGACCAGCAGGGCGGTGAGGCCGACAAGGGTCAGGTACTGGGTGAAGCGCTTGACATTGTCTTCCAGACGCGGCGCCGCCGCCTCGCGCGTGCGCACCTCGAAGCCGGCATCGGGCGCCGCCGTCTTCACCCCCTCGACAAAGGCCGCGAGCCGGCCGGGATCGGCGAGCCTCACGCGGTACGTCCAGCGCGCCAGGCTGCCGGGCTGGATCAGCTTCGCCGCATCGAGCCCGGCGAGCGAGACCAGCAGGCGCGGGCCGAAGCCGAAGCCGGTGGCGAGCGCGTCCGGCTCGCGCTCGATCAGGCCGGCGAGCCGCAGGTTCGCCTCGCCCAGCTGGAAGCGGTCGCCCAGCTTCAGCCCCAGCCGGTCGGCCAGCGCGGGGTCGGCCAGCGCGCCATAGGCGCCGTCCCGCTCGGCCAGCGCCTCGCCAAGTGGCTGCGGCGGGGCCGTCTCCAGCGTGCCGACCATGGGGTAGGCGCCGTCCACCGCCTTCAGCTCGACCAGCGTGGATTCGAGCTTGTCCCCCTCCCCCGCCCGCGCCATGGCGCGCAGCGTGGCGATGGTGGAAACCCGCCCGCCGGCGGCGAGCAGCCGGAGTTCGTCCGGGCTCGCCTGCCGCTGCACCAGCGAAAAGGCCGCGTCACCGCCGAGCAGCGCCGTGCCCTCGCGGGCGAGCCCGTCGGTGAGCGCACGCGAGAAGGAGCCAACGCCGGCAATCGCCGCCACGCCCAGCGCCAGGCAGCCGAGAAACACGCCGAAGCCGCGCACCCCGCCGCGCAGTTCACGCAGGGCGAAACGCAGGGCCAGCGCCAGACGGAACCGCAGCCCGGCACCGGCACGCACCGCGCCGGCCGGGGAAGACGTCGCCGCCAGCGTCATGCCGACACTCCCGCCGGGATATCCGCCAGCGCGTCAGCCGGCAGGTCCGCGGATGCGCCCGATTGCGCCGCATCCGGCTCGATCTGGCCCGAGCGCAGCCGCACCGTGCGGTCGCAGCGCCGGGCCAGGGCCGGATCATGCGTGACGATGACCAGCGTCGCCCCCCGCCGCGCCTGGGCGGCGAACAGGAGGTCCATGATCTGCTTGCCCGTCGCCTCGTCCAGATTGCCGGTCGGCTCGTCGGCAACCAGGATGCGCGGCTCGGGAGCCAGCGCGCGGGCCACCGCCACGCGCTGCTGCTCACCACCCGAGAGCTGGGCGGGATAGTGACCCTGCCGGTGGCCGAGGCCGACCGCGGCGAGTTCGGCGGCGGCGCGCGCGAAGGCGTCCGCCCGCCCGGCCAGTTCCAGCGGGATGGCGACATTCTCGATCGCCGTCATGGTCGGGATGAGATGGAAGGCCTGGAAGACGATGCCGACATGGCGGCCGCGAAAGCGCGCCAGCGCGTCCTCGTCGAGCCGGGTGAGCTCCTCCCCCGCCACGTGCACCGAGCCGCCATCGGCCCGCTCAAGCCCCGCGAGCACCATCAGCAGGCTCGACTTGCCCGAGCCCGAGGGGCCGACCAGTCCCACCGCCTCACCTTGGCCAATGGCGAGAGATATGCTTTTGAGGATGTGGACACGCGCCGCGCCGGCGCCGAGGGAGAGTTCGACCCTGTCGAGGCGGATGGCGGGCGGATTGGCCAGAGGGCCCGGTGCCGGCAAGCTATTGGAGTTCGGCTGCATGTCTTTGTGTGCGTTCCTCGGCAACGTGACCGTCCGGCCCCCCGTGCCTGCACCATATGGCGGCGCACATCGATCGGGAAAGGCCGCCCGGCCTCATTGGGCGCGGCTGCTCGCGCTCGCGCTCATCGGCCTGTTCGCCCTTGCAGCACCCGCGCAGGCCGCGCCGCTGCGGCTCGTGGCCTTTGGCGACAGCCTTACGGCGGGCTATGGCCTGCCGGCCAACCAGTCCTTTCCGGCCCGGCTGCAGGCCGCGCTGACGCAGGCGGGACACGATGTTTTGATCGAGAATGCCGGGGTTTCCGGCGACACGACCAGCGCCGGGCTGGCCCGGCTCGACTGGTCGGTGCCGGATGGCACCGACGGGGTGATCCTTGAACTCGGCGCCAATGACGCGCTGCGCGGGCTCGATCCTTCCATCCCCGAGACGTCGCTCGACGCCCTTCTGGCGCGGCTGAAGGCGCGCGGCATTCCCGTGCTGCTGGCCGGCATGCTGGCACCGCCCAATCTGGGGCAGGCCTATGGCGAGCGGTTCAACGGGATCTATGGCCGGCTGGCGGCCAAATACGACGTGCCGCTCTACCCGTTCTTCCTCGACGGCGTGGCCGGCCACCCCAACCTCGTCCAGCCGGACGGCCTGCATCCCACGGCCCAGGGGGTGGACGTGATCGTCGCGCGGATCCAGCCGGCGGTCGAGGCCTTCCTCGCGCAGCTCAAGGCGCGCAAGGACGGCTGACGCGGACGGGCGACAATGCGGCCCTCGGGTGTGGCCCGCCCGCGCTCGACAAGGCCGGAGGCGTCCGATATCGCTCGCGCCGGGGGACGGCGCCCGCCGTGCCGCGGCTCCCCCGATCGCGGCGATCGATCCGGGGCTCGATGAAGTACAGAAGCGAAATCGACGGACTCCGGGCCGTGGCCGTGCTGCCGGTCATCCTGTTCCACGCCGGGGTGAGCGTGTTCAGCGGCGGCTTTGTCGGCGTCGACATCTTCTTCGTCATTTCCGGCTATCTCATCACCACCATCCTCATCGCCGACCTTGAGCGCGGGCAGTTCTCGATCCTCACCTTCTACGAGCGGCGGGCGCGGCGCATCTGTCCGGCGCTGTTCCTGGTCATGGCGGCGTGCCTGCCCTTCGCCTGGGCGTGGATGGGGCCGCTGGAGCTGCGCGATTTCGGCCGCAGCATCGTCTCCGTCGTGTTTTTCGTCTCCAATTTCGTGTTCTGGCGCGAGGACGGCTATTTCTCCGCGCCGGCCGAACTCAAGCCGCTGCTGCACACCTGGAGCCTTGCCGTCGAGGAGCAGTATTACCTGTTCGCGCCGGTCTGCCTCTTCCTGCTGTGGCGCTTCGGCAAGAAGGCGCTGTTCTGGGCGACGGTGGCAACGGCGCTCGCCAGCCTGGCGCTGACCGAATGGGGCTGGCGCCATGCGCCGAGTGCCAATTTCTACCTCACCCCGTTCCGCGTGTGGGAGTTGCTGGCCGGTTCGCTCTGCGCCATGCGGATGACGTGGCGGGCGCCGCGCGGCAATGACGCGCTGGGTGCCGCCGGGCTGGCGCTCATCCTGTTCGCGATCTTCCGCTTCGACGGCAAGACACCCTTCCCGAGCCTCTACGCGCTGGCCCCCGTGGGCGGGGCGGCGCTGATCATCCTCTATGCCCGGCAGGGCACATGGACGGCGCGGCTGCTCTCGCTGCCGCCTCTGGTCGGCATCGGCCTCATCAGTTACAGCGCCTATCTCTGGCACCAGCCGCTCTTCGCCTTCGCCCGCATCCGCGCGCTGGCAGCTCCCCCGGAAGCGTTGCTGCTGGGATTGGCGGCGCTGTCGCTGGTGCTCGCCTATCTGAGCTGGCGTTTTGTCGAGCAGCCGTTCCGTCGCGGGCCGCTCCCCTGGCTGCCGGGCCGGCGCGTGCTCGTCGCCTCCTGCGCGGTGGGGACGGTGTTCGTCGCGCTGGGCCTCTATGGCAGTCTCACCGGCGGCCTGCCGGAGCGCTTCCCCATCCCCGCGCCCGGCAGCCGCGAGGCGATGCTGCTCGACACGCTGAAGGGCAACGAACTGGGCCAGGATTGCTGGCCGGACGGGCTGAAGCCCGGGGCGCCGCGCAAAGCGATCCTGTGCCCCATCTTCACGCCGGAAAACCCCCGGCGGCGCATCCTCGTGATCGGCGACAGCCACGCGCACATCCTCCTGCCGGCCTTCGCGCAGATCGGCAGGACCGACGCGGTCTCGTGGATGGGTCTCGCCAGCTGCCCGCCTTTCCTCGGCGTCACGGTGCGCGGCGCCGCGTTCGGGGCGGGCGTGTGCGAGCCCTTCGCCCGTCAGCAATATGAAACGGTCAAGGCCGGCGGCTACGACATGGTGGTGCTGGTCTCGGCGTGGTCCTACTACCTCAACAGCCTGAGCGAGGGGCCGCCGGACAGCGCCTCCATGCTGCCGCCGGACAGCGCCCCACCGGAGGCCCGCCCGCCGGATGGCGGCGCGCCCGGCGGGCCGACGCTTGCGGGCTCGAAGGCGGTGTTCGCCCGCTTCATCCCGCGCACCGTCCGGGCCTATGCCGATCTCGGCGTCACCGTCGTGCTGATCGACCAGGTTCCCGAACAGCCCGCCTTCCCGCAGAAGGTGCTGCGCCAGGCGGTCTATCTCGGCCGCAGCGGCGGAGTGTCACCCGAGCAGTTCGAACAGGCGGTGCGGGAGACGTCGCAGAGCGTGGCGGCCGACACGGCGGCGCATGGCTTCGCCAGCGCCGTGCTGTCCCGGCTCGCCGGCGCCAATGTCTGGGTGCTGTCGTTCAAGGACCTGTTCCAGCAGAACGGCGTGTATCTCTGGGGCGACCGCAACGGCAGCTATTATTTCGACAATAACCACCTCTCGCTCTATGGCGCGCGCTTTGTCGAGACCAGCCTGACGGCGGCCCTCACCCGGATCGAACAGGCGACGGCGCGGAATTGAACATATCCCCTCCCTGACGAACGCCCCACATCCCGCCCGGCATCTTGCCCGCCGGGCGTGCGGCGCCTATCCTCAACCCACCCCCTCCCCTCGAAAACCCGATACATCGCCATGCATTATCGCCCGCTCGGCCGCACCGGCCTGGAGGTCAGCGCCATCTGTCTCGGCACCATGACCTTCGGCCAGCAGAACACCGAAGCCGAAGGCCATGCGCAGCTGGACTATGCGCTGGACCGCGGCATCAACTTCCTCGACACCGCCGAACTTTACTCGATCCCGCCCAAGCCCGAGACGCAGGGCTCCACCGAGCGGGTCATCGGCTCGTGGCTCAAGGCGCGCGGCACCCGCGACAAGGTGATCCTTGCCACCAAGGTCTGCGGCCTGTCCGAAATGACCTGGTTCCGCGACGACGGCGCGCCCGCCCGCCCGACACGCGGGCAGATCCGCGAGGCGGTCGAGAAGAGCCTCCGGCGCCTGCAGACCGACTATATCGACCTCTACCAGTTGCACTGGCCCGGCCGGCCCATGGCGGAGTTCGGCTCCAACCCCACCCGCTGGACATCGGCACCGGGCGAGGAGACGCCGATTGCCGAGACGCTCGATGTCTTCGCCGAGCTGGTGCGGGAGGGCAAGGTGCGCCATGTCGGCCTCTCCAACGAGAGCGCCTGGGGCACGATGCGCTACCTCGCGGAGGCCGAGCGCTCGGGCGCGCCGCGCGTCGCCTCGATCCAGAACGCCTATCACCTGCTGAACCGCACCTTCGAGACCGCGCTCGCCGAGGTGAGCCTGCGCGAGGCGGTCGGCCTGCTCGCCTATTCCCCGCTGGCGCAGGGTTTTCTCACCGGCAAGTACCAGAAGGGCGCCCGCCCGCCCGGCGCGCGCTCGACGCTGTTCGATCGCGGCCAGCGCTACCAGAAGCCGGGCGCGGAAGCGGCGATCGACGACTATCTCACTATTGCCCGCGAGGAGGGGCTCGACCCCGCGCAGATGGCCATCGCCTTCTGCCTGTCGCGCCCGTTCATGACCTCGGTCATCATCGGCGCCACTTCGATGGCGCAGCTCGCCACCGATATCGACGCCATCGATGTGGCGATCACGCCGGAAATCGAGGCGAAGATCGACGCAGTGCACCAGCTGCGCGGCAATCCCTGCCCGTAGCGCCGGAGCCGGCGGCACGCACGCCCGGCGGGATGAGCATCCCGCCGGCCATTGTCCGGGGCCTGTTTCCCGGGGCCTGTTTCCCGCGGCCTATTTCTCGGCGCCCGGCGCGATGCCGTGGCGCGTCATCAGCGGCATCTGCGCCATGGCGAAGATGAAGGTCAGCGGCAGGTAGCCGAAGGTCTTGAACGCCACCCAGGCATCGGTCGACACGCTGCGCCAGACGATCTCGTTCACCACAGCCATGACGAGAAAGAACACGCCCCAGCGGATGGTGAGGACGCGCCAGCCCTCATCGGTCAGTTCGAACACGTCGCCGAGCACATAAGGCAGCAGCGGCTTGTTGAACGCCAGCCCGCCGAGCAGCGCGATGCCGAACAGGGCGTTGACCATGGTCGGCTTCATCTTGATGAAGTGATCGTCCTGCAGCACGAGGGTGAGCGTGCCGAACACCAGCACCACTCCCGCCGACACCAGCGGCATCACCGCGATCTTGCGCGCGAGATACCACATGGCCGCCAGCGCGATCAGCGTCGCCAGCATGAAGGCGCCGGTCGCCGCATAGATGCCGCCCTTGGCATTGGCGATGAAGAACACGGCGAGCGGGCCCATCTCCAGCGCGAACTTCGTCACCGGGTGCAGGCGGCGCAGGACCCGGGTCCCGGCATCGCCGGCCTCGGGCCGGATCATGTCCGACCCTGTCCTGTTGGTCGCGGTCCTGTCGGTCGCGGTCCTGTCCGGCTTCATCGTCTCGGGGCTCGTCATCGCGGCATGGCTCCTTGAGGTCGGCGCAAGGGGACGCCCCTCAGGCGGGCTTGTCCAGTTGCTTCAGCCAGCGCTTGGCCTGCGCGCGGACATTCTTCGGCGCGGTGCCGCCATAGGAGACGCGGCTCGCCACGGATTTCGCCACCGAGAGCACGCCGAATACCTCATTGGTGATGCGTGGCTCCACCTCTTGCATGTCGGCCAGCGACAGCTTGTGCAGCGCCACGTCGCGGCCCGCCGCCAGCGCGACGATGCGGCCGGTGACATGGTGTGCCTCGCGGAACGGCAGGCCGAGCACGCGCACCAGCCAGTCCGCGAGGTCGGTGGCGGTGGAATAGCCCGAGCCCGCGGCGTCCTTCATGCGCTTCTCGTCCGGCACCATGTCGCGCACCATGCCGCTGGTGGCGGCGATCATCAGCGAGAGGGTGGAGAGCGCGTCGAACGCGCCTTCCTTGTCTTCCTGCATGTCCTTGGCATAGGCGAGCGCGAGGCCCTTCATTACCATCAGCAGCCCGGAGAACGCGCCGGCGATGCGGCCGATCTTGGCGCGCACCAGTTCGGCCGCGTCCGGGTTGCGCTTCTGCGGCATGATCGAGGAGCCAGTGGTGAAGCGATCCGAGAGCTTGAGCAGCCCGGTGAGGGGCGAGGTCCAGATGACGATTTCCTCCGCGAAGCGCGAGAGATGCATGGCCGCGATCGAGGCCGCCGCCAGCGTCTCCAGCACGAAATCGCGATCGGACACCGAATCGAGCGAGTTGGCGGTCGGCCGGTCGAATCCCAGCGCCTTCGCCGTGGCGAAGCGGTCGATCGGGAAGGAGGTACCGGCCAGCGCCGCCGCGCCGAGCGGGCATTCGTTCAGCCGCGCGCGGGCGTCCCGGAACCGGCCGCGATCACGCCCGAGCATCTCGACATAGGCGAGCAGGTGGTGGCCGAATGTCACGGGCTGGGCGGTCTGCAGATGGGTAAAGCCCGGCATGACCGTGCCGGAATGCACCAGCGCCTTCTCCACCAGCGCCTTCTGCAGGTCCTTGAACTGGGCGTCGAGCGTGTCGATCGTGTCCCGGACATAGAGCCGGAAATCGGTCGCCACCTGGTCGTTGCGCGAACGGGCGGTATGCAGCCGGCCGGCCGCCGGGCCGAGCAGCACGGCGAGGCGCGATTCGATGTTCATGTGAATGTCTTCCAGCGCGCGCTGGAAGGTGAAATCGCCCGCGTCGATCTCTGACAGGATCGTGTCTAGACCGGCGACGATCTTTTCGGCATCAGCCTTGTCGATGATCCCCTTCGCCGCGAGCATCGAGGCATGCGCCTTCGACCCCGCAATGTCCTGCGCATAGAGGCGCTGGTCGAAACCGATGGAGGCGTTTATCTCCTCCATGATCGCGTCGGGGCCGGTCTCGAAACGGCCGCCCCACATCTTGTTGCTCATGCTGACTTTTCTCCGCGAGGACGGCCATGACCGAACGACCTGAGGATGCGACGCCCCCCGAAGGGCGGGGCACGGCGCGCGCCAAGGGCCGGTTCGCCCTCATCGTGGCGGCCGCGCTTGTGCTCGGCGCCGCTGCCGGGCTGGCAGGCGTATACGGGATCGGGGGCGGGGGGCGCAACGCCGTTGCGCAGCACGAGGCGCCGGCAGCCCCGGAAGAGGCCACCATAGCCGCGCGCGGGGGCGATGCCGCCTGCACCGCCGCCAGCGACACCGGCCGCCGCATCGCCGATCTCGCCAAGGGCGAACTCGCCGCCTTCGCCCCGACACTCAAACCGACCCGCATTCCCGATCTCGCCTTCCTCGCCCCCGACGGCACGCCGAGCAGCCTGTCCAAAGTGGGGGGCGACGGGCTGAAACTGGTCAACATCTGGGCCACCTGGTGCGTGCCCTGTCGCAAGGAAATGCCCGCGCTCGACGAATTGCAGGGCACGCTCGGCGCCACGACGGCGACCGGCAAGGATGCAACGGCGCTGCCCGGTTTCGCGGTGATCGCCATCAATATCGACCAGCGCAATCCCGAAAAGCCGAAGACCTTCATGGACGAGACCGGCATCCGGCATCTGGCGCTCTATACCGACCCCAAGGCGCAGGCCTTCCAGGACCTGCGCGCGGTGGGGCGCGGCTTCGGGCTGCCGACCACCATGCTGATCGACGCGCAGGGCTGCGAGATCGGCCATATTGCCGGGCCGGCGGAATGGGCGAGCCCGGACGCGGTGGCGCTGATCGAGGCGGCCCGCCGCGCGCCGGCGGGGCTATAGCGCGTTCGAGCCTCGGGCGACGCGTTCCGCGCCGAGGGGAGGCCGTGGTGAACCGCCGGAACCTCCTCGCCCTCCTCGGGGCACCTCTGCTGGGCGCGCTTGCCACCGGCACGAGCCGGGCGGATGCGCCGGCCTCCGCTCCCTGCCGCGCGCCCGGCCGCGCGCCCGACGCGGTGCTCCCGCTGTGGCCCGGCACGCCTCCCGGCGGCGGCGGCCCGCGGGGCGCGGTCGCGAGCGGCCCGCGCGACGCCCGGCGCACCATCGCCCGCCCCAGCCTGACGCTGTTCCACCCGGACCGGCCGACCGACACGGTGATCCTCATCGCCTCCGGCGGCGGCTACCGGCGGATCGAGGACGGAAACGAGGCGCTGCCGGCCGCACGCTGGCTCGCCGGGCGGGGTATCGCCGCCGCCGTGCTCGATTATCGCCTGCCGGGCGAGGGCTGGAAGGCGGCGGCGGCCGCGCCGTTGCAGGATGCGCGCCGCGCGCTGCGGCTCATCCGGGCCGGCGCGAGCGGGACCGCGCCCACCCGCGTCGGCCTGCTCGGCTTTTCCGCCGGCGCGCATCTGCTGGCGCTCACCGCCGGCGCCGCGCCGATGGGCGACTATCCCCCGGTGGATGCCACCGATGCGACGGTGGGAAGCGCGGATTTCGCCGCCTTCATCTATCCCGTGCTGAGCCTTTCCCCGGACCTGACGCCGACCTCGACGCAGCGCCTGCTGGCCGGTCGCCACCCTTCGCCCGGGGAGGCGGCGCGCTGGTCGGCGGAGACCTATGTCACGCCCGCCTTTCCCCCGAGCTTTCTGGTGCAGGCGGCGGACGACCCGGTCAGCGATCCCCGGCAGGCCCCGCTCATAGCTCGCGCCTGTGAAGGCGCCGGCGTGCCGGTGGAACTGCACAGGCTCCCCTCCGGCGGGCACGGCTTCGGCATGGGCCGGCCCGGCACCCCCAGCGCCGACTGGCCGCGCTGGTACGCCGCGTGGCTGGCTCATCCCGCGACCTCGCACGGCTGAAACCCGGCGAAATCGGGTAGGCGAACGCCGCGCGAGGACGTATGACCCTGCGCGAGCCGGCTCGCCCGCCGCGGTCATCGGCCGATTGGGCGGGGCGGCGGGTCCCATCCGCCGCTCGCCCGTCCCGTGCGGAGTGGCCGCGTTCGCGCAGGAGCGTTGCATGTCCGCCTCCCCATCCGCCGCCCGTCCCGGCTCTCCGCCCTCGGTGGCGGGCGCGAGGACGCCGCTGTCGACGCCGCTACCCATGGCGGCCGGCGACTGGGGGGCGCTGGTGCTGCTGTCGCTGATCTGGGGCGGCTCGTTCTTCTTCGGCAAGGTGGCGGTGCAGGAGATATCCCCGCTCACCATGGTGCTGGGGCGGGTGTCCATCGGCACCGCGGCGCTGTTCGTCATCGCCCGGATCGGCGGCGTGCACGTGCCGCTCAACCGCCGCCTGATCGGCGAATTCCTGATCATGGCGGTGATCGCCAATATCATTCCCTTCGGCCTCATCGCCTGGTCGCAGCAGCATATTCCCAGCGGCCTGTCCTCGATCCTCAACGCCGCCACGCCGCTCTTCACCGTGCTGGTGGCGCAGGCCTTCACCCGCGACGAGAAGTTCACCGCCGGCAAGCTGGCCGGCGTGGTGCTGGGCTTTGCCGGCGTGGCGGTCATGATGGGGCCGGCGCTGATCGGCCAGCTCGGCGGCCATCAATTGCCGGCCCAGCTGGCGGCCATCGGCGCGACCGTGTCCTATGGTTTCGCCGCGGTCTATGGCCGGCGCTTCCGCCACCTGCCGCCGATCGGCGTCGCCATGCTGCAACTCGCCGCCTCAAGCGTGCTGCTCGCGCCCCTCGCGCTCGCGATCGACCAGCCCTGGACGCGGCCGCTGCCCTCCCCGCATGTGCTGGCGGCGCTGATGGGGCTGGGCGTGCTCTCCACCGGCATCGCCTATATCCTGTATTTCCGCATTCTCGCGCGCAACGGCGCGACCAACATCTCGCTCGTCACCTTCCTCGTGCCGGTGAGCGCCATCCTGCTCGGCGCGCTGTTCCTGGGCGAGGCGCTGGAGCCGCGCGAACTGGCCGGCTTCGCGCTCATCGCGCTGGGGCTGGCGGCGATCGACGGGCGGCCGGCGCGCTGGGTGGGGCGCGGGATGCGATAGGCTTGCAAAGCCGCCACGGCCCTGAGAGCATCCATGCGCTTCACGGAGACCCCTCGCGATGGCAAGGATGCAGGTTCAGCTGCGCAGCATCGGCGGCACGGGCGCGGCGCTGGGTTGGGCCGGCGCGCATACGCTGGTGGTCGACCGGGCCGAGGGGCGTGCCGGCGGCACCGGGCTTGGCTTCAATGGCGGGGAGTTGCTGGCGCTCGCCATCGGCGGATGCCTCTGCAACGACCTCCACTATGTCGCGCAGGAGATGGGGATCGCGATCGAATCGATCGACGTCGGCGTCGAGTTGACGCTTGCGGGCGCGCCACTGCTGGCGACCCGCGCCCTGGTGCGGGTTGAGGTGGTGCCCGTCGATCCGGCGAGCGATATCGGCGCTCTGGTCGAGCGGGCGCGGCAGGATTCCACGGTGAGCAATTCGGTCGCGCGAGGTTTGGCCGTCGATTTCCTGACGGCCTGAGAGGGAAACCCTCAGCGCGTCGGCACCGGCTTCTCGCCGCGATAATCATAGAAGCCGCGCTGGGTCTTGCGCCCCAGCCAGCCGGCCTCGACATATTTCACCAGCAGCGGGCACGGGCGATACTTCGAATCGGCCAGCCCCTCGTGCAGCACCTGCATGATGGACAGGCAGGTATCCAGCCCGATGAAATCGGCGAGCTGCAGCGGGCCCATCGGGTGGTTGGCGCCGAGCCGCATGGCGGTGTCGATGGCGTCGACCGAGCCCACGCCCTCATAGAGCGTGTAGATCGCCTCGTTGATCATCGGCAGCAGGATGCGGTTGACCATGAAAGCCGGGAAATCCTCCGACACCGCATAGGTCTTGCCGAGCCGGGTGACGAAGGCCTTGGAGAGCTCGAAGGTCTCGTCCTCGGTGGCGATGCCGCGCACCAGCTCGACGAGCTGCATGAGCGGCACGGGGTTCATGAAGTGAATGCCGATGAAGCGCTCCGGCCGGTCGGTCGAGGCGGCGAGCCGGGTGATCGAGATGGACGACGTGTTGGTGGCGAGGATCGCCTCGGGCTTGAGGAACGGGCAGACCGCGGCGAAGATCCTGCGCTTGATCTCCTCCTTCTCCACCGCCGCCTCGATCACCAGATCGACCTCGGAGAGGTCGGCCGTCTGGTCGGTGCCGTGGATGCGCCCGAGCGCGGCCTGCTTCTCCTCATCCGAATACAGCCCCTTGCCAACCTGGCGGGACATGTTGCCGTTGATGGTGGCGAGGCTCGACTTGAGGCGGTCCTTCTCCAGGTCGTTGAGCACGACATCGTAGCCGGCAAGCGCGCACACATGCGCGATCCCGTTGCCCATCTGGCCGGCGCCGATAATGCCGACGCGCTTGATCTCGAAACCCATGGCCACGTTGTCCTGCCCCTGCTGACGGCTCGGTGCTCAGTATAAAGGCTCTCAGGCTTTCGCCTTAGCAATTTCCGCCGTCAGTTCCGGCACCAGCTGGAACAGGTCGCCGACCAGGCCGAAATCGGCCACGGAGAAGATCGGCGCGTCCTCGTCCTTGTTGATAGCGACGATGACCTTGGAATCCTTCATGCCGGCCAGATGCTGGATGGCGCCGGAAATGCCCACCGCGACATAAAGGTCGGGCGCCACCACCTTGCCGGTCTGGCCGACCTGCCAGTCATTCGGCGCGTAGCCGGCATCCACCGCGGCGCGCGAGGCCCCGACCGCCGCGCCCAGCGCGTCGGCCAGCGGCTCGATGACCTTGGCGAAGTTCTCCGCCGAGCCGACGGCCCGCCCGCCCGAGACGATGATGCGCGCCGCGGTCAGGTCCGGGCGCTCGCTGGCGGCGATCTGCTCGCCGACGAAAAGCGTGCCGGCCGGAGCATCCGCCGGGGTGATCGCGCGGATCGGCGCCGCCCCGCCCTCGCCCGTCGCGGCGAAGGCGGCGGTGCGGATGGTCACCACCTTCCTGGCGTCGCGCACGCGCACGCGCTGGATGGCGTTGCCGGCATAGATCGGCCGCTCGAAAATATCGGGCGCGATGACGGCGATGGCGTCGGACACCTGCATCACATCGATCAGCGCGGCGATGCGCGGCAGCACGCTCTTCCACACGGCGGTGGAAGGCGCAATGAGCGCGTCATACTCGCCCGCGAGCGCGACGCCCAGGCTCGCCACCGGCTCGGCGAGGCGGTGCGCATAGACCGGCGCGTCGGCGAGCAGCACTTCGGCCACGCCCTCGAGCCGGGCGGCGGCCTCGGCGGCGGGACGTGCATTCTCGCCCACCACGAGCACATGCACCGGCGCGCCCAGCGCGCGCGCCGCGGTCAGCGCGCGGGCGGTGACGGGGTTCAGGCTCGCATCGTCATGTTCGGCAAAAAGCAGCGTCGCCATGGTCAGATCACTCCCGCCTGCTTGAGATCGCCGACCAGTTCGGCGACAGAGCCCACCTTCTTGCCGGCGGTGCGGCCGGTGGGTTCCAGCGTGGAAAGCACGTCGAGGCGGGGGGCGAGGTCGATGCCGAGATCGGCCGCCGGCTTTTCCTCGATCGGCTTCTTCTTCGCCTTCATGATGTTGGGCAGGCTGGCATAGCGCGGCTCGTTGAGACGCAGGTCGGTGGTCAGCACCGCCGGCAGCGCCAGCTCCAGCGTCTGCAGGCCGCCGTCGATCTCGCGCGTCACGTCGATCTTGCCCTCGCCCACCACCACCTTCGAGGCGAAGGTCGCCTGCGGCCAGCCGAGCAGGGCGGAGAGCATCTGCCCGGTCTGGTTGGCGTCGTCGTCGATCGCCTGCTTGCCGAGGATGACGAGGCCGGGGCCTTCCGCCTCGACGATTTTGCGCAGGATCTTGGCGACGGTGAGCGGCTCGATGCCGGCTTCCTCCGTCTTCACCCAGATGCCGCGATCGGCACCCATGGCGAGCGCGGTGCGGATGGTCTCGTCGGTCTTCACCGGCCCGATGGAGACGGCGATCACCTCGGTGGCCTTGCCGGCTTCCTTGAGCCGCAGCGCCTCCTCGATGGCGATCTCGTCGAACGGGTTCATCGACATCTTGACGTTGGCAAGCTCGACGCCCGAGCCATCCGGCCTGACGCGGATCTTGACGTTGTAGTCGACCACCCGCTTCACGGGCACAAGGATCTTCATCACCACATCTCCCGCCCGACGCGATGTCGGGGCCGTCGCGGCAGCAGCAAGTCGAGGAAGGCGATGCGATGGGGCCGGAGGGCACCGGCGGGGACTGCACGCGGCACCCGGTGAGGGCGCCGCGGTTCAGCGCCCCGCACGGACGACACGGCCCGGCATCGGCCTGCGGAAAGCGGGGGCGAAACTATGGATCGCCCAAGGGCCTGTCAACGTGGGGAAGCGCGCCGGCGCCATCAGATCGGCGGGTGTTGCTCGGGGGTGCCGTCGCGCGTCAGCACCCAGAGCGGCACGCCCTTGCGCCGCATGACGACGATGAGCACCGCACCGGTGAGCAGCCCGCCAATATGCGCCCACCAGGCGGTATCCTGATCGCCCGAGCCGATGACGCTCCACAGCTGGAAGGCGATCCACGCGCCGAGCGGCCAGATGGCGGGAATGCGCAGCGGCACGCGCAGGAACACCAGCACCCAGATGCGCACATTGGGGTGCAGCATCAGATAGGCGCCGACCAGCCCGGATATGCCCGCCGAGGCGCCCACCAGCGGCGCCGCCGAATCCGGCACCGCATAGGCATAGGCGAGCCCGCCGACCACCCCGCAGATGAGATAGAAGGCGAGGAAGCGGGCATGGCCGAGCGCATCCTCGACATTGTCGCCGAACACCCAGAGGAAGGCCATGTTGCCGGCCAGATGCATCCAGCCGCCGTGCAGGAACATGTAGGTGACGAGGGTCAGTTCGGCCGGCAGGCGGGCATATTCGGCCGGCAGCACCGCGGCATGGGTGACGACGGCCGGGATGGCGCCGAAGCCGAAGGCCGAGGCGATGTCGATCTCCGCGCGGTAGCCGTGCTGCACCAGCACGAAGATGATCACATTGGCGGCGATCAGCGCCCAGGTGACATAGGCGTGGGTGATGCCTTCCAGCGGGTTGTCGTCATTGATAGGCAGCAGCATGGCGCGCCCTACCCCTCGCGCCCGGCCGCCGGCACCCACAGGACGTCGCCGCCGCCCTCGCGGGCATTGGCGGCGCGGCTCATGACGAAGAGCAGGTCGGACAGCCGGTTGAGGTAGCGGACCGCCGCCGCCGAGACGGTCTCGCCGGGCGCCTGCGCCAGCTCGACCACCAGCCGCTCGGCACGCCGGCACACGGTGCGCGCCACATGCAGGTGCGCCGCGGCCGGCGTGCCGGCCGGGAGCACGAAGGAGCGCAGCGGCCTGAGCGGCTTGTTGAGCATGTCGATGTCGTGCTCCAGCCGATCCACCTGGCGCGCGACGATGCGCAGCGGCTCATAGCCGCGATCGACGCCGTCATCGGGGGTGGCGAGGTCGGCGCCGAGATCGAACAGGTCGTTCTGCACCCGCGCGAGCACGCCATCGATATCGGCCAGCGCGCCGGTATGCAGCCGCGCCACGCCGATGGCGGCATTGGTCTCGTCCACCGTGCCATAGGCGGCGATCCGCAGGTCGTGCTTGACGCGGCGCTCGCCGGTGCCGAGCGCGGTCGTGCCGTCGTCGCCGGTGCGGGTATAGATGCGGTTGAGCACCACCATGGCGGATGCGCGTCCCCTGCGGCCTCAGCCCCGGTTCATGAGGAAGATGGTGACGAGCACGCAGCCGAGCGCCACCGCCTGCAGCAGCACGCGCCACTGCATCAGCTTCTGCGAGCGCTGGGGCGAGCCGCCCCGCGCCATGTTGGCGAGGCCGAGCACGAGAACGACCGCGACCGCGCCGAGCGCGATGGGCAGGACCACGAATTTGGCGATGGTGACGAGATCCATCGTTTATCTCCGGCGAGCGCGGCGCGAGGCCGGCATTCAGTTCATCACGACAATGGCAGCATTCAACACGGTCGCATAGGACACCCAGACGAGATAGGGCACCAGCAGCCAGGCCGCGATACGGTCGATCCGCGCTGCCGCCCAGATCGTGGCGGCAATGGCCAGCCACAGAGCCAGGATGATCGCCAGTCCCGCCCCGATCGCCTCCATGCCGAAGAAAACGGGCGACCACACGGCGTTGAGCGCCAGCTGGACGATCCACAGCGCGATCGCCGTCCGCCGTTCGGGCGAGGGCGCGTGAAGCTGCCAGAGCCGCCACAGCGCCACCGCCATCAGCACGTAGAGCGTGGTCCAGACGATGGGGAACGCGGCGTCGGGCGGCGTGAAGGACGGCTTGGCGAGGCTCGCATACCAGGTCGGGATCTTCGGCGTGGTAGCCAGCGAGCCCAGCGCGCCGACCGCCAGGCACACGCCGACGGCGACGACGAGACGGAAGAAGGACAATGTCTTCATCGGGGCCTCCCTGCGCGATCAAGGCCGCGGCAGCGGCTGATTCGACTGCTTATAGTGGCCGAGACGTCCGGTCGGATCACCTCCGGCGCGAATTCCCCACCCCTCATGCCGTCCCCTTCATGCCGTCCCCTTCATGCCACGCGCGGCCGGCGGGCGATGGCCGAGATCGCGGAAGGCGGCAGACGCCGCGTCCAGCCGCGCGGTCCAGGCCGGGTTCGGCGCCTGCCCGCGAGTCGCGACGTCATAGGCCTGCAACAGTGCCGCGATCGACAGCGGCTCGATCAGCGCCGCCCGCAGCGCCCAGGCGCTGGCGAGGGCGACCACGATGCCGAAGCCGCCGAGCGCTCCCGGCAGCCAATAGGCGAGCCCCACCGCCGGCCCGAGCAGCAGGAGGAAGATGAGAAGGGTCAGCGCATAGTCGAACAGCGCGATCCACACCGCGTTGCGCGCCAGCGGGCCGGCATTCTGCGCGTAAAGCACCAGCCCGTCCCGCGCCGCGTCGCCGGGCGGCACGCCATCGCGGCGGATGATGTAGGCGAGGATGATCTCGTCGACCAGGCCGAGCGCCACCCGCAGCACCGCGGCGACGAACCGGTCGAGCGCCCCCGCGCCGGGTATCCAGAAGGTCAGCACGTCCATGATTCCGACAAAGGCGCGCACCGTGCCGCGGATCAGCAGATCCATGCCGAACAGCACATTCACCTCCAGAAAGCGCGCGCGGACCATCGCGGTGGCAAACCGGATCTGCGATCGCCCGTCGGGAAGCGCGGCACCGCGCAGCAGCGCGTCCATCGCCGCGACATGGCCGGCCTTGACGAGATAGACGACATACTGGCGCACCCACCACAGCACGCCGAACATCAGGCTGAGACCGCCGACACCGACGATCATCGCGCCGAACAGGCTCTCGTCGCGGCCGAACAGCCCGCCGAGGCTCCAGCCGACACCCACCCCAAGGCCGGTGCCGGCGAGGATGGCCAGCACGGACGCGGCATAGACGACGAGCCGCAGCAGCACGAAGGGCCAGGTGCGCGCCACCAGCCCGAACGCGGTTCCGATCGAGAAATCCCACATCCGCGCGCCCTCACCTCACCCGCCGCCGCCAACGACCAACGGGATATCGCCGACGACAACAGTCCGCCAGACCGCGCCACCGGGCAAGACGGGAGCCGATGCGAGGGCGCGGGTCAGCCCGTGGCCTGTCCGCCGGCGAGGTGCTGCTCGATCTCGTGCAGCGGCAGCTTCACCAGATCGCGGTCGATCTCCGCGTCCACCGCTGCGGCCAGCGCGCGACCATAGAGCGGGCGCAGCACGCCGAGCGCGCGCGGGGGCGCCACCACCACGACCGAACGCGTCTCCCCGGCGGCAACCGCCGCCTCCAGCCGATCGGCGATCATGCGCAAAAAGGCGCGCTCGGCCTCTTCGTGCCAGTCCGTCGGCTCCACCGACGAACGGGCCGGGCTGGACGACTGGTGTACCCGACCGGGCGCATCGGCGCCCTGCGCGCGGCTGGGCGGGTTGTCCTGCGCGTGCACCTCGTGCGTGCGCAGGTTGGGAAAGGCCGCGTCGCCCTCATTGACGAGAATGAGCGCCTTGTGGCCGTCGCACACGACGACCCACGCGCCGGCCTTGATCTTGATCGTGTCCGTGCGGCTCATTCACGCCTCCTCCCGCGCGCTGGCGCGGTGCTGCCCCGACCCGATCGGCCATCCCGGAGGATGCTCCGCGCAGGAGCCCGCTCTCATAGGAGCACGGCCGCCGGCAAGCCGCCTTGACGCGGGTCAACAAGCGCGGGCGCGCCGATCGGCGGGCTCAGAAGGCGCCGGAGCGGGCACGGCGAATGGCGGCGTTGAGTTCGCCGCCATACACGAAGATCGACGCCGTCGTGTAGAGGAAGATGAGCGCGATCATCACCGAGGCGAGGCCGGCATAGGTGGTGACGTAGTTGCTCGCGAACTCGGCGAGATAGCGGCCGAACGCGGCGCCGGCGGCCAGCCACAGCGCCAGCGTGACCAGAATGCCCGGCGCGACCTCGGTGAGCGTGCGCCGCCCCGCCGGCAGCCACATATGCGCGACCACCAGCGCGACGATGAGGATGGCCGAGGTCGCGGCATAGCGCAGAAAGGTGATCATCCAGCCGAAGGGCGTGAGCGCGGGCACCCAGCGTATGGCGGTGAGCCACAGCACCGGCCCGAGCACCACCAGGAAGGACAGCGCCAGCAGCCCGGCCGCCCCGACGACGACATAGCCGATGGATTCGAGCCGCAGCCAGTACCAGGATCGCTTCTCACGCACGCCATAGGCGCGGTTGAGGCCGATGCGCAGGCTCTCGATGCCGTTGGAGGAGAAGTAGATCGCCAGCACCACGCCGACGGTCAGCACGTCGGTGCGCACCTGCGTCAGCACGTTGCGAATTTCCCGGCCGATCGGCGCGGCGACCTGGCTGGGCCACGCCTCCAGCATCAATTGCACCGTCTCGTCGGCGAGGTTCTTGAAATCGAAGAACGCCGCCAGCGCGGTGACGAAGATGAGGAAGGGGAACAGCGACATCAGCGCGGACAGGGCGATATGGCTGGAAATCGCCCACCCGTCATCCTCGACGAAGCGCCAGAAGGCATCCCAGGCGATGTCGAAAGCACGCAACACGTCGCCCGGTCTCCCCTGTTCGACGTTAAAGGTGTGACCTGACATCGGACGTCACGCGAGAAATGGCAAGACGTAACGCCCCGATTCCTCGACGTCCCGATCCTCATGGCCCCGCGGAAAGGCGCGCCCCCGGATCCCCTCGGCCGGAGCCCGGCACCGCGCGAATTCGCTTTGGTGCGCCGGCGGCCGACTAGTGGTAGATAGGGCGCCCGTTTCATGACCCCCGCGTGAAGGATGCGCGGGGAAAGCCCGAGTGAACGCCATGTCCGCCGCGTCATCCGCCACCTCGTCCGCCGCCTCCCTGCGTGCCGCTTCCGCCCCCGAGACCCGTCTCGGCGTGCCGGCCCCGCAGCCGGAACCGGCGAATGATGTGCCGGCGCTGATGCTGGAGATCGGCCGCCGCGCGCGGGCCGCCGCCCGCACCCTGGCGCTCGCCTCGGCCGAGGCCAAGCGCGCCGGGCTTAAGGCGGCCGCCCAGGCCATCCGCGCCCAGGCCTCCGCCATTCTCGCCGCCAACGCGCAGGACGTGGCGGCGGCGCAGGCTTCCGGCATGAGCGCCTCCATGCTGGACCGGCTGACGCTCAGCGCGGCCCGCCTGGACGCGACCGCGCGCGGCGTCGAGGAGATCGCCGATCTGCCCGATCCGGTCGGCACGGTGATCGACAGCTGGGAGCGGCCCAACGGGCTGAGGATGGAGCGCGTGCGCACCCCGCTCGGCGTGGTCGGCGTCATCTATGAGAGCCGGCCCAACGTGACGGCGGATGCCGGCAGCCTCTGCCTCAAGGCCGGCAACGCGGTGATCCTGCGTGGCGGCTCGGACAGTTTCCAGTCGAGCCGCGCCATCCACGCCGCCATGGCCGAGGGCATTGCCAGCGCCGGACTGCCGGCCGACGCCATCCAGCTGGTGCCGACCCGCGACCGCGCGGCGGTGGGCGAAATGCTGGGGGGCCTCGCGGGCGCGATCGACGTCATCGTGCCGCGCGGCGGTAAAAGCCTTGTCGCCCGCGTGCAGAGCGAGGCGCGCGTGCCGGTCTTCGCCCATCTCGAAGGGCTGGTGCACATCTATGTCGACAAGGCGGCGGACCCCGCCAAGGCGCTGGCCGTGGTGAGGAACGCCAAGCTGCGCCGCACCAGCGTGTGCGGGGCGGCCGAGACGCTGCTGGTGGACAGCGCCGGCGCGGGTACGCTGCTGGCCCCGCTCGTGACCATGCTGCTCGACGAGGGCTGCGAGGTGCGCGGCGATGCGGCGACGCAGGCGGTGGATCCGCGCGTGCGGCCGGCCAGCGAGGGCGACTGGCGCACCGAATATCTCGACGCCATCATCTCGGTGAAGCTGGTGGACGGTCTCCATGCCGCGATCGACCATATCGAGACCTATGGTTCGCACCACACCGACGCCATCCTGACCGAAGATGCCGTGGTGGCGGAAACCTTCCTCAGCGAGGTCGATTCCGCGATCGTGGTTCACAATGCCTCGACCCAGTTCGCCGATGGCGGCGAATTCGGCTTCGGCGGCGAGATCGGCATCGCCACCGGGCGCATGCACGCGCGCGGGCCGGTGGGCGCCGAGCAGTTGACCTCGTTCAAATACCGGGTGCGGGGCACCGGCCAGATCCGCCCCTGACCCTCCTCCGGCAGGGCTGGCACAGCCCGGCAGGCCATGAGCCCGCTGGGAGCCCGCCGGCTGTCGCCATGCGTTCATGTTCCTTGCGCCGTTTGAGACGGTGCGCTAGGGGAGGGCCGCGGGCCAATCTACACGCCCGGCGCGGAGACCGGATGAATGACCTACGTCGTCACGGAGAATTGCATCAAGTGCAAGTACACCGACTGCGTCTCGGTGTGCCCTGTCGACTGTTTCTACGAGGGTGAGAACTTCCTCGTCATCCATCCGGACGAATGCATCGACTGCGGCGTGTGCGAGCCGGAATGCCCGGCCGAGGCGATCAAACCCGATACCGAACCCGGCCTCGACAAGTGGCTGACGATCAACGCCGACTATGCCAAGGCCTGGCCCAACATCACCGACCGCAAGGACCCGCTGCCTGACGCCAAGGAATGGGACGGTGTAGCCGACAAGCTACAGTATCTCTCGGCCGAACCGGGTAAGCAGGGCTAGCTCCGGACTGCCGACCCGATGACGGGCCGGACATGGTCGACGCGCCGACACGACGCCGTGGCAGGGACCGCGGCCGCAGCCACGCGCGCGCTGCAGCGCAGCAGTATTTTGATTTCGGCATAAATTGTGTTATAAGCTTACCCGTGCAGTCGAATGGGTTTGCCATGGTGCAACGCTCCCAGGCCGGAGCGCCCCTCCCGGAATTGATGTCGGGTCTTTGTCCAATGCGCAACCGCGTATCGGGCTCCCCTGAGTTTTCCGTCGACGGCTGAGCGTACGGCTCCGGCATCCGCTGGAGCCGCGGTGTTTCTTGACCCCGCGGGGCAACTCGCGAGGCGACGGCGTGCCAGGGTGGTACTCCGCCGGAAGAACCGAGACCCAGGAGCAGATACAGCATGACGTCGACGAAGAAGCCGTCCAACAACATCCGCCAGGGTTTCAAGACGGGCGAGCATATCGTTTATCCGTCCCACGGTGTCGGACGCATCATGGCGATCGAGGAACAGGAAGTCGCCGGCTTCAAGCTTGAACTTTTCGTCATTCATTTCGAAAAGGACAAGATGACGCTGCGCGTGCCCGTGCCGAAGATCGTGACCGTCGGCATGCGCAAGCTTTCCGATCCGATCGTGCTCAAGAAGGCGCTGGAGACCCTCAAGGGCCGCGCCCGCGTGAAGCGCACGATGTGGAGCCGCCGCGCTCAGGAATATGAGGCCAAGATCAATTCCGGCGATCTCGTCGCCATCGCCGAAGTGGTGCGCGACCTCTATCGTTCCGATGCGCAGCCCGAGCAGTCCTATAGCGAGCGCCAGCTCTATGAGGCCGCGCTCGACCGCATGGCCCGCGAGCTGGCCGCCGTCGAGAACATGACCGAGACCGAGGCGATCAAGGCTATCGAGCAGAACCTGCTCAAGGGCCCGCGTCGCCTGGGCAAGGGAGAGGTCGAGGCCGAGGCCGAAGTCGAGCATACCGACGACGAAGCCGAGGAAGCCGCCGCCTGAGGCGCCGCTTCTCCCTTCGACACCGCGATGAAAGCCCGGCTCCGTGCCGGGCTTTTCTTTTTTGGCCCCCCCTTCTTGCCCCCTTCTTGTCCCGTGTCGTCCGCGCGCGCGCGGAAATCCCAGCCGGCAAGCGGGGCCCGCATTCCCGGCTCGAATCCTTTCGGGAACCATCCTTTGCCCGGTCGCGTTGACACGTTGTCCAGCCGCCGTCTGAACGAGCAAAGAGATGCGCATGAGCGACAGGGCCGAGCGTCACATTGTCCTGGTGCGGGACGCGATGAAGGCGCCCCTGCTGGGGCGCGAGGAGGAATACGGGCTCGCCCGCCGCTGGACCGAGCAGCGCGACGAGCACGCGATGCACCAGCTGGTGCATGCGCATATGCGCCTCGCCATCGCCATCGCCCGCCGCTTCCGCAGCTATGGCCTGCCCATGTCGGACCTTGTGCAGGAGGCCAATATCGGCCTGCTGGAAGCCGCCGCGCGGTTCCAGACCGCCCATGACGTGCGCTTCTCCACCTATGCCACCTGGTGGATCCGCGCGGCGATTCAGGATTACGTGCTGCGCAACTGGTCGATCGTGCGCGGGGGAACCTCCTCCGGCCAGAAGGCGCTGTTCTTCAACCTGCGCCGCATGCGGACCCGGCTCGAGCGCGCCGGCGGCGCCACACCGCCCCCGCGCGAGGCGATGCACGGCGCCATCGCCCGTAGCCTCGGCGTGAACCCGGTCGAGGTGGCGCGCATGGATGCCCGGCTCAGCGGGCCCGACCTGTCGCTCAACGCCCCGCTTCAGGCCGGCGAGGAAGATGGAGGCGCCCGGCTCGACCAGCTCGCCGCCGCCGATCCGCTGCCCGACGAGCAGGCCTCGATGGAAATCGACGGCGAGCGGCGGCGGCGCTGGCTGTGGCGCGCGCTGGCGGCGCTGAACGAGCGCGAGATCCGCATCATCAAGGCCCGCCGCCTGAACGAGGAGAGCGAGACGCTGGAAACGCTCGGCGCACGGCTCGGCATCTCCAAGGAGCGGGTGCGGCAGATCGAAAGCCGGGCGCTGGAAAAGCTGCGCGTCGCGCTGACGCAAGGCCCCGACGTGCCGCGCGGCGCCTTCGGGCCGATCTGAAGCTCTCGTTTCAACAAGCCGGGCGTTTTCGAATCGCGAAAGGCGGCCCAGCCCAGAGCCTGCCACGCCCATGGCCAGCGTTCGCCCCGCCGCGGCCAAGGAACAGCGGGGATCGAGCATCGCAGCCGCCGCGCGTCGCCCGGCGCGAGATCCCGGATCCGCCCGCGGCCGCCCGCAATGTCGAACGGACCGCCAGGTTCAGCTTTCGGCCGGTCCTATTCCGCGATGATCTTGTATTGCTCGCCATAGGCCAGCTTGTCGCCGCGCTGCAGTCCGTTGAGGATGAGGAACCGCTCCATCTGCCGGTCCTGCACGTCCATCTTCGCCGCCAGCTTCTCCGGCGTATCGGTGAGCCCGGCCGTGACGATGCGGATACGCAGCGGCTTCACGTTGTCCGCCTCCTCGATGGAGACGCGGCGGAAGGTTTCCGCCGCCTCGCGGAAGCCGGCGTCGAGTTCCGGCGTCAGCTCGCGCGCCGCGAAGATAAGCCGGTACACATCGCTGCCGAAGCGGATGGCGAACATGCGGAACGACCATTGCTCGCCGCGCGCCACGGCGGTGGCGGCGGGAAAGCCGTTGAGCACCAGGCTCTCCACCGAGGATACCTCGACCCCGTCGATCCAGCCGGAGGAGAGATATTGCGCCAGCGACTGGTCGCCGCCGACCCGCACGGCATCGAGCCGCAGCGCCTCGCGACCGGTGGTGCTGGCGCCGAGCACCGCCTGCGAGGTGTTCTCCAGCGCGAAGCCTTCCGGTGCGGTGAAGGTGAAGCCGAGCTTGGGATGGAAGAACCGCCGCCCGCGGATGAAGCCTTCCTTGGGATCGTCGCCGTAGACGAGGCCGTCAATCGCCGCGAGATATTGCGCCCGGTCGCGCTCGCCCGGCTTCTTGGGCGAGGCATATTCGCGCGCATTGGCCATGACGATGGAAATACGCTCGGGCGTCGCCGGGTGCGTGGCGAGGAAATCCGCCTGCTCGCCGCTGGCGCTCTGGTTCATCGAGCTGGACTTCAGGTTGGCCTGCTGGCCCATGGTGGTGAGGAAGCGCTCCGCGCCATAGGGATCGAAGCCGGCGCGGGCGCTGATGCCGACGCCGATCGCATCCGCCTCCAGTTCCTGCCCGCGCGAGAAGCTGGCGAGCGAAATGCGGCTCTTGGCCAGCGCCAGCGCGCCGAGGTCGGAATCGTTCACCACATCGGAGATCACGCGGCTGACCAGCACCGCCTGCTTCATCTGGTCCTCGCGGGTGGCCGCGTGGTTGGCGATGACATGGGCCATTTCATGCGCCAGGACCGAGGCCAGCTCGGAATTGTCGGAGGCCAGCGACAGCAGGCCGCGCGTCACATAGAGCGAGCCATTGGGCAGCGCGAAAGCGTTGATGGCCGGCGAATTGAGGATGGTGACGCGGTATTTCTGGTCCGGCCGCTCCGACGCCGCCACCAGCCGGGTGACGATCTGCTGGATCTGCGCCTGCAGCTTGGGGTCGTTATAGGCGCCGCCATAGGACGTGACGAGACGCTCGTGCTCCTTGCGCTGGGCCGGCGTCATGGCCTCCTCGGCGGCGGGCGCGGGCGTGCTCGCCTTCAATTCCGCCGTGGAGGGCTCCTGCATGCCGGCGCAGGCGGCGAGCAGGAGCCCGGCCGCGAGCAGGCAGGCAAACGCGCCCAGCCGCCGCCACACCGACGCCGTACCCCTGGACAGACCGCCTGCCCTGCTATGCACCGGTGTCCTCACCAGTTCCCCGCCTGCCCTTGTCCCATCCTGCCGTCGATGAACTCGATCTGCTCGATCCACCGCACGTCGATTGCCGGTCCGTCCGCCTCGAACACCACGCCGCGCACCGCCACCGCGCGCCCCGCCAGCGCCTCCAGCGACAGGCCGGCGCGCTCCAGAGCCACGCGCACCGGTTTTTCCAGCCTGACGGTGGTGTCTTGCCGCCAAACCGGGCCGAAATTGAGGTAGTCCACCCGCCGGCCGTTTCCAACCGAAAGCACACGTCCTGCAAGGATTGTGAACCGCCCGGCCTTCGCTGTCACGGTCTTCTCGTCGCGCGCGGGCAGCGGCAGCCCCGCCCAGAGGCCGCGCTTCGCCCGCCGGGCCGGCGCCTCCGCCGCCCGCAGTTCGTTCATGCAGCCGAGAAACCCCGCCTCCGGCCGCGCCAGCGCCAGCCCCTGCCGCAGCAGCGCGACCTGAACGGTGGCGTCGGCGCCGTCCTCCTCACGGGGCGCCGCCAGCCGCAGCAGGGCGCGCCGACGACCGTAGCGGTCGGTGGCGGCCGGCCCGGCCAGCGTCACCTCGCGCCCGCCCAGCTGCGCCGCCAGCGACGCGCGGCGGGCTGCCAGCGCCGCCTCGCCGTCCTCGACGGCAAGGCCCGCCAGCGCGACGACCGTGCCATCGGCCAGCACGATATCGCCGAAGCGGTCGATGGCCGTGACGGCGACCGGCGCGCCGAACGCGGCCGGACAGGACGCCGCCTCACCCTTCGCCGCCCGCGCCGGCGCGCCGAGCATGAGGACAGCCGCGAGGAAGGTGGCGAGGACGCCCGCGAGGCCGGCGCGCGCGGATGGCAGACCACGCCGCGACGTCGCGGCATCGCGCCGCCAGCGCCTCGCGGGCGGGCGCTCGTGCGCCTCGCTGGCGCGCGGGCCGGCAGCGGCTTGCCATGGTGACATCGGCACTCCATTCGCATCCAGCCGCCCGGGCCGGTTGCCCATGCTAATCCACGCGGATGGACGGCGATATCCGCCGTCGCGGTGGCCGCAGCCCCTTCCCGGTGCGGCCGCCCTCTTGATCCGGAACGCCGATTGAGGTCATGTACCGGCGGTCACTCCCGGTAGCTCAGCAGGATAGAGCACAGGTTTCCTAAACCTGGGGTCAGGGGTTCGATTCCCTTCCGGGAGGCCACCCGCCCGGCAGGCGCCGGGGGCCCGCTCATATCGTCGCAGGGGGCGAATAACCGCCATCACGGTGGATTTCGTGCATTCCCCTGGGGAATGCCTGTCTTGCGGCTGCCATGTTCCTGTCCAACATGAGGGACCGAACTTCCGGTGTGTCCCCCGGCCATTGCCGCCGGTGCGGCGGGCGGCGCGGCATTCCAACGGCAGAGGACAATGGAAAGCATCAGCGCGTATCTGGCTCAGCTCATGCAGAGCCACGACTATCTCGTGCCCGTCGTGGTCGGCATCATCGCCTTCGGCGAATCGCTCGTCCTGCTCGGCCTGGTCATTCCGGCCACCGCGCTGATGCTGGCGATCGGCGGGCTGATCGGCTCCGGCATGGTGGAGCCGATCCCGGTCATTGCCGGCGCCATCGTCGGCGCCGTGGCGGGCGACATCGTGTCCTACTGGTTCGGTCGCTGGGTGGGGCCGCGCGTGGTGCATCGCTGGCCGCTGATCGGCTATCGCTCGCAGGTGGCGCAGGCGCGGCTGTTCTTCCGCCGCTTCGGCTTCGCGTCCATCTTCGTCGGCCGTTTCTTCGGCCCGGTGCGCGCCACCATGCCGATGGTGGCCGGCATGATGCGTATGAACCAGCGCCGTTTCCAGTTCGCCAACGTCTCCTCGGCGGTGGTGTGGGCGCCGGTGATGCTGGCGCCCGGCTGGCTCGCCGCCGAGAGCGCCTCGCTCATCGGCGCCCACAGCGAAGGCTCGTGGCTGATGTGGATGGGCGGACTGACCCTGGTGATGCTGCTGGCCACGGGCGTGGTGCTCAAGCTCGTCCAGTCGCGCATCATGCGGCGCCCGCGCACGCCGCGGCGCGCCGTGCAGCCGGCCGCGCGCTCCTGACGCGCCCGGCCCCATCCGCGCCGGGCGTGCGAGGAGGCGTCACGCCCCCTGCCGCAGGCGCGGACGCACGCCGGCGAGGATGATCATAACCGAGACCAGCAGGATGAGGCTGGCGGCACCGAACACGCCGGTCGCGCCTGCCCGATCGAAGATCATCCCGCCCCCCGCCGCGCCGACCGAGATGGCGAACTGCACCGCCGCGACCAGCAGGCCGCCGGCGCTTTCCGCCTGATCGGGCACGGTGCGGGTCAGCCAGGTGGACCACGCCACCGGCACGATGCCGAAGGCGAAGCCCCACAGTGCCACCATCAGCGCATCCCCCGCCGGGTTGTTGGCCAGCGTGACCAGCCCCAGCCCGAGCACCCCCATCAGCACGGGGGCGCAGACCAGCGAGAAGCCGAGGCTGCGCTGCAAAAGCCGCCCCGCCACCAGCGTGCCGACGAAATTGGCCACGCCGAAGCCGAGCAGGATGCCCGACACCGCGCTGATACCCACGCCCGTCACCGTTTCCAGGAAGGGGCGGATATAGGTGAAGACGGCGAAATGGCCGGAGAAAACCAGCATCGCGGCCAACATGCCGATGCCGATGCCCGGCCGGCGCAGCACGTCGACCAGCGTGCGCAGGCTGGCCGAACCACTCGGCGCCATGCGCGGCAGCGTCGCCACCTGTGCAATCAGCGTCGCCACCGCCAGCACCGCGGCGATGAGAAACACCGCCCGCCAGCCGAACAGATGGCCGAGATAGCTGCCCACCGGCGCGGCGAAGATGGTGGCCGCCGAGACGCCGCTGAAGATGATCGACAGCGCGCGCGGCACCATCTCCTCCGGCACCAGGCGCATGGCGAGCGCAGCCGACATCGCCCAGAACCCGCCCAGCGCGATGCCCAGCAGCACGCGGCCAACCAGCAGCGAACCGAGGTCGGGGGCGAAGGCGACGATCAGGTTGGAGACGATCAGCAGCACGGTGAAGACCAGCAGCACGACGCGCCGGTCGATGCGTCGCGTCACCGTGGCGACGAGCAGGCTGGCCACCAGCGCGACGATGGCGGTCGCCGTCACGGCCTGCCCGGCCGTGCCCTCGCTGATGCGCAGGTCCGCCGCCATCGGCGTCAGCAGGCTGGCGGGGAGAAACTCGGCGGTCACGAGGCCGAACACGCCCAGCGTCATCGAGCCGACCGCCGCCCAGGCGGGGGCGGCGGCGGCGGGCGGGGCGAGGGCGGAGATGCTGTCGGGGTCGAGCCCGGCGGCGGAAGCCTCCTCGGGCCAGGGCAGAGTGTCGCTCATCGAAATTTCCTTCGAAGCGGGAGCATGGTTGCCGCAGTCCTAGGCTGGAAATGCCGGACGATATATGCCAATAACTCTCATATGATTGATCGTTCGTCCGGAACAGCGGGACTGGGCGACCCGGCCGGTGGGGCGCTCGATCTGGTCAGCGACATGCTGATGGGCATGCGCCTGATCGGTATCGACTATCGCCGCATCGAACTGGCACCGCCGTTCGGCCTGCGCTTCGGGCAGGAGGAAGGCCGCGCGCAGTTCCACTTCATCGCGCGCGGTCCGGTTTTCCTGCGCCGTCCGGCCGGAGGCCTCGACGCGATGCAGACCGGGGATGCCGTGCTGCTGCCGCGCGGCGGCCTGCACGACCTGCTCTCGGCGCCCGACCTGCCCTGCCGCGATGTGCGCAGCTGCGCGGTACAGCCGATCTGTGACAGCGTCGGCGACATCACCGCCCCCGAGGGCTGCCCCTCCACCCACGCACTGATCTTCAGCGGCTCGATGGAATTCGATCTCGGCAGCATGAGCCCGCTGGTCAGCCTCATGCCCGAGCAGATGTTCGTCGGCACGCTGCTGGCACGCTATCCCGAAATCCTGCCGATGCTGGAGGCGATGGAACGCGAGACGCGCGGCGACCGGGCCGGCTTTGCCGGCATCCTGGCGCGCCTAGCCGACGTGGTCTCGGCCTTCATCGTTCGCGCCTGGGTGGAATGCGGCTGCGGCGATGCCAGCGGCTGGGTGGCGGCGCTGCGCGACCCGCGCCTCGGCCGCGTCATCGCCGCCCTGCACCGCGATCCCGGCCGCGACTGGACGGTGGCGGAACTGGCGGCGCAGATGGGCGCCTCACGTTCGGTCTTCGCCGAGCGTTTCCTCGCCGTCACCGGCATGACGCCGCTACGCTACCTCACCGATCTGCGCATGCGGCTGGCCGCGCAATGGATCCGCCACGACCGGGTACCGATCGACATAGCCGCGCACCGGCTCGGCTATGGCTCGCAGGCGGCCTTCAGCCGCGCCTTCAAGCGCATCACCGGCCACGCCCCCGGCGCCATGCGCGCCGCGCGGGGGGAATCAAAGGCCGGGTAGGCGTCCCGCGCCCGGTCGTCACATGTCCTCGGTGGCAAAGAGGCGCAGCCGCCGCAGCAGCGCCTTCTCCGCCTCCAGCACGCCCATCAGCGCCACGCCGGCGCCGAGGATGAACAGCCCGTCGACAAGGCCGACGGGACGGGTGTCGAAGATGATCTGCATGGCCGGCAGATAGGTGAAGGCGACCTGTCCCAACGTCACGGCGGCAATGGCCATGAGCACCGCCGGCGTGCCCAGCGCGCCGCGCCATGTGACCGAAGTCATGTGCAGGAAGCGCACGTTGAACAGGTAGAAGATCTCCATCACCACGATGGTGTTGACCACGATGGTGCGCGCCATCGCCTCGTCATGCCCGCGCGCGACGGCCAGCGCCTGCATGGCGAAGGTCACGGCCATGAACAGCAGCGAGACCAGCACGACGCGCCAGAGCATGAAGGGCGTCATGAGCCCGGCATCGGCGGCACGCGGCGGGCGGCGCATGACGCCGGGTTCGGTCGGCTCGAAGGCCAGCGCGAGCCCCAGCGTGGCGGAGAGCAGAAGGTTCATCCAGAGGATCTGCGCCGGCGAGACCGGCAGGGCGACGCCGAGCAGGATGGCGATGATGACCGCCAGCACCTCGCCGCCATTGGTCGGCAGCGTCCAGGCGATCATCTTGCGGATATTGTCGTAGACCGTGCGGCCTTCCTGCACCGCGGCGACGATGGTGGCGAAATTGTCGTCCACCAGCACCACCTCCGCCGCCTGCTTGGCCGCCTCGGTGCCCTTCCTGCCCATGGCGATCCCGACATCGGCCTGCCGCAGCGCCGGCGCGTCATTCACCCCGTCGCCGGTCATCGCCACCACCGCGCCGCTGGATTGCAGCGCGCGCACGATGCGCAGCTTGTTTTCCGGGCTGGTGCGGGCGAACACGGCGGTGTCGCGGGCCATGGCAATGAGCGCCGCGTCGGAGGCGCCATCGACCTGCGCGCCGGTGACGACCGCCGGGTCCGGCGCGATGCCCAGCTGGCGGGCGATCGCCTTCGCGGTGGCGCCGTGATCGCCGGTGATCATCTTCACGCCGATGCCGGCGGTGCGGCACTCGGCGATCGCCGCCACCGCCTCGGGGCGCGGCGGATCGATGAAGCCGGCAAGGCCGAGGAAGACGGCGCGGGGCGACGCGCCGGGCCCGGTCAGGGCTTCGGCCGTCAGCCGCGCCGGCGCGGTCTCGAAGCGCCTCATCGCAAAGCCGAGCACGCGCTCGCCCTGCCGCGCGGCGCTCTCGATGGCCGCGTCCCAGCGCGCCATGTCCGGCGCGTCGCACATGGCCAGCACCGCCTCCGGTGCGCCCTTGATGAAGGCGACGCATGCGCCTTGCGGCCCCTGTGCCAGCACCGCCATGAAACGGTGGGCGGCATCGAAGGGAATCTCGTCGCGCCGCAGCCAATGGGCACGCTCCACCTCCGGTTTGACACCGGCCTTCATCGCCAGCGCCACCAGCGCGCCCTCCATCGGGTCGCCCTCGGCGTTCCAGTGCCCCGCACTGGCGGACAGATGGGCGTCATTGCACAGCAGGCCGCAGCGCAGCAGCGCCTCGGCAGCCGCCGCCGGATCGCCCTCGGCCTCGGATGCCGCCGGCCAGGAAAGGTCGCCCTCCGGCCCATAGCCGGCGCCGGACACCTCGATCTCGCCCGTGTCCGGCCCGGCCGTGGGCAGGAACAGGCGGCGCACCGTCATCTCGTTGCGGGTGAGCGTGCCGGTCTTGTCCGAGCAGATGATCGAGGTCGCGCCCAGCGTTTCCACCGCCGGCAGGCGCCGGATGATGGCATGGCGCACCGCCATGCGGCGCACGCCGATGGCCAGCGTGATGGTGATCACCGCCGGCAGGCCTTCGGGCACCACGCCGACGGCGAGCGCCACCACCGCCATCAGCGCTTCGCTCCAGCCATAGCCGCGCACCGCGACCGCGAACAGGAACAGCCCCGCCCCGGCGATCAGCACCGCCCAGGTGAAGCGGTGGGCGAAGGCGTCGATCTGCCGGAGCAGCGGCGTCGCCAGCGGCTCCACCCCGGCAATCAGCGTGCCGATGCGGCCGATCTCGGTATGGCGGCCGGTGGAAACGACGATGCCCGCCCCCTGCCCGGCCGCGACCGTGGTGCCGGAGAACGCCATGGAGTGCCGGTCGCCCAGCGCGGCGTCGCGCGGGGCGGGATCCTCGCGCTTGGAGACGGCGAGGGATTCGCCGGTCAGGACCGATTCGTCGATCCGCATGCCGCGCGCCCGCACCAGCCGCGTATCGGCCGGCACCCGGTCGCCCGCCTCCAGGATGACGAGGTCGCCCGGCACCAGATCGCGCGCCGCGACGCTGACGCGCCGGTTGCCGCGCAACGCGCTGGCCTGCGGCGAGATCATGTTGCCGATCGCCTTCAGCGCCTGCTCGGCCCTGCCCTCCTGCACGAAGCCGACAATGGCGTTGACCAGCACGACCGCGACGATCACCCCGGCATCGACATGGTGGCCGAGCAGCAGCGCGGCGAACGCACCCGCGAGCAGGAAGTAGATCAGCGCATTGTTGAACTGGGCGAGGAAGCGCAGCAGCGGATGGCGGCCCGGCGGCTCGGGCAGGGCGTTGGCGCCGTGCCGCTGCAACCGGGCCTGCGCCTCCGCCGGGCTGAGCCCCTGGGGGGACGCATCGAGATGGCCGGCCACCGCCTCATGCGGCAGGGCGTGCCAGTCGGGCGGGCGGGCCGGGTGTGGGGCAGGCGGGGTGCGCGGGGCGGACCGGGACGGCGCGGAGGAGCCGGGAGGCGGGGCGGCGTCGATCATCGTTCCGGTGGCGCTCTCGGGTTCGGCAGGGAGGAGACGCGGTGCCACGCACGCTACCGGCTCGCGGGCCCGCGGCAACCGGAATTTCCCTTACGATATCACGCCAAAGCCGGAAGCGTGGCGCCGGCGGTCCGCCATGAGATCGGGGCCGACCCGGAGGCCGGCCCCGCGGAGATGGAGAGATGGCGTCTTCTCGCGCCTGAAACAGCGCGCACGGATGCGCGATCTGCCCGTTTACGCGGGCCAGGCTGGCTCAGAGCTGGTCGTCACCGCCGAACCAGTCGCCGCCATCGAACCAGCCGCCATCGTCGCCCGAGGACGTGTCGCCCGAGGACGGGTCGTCATTGGCGGCGCTGTCGTCGGCGCGCGGGTCGGCATCGCTGGCGGGGGTCTTCTCCTCGCTGACGGGCGCGGCCTGCGCGGTGTGCCCGCCGAACAGGCCGCCAAGGGCGTTGCCGAGCATCACGCCGCCGGCGACGCCGAGCGCCGTCTGCGCGGCGCCAGCCAGAAAGCCGCCACCGCCGAATCCGCCACCGCCGCCGAATCCCGACCGGCCGAAACCACCGGGCTGGCCCTGCGGCCCGCCGGGCGGCTGCTGGGCATATTGCGGAGCGCCATAAGCCCCGCCCTGCGGCCCGCCGGACTGCCAGACCGAGGAGGCATCCGGCGGTACGGCGCCCGACGGCTGGGAACCCGCCGCCGGCGCGCCGAAGGACGCGCCCGCGCGCGGAACCGAGGGCACGGAACCCGTCCGCGCCGGCGCTTCGCCGGAGCCGAACAGGCCGCCGAAGATCCCGCCGCCGCCGGCCGGGCGCTGGGCCGCCTGCCGGGCCGCTTCCTGCGCCTCCTGGGCGTCCCTCGCCGCCTGCTGCGCCTGGCGCTCCAGGTCCTCGATACGCGCCTGCGCCTGCTTCAGCGCATAGTCCTGCATCACGATGGTCTGCGCCATCAGATAGGGCGCAGCCGGCTGCGCGGCGATGCGGCGGGCAATGTAGCCCTCCGCGTCGCCATCGCGCGGGCCCGTGCGGCTCTCGACCTCGCCGAGCTTGGCAAAGAGGCCATCAATGGCCTGACGGTCCTGGTCGTTCATGTCGAAATCCCTCCTGTCGGGGATATCACTGCGGATACAGCGTCGCCCGCATCACTCCCGCTCGCCGGTGAGGTTCAGCAGCAGCTGGAAGATGTTCACGAAGTTCAGATAGAGGGAGAATGCGCCGAAAACAGCGAGCTTCTGTTGCGATTCCGCATCAAAATTTTCCGCGTACTGTTCCTTGATGGACTGCGTGTCCCAGGCGGTCAGGCCGACGAAGACCAGGATGCCGACCACCGAGACGATGAACTGCAGCATGGTCGAGCCGAGGAAGATGTTCACCACGCTGGCGATGACGACGCCGATCAGGCCCATCATCAGGAAGGAGCCGAACTGCGACAGGTCGCGCTTGGTCGTGTAGCCGTACAGGCTCGTCGCGCCGAACATGGTGGCGGCGATGAAGAAGGTGCGGGCGATCGAGGTGCCGGTGAACACGAGGAAGATGGAGGCCATGGAAAGCCCCATCACGCCGCAGAACGCCCAGAACATCATCTGCGCCGCGCCCGCCGACATCGACTGCATGCGGAACGAGAACAGCAGCACGAAGGCGAGCGGGGCGAGCATCACCACCCATTTGAGCGGGGTGGAGAAGATCGGTACGTAGAGCGCCGGCGTGGTGCCGACGAAGAAGGCCACGGCGCCGGTCAGGACGAGGCCGATCGCCATGTAATTATAGACGCGCAGCATGTGGCGGCGCAGGCCTTCGTCAAAGACGGCCTGATCGACGCCGCGAGCGCCTGTCTGCCACTGGAAGCCGGAATTCGGCATGTTCATGTCGGTCTCCTCTTAGGGGATCTGAGCACAAGGGGATGTCAGCCGCGTGGCGCCTGGCGAATGGGCGCCCCGCGGCACGAAAGGCTAGTAGAGCGAGCGCGCCAGCCCGGCGGCGGCGCGGTCGAGTTCGCGCGCGTCGCCATGGGCCACGAGCGCATAGGCCACCTCGCCCACCTGCCAGTAGGCGGCATTGAGCCCGTCCTTCGGCACGCTGGTCGCCGGCACCACGTCGAAACTGCCCGGACGGACGGCGAACAGCGACACCGCGCCGAAATCCCTGGTCTTCACCGACATTTCGACGCTGGGGCCGAAAGCCGAGGGGAAGATCTGCACATCCGCCACCTGCCAGTCCTCCGGCAGGGAGGGCATGATGATGGCGGTCGCGGCGCGGATATCCGCCGGTTGGTAGCCGGCGGGACCGACCGGGGCGCCCAGCCCGGCGCGCAGCTCCGCCGTGCGGTGGGCGCGCACCGCTTCCTCCAGATAGGCCGGCGGCAGGTCCGAGGCGACGACGCGGCTGACCCCGAGCGGACCGAACTGGGCATGGGCGAGCCAGCCGGCGCCCAGCAGCAGCGCCACCGAGGCGGCGATGCGCACCGGGCGCATCCAGCTCTCGCGCGAGAGCGCGCGCTCCAGCCGGCGCGCCGCCTCCACCGTCGCCACCCGCGCCGGGGCGTTCATCACCGAGCGCGGGGCATCGGCCAGCGCGAGGCGCAGCTCGTCGCGGATGCGCAGATCCGCCATCACCCGCGAGGCTTCCGTGGGGTTGGCGCTGAGATGGGCCTCGACATCGATACGCCGCTCCACGGGGAGCGCGTCGTCGACATAGGCCTGCAGGTCGTCGTCGGAGACGGGATCAACGGGTCGGGTCATCCGGACCTCCTACGATGCGAAGATGAGAAGCGGACGGGGCCGCGAGGCGGGCGGCGCGGGCCTCGGCCGTGCCTTCGTCGAGCGCGCGCAGCGCCGCCCGGGCGCGCGCAAGCCGGGACATCAGCGTGCCCTGCGGAATGCCGAGCGCGGCGGCGGCCTCGGCATAGCCGAGCCCCTCGATGCTCACGAGATGCAGCGCGGCGCGCTGTTCCTCCGGCAGGCCCATGAAGGCCTCGCGCACCTGCGACAGGCGCAGGTGATGCTCCTGCGCGGGCGGCATGACGGCCTCGGCCAGTTCCACCGCCTGCGCCTCGCGGCGCTGCTCGGCATGGCGCGAGCGGCGCCGGTCGACGAACACATTGTGCAGGATGGAGAGCAGCCAGCCGCGCAGCCGGTTGCCGGAGGCGCCGCCGCCGGCCCGGCCGGGCACGGTCCGCTCGTCCTGGAAGGTGCCGCGGCGCTCATAGGCACGCACCAGCGCATCATGCACCAGATCTTCCGCGTCGCCGTCGTCGCCGCGCGTCAGCGCGCGCGCATAGCGCCGCAGGACGGGCAGCTCGGCCGGCACGTCGAAGGTGGAACTTTCGCGCTTCATGACCCGTATACGGAGCCGCTCGACACTCTATTCCCCCGCGTCCGCCGATTTTCCATCGCCGCTCCGCGACCCGGCGGCGCGCCGCCATCCGGGAAGGCCACGCAGGAGGGAACGCACGGGCGGCCTCCGTCGTTTCTACCAACCCGACGCATGAACAGCGAGCCCGGCACACATGGCCTCCTCCCGCCCGCAGACCGACGCCGACCGCAGATCGCGAAACGAGCCCGCCGCGCCCGCCGTCACAGTGCACGGCGCGCCGGTGCTGGCGGCCGTGAGCGTCGACGCCTGCAACAGCCAGATCCGCGAGGAGGACGGCTTCGTCGGCGACCGCGCCCGCCGCGCCGCCTTCTTCGATATACTCGACCGCTGGCGCAACCTCGCCCGCCGTCCCGCCAAGGCGCTGGGCGACACGCCGACCGCGGACCTTTCGAAGACGCTGCTGGACGAACTGCTCGTCGAGGGCAAGCCGCACGAACAGGCGCTGATCTTCAGTGCCGTGGAGGACTATGCCAGCGAACTCATCGTCGTCATCCGCCGCCTGCTGCGCACCCGGGAATGGCGCGACACCCAGCGCATCGTGGTGGGCGGCGGGCTGAAAGGGGGGCGCTTCGCCGAGATCGCCATCGCCCGCGCCGAACTGATCGCCCGCGCCGACGGCATCGAGATCGAACTGGTGCCCATCCGCGCCGAGCCCGACGAGGCGGGGCTGATCGGTGCCGTCCATCTCGCGCCGAGCTGGATGTTCGCCAGCTTCGACCACATTCTCGCGGTGGATATCGGCGGCACCAATATTCGCGCCGGCATCGTCAAGCTCAACCTCGACAAGGCGGAGGACCTCTCCAAGGCGCGCGTCGCCGCAATGGAGCTGTGGCGTCACGCGGAGGAAAAGCTGACCCGCGACGCGGCGGTCGACCGGCTGGCCGGCATGCTGGGCACGCTCATTGAGCAGGCCGAGGCGCAGGGCTTCAACCTCGCCCCCTTCATCGGCATCGGCTGCCCCGGCGCGATCGCCCCGGACGGCGCCATCGAGACCGGCGCGCAGAACCTGCCGGGCAACTGGGAGAGCCGCCGTTTCAACCTGCCGACCGCGCTATGGGAGGCGATCCCGGCCATTGGCGGGCGCGAGACGACGCTGGTCATGCATAATGACGCGGTGGTTCAGGGCCTGAGCGAGGTGCCCTTCATGGGCGATGTCGAGCGCTGGGGCGTCATCACCATCGGCACCGGCCTTGGCAATGCGCGCTTCACCAACCGCTCCCACCCCAATGCCGAGGAGACCGCGGCGCGGGAGCGCCATGACGACAAGCGGAAGGCTGGGAAAGACAAGAGCGGCAAGGAAGCGGGCAAGAAAGACAAGGGCGAGAAGGACAAGGGCTAACGGCCCTCCCGCGCGCGGCGGGCGAGTTCCTCGTATTCGGAACGGATCGTCTCGATCGCGCTCTCATCCAACTCTTCGAGATCGAGCAGAATCCGCCGGGCGCTCGTGCCGCTGGCGATCAGTTCGTCGAGCTTGATGTGCAGGGCGGCGGTGTCGCGGTTCTGGCTGTTCTGGATCACGAACACCATCAGGAAGGTGATGATGGTGGTCGAGGTGTTGATCACCAGTTGCCAGGTATCGCCGAAGCCGAACAGGGGCCCGCTGGCGCCCCACAGCACGATCAGGCCCAGAGCGCCGATGAAGGTCGTCGGCTTGCCCGCCTGCGTCGACACCCATTGCGAGAAGCGGGTGAAGAAGGAGCGTTTGGGTCGTCCGCCGCCGGACGCGGAGGGCTCGCCGGAGGGGTCTCCGGAGGTCTCGCCGGAGGGCTTGGAAAGGGATTTGCGAGACGATGTTGAAGCCGGCTTGCGTGTCGTCGCCATGGGACCCCCCGCTATGCGGAGCTTCAACGTGGCGCGGCCGGCTTCGTTCCGGTCAATGACGGCTCCCGCCGCCCTTGGCGGAGACGCGCTCGGGCTTGCCCTTGCGCGGCGTGGCGGCAAGCTCGGCCAGTTCGTCGACGCTCATGGATCGCGCCATCTGCTTCGAGGCGCCCTTGAGCGCGCTCGATGCCGTCTCGCCACGCTTGGCGGCGAGCGCCGCTCCGGCGGCTTTCTGCTGGGCTTTCGATTTCGCGGGCATGTCGACCTTCCCAGGCAATGGAACGTGTCGCGTGAGGCGCGCCTCGCTCACGACGAGGCGTACCGCCAAGGCTCCGCAGCCCCTCCGATGAGCGGGGGCTCACCGGAAAGGCTGCAGGCCGGCGCCGGCGGAGGGGGAGACCTCGCCACCGGCACCGGCCACCCGCCGGCCAGCCTATTCGGCGGCCTGCAGATTGATCTTGGATTCCGCCAGCTTGGTCAGCTTGGCATCGGCCTTCCTCTCCTCGGCGAGGTTCTCCTCCAGCACGCGCGCGCAGTCGGCGCGGTCGAGCTGCTTGGCCCAGGCGGCGAGCGTGCCGTAGCGGGTGATCTCGTAATGCTCCACCGCCTGGGCGGCTGCGATCAGCGCGGCGTCGAGCACTTCGGGATCGGCCACCTCGCCGGCGACCTCGTCGGCCTCCTCGAGAATGCCGTCAATGGCCGGGCACTTGGTGGTCTTGGCCTTGGCGCCGTAGAGTTCGAACACCTTCTCCACACGCTTGATATGATTCTCGGTCTCGCCGAGATGATGCTTGAAATCGGCCTTGAGCTGCTTGTTGCTCGCCTTCTCGATCATAGTCGGCAGAGCCTTGGAGATTTTTTTCTCCGCGTAATAGATGTCCTGCAGCGTATGCAGGAAGAGGTCGTCGAAGGTTTTGATGTCTTTCGAGAACACTGACATGGTAATTTCCTCCTGATGGAGCGTGCGGCATGTACGTAATGTCTAGATCAGGGGCCTTATCTGCCGTCGCGGCGCGGCCCACGGAAGGTAGAACACCCACCAGCGGACAACGTTCCTTCGCCTTTCCCGCGAAATAGAGGCGCAGCACGTCCTTACCGCTACCTTTGTGTTACCCGATGCGGCGCCTCTTTCGGCGCCCCTTGCCTCGGAGCGGCGCGGGTGCCTATACAGCGCGCGAGTTCCAGCGCAGCGTCAGGCGGGCCGCACATGCAGCATGAAACCGACGACGACATCGCCCCCGGCATCCTGCCCGCCCTCGCGCAGGCGGCGGAGGAATTCACCTCCTGGCGACGCACGCTGCACGCCATGCCCGAGACGGCTTTCGAGGAACAGCGCACCAGCGCCTATGTGGCCGCCCGGCTCGCGAGCTTCGGCCTGCCCATCCATCGCGGCCTCGCCGGCACCGGGCTGGTGGCGACGCTGCAGGGCGCGCGCGGCGCGGGGCCAGCCATCGGGCTGCGCGCCGACATGGACGCGCTCGACATTCACGAGGCCACCAACCTGCCCTGGCGCTCCGACACCCCCGGCAAGATGCACGCCTGCGGCCATGACGGGCACATGACCATGCTGCTCGCCGCCGCCCGACATCTGAGCGCGGACCCCGATTTCGCCGGCACGGTGCATTTCATCTTCCAGCCGGCCGAGGAGAACGAGGGCGGCGCGCGGGTCATGGTCGAGCAGGGCCTGTTCGACCTGTTCCCGATGCAGGCGGTCTATGGCCTGCATAACTGGCCGAACGCGCCGTTCGGCACCTTTCTCGGCCGGCCGGGGCCGATGTTCGCCGCCTTCGACATTTTCGAGGTGAAGGTGATCGGCCGCGGCGCCCATGCCGCCATGCCCCAGCGCGGCATCGATCCGGTGCTCACGGCATCGCTGGTCGTGGCGCAGCTCCAGTCCATCGTGGCGCGCGCAGTGAGCCCGCAGGAGGCGGCGGTCGTCACCGTCACCCAGATCCATGGCGGCGACACCTGGAACGTGATCCCCGACGAGGTGGTGCTGCGCGGCACCGCGCGCACCTTCACCAAGGAGGTGCGGGACCTGGTGGAGCAGCGCTTCCGCGCGGTGGTGGAGGGCGTGTGCGCCGCACAGGGCGCCAGGGCCGAGATCCGCTACGAGCGGCGCTATCCCGCGCTGGTCAATCACGGCGCCGAATTCGCCCACGCGCTCGATGCCGCCCGCCTCACCGCCGGTGCCGGCGCCGGGGCGGTGGTGGCGGATTTCGAGCCGATCATGGCGGCGGAGGATTTCGCCTATATGCTGGAGAAGGCGCCGGGCGCCTATCTGTGCCTCGCCAGCGGGCCCGGCGCCAACCTGCACAATGCGCATTACGACTTCAACGACGCGCTGCTTCCGGTCGGAGCCAGCTACTGGGTCAATCTGGTGCATTCCCTGCTGCGACCCGCGGCCTGAGCCGAGGGCCGATCATGGGCGTCTCCTCCCCCGCAGCGCCCGAGCCGCTGCCCGGCGCGCGCGGCCTGTTCCTGTCCGGGCTCGGCATCGGGCAGGTCTGCTCGTGGGGCACGCTCTATTACAGCTTCCCGCTGATCGCGCAGGCGATGAGCACGGATCTCGGCTGGTCGAAGGCCCAGCTCTATGGCGCCGCCACGCTCGGCCTCGCGCTGGCCGGGCTCGCCGCCTATCCCGTGGGCGTGTGGATCGACCGGGGCTATGGCCGCGCGATTATGGCCGGCGGCTCGCTGCTGGCCGGGCTGCTCTTCGTGCTGTGGTCGCGGGCCGACAGCATGGTGCTGTTCTATCTCGCCGCCGCCGGAATCGGCGCGATGCAGGCGGCCACGCTGTATGATCCCGCCTTCGCGGTGGTGGCGCGGCGAACCGGGCCGATGCGGGCGCGTGGGGGCATCACCACGCTCACCATGTGGGGCGGCTTCGCCTCCACACTGTTCATTCCGCTGATCCAGCTGCTCATCGAGGGCATCGGCTGGCGCGAGACGCTGCTGGTGATGGCGGCGATCAACATCGCGATCTGCGGCACGGCGAATTTCGTCGCCATCGACCCCTCCCGCGATCTCGCCCGCCCGCCTGCCAGTGCGGCGCCGGACGAGGGACGGCGCTCGGCGGTGGGCGAGGCGCTGCGCCAGCCCGTGTTCTGGGCGCTGGCCGTCGCCTTCACCGCCTATGCCGCGATGTTCTCCGGCTTCACCTTCCATCTCTACCCGCTGCTGATCGAGCGCGGCTTCGACACCCACGCCGTGGTGGGCGCCATCGCCATTATCGGGCCGGCGCAGGTCGCCGGGCGGATCGCCATCACCGTGCTGGCGCCGCGCGCGCCGGTGCGGGTGATCGGCTCGCTGATCGTCGCGGTGTTTCCGCTCGCCTTCCTCGCGCTGGAACTGATGCCGCCCGCCTTCGCCGCCGTGGCGCTGTTCGCGCTCGCCTTCGGCGCGGTCAACGGCATCATCACCATCGTGCGCGGCCTGATCGTGCCGGAACTGCTGACCCGGCGCGCCTATGGCGCGGTCAACGGCGCGCTGGCCTTCCCCGCGCTGATCGCCCGCGCGGCGGCCCCCGCCGGCCTCGCCGTGCTGTGGACCGCCACGGGCGGCTACGACGCCGTGCTGACGGCGATCATCGCCGCCTCGCTGGTGGTAGCCGCCGGGTTCTGGACCGCCGCCGCCATCGGCCGGCCGGTGACGGACGAGGCGTGATCAGAGCCCGAGCAGGGTGAACAGCCCGCCCTGCAGCAGCTTCAGCGAGAGCAGGAACAGGGCGATGACGATGAGCCGGTAGAACAGCGCCTCCGGCAGGCGGCGCGTCACCTGCACGCCGACGAAGGTGGCGCCGATCGCCACCGGCATGAGCAGGGCGGTGGCCTTCAGATTGGCGGGGTTGAGCTGGCCGAGCGCCCAGTAGGGCACCAGCTTGATCGCGTTGATGGCGGCAAAGGCGATGGTCGTGGTGCCGGCATAGACCATTTTCGGCAGCTTCAGCGGCAGCGCGTACATCTGGTAGGGCGGCGCCCCGCCATGGGTGACGAAGCTGGTGAAGCCCGAGACGGCGCCCCAGAACAGGCCGCGCGGCACATCCGCCGGCCGCGCCACCGCGCCCGCCGTGCCGAACCAGCGCACCAGGCAGAAGGCGATGCCGATCACCCCGATGATCACCTCGACCATGGCGTCGGTGACGAAGGAGGCGGTCGCCCAGCCGATGCCGACGCCGAGCGCGGCGGCGGGAATGATGATGGCGAGCACGCGCGCGGAAAATTCGCGCCGGTAGGCCCACACGCCGAACATGTCGCTGACGACATAGACCGGCAGGAGCAGGCCGGCGGCGGCGATGGGGGGCATGACGAGCGACATGATCGGCACGGCGAGCGTGCCGATCATGGGGACACCGCCCTTGCCCATGCCGACGCAGAAGGCGGCGAGGCCGGCAGCCAGCACGAAGGCGAGTTCGGGAGAGGTCATCAAAGCCAGGCATGTGAGGAGGGCGGGCGCCCTCCTCTATCAGGCCGCCTGCGCGCCTTCCAGCCGCCGGGCGACGAGCCCGCGCAGGGTGCGCAGGTCCTTCACGAACAGGCGAATGCCTTCGGAGAGCTTCTCCGTCGCCATCTGGTCCTCGTTGAGAGCGAAGCGGAACGCCTTCTCGTCAAGCTCGATCCGGGCCGGTGCCTCGGCGACATTGGACGCGTCGAGCTTGCGCTCCAGCACGCCCTCGTCGGCGGCGAGCTGGTCGAGCAGAGCCGGGCCGATGGTGAGCCGGTCGCAGCCCGCCAGCGCCTCGATCTCGCCGGTATTGCGGAAGGACGCGCCCATCACGACGGTCGAGATGCCGTATTTCTTGTAATAGGCATAGATCTGCCGCACCGAGGTGACGCCCGGATCGGTCTCGGCGGTGAACGGCCCCTCGCCCGCCTTGACATGCCAGTCGAGAATGCGCCCGACGAAGGGCGAGATGAGGAAGGCGCCCGCATCGGCCGCCGCCACCGCCTGGGTGAGCGAGAACAGCAGCGTGAGGTTGCAGTCGATGCCTTCCTTCTGCAGCACCTCGGCGGCGCGGATGCCCTCCCAGGTGGACGCCACCTTGATGAGGATGCGCTCGCGGCCGACGCCGCGCGCCTCATAGGCGTTGATGAAGGCGCGGGCCTTGTCCAGCGTCGCGGCGGTGTCGAAGGACAGGTCGGCGTCGACCTCGGTGGAGACGCGGCCGGGCACGATCTTGGAAAGCTCGGCACCGAAATTCAGCGCCAGCCGGTCACAGGTGGCATGGACCGCGCCACCGCCCTGCGCGCGGCCCCAGTCGATCGCCTCGTCGACGAGATGGGCATAGGCGGGCATCTCGGCCGCCTTGAGCAGCAGGGTCGGATTGGTGGTACAATCCTGCGGCTTGAGCCGCCGGACGGTTTCAATGTCGCCGGTATCGGAGACGACGACGGTCATGGAACGCAGTTGGTCGAGCTTGGACGGCATGGTGCGGCCTCTCTTCTTGCGGACATCCCGGCCCCAGACCCCGCCGACGGGACGCTTCCGCGGCGCCGGCATCCTGTGCCGTCACGCCGCGACCGCCCGCCTCGGCCTCAAGCGTGAAGATGCCCTTGTGGCGATTTCGCAGTAAGCGTAAACCCTAATACAGCCTCGTGACAGGTGCCTTCGAGACATCCATGGACGATATTCACTATCGTGAGTACAAGATCCTGCTCCGCCCGGAGCGGTTCTTCGATCCCCATCAGTTCGAGGTCTTCTGGCACAAGCTGTGCCTGATCGCCCCTGAATTCAAGGTGGGCGTCACCACCGCGAAGGACGGCTTCAAGCGCCAGGTCCGCGAGGTGCTGTTCTACGACACGCCCGACAGCGACCTCTATCGCAACGCCTTCATTCTGCGCAAACGCACCTTCTATACGGATGGCTGGCCCGAGCACGAGCACGAGCTGACCTTCAAGTTCCGTCATCCCGATCTGGACGCAGCCTCGGCCATCGACGTGACGCCGCATCTGAGCGGCTCGGCCAACATCAAGTTCAAGGAAGAACTGCTGCCGCTGAAGGACAGCCTCGGGGGCATGCGCTCGCTCTACTCGCATAATTGCGTGCTACTGACCCCCGGCCTGGTGCTGGACGAGGGGCTGGAGCGGATTTCCACCGTGTTCCCGGTGCTGCGCGAGCATTGCCCGGCGCATGCGGACGAGAAGGTCTCGCTGGTGAACAACCTGCCCGTCGAGGAGGTGCAGGTGAATGTCGGCTCCTTCGATTTCGGCCACGAATTCGTCGCCAAGGCCACCATCGCGGTATGGCGTGACCGCGCGACCGAGACCTCGATCATCGGCGAGTTCGCCTTCCAGGCGAAGTTCGACCGCTACGACACGGTGCACGCCAAGGCCCGCGCGCGCTCGGAGGAATTCTTCAAGGCGATCCAGACCCGCGCGCCCGAATGGGTGAAGCTCGGCGCCACCAAGACGGCGCTGGTGTACAATTTCGGCAAGCAGTTCGTCTCCAGCCACGAATGAACCGCGCATCATGAGATCGACCGCGGATGAAGCGGGCGGGCCCGCCAAGGGAGCCGGCGAGGCGGCCGGCGAGGCGGCCTATGTCCTTCCGCGCGGCGTGCCGCTGTGGGAAATCTTCCTCACCTTTCTGGTCATCGGCGCCACCAGCTTTGGCGGCGGCGTGGTGGCCTATCTCAGGGCCGGCCTGGTCATTCGCAAGCGCTGGCTCGACGAGGAGCACTTCATGTCGGCGCTGGAGATTTCCCAGGCGCTGCCGGGCCTCAACGCCACCAACATGAGCATCATCGTCGGCGACCGGCTGCGCGGCGTGGCGGGCGCGGTGGTCGCCTTTCTCGGTGTCACCCTGCCGGGTGCCAGCCTCGTGATGATCCTGGGCGTGCTCTACGCCTCCAATGCCAGCAACCCCTATGTGAACGCGACGCTGGTGGGGGTCGGCGCGGCGGCGGTCGGCATGCTCACGGCGGTGACGCTGCAGATCGGCCGCAAGCAGTTCGGCGGGCTGATCGACGCCGCCATCATCCTGATCACCATTGCGATGGTGAGCTTCCTGCACATCTCGCTGCTCTGGGTGCTGCTCACCGTCGGGCCGGCGGCCGTGCTGATCTACCGGCCCCGCCGCGACGACGGCGCCGCCCCCTCCGACCCCGCAGGCCCCCGCGCATGAGCGAGAATCTTTCCGTCCTCGGCGTCTTCTCGCTGCTGTCCGTGCTGGCGGTGGGCGGCGGCGCGGCGGTGCTGCCGGAGACCAAGATGCTGGTGGTGGACACCCATCACTGGCTGACCGACGACCAGTTCCGCGACATATACGGCCTCGGCCAGGTGGTGCCCGGACCGAACATGCTGATGGTGCTGGTGATCGGCTATCATGTCACCGGCTATCTCGGCGCCCTTCTCGCCTATCTCGGCTTCTTCGTGCCCTCGGGCGTCATCTCGTGGGGCGCCTCACGGGTGTGGGACCATTTCGAAGGCTCGCCATGGCGGCGCTCGCTGCAGCTCGGCATGGCGCCGATGGTGATCGGCCTGATGGCGGCCGGCGCCATTTCCATCGCCCGCACCGCGATCGACGGCTCGCTTACCGTCGCCATCGCCATCGGCGCGTTCATCGGGGTGTATTTCATCAAGAAGGTGAACCCGGCCTTCTTCGTGCTCGGCGGCGGGGTGGTCGGCCTCCTCCTGCTGAGCCGCACCGGCGCCGGCATGCCGTGAGGCCCGCCGCCGGCTCATCGGGCCGGGTCGCCTCCATCGATCGACGCACGGCCATGCGGGACCACCACGCGGCCAGCCGCTCATATTCGGCGAGCATCGCCCGCCCCTCCGGCGCCTGCACGAAATAATCGATCATCGCCGCGAGATAGAGATCGGCCAGCGACAGCGCGGCACCCGCGAGCCAGACATTCCCGCCCATGAGATCGTACATCGCCGCGAGGCAGGTCCGCGCGCGCGGAAGGGCGGCGGCAATCCGTGCCTCATTGGCGGCAACGCCCTCCGCCGGCCGCGCCACGCGCTCCACATAGATTCCCCAGACAAGGCTGGGATAGGCATAGGCATCGGCGATGCTGAGGATCTGGTTGCAGCGGGCGCGCTGGCGCAGGTCCACCGGCTGGAGCGACGGGCCGTCAAAGGCCTCGTCGACATAGCGGACAATGGCCGCGGTCTCGTAGAGGGTGAAATCGCCGTGTTCGAAGGCCGGGATGCGGCCGAAGGGCTGCCGGTCGAGATAGCCGGGCGGCACCCCTTCGGCGGCGAAGACATCGACGGGGACCAGTTCATGCTCGATCCCCTTTTCCGCCAGCGCCAGCCGCGCGATGCGGACATAGACGCTGTAGGCCGCGCCGAACACGCGCGGGCGGGCGGCGGGAGGGCTCGCGGCCTCTCCCTCCGCTGTCGTCATCCCTGCCCCAATCGTCATCCCTGCCTCGGCGGCAGATAGGGGCTGATCGTGTGGGCGAGGCCGGGGGCCGTCAGCGTCTGCAGCCACACCTTGCCGGGCCCGGACAGCTTCACCAGGAACAGCCCGTCACCACCGAACAGCGCATTCCTGATGCCGCGCAGGGCGGTGAGTTCGAAGGACACGCTCTCCTCGAAGAAGCCGACATGGCCGGGATGCACCAGCAGGAACTGGCCGGGCTGGAGATCATAGGTCACGATCTCGCCGCCCACCTCGATCCACGCCTTGGCGCTGCCCGAGAGCTTCTGCAGGATGAAGCCCTCGCCGCCGAACACCGCTCCGCCCAGCGATTGCTGGAACGCACTCGCCACCTCGATGCCCGGCGTGCCGCAGACGAAGCCGTGGCGGTGCACGAGATAGCCGCGCCCGGGGCTCACCTCGACCTCGACGATGCTGCCCGGCAGCTTGGCGGCGAAGGCGACATTGCCCGGGCCGCGCTGGGCCGCGAACTCGGTCATGAACAGCCCGCCGCCCGAGACGGCGCGGCTCACCAGCCCGAACAGGCCGCCTCCCCCCGCGCCCGAGGTCGAGGTCGTCAGCGTCACGTCGCCCGACATCCAGGAGAGCTGGTCAGGCACGCCGACAACCGATTCTCCCGGCTCCAGACCGATCTCCAGGACGGGAAGCACGGTGCCGATGATCTTCGAGCGCATGAGTGTCTCCTGAAACGGCCGGGGCAGGCATGTGGCATGGAGCGGCGAATGCGAAAGCTTAGGGCAAGGGAGACGCTACAATCCAGTCTGCCGCCGAAATATTTCCATTGCCGCAGGGGCTTAGGCATAGCGTCGGGTTTGGCGCGTGATATCGTGGGGTGTCAGGTTAAATCGCTCGGGAGTGATCCATGCCCCAGTTCGCCGTGACTTGCGAAACGTCTCGTGCCGATACGTCGCCCACCCGTGCATCCGCCCCTCGCGCATCCGGTCTGCGCAAAAGTCTGCGCAAGTCCCTGTTCGCCGCCGCGCTGGCGCTCGCCGCGCTTGGTGTGACGGGCATGGCCGGTACGCCGGCCCAGGCCGGTGTCGCCGGTCCGGTGCTCGGCACCGCCCTGCCCGCCGCCGCCCCGCTCACCGAGAACGTGCGGTGGGTCTGCGGTCCGTGGCGCTGCGCCTGGCGGCCCAACTATACCAACTGGTACGTGCCGCCCTATGCCCGCGCCTGGGGCCCGCCGGTGCGGCCGGACTGCTTCTGGCGGCGCAACTGGGGCGGGGCGTGGGTTCACGTCTGCCCCTGAGCCCGCGCGTGCCATCGTCGAACCTGTGAAGGGCGCCGCGAGGCGCCCTTATCTTCTCCCGCCATCCCCCGCGCCACGGACACGTGTCCGGATTTTTGCCCGGATTTTTGCCCATGTCCAAGCCCGTCAGCATCCGCCCGTTCATCTTCGCCACCTTCGCGACGCTGATCGCCGGCTTCGTCGACGCGGTCGGCTATACCCAGCTCGGCGGGCTCTACGTGTCGTTCATGAGCGGCAACAGCACGCGGCTCGGCATCCAGATCGCCGGGGCGGACTGGGCCCATGTCGCCTTCACGATCGGCGTCATCGGAAGTTTCATCCTCGGCGCCTTTCTGGGCGCCGTGGTCTGCGACGCCGTCGGCGACTGGAAGCTGGTGGCGGTGCTCTCCACCGAGGTGGCGTTGTTCGCGCTGGCGACGGTGCTGACGCTCGCGGGCGTCGGCTTCCTTGCCCTGCTGCCGATCGCCACCGCCATGGGCATGCAGAACAACGTGCATCAGGTGATCGCCGGCGCCGATATCGGCAAGAGCTTCGTCACCGGCGCGCTGGTCAGCTGCGGGCAGGCGCTGGCGCGCAGGATGGCCGGCAAGGAGGGCCCGAAGGAGGCTTCGCTCTACGCGTTCTCGTGGGTCACTTTCGTCAGCGGCGCCGCGCTCGGGGCGGTCATGCTGCATGGGGTGGGCCTCAGCCCGGCGGTTGGCGGCGCCTGCCTGCTGCTGGCGGCGCTGGCGCTGACCGCCTACGCCTTTCACGACCACATCATCCAGCCGTTCGCCGCACAAGGGGGCGATTGAGCCCCACTGCCCCCGCGCGCGGCGGCTCCCACCCGCCAAGGGCCGGCCTTCACCGGTGCCGTCACATAGCGTGCTTCCCGAGACGGGCGCGTTTGTCCGCGCACGAATGCGGGCGCCCGCTCCGGGCGTCCGGCGCTACTGAAGACCGATCGCGTCGCGCGCGGCGGCAACGTATTTCTGGCAGCCATCCTCGTCGCCAGCCGCGGCCGCGGTGCGGGCGCGTTCCAGCGCTTCCAGCGCCTTCTCGGGCGCCACGCCGTCGCCAAGCTCGGCTTCCTCCTTGGCGATGCCCTCCGGAGAGGGATCATGGCTGAGCAGCGCGCCTTCGCTCTCCGGCGCTGTCGGCGAGAGCGCCGCGATGTCGGCAATCACGCGATCCAGGGCCGCCTGGGTATCCTTGACCGCCTGTTCGCAGGGCCCGGCCATGGCGGCCGGTGCCGCGCCAAGCAGGAAAAGGGTCAGGGTGATGGACAGCGTGTGCTTCATGGTGCCTCTCTGGACACGGGCGGTCGCGGGGAAATCAGGGATAACGCCAAGTCGGTCTGGAACGCCAAGTCAATATCGAACGCCAAGTCGGTATCGAATGCCACGTCAGTCTAGCAGGAAGCGCCGCCTCGTTTCGAGCCCGGCGCGTCGAGCATGACGTTTGCAGCATGACGTTTGCACCATGACATTGCGAGCACAACCTGCCGGCCGGCTCATTCGCGGGCGATCAGTTCGCGCTCGCCGCGATGCACGGCCAGCCCGGCCACGGGCCGGCCCGGGGCGCGACGGCGGAAAACGGTCGGGCGGCGGTGCTTCAAAGCGCCGCGGCGGCGGCGCCGCGCGCCGCTGGTGCCGACCGACAGCCGCCCGATCATCGCATAGGCCGGGTGGCGCGTGCCGTCCTCCTCCGTCACCAGCATGGGCAGGCCGAGATCGGCGGTCCAGCGCCGCCATTCGGCGACCACGTCGTCGATATGCGGGGCGGAATAGAGCGTCACGCACAGGCCGGGATCGGCATGCACCAGCACGATGGCGACACCCTCGCCCTCGCCCTCCGGATCGAGCAGGGCCACCGCGAGGCCCTCATAGGCGGAGAGGTCCAGCCGGAGCTTCATCGGCACACCCGCCACGCGACGGCGCAGCACCAGGTGGTCGCGGTGCAGCTCGATCAGCCGCACGCCGTTATCGGCGCCCGGATCGAGCGACTGGAAGGCGATGGGCCACTCCCCGGCGCCGGACGGACGCTCCAGCGCAACAAAGGGATAGGCCGGACGTGGTTCGGTCGGGCACGCGGAGCGCGCCTCCGCTCTCATCTGACGCATCATGTTCATCCCTGCCGGTTTTCAGGCTCTGACGGCCCCGGTCACTGGGCGAACCCTAGGCGCGGCCCTCCCCCCGCCCGCTTAAGGGACATGGTTGACGATTCTCGGCGGGCGGATCCCGGCGAGCTTTCCGCTGCCATGCTTGACGAAACCTTGTCACCGGGCGGCTCTCCGACGATATGCCCCATTGCCGCCACCAGCCTCAGCGCTTATGCCCCGGCCATGACCGACAGTTCCGCCCCCTCCCCCGCCGATCGCCGCGCGCCCTTCGCCGAGCCGCAGCACCTGCCCCACACGCCGACGCCCGATCCGCTCGCCGATCCGCTCGCCGAGCCGGCCATGGCGGCGCAGCACCTCGCGGAAGCCGTGGTGGCGGCCGGCGCGGTGGCGGTGGAGATGTTTCGCGCGGGCGTCAAATCCTGGTCGAAGCACAATGATTCGCCGGTCACCGAAGCGGACATCGCCGTCGACCGGATGCTGCGCGAGCGCCTCGGCCGGCTCTCCCCCACCTATGGCTGGCTGTCCGAGGAGACGGTGGACGAGCCCTCGCGGCTGGCGCGACGGCGGGTGTGGATCGTCGACCCGATCGACGGGACGCGCGCCTACATGGCCGGCGGGTCCGACTGGTGCGTCGAGGCGGCGCTGGTGGAGGACGGGCGGCCGATCGCCGGCGCGCTGTTCGCCCCCCTCACCGAGGAATTGTTCATCGCCGTGCGCGGGGGTGGGGCGACGCGCAACGGCCAGCCGATCCGGGCCTCGCAGGCCGGCACGGTATCGGGCGCGCTGGCCGACGGCCCTGCCCCCTGGCTCAACCATATTGACGGGCGGATCGCCCCGCTTGCGCCGCTGCGCCGGGTCACGCGCATCCGCTCGCTGGCCTTGCGCATCGCGCGGGTGGCCACCGGCGAGCTGGATGCCGCCTTCGCTTCCCCTAACGGACACGACTGGGATCTTGCCGCCGCCGACCTTTTGGTGCACGAAGCGGGTGGACGCCTGACGACGCTCGACGGCTTGGCTCTCGCCTATAATGCACCGGTTCCGCGGCACGGGGCACTGGTCTCGGCGGGGCCCCGGCTGTACCCGTCCCTTCTGGACGCGGCGCGCTGACGGCGGAGGCGCAGGGCGAGCCACGCGGATCGCAAACAACGGCAGCAATCGAGACCATGACGAACCCCCAGCTCCTTCACCTTGTCTTCGGCGGCGAACTCGAAAAGCTCGACGGCGTGACCTTCAAGGATCTCGACAAGCTCGACCTGGTCGGGATCTTCCCGAACTATGCGACCGCCCACGCCGCCTGGAAGGCGAAGGCGCAGCAGACCGTCGACAACGCCCAGATGCGCTATTTCGTCGTTCACCTGCATCGGCTGCTGGACCCGGAAGCCAGCACCCCTGCCAGCTGACGCGCCGGCATCAGACATATGTGGCGTAAGCTGCGCTCCTCGCAGGTAGTGCGAACCGTGCTCGGGCGCGGCATGGCGTCCTATCTGCGTTTCGTCTGGCGAACCCAAGATGTGGTGATGGAGCCCTTCGACCTGTACGCGCGCGCCGACGTGCAGGTGCCGATGATCCTCACCTTCTGGCATGGCCAGCATTTCCTCACCCCGTTCCTGATCAAGCCGTACCACAAGGCGCGCGTGATGATTTCGCGCAGTGCCGACGCGGATGTGAACGCCATCGCCGCCGAGGCGCTCGGCATCGGCACGGTGCGCGGCTCGGGCGCGCAGGGCCGCGATTTCCGCACCAAAGGGGGCCTGAACGCGACGGTGGAGATGCTGCGTCACCTCTCCGAGGGCACCAATGTCGCGATGACCGCCGACGTTCCGAAGATCTCCCGCATCGCCGGCCTCGGCGTCGTCACGCTCGCCAAGCATTCCGGCCGGCCGATCTATCCGGTGGCGATCGCGACCTCGAACCGCATCCTCGCCCGCAGCTGGGACCGCGCCGCCATCCACCTGCCCTTCGGCCGCGCCGCCGTCGTGGCCGGCGACGGGGTGCGCGTGCCGTTCGATGCGGGCACCGAGGAACTGGAGATCCATCGCCGCGAGGTGCAGCGCCAGCTCGAAGCCGCCACGGCCCGCGCCGAGGAACTGGTCGGCCGTCCCGCCGCGCCCGGTGGCCACACGCATGGCTAGGGCGCCGACCACCCTGCTCGTACGCCTCTACCGTTTCGCGACCTGGCTGGCGACGCCGTTCATCGGGCTGCTGCTGTGGCGCCGGCTGAAGCGCGGCAAGGAGGAGCGGGGGCGCATGCGCGAACGCTACGGGCGGGCGAGCGCGGCGCGCCCGAAGGGACCGCTCATCTGGCTGCACGGGGCGAGCGTCGGCGAGATGCTGGCGGTGCTGCCGCTGATCGACCGGCTGCGCGGGCGCGGCTTCAAGGTGCTGCTCACCTCCGGTACCGTGACCTCGGCCCGGCTCGCCGCCACGCGGCTGCCGCCGGATGTGGTGCACCAGTTCGTGCCGCTGGATTCACCCCTGTTCGTGCGCCGCTTCCTCAAGCACTGGCGGCCGGACCTGGTGCTGCTGGTCGAATCCGAGCTGTGGCCCAACCTCATCCTGGAGGTGAATGCCCGCCGCATTCCGCTGGTGCTGGTCAATGCGCGCATGTCGCCGAAATCCTTCGCCAGCTGGCAGAGGGTCGGGTCGAGCGCCGGCGCCCTTCTCGGCCGGGTGGATCTGTGCCTTGCCCAGGCGCCCGACGACGGCGCCCGGCTGAAGCAGCTGGGGGCGCCCCGCGTGGTCGTCACCGGCAACCTGAAATTCGATTCCCCGCCGCCGCCGGTCGACATCATCGCCTTCGACAGGCTGCGCTATGCCACGGCCGGGCGCACCGCGCTGGTCGCCGCCTCCACCCATCCGGGCGAGGAGGAAATCGTCATCGAGGCGCATCGGCAGCTCGCCGAACGCGTGCCGGGCCTCATCACCGTCATCGCCCCGCGCCATCCCGAGCGCGGGCCCGAGGTGGCGCGGCTCGCCAATGAGGCGGGTTGCCCGGCGGTGCTGCGCAGCGACGGCTACCTGCCGGACCGGGGCACCGCCATCTACATCGCCGACACGATCGGCGAGCTCGGCCTGTTCTACCGGCTGGGCCGGGTGGCGCTGCTCGGCGGCTCGCTGGCGCGCAAGGGCGGGCAGAACCCGATCGAGCCGATCAAGCTCGACCTCGCCATCCTGCACGGGCCGCACACCACAAATTTCGACGATCTCTACCGCGCGCTGGACGCCGGCGAGGGCGCCGCGATGGTGAGCGACGCGCCCTCGCTGGCCGCCGCAAGCTTCACGCTGTTGACGGATGGCGCGGCGCGTCAGCACATGGTGGAGGCCGCGCAGGCGACCATCGAGAGCTTCGGCGGCGCCCTGGACCGGTCCCTCGCCGCCATCGATCCCTATCTGGTGCAGATCCGACTGGAGAGGCGCTGAGGAACATGCACGCGCCCGACTTCTGGTGGCGACGCGAGCCGAGCACGACGGCGCGGCTGCTGGCGCCGCTCGGCGCCGCGCTGGGCGCGGTGACCCTGGCGCGCCTGAAGGCGGCGGGCTCGGAGGTCGGCATTCCCGTCATCTGCATCGGCAACCCGACCGTGGGCGGCGCCGGCAAGACGCCGACGGTGATCCATCTCGCCCGTCGCCTGATCGCCGCCAAGCACCGTCCCTGCGTGCTCACGCGGGGCTATGGCGGGCGCGAGCGTGGCCCGGTGCAGGTGGACCCGCTGCTGCACCAGGCGCGCGATGTCGGCGACGAGCCGCTGCTGATCGCGCGCGTGGCGCCGACCTATGTGGCGCGCGACCGCCTCGCCGGCGCCCAGTTCGCCGCCCAGGACGGCGCCGATGTCGTCGTGATGGATGACGGGTTCCAGAACCCGGCGCTGGCCAAGGCGCTGTCCATCCTCGTGGTCGATGCCGGGGTCGGGGTCGGCAATGGCCTGTGCGTGCCCGCCGGCCCGCTGCGCGCCCCGCTCGGCCCCCAGCTGGAGCACGCACAGGCGCTGCTCGTGGTCGGCGAGGGCGCGCCCGGCGAGCGGGTGGCGCGCGACGGCTATGGCGCGGGCGTGGTGGTGCTGCGCGGGCGGCTCGCCCCGGATGCCCAGGCGGTGGCCCGGCTGTTCGGCCGGCGCGTGCTGGCCTATGCGGGCATCGGCCGGCCAGCCAAGTTCTTCGAGACGCTGCGCGCGCTCGGCGTGCTGCCCATCCTCACCCGCCCCTTTCCCGACCACCACGTGTACACGCTGGCCGAGGTGGCCGGCCTGCTGGCCGAGGCCAGGTCCCACGACCTCACGCTGGTGACAACGGAGAAGGACGCGGTCCGGCTCGCCGGCACGGAGGTGGGGGAAAAGCTGCTCGACGCGTCGGAGGTGCTGCCGGTGCGCCTTGCGCTCGAACCGCAGAGCGTCAAGGCGCTCGACCACATGCTGTCCGGCATCCTCGGCTGAACCGGCCCGACGCGCCGGCGCCCGGCGCGGCCGTCAGCCCGGGCGCACGCGGTCCGGGTGCATCCGGGCGAGCACGGCCTGCGGGCTCGCATAGGCTTCCTGCAGATCGACGCTCCAGTAGCGCAGTTCGTCGAGCGGAATCGGCTGGCCGGTCACCGCGCAGCGTACGAATGTGCCCGGACGCACGACCCGGAAGTCGCCATCGAGATAACGCACCTCGGCTTCACCCGAGGCGGAGAAACGCTCGAAGCGGTTCATGATGCCGCTCCTCCTTGTTGGTTGACGGGGCACACCATAGAGAGACCAGGGCCTGTCGGGCAAGCGCCCTGCGCAGGCGAGACGCAGGCCCGGAGACGCGGACCCGGAGATGCAGACCCGGAAACGCAACCGCTCTGCATCATTGAAAGAGAACACGCCACCCGATCCGACTGCGCGGCCATCCGATCGGCGCGTTCGCCAGAGCTTTTCCGGTGAATTCCGGTTCACCGGAAAAGCTCCAGATTCTTGGTTTGACGCATTTTCTTCACGCGAACCGGAATCCACGTCGCTGGAAAATGCTAGCTCTCGAACAAGGTGGGCTGCGCGTCCTTGTCCGGCAAGGCCTTGGCCTTGCGGGCGCCCGCCCGGGCCGCGCGCGGACGGCCGGATGACGACGGCGCCGGCGAGCCGGGCGCGGCAGGCGGCGGCTCCCCCGAGGCGCCCGCCGGACCGGCCGTGGCGGCGAGGCGACCGTCGTGGAATTCGATCTCCAGCGCCTGCCCGGCGGCGATCTGGCGGGCGGCGTGGATCGGCTCGCCCGCGGCATCGCGCACCAGCGCATAGCCCCGCGCGAGCACGCCCTTGTAGGACAGCGCCTGCATCAGCTGTTCCAGCGCCTTCAGCCGGCGGCGGCGCTCCGCCCCCGCCCGGTTGAAGCTCGGCAGCAGGCGGGCATGCGCGCCCTCCAGCCGCTCGCGCGAGCGCGCATGGCGTTCGCGATGCGCGCTCGCATTGGCGCGCAGCGCGCTGGCGAGCCGGCTGGCGAACAGGCCGAACCGCTCGCGTCGCCGCTCGATGACAGCGGCGAGCCGCTCGGGGCCGAGCCGCCCCTCAAGCCGGGTGAGGCGCAGGCGATGCGCCCCCGCATTGGCCTTGAGCGCGCGCGGCAGACGCTGGCCGGCGACATCGAGGCGCTGGCGCGGCACCGCGAGCAGCGTATCCGCGCCCGGCAGCAGGCGCCCCAGCGCGCGCAGTTCGGCCCGGCGCCGCTCCGTGCCGCGCGCCAGCGCCCCGCCGAGCCGGGCCTTGAGGCTGCCGATCTCGGCGAGAAGCTCGCCGCGCACCGGCACCGCCATTTCGGCGGCGGCGGTGGGGGTGGGCGCGCGCACGTCCGCGGCGAAGTCGATCAGCGTCACGTCGGTCTCGTGGCCGACCGCGGCGATCAATGGAATGGCGCTCTCGGCCGCTGCCCGCACCACGCTCTCCTCGGAGAAGCCGAGCAGATCCTCCAGCGAGCCGCCGCCGCGCGCGACGATGAGCACGTCCGGACGCGGAATCGGGCCGCCGGGCGCGATGGCGTTGAAGCCGCGAATGGCCGCCGCCACCTCGGCCCCGCTGGTGTCGCCCTGCACCCGCACCGGCCACACCAGCACATGGCGCGGGAAGCGATCCGACAGGCGGTGCAGGATGTCGCGGATCACCGCCCCGGTCGGCGAGGTGACGACGCCGATGACGCGCGGAAGGAAAGGCGGGCGGCGCTTGCGCGCGCCATCGAACAGGCCCTCGCTGGCGAGCCGGCGCTTTCTTTCCTCCAGCATCGCCATGATGGCGCCGGCGCCGGCGAATTCGATCTGCTCGATGACGATCTGGTAGGAGGACTTACCGGGAAAGGTAGTGATGCGCCCGATGGCGACCACTTCCAGCCCTTCCTCGGGCTTCAGCCTGAGCCGGCCGAACACGCCCTTCCACACCACGGCATCGATGCGGGCATTGGCGTCCTTCAGGCTGAAATAGGCGTGGCCCGAGGAATGCGGCCCGCGATAGCCGGAGATTTCCCCGCGCACCCGCACATGGCCGAAGGATTCCTCCACCGTGCGCTTGAGCGCGCCGGAGAGTTCCGAGACGGACCAGTCGGGGGCGTTGGAGGCGGGCGATTCGGGGGCAAGGTCGGGCATGGGGGAGTGATAGTCGGATTTTTCCCACTCGGAAACCGAGCCGCCCTTGCTCGCCCCCGCCGGTCATGCCTCCCCGATCAGGCCACCGGACGCTGGGGGCCGCGGGCGCAGGCGGTGTAATAGGCCGGGCGCGGCACGATGCCGTGGCGCTCAAGCAGCCCGACGGCCAGCGGCCCGGCATCGGCATAGAGCGCTGTGTGGGGGAAGGCGGACAGGCAGGAACGGATGAGCGCGGCGCCGATTCCCCTGCGCCGCAGGTCGGCCACCACGGCCACTTCCACGAGATAGGTGACGAGCACCCCATCCGTCAGCGCCCGCGCATAGCCGGCGAAGCGGCCGTCGACCTCGGCGATGGCGATCCAGCCGGAGCCGGCGAGAGCCTTGCGCGCCTGCTCCTCGCCCTCGAATTCGGCCGATCCCCACCCGATCTCCGCCCAAAGCCGGGCAAGGCCGGCGATGTCGTCGGGGCCGATGGCGTGGCGGATACGAAGGGGAGAATCAGCTTCCATAGGGAAAGGCTACCGCTTCCCCTCCGGCTGTCCAGCGCATGGCGCCGGACGCGAGACCCACCTTGATCCCCGCCCTTGCCCGGCCTAGGTTGCGCGCGTTTTCCCGCCAACCGCCGGCCGCCTCCCATGATCGATCCCGCCCTGCCGCCCCATATGCGCCCCGACAAATCGTTCCAGGGGCTCATCCTCGCGCTTCATGCCTTCTGGGCGGACAAGGGCTGCGTGGTTCTCCAGCCGTATGACATGGAGGTCGGTGCCGGCACCTTCCATCCCGCCACCACGCTGCGCGCGCTCGGGCCGCTGCCGTGGAAGGCCGCCTATGTGCAGCCCTCGCGGCGGCCCAAGGATGGGCGCTACGGCAAGAACCCCAACCGTCTGCAGCATTATTACCAGTACCAGGTGATCCTGAAGCCCTCGCCGGCCAATCTGCAGGAGCTGTATCTCGGCTCGCTGGCGGCGATCGGCATCGATCTCAACCTCCATGACGTGCGCTTCGTCGAGGATGACTGGGAGAGCCCGACCCTGGGCGCCTGGGGGCTGGGCTGGGAGTGCTGGTGCGACGGCATGGAAGTCTCGCAGTTCACCTATTTCCAGCAGGTGGCCGGCTTCGAGTGCTCGCCGGTGGCGGGTGAGCTGACCTACGGGCTGGAACGTCTCGCCATGTATGTGCAGGGGGTCGAGAACGTCTACGACCTCAATTTCAACGGCCGCGAGGGGACGGAGAAAGTCACCTATGGCGACGTGTTCCTGCAGGCCGAGGAGGAATATTCCCGGCACAATTTCGAACATGCCGACACCGACATGCTGTTCGAGCAGTTCAGGATGGCCGAGAGCGCGGCATCGAAATATCTCGAAGCCGGCTGGGAAGACGACGCCAAGAGCCGCCATCTCATGGCGCAGCCGGCCTATGACCAGTGCATCAAGGCCAGCCACGTGTTCAACCTGCTGGACGCGCGCGGGGTGATTTCCGTCACCGAGCGGCAAAGCTACATTCTGCGCGTGCGCGAGCTTGCCAAGGCCTGTGGGGCGGCCTGGCTCAAGACCGCGGCGGGCGGCACACCGGCCGCCTGACCTCATCCCATTCATCCGTGCCCCCCATGGGGACTGCGCCGTGTCCGTGACCAGCCTTGACGATGCAGGCTACCGAGATACCGGACCGGCGACCCGGCGCGCGGCGCCGGGGGCGCTTCTGGCCGGGGCGCTGGGCAACGCGCTGGAATGGTACGACTTCGCCGCCTATGGCTTCCTGGCGGCGATCTTCGCGAAGAACTTCTTTCCCGCCAGCGATGCCTTTGTCGGGCTGATCGCCGCCTTCGGCATCTTCGCCGCCTCCTTCCTCATGCGGCCGATCGGCGGCGTGCTGTTCGGCCATATCGGCGACAATTACGGGCGGCGGCCGGCGCTGTTCCTCTCCGCCGCCATGATGACGGCGTCAACGGTCGCCATCGGCCTGTTGCCGACCTATGCCACGATCGGCGCGCTGGCTCCCGTGCTGCTGCTGCTGCTGCGCCTGCTGCAGGGGCTGTCGATCGGCGGGGAATACACCACATCCGCCATCTTCCTCGCCGAGAACGCCGCGCCCGGCCGGCGCGGGCTGATCGCCTCCTTCGCCGGCTGCGGGGCCTCGGGCGGCACGCTGCTGGGGTCAATGGTGGGCGCCGTCACCGCCATGATGATGTCGACCGACGACCTCATCGCCTGGGGCTGGCGCATCCCGTTCCTGCTCGGCATCGTGCTGGGCGGCTTCACGCTCTATCTGCGCAACGCGGCGATCGAGCACGCCCCGCCCCGGCCGGGGCGGGCCAAGGGCGCGAAGGTCGAGCTGCCGCTGAGGATGGCGCTGCGCAGCGACGGCGCCGACATGCTGCGCGCGGCGGCGCTGAACCTCACGCTCGGCGCCGGCTTCTACTTGCTGTTCGTCTACCTCACCACCTATATGCAGCAGGTGGACGGGCTGACGCAGCGGCTCTCGCTGCAGATCAACACGATTTCCATGATCGCCGTGCTGGTGCTGGCGCCGCTCTTCGCGGCGCTGTCGGACCGGGTGGGCCGCAAGCCGGTGATCCTCGCCGGCCTTGCCGGCATGGTGCTGTTTTCCTGGCCGCTGTTCCGCCTGCTGGAGAGCGGGGCGCAGGGCGCGCTGCTCGGCCAGCTCGGCTTTGCCGTGCTCACCGCCTGCTATGCCGGGCCCATACCCGCCACGCTGGTGGAAATGTTCCGCCCCGGCGCGCGCTGCACGGCGCTCTCGCTCAGCTACAATGTCGCGCTCGGCCTTGCCGGCGGCACGGCGCCGATGGTCGCGGTCTATCTCGTCAACCGCGAGGCCTTCGACATGGGCCCGGCGGTCTATCTGATCGGCATTTCGCTGGTGTCGCTCGCGGCGGCGCTGACGCTGAAGGAGCGGAGCGGGGCGTCGCTGACCTGATCTCCGGGCGCCCCCGCCCGGCCCGCTGCCGAAATCCGCACTCCCGCCGCGCGCCGCGACGTGCTAGGGCCTCACCCGACCTCCATCCCCGCCGGCACCGCGCGTGCCGGCGCCGACAGCGTATCGAACCGCCCCATGCCCGATCTCCTGCTCGAACTGTTTTCGGAAGAAATCCCCGCCCGCATGCAGGCGGCCGCCGCGGACGCGCTGAAGAAGCTCGTCACCGATGCGCTGGTCGAGCGAGGTCTGGTCTATGAGGGCGCCAAGGCCTTCGTGACGCCGCGCCGGCTCGCGCTCGCGGTGCACGGCCTGCCGGCGCACCAGCCGGATGTGCATGAGGAGCGCAAGGGCCCGCGCGTCGGCGCGCCGGAGGCCGCCATTCAGGGCTTCCTCAAGGCGGCGGGGCTCGCCTCCCTCGATCAGGCGACCATCGAGACCGACCCGAAAAAGGGCTCCTTCTATGTCGCGCGCATCCACAAGCACGGGCGCACCACGCCGGAAGTGATCGCCGAGATCGTGCCGCAGATCGTGCGCGCCTTCCCGTGGCCGAAATCGATGCGCTGGGGCAAGGCCTCGGTCCATCCCGCCGCGCTGCGCTGGGTGCGGCCGCTGCAATCGATCCTGTGCACCTTCGGGCCGGAGACCGAGGAGCCCGAAGTGGTGCGCTTCGAGATTGACGGGCTGGAATCGGGCGATACCACGCGCGGCCACCGCTTCCTCAGCGCCGGCACGATCCGCGTGCGCCGGCTGGAGGACTGGATGGCCAAGCTGGAAGCCGCCTTCGTGGTGGTGGACCGCGAGCGGCGCAAGGACATCATCCTCAACGACGCCAAGGACCTCGCGCTCGCCCAGGGGCTGGAACTGGTCGAGGATGCCGGCCTGCTGGAGGAAATCGCCGGGCTGGTGGAATGGCCGGTCGTGCTGATGGGCGGCTTCGAGGAGGAATTCCTCGACGTGCCGGACGAGGTGATCCGCGCCACCATCCGCGCCAACCAGAAGTGCTTCGTGCTCCGGAACCCCGCCACCGGGCGGCTGGCCAACCGCTTCGTGCTGGTGTCGAATCTCGCAGCCAGCGATGGCGGCACGGCGATCATCGCCGGCAATGAGCGCGTCATCCGCGCCCGCCTGTCCGACGCCAAGTTCTTCTGGGAGACGGACCAGCGCACCAACGCGACGGTGCCGCTCGACGTACGGCTGGAGCGGTTCCGGAACGTCACCTTCCACGAGAAGCTGGGTTCGCAATATGAGCGCATCCAGCGCATCGCCGCGCTGGCGGAAACGCTGGCGCCGCTGGTCGGGGCCGATCCGGCGCTGACCAAGCAGGCGGCGCGCTATGCCAAGAGCGACCTGCGTACCGAAGTTGTCGGCGAATTCCCCGAAGTGCAGGGCCTGATGGGGCGTTATTACGCGCGGCTCGAAGGCATGCCCGAGGAAATCGCCGCGGCGGCGGAAGAGCATTACAAGCCGCAGGGCCCGACGGATTATGTGCCGACCGCGCCGGTCTCGGTCGCCGTGGCGCTGGCCGACAAGCTCGACACGCTGGTCGGCTTCTGGGCCATCGACGAGAAGCCGACCGGCAGCAAGGACCCCTATGCGCTGCGCCGCGCGGCGCTAGGCGTGGTGCGGCTGGTGCTGGAGAACGGGCTGACGCTTGATCTTCGGAGCGTAATTCTGAAACCGCTGCGTCGCACGCGGTTAGCTATTAATATCGCCATTCAAAATCACCTCCAGACTCGTCAAGCTTCAGAGAATGAGGAAAGCACAGGAAAACTTATATTTCTTGCGAAACACGCAACGGAATTGGGAAATAGATTCCGCTTCAACGCACCTCCGCAGTCAGACGAACATGAGATCATTTCCGACCTCCTTTCCTTCCTCGCCGACCGCCTCAAGGTTCACCTCCGCGAACAAGGCGCCCGCCACGACCTCGTCGATGCCGTCTTCGCGCTCCCCGGCCAGGACGATCTGCTGCTGGTGGTGAAGCGCGTCGAGGCGCTCGGCCGGTTCCTCGCCACCGAGGACGGCCGGACGCTGCTGGCCGGCACCAAGCGCGCGGCCAATATCCTGCGCATCGAGGAGAAGAAGGACGGCGTCTCCTATGAAGGCGGCGTCGACATGGTGCTGCTGCACGAGCCGGAGGAGCGGGCGCTGGGCGAGGCCATCGCCGCGCTCGGCCCGCAGATCAAGCAGGCGCTGGACCGCGAGGATTTCGAGGCCGCCATGGCGTTGATCGCCAGCTTGCGTGGGCCGGTCGATGCCTTTTTCGACAAGGTGACGGTGAACGCCGAAGACCCGGCCCTGCGCCAGAACCGGCTGCGCCTGCTGGCCGATATCCGCGCGATTACCCGCGCCATCGCCGATTTCGATCGCATCGAGGGCTGAGCCCCTCGCCGGCGGCCGGGGCGGGCGGTATCCTGCACCCGTTGGGTGGCGCGACAGGCCCGTCCGGCACGGAACCATCCGCGCCGGGGCGGCTTATGTCGTTACCACCCCGGGGAGACTCTCATGGAAATCAACATCGTCGCCATCCAGCCGCTCGTCGCGCTGATCGCCGGCATCCTCATTCTGGTGATGCCGCGCCTGCTCAACTTCATCGTGGCGATCTATCTCATCTTCATCGGCGTCACCGGCCTGCTCGGCCACGGCTTCAAGCTGCCGTTCTGATCCTGCCCGCACGGAATAGGGCCGATGCCCGGGGCGAACCCAGGCATCGGCTTGTCTCATCGCGGGAGCGGTCAGGCCTTCTCGCCGCCGCGCAGCGCGTCGACGCTCCACGGGCCGGGGCCGGCAAAGACGAGATAGAAGAACACGAAGCAATACAGCGCCGCGAGCTCGCCGCCATTGTTGATGGGGAAGAAATCGCGCGGCGCGTGCACCAGGAAATAGGCCACCGCGGTCATGCCCGAGAGGATGAACGCGGTCGCGCGCGAGAACAGCCCGATCAGCAGCAGCAGCCCGCCGACCAGTTCGATGACGCCGGCCGCGCCCGCCATGGTGAAGATGCTGACCCCCGACATCTGCGTCGCGGGAAAGCCGAGGATCTTGGTGGTGCCGTGCTGCATGACCAGCAGCGCGGAGGCGACGCGCAGCAGGCTGAGAACATGCGGCGCGAGACGATTCAAAACAGCATTCATGATGAGCCCTGTACGCGAGGTGGTTTCCAAGCCCGGCGAAACTGACCGATTGCCGGTTTGGTCACAATCCATCGATGTGGTCACATTCCGGTGCGCGGCACAAAGCCATGCCGCACTGCAAATGATGGATTGAATGAGGGACCTCAAACCGCTAGATCATCCAGTGGGAAAACGAGCGGCAAAACTGTCTCACTCCGCCCGAACCCATTGTAGGTGCTTTATTTTTAATCTCGTCTGAATTTCCATCAAGGCGATGAGGGCGCGTTCGCGCTTGAAAGCAACGGGGCTCCCCACATGACGAAATGGGTCTACACCTTCGGCGACGGCACGGCGGAAGGTGCGGCGGAACTGCGCAACCTGCTCGGCGGCAAGGGCGCGAACCTCGCGGAAATGTCGAATCTGGGCCTGCCGGTACCGCCCGGCTTCACCATCTCGACCGAGGTCTGCACGTATTATTACGCCAACGGAAACAAGTATCCGGCCGAACTGCAGGCCGATGTCGACGCCGCGCTGGCCCATATCGGCGCGCTGGCCGACCGCACCTTCGGCGACCCCGCCAACCCGCTTCTCGTCTCCGTGCGCTCCGGCGCCCGCGCCTCCATGCCCGGCATGATGGACACGGTGCTGAATCTCGGGCTGAACGACACCACGGTCGAGGCGGTCGCCGCCTCCTCCGGCGATGCGCGCTTCGCCTATGACAGCTACCGCCGCTTCATCCAGATGTATTCCAACGTGGTGCTCGATTTCCCGCACCACCATTTCGAGGAAGTGCTGGACGGCTTCAAGGCCGACCAGGGCTATACGCTCGACACCGACCTCAGCGCCGATGACTGGAAGGAAATCGTCAAGCGCTACAAGGCGCTTGTGGTGCACGAGCTGGGCCGCCCGTTCCCGCAGGACCCGGCCGACCAGCTGTGGGGCGCCATCGGCGCCGTGTTCGGCTCGTGGATGAACCAGCGCGCCATCGTCTATCGCCGCCTCCACGCCATCCCCGAGAGCTGGGGTACGGCGGTGAACGTGCAGGCCATGGTGTTCGGCAATATGGGCGAGACCTCCGCCACCGGCGTCGCCTTCACCCGCAACCCGTCCACCGGCGAGAACGCGCTCTATGGCGAGTTCCTGATCAACGCCCAGGGCGAGGACGTGGTGGCGGGCATCCGCACGCCGCAGAACATCACCGAAGTCGCGCGCATCGAGGCCGGTTCCGACAAGCCGTCCATGGAGAAGGCGCTGCCGGAGGTGTTCACCGAGTTCCAGCGCATTGCCGGCGTGCTGGAACAGCACTATCGCGACATGCAGGACCTCGAATTCACCGTCGAGCGCGGCAAATTGTGGATGCTGCAGACCCGCTCGGGCAAGCGCACCGCCAAGGCCTCGCTGCGCATCGCGGTCGAACTGGCCAATGACGGCGTGATCACCCGCGAGGAGGCCATCGCCCGCGTCGATCCCGCCTCGCTCGACCAGCTGCTGCACCCGATGCTCGACCCCAAGGCCGACAAGAAGGTCATCGGCACCGGCCTTCCCGCCTCGCCGGGCGCCGCCTCGGGCGAGATCGTGTTCTCCGCCGATGACGCGGAACTGCTCAAGACACAGGGCCGCAAGGTCATCCTGGTGCGCATCGAGACCTCGCCGGAAGACATTCACGGCATGCACGCGGCGCAGGGCATCCTCACCACGCGCGGCGGCATGACCTCGCACGCCGCCGTCGTGGCGCGCGGCATGGGCAAGCCCTGCGTCTGCGGCGCCGGCACCATCCGCGTCGACTATGCCGCCGGCACGCTCACCTCCGGCGGCGTGACGCTGAAGCGCGGCGACATCCTCACCATCGATGGCGCCACCGGCCAGGTGATCGCCGGCGCGGTGCCCACGCTGCAGCCCGAGCTTTCCGGCGAGTTCGGCACGCTCATGGGCTGGGCCGACGGCGTGCGGCGCCTGAAGGTGCGCGCCAATGCGGAGACCCCGCTGGATGCCCGCACCGCCCGCGATTTCGGCGCCGAAGGCATCGGCCTCTCGCGCACCGAGCACATGTTCTTCGAGGGCGACCGCATCCGCGCCGTGCGCGAGATGATCCTGGCCGATGACGAGAAGGGCCGGCGCACCGCGCTGGCCAAGCTGCTCACCGCCCAGCGCTCGGACTTCCAGGAACTGTTCGAGATCATGGACGGGCTGCCGGTCACGATCCGCCTGCTCGACCCGCCGCTGCACGAATTCCTTCCCCACACCGACGCGGAAATCGCCGAAGTGGCGGAAGGCCTCGGCGTCAGCGCCGCCAAGCTCGCCGCCCGCAAGCGCGAGTTCGACGAGTTCAACCCGATGCTCGGCTTCCGCGGCTGCCGTCTGGCCATCGCCTTCCCCGAAATCGCCGAAATGCAGGCCCGCGCCATCTTCGAAGCGGCGGTGGCGGCGCAGAAGACCACCGGCAAGCCGGTGGTACCGGAGGTGATGGTGCCGCTCATCACCGGCAAGAAGGAGTTCGACCTGGTGAAGGAGGTCATCGACGCCGCCGCCGCCAAGGTGGAGGCCGAGACCGGCACCAAGCTGGACTATCAGGTCGGCACCATGATCGAGCTGCCGCGCGCCGCGCTGAAGGCGGGCGAGATCGCCGAGACGGCGGAGTTCTTCTCCTACGGCACCAACGACCTGACCCAGACCACCTACGGCATCTCGCGCGACGATGCCGGCACGTTCCTGGGCACCTACATCAACAAGGGCATTTTCGAGATCGACCCGTTCGTCTCGATCGATGTCGATGGCGTGGGCGAACTGGTGAAGATCGCCACCGAGCGCGGCCGCGCGGTGCGCCCGGACATCAAGCTCGGCATTTGCGGCGAGCATGGCGGCGATCCGGCCTCGGTCGCGTTCTGCGAGGAAGTGGGGCTCGACTATGTATCGTGCTCGCCCTTCCGCGTGCCGATCGCCCGCCTTGCCGCCGCGCAGGCGGCGCTGAAGACGCAGGCCGCCAGCCAGGCGTGAGTCCGCCAGGCCCGCCAGCGGATCATGACACGAGCACGGCCGGGGTTCGCCCCGGCCGTTTTCGTTTATGCTGACCGTACCGGAGGACGCCCGCATGCTGCCGCCCAACGCCGCGCTCATCCTCATCGATCTGCAGACAGCCATCGACGATCCACGCTGGGCGGCACAGGGGCCGCGCAACAATCCCGGCGCGGAAGCGGTCATCGCCCGCCTGCTGGCCGTCTGGCGGGAGGCCGGACGGCCGATCTTCCACATCCGCCACGAATCCACCGACCCCACCTCGACCTACGCGCCAGGTGGCGCCGGCAGCGCCTTCAAGCCGGAAGCCATGCCGCTCCCCGGCGAGGCGGTGATCGCCAAGCAGGCGCACAGCGCCTTCATCGGCACCGAGCTTGAGCCCCTCCTGCGCGCGGCGGGGATCGGCACCCTGGTGGTCGCCGGCGTCATCACCAATAATTCCGTCGAGGCGACGGTGCGGATGGCGGCCGATCTCGGCTTCCGGGTGATTCTGATCGAGGACGGCTGCTTCACCTTCGCGCGCCGCGACCATGCCGGACGATGGCGCAGCGCCGACGAGGTGCACGCGCTGTCGCTGGCCAACATGCATGGCGAATACGGCACGGTGCTTCGCGCTGGCGACCTGATCTAGCGAGCGGGCATCGTCTTCGCCGATCGCTTTTCCGCCACGAGGACGTGTGCGGAAAAATAACATTCCTGCAGGGTTGCAATATCACCAGCGAATCTATAAGTTATCCACATCGATCTTGCACGTTGAGCTTTGTTTGCGCGTTTCGCGCGGTGGCGAACTTCCTCTCAAATCGATGACGGCGTGACGATCACCCTCGGGTGACCGAACGATTTTCTATATCGAGTGAAGGGAATTCATCATGACGACAGGCACCGTGAAGTGGTTCAACGGCCAGAAGGGCTATGGATTCATTCAGCCGGACGCCGGCGGGTCGGACATTTTCGTCCACATCTCCGCCGTTCAGCGGGCAGGCTGGAGCGAATTGCGCGACGGGCAGAAGATCTCCTACGAGATCGAAGCCGACAGCCGCACCGGCAAGCAGACGGCCGGCCAACTTCAGGACGTGTGATTCGTGCCGGCGTTGCGTGACCACGGATGTACTGGCACGCAGCGCTGAGCCACCGGGCACGATCGCGGCCGGATCCTTCGGATCCGCGCCGGATGATCCTGCCCAGCGCGCGCAATGAAGAGCCTTGGCCAATCGGGCATCCGCCCGATTGCGACGAGGCTCCAGGGAAGGCCGGGATCAGCCCCGGCCTTTTTCATGTGAAGGAGATTAGGACGATGGCCAAGACCACCCACGACGATCTCTTCAAGCCCAACCTCACCAAGACCGAGAGCAAGGCCGAGACGGTCGCGCGTGTCGCGCGCAGCCTGATCAACCAGGAAACCGTCCGGCGCGACGCCAAGACCGCCCGCCTGCGTGAAGCCCGCCTCGCCCGCGACGCCGCCCTCCCGCTCCCCCCGGCCAAGCCGGCCCGCGCCACCAGCGCGCGCGGCGGGAAGTAGGGGTTCCGACTTGGGTCGCTGAGGGTTGGCGTCCCGAGCGATACGGGTTGTGCGGTCAGGAATGGCGGGCTCGACGGCGTCCTGCCCACCTTTCCACGTAAAGATCGCCTACCAAGCTCCCAGTATTAAAAGCGCAAACACGCCAGTCAGGCGTAAGAGCCTTCTTGGAAACTCTTCTATCACCGTCATCCCGGAATGGCCGCAGGCCATATCCGGGATCGTGACCGCATCCTGGTTGACGCCGCCGGCTCTCAGCCTCCGGCTGCGGCCGGGCCGGCTGTCTTCGAGAGTATTTCCGAGACATCCTCTAATCTATCAGTATTATTAAAATTCGGTGCAATTCCTAGTTTCAGATATTTAAATGGAATCACCCATTTTCTGGTTCTGGCAGACTGCAAAATTCCTCTATTGTCACCTCAATGAACACATCGAGCAAAAAATTAGGCGATTATCCCCTTGAGACAAGTGCCCCCCTTCACGTAAGGGACTCGCCTAGACCGCTGGATTCGCGGTAGCGTTCGGTATGTCGCTGCCGCAACTTATAGACGCCACAAAGCTTATTCCTGTTTCTGTCGCTTGGACGCTGCCAGGCCCGTCCCTTGATGAAGGCGGGTATACTCGGTTCCATGTCCCGTTGGACGTGGACGGCATTACCGAGAGTGGTTTGGTCCTAGAGCGTTTCATGTTTTGATTGAAGCGTATCCGGCATTTTTGAGATAGTTGGCGCACTCGGTTGGGTCGATGGCGTGGACGAGTTCGCCGACATGGCGCCAGGTGTCTTCGATGGTTCGCTTCTG
>NZ_JAUSVR010000005.1 GCF_030814815.1 Ancylobacter amanitiformis | reverse complement strand
GCTATGATCGTTGCGCCCACACCTTCTTCTCAGCCATCTGCATCGCCGCTACCGTCATCTTCTGGCTCGGTAATCAATGAGTCCTGAGCCTAGTCGCGCCAGGGCAGCATGCCGTGCGGCAGCCAGCGCGCGAGCAGGGTGGCGAGCGCGCAGATCGCGAACACCATCGCCGCCGACAGTACCGCCACCGCGGCCGCCGCGGTCGAATTGCCCTCATATTGCAGGGCGAACACCATGACGCCGATGGTCTCGTGCCCCGACGACCAGAGCAGCGCCGAGAGGGTGAGTTCGTTGACCGCCGTCATCACCACGAGGATCGCGCCCGCTACCGCCGCCGGGAGCACGCCGGGCAGGAAGAGCACACCGAGCCGGCGCAGGAGCCCGGCGCCGACAATGCGGCCGGCCTCATCCAGCGCAGGATCGATCGCCGCCGCCGCCGCCGTCACCGGCCGCAGCACCAGCGGCAGGAAACGGGCGAGATAGGCCACCATCAGGATCGCCATCGTGCCGTAGAGCGAGAGGCCCACCAGCGGTAGCGGCGGCAGGAAGGCGAGGATCATCCCCAGCGCCACCACCGTGCCCGGCACCACCCAGGGCGCTTCCACCGCAATGTCGATCGCCCGCACCAGAAGGGTGCGGTGGTGCCGCGCGAGATAGGCGAAGGGCACCGCGACGAGGACCGACACCAGCGCGCAGCCGACCGCGAGGAACAGCGAATTGGCGAAGGCGCGGCGCACAGCGTCATTGGCGAGCACGCGCGAGAACGGATCGAGGCTCACCATTTCCAGCCCGAAGGGAATGCCGATGGCCGGCAGCAGCGCGGTCGTCACGAGGGCCGCGAGCGGGGCGATGGAGATGGCGAGCACGACGAGCCAGAGGACGGCCTCCACCAGCGGCGCCCGGCGGCTCGGCTCGAATGGCCGGCCGGCCGGCAGCGGCACGGCGAGCCGCGCCAGTACCAGCCCGCGCAGGATGAGCGCGCCGGCCGCGATGGCCGTCATCAGCATGGCGAGCACCGCCACCTGTCCGGCCGCCGCCGGGCCGAAGCCGTTGAGCCGCTGGTAGATCAGCGTGGTGAGCACCGAAACCCGCCCCGGTATGCCGAGCAGCGCCGGCACGCCGAAATTGCCGATCGCCGCGGTGAAGGCGAGCAGCCCGCCCGCCACCGCCGAGGGCAGGATGACCGGCAGGATGATGCCGGCGCCGATGCGGCGCGGGGGGATGCCGAGAATGCGCGCCGCCTCGATGAGATCGGCCGGCAGCGTCCGCAGGGCCGCCCGGGTGGCGATGAATACCAGCGGCATGTGCTCGACACCCATGACCAGCGCGATGCCGCCGGCCGAGTAGAGCGGATTGGTCGTCCCGGCCGCCGGGGCGAGACCCAGCGGGGCGAGCAGCGGCGAGCCGGCGCCGAACAGTTCGATCCATGCCAGCGCCATGGTCTGCGACGGCACGATCAGCGGCATCAGGATGAGAAAGGTGAGGATCGCCCGGCTGCGCAGCCGGAACAGGCTCACCGCGAAGGCGAGCGCGATGCCGAGCCCGGCTGAAATGAGCACCGAGAGGCCGGACGTGGCGAGCGAGCCCCACAAGGCCCGGCCGGTGGCGCGGCTCGCCAGCGTCGCGCGCATCACGCCGAGAACGGTGCCGTCCTCGCCCGGCGCCAGCGCGGCGGAAAACAGTTCCGCCAGCGGCCAGAAGGTGGTGAACAGCACATAGGCGGCGGTGAGGCCGACCAGCACGCGCTCGCCGCCCCGCACTCCGCCTCCCAGGCTGCCTCCCAGGCCGCCGCCGGTCGCCGCCAATGCCACGCCGGTTTCCCCTGCAATGGCCTCAGCCGCCGAACAGGTCGGCGAAGGTCTCCTTGTTCGTCTTGTCGTCCTTCAGCATGGCGGCGCTGTCGGCCGGCAGCACCTTGAGCGTCGCCGGGTCGGGATAGCCGGCCGGCGGGGCCACGCCCTCCAGAACCGGGAAATAGCCCTGCGCCGCGCCCTGCTGCTGCGCGGACCGGGAGAGCTGCCAGCGCACGAAGGTCCTCGCGGCCTCCGGCGCGTCCGAATCCTTCAGCACCGCCACGGGCTGGGTGATGATGCTCACGCCTTCCCGCGGGAACACGAAATCGACCGGCGAGCCCTTCGCCCGCGCGTTCAGCGCCATGTATTCGATGATGATGCCATAGGCCTTCTCGCCGCGCGCCACCGCCTCGATCACCGTGCCATTGCCCTGGCCGGCCACGGCGCCGCGCTCGGCCAGGGTCTTGAAATAGGACCAGCCAAAGGCGGGCTGCTGCACCATCGTGCCCACATGGATAACCGCCGCGCCGGAATAGAGCGGGCTCGGCATGATGAGGCTTTTCGCCACCTCGGGCGCCAGCAGGTCGGCCCAGGAGGTCGGCGGGGTCGTCACCAGCTTGGTGTTGTAGACGATGCCCGTGGTGATCAGCTTGGTGCCGATATAGGTCCTGTCCGGGTCGATCACGGCCGGGGCGATGCCGGTCGTGGGAATGTCGGTGAGCGGAAGCAGCCGGCCGTCCTTCTTCAGCTGCGTCATGGCTACGGTGTCGGCGATCAGCACCACATCAGCCGGGCTCTTGCCGGCGGCCTGTTCGGCCTGCAGCTTGGCCATCACCTCGGTGGTGCCGGAGCGGAACAGCTCGACCTTGATGTCGGGATGGTCCTGGTTGAACGCCTTGATCACCGCCGCCATCTGGTCCTGCGGCTGCGAGGTGTAGACGGTGATGGTCTCGGCGGTCGCCGGGGCGGCAGCGCCGGAGATGGCGGCTCCGCCGAGAAGCGCGGCCGTGAGCAGGGAGCGGACGAAGCGGGCGGGGAAGACGGACATCGGATCGCTGGCCTCATGTACGGGACGTGCAGGAACGACAGGGCCGGGCATTTCCAACCCCAGGCGTTGCCGGAAACACCGCCGGGGATCGACGACGCTGCGCATCGACTACCCCCGCGCATCGACTACCCTTGCGTGACGCGCTGATGACAGGCCCGGGCGTCGGCCCTTCAGGCATGCAGGTAGCGCGCGGCAAGGCCGCTGGAGGGCGCGGCATCGCGCGCGATGACCCAGCCCCCGCGCAGAGCGATCTCGACCAGCGCGCCGGGCGCCACTCTTTCCGGCAAGGCGAGGCTGATCGTCTCCACATCGATGCCGATCGGCACGAGCTGGGTCATGAAGGCGCCGTGCTGGAAGATCTGGTTGAGCACGCGCCCGCGCAGCTGCCCGCCCTCGCCCCTCGCGGCAAGATCCGAGGCGTGGAAGCACAGCCAGCCGGGGCCCACCGGCGCGCTTCCCTCAAGGGCGAGCACCGTGCCGGCCAGGCTGACGCGGCAGCGCCCCTCGCCCGAGGCCAGCACCTCCACCGGCAGGGTCCGGCCGCGGCCGATGAATCGCGCCACCATCTCGCTTGCCGGGCGCCGGTAAAGCTCTTCCGGCGTGCCCACCTGCTCCAGCCGGCCCCGGCTCATCACCGCCACATGGGTGGCGACCGCCATCGCCTCCTCCTGGTCATGGGTGACAAAGACGAAGGTTGCCCCGCTGGCGGAATGGATTCGGCGAAACTCGGCGAGCATCGTCTCGCGCAGATGCGCGTCGAGATTGGCCAGCGGCTCGTCCAGCAGGATGAGGCCGGGACGCATGGCGAGCGAGCGGGCCAGCGCCACCCGCTGGCGCTGGCCGCCGGAAAGCTCATGCGGCCGGCGGGCCTCCAGCCCGGTCAGCCCCACCACCTCCAGCACCTCGGCGATGCGGCGGCGGCGCGCCTCGGCGGAGAGCTTCTGCACTTTCAGGCCGAATTCGATATTGCCGCGCACGCTCATGTTCGGCCACAGCGCGTAGGACTGGAACACCATGCCCAGCCGGCGCGCCTCCGGCGGCAGCAGCACGCCGGGCCCGGCAACGATCGTCCCATCGAAGGCGAGCGTGCCCCCGTCGGGCACCTCCAGACCGGCAATCATGCGCAGCAGCGTGGTCTTGCCGCAGCCGGAGGGACCGAGCAGCGCGAGAAAGGCGCCGTCGGGAATGGAAAAGCTCACCGCATCGACCGCCGTCGCGCCGGCGAAGCTCTTGGTGAGGCGGTTTGCCGTCAGTCGCGGCACGGGCTCATCCTTGCGCGGCCCGGCCGGCCATCTTCCGCCGGGCACGGTCCGCGCCTACGACGGATCCATGACGAAGCGATGACGGCCCGCGCCGCACGCCCTTCGCCCCGAGTTCGCGCCTCGAGGTCACGCCCCGAGGTCACGCCCCGAGGTCGCGCCGTCAGTTCGCGCCGTGAACTGCTCCACCGTGACTTGCGTGTCGTGACTTGCGCATCGTGACTTGCGCATCGTGACTTGCCGCATCGTGACTTGCCGCGCGCCCTCGCCATGCCCACCTTCCGGTGCGGCGCCGCCGCACGCGCGTCGCGGATCAGGGGAAGGCCGATGGCACGGGTGCTGGTCACGGGCGGGGCGGGTTTCATCGCCTCCCATGTCATCCGGGCGCTGCTCGCCGCCGGCCACACGGTGCGCGCCAGCCTGCGCGATCGCGCGCGGGCGGGAACGCTGCGCGCCGTTCTCGCCGCGGCAGGAACCGAGCCGGGCGACCGGCTGACATTTGCCATCGCCGATCTGGAGCGCGATGCCGGCTGGGCGGAGGCGAGCGCCGGCATGGATCATGTGCTGCATGTCGCCTCGCCCTTCCCCGCCGGCGTGCCGGCCAACCCGGACGATCTGATCCGTCCCGCCGTCGATGGCACGCTCCGCGTGCTGCGGGCGGCGCGCGACGCCGGGGTGCGCCGGGTGGTCGTCACCTCCTCCTTCGCCGCCATCGGCTATGGGCAGGACCGGCGGAAGACCTATTTCGACGAGCGGGACTGGACCAACCCGGATGGCCGCGACGTCCAGCCCTACATGAAATCGAAGACGCTGGCGGAGCGCGCCGCGTGGGATTTCATCGCCCATGCCGGCGGGGCCATGGAACTGGTCGTCGTGAACCCTGTCGGGGTGTTCGGCCCGGCGCTGGGAGCGGACCTTTCCACCTCGGTCTCCCTCGTCAAGGCGATGCTCGACGGGGCGATCCCGGCCTGTCCGCGGCTTTATTTCGGCGTCGTCGATGTCCGCGATGTCGCCGAGCTGCACCTGAAGGCGATGACCGATCCGGCGGCCGCGGGCGAGCGCTTCCTCGCCACGGCCGGCGATTGCCTGTCGATGCAGCAGGTGGCGCAATGCCTGCGCGCCCATCTCGGCCACGAGGCCGCGCGGGTACCGCGATTCGAACTGCCGGACCCGCTGGTGCGCCTCGCCGCGTTGGCCATGCCGATGGCCCGCGCGGCGGTGCCGCAACTCGGCATCATCCGCAATGCCAGCAGCGCCAAGGCCCGCCGGCAATTGGGCTGGACGCCCCGCACCGCACCGGAAGCCATCCTCGCCAGCGCCGAGAGCCTGATCCGCCTCGGGCTGCTGAAAGGCTGACGGCCCTCAGCCCGGCACGCCCACCGGCTGCTGCTGGGTGATGCAGTGGATGTTTCCACCGCCCAGAATGATCTCGTGTGTGGGCACGCCGACAATTTCCCGCGTCGGGAACAGCCGGGCGAGGATGTCGCGCGCCGCCTCGTCGTGCCGGGGATCCAGCAGCGGCATCAGGATGAACCCGTTGCCGATGTAGAAATTGGCGTAGGAGGCGCCCAGCCGCTCGCCAAATCCGCGCGACATCGAACCCGCCAGCGAACCGATGTCGATGGCCTCCGCCGCACTGCGGAACAGCGGGCCCGGCAGCGGCAGCTTGACGATGTCGAGCGCCCGCCCGCGCGCATCGCGCGCCACGGAGAGGCGCTCGAAAGCGTCGCGCGAGATCGGGTATTGCGGATCGAGCGGATCCTCGCACCAGGTGAGCGCCACCACGCCGGGCCGCACGAAGCAGGCGAGATTGTCGATATGGCCGGATGTCTCGTCGTCGACCAGGCCCGCGCCCAGCCAGATCACCGTCGAGACGTTGAGATAGTCCTTCAGATGCCGCTCGATATCCGCGCGCGACAGGCCCGGATTGCGATTGGGGTTGAGCAGGCATTCCTCCGTCGTGAGCACCGTGCCCTCGCCATCGACATGGATCGAGCCGCCCTCCAGCACCAGCGGGGCGGCGTAGCGCGGCGCGCGCTCCACCTCCAGCATCTTGGCGGCGATCAGCTGGTCCTGATCGAAGGGCGTATAGAGTCCGCCCCAGGCATTGAAGCCCCAGTCGACGCCGCGCAGCCGCCCCCCCGCATCGGTGAGGAAGCTGGCGCCGCTGTCGCGGCACCAGGAATCATCGGACGCCGCCTCGACGAGGCGCACGGCGGGTGGCAGCATCGCGCGGGCGTTGCGCCATTGCCGGGCGGAGACCAGCATGGTCAGCGGCTCGAAACGGGCGATCGCCGCCGCCACCCGGGCGAACGCCTCCTGCGCCGGCACCGCGCCCTCGCGCCAATTGTCCGGCCGCTCCGGCCAGATCATCCAGGTGCCGGCATGCGGCTCCCATTCGGCCGGCATGCGGAAGCCGTCAGCGGCGGGCAGGCTCGTCAGCGTCGGGGCCATGATCGACTTTCAGCGCAGCTTTCAGCGGAGAGGACGGGTCGGCGCGCGGCCGTCGAGGGAAAGCAGCGGGCCGTACAGGTCGGGCCGCCGGTCACGGAACAGCCCCCAGCTGCGACGCTGGTGGGCGATGGCGTCGAGATCGAAAGTGGCGGTGAGCACACCCTCCTCGTCGCGCCCCGCCTCGTCGACCTTCTCGCCGGTCGGCCCGGCAATGAAGGAGGAGCCGTAGAAGGTGATGGCGGTGCCGGTGCGGCCCGGCTCGGTGCCGATGCGGTTGGAGGCGATCAGCGGCATGAGGTTCGCCCCGGCATGGCCCTGCATCACGCGCTGCCAGTGGCCGGCGGAATCGAGCGCGGGATCGTGCGGCTCGGAGCCGATGGCGGTGGGATAGAGCAGCACCTCGGCACCCAGCAGCGCCATGGTGCGCGCGCATTCGGGAAACCACTGGTCCCAGCAGATGCCCACGCCGATGCGCCCGACCGCCGTGTCCCACACGCGAAAGCCGGTGTCGCCGGGGGAGAAGTAGAACTTCTCGGTATAGCCGGGTCCATCGGGAATATGGCTCTTGCGGTAGAGGCCGAGCACCTCGCCATCGGCGTCGATGATGGCGATCGAGTTGAACGCCGCCGGCCCCGCGCGCTCGAAGAAGCTGACGGGCAGCACCACGCCGAGTTCGCGGGCCAGCGCGGCGAAGCGGGCGATCAGCCGGTTGCCCTCGAACGGCGCGGCCAGTTCGAGAAATTCGTGCCGCTGGTCCTGGCAGAAATAGGGGGTCTCGAACAGTTCCTGCAGCAGGATGAGGCCGGCGCCGCGCGCGGCCGCCGCCCTCACCAGCGCCTCGGCGCGGTCCAGATTGCCGGGAATGTCCCAGTCGCACCGCATCTGGGTGGCGGCGACGGTCAGGCTGCGCATGTCGGTCTCCAGCGGATCGGGGCGGCCGGTCAGTTGACCGCGCGCAGCGGCTTTTCCAACACCGCGAGCACGCGCGCAAGCTCATGGCCGCGCTTGAGGATGAGGCCGGTCTGCGACACCACCGTGTAGGCGCCCTGCCGGCGCGCCAGCCGGGGGTCCTTCTCGATCCGGTAGATCGGAACCTCCGCCGCGCGGCGGAAGATGGAGAAGACGGCGCGATCCCGGGTGAAGTCGATGGCGTAGTCGCGCCATTCGCCCAGCGCCACCATGCGCCCGTAGAGATCGAGGATCCGGTCGAGTTCGCGTCGGTCGAAGGTGACGGGACCGACGCGCGAGCCGACCGGCAGGACTATGGGATCGGTTTCCGCCACGCGCGTCCTCCCGCTTGGATCATGCTGGTTGAGACCTGAAACTTGGGTTCGGGGTTACGGATTGGGGGGTCATGGAAGCGTCATGATCCTCCCGCGCGCGGCCGGCATCAAGCGCCTTTCTGGCGCCCGCTGCGGGATCGCCCGCCCGGCACGTGCCGCTGCGCGATGCGCGCCGCGCCGTTCACGCCCTCGTCAACCGAAAACACATGCTTGCCCGATTTTGGCCGTTGCGTTGCCCAGCGGCCACAGCATCTTCACGTCATAGCGTCGGGCCGGTTCGCAGAGCGCATCGGTTTCCCAGCCCCCCAGCCCCCCGCGGCGTCATGCGGGCCGGCCTGGCGCTATGATCTAGGTTCAATCCCCAAATTACCCTTGAGGGTCGGCTGTTACGCCGGCCCTTTTTCTTTGCCGGGAAATGGCAGCGATGTGCACCGGGGATCCGGCAGCCGCCGCACCCGTCCGGGCGACGCCTTGCGGGGCGCGAGAATCTGCGGGGTGCGAAAATTTACGGGACGCGAAAATCGGTGGGGAAATGCCGTCCCGTGCTTCCGGCGCGATCAGCGCAGCGGCTGCAGCGCGGCGCCGACAATGCGGCCCGGCTCGCTGGCATTGCCCGACTGCACCAGCACCGCGACGGCATCGGCGTTGAACCCCGGCTGCGGGCGCAGCACGGTGTCGAAGCGTGCCTCGCCGCCGGTCCAGTCGCCGAGCTTGGTCCAGCCGCGCACCACATTGTGGTAGGTGATCTTGCTGCCCTCGTTCTCGCCACGGCCGATATCGACCGTCATGGAACTGGCCACGGGGCAGAGCCACACTTCGCCCGACCCGGTGCCGGGCGGGCTGGCGCCCACGCGAACGGTGACGCGCCCGTCGCGCGTGTCGATCTCCACCGGCACCGGAAGCCGCTGGTCACCGGCAATCGCCCGCTCCAGCGCGGCGCGGTCGGAACCCACCGTCATGAAGCTGCCATTCACCACCGCCTGCGGCGTGAACATCTGCCCGTCGCCGCGCAGCTTGGCATAGGCTTTCTGGCGCAGCGAATGGCCGTGCTTGGCCAGCGTGTCCTTCCAGCCGAGATAATCCCAGTAATCGACCGCCAGCGTCAGCGTCATCACGTCCGGCTGCTGGCCCAGTTCTCCCACCAGCCGGTCCGCCGGCGGGCAGGACGAACAGCCCTGGCTGGTGAACAACTCGATCACCGCCCGTGGCGAGGGCACCGGCTTCACCCCGGCCTCCTCCGCCGCGGCGGGACCCTGCAGCGCGAGCATGCCCGCGAGACCCGCCCCGGCGAGGGCGAAAAGGGCGCGCAATGCCCGGCCCGGCCCCGTCCCGTCAATCCGTGCGGCGCGCGGAAGCGCGGGCAGGGTTGGGGGCGTGGCAGGGGATGACGCGAGCATTCGTGCGGATCGTCCGTTAGCGCGGGCTCGGAGGCCGGCGGCTAGGCAATAGGACGGCGGGCGCGGGCGTACCAGTCACATTCGGGTGTCGCCGCCGCACGGAAGGGTGATGCGGCGCCGACACGACAGGGCCGGCGGGCGGGGTCATCCCGCGCGCCGGCCCGTTCGGTTGGGGTCAGGCCGCGAGGTTGCGCAGCACGTAGGCGAGAATGCCGCCGTTGCGGAAATAATCCAGCTCGTCCAGCGTATCGATGCGGCAGGTGAGCGGCACGTGCTTCACCGTGCCGTCGCTGAATTCCACCTCGGCGACCAGCGTCTGGCGCGGCTTCAGGTCGCCCTCGATGCCCTTCAGCGTGACGATCTCGTCGCCCTTGATGCCGAGCGACTGCCACGAGTCCTCGTTCTGGAACACCAGCGGCACGATGCCCATGCCGACCAGGTTCGAGCGGTGGATGCGCTCGAAGCTCTGGGCAATGACGGCGCGGATGCCGAGCAGCTTGGTGCCCTTGGCCGCCCAGTCGCGCGAGGAGCCGGTGCCGTATTCCTTGCCGGCGAAGACGACCGTGGGCACGCCCTCCTGCTTGTAGAGCATGGCGGCGTCGTAGATCGGCATCTCGGTGCCATCCGGCCAGTGCTTGGTGAAGCCGCCTTCCTTGCCGCCCAGCATCTGGTTCTTGATGCGGATATTGGCGAAGGTGCCGCGCATCATCACCTGATGGTTGCCGCGCCGCGTGCCGAACTGGTTGAAGTCGGCCGGGCGGACCTGATGGTCGCGCAGGTAATGGCCCGCCGGGCTGGCTTCCTTGATCGAGCCGGCCGGCGAGATGTGGTCGGTGGTGATGGAGTCGAGGAACAGGCCCATGACCCGGGCGTCGATGATGTCGGTCATCGGCTCCGGTTCCATCTTCATGCCCTCGAAATAGGGCGGGTTCTGCACATAGGTGGAGCGGTCGTCCCAGGCATAGGTCTCGCCGAGCGGGATGGCGATCTTCTGCCAGTTCTCGTCGCCCTTGAAGACGTCGGAATATTTCTCCTGGAACATCTTCTTGGTGACGTTCTCGCGGATGAAGGTCGCGATCTCCTGGTTGGTCGGCCAGATGTCCTTGAGGAACACCGGCTGGCCATCCGCGCCCGTGCCGAGCGGCTCGGTGGTGAGGTCCACCTGCAGCGAGCCGGCAATGGCGTAGGCCACCACGAGCGGGGGCGAGGCGAGATAGTTCGCCTTCACGTCCGGGTTCACGCGGCCTTCGAAATTGCGGTTGCCGGAGATGACGGCGCCGGCCACGAGGTCGTTCTTGTTGATGGCTTCCGAGATCGGCTCGGGCAGCGGGCCCGAATTGCCGATGCAGGTGGTGCAGCCGAAGCCGACCAGGTTGAAGCCCAGCGCGTCGAGATCCTTCTGGAGACCCGCCGCGTTCAGATAGCCTTCGACCACCTGCGAACCGGGCGCCAGCGAGGTCTTCACCCACGGCTTCGAGGTCAGCCCCTTGGCCACCGCGTTGCGGGCCAGCAGGCCGGCGGCGATCAGCACGCTCGGATTCGAGGTGTTGGTGCAGGAGGTGATGGCGGCGATCGTCACATCGCCATGGCCGAGCGTGTAGTCGGTGCCTTCCACCGGAACGCGCTTGCCGGCTTCGCCCGGCTTCTTGAACTCGCCTTCCAGCGCGGCGCGGAAGCCTTCCTTGGTGCCCGAGAGCAGCACGCGGTCCTGCGGGCGCTTGGGGCCGGCCAGCGAGGGCAGCACGCTGGTGAGATCGAGTTCCAGCACATCGGTGAATACCGGGTCGGCGGTGCCCTCATGGCGCCACATGCCCTGCGCCTTGGAATAGGCCTCCACCAGCGCGATGCGCTCGTCCGTGCGGCCGGTCTCGTCGAGATAGGCGATGGTCTCGCTGTCGACCGGGAAGAAGCCGCAGGTCGCGCCATATTCCGGCGCCATGTTGCCGATGGTGGCGCGGTCGGCCAGCGAGAGGTGCGTGAGGCCCGGGCCGAAGAACTCGACGAACTTGCCGACAACGCCCTTCTTGCGCAGCATCTGCGTGACGGTGAGCACGAGGTCGGTGGCGGTGATGCCCTCGGTCAGCTTGCCGGAGAGCTTGAAGCCGATCACCTCGGGAATGAGCATGGAGACCGGCTGGCCGAGCATGGCCGCCTCCGCCTCGATGCCGCCCACGCCCCAGCCCAGCACGCCGAGGCCGTTCACCATGGTGGTGTGCGAATCGGTGCCGACGCAGGTGTCGGGATAGGCGACGGTGACGCCGTCCTCATCCTTGGTCCACACGGTCTGCGCGAGATATTCGAGGTTCACCTGGTGGCAGATGCCGGTGCCCGGCGGCACCACGCGGAAATTGTCGAAGGCCGACTGGCCCCATTTCAGGAAGCGGTAGCGCTCCTGGTTCTGCTTGTACTCTTCCTCGACATTCTTGCCGAAGGCGGCCGCGTTGCCGAAGAAGTTGACGATCACCGAATGGTCGATGACGAGGTCGACCGGCACCAGCGGGTTGATCCGCTTGGGATCGCCGCCGAGATTGACCATGGCGTCGCGCATGGCGGCGAGGTCGACCACGGCCGGCACGCCGGTGAAATCCTGCATCAGCACGCGCGAGGGGCGATAGGCGATCTCGCGCTCATCCTTGCCGCGGCTGACCAGCCAGTCCTTGACGGAGATGATGTCGTTCTTCGTGACGGAGCGCCCGTCCTCGAAGCGCAGCAGGTTCTCCAGCAGCACCTTCATGGAGAAGGGAAGCGCGGAAACGCCGTCCAGACCGTTCCTTTCGGCGTCCGGCAGGCTGTAATAGACGTAGGTCTTGTTTCCGACGGTGAGACTTTTCCGGCTTTTGAAGCTGTCGAGCGACGTCACGGCAGACTGATCCCCGCTGGTAGGTGGCACGGATGCGTGGGCCTTGGAGGGAGCTGGCCTTGCGGGCTATAGCTCGCGCGACCTTGCGCCGCGGCGAGGACGCATCGTTCAGTTTTCTATATAGAGCCATTTCAAACACCGATCCTAGTGGGCTCACGCGGCGCATCGAAAATTTGTGCGTCGCGATGGCGTCCGGAGTGGAAGGGGGACTGCAGATGCGGCTCGTGGCGGAGCGGCTCGGCTGCCGGCGCGGCGCGCGCCAGCTGTTCGAACGCCTTGATTTCGCGCTGGAGGCCGGCCGCGTGCTCATCGTCACCGGGCCGAACGGCACCGGCAAATCCTCGCTCCTGAGACTTTTGGCGGGCCTCTCCCGGCCGAGCGCCGGCCGGGTGCGGCTGGAAGGCGTCGCCGAACCCGACGATTTCGCCGAGAACGCGCATTATCTCGGCCATCTCGATGCCCACAAGGCGGCCCTCACGGCGCAGGAAAACCTCGCCTTCTGGCGCGCCGTGCTCGGCCGCCCCGCGCTGTCCGTGGCGGACGCGCTGGAGGAAGTGGGCTTGGGAGGCCTCGGCGGGCTGCCGGTCGCCGTGCTCTCCGCCGGCCAGAAGCGCCGGCTCGCCCTGGCGCGCCTGCTGGTCAGCGCCCGTCCGCTCTGGCTGCTCGACGAGCCGACCACGGCACTCGACGTGTCGGCCCAGGCGCGATTCGGGGCGCTGGCCCGCGCGCATGTCGCACAGGGCGGCATGATTGTCGCCGCCACCCATGCGCCGCTCGATTTCGGCCCCGGCGAGACGCTCGATCTCGACCGCTTTCGGCCGGTGCGGCCGGTAGCCGCGTGAGGGGAGCGCGATGACCCGTGCCTTCCTCGCCCTGCTCTCGCGCGACCTCGCGCTTGCCATCCGCGCCGGCGGCGGGGCGGGACTCGGCGTGGTGTTCTTCCTCGCCGTGGTGGTGGTGACGCCCTTCGCCATCGGCCCGGACCTCGCCCTGCTCGCCCGCATCGGCCCGGCCATCCTGTGGATCGGCGCATTGCTCGCCTCGCTCATCGGGCTCGACCGGCTGTTCGCGGCCGATGCCGAGGACGGCGCGCTCGACGTGCTCTCCATGGTCGCGCTGCCGCTGGAACTGATCGCCGCCGCCAAGGGGCTGGCGCACTGGATCGCCACCGGACTGCCTTTGGTCGTGGCGGCGCCGGTGCTCTCGCTGCTGCTCAATCTCCAGCCGGCCTCGATCGGCGCGCTCACCCTGACGCTGCTGGTGGGAACACCGGCCATCACCTTCCTCGGGCTGATCGGCGCCGCCTTTGCCAGCGCGTTCCGCCGCGGCGGGCTGCTGGTCGCCGTGCTGGTCATGCCGCTCACCATCCCGGTGCTGATCTTCGGCGTCGCGGCCACGGGCACGGCGCTCGGCGGCACGGTGCCGTTCGACACGCCGTTCCGCATCCTCGCCGGCCTGTCGCTGGCGGCACTGGTGCTGGGGCCGATCGCCGCCGCCGCCGCGCTGAGGGCGACGCGCGAATGAGGAGTGCTGGCATGCCAGCAGGACAACGCGGCGCGACATGCCCGCGCAGGGCGCGCGCCCACCCCGCAACCTCCCGGCGCGTCGCTGCGTCACCGGCCCGGTGCAGCAATGCGCCGCAGCCCGCGCAAAGCCTTGCGGCCGTGGCGTCCTCGCCGATGTCGGCCGTTCCGGGGCCGCTACGTCATTTGCCCCGGCCGATCCCTCACGCCGTTGTGTTGCAGCGTGCCAAGAGCCGTGTTAGGGAACCCGCCGACTCCATGGGCGGGTGGAAAAAACTCCATATCCCGCCTTGCGTTTGAACCCTTCCATTCCGGAACCGAATCAGACCCCTGCGGTCGGTATCGTTCCGGACAAGCCCCGAGAGAGGCACTGTGGCCGAGACATACGTATCCGGAGTGGCAGGACGCTACGCGAAGGCTCTGTTCGAGCTCGCGCGTGACGCGGGTGTCATCGATGCGGTAAAGGCCGACCTCGACAGGTTTGGCGCCCTGCTCGCCGAGAGCGACGACCTCAAGCGCCTCGTGCGCAGCCCGGTCTTCTCGTCCGAGGAGCAGGAAAAGGCCATCGCCGCCATCCTGGACAAGGTCGGCATCGGCGGTCTGGCCGGCAACTTCTTCAAGACCGTGGCCGCCAACCGCCGCCTGTTCACCGTCGAGGCGATCATCCGCGGCTTCGAGGCCCTGGCCGCCGCTGAGAAGGGCGAGGTCGTGGCGGAAGTCACGGTCGCGCAGCCGCTCTCGGACGCGCATGCCGCGACCCTGAAGGAAACGCTCGACACGCTGACCGGCAAGAACGTTCAGCTCGCCATCGAGGTCGACCCCTCGCTGCTCGGCGGCCTCAAGGTCAAGGTCGGCAGCAAGCTCGTCGATGCCTCGCTCAAGACCAAGCTCAATTCGATCCGAACTGCGATGAAAGAGGTTCGCTGATATGGATATCCGCGCCGCTGAAATTTCCGCGATCCTCAAGGAGCAGATCAAGAACTTCGGCCAGGAAGCCGAGGTTTCCGAGGTCGGCCAGGTTCTCTCCGTCGGTGACGGCATTGCCCGCGTCTACGGGCTCGACAACGTCCAGGCGGGCGAAATGGTCGAGTTCGAGAATGGCACGCGCGGCATGGCGCTGAACCTCGAAATCGACAATGTCGGCGTCGTGATCTTCGGCTCCGACCGCGAGATCAAGGAAGGCCAGACCGTCAAGCGGACCGGCGCCATCGTCGACGTGCCGGTCGGCCGCGGCCTGCTCGGCCGCGTCGTCGACGCCCTGGGCAACCCGATCGACGGCAAGGGCCCGATCGAGTACACCGAGCGTCGCCGCGTCGACGTGAAGGCGCCGGGCATCATCCCGCGCAAGTCGGTGCATGAGCCGATGCAGACCGGCCTCAAGGCGATCGACGCCCTGATCCCGATCGGCCGCGGCCAGCGCGAGCTGATCATCGGCGATCGCCAGACCGGCAAGACCGCCGTCGCGCTCGACGCCATTCTCAACCAGAAGCCCATCAACCAGGGCACGGACGAGAAGGCCAAGCTGTATTGCGTCTATGTCGCGATCGGCCAGAAGCGCTCCACGGTCGCGCAGTTCGTGAAGGTGCTGGAGGAGCAGGGCGCGCTGGAATATTCCATCGTCGTCGCCGCCACCGCCTCGGACGCCGCCCCGATGCAGTTCCTGGCGCCGTTCTCCGGCACCGCGATGGGCGAGTTCTTCCGCGACAACGGCCTGCACGCGCTCATCATTCATGACGATCTGTCCAAGCAGGCCGTCGCCTATCGCCAGATGTCGCTGCTGCTGCGCCGCCCGCCGGGCCGCGAGGCCTATCCGGGCGACGTGTTCTATCTCCACTCGCGCCTGCTCGAGCGCGCCGCCAAGCTCAATGACGAGAACGGCGCCGGTTCGCTGACCGCGCTTCCGGTCATCGAGACCCAGGCCAACGACGTGTCGGCCTATATCCCGACCAACGTGATCTCGATCACCGACGGCCAGATCTTCCTCGAGTCCGACCTGTTCTTCCAGGGCATCCGCCCGGCGGTGAATGTCGGCCTCTCGGTGTCGCGCGTCGGCTCGTCGGCGCAGATCAAGGCGATGAAGCAGGTTGCCGGCAAGATCAAGGGCGAGCTCGCCCAGTATCGCGAGCTGGCCGCCTTCGCCCAGTTCGGCTCGGATCTCGACGCCTCGACGCAGAAGCTGCTGAACCGCGGCGCCCGCCTCACCGAGCTTCTCAAGCAGTCGCAGTTTGCGCCGCTGAAGGTCGAGGAGCAGGTGGTGGTGATCTACGCCGGCACCAACGGCTATCTGGACACGCTGCCGGTCTCCAAGGTCCGGGCGTTCGAGGATGGCCTGCTGCTGTTCCTGCGCGCCAAGCACCAGGACATCCTCGACACGATCCGCACGTCGAAGGAACTGTCGAAGGACACGACCGAAAAGCTCGTCAAGGCGCTCGACGCCTTCGCGAAGACGTTCGCCTGAGCGCATTAGCGGAGCATCGGGGCACATGGCCAGCCTTAAGGATCTGCGCAATCGCATCGCTTCGGTGAAGGCGACGCAGAAGATCACCAAGGCGATGCAGATGGTCGCCGCCGCCAAGCTTCGCCGCGCCCAGATGGCGGCGGAAGCGGCGCGGCCCTACGCGGACCGGCTGGAGAGCGTGCTCGGCAACATTGCCAGCGCGGTCGCCGGCGGCCCGGAGGCGCCGCTGCTGCTCACCGGCACCGGCAAGGACCAGACGCATCTGCTGATCGTGCTGACCGCCGAGCGCGGCCTGTGCGGCGCCTTCAATTCCTCGATCGTCCGCCTCACCCGCGAGCGCGCCCTTGCGCTGCAGGGCCAGGGCAAGACGGTCAAGATCTTCTGCGTCGGCCGCAAGGGCCACGAGGCGCTGCGCCGCCAGTTCGAGCGGCAGATCGTCGAAGTGGTCGAACTGCGCGCCAACAAGGGCGTGACCTTCGCCGACGCGCAGGCCATCGCCGAGAAGATCTCGTCGATGCTCGCCGCCGGCGAATTCGATGTCGCCACGCAGTTCTTCAGCCGCTTCCATTCGGTGATCTCGCAAGTGCCGACCGCGCAGCAGCTGATCCCCGCCACCTTCCCGGAGGCGAAGGCCCCCGCGTCCGGCGCCGCGGCGGTGTATGAATACGAGCCCGAAGGGGCGGAAATCCTTGCCGACCTGCTGCCGCGCAATCTCGCGGTGCAGATCTTCAAGGCGCTGCTCGAAAACGGCGCATCCGAACAGGGCGCCCGCATGAGCGCGATGGACAACGCCACCCGCAACGCGGGTGACATGATCAAGAAGCAGACGCTGGTCTACAACCGCACACGTCAGGCCCAGATCACCAAAGAACTGATCGAAATCATTTCCGGTGCCGAAGCGCTCTGACGGGCAGCGCGGTCAAGGACAAAGGACGCATGAAGATGGCGAACACGGACGGACGCATCACTCAGGTCATCGGCGCTGTTGTCGACGTGCAGTTCGACGGCCACCTGCCGGCGATTCTGAACGCACTGGAGACCACCAATAACGGGTCGCGCCTCGTGCTCGAGGTCGCCCAGCATCTTGGTGAGAACACCGTGCGCACCATCGCCATGGATTCGACCGAGGGTCTGGTCCGCGGTCACGCGGTGTCCGATACCGGCTCCCCCATCATGGTGCCGGTCGGCGAGGCCACGCTCGGCCGCATCATGAACGTCATCGGCGAGCCGGTGGACGAGCTCGGCCCGGTGGTCGGCGAGATGAAGCGCGCCATCCACCAGGAAGCGCCCTCCTATGCCGACCAGTCGACGGAAGCCGAGATCCTCGTCACCGGCATCAAGGTGGTGGACCTGCTGGCGCCCTATTCCAAGGGCGGCAAGATCGGCCTGTTCGGCGGCGCCGGCGTCGGCAAGACCGTGCTGATCATGGAACTCATCAACAATATCGCGAAGGCGCATGGCGGCTATTCCGTGTTCGCCGGCGTGGGCGAGCGTACCCGCGAGGGCAACGATCTCTACCACGAGATGATCGAGTCGAAGGTGAACGTCGACCCGCACGAGCATAACGGCTCGTCGGCCGGCTCCAAATGCGCCCTCGTCTATGGCCAGATGAACGAGCCCCCGGGCGCCCGCGCCCGCGTCGCGCTCACCGGCCTCACCGTCGCCGAGCATTTCCGCGACCAGGGCCAGGACGTGCTGTTCTTCGTCGACAACATCTTCCGCTTCACCCAGGCGGGTTCGGAAGTGTCAGCGCTGCTCGGCCGCATCCCCTCGGCGGTGGGCTATCAGCCGACGCTCGCCACCGACATGGGCGCGCTGCAGGAGCGCATCACCACCACCACCAAGGGTTCGATCACCTCGGTGCAGGCCATTTACGTGCCCGCCGACGACCTGACCGACCCGGCGCCCGCCGCCTCCTTCGCCCATCTCGACGCGACCACCGTTCTGTCGCGCTCGATCGCGGAAAAGGGCATCTACCCCGCGGTGGATCCGCTCGACAGCACCTCGCGCATTCTCTCGCCGCTGGTCATCGGCGAGGAGCACTACAACGTGGCGCGCCAGGTCCAGCAGACACTGCAGCGCTACAAGTCGCTGCAGGACATCATCGCGATCCTGGGCATGGACGAGCTCTCGGAAGAGGACAAGCTCACCGTCGCCCGCGCCCGCAAGATCGAGCGCTTCCTGTCGCAGCCCTTCCACGTCGCCGAAGTGTTCACCGGCTCGCCCGGCAAGCTGGTCGACCTCGCCGACACCATCAAGGGCTTCAAGGGCCTGGTGGAAGGCAAGTACGACCACCTGCCCGAGCAGGCCTTCTACATGGTCGGCACCATCGAAGAGGCGATCGAGAAGGGCAAGAAGCTGGCGGCCGAGGCTGCGTGATCGCCCTTGCCTGACGCACGTCGCCCGGCGCCGATCTCCGGTCCGGGCGACGAACTGCCCAAGCCGACGCTAAGCTGACGCCCGAGCCGACGCCTCCGTGCCGACGCATCCTCTGGAGGATCCATGGCCACCTTCCCGTTCGAACTCGTCTCCCCGGAACGCCTCGTCTATTCCGGCCAGGTGACGGAAGTCGTGGTGCCCGGCAGCGAGGGCGAGTTCGGCATCCTCGCCGGTCACGCGCCCTTCGTGTCGACGCTGAAGCCCGGCATCCTGACCATCAAGGGCGATGGCGCCCCGCGCAAGCTGTTCGTGCGCGGCGGCTTCGCCGAGGCCAATCCGCAGGGCCTCACCGTGCTCGCCGAAACCGCGGTGCCGCTCGCGGAGATGCGTGCCGACAATCTGCAGCAGATGATTCGCGACGCCCAGGAAGACGTCGAGGACGCCCGCGACGAGGTCACCAAGGCGCGCCGGCTGGTCGTGCTGGAGCAGCTGAAATCCGCGGCTGCCGCCATCGAAAGCGATGCCCGCGCCTCGCATTGACGCCGCGCATGTTCCGCATCGACGCAGGAAAAAGGGCCGCTTCGACAGCGGCCCTTATCGTATCCAGGTCCTGTGTCCAAGTCCTGTGTCCAGGTCCTGTATCCAAGTCCGGCCCTTGGCGAGGCCCCGCCCTTGGCCGGGGCTTGCCAGCCTCGCTGCCCTTGCCATTGCGGCACCGGCCGGATCGATGCCGATGCCGCCACCCGCTGGAGAGGGAACCGGCCGGGCGCCTGCCCGGTTGAACCTGCCAATTTGAACCTGCCAATTTGGACCTTGCCAGAGTGGAGCCTGCCATGAGCGATGCCGCCCGTTCCGCCGCGCCGACCTTCAGCACTGACGCCTGGGCCCGCAACGCGCCGCTCTACGAGGCCATCCGCACGCTGCCCTTCAACGACGCGCTGGCCGACGGTACCCTCTCGCAGGAACGTTTCCGGCACTACATGGTGCAGGATGCGCATTACCTCATCGCCTTCGGCCGCGCGCTGGCCATTGCCGCGGCCAAGGCCGACGACCCCGACGGGCTGGTGCAGTTCGCCGAGGCCGCCAAGGTGGCGGTGGTCGTCGAGCGCTCGCTGCATACCGAGTTCTTCACCCGCTTCGGCATCGGGCCCGCGGATTTCGCGCGCACGCAGATGTCTCCCGTCTGCCATCACTATTCGAGCTTCCTCATCGGCACGGCGCACGCGGAGCCTTATCCGGTGGTGCTGGCGGCGCTGCTGCCCTGCTTCTGGATCTATGCCGAGATCGGCCGCGACATTCTCGGCCGCGCCATCCGCCCGAATCCTTATGATGCCTGGATCGACACCTATGCCGGCGAGGATTTCCACGAGGCGGTGCGCGCGGTGATCGCCACCACGGACCGCGCCGCGGCGGCCGCCTCGCCGGACGAGCGGGCCCGCATGCACCATGTCTATACCCGCGCCTGCCAGCTGGAATGGATGTTCTGGGATTCGGCCTGGCGGCTGGCCGACTGGCCGGTGTGATCCCCCGTACCGGATCGCGGCACCGGGTCCCGTGGCGTGAAGCGGCGGGAAATGCTTAAGTCCCCGGACGAAGCGCCGGGAACCCCATGAACGACGAGACGACCGATCAGCTGGCGCCAGATGTGCCGGCCACCAGCCGTGGGCGTTCCGAGTCGGTGATTCGCGCGCGGTTGCTGCAGGCCATTTTCGAGCGCCGGCTGCCGCCCGGCGAGAAACTCACCGAGGACCGCCTCGCCGAATTGTTCGGCGTCAGCCGCACGGTCGTGCGTCAGGCCCTCGCCCGGCTTGCCCAGGATGGCATTGTCGAACAGCACCCCAATCGCGGCGCCTTCGTCGCGGCGCCCAGCCGTGCCGATGCGCGCCATGTGCTGGAGGCGCGCGCGGTGGTGGAACCGGAGGTCGCGCATGCCCTCGCCTGCCGTTGCGGCGCGGAGGCGCTGGCGCGGCTGCGCCGCCACGTGGCGCGCGAGAATGCCGCACGCGCCGCGGGCGATCGCGGCACGCTGGTGCGGCTCACCGGCGAATTTCATGTCGCGCTGGCGGAAGAGGCGGGCAACCCGGTCTTCGTGCGCCTGCTCACCGAGCTGCACGCGCTGAGCTCGCTCGCCATCCTGCTCTACGCCCGCGGCGAGCACGCCGCCTGCCCGCCCAGCGAGCATGGCGACATTCTCGGGGCGATCGAGCGCGGCGATGCCGAGGAAGCGACGCGGCTGATGCGCGAGCACATCGCGCATGTGGCGGCGGAGATGGATCTCAGCGAGCCGGAGGACCGGCCCACGAATCTCGCGCAGGCGCTCGGCTTCACGCCCCGCACGCGCCAGCGCTCACGCTGACACGCCGGGCGCGGGAACAGGCCGCTCGAACAGTTTCCGTGAACCAGGGTTCACGGAAACGCTGCGGGCCTGTCTCTCGACGCGTTTTCGTCGCGCGAGCCGGCATCGATGCCGGGCGCTCAGCGACGCCGGCCCGGAGGCGGACGGCGCTGACCGGACCCGATCGGCGGGGTCGGGCCACCGGTCTTGTGGCGGAAGTTGATGCGCCCACGCTCGAGGTCGTAGGGCGACATCTCCACCACCACCCGGTCGCCGACGATGGTGCGGATGCGGTTCTTCTTCATCTTGCCCGCCGCATAGGCGAGAATCTCGTGGTCATTATCGAGTTTGACGCGGAAATTTCCGTCAGGCAGCACCTCGGTCACGGTGCCGTCGAACTCGAGCAGTTCCTCTTTGGCCATTCCTGGCTCTCCTCGTACAGGCTTATCGAGTGCTTGCCGTCAGGCACATATCCTGACGGCAGCGCTTTTGTCTCGTTCAACGCGCGGGACGGACCGAATTACGCGGTCCGCTGCGCTGCTGCTCACGCGCCGGGCCTTCCGCGCGCTGGCCGTCGCGGCGCGGACCTTCATGACGGGCGCCCTCGTGACGGGCGCCTTCATGATGGGGACGCTCGTGACGCGGACGCTCCGGGCGCGCACCGCGCTCGTCGGCCCGGGCGGGCTGCATGAAGCGCACGCCGGTCATCTCGCCGGCGGGACGGGGCTCGCCCCGGCCTTCGGGACGCGCGTCCGTGCCGCGATATTCCGGGCGCGGGCCGCGCTGGAAGGGTCGCGCGCTGCGCTCGCCGTCACGACGCGGACCACGGTCGCCCTCACGGCGCGTCGCGCGGGGATCGCGCTCGCGCGGCGAATCGAAGCCTTCCGGCCGCACCGCGCCTTCACGGCGCGATTCGCCGCGACGGTCCTCGGACGGGATGGTCAGCTTGATCAGACGCTCGATGTCGCGCAGGAAGGCGCGCTCCTCGCCGTCGCACAGCGAGATGGCGATGCCCTCCTTGCCGGCGCGGGCGGTGCGGCCGATGCGGTGGACATAGCTCTCGGGCACGTTGGGCAGGTCGTAGTTCACGACATGGCTCACGCCCGGCACGTCGATGCCGCGGGCGGCGATATCGGTCGCCACCAGCACCTTGACCGTGCCCTGCCGGAAGGCGGCAAGAGCACGCTCGCGCTGCGGCTGCGACTTGTTGCCGTGAATCGCCTCGGCGGCGATGCCGGCGACGTTCAGGCCCTTCACCACACGGTCGGCGCCGTGCTTGGTGCGGGAGAACACCAGCGCGCGGTCGAGCGCGGTGTCGGAGAGCAGTTCGACCAGCAGGCCCGGCTTGCCGGCGCGATCGGTGAAGATCACCTTCTGCTCGACGCGATCGGCGGTCTTGGCGACCGGGGTCACGGCGACCCGCACCGGATCCTTCAGCAGGGCCTCGGCCAGTTTCTCGATCTCGCGCGGCATGGTGGCCGAGAAGAACAGGTTGCGACGCTTGGCCGGCAACTTGGCGACGATGGCGCGGATGGCGTGGATGAAGCCCATGTCCAGCATCTGGTCGGCTTCGTCGAGCACGAACACCTCGACCATGTCGAGCCGCACGGCATCGTTCTGCATCAGGTCGACGAGGCGGCCGGGGGTGGCCACCAGCACGTCGACGCCGCCGGCGAGCGAGCGGGCCTGCCGGCCGATCGGCACGCCGCCAATGGCGAGCGCGGTGGAGGGGCGCAGATGCTTGCCATACAGGCGGAAGCTCTCGAGGATCTGGCCGGAGAGTTCGCGGGTCGGGCTCAGCACCAGCGCGCGCGCCGAGCGGCGCTCGGGCCGGAAGCGGTTGGTGGCGAGATGGTGGAGAATCGGCAGGGCGAAGGCAGCGGTCTTGCCGGTGCCGGTCTGGGCGATGCCGATCAGGTCGCGGCCCGCGAGCACCTGCGGCACGGCTTCCGCCTGGATCGGCGTGGGGATCGTGTGGTCGGCTTCCGTGAGGGCCTTGAGAATCGGTTCGGCAAGGCCAAGTTCGGAGAAAGTGGTCAAGTAGCGTTCTTTCATGGGCGATCGGCTTCGCAGGCACCGGGCCTTGCGAATGCGAACGCGGGGGTCTGAGACACCCCGCGTGGCCTGGGACGTCGGCGATATGTGATGATGAGGGGCTGAAGACTGCCGCGGCTGAACCGAAGCGGACGTCGCGCAACGCGGCCCCGATACGGGCAAACCACCCGTACACCGTGCCTATGTGGCGTAAATACGTGGTGATTTCAAGTCGTCACTGGTCGGGATATAAGCTCAGCCCATGTTTCCCGACGTCGTCGACCTCCGCAGCTTCTATGCCCAGCCCCTCGGCGTGGTCACGCGCCGGCTGATCGGCCGTTCCATCCGCGCGCGTTTTTCCGATGTGCGCGGCCTCGCCGTGCTCGGCATCGGCTATGCCACGCCCTATCTCGGCGTGTTCCGCGAGGAATGCGAGCGCACGCTCGCCTTCATGCCGGGCGCGCAGGGCGTGACCCGCTGGCCCTCCGCCGCGCCGACGCTGGCGGCGCTGGTCGACGAGACCGAGCTGCCGCTGCGTGACGGCATGGTCGATCGCGTCATCGCCGTGCACCTCCTGGAAATGACCCCCGCCGCCGAGGACGTGCTGCGCGAGGTGTGGCGCGTGCTGGCGCCGGGCGGGCGGGTTCTGTGCGTCGTGCCCAACCGGCGGGGCGTCTGGGCGCGGGTCGACAACAACCCGTTCGGCCATGGCCGGCCCTATTCGCGCGCGCAGATCACCGATCTCCTGCGCGAGGCGCTGTTCACGCCGGTTGCCTGGGGCGAGGCGCTGTACATGCCGCCCGTCGCCCGCAACTGGCTGCTGCGCTCGGCCGTGGCTTGGGAGCGCGCGGGCGCCTCGCTCGCCCTCCCCTTTGCCGGCGTGCATGTGGTGGAGGCGACCAAGCAGGTCTACAAGCCTGTCGTGTCGAAGCGCCGGGCGGCGCAACTGCGCGTGCTACGGCCGGTGCTCGAACCCGTCCTGTCCCCCCGCCCGCTGGGCGGCTGAGGCCGGGACCCGGATGGGCTCGGGCCTCGGAGACCGTCCCCATCCCGAAGGAGGTCATTGCCGATGCGTGGGCGCACCAGTTTTCGCGCGATTCCCGCCAGCATGGATCCCGTCATCGTCGGTCGGATCGACAGGCAACTGGCCGCGATCGCGCAGGACCATGACGTCTTCATTGCACTCGCCATTGAAAGCGGCAGCCGCGCCTGGGGTTTCCCCTCACCCGACAGCGACTATGACTGCCGCTTCATATTCGTGCGCCCCACGCAGGCCTATCTCACCCCCTGGCCGCGCCGCGATGTCATCGAGATGCCGTGCGACGCCGTGCTCGACATCAACGGCTGGGAGCTTGGCAAGGCCCTCAAGCTGCTGCTGCGCGGCAACGCGACCGTCATCGAATGGCTGACGTCGCCCATCAGCTATTCTACGGAGCCGCGGTTTCGCGACGACCTGCTGGATCTGTCCCGCCGTCTGGCCAGCCGCGGTCTGATCGCGCGGCATTATTTCCATTTCGCCCAGCGCCAGAGGAAAAGCCTTCTCGTCGGCGACACGGTTCGGCAGAAGGCGATCTTCTACATGGTGCGGCCGGCCATGGCCTTGCGCTGGCTTCGCCTGCATCCGGGCGAGGCCGTGGCTCCGATGCACTTCCCAAGCCTGATGCGGGCGAGCGATCTGTCGGCCGATGTGACGGCGGTGCTCGACGAGCTGATGGCGCGCAAGGCGCAAACGCGGGAACTGGGCGAAGGGCCGATGCCCGCGCCGATCCTGCGCCTCATCGAACAGGAACTGGCATCGGGCGAGGCGACGATGCGCGAGGCTCCCGCCACGCCGCTGGAGGGCCGGGCCGAGGCGGAAACCTTCTTCCGCGCCTGGGTGGCGAGGGGTGAACGCTCCCTCACGGCCCCCGCGAGAGCAGGAACACGGCCTGCTCGCCGAGCAGGTTCCACACCGCCCAGGGCAGGTTGACGCGCACCGGATAGCCGGACGCGTTGAGCGCGGTGGCGCGCTCGATCCTTGCATCGACCTCCCCCACCAGATCGACGAAGTCGCGAATGGTGCAGAAATGGATGTTCGGCGTGTCGTGCCAGCTATAGGGCAGGTTGTCGGAACTGGGCATCCGGCCATTGACCAGGAGGTCGAGCCGCAGGCGCCAGAAGCCGAAATTCGGGAAGGAGACGATGGCGCGCCGGCCCACGCGGAGCATCTGCTCCAGCACCCATTTCGGCCGCCGCGTCGCCTGGATGGTCTGCGACAGGATCACATAGTCGAAGGCGCCGTCGGGATAATCGGCCAGGTCGAGATCGGCGTCGCCCTGGATGATGGCCAGCCCGCGCGCCACCCCGGCATTGACCCCCTCGCGCGAGAGTTCGATGCCGCGCGCATCGCAGCCGCGCGTGGTCGCCAGCAGCTCCAGCAACTCGCCATCGCCCGAGCCGACGTCGAGCACGCGCGAGCCGGGCGCCACCATGTCGGCGATCAGCAGAAGGTCGACGCGCTTGCCGGAGGCGGCGCGGGCGGCCTCCTTCATGGTGAGGTCATGGATGGCAATATCGCGCGGCGACATCACGCGACCCCCACCGCGCGGGCCGCGGCATCGATGAAGCCGCGGGTGATGGCGGAGAATTCCGGCTCCTCCAGCAGGAACGCGTCATGGCCCTTGTCGCTGTCGATCTCGGCAAAGGAGACCTGCGCGCCGGCCGCGTTCAGCGCATGCACCACCGCGCGCGAATCGGCCGTGGTGAACAGCCAGTCCGAGGTGAAGGAGACGAGGCAGAAACGCGTTCGGCTGCCCTTGAACGCGTGGGCCAGCACCCCGCCATAATCCGCCGCGAGGTCGAAATAATCCATGGCGCGGGTCACGTAGAGATAGGAATTGGCGTCGAACCGGTCGACGAATGCCTCGCCCTGGTGGCGCAAATAGGATTCCACCTGGAAATCCGCATCGAACGAGAAGGTGTGCCCGTCGCGGTCCTGCAGCCGGCGGCCGAACTTGCGGTGCAGCGACCCGTCCGACATGTAGGTGATGTGCGCCGCCATGCGCGCGACCGCGAGGCCGCGCCGCGGGCTGGTGCCCTCGACCAGGTAGCGCCCGGCGCGCCAGTCGGGATCCGCCATCACCGCCTGGCGGCCAACCTCGTGGAAGGCGATGTTCTGCGCCGAGTGACGCGCCGCCGTGGCGATCGGCATCGCCGCGAAGACGCGCTCGGGATAGCTCGCCGCCCATTGCAGCACCTGCATGCCGCCCATGGAGCCGCCCACCACGGCCAGCAGCCGCGCGATGCCGAGATGGTCCAGCAGCATGGACTGCGCGCGCACCATGTCGCGGATCGTCACGACCGGCAGGTCGAGCCCATAGGGCTGACCGGTCGCCGGATTGGTGGAGGAGGGCCCCGTGGTGCCGAGGCACCCGCCGAGCACGTTGGAGGCGATGACGAAGAAGCGGTCGGTATCGATCGGCTTGCCGGGCCCCACCAGCGTCTCCCACCAGCCCGGCTTGCCGGTGACGGGATGCACATTGGCGGCGTGCTGGTCGCCCGATAGCGCGTGACACAGGAGAATGGCGTTGCTGCGCGCGGCGTTGAGCGCGCCATAGGTCTGGTAGGCGATCTGGAACGGGCTCAGCATGCCGCCGGCATCCAGCGGCAGCGGCGCATCCGCACCAAAGCGCACCACCGCCGAATGGGGATGGTCCGCCTCGCCGCGCGCGGCCTCAAAGAACGGCCGTTCCAGGGTGGTCGTGTCGCCTTCGGCCATGATCAACCGTCCAACCGGACAAACAGTTCGTTATACCGGACGCACGGATGATCCCACAGCACCGGCTTGTCAATATCGGGCGGGGTGAGATTTTGTTTTGCGCTGCGCCCGCGCGGCGCTAGGAACATCGGCCGATGAACGAGAAACCCCGCCCCCTCGCCGCGCCCGACGACGCCTCGGTTCTGAACGCCGGCAGCGGCCCCGCCGCTCCCGCGCCCGACCTCGCCGTGCTGCGTTCGGAGATCGACCGCATCGACGCGGCGATGCACGCGCTTTTGATCGAGCGCGGCCAGATCATCGACCGGCTGGTGGCGGTGAAGCGCGCGCGCGGCGCCGAGGGCGGCTCCGCCTTCCGCCCGGCGCGCGAGGCCTCGATGATGCGCCAGCTGGTGGACCGCCACCGGGGCATCCTGCCGCTCGATACGGTGGAAGGCATCTGGCGAGTCATCATCTCCACCTTCACCTATGTGCAGGCGCCCTATGCCGTGCACGCCGACCTGGCCGCCGGCGAGGCGGCGATGCGCGACACCTCGCGCTTCCATTTCGGCTTCACCGTGCCCTTCGTCGCGCATATGGGCCCGGCCGGCGTGGTCGCGGCGGTCGCCGCCTCGCGCGGCGATCTCGGCCTTGTCCCGGCCTTCGCGCCGCCCGGCGCCAGCGCCTGGTGGACCGCGCTGGAAGGCAGCCACGCGCCCAAGATCATCGCCCGGCTGCCCTTCGTGGAGCGCGCCGACCACCCCGCGGGCCTGCCGGTCTTCTGCATCGCCCACCCGGTGACGGATGGCGCGGTGACGGAGGTGGAGACCTGGAGCCTGCATGTCGGCGGCTGGTCCGCCCAGGCCGCGCGCGCGCTGGCGCCGCTGGCCGATGTCATCGCCGTGCCCGATCGCGGGCTCGATGGCGCGGCGCTGCTGGTGTCGATCCCGGTCGGCGGCGCGGTCGCGCTCGATGCCGTGCTCGCGACGCTGCGGGCGGCCGGCGCCTCGGTACGCGCGGCGGCCCTCGTCGGCAGCCATGCGAGCCGCTATACCCACGCGCCGCAGTCGGCGCTGCCACACGGCTCGCCCCCGCAGCCCGCCCCCACCGATGCCCGCGCCGGGAATTCCTGACGCGCGCCGCTCCCTCCTCTTCCGCCCTTCCGGAGTGCCTGCCATGTCGTCCGCCCCCGTGCCCAGCCGTCCCGTCCCGCGCCCCGGCGTGCTGGCGATCGAGGCCTATGTGCCCGGCAAGGCAAGCGCGGGGCCGGGCACCAAGGTGTTCAAGCTCTCGGCCAACGAGAATCCGCTCGGCGCCAGCCCGAAGGCGCTGGACGCCTTTCGCTCGCTCGACACGCTGGAATTCTACCCGGACGGCTCGTCGCTGAAGCTGCGCGAAGCGATCGGCGCCGCCTATGGCCTTGACCCCGCGCGCATCGTCTGCGGCACCGGCTCGGACGAGCTGCTCATGCTCACGGCGCTGGCCTTCGCGGGCCCCGGCGACGAGGTGCTCTATTCGCAATACGGCTTCCTGGTCTATCGCATCGCCGCGCTGGCGGCCGGGGCGACGCCGGTGGTGGCGCCGGAGACGGACCTTCATTCCGATGTCGACGCCCTGCTGGCGGCGGTGACGGAGCGCACGCGCGTGATCTTCCTCGCCAATCCCAACAACCCGACCGGCACCTATCTGCCCTTCGACGAGATCAAGCGCCTGCAGCGCGGCCTGCCGCCCCACGTGCTGCTCGCGCTCGACGCGGCTTACGCGGAATATGTGCGCCGCAACGATTATGAATCCGGCATCGAGCTGGTCGCCACCACACCCAACGTGCTGATGCTGCGCACCTTCTCCAAGATCCACGGGCTTGCCGCCCTGCGCGTGGGCTGGGCCTATGGCTCGGCCGAGGTGATCGATGCGATCAACCGCATTCGCGGCGCCTTCAACGTCTCGGCGCCCGGCATCGCGGCGGCCATCGCGGCGATTGGCGACGCCGCGCATACCGATTCGGCGGTGGCGCATAACGAGGAATGGCTGCCCTGGCTGACGCACGAACTGAGCGCGCTCGGGCTGGATGTCACGCCGAGCGTCACCAATTTCCTGCTGGTGCATTTCCCCGACGCGCCGGGCAAGACCGCGCGGGAGGCCGACGCCTTCCTGATGCAGCGCGGGCTGATCCTGCGGCGGGTCGACTCCTACGGCCTGCCGGGCGCACTGCGCGTGACCATCGGCACCGAGGAGGCCAACCGCCTTCTGGTCGCCGCGCTGGCGGAATTCCTCGGAAAAGCGGGCGAACAGACGGGCACGGGTCATGGTGCTTGATCCCCCGCTGGCGCATCCGCTGGTCGGCCGGCTCGCCATTATCGGCATCGGGCTGATCGGCTCCTCCATCCTGCGCGCGGCGGCGGCGCGCAAGCTGGCGGGCACGCTCATCGCCTATGACGGCAATGAGGCGGTGCGCGCCCGCGCCGCCGGGCTCGGCCTCGCCGACCTCGTTGCCGAAACCCCGGCACAGGCCGTGGCGGATGCCGACATCATCATCCTGTGCGTGCCGGTCGGCGCCATGGCAGCGGTGGCGCAGGACATCGCCCCGCATGTGAAGCCGGGCGCCATCGTCTCCGATGTCGGCTCGGTCAAGGCCTCCGTGCTGAACGCGCTGCGGGCGCATCTGCCGGAAGGCGTGCACGTCATTCCCGGCCATCCGGTGGCCGGCACGGAATATTCCGGCCCGGATGCCGGCTTTGCCACGCTGTTCCAGAACCGCTGGTCGATCCTCACCCCGCCGGAGGGCGCGGACGCGGATGCGGTGGCCAGGCTTTCGCAGCTGTGGAGCGCGATGGGCGCCAATGTCGAGACCATGACGCCCGAGCACCACGACCTGGTGCTGGCCATCACCTCGCATGTGCCCCACCTCATCGCCTACAACATCGTCGGCACGGCGGCGGACCTCGAGGATGTCACCCAGTCGGAAGTGATCAAGTACTCCGCCGGCGGCTTCCGCGACTTCACCCGCATCGCGGCGTCCGACCCCACCATGTGGCGCGACGTGTTCCTCAACAATCGCGAGGCGGTGATCGAGGTGCTGGGCCGCTTCACCGAGGACCTGATCGCGCTGCAACGGGCGATCCGCTGGGCCGAGGGGGACAAGCTGTTCGACCTGTTCACCCGCACCCGCGCCATCCGCCGCTCGATCATCGAGATCGGCCAGGAAACGGCGGAACCGGATTTCGGCCGCGAGCGGGGGTGAGGGGGAAAGCAGCAAAAACTTAGCTGCTAGAGGCAATTTGGAGGTGCAGAATGGCGTTCGTTTCTGACTCTATCATTCCTCGTCGGCTTTTCCTCGACACGGGCACATTTCAGGCGATCGCAGATTGCGGTGGATACGTGTTCGGCGAAGACCCGTTACCGCATGCTGATGATTTTCCGTCCGATGCGGTGCCGCAAATCCTGCGCCGATCTGATGGCGAGGATATACTCGACAGTTTAAGAGAGATTTTTACCTTTAATGACAGAGCCCATTTCGATTGGATTTTGAGTTCTTCATCTCTGGCTGAAATTGACGCTGCGAAAAATGTCCGACTTAGTAGATATGCGCGAGATATAATTCAACATTCTGAAATTTGCTTAACCGAAAATCCTCCTAGACGATTTGCTACAACCATGGCGTCGTTCTTTCAAGGAAGCGTATTCGGAAACTTAAGTTCTAAAGATCGCAATTTACTTTTAGATGCTGCCGCATCCGACCGCGATCATTTCCTCACGATAGAGAAACGATTGCCGAAGCAGGCACATGTGATTCTTAAGTATGTCCCGCTGGTTATTTGTTCGCCAAGTGAACTCTGGACAAAACCAGTTCCGCATCTAAGCGGATTGTGAAGGTTTGTAGGGTTTCCCCGCAGGCGCCTCAGCCCGTGTTAGATGACGAACTGGGCGCCTTCGCGGATGCAGGTTGGCCAGCGTGGGCGGTGGTCTTCATCTTTGGTGTAGAAGCCCGCGCCTTGCTCGCGCACCGGGCGGCAAGCTCCCTCTCCCCGTGGGGGAGGGGGTTGGGGTGAGGGGGCAGCCGGGTGCCGGGCTTTGCACCGTCGCCGCCCCTCACCCGCCGCTGCGCGGCGACCTCTCCCCGACGGGGAGAGGTGTAGGCGGGCGCGGAGCCCTCTTAGCTGCGCGCGGTACCGTCAGAGAACACCGTCATGGCCGGGCTTGACCCGGCCATCCATGCCTTGATCGGCGCGCGGGAAGTCGTGGATCCCCGGGTCAAGCCCGGGGATGACGTCGTGTGGGTGCGGGAGCAGCCCCCCCCCTCATCCCGTCGTCGGCATGACGAACTGGGCGCCCTCGCGGATGCCGGTGGGCCAGCGGGCGGTGGTGGTCTTCATCTTGGTGTAGAAGCCGACGCCTTCCATGCCATAGACGTTGCGATCGCCGAACACCGAGCGCTTCCAGCCGCCGAAGGAGTGGAACGCCACCGGCACCGGGATCGGCACGTTGATGCCGATCATGCCGGCCTTGGCGTCGCGGTCGAAGGTGCGGGCGCTGTCGCCGTCGCGGGTGAAGATGGCGGCGCCATTGCCATATTCGTGGTCGTTCACCAGCTTGAGCGCCTCGGCGAAGCTGTCCACGCGCACCACCGAGAGCACCGGGCCGAAGATCTCGTCCTTGTAGATCTTCATGTCCGGGGTGACGTCGTCGAACAGGCAGCCGCCGATGAAATAGCCGTCCTCATAGCCCTGCAGCTTCAGGCCGCGCCCGTCCACCACGAGCTTCGCGCCTTCCGCGACGCCGGCATCGACATAGCCGGAGACCTTGGCGAGGTGCTCCTTCGTGACCAGCGGGCCCATCTCGCTATCGCGGTCGAGGCCGGGACCGACCTTGAGCGCACGCACCTTCGGCACCAGCCTGTCGAGCAGCGCGTCGCCGACGCCGCCCACCGCCACGGCGACCGACACCGCCATGCAGCGCTCGCCGGCCGAGCCATAGCCCGCGCCCATCAGCGCATCGACCGTCTTGTCGAGGTCGGCGTCGGGCATGACGACGAGGTGGTTCTTGGCGCCGCACAGCGCCTGCGCGCGCTTGCCGTGCGCGCAGGCGGTCCTGTAGACATATTCGCCGATGGCCGTGGAGCCGACGAAGCTGACCGCGGCAATGTCAGGGTGCGTCAGCAGCGCATCGACCGCCTCCTTGTCGCCCTGCACCACGTTGAACACGCCGGCCGGCAGGCCGGCTTCCGCCAGCAGTTCGGCGAGCATCAGCGAGGGGGTCGGGTCCTTCTCGGAGGGCTTCAGCACGAAACTGTTGCCGCAGGCGATCGCCACCGGGAACATCCACATCGGCACCATGACGGGGAAGTTGAACGGGGTGATGCCGGCCACCACGCCCAGCGGGTGACGGGCCGAGAACACGTCGACGCCGCGCGCCACCTGCTCGGTGAAATCGCCGCGCAGCAGATGGGGAATGCCGCAGGCGAACTCGACGACTTCGATGCCGCGGGTGACTTCGCCCTTGGCATCCTCGAAGGTCTTGCCGTGCTCGCGGGTGATGGCCTCGGCCAGCGCGTCGATGTCGCGCTCCAGCAGCGCCTTGAACTTGAACATCACCCGGGCGCGGGTCAGCGTCGGGGTGTCGGCCCAGCCCGGGAAGGCCGCCGCCGCCGCGGCCACCGCCTCGCCCACCGTCGCGGTGGAGGCCAGCAGCGCCTCGCCGGTCTGCGCGCCGGTCGCGGGATCGAAGACCGGCGCTGTCCGTCCGGCGGTGGTGACGCTCTTGCCGCCGATATAATGCCCGATGACCGCCATGGCGATCTCCCCCTGTTATGTGCCGTGCTGGTTGTGCTTGCTGAAAGCGTTCACTTCAACGACGATGTTCCCGCATCCGTTGTGCGCAAACGGGCTAACAAGAATAAGCGGTCAAGACTGAACGCGACGGAGGCGACCATGATGGACTGGGATCACCTGCGGATTTTCCTCGCCGTGGCGCGCGCCGGCCAGATGCTGGCGGCGGCGCGCCAGTTGGGGCTCGACCATGCCACGGTCGGCCGCCGGCTTGCCGCGCTGGAGGCCGGCCTGGGGTCCAAGCTGCTTGAGCGCCGCACCACGGGCAGCGAACTGACCCCGGCCGGCGAGCGCCTGCTTGCCCATGCCGAGCGGATCGAGACGGAAATGCTGCAGGCGCAGGCCGCGCTCGGCAATGTCGATCTCGCGCTGGCCGGCACCGTGCGGATCGGCGCGCCCGACGGATTCGGCACCTATTTCCTCGCTCCCCGGCTCGGCCGGCTCGCGGACGAACATCCCAACCTCACCATCCAGCTCGCGCCGCTGCCGCGCAGCTTCTCGCTGCCCAAGCGCGAGGTGGACATCGCGGTGACGCTGCAACGCCCGGGCGAGGGGCGGCTCGTCGCCCGCAAGCTGACCGATTACAGCCTCGGCGTCTACGCCACGCGCGGCTATCTGGAGCGCACCGGGCCGATCGCGCGGCTCGCCGATCTCGCCGGCCGCCTGCTCGTGACCTATGTGCCCGATCTCGTCTATTCGCCGGCCCTCGACTATTTCGAGGCGTTCCGCGAGGTGGAGGCCCGGCGGCTCGAATGCGCCAGCGTGGTCGGGCAGATGGAGGCGGTGCGCGCCGGGGCGGGCATCGGCATCCTGCACGACTATGCCGCGCGGACCCATGCCGAACTGGTGCGGCTCTTGCCGGAATTGAGTTTCCGGCGCGCCTACTGGCTCGTCACCCATGCCGATATTCACGGGCTGCGGCGCATCCGCGAGGTGGAGGACTTCATCGCCAGCGCGGTGCGCGACGCGCGCGGCAGCTTCATCGCGGCGGATCTGGCGCGGCCCGCCCTCGTGCCGGCGGACTGAGCGGGCAGCGCCGGGCGCGTCAGATCAGGCCGAGTGCGCTGATCTGGCTGCGCACGCGGTCGCTCTCCTCGCGCACGAAGCGGGCGAAATCCTCGCCCGTCCTCAGGCTGCTCTGCCAATTGTACTGGAACAGCTTCGCCCGCCATGCCGGGCCCGCCACCATACGCTCCATCAGCCTGACCAGATCGGCCTGACTGTCGGCGCCGATGCCCGGCGGGGCGAACACGCCGCGCCAGTTGGCCAGCCGGATATCGACGCCGTGTTCGGCAAAGGTCGGCACGGCCACGCCCGGCAGGCGCTGCGAGGACGAGATGGCCAGCGCCCGCAGCCGCCCGACATTCACCTCCGGCAGAATGTCGCCGAGGCTGCCAACGACGCCGACCGCCGCCCCGCGCGCCGCGGCATCCGCCGCGCCAACGCCGCCGACATAGGGATGATAGCCGACGAGGCGCCCGGAAATGCCGACATGCCGTGCCAGCATGCCGACCAGCAGATGATCCGTGCTGCCGAGCGAAGAACCCACGAAGGATACCGCCTCGGGCTGCTGCCGCATCGCCGAGAGCAGGTCGCCCAGCGACCGGAACGGCGAATCGACGCTGACCGCGAGGACGAGGTTCTCCGTGATGAGGCAGGCAATCGGCGTCAGGTCGGACAGGTTGACGGGGAGATGCTGCATGACGGCGACGCCCGCCATGCCGATGCCGCACACCATCAGCAGGTCGGTGCGCCCGCGCTCGCGGTCGACGAACTGCACGAAACCGCCCGCCGCGTTGCCGGGATGATAGGCCGTTACGGGATCGGCGACGAGGCCGGCCTCGCGCAGGCTCATGTCGATCGCCTGGGCGAGGCGCTCCAGCCCCCCGCCTCCGCCCCCGCCGGCCGGCACGAACAAGGCGAGCGACCCGGTTTCGCGCGCGGAGGACTGCGGCGGTGCGGGTGTCGATGGCTGTGTCTGGGCCTGTGTCTGGGCCTGCGCCCACGCCACCAACCCGGCCGGGCCCGCGGCGGGCAGGGCGACAAGGCCACCGGCTACACCGGCGATGAAGCGGCGACGGTTCATGGGCGCGAGGGTCCCTGCCGGCGGCCTGTGACGGCACCGTGAAGGTCCCCGCATAACGCTTCGTCACCGGGCTCGAAAGTCTTAAGTGGCAAGCTTCGATGCCCGGCGGGATGTTTTTTGGCGCGGGAACATGGCCTTTCATGCGACACGGTATATAAATACCTCTGCCCATCGTCGCCACGTATCCTAGCCGGCGCGGACCGCTTTCTCCCCGGCACGGCTGCGACTGAGAAAATCCACCAGCGAGCGGCCCGCCGCCAGAATATGCTCGCGGGTCAGCGCCGCCGCCTGGTCGGCATCGCGCGCGACGACGGCCGCTAGGATCGCCTCGTGCTCACGCTGCGCCCGCGCCATGCCGTCGGTCAGCACCAGCTGGGCGCGCGAGTAGCGGTCCACCCGGTCGAGCGCGGCGTTGATGGTGGAGAGGTAATAGGGCCGCGCCGAATCCTCATACAGCGCATAGTGGAAGCGCCGGTTGAGCTCTCCCCAGCGAGCGCTGTCCGGCTCGCTGGCGAAGGCCGCGGCGAACTCGGCGCCGCGCGCGAGCGCGGTTTCCGACATGCGTGGAATCGCCAGCCGCAGCACCTCCGGCTCGATCAGCGCGCGAAACTCGAACACTTCCTCGATTTCCGCGATCGAGAGGCTGGAGACCACCGCGCCACGATAGCGCTGCGTCGATACGAGGCCCTGCTCCTCCAGCCGGGTCAGCGCCTCGCGCACCGGGATGCGGCTGACATTGAACATGCGGGCGATGCGGTCCTGGCGCAGCGCCTCGCCCTCCTTCACCTCACCTTGGGTGATGGCCTCGCGCAGCGCCTCGAAGATCACCTCGGAAGCCGAGGCCATCTGGCCGATATCGGTCGCCTTCACCTTCATGTCGCATTTCCCTCGCCAGTCCAAAAAGGATATTGCAAATTGGATCCAAAAAACAGATGCTGCCGGCGAATTCCGTCACGCCCAATTCCGTCACGCCCCAGGAGCGCGAGCCATGTGGACAGGTGTCTTCCCCGCCGTAACCGCCAAGTTCACCGAGGCTGGCGCCCTCGACGCCCGTGAGATGGAGCGCTGCTTCGCCCTGCAGATCGATGCCGGCGTCGACGGCATCATCGTCAACGGCTCGCTGGGCGAAGGCCCCATGCTGTCGCATGACGAGCGCCTCGAGGTGCTCGCCATCGCCAAGTCGGTGGCTGGACGCAAGCCGGTGCTGATGACCATTGCCGACGCGGCGACCCGCGATTGCGCCTCTCTCGCCGCCCGCGCCCACACGGCCGGCGCGGATGGGCTGATGGTGGTGCCGAGCCTCGTCTACCACACCAACCCGAAGGAAACGGTCGCGACCCTCAATGCGGTGGCGCAGGCCGGCGACCTGCCGGTGATGATCTATTCCAACCGCGTCGCCTACCGGGTCGACGTCACCATCGAGATCATGGCCGAACTGGCCCGGGACTCGCGCTTCGTGGCGATCAAGGAATCCTCCGACGATATCCGCCGCAGCACCGAGATCATCAACGCGCTGGGCAGCCGCTTCGACGTCTTCACCGGCGTCGACAATCTCGCCTATGAGGCGCTCGCCGTGGGCGCGGTCGGCTGGGTGGCCGGCCTGGTCGTCGCCTTCCCGGAAGAGACGGTCGCCATCTATCAGCTGATGAAGGCCAAGCGCTATGACGAGGCGCTGGCGATCTATCGCTGGTTCCGCCCGCTGCTCGACCTCGACGTGTCGACCTATCTCGTGCAGAACCTGAAGCTGGTCGAGGCGCTGGTGACCGGAACCACCGAGCATGTGCGCGCGCCCCGCCTGCCGCTGGAAGGCGCGCAGCGCGCCAAGGTCGAGGCGATCGTCGCCGAGGCGCTGGCCACCCGCCCGGCCCTCGCCAAGGCCGCCTGAGGCCCGCCTGAAGCCCGCCTGAAGCCCGCCTGAAGCGGCGGGCCGGAAGACCTCTCGGAGAGCCTCATGGGCGCACCTGCCGCGGGCAATGCCGGTCCGCCCGCGGCGATGGCAGGCGCCCTGAGACGAAAGACCCCGCGCCCGGGCTTGACCCGGGAGGTGGAAAGGCCGAGGTGCCCGGCCGGAACCTCAGGACCGCGTCGATTCCCCGGGGATCGCGCCCGGCCGTGAAGGTCGCGACAGAGATCTCAGCAGGGCAGAATGAACAGCCACTCGGTTGCCGCCAACGCCGCCCGCGCCGCTGCCGGTGACGGCCAGCCCCTGGCGCGGAACGACGCGGCCAGCGACATCATCGTCATCGGGGCCGGCATTGTCGGCCTCGCCGCCGCCTTCCATCTCCTCGGCGAGGGCCGGCGGGTGCGCCTGCTGGAGCGCAACGGCGTGGCGGAAGGCGCGAGCTATGGCAATGCCGGCGCCTTCGCCTTCACCGACATCCTGCCTCTGGCTTCGCCCGGCATCCTGCGCAAGGCGCCGGCCTGGCTGCTGGATCCGCTCGGCCCGCTGTCGATTCCCCCGTCCTACCTGCCACGCATCCTGCCGTGGCTGATCCGCTTCGGCCGCGCCGGCCTGCCCGATCGCTACCGCCATTCGCTGCTGGTGCAGGCGCGGCTCATGCGGCTCGCCGCCACCGCGATGGACGCCATGGTCGACGCCGCCGGGCTGCGCCCGCTGGTGCGCCGCGACGGCAATCTCCAGCTCTATGAGAGCGAGGGGGAATGGCAGGCCGCGCTGCCCGGCTGGGAAGCGCGCGCGAGCGAGGGGATCCGCTTCGAGCACGCGCGCGGCGAGCGCCTGGCGGAACTCCAGCCCGGCCTGTCGCCGCGCTTCACGGTCGGCACCTTCACCCCGCACTGGCAGACGGTGGCCGACCCCTACCGTTTCGCGATGGCGCTGTTCGATGCCGTCATCGCGCGCGGCGGCGCCATCACCCATGGCGAGGCGGTGCGCCTCGAACCGGGGCCGGATGGCGTGCGCATCCACCTTGCCGACGGCTCCCGGCGGCTCGCCGGCCAGGTCGTGCTGGCGGGCGGCGCCTGGTCGCGCCCGCTGGCGAAAGGGCTGGGCGATCGCCTCCCGCTGGAAACCGAGCGCGGCTACAACACCACGCTGGCGCCCGAGGCCTTCGACCTCAGGCGCCAGCTGACCTTTGGCGGCCATGGCTTCGTGGTCTCGCCGCTCGTCACCGGCATTCGCGTCGGCGGCGCGGTGGAACTGGGCGGGCTCGCCGCGCCACCCAATTTCAGGCGCTCCGAGGCGATGCTGAAAAAGGCCGCCGCCTTCCTGCCGGGCCTCAGGACCGAAGGCGGGCGGCAATGGATGGGCTTTCGCCCCTCCATGCCCGATTCGCTCCCCGTCATCGGCCCCTCGACCGCCGACCCACGCGTGTTCTATGCCTTCGGCCACGGCCATCTCGGCCTGACGCAGAGCGCGGCGACCGGCCGGCTCATCGCCGAGCTCGCCAGCGGGCGCCCGCCCTCGATCCCGATCGATTCCTTCCGCCCCGACCGCTTCTGACGCCCCCATCCGCAACGAGTAGCCCCATGGCGCGACACAGTTTCTTCTGCATAGACGGCCACACCTGCGGCAATCCCGTGCGCCTCGTGGCGGGCGGCGGGCCGAACCTCGAGGGTTCGACCATGCTGGAAAAGCGTGCGCATTTCCTGCGCGAATTCGACTGGATCCGCACCGGGCTGATGTTCGAGCCGCGCGGCCACGACATGATGTCCGGTTCCATCCTCTATCCCCCGACCCGGCCGGACTGCGACGTCGCCATCCTGTTCATCGAAACCTCGGGCTGCCTGCCCATGTGCGGCCACGGCACCATCGGCACCGTGACCATGGCCATCGAGCATGGGCTCATAACCCCGAAGACGCCGGGCGTGCTGATGCTCGACACTCCCGCCGGCGTGGTGAAGGCCGAATTTCGGCAGGAAGGGCAGTATGTGGAGGAGGTGCGCATCACCAACGTGCCCGCCTTCCTTTATGAGCGTGGCCTCACCGCCCCGTGCCCGGGCCTCGGCGAGGTGACGGTGGATGTCGCCTATGGCGGAAATTTCTACGCCATCGTCTCGCCGCAGGAGAATTTCCGCGACATGGCGGATTTCACCGCCGGCGAACTCATCGGCATGAGCGGCGCGCTGCGCCGCGCGCTGAATGAGAAATACGTGTTCGTGCACCCGGAAAAGCCGGAGATCCGCGGCCTCTCGCACATTCTGTGGACCGGCGCGCCGCAGCACCCGGAGGCACACGCGCGCAACGCCGTGTTCTATGGCGACAAGGCCATCGACCGCTCGCCCTGCGGCACCGGCACCTCCTCGCGCATGGCCCATCTGGCCGCGCTCGGCGAGCTCAAGGTCGGCGACACGTTCATTCACGAGAGCATTATCGGCTCGCTGTTCAAGGGCCGGGTCGAGGCGCAGGTGAAGGTGGGGGACCACGACGCCATCATCCCCTCCATCGGCGGCTGGGCGCGCATGACCGGCTACAACACCATCTTCATCGACGATCGCGACCCCTTCGCGCACGGCTTCGTGGTGGTGTGAGCGGACGCGGCTGAATCCGCGGCCGCCGCCGCGCGCGGCCGGTCAGCGCCCGAGGCCGCCCGGCTCGGCGGGGCCGTGATGGTGGCGGCACTCGCCGTGATCGGCGAGGATCTCGATCACCCGGCATGCCGCGACATGGCCGTGCGAGCAGCCTTCCACCATGCGCTGCAGTTCCGCCTTCAGCGCGGTGAGGCTGGCGATGCGCCGCTCCACCTCGATCAGCCGGTCACGGGCGATGGCATCGGCGGCGGCGCAGGACTGGTCCGGCTGGTCCTGCAATTGCAGCAGCGTGCGAATCGCCTCGATCTCGAAGCCGAGTTCGCGCGCATGGCGGATGAAGGCGAGCCGACGCATGTCGGCCGCGCCATAGGAGCGGCGCCCGCCTTCCGTGCGCGGCGGCGCGGGGAGAAGGCCGATCTCCTCATAATAGCGGATGGTCGGCACCTTCACGCCGCTCGCGCGCGCCGCCTCGCCGATGGTGAACATGCCGGCCGGCTCGGTCCTGCTCATTTCCCGCTTGCTCCTCTAGTCGCTAGAGGAGTTAGGCTCTGACCGACCCTGGGGCAAGAGGGATGTGAGGTGACGAGATGTCGGCCATGAAAATCCGCTACCGCATCGACGGCATGGACTGCGCGTCCTGCGCGACCAAGATCGACACCGCGGTGCGCCGCGTGGCGGGCGTGGCGGACGTGGCGGTCTCCGTCACGGCCGGCACCCTGACCGTGGATCACGAGGGCGCCGACCTCGCGCTGGTGGAAAAGCGCGTCGCCGGCCTCGGCTACGGCATCGTGCCGCTCCCCACCGCGAGCCGCCCGGCCGCAGCGGCGCCCGCGCCGGCTCCCGACACTGATCACGACCCTGCGGGCCATGCGCACGGGCCCGGGTGCTCGCACGATGCTGATCACGCGCAGGATCACGGCCACGCGTCCGCCGCGCCTGTCGGGGTGAGGGCCGCCCCGGCAGCAAGGGCGACCGACCGCCATGACCACGACCGCGACGGCCACGACCGCGACGGCCACGACCATGCGCATCTTTCCATCGACGGGCCGTGGTGGAAAAGCGGCAAGGCGCGGCTCACGCTCGTCTGTGGCGCGGCGCTGGCCGGCGCCTATGCGATCGGCCATGTCGCGCCGTGGCTCGATCCGTGGATCTTCATCGCGGCGCTGCTGATCGGCCTCGTGCCGATCGCCCGGCGCGCCGTCATGGCCGCCCTGTCGGGCACGCCCTTTTCCATCGAGATGCTGATGACCATCGCCGCCGTCGGCGCGGTGGTGATCGGCGCCTCGGAGGAGGCGGCCGCCGTCGTGTTCCTGTTTCTGGTCGGCGAATTGCTGGAAGGCGTCGCCGCCGGCCGCGCCCGCGACAGCATCCGCGCGCTGACCAGCCTGGTACCCAAGACCGCCCGGCGGATCGAGAACGGCACCACCCGCGAGGTGCCGGCCGAGAGCCTCACGGTCGGCGCCGTCATTCTGGTGCGGCCGGGCGAGCGCATCCCCGCCGATGGCGAGGTGCTGGAGGGAAGCGGCGCGGTGAACGAGGCGCCGGTGACCGGCGAGAGCGTGCCGGTGGCCAAGCGCCAGGGCGATATCGTCTATGCCGGCACGGTGAATGTCGACGCGGCGCTCACCATCCGCGCCACCACCGAGCCCTCCGACAACACCATCGCCCGCGTGGTGCGGCTGGTGGAGGAGGCGCAGGAGAGCAAGGCCCCCACGGAGCGCTTCATCGACCGGTTCTCGCACTGGTACACGCCCTTCGTCGTGGGGCTGGCGGCGCTGGTCGCCGTGGTGCCGCCGCTGCTCTTCGGTGTCGGCTGGGATGCGTGGATCTACAAGGGCCTCGCCATCCTGCTCATCGGCTGCCCCTGCGCGCTGGTCATCTCGACCCCCGCGGCCATCGCCGCCGGGCTGGCCTCCGGCGCGCGGCGCGGCCTGCTCATCAAGGGCGGCGCCGTGCTGGAAGTGCTGCGCAACATCGACACGGTGGCGCTCGACAAGACCGGCACGCTCACGGCAGGAAAGCCGAAAGTGACGGACGCCATCGCCTTCACCGGCGATGACGACGCGCTGCTCGCCCGCGCCGCCGCACTGGAGGCCGGTTCCACCCATCCGCTCGCCACCGCCATTCTGGCGGAGGCCGCCACGCGCGGCCTCTTCGTGCCCGGCGTGGGAAGTGCCGGCGCGGTGAGCGGCGAAGGCGTTACCGGCACGGTGGAGGGCGTGGCGCTGTTCCTCGGCTCGCCCCGCGCGGCCGGCGCGCGCGCCCCCCTCACCCCCGACCAGATGGCGGTGATCGAACAGCTGAACGATGCCGGCAAAACCGTCTCCGTGCTTCTGGCGGATGGGGCGGCGGAAGGGCTCATCGCGATGCGCGACGAGCCGCGTCCCGATGCCGCCGCCGGCCTTGCCGCGCTGACGGCGGCGGGCATCCGCACGCTCATGCTGACCGGCGACAATGAGCGTACCGCGCGGGCGATCGGCGCCGATCTCGGCATCGAGGTGCGTGCCGGGCTGATGCCGGCCGACAAGCAGCGCATCGTCAATGAGTTGCAGCGCGCGGGGCGCAAGGTCGCCAAGGTCGGCGACGGCATCAATGACGCACCCGCGCTCGCGAGCGCCGATGTCGGCATCGCCATGGGCGGGGGCACCGATGTCGCGCTGGAGACGGCGGATGCCGCCGTGCTGCACGGGCGGGTGGGCGATGTCGCCGCCATGATCGACCTGTCCAAGGCCACGATGGGCAATATCCACCAGAACATCGCCATCGCGCTCGGGCTCAAGGCGGTGTTCCTCGTCACCACCATTGCCGGCGTGACCGGGCTGTGGCCGGCCATCCTCGCCGATACCGGGGCCACCGTGCTGGTCACGGCCAACGCGCTGCGGCTGCTGCGCAGACGCTGAGCCGGCAAATCACTGCGCCCGGGGTGGGCCTATCGGTGGACGGCGCGCCCCAGCGCGGCCTGCGCGCGCGCCAGCACCTCGTCCGGCGTGCCGGTGGCGGAAAGCCGCAGCCAGTCGAGCGGGCCGACCGCCCGTTCGGCCTGATGTCTCACCACCTCCACGGTGGCATCCGAGGCATCGCCGGACCTGGCCTCCACGCGGGCCGCCAGCGCCGCGACCGGCGCCTCCAGCCAGAGGCCGGAAAAGCCGGCGCCGGCGCGCTGCGCGACTTCCGCGAGGGCGGCACGCTCCTCGGGCCGCTGGTGCACGGCATCGACCACGACGCCATGGCCGCTCGCCAGCACGGCCGCGGCCCGCGCGCGCAGCGTCGCATAGACCTCTTCCGTCGCCTCCATCGTATAGGCCTGGGGCGGCAGACGATCGAACTCGCCGACCCCGGCGAGGCGCTTCCGCTCGACATCGCTGCGCAGATGCACCGCGCCCGGCAGCGGGCCGATGACGGGGGCGAGATGGCTGGCCAGCGTGCTCTTGCCCGTGCCGGACAGCCCGCCAATGGCCACGAGCCGTGCCGGAACCGGGGTCAGCGCCACTTCGGCGAAGGCGAGATAGGAAAGTGCCTCGGCCCGCCCCGCCTCCAGCACCGGGCCGGTGCGATGAGCCAGCGCCGCCGCGCTCACCTGCGCCCTTATCCCCGCCCGCAAGGCGATGAACAGCGGCAGCGCTTCCAGCCCGTCATAGGGTGGGGCGCCGCCGCGAGCCTTGAGATAGGCATTGAGCAGGCGATTGGCGGCCAGCGCCTCGCCGCGCGTGCCCAGATCCATCAGCAGGAAGGCGAGATCGTAGAGAAGGTCGATCGTGGCGAGAGCCTCGTCGAATTCCAGCGCGTCGAACAGCACCGGCACGCCGGCGATCAGCGCGATGTTGCGCAGATGCAGGTCGCCATGGCAGCGGCGCACCTCCCCGCGCCGCGCACGGGCCGCGAGCAGGGGCGCCAGCCGGCCGAGCGCTCCCGCCAGGGCCGCGCCTAGCGCGGCGACGCGGGCCGGCGCGAACAGGTCCGGCGTCTCCCGCAGCCCATCCACGATGCCGGCGGCGACGCGGGCAAGCGCGGCCGGCGCATCCCATTCCCGGTGGCGCGGCGCGCGCTCATGCGCGGCCGCCACCGCCTGCGCCAGCGCGTCGATCAGTTGATTGTCGAGCCCGCCCCGTGCGGCGACATGATCGAGCGTCGCCTCTTCATCGAAGCGGCGCATGTGCACCGCCCATTCGACAATGTCCCCCGCCCCACCCAGATGCAGCCCGCCCTCCCGCGCCACGATGGGCACCAGGCCGAGATAGAGACCGGGCGCATTGTCGCGGTTCACCTCCAGTTCGCGCTGGCAGGCGCCGTGCCGACGCTCCAGCGTGGAGAGATCCATGAAGGGGAAACGCACCGCGCGCTTGATCTTGTAGACGTCTTTCCCGGCCAGAAAGACGACGGCGCCATGGGTATCGATCCGCCGCACCGGGCCCGTGATGCCATGCGTCGCCGGATCGGCGAGCAGCGCGAAGACCGGCTGCTGGTCGGCGACGACATGATCGGCGGGCGAGAGGGCCGGGGACGTGACGGTTGGGGACGTGTTCATGCCCCCAGTCTAGAACGCCGCGCCCGCCCCGACATCCGGCGTTGTGCGGGCCGCGAGGACGGGCATCCCGGTTGCGCGGCGAACGGCTATAAGGGAGGTTCGATGCGACCACCCTTTCAGGAATCCTCCCGTGACCGATGAGACCCGTTCCCTGCCGCGCCAGCCCGGCTTCGGCAGCGATAATGTGGCGGGCATTTCGCCCGCCATCCTCCAGGCCCTTGCCGCCGCCAATGAGGGGCCGATGCCCTCCTATGGCGCCGACCCGATTTCACGCCGCGTCGAGGAAAAGCTCTGCGCCCTGTTCGAGCGCGACGTGGCCGTGCTGCTCGTCTCCACCGGCACGGCGGCCAATGCGCTGTCGCTCGCCCTGTTCAGCCCGCCCTGGGGGGCGGTGCTGTGCCATGCCGGCAGCCATATCGAGAATGACGAGTGCGGCGCGCCGGAATTCTTCACCGCCGGCGCCAAGCTGGTGCATGTGGCGGGCACTGATGCGCGTATCGATCCGGAGGCGCTGCGCGCCGCCACCCGGCTGAACAGGGGCGATGTGCACGGCGTGCAGCCGGCCGTGGTCTCCATCACCCAGGCCAGCGAACTCGGCACGCTCTATTCGCTGGAACACACCCGCGCCATCGGCACTGTCTGCCGCGAGGCGGGGCTGCCGCTGCACATGGATGGCTCGCGCTTCGCCAATGCGGTCGCGGCGCTCGGGGCGAGCCCGGCGGAACTCACCTGGAAGGCGGGCGTCGACATCCTGTCCTTCGGCGCCACCAAGAATGGCGCGATGGGGGTGGAGGCGATCGTGCTGTTCGATCCCGCGCGCGCCGGCGAACTGGCCTTCCGCCGCAAGCGTGGCGGGCACCTCTCCTCCAAGATGCGCTTCCTCGCCGCGCAGATGGACGCCTATCTCGACGACGACCTGTGGCTCGCCAATGCCCGCCACGCCAACGCGATGGCCGCGCGGCTCGATGCCGGCCTGCGCGCCATCCCGGGCGTCAACGTCAATGGCGCGGTCGAGGCCAACATGCTGTTCGCGCGACTGCCGCAGCCGATGATCGACGGGCTGCTGGCCCAGGGCTTCCGCTTCTACACCGACCGCTGGGGCGCCGGCGTGGTACGGCTCGTCACCTCCTTCGCCACAAGCGAGGACGATGTCGACGCCCTGCTGGCGGCCGCGCGCAACCTCGCCTGATCACATAACCGAGGACACGGCCTCGGGCGACTGCTCCAGCGCGTGGGCGATATAGTCGAGCGCGGAGCGGATCTGCGCCCGGCTCGCCGGCCCGCCGAGACACACGCGCACCGCCTCGCGCACCGGCCCGCCGGTGGTGAAGGCATCGCTCGCCACCACGCCGATGCCGGTGGTGCGCATGTGGCCGACAAAGGCCGAGCGGGTCCACGCCGCCGGCAGCTCGATCCAGAGATTGAAGGCAAGCGGGTCGGCGCGGAACGAGCCCGCCGGCAGGATCTCGGCGGCCATTGCCTGCCGCGCCTGCGTCTCAGCGCGGATGAAGCGCAGCAGCGTATCCGCCGTGCCATCCTCGATCCAGCGCGTGGCCAGCGCGGCGGTGAGCGGGGAGGCCATCACGCTCGCCGTGCGCAGCGCCGCCGCGAAGGGATAGCCGGCGCGCGCATCGGGCACCACGACATAGGCCGTGCGCAGCCCCGCGCCGATGCATTTGGCCAGACCCGCCACGTGCCAGGTGAGGTCGGGCGCGATGGCGGCGAGCGGCGGCGGCCCATGCGGGGGGATGAAGCCATAGGCGTCATCCTCGACGATCGGCACGCCGAAGCGCCGCGCCACCTGGGCGATGGCCGCGCGCCGCGCCTCGGGGATGGTCAGGGTGGTCGGGTTCTGCAGCGTCGGGTTGAGATAAATCGCCTTGGGCGCCAGCGTGCGGCAGGCCTGCGCAAAGGCATCGGGGTCGATGCCCTCAAGGTCCATCGGCAATCCGTGCAGCTTGAGCCCCAGCTGCGCGGCGATGGCGCGCGCGCCGGGATAGGTGATCGCCTCGCACAGCACGCATTCGCCCGGCCGGGCGAGATGGCCGAGAATGCCGAGCAGGGCGGGATGCGCGCCCGGCGTGACGAAGATGCGCTCCTGCGAGGGCACCATGGCGCGCCGCCCCAGCCAGGCGGAAGCCGCGTCCTTGTCCGCCCGCGTGCCGCCGAAGCCCTGATAGCGCAGCAGCGCGACCAGATCGCGCGCGACCTCGGCAAGCCCCTCCTGCATGCGCTCGATCAGGGCCGGATCGTCCGGCTCGGGCGGCAGGTTCATCGAGAGGTCGACGGCGGTGGGCCGCGCGGGTGTGGCGGCGCGCGTCCGCGGGCGCGGCGCACCCACCACGAACGTGCCCTGCCCCACGCGCGATTCGACGAGGCCGCGCTTCTGCGCCTCGACATAGCCGCGCGCCACGGTGGTGAAATCGATATCCAGCCGGCTCGCCAGCTTGCGCTGCGGCGGCAGCCGGTCGCCAATGGCGAGGCGGCCGCTGCGGATGTCCTCGCCGATCAGGTCGGCGATGGCGAGGTAGCGCGGCTTGTCGGAACGGGAGAGGTCGGGCGTCCAGTCGGCCATCGCAGTCGGTCTTCCTGTCTTGCTCGCGGCAACGGCGGCCGCGCTTCGGCGTGGCGTTCCGGTCCCGCGCCATCCATGCACGGCATAATTGACTGTATAATGTTGCAGAGGTGGCATGTCACCCCTGGTCCAACAATTGCTGCATCAGGAAGAGTACGAAGCTATTCCTGTCAGCTGCCCGCAAACCAAGCAAAACCCTGCCTGTTCGCTGCGCGCCCGCCCAGAGTTTCAACAGGTCGGAATCGGCGAGCGATCCCGGATTGAATGTATATTTGAATGCAATTTGACTGTTTTGCTGATTCTTTTTGCATTCCATCAATTGGCACATTGATTGCAGTTCCAGATGGCGTGACCCGGCAGCGCTGCCGGCCCCGTTTCACCTTAGGAGAGCGACATGGCCACCATCACCGTCCCCGCCCATCAGAAGGGCGACGTTCTGGTCGACTTTGAGGACAAGAAGTTCGAGGACGTCAAAGCCGCCCCCGGCGAGAAGGCGCTCATCACCTTCCACACCGTCGCCTTCGAGGGCTCGATCGGCCTCGTCAACCTGCTGCAGGCCTCGCGCCTGATCCAGAAGGGGTTCGAGACTTCGGTGCTGCTCTATGGCCCCGGCGTCACGCTCGGCGTGCAGCGCGGCTTCCCCAAGCTCGGCGACGAGGCCTTTCCCGGCCACCTGAACTTCAACAACCGCATCGAGAAGATCCTCAATGACGGCGGCAAGGTCTATGCCTGCCGCTTCGCCCTGCAGGCGCTGTACGGGCATGGCGAGGGCGCGCTGATCCCCGGCATCATCCCGGTCAGCCCGCTCGACGTGCTCGACATCATCCTCCTGCACCGCCGCGACAACGCTTTCATCCTCGATACCTGGACGCTCTGAGCGTCCGGGTCTCCACCGCATCCGAGGAGGCTGCAATGGCCGGAAAGAGAATCGCGGAAAAACGGGTCGTGCGCGTCGGCGCGGTGCAGATCGCGCCCGACCTCGACAGCCTGGAGGGCACGCTCACCCGCGTGCTCGCCGCGCTGGACGAGGCGGCGGGCAAGGGCGCGGAACTCGTGGTGTTTCCCGAGACCTTCGTGCCCTGGTACCCCTATTTCTCCTTTGTCCTGCCCCCGGTGCTCACCGGCGCCGAGCATCTGCGGCTCTATGAGAATGCGGTGGTCGTCCCCGGCCCGGTGACCGAGGTGGTGGCGGCCAGCGCCCGCCGCCTCGGCGTCGTGGTGGTGCTGGGGGTGAACGAGCGCGACCATGGCTCGCTCTACAATACCCAGCTGGTGTTCGACGCCGACGGCACGCTGGCCCTCAAGCGCCGCAAGCTCACCCCCACCTTCCATGAGCGGATGATCTGGGGCCAGGGCGACGGCGCCGGGCTGAAAGTGGTCGACACGCGCGTCGGCCGCGTCGGCGCGCTGGCCTGCTGGGAGCACTACAACCCCCTCGCCCGCTACGCGCTGATGGCGCAGCACGAGGAAATCCACGTCGCGCAGTTTCCCGGCTCGCTGGTCGGGCCGATCTTCGCCGAGCAGATCGAGGTGACGATCCGCCACCACGCGCTGGAATCCGGCTGCTTCGTGGTGAATTCCACGGGCTGGCTGACCGACGAGCAGATCGCCCGCATCTCGCCCGAGGAGAAGCTGCGCCGCGCGCTGACCGGCGGCTGCATGACGGCGATCATCTCGCCCGAGGGCAGCCATGTCGTGCCTCCGCTGACCTCCGGCGAGGGCATCCTCATCGCCGATCTCGACATGGCGCTGATCACCAAGCGCAAGCGGATGATGGATTCGGTCGGCCATTACGCGCGGCCGGAACTGCTCAGCTTGCATCTAGACAACCGGCCGGCTGTCCCCATGAATTTGGCGACGCAGCAGGCCGCTCCCTCCTTCACCAGCTACGGGAGTGCGACCGATGAAACCGATGGATCCGGCAACCGATCTCCAGCCGATGCCGACCGAGCACCTGATCAACGAGTTGCAGTCCTACGGGGTGCGGCTGGTTGATCCCCGAGCCGGCGCGGATTCACGGCGCGGCGGCGCCGGGCCTTCGGACCACAAGGCGCTGACGCTGGACGGCATGACCGTCATGGTGCCGGTGCACACCGCGCCGGCCTTCGAGAGCCCATATCTGGTGGAGAAGCCGGACGCCTATGGCCGCAGCCGCATCAGCCGCGACGGGCTGGTGCTGGGCGAGGTGTCGTTCCCGCTGCAGCCGAAATTCTACGGGCTGAGCACCGCCGACGGCATCCCCTATTCCAAGATCGCCGTGCTGCATGGCCGCGATGTGCTGGCGACCACGGTCTTGCAGACCTGCATCCGCTACCAGAGCCGCACCAAGACCTGCCAGTTCTGCGCCATCGGGCAGTCGCTGGCGGCCGGGCGCACCATCGAGCGCAAGACCCCGGCGCAGCTCGCGGAGGTGGCGAAAGCCGCCGTCGAGCTCGATGGCGTGAAGCACATGGTGATGACCACCGGCACCCCGCCCGGTAAGGATCGCGGCGCCGCAATCCTTACCGAGAGCGCGGCGGCGGTGAAGGCGGCGGTGAACCTGCCCATCCAGGTGCAGTGCGAGCCGCCGGACGACGATGCCTGGTTCGCGCGGATGCACGCGGCCGGCGCCGACGCGCTCGGCATGCATCTGGAAGCCTGCACCGAGGAAGTGCGCGCGGCGATCATGCCCGGCAAGGCGCAGGTCTCGGTCGAGCGCTATTTTGGGGCGTTCGAGGCCGCCGTGCCGGTGTTCGGGCGCGGGCAGGTCTCGACCTACATCCTCGCCGGGCTCGGCGACAGCCGCGAGGACATCCTGAAAATCTGCGACCGGCTCACCCGCATGGGCGTCTATCCCTTCGTGGTGCCCTTCGTGCCGATCTCCGGCACGCCGCTGGAGAGCCACCCGACGCCCTCGCCCGCCTTCATGAATTCCATCCTCGGCCCGCTCGCGGGAATGCTGCTCGCCACCGGCCTCAAATCCATCGACGTCAAGGCGGGCTGCGCCAAATGCGGCGCCTGCTCGGCGCTGTCGACCTATGAGAGGCAAAACTCTGCTCAGGGCGGCTGTTCATGATGTTCGAACCGTTCCGCCCCTTCATCGCCGCCGATTTCCAGGTGAAATTCGCCACCGCGACCTGGGAGCGCCGCTGCGCCGCGGCTCTGCGCCGACAGGTGTTCTGCGAGGAGCAGGGCCTGTTCGGCAGCGACGACCGCGACGCGCTCGACGACGTCGCCATTCCCATCGTCGCGCTCTCCCTGCTGGGCGTCATGGCGGACGATGTGGTCGGCACGGTGCGCATCCATGAATCCGCGCCCGGCATCTGGTGGGGCTCGCGCCTCGCCGTCGCCGCGCCGTATCGCAAGGTCGGCGCGCTGGGGGCGGCGCTGATCCGGCTCGCGGTTTCCTCCGCCCATGCGCGCGGCGCCACCTCCTTCTTCGCGCATGTGCAGAGCCAGAACGCCCTGCTGTTCCGCCGCCTGCACTGGAACCTCATCGAGGAGACGGAACGGCACGGCCGCCCGCACGCCCTCATGCAGGCGGACCTTGCCTTCTATCCCCCGATCGCCGACGCCGAGACCGGCTTCCACGCGCAGGCGCGCGCAGCGCTGGCCGGCTCGGCGTCGATGCGGAGGGCGGCCTGACATGAGCACCTCCCCCTTCTCGGCCGCCGCGTTCGAGGCCCTTGCCGCCACGCTGCGCGGCGCGGCCGGCATGATGGCCAAGGCCGATATCGGCCTCGCCGCCGCCCGGCTCGGCCTTGGCGGGGGGGCCGCGATCCGGGTCGGCGACGACTGCGCGGCGATCCCCGATGGCGATGGCTTCCTGCTCCTCGCCATCGAGGGCTTCATGAACCGTTTCGTGGCCGGCGACCCATGGTTTGCCGGCTGGTGCGGGGTAATGGTCAATATTTCCGACATCGCCGCCATGGGCGGACGCCCGCTCGCCGTGGTCGATGCGGTGTGGGCGGACGGCGAGGAGGGCGCCGCGCCGGTGCTGGACGGGCTGCGCGCCGCCTCCCAGCGCTTCGGCGTGCCGATTGTCGGCGGCCACACCAATCTTTCCACCGATCGCGGCCAACTCTCGGTGGCCATTCTCGGCCGCGCGAAAAAGTTGCTCACCTCCTTTGACGCCCGCCCGGGCGAGACGCTGATCGCCGCCATCGACCTGCGCGGGCGCTACCGCGAACCCTTCTCCAACTGGGAAGCGGCCACCGAGGCCTCCGCCGACCAGCTGCGCGGCGACCTGGAATTGCTGCCCTTCATCGCGGAAAGCGGGCTCTCCCGCGCCGCCAAGGATATCAGCCAGGGCGGCGTGGTCGGCACGAGCGCCATGCTGGCGGAAGCCTCCGGCGTCGGTGTCGAGATCGAGCTTGCCCGCGTGCCCGCGCCGGAGGGCGTCGACCCGGCCCGCTGGCTGATGAGCTTCCCCAGCTACGGCTACCTCCTCTCCGCCCAGCCCGCCCATGTGCCGGCCATCCTCGCCGCCTTCCAGGCGCGCGGCATCGCCAGCGACCGCATCGGCACTCTCACCGCCGACCGCCGCGTCACCGTGGTCAATGCCGGGGCGCGCGAGACCATCTGGGATTTCGCCACCCGCCCGCTCATCGGCTGCGGGCCGGGCGCCGCGCCGCGGGAGAATGCCGCATGAGGCGCGCACCGAGCGGGACGCTGCGCATCGCCATCCTCGCCCATTCCACCAATCCGCGCGGCGGCGTGGTGCACGCGCTGGAACTCGCGGACGCGCTCACCGGCCTTGGCCACCAGGTGGTGGTGCACGCGCCGGATGCGAAGGGCGCCGGCTTCTTCCGCCCCACCCTGTGCGGCACGGCAAGCGTGCCGGCTTCTCCCGTCGGGACGGATGTCACCGAGATGGTGCGCATTCGAATAGCCGACTATGTAGATTACTTCGAAGCTCCGGCGCACCGCTGCTTCGACGTGTTTCACGCGCAGGACGGCATTTCCGGCAACGCGCTGGCCGTGCTGAAGGCGCGCGGGTGGATCGCCGGCTTCGCGCGCACCGTGCACCATGTCGACACCTTCGCCGATCCCGCGCTGATGGCGCTGCAGCGGCAGGCGATCATCGCCGCCGACCGGCACTTCGTGGTCAGCCGGCTCTGGCAGGATCTGCTGCTGGAGACGTTCGAGGCCCGCGCGACGCTGGTCGGCAACGGTGTGGACCGGCAGCGTTTCTCGCCCCTGCCGGATGGAAGGGAAGCCGGGCTCGCCGCCCGTCTCGGCCTTGGTGGCGGGCCGATCGTGCTCAGCGTCGGCGGCGTGGAGGCGCGCAAGAACACAGTGCGTATCCTCGATGCCTTCGTCGCGCTGCGGGCGCTGCACCCGGGCGCCCAGCTCATCATTGCCGGCGGCGCCTCGGTGCTCGATCACCATGCCTATCGGGAACGCTTCGCCGCGGCGCTGACGACGAGCGGCCTGCCCGCCGGGGCGGTGATCCTCACCGGCCCGCTGCCGCAAGCCGACATGCCCGCGCTGTATCGGCTCGCCGATGTGCTCGCCTTCCCCCCGGTGACGGAAGGCTTCGGCCTCGTCGCGCTGGAGGCGATGGCGTGCGGAGTGCCGGCTGTTGTCTCGCACATCCTGCCCTTCACCGAGCATATCGGCGCGGACGAGGCGGTGTGGTGCGATCCGACGAGTTCCGGCTCGATCGCCAACGCGCTGGCCGCCGCGCTCAATCCCGCCCTCGCGGCGCGCCTTGCCGCGCAGGGCCCGGTGGTCGCCGCCCGCCATGACTGGACGGCCACCGCCCGCGCCCATCTCGCCGTCTATGAAAGCCTCGCGGAGCCTCTCCATGCCTGAAATGACCTTCACCATTCGCTGGCCGGACGGAACGCAGGAGCACTGCTATTCGCCCTCGCTGGTCATCAAGGACTATTTCGCCCCCGGCGCGAGCTATCCCTTAGCCGACTTTCTCGGCCGCAGCCGCGAAGCCTTGACCATTGCCAGCGATCGGGTCGCGGCGCGCTATGGCTTTTCCTGCTCGCGCGCGCTCGGCCAGCTCGCCCGGCTGGAAGCGGCCGGCGGCACCTTTTCCACCCATCCCGATGCGCGTGTCGTCGTCGAATCCTTCGACGCGTGAGCCCGCGCGCCCGACACCGGAGCGCAAGCCATGAACGAGAACCTCATCCAGCACTATCCGGTCGTGATCGTCGGCGGCGGTCAGGCCGGCCTGTCGACCAGCCATTTCCTGCAGCAGCAGGGCATCGATCACCTCGTCTTCGAGAAGCACACGGCCATGCATGCCTGGAGCACGCAGCGCTGGGACAATTTCTGCCTGGTGACGCCGAACTGGCAATGCGCCCTGCCCGGCCATGCCTATGCCGGCAGCGATCCGCACGGCTTCATGAAGAAAGACGAAATCCTCGATTACCTCAAGGGCTTCCGCGCCAAGGTCGAGCCACCCATCCGCGAGGGCGTCGCGGTGCGCCGCGTCAGCCCGCGCGCCGCCGGCGGCTTCCTCGTCTCCACCTCGGCGGGCGAGGTGAGCGCGGATAATGTGGTGGTCGCCTCGGGCGGCTATCACGAGCCGATCGTGCCGCGCATGGCCGAGCGGCTGCCCGCCTCGATCACGCAGATCCATTCCGCGCAGTACCGCCATGCCGGCCAGCTGCCGGAGGGCGCGGTGCTGGTGGTGGGTTCCGGCCAGTCCGGCGCGCAGATCGCCGAGGACCTGCACCTTGAGGGCCGCAAAGTATTCCTCGCGGTCGGCAACGCGCCGCGCTGCGCCCGCTTCTATCGCGGCCGCGACGTCGTCACCTGGCTGGCCGACATGGGCTATTACGACATGGCGGTCGAGCAGCACCCGCTGCGCGAAGGCGTGCGCGACAATACCAACCATTATGTCACCGGCCGCGATGGCGGGCGCGACATCGACCTGCGCAAATTCGCCCGCGAGGGCATGGAACTGTTCGGCGTGCTGCGCGACTATGACGGCGCCGGGCTGGTCTTCGACACCAACCTCGCCCGGACGCTCGACGATGCCGACCGGACCTATAACGGCATCAACGCGGCGATCGACAAATACATTGCCGAGAACGCCATCGACGCGCCGCCGCCCTCGGCCTACGAGCCGGTCTGGCAGCCGGCCGGGGAGCGCGGCACGCTCGATCTCGCCGCCTCCGGCATCACCTCCATCATCTGGTGCATCGGCTTCAAGCCGGATTTCCGCTGGCTCGACGCGCCGGTATTCAACGGCGCCGGCCACCCCCAGCACCGGCGCGGCATCACCCAGCGCGAGGGTATCTATTTCATCGGCCTGCCCTGGCTGCACACCTGGGGCTCCGGCCGCTTCGGCAGCGTCGGGCGCGACGCGGAATTCATCGTCGACCACATCGCCACGCGGGCGGCGCGCGGACGCGAGGACAGCGCAGCATGAACGCGATCGTCCCTCCCCCCCTCGCCCGCCCGCCGGGCCTGTCGCCCGAGCGCAGCGGGCTCCACGGCGAACCGCGCCCGCTGGAGGAGACGGTCCGGCTCGGCATGCCGCAGCTGGCGCTCGGCGGCCTGTCCGAGGGCTGGCTGCTGAAGGATCTCGGGCACCGGCACTGGATGATGCTGGCCGCCATGGCCGGGCGCGCGGTTCCCGATTTCCGCGACATCGACGGCGCGCCGGTCTATGCCGCCTTCTCGGCGCTGGCGATCCACGATGCGCGCTTCGCCGCGCTTGGCGAGAACGACACGCTCGCCATCCGCTCGTCCATCGCCCGTCTCTCGCGCACGCAATGCGCCAGCCGCCATGTGCTGAGCCGCGCGGGTGAGCCGATGGGCACGGTGGAGCTGGTCTCCACCTTCGTGCGGCGCGGCTCGGGCGGGGGCAACCACCAGGTGGCTCGGGTGGCGCTGGAGGGCTTCCCGCCCCCCGCCGCCCCATCCGCCGGAACATGCGCCGACAGCCTCGCGGGCCGGGCCGCCGCCCTGCGCGCGCGCCGGCTCGACCGGCATTTCGGCTTCGACCTCCGCCCCTACGTCGAGCGTGACGCCGAGGCCGGCGAGGCCGGCGAGGCCGGGCCGTATATCGAGGTGGATCCCTGCCCGGCACAGGATTTCAACGGTGCCGGCTTTCTTTATTTTGCCAGCTTCGTTTCTTTCATCGATCGCGCCGAATGGCACTTTGACGGAAGGCAGGCACCGCGCGCGGCAACGCTGCGGCGAGAGGTGTTCTTTCACGCCAATGTCGATCCGGGCGAGCGGGTGCGGGTGCGCTGGCTCGGCCAGCGGCGCGGCGACGGGCGGCTCGCCCATCATTGCCGGCTGGAACGGATGAGCGACGGCGCCCGCCTCGCCGAGGCCTTCACCCTGCGCGCGGTGTGAGCCGCCTCATGCCAGCCGGCGGGTGAAGGCCACCGCCACCACGGCGAGCAGCAAGAGCGCGCCGAGCGCGGCGAACGTGTCGGAAAAGCCCATGATCAGCGATTGCTGCGCCACCATCTGGCCCAGCAGGATCTCGGCCTGGTGATAGGCGCGCGTGGCGTCGGAGCCGTGCTGCATGAAATAGTGCTGCATGCGGTCGAGGAATTCGCGCACGTTCTCGCCATAGGGCGTGACCGACTGGCCGATGATGTTGGAGTGGAACTGCTCGCGCTTGGTGATCAGCGTCGCCAGCGCCGCCGTGCCGATGGCGCCGCCAAGGCTGCGCATCATGTTGAACAGGCCCGAAGCCTGGCCCGACAGCGCCGGCGGCATGCCGATCATCGTGATGCTGGCCAGCGGGGAGAGCACGATCGCCTGCCCGAGCGCCCGCACGATATTGGTCAGCATCAGCTGGTCGCCGCCGACATGATAGCTGAGATGCGTGTTCATGAAGCAGCTCGCCGCGAAGATGGCGAGGCCGATGCCGACCAGCACGCGCGGGTCGATCCGCTTCATCAGCATCGGCACGAACGGGATGATGATGAGCTGCGGCAGCCCGACCCAGGCCAGCACCATGCCGATCTGCTGCGCGTCATAGCCCTGCACCTCGTCGAGATAGGTCGGCAGCACATAGACCGATCCGAACAGCGCGAAGCCGACAATGACGTTGGAGATGGTGCCGAGCGCGAAATTGCGCCGCGTGAACAGCCGCAGGTTCACCGCCGGCTTCTCGACCCTCAGCTCGATGGTCACGAAGATGGCGAGGCAGATCACCGCGACGACGGACAGCCGCACGATGAACGGCGAGCCGAACCAGTCATCCTTGTTGCCCTCGTCCAGCACCGTCTGCAGGCAGGCGAGGCCAATCGCCATGAAGCCGATGCCCCACCAGTCGCCCTCCCTCAGGAGGTGCAGGTTCAGCGGGCTCTTCTCCAGCGTCGGAATCAGCATGCCCAGCATGACGGCGCCGGGAATGAGATTGATGAAGAAGATGTAGGGCCAGCCGAACTGGTCGGTGAGCCAGCCGCCAATGGTCGGGCCGATCGCCGGGCCGAAGGTCGCGGTCATCGCGAAGATGGCGATGCCGATCGGCTGCTGGCGGCGCGGCAGCTTGGTCAGCACGATGGTGAAAGCGAGCGGGATCAGGCAGCCGCCGAAGAAGCCCTGCAGCCCGCGCATCGCGATCATCTGCGAAAGATTGGTGGCGAAAGCACAGCCCATCGAGAAAATGAGGAACAGCACCAGCGCCGAGAGGATGAAGCGGCGGAAGCCGAACACCCGGCTCAGGTAGTCGGTCAGCGGGATCATGATGATCTCGCCGATCAGGTAGGAGGTGGAAATCCACGTTCCGTTATCCGAGCCGGTGCCGATGCCGCCCTCGATATAGGGCAGCGAGGCATTGGTGATCTGGATATCGAGCACGGCGATCAGCGCGCCGAGCATGCAGCCGATCACCGCGATCCAGGTGACGAGGCTGGCGCCGGGCTCCACCGCCGGCGTCTCGGCCGGCGGCGCGAAAGTGGACGTGGAGGCCATGACACCCTCACTCGCTGGGCGGGATATAGGCGTTGCGCCTCACATCGGCGGGAATGGTCGCATCGGTGCGGATCGTCGTCTCCACCGACATGCCAGGCCGCAACTGCCGGGCCAGCGGATCGGTGCGGTCGATGTCGATGCGCACGGGAATGCGCTGGACGATCTTGGTGAAGTTGCCGGTGGCGTTGTCGGGCGGCAGCAGGGCGAATTCCTGCCCGCTGGCCGGAGCGAGGCTGGAGACGAAGCCCCGCACATGCAGGTCGGGATAGGTATCGACCGAGATCGTCACCTTCTGGTTGGGCTTCACGTCGGTGAGCTGGGTTTCCTTGTAGTTGGCGACCACATAGGTTGCCTGCAGCGGCACCACCGCCAGCAGCGCGGTGCCGGGCTCGACATACTGGCCGACACGCAAGGTCCGGGCGCCGATGACCCCGTCCACCGGGGCGCGCAGCTCCGTATAGCCAAGGTTCAGCTTCGCCGTATCGAGCGCCGCCTGGCTGTGGGCGAGGTTCGCCCGCGCCTCGGCGAGCTGGGCGGTCAGGGTGGCGACCTGCTTCTGCGCCGCGTCCAGCGCCGCCCGGTCGCGCGTCACCTGCGCCTGCGTCTGGCCGATCTGCGAGGTGGTCTGCTCGGCGGTCTCGACCGGGCCGAAACCGTCCTGGGCGAGCTTGGTGAAGCGCCGGTTGTTCTGCTCGGCGAAGGTCTCGGCGGCCTGGTCGGCGGCGATCTGCGCCTTGGCCTCCTCGATCAGCGCCTGCTGCTCGTTGAGCTGCGCCGCGTGATCGTCGATCAATGCCCGGGCCGCGTCGACATCGGCCACGGCCTGGTCGACCGCCGCCTGATACGGGCGCGGGTCGATGACGGCGAGCACCTCGCCCTGCTTCACCGGCTGGTTGTCGGTCACGTTGACCGTCACGAGATAGCCGGCGACCTGAGGGGCGATGGTGACGATATCGGCCTGCACATAGGCATCGTCCGTGCTGGTCTCGAAACGCCACTGCGTCCAGTATTCGGTGCCCGCATAGGCAATGGCGCCGGCCAGCAGCAGCACACCCGCCACTTCCAGCCCGCGCTTCAGGCCGCGACGGGAAGACGGCGCGGCCGGGGGAATGGACGATATCGGGGCGACAGGCGGATCGGCGATCGGCGTGGCCTTCAGCGCGGCCGGATTGGTGGCCATGTTCATCGCGGCCTCCGTGAGAGGGGGGGGGGTCAATGGATCATGGAAGCCACCTTGCTCCTTCCCGGCCGCGCGATATTCCCTATATCCACGCGGCTTGCGGGATCGCATCCGCGCGCACGCCCGGCGGACGAGGCCGGCCACACATCGCCCCGCTGCGTCACGCATTCGTCATCGCGCCCGCTTAAACCCTCGGCGCAACATCCTTTTTTCGAGCTTTGACGATGAACCGACTGACCGCGCTGTCCGGTGCCGGCGTCAAGGGGCCGGCCTGCTTCCTCCTGGAAACCGCCGGCCGGCGCCTCCTTCTCGATCTCGGCGAAGGCCCGGATGCCGGCCGGCGCCCGAACCTCGCCGGGGTCGGCCGCGTCGACGCCATCCTGCTGTCGCATGGTCATCACGACCATGTCGGCGCGCTCGATCTTGCCGGGCAGCTCGGCGACCCGCCACTCTATGCCACCGCCGCCGTGCGGGCGCTGGCGGGCGAGGCACGCCTGCGCAACGCTCGCGACCTTCCTTTGGAGGGAACAGCCGGGATTCTCGGCCTGGAGATCGCGACCGGCCCGGCGGGCCATGCGCCCGGCGCCGTGTGGATGCGCATCGGTGGCGAGGCCGGGCTGCTCTATACCGGCGACTATTCCGCCGAGAGCCGACTGTACCGCTGCACCCTGCCGCTGCGCGCGGCCGCTCTCGTCGTCGATGCCAGCTATGGCGAGGTGGATCAGACGCTCGCGCTTCAGGCCGCCGCGCTGATCGCCCGCGCCCGCCACCGCCCGCTTCTCCTGCCGGCCCCGGCCGCCGGGCGGGCGCTGGAAATGGCGCTCACCTTCCTCGACGCCGGCCTCGCGGTGAGCCTCTGCCCGGTGACGCGAGGCGTTGTGGAGGTTCTGGCGCGGCATCCCGAAGTGCTGGCGGCGGGTGCGGCGGATGCCCCGGCCCGGCTTCTCGCCAGCACACCCCTCACGGCCGACAGCCCGGCACGCGGCGCCATGATCGTCGCCGGGCCGCAGGCCGATCACGGCCTTTCCGCCGCGCTCACCGCCCGTTTCGCGCGGAGCGGCGAGGCCGATATCGTCTTCACCGGCCATGTCGCCGAAGGCTCGAATGCCGGCCGGCGGATCGCGGCCGCGCAGGCCCACCATGTGCGCTGGAACGTGCACCCGAGCTTCGGCGCCCTGCAGGATCTCGTGACGGCCGTGGCCCCGCGCGTCCTGCTGCCCGCCTTCCTGCCGCGGGCACGGATGGCCGGGCTGGCGGCGCGCCTGCCCGGCCTATCGGTGGTGACGGAAGGCGACGGCTTCTGCTGGTAGCCCGGCCCCCGGCTCATCAGACGAACCGGCTCCGCGTCGCCGGCAAAGGCTCTAATCGGCGCTCGCCAGCTTGTCCTGCGTGCGGGTGTCGAAATCGCTGGCATCGTGGCGCTCGCGCAGCTGCTCGGAAGGCTCGCCGGACATGCGGTTGACCATGCGCCCGCGCGCCACCGCCGGTCGCGCCAGAACCGCGTCGGCCCAGCGCTGCACATGCGTGTAGTCGGCAACCGAGAGGAACTCGGCCGCGCCGTACAGCCAGCCCTTCGCCAGCCCGCCATACCAGGGGAAGATGGCGATGTCGGCGATGGTATAGTCCGGGCCGGCGACATATTCGCTCTCGGCGAGCCGCCGGTCGAGCACATCGAGCTGGCGCTTCACCTCCATGGCGAACCGGTCGATGGCATATTCGATCTTGCTCGGCGCATAGGCGTAGAAATGCCCGAAGCCGCCGCCGAGATAGGGCGCCGAGCCCATCTGCCAGAACAGCCAGGAAAGGCATTCCGCCCGCGCGCCGGCTTCCACCGGCAGGAAGGCGCCGAACTTCTCCGCGAGATAGACGAGGATCGCGCCGGATTCGAACACCCGGACCGGCGTCGGCCCCGATCGGTCGAGCAAGGCGGGGATCTTCGAATTGGGGTTCACCTCGACAAAGCCCGAACCGAACTGGTCGCCCTCGCCGATATTGATCAGCCAGGCATCATATTCAGCGCCCGCATGCCCCAGCGCCAGCAGTTCCTCCAGCAGGATGGTGACCTTCTGCCCGTTGGGCGTGCCCAGCGAATAGAGCTGCAGCGGATGCTCGCCGACCGGCAGCGCCTTGTCATGGGTCGCCCCGGCCACCGGCCGGTTGATAGCGGCGAAGCGCCCGCCGCTGGCCTTGTTCCAGGCCCAGACCTTGGGCGGGACGTAATCGGGCGTGTCGGTCATTTCCAGCTTTCCATCGAAGCAATTTCCCACCCGACCATAGTCGCAGCCCGGCAGGGCGCGGGACACGAAATCGGGAGGTTCCTCAAGGGAAAACGCCCCCGCCTCAGGGCAAGCGGACGTGCTCGCGGCGGAAGCCGAGGCCGACCAGCCGCCCGGCGAGATGCGCCAGCACCGGCCAGCGGGCGATGGAGCGCATGAAGCCGGGCGGGCCGGCGCGGGTTTTCTCAGTGGCGTCGCGCTTGCGGCGGTTGCCGCGCATCATCAGTTGCAGCTTCTGCGTCGCCCATGTGGGAAAGCGGCGGCGCGCCTCCACCGCCGCCAGATCGCGCGCCTCGAGGCGACCCTCCTTCAGCGGGCGGGCGAGGATGTTCGCCGCCGCCACCGCATCCTGAATGGCGAGGTTCACCCCGAAGCCGCCGATCGGCGACATGGCGTGCGCGGCATCGCCGATACAGATCAGCCCCGGCCGCCACCAGCGCTTCAGCCGGTCGATCCGCACGCTGAGAAGCTGCACGTCGTCCCAACCGGCAATCTCGTCCATGCGCGACGCCGGCAGCGGCGAGACCGCCGCCACAAGCGCGCGGAACGCCTCCAGCCCGCCGGCCTTCACGTCCGCGAAGGAGCCCTTGCGCACGACATAGCCGCATTGCCAGTAATCGCCGCGATCGACCATGACGAAGTCCTGTCGCGGCCCGCCATGGCCCATCACATAGGGCGGATCGCCGGGCTGGTGGGACAGCTTCATCCACAGCACGTCGCTCGGGCTGCCGAAGCTCTCGACCTCCAGCCCCGCCTTCTGCCGCAGCACCGAGTTGCGCCCGTCCGCGCCCACCACCAGCGCCGCACGCAGCGTGAGCGCTCCCTCCGGGGTCGTCGCCCGCAGGCCGGCAATCCGCCCCTCCGCCTCGATCAGCCCGTCGACCTGCGCCGGCATCACGAGGTGAAAATTCGGCAGCCGCTGCGCCTCCCTGGCGATGAAGTCGAGAAAGTCCCATTGCGGCATGAAGGCGATGAAGCGGCAGCGCGTCGGCAGGCGGGAGAAATCGGCGAGGGTGACGTCGCGGCCGCCGATCTCCGCGTGAAGGCGCGGCGCCTGCGTGTGCGGCAGCTTCAGCAGGTCATCGAGCAGGCCAAGCTCGTGCATCACCTCCAGCGTCGAGGGATGGATGGTGTCGCCGCGGAAATCGCGCAGGAAGTCGCCATGCTTCTCGACCACCGTGACATCGAGACCGCCGCGCGCCAGCAGCAGGCCGAGCATCAGCGCCGGCCGGGCCGGCGCCGACAATGGCACAATCGGTGGAGATGTCGGACCTGTCGGGCGGGCTCATGCGCCAAGCCTAGAGCATTTTCGAGCGAAGTGGATTCCGGTTCGTGTGAAGAAAATGCGTCAGAACAATAACCTAGAGCCTTTCCGGGCCGAATGGATACCGGTTCGCATGACGAAAACGCGGGGAGCCGGATGCCCGCCCATCGCGTCGGACATGTCGCGCGGCACCGGAGCGGATGTCGTTTCGCTATCGAAATAGATGGCGATAGCGTGCCGCCTCAGTCCTCGCCGCCACCGCCCGGCCGGTCGCGGCGGGTGGCCTTCACGCCGGAGCGCCGGGCCTTGCCCTCCAGCCGGCGGATCTTCGAGCCGAGCGTGGGGCGGGTGGGGCGGCGGATCACCGGCGCCACCGTTGCCTCGCGCACCATTTCGACGAGGCGCGCGAGGGCATCCTCGCGGTTGCGCTCCTGGGTGCGGAAGCGCTGGGCCACCAGCACGATCACGCCGTCATTGGTGAGCCGGCGCCCGGCGATCCGCTCCAGCCGCGCCTTGACCGCCTCCGGCAGGGTCGCGGAGTGGCGCACGTCGAAGCGCAGCTGCACGGCGGTGGAGACCTTGTTGACGTTCTGTCCGCCCGGGCCGGAGGCGCGCACGAAGGTTTCCTCGATCTCCCGCTCGTCGAGCCAGACCCGCGGGGTGACGGGGATCATGCGCCGCGGCCCTCAGCGCGGACGCCGCGGCGGCTCGATCGCTTCAAGCTTCTCGCGCACCGCTTCGAGCCCGTTCACGGTCTCCTGCAATTCCTCGCTCAGCGCCTGCATCAGCCGCCGCGCCGCCTGGGGATAGCTCTCGATGGTGCGCATGAAGATCACCCGCGGAATGCGCAGCACCACCGATGGCTCGATGGCGGTGGCCGTGGCCGGCCGCTTGCCGTCGGTGATCAGGGCCAGTTCGCCCAGCAGCGCCCCGCGCCCGACCTCCATCCGCTGCCCCGGACGCTTCGCCATCGCGGCATTCTCCCGCGAGATCGCCAGCATGCCGTCGACCACCACATAGGCGGCCTCGGCGAACTGGCCCTCGCGGTACAGAACCTGCCCCCGGTTGAGCGAGCGGCTGTCGGCGCTGATGGCGACGACGCGCAACGCGTCGGGCCCGAGCAGCCGCAGCATCGGGACGCTTTCCAGCAAGGCGATGTCCTCCTCGATCGGCATGCGGCGGGCCGGTTCTCCTGCCAGGGCTGACACCCGTCGGGACGAATCGCTTCGCCCCTGTCAGGGTAGCAGTTTGTAGCCGCCCGCCTCGGTGGCGAGCAGATTGGGATGCGACGGGTCTTTCTCGATCTTCTGGCGCAGGCGGTAGATATGGGTTTCCAGCGTATGGGTCGTCACGCCGGAATTATATCCCCAGACCTCCTGCAGCAGGATCTCGCGCGCCACCGGCTTTTTGCCGGCACGGTAGAGATAGCGCAGGATCGCCGTTTCCTTCTCGGTCAGGCGGATCTTGGAATTGCGCTCCGTCACCAGCAGCTTGGCGCCGGGGCGGAACGTGTAGGGCCCGATGGTGAACACCGCGTCCTCGCTCGCCTCGTGCGAGCGCATCTGCGCCCGGATGCGCGCCAGCAGCACGGCGAAACGGAACGGCTTGGCGACATAGTCGTTGGCGCCGGCCTCCAGCCCCATGATGGTGTCGCTGTCGGTGTCGTGGCCGGTCAGCATGATGACGGGCGCCTTGAAGCCGTTCTCGCGCATCCGCCGCACCGCCTCGCGCCCGTCGAGATCCGGCAGGCCGACATCCATCAGCACCAGGTCCACCCGGCCGGTCTCGACCTGGCCGATCGCGGCCTGGGCGGACTCCACGGCCACCACCTCGAACTCGTCATAAAGCGCGAGCTGTTCGACCAGCGCGTCGCGCAGATCCTTGTCGTCTTCGACCACCAGGATTCGTTGAGCATTCGCCATAACCGATCCCCCCGAAGTCCGCTTCCCCGAACCTCTTGTCCGCGCCGCGCCACGCGGTAAAGCTCGCGCGCTTCGGCAGGATTGCCGTTGAGTCCCGAGTAGGCAGGCCTGACGCATTCGGCAAGAGTCGGCGAACCCGCACTACCGGTTGCTGTCGGGTACGTGACGTGATCGTGAACGGAAACCGCGTGAATAAGAAGGCCCCCCGCACCGAAACCCTCAGGAAATCCACGTCAAAACGCAAAATGACGTGCATGGAGCTGCGCGTCATCGCCCGGCCGGGCCTGCCGACCCGTGGATGGCTGTTCGCCGGCGGCCCGCCAATACCGGTCGCTCTCGGGCGCACGGGCATCCGCCGGGACAAACGCGAGGGCGACGGCGCCACGCCCGCGGGGATCTGGCACCCGCGCGAACTGCGCTACCGCGCCGACCACGGCCAGCGCCCCCTCACCCGCCTACCGGCGCGGCCGACCCGGCGCGAGGACGGCTGGTGCGACGACCCCCTCGACGGACGCTACAACCGGCCGGTGCGCCTGCCCTTCACCCCCTCGCATGAGGAAATGTGGCGCCCCGACGCGCTCTATGACCTCGTCATCGTGCTCGACCACAATGAACGCCCGCGCGCCCGGCGGCGCGGCTCGGCGGTGTTCCTGCATCTGGCGCGCGACGGATTCGAGCCGACCGCCGGCTGCATCGCCTTCCGCCGGGCGGACCTCGCCCGGCTGCTGGCGCGTCTCTCGCCCCGGACGGCGATCCGGGTGGGATGATGCCCCTCAGCGCCCGCCGAAAATGGCGCTGCCGACCCGCACATGGGTCGCGCCCAGCGCGATCGCCGTCTCGAAATCCCCGCTCATGCCCATGGAGAGCGTCTTGAGCCCGTTGCGCGCGGCGATCCGGCCCAGCAGCGCGAAATGCGCCGCGGCGGGTTCATCCGCCGGGGGGATGCACATCAGCCCGTCGATGGTCAGCCCGTGCTCGTCGCGGCAGGCCCGGAGGAAGGCATCCGCCGCGTCCGGCGCGATGCCGGCCTTCTGCGGCTCCTCGCCGGTATTCACCTGCACCAGCAGGCGCGGTGCCGGCCGCCCCTCCAGCCGCGCGATCTCCCTGGACAGCGCCTCCGCCAGCGAGGGCCGGTCGAGCGTGTGGATCACGTCGAACAGCGCCAGCGCCTCGCGCACCTTGTTGCTCTGCAGCGGGCCGATGAGATGCAGTTCGACATCGGGATGGCGTGCCTTGAGGGAAGGCCATTTCGCCTTGGCCTCCTGCACCCGGTTCTCGCCGAACAGCCGCTGGCCTGCCGCCAGAACCGGCAGGATATGCTCGGCGTCGAAGGTCTTGGAAACGGCGATCAGCTGCACCGTCGCCTCGGCCCGGCCGGCATCGCGACAGGCCTGGGCGATCCGCCCGCGCACCTGCGCAAGGCGCTCGCTCACGCCGTTCTCACCCGTCACGTCCATCACCCGGATCCCCGCTGCCTGGCGCCACGCAATGCGAAGCCGCCGCTGCCTTGTCAAGCAAGCTGTCCATCCGCCCCGCGCCACGGCAAATTTTGGCGGCGGAAGGCTTGGCTTTCCCTTGCGGCATTCCGGGGACGCCCGTAATTCTATGCCAAGCTGGGGCGGTCGGGATCCATCGTGAGCGTGTCGAACGATGACAAGGATGTTCAACGCGGCCGGCGATCGACACCCCATCTGAGCAGCCCGGCGAGCGGCCTGCGCCCGCGCACGGTGAGCCTGCGCCTTCGGCTTTTCGCCTTCGCCGCCGTCGCCATGACGCTCGTCATCGCCGAACGGACCGTCAGCCTCATCCGCCTCCACACCGACAATCTCGCGGCGGCCGAAGGCCGTGTGATGGATCTGGCCGAGCGCAGCATCAGCCGTTACCGGCAGACCATCGCCGTCACCCAGGCGGTGCTGCTGACCCTCGCCTCCGACAGGAATGTGATCGCGGTCGCCGAAACCGGCCCGCCGTCGATCGCACCCGATGATCCCTCCGGCCCGCCCGGCTCGAGCGCCTGCACGACCCTCACGCCGGTGAGCGAAGCCTTCGCCGAAATCGACTCGCTCACCGTGGTGACACCGGACGGCATCGCCCGTTGCTCCACCGTGCCGGGCGCGGTGGGCCTGGATATCTCCAGCCGCAGCTACATACAGATCGCCCTGCGCGGCATCGCCAATATCGAATCGGTCCGGCGCAGCCTCGTCACCGACAAGCCGGCCATCTACGCGGCGCAGCCGATCCTGGCCCAGAACGGCGGCGGCGTCATCGCGGTGATCGTCGGCCGTGTCAGCATCGCGGAACTGTTCCCGAACGGCACGTTCGCCGAACTCGGGCCAGGAGCGCAGGCCATGGTCGTCGGCCCCGATGGAACGCTGCTCACCGCCTATCCCGAAGGCACCTATGGCATGGGGCTCGACCTCAGCCATACGGTGCCGGTGGCGAAGGCGATGATGTACACTCGCGGCACGGTTCTGGCGGCTGGCCCCGACGGTGTGCAGCGCGTCTATGCGTATGCGCGGCTCCCGGGCACCAACATGCACCTGCTGGTCGGGCTCGACCAGGGATTGGTGTTCGGCCCTGCCGAGCGCGCCGCCTGGGACGCCGGGCTGACCATGCTGGCCATCGGCCTCGCGGTGCTCATCGGGCTGGCGGTGATCGGCGAGCGGCTGGTCGTGGCGCCGATCCACGCGCTCGCCGATAGCCTCGTCCGCTTCGGCCATGGCGATGCCGGCGCGTTGCAGACCCAGGTGCTCGTCACCGAGCTGCAACCACTCGCTGTCGCCTTCGAGGCCATGGCGCATGAGCTTTCCGTGCGCGAGACGGCCCTGCGCAATGCCAACCGCCATCTCAACTCGCTCGCCAGCCTCGATGCGCTCACCGGCATTCCCAACCGGCGCAGCTTCGACGCGGTGCTGCCGCTGCAATGGAACAGCGCGCCGCAGCTCGCGCTGCTGATGATCGATATCGACAGCTTCAAGCTGTATAACGACCATTACGGCCACAAGGAGGGCGATCGCTGCATTCGCCTGGTGGCGCAGGCGCTGGCGACGACTTTGCGCGGAAGCGATGTGATTGCCCGCATCGGCGGCGAGGAATTCGCGGTGCTGATGCCCGATGCCGATATCGGCACGGCCGCCGATGTCGCGGACCGGCTGCGCCGCGCCGTCGAAGGTCTCGCCATTCCGCACGCGACCGCGGCCGGCCTCGTGACGATCAGCGTGGGCGCGGCCGCCTGCCACCCGGCGCCCAGCCTGTCGCCCTCGGAACTGTTCGTCGCCGCCGATCAGGCGCTCTATGCCGCCAAGCGCGCGGGGCGTAACGTGGTGCGGCGGGCCGATACCGTGGCGCTGGACGGCGCCGTGCGCATCATCGAGGATGACCGACCGGGCGGCGGCACGGATGCTGGCGGTTGACCCGACGCATCAAACCGTGCCTAGTCGCGCGCCGTCGGTGCTTTTCGCCACCTTGCGCCTGACGACATCCACCGAAGACCAAAGCCTGCCCGAGACCGAGCATGAACACCGAGCGCTACAACGCCCGCGAGGCCGAACCCCGCTGGCAGAAGATCTGGGACGAACGCGGCATCTACCGCACCCGCAACGACGACCCGCGCCCCAAATACTACGTGCTCGAGATGTTCCCCTACCCGTCCGGGCGCATCCATATCGGCCATGGGCGCAATTACGTCATGGGCGACGTGGTGGCGCGCTTCAAGCGGATGAAGGGCTTCAATGTCCTGCATCCCATGGGCTGGGACGCCTTCGGTCTGCCGGCCGAGAATGCGGCCATCGAGCGCAACACCCATCCCGGTATCTGGACCTACGAGAATATCGCCACCATGCGCGAGCAGCTCAAGCTGCTCGGCCTGTCGCTGGACTGGTCGCGCGAGATCGCCACCTGCGATCCCTCCTATTACGGCGAGCAGCAGCGCATCTTCCTTGAGTTCCTCAAGGGCGGCTTCGTCTATCGTCGCGAGAGCGAAGTGAACTGGGACCCGGTCGACAACACCGTGCTCGCCAATGAGCAGGTGATCGACGGGCGCGGCTGGCGCTCGGGCGCGCTGGTCGAGCGGCGCAAGCTCGCCCAGTGGTTCTTCCGCATTTCCGACGCGTCCGAGGAACTGCTGGCGGGCCTCGATACGCTGGAGCGCTGGCCCGACAAGGTGCGCCTGATGCAGCGCAACTGGATCGGCCGTTCCGAAGGCCTGCATGTGCGCTTCGCGCTGGAAAACGCGCCGGCCGATCTGCCAGGGGACATCAAGGTCTACACCACCCGGCCGGACACGCTGTTCGGCGCCTCCTTCCTCGCGCTCTCGCCCGGCCACCCGCTGGCCGAGGCACTGGCGGCGGAGGATCCCTCGCTCAAGGCGTTTGTCGAGGAATGCCGTCGCGGCGGCACCTCCACCGCCGAGATCGAGACGCAGGAGAAGATGGGCTACGATACCGGCCTCACCGTGCGCCACCCGCTGGGCGGCGCGGCGGTGCCGGTCTATGTCGCCAATTTCGTGCTGATGGAATACGGCACCGGCGCCATTTTCGGCTGCCCGGCGCATGACCAGCGCGACCATGACTTCGCCCGCAAATACGGCCTGCCCATTACCCCCGTCGTGCTGCCGCCCGATGTCGACCCCGCCAGCTTCTCGGTCGCCGATGCGCCGTATGATGGCGACGGCGCGCTGTTCAATTCCGGCTTCCTCAATGGCCTCTCCGTGCCCGAGGCGAAGGAGAAGGTGGCGCTGAAGCTGGAGAACGAGATCCTCGGCAATGCGCCGGTGGGCGAGCGGGCGGTGAATTACCGGCTGCGCGACTGGGGCATTTCGCGCCAGCGCTACTGGGGCTGCCCGATCCCGATCATTCACTGCGACAGCTGTGGCCCGGTGCCGGTGCCGCAGGACCAGCTGCCGGTGCGGCTGCCGGACGACGTCACCTTCGACCAGCCGGGCAATCCGCTCGACCGCCACCCGACCTGGAAGCATGTCGACTGCCCGCACTGCGGCGCCCCGGCGCGGCGCGAAACCGACACCATGGACACGTTCGTGGATTCGTCCTGGTATTTCGCCCGCTTCGCCGCCGAGCCCGGCACGGCGCCGCTGCAGAAGGCAGCGGCCGACCACTGGCTGCCGGTGGACCAGTATATTGGCGGCATCGAGCACGCGATCCTGCACCTGCTCTATTCGCGCTTCTTCACCCGCACCCTGGCGAAGATCGGCCGGGTCTCGGTAAGGGAGCCCTTTGCCGGCCTGTTCACGCAAGGCATGATCGTCCACGAGACCTACAAGGACACGGCCGGCAAGTGGCTGTTCCCCGAGGAGGTGGAGAAGCGCGCCGACGGCACCGCCGTGCGCCTGGGCACCGATGAGCCGGTGACGGTCGGTCCGCCGGAAAAGATGTCGAAGTCCAAGCGCAACGTGGTGCCGCCGGAAGTGGTGGCCGACACCTATGGCGTCGACTGCGCCCGCTGGTTCATGCTCTCCGATACGCCGCCCGAACGCGACAGCGAATGGACCAGCGCCGGCATCGAGGGCGCGTGGCGCTTTGCCCAGCGCATCTGGCGGCTGGTCGGGGATGCCGCCGAACTCACGGCGCCGGGCCTCGTCGCGCCCGAAAGTTTCGGATCCGAATCGACATCGCTGCGCCAGGCGTCTCATCGTCTCGCCGCCCTGGTCGAAGAGGATGTCGAACGCCTGCGCTTCAATGTCGCGGTCGCGCGCGTGCACAGCTTCACCAACCAGTTCGGCGACGCCCTCACAGCCGCGCGCAAGGGCGCGGCGGGAGGTGCGGCGGGAGAGCCCGTTCCGGCCGATCTCGCCTTCGCGCTGCGCGAGGCGGCGCAGTTCCTCGTTGCGGTGGTCGCCCCGATGGTGCCCCATCTTGCGGAGGAATGCTGGATCGTGCTCGGGTTGGACGGACTGGCCGCCACTGCGTCGTGGCCGGTGGTCAATCCGGCGCTGCTGGTGGACAATACCGTTACGCTGCCGATTCAGATCAATGGCAAGCGCCGCGGCGAGATCGCCGTCCCGACCGACGCGAGCCCCGCCGAGGTCGAGAAAGCGGTGCTGGCGCTTGATCTTGTCAGGCAGGCTCTCGACGGACGGCCGCCGAAGCGTATCATCGTGGTGCCGCAGAGGATCGTGAATGTCGTCGCTTGACCAGATGAAACGCACGCCGTCCCGTCGCCTGTTCGGCCTTGCCGCTGCCGGCCTGCTGGCCTTCGCGGTGGCGGGCTGCTTCAAGCCCATGTACGCGCAGGATACCGCCGACGGTGGCAAGCTCACCGAGCGGCTCGGCGACATCCAGGTGGTGTTCGCCTCCGGTCGCATCGGCAATGAGGTGCGCAACGACCTCATCTTCGCCCTCACCGGCGGCGCGGGAAACCCCGCCAATGCTCCCTACCGGCTCGAACTGGCGGTGACGGACAGTTCGACCGCGACCGCGGTGGATTCACTCTCCGGCCTGCCCGAGGTCGAGATGGTGTCGGTGGACGTCAGCTGGCTGCTGTTCGACACCACCCGTACGCCCGGTCCCGATGGCAAGCCCGTGCCGCCCGTGGCGCATGGCAACGCCTTCGGCAAGGCCTCGCTCTATAGCGGCTACCAGCGCTTCGCGCGCGCCCGCGCCATTCGCGACGCGCAGAACCGCGCCGCCGGTGTCGCGGCGGAAACCATCAAGGGGCAACTCGCCGCCTATTTCATCGCGCCGCCTCCGGCCGCGCCTGCCACGACAGCCTCCGCTCCCAAGAGCTGACCGCATGGTTGCGGTGCGTCCGGCCGAGGTGGAAGCGACGCTCACGCGGATCGATCCGCTCCGGCCGATCCTGCTGCTGTTCGGCCCGGATATAGGGTTGGTGCGCGAGCGTGCCCGGGCCTATCTCGCGCGCGCGGCCGCCAATTCCACCGATCCTTTCGGCATCACGCGTCTCGACGGCGACGAGATTTCCGGCGATCCCGGACGACTGGTCGACGAGGCCGGCACGGTCGCGCTGTTCGGCGGCCGTCGGGTCGTCTCGCTGCGCGTCGGCGCGCGCAATGTCGTGCCGGCGGTGGAGGCGCTGCTCGCCGTGCCGCCGACCGACGCCATCGTGGTGATCGAGGCCGGCGACCTCAAGCGCGGCACGGGGCTGCGCGCGCTGTGCGAGGCCTCGCCGCATGCCCTCGCCATTGCCTGCTATGCCGACACGGACCGCGACCTGTCACGCCTCATCGATACGATGACGGCCGAGGCGGGCCAGCCGATCGACCGCGATGCCCGCGCCGAATTGATGGGCCTGCTCGGCAGCGACCGCCTCGCCTCGCGCGGCGAGATCGGCAAGCTGCTGCTCTATGCCGCCGGCGAGCCGCGCATCACGGCCGAGCATGTGCGCGCCATCGTCGGCGACGCCTCCAGCCTCGCGCTCGACGAGATCGTCGATTCCGCCTTTGCCGGCATGAATGCGGAAATGTCCTCGGCCTTCGTCAAGGCGACGCAGGAAGGCATGCGCGCCGATATCGTGCTCGGCGCCGTCTGCCGAGGAGCGCAGGCGCTGCACCAGCTGCGGCTCGCGGTGGAGGCCGGCGCCGGTGTCGAGCGGGCGATGGACGCTGCGCGGCCGGCGCTTCATTTCCGTCGCAAGCCGTTGATCGAGAAAGCGCTGCGCAGCTGGAGCGCGGCCCGGCTGCAAGCGGCGCTGCTCACGCTGGACGATGCGCTGCTGGCCGCCCGGCGCAGCGCGGCCCTCGGCCCGGCCCTGGCCGAGCGCGCCCTGTTCCAGCTCGCCGCGGCGGCGCGCCGCGGCTGAGCCTTAGCCGGCGGCGAGCCGGCGGCAGACCTCGTCCAGCTGGTCGAGCGAGGTGTAGCGAATGCGCAGCTCACCGGCTTCGCCGTCATGGCGAAGCGTCACCTTGAGCCCCAGCGCGTCGGACAGGCGGCGCTGCAGCGCCGCCGTATCGGCATCCAGCTCCGCAACGGCCCGTGCCTTGCGCGCCGGCTTGCCGGCCGCTTCCGCCTTGGCGACGTTCAATTCCTGCGCCAGCGCCTCGATGGCGCGCACATTCATGCCGCGCTCGACAATCGCGCGGGCCAGCCCCTCCGGGTCGTCCTGCGTCAGCAGCGCGCGCGCGTGCCCCGCCGACAACCGACCGTCCGCGAGATATTCCTTTACCGTTTCCGGCAGACGCAGCAGGCGCATCGTGTTCGCGACATGGCTGCGGCTCTTGCCGATCACCCGTGCGAGATCATTCTGCGAGTAGCCGAACTGGTCAGACAGCGACTGGTAGCCCGCCGCCTCTTCCAGCGGGTTGAGATCGGCACGCTGGACATTCTCGATGATGGCGATTTCCAGCGCCTCACGGTCGTCGACCTCGACGACGACGATCGGCACCTCGTGCACGCCCGCGCGCTGCGAAGCCCGCCAGCGCCGCTCGCCCGCCACGATTTCATAAGCATCGCGCTGGCCCGCGACCGCCCGCACGACGATCGGCTGGATCACCCCGCGCTCGCGGATGGAGGCGGAGAGATCCTCCAGATCTTCCTCGCCGAAGGTCCGGCGCGGGTTGTGCGGATTCGGCCGCAGGAAAGCGACCGGCACCTTGCGCGCGCCTCCCGGCGTGCCGGGCTGGCGCTCGCCGACCCGGTCATTGCCATCCGACATATCGCCGATCAGCGCCGCGAGCCCGCGCCCAAGCCGCGAACGGCCACCATCTTCGGGCATTGCCATGGCGTTCTCCTACGCTGCCGCCGTCGCGCGCAGGGCGCGCTCCCGCTGGATTATTTCGGATGCGAGACGAAGATAGGCCTGCGATCCCACGCATTTCAGATCGTAGAGCAGCACCGGCTTGCCGTAGGACGGCGCCTCGGACACCCGCACATTGCGCGGAATGATCGTCTCATAGACCTTGTCGCCCATGAACTGCCGCACATCCTGCACCACCTGGGCGGAGAGGTTGTTGCGCGAATCGAACATGGTCAGGACGATGCCGTGGATGGTCAGCTGCGGGTTGAGCGTGGTGCGCACCTGCTCCACCGTCTTCAGCAATTGCGAAAGCCCTTCCAGCGCGAAGAACTCGCATTGCAGCGGCACCAGGATTGCGTTCGCCGCCGCCATGGCGTTGACCGTGATAAGGTTCAGCGACGGTGGGCAATCGATCAGAACATAGCTGTAGGGCGTTTCGTTTCGGTTGTCTAACGAACCCTTGTCCCTGCCGCCATTGAGGCCGCGGATGGCGTCGCGCAAACGATAGGCGCGGTCGCGCTGGCTGGCCAGTTCCAGTTCCAGGCCCGAAAGATCCATGGTCGAGGGCGCAATGTGCAGCCGGGGCACCGCGGTCTCCAGCACCGCCTCGCGCAGGCTGACATCGCCGGTCAGCACGTCATAGGTGGAGACAAGCCGGCTGCGCCGGTCGATGCCGAGCCCGGTGGAGGCATTGCCCTGTGGATCGAGATCAACGATCAGCACACTCTCGCCAATCGCCGCCAGGGCCGTGCCGAGATTGATCGCTGTCGTCGTCTTGCCCACTCCGCCCTTCTGGTTGGCGAGCGCGAGAACGCGCGGCAGCCCATAGGGCGCAGCAGGCACGAGCGGAAACTCGTCGGTCATGTCAGCGATCCCGATGCGAATGCGGCCTTGGACAAGCCATCACGATGCCGGTTTCAGCGGCGTCGCAGCCTCGACAATCAGGATACGCCCGCCGCGATCGGTCAGACTCTCCTGAATTCTGCTGTTGATTCTCCAAGATTTAGCTGACTCGGTCAATTCGTTATCAACATCTTGACCCTTCAGAAACAGACCGACCGCTCCTTGCGCAAGGAACGGATGCGCAAGTTCGAGCAGGCGCGGCAATGGTGCAAGCGCGCGTGCCGAGACAATCTCGACGCCGGCAGCAATCCGGGCCGCCACCTGCTCGATGCGGGCCGGCAGCACCGTCACCGGCAGTTCGGCGATCCGCGCCGCCTCGCGCAGGAAGGCCGCCTTGCGCGTGTCGCTCTCCACCAGCGTCACGTCCGCGCCGGCCCGCTCCGCCAGCACGGCGGCGACGACCAGCCCGGGGAATCCACCGCCGGAGCCGAGATCGACCCAGCGCCGGGCTTCCCCCGCCAGCGGCACCAGTTGCAGCGAGTCGGCGACATGGCGGGTCCATACCCGCGGCAGGCTCGCCGGCGCGACCAGGTTGATCGTGCGCTGCCACTTCTCCAGCAACGCGACGATGGCGGCGAGCCGGTCCTCTGTTTCACGTGAAACAGAGGTCAGCCGCAGCGCCTGGGCACGGTCGGAGAGAGCGGCCTCGGTGGAGGAAGGGCCGGATGGGCCAGCCGCATTCGAATCATTCGCGTTCATGGCGCGACTATAGCGCGCCCGGCCCTACCGCGCCCGCCGCGCATGCGCCGCCAGCAGCGCCAGCGCCGCCGGCGTCATCCCGTCGATTCGGCCCGCCTGACCAATGGTACGGGGCCGAATCGAATCCAGCTTGGCCTTGATCTCATTGGAGAGACCCGCGACGGAGCGATAGTCGAGTTCCGGCAAGGCCGCGGCCTCGTCGCGCCGGAAGGTCGCGATATCCGCCTCCTGGCGGTGGAGATAGACCGCGTATTTGGCGTCGATCTCCAGCTGCTCGCCGATGCGCGGATCCTCGCCCGCAGCCTCGGGCCAGATGCGGCATATGTCGGCCCACGCCGCATGCGGATAAGACAGCAGGTCGAAGGCGCTGCGCCGCTGACCGTCGCGGTTGAGGCTCAGCCCGTGCCGGTCGCCCTCCCCCGGCGTCAGTGAGACCGAGCCGCTCCATTCCCGCACCCGCGCGAGCGCGGCGCTCTTGATCGCGAAACGGGTCCGCCGTGCAGCACCGACCAGCCCGAGCGCCTCGCCCCGCGCCGTCAGGCGCTGGTCGGCATTGTCGGCCCGTAGCGACAGGCGATATTCCGCCCGCGAGGTGAACATCCGGTAGGGTTCGCTCACGCCCCGCGTCACCAGATCGTCGATCATCACGCCGATATAGGCCTCGGCCCGGTCGAAAATGGCGCCGTCGGTACCCGCCGCCCGACGGGCGGCGTTCATGCCCGCCACCAGCCCCTGGGCGGCCGCCTCCTCATAGCCGGTCGTGCCGTTGATCTGGCCGGCGAGGAAAAGGCCGCGCGCCTTGCGCACCTCCAGCGTCGGCTCCAGTTCGCGCGGATCGACATGATCATATTCGATGGCATAGCCGGGCCGCAGCATGCGCACCCGCTCCAGCCCCGGTATCGTCGCGAGCAAGGCGAGCTGCGCGTCCTCCGGCAGCGAGGTGGAGATGCCGTTGGGATAGACGGTCGGGTCGTCCAGACCCTCCGGCTCGAGGAAGATCTGGTGCCCGTCGCGCTCGCCGAAGCGGACGATCTTGTCCTCGATCGAGGGGCAATAGCGCGGCCCGACGCTGTGGATGTTCCCCGAATACATCGCCGACCGCGCGATATTGGCGCGGATGACCTCATGCGTCGCCTGCGTGGTGCGGGTGATGCCGCACTGAACCTGCCGATTGGTGATGGTCGCCGTGAGGGTCGAGAACGGTTCGGGCGGCGTATCGCCGTCCTGCATGTCCAGCCCCGCCCAATCGATGGTGCGGCCATCCAGGCGCGGCGGCGTGCCGGTCTTCAGTCGGCCGAGCGTGAGGCCGAGACGCGCGAGCGAGCCTGACAGCCCGCGCGCCGGCGCCTCGCCCATGCGGCCCGCCGGCATCTGCCGGTCACCGATATGGATGAGCCCGTTGAGGAAGGTGCCGGTCGTCACCACCACGGCGCCGGTCGTCATCGTCCGGCCGTCGAGCAGCCGGAGGCCGGTTACCTGGCCTTCGCGCAGCAGGAGTTCATCCGCCTCCCCTTCCACAACAGATAGGTTCGGCTGCGAATCGATCTCGCGCTGCATCGCCTGCGCATAAAGCTTGCGGTCGGCCTGGGCCCGCGGCCCGCGCACGGCCGGGCCCTTGCGCCGGTTCAGCACCCGAAACTGGATGCCGCCCTGGTCGGCCACGCGGCCCATCAACCCATCCAGCGCATCGATCTCGCGCACCAGATGGCCCTTGCCGAGCCCGCCAATCGCCGGGTTGCACGACATCGTGCCGATCGTGGCGCGCGAATGCGTGACCAGCGCCGTGCGCGCGCCCAGCCGCGCGGCAGCGGCGGCGGCTTCCGTACCCGCGTGGCCACCGCCGATGACGACGACGTCGAAGAAAAGATCGGCCTGGTGCGTCATGGGTCCGGCGATGTCTGGCAATGTCTGGGATGACGGGCGGCGGCTCCTGACGAGCCGCGGCGATGGCGGCACAAAGCCCTGTCCTCGCTCCCGCGTCAAGCGCCACGGGCGCGGGGCTCAAGAGGCGGAATTGGCGCGCGGGCTTGGGTCGCGGTTTCACGTGAAACATTCCGTCGGCGAATCGAACGAGATGGAAGGCCTCTGTTTCACGTGAAACGTTGCGCGATCCCATCCAAGTCTCCGGGCCCATCCGCCCGCCCGCCTCGCTCACTTGCCGATGCAGAATTCCCGGAACACGACGTCCAGCACATCCTCGACTCCGATGACGCCGGTCATCCGCCCGAGCGCGCGGGCGGCCAGCCGCAGCTCTTCCGCCAGCAGTTCATCGCTCAATCCATCCCACCCGCTCATGGCGGTCCGCACATGGCAAGCCGCCTCTGTCGCGTCGCGCCGGTGCCGCGCGCGGATCAGCGCGGGATGATCAGTGCCCGATGCCCGCGTGCCGACGAAACCGGCCAGCGCATCGACCAGCCCATCGACACCCGCGCCGGTCGCAGCCGACAGCGCCAGCCGCTGTTCGGCCCAGCCCGGCACGGTGCCGTCGTACTCGTCCGTCGCCGCGTCGATCTTGCTGGCGACCAGCCACAGCGCCCCGGCGGGGGCCGCGTCGATTTCCGGTCGGGCGAATGGAGGTCGGCCGACGCTGGCGTCATGCACCCACAGCACGAGATCCGCTTGCGCGATACGATGGCGCGCGCGGCGAATGCCTTCCGCCTCCACCTTGCCGACAGCGTCGCGCAGCCCCGCCGTATCCAGCAGCGTGACCTTGTGGCCACGCAGATCAAGCGCGACCTCCAGCACGTCACGCGTGGTGCCCGGCTCATCGGAGACGATGGCGACGTCGCGCGCCGCCAACGCATTGATGAGGGAGGACTTGCCGGCATTGGGCAGGCCGGCGATCGCCACCACGGCGCCCTCGCGCATCATGGCGCCGCGCCGATCGGCCAGGGCGGCCTCCAGTTCTGCGAGCAATGCCTGCAGTTCCGGCCGGGCCAGCGCCCGCGCCTCGGCCGGAACATCGTCCTCGTCCGCGAAGTCGATGCCCGCCTCGATCAACGCCATGGCGCGAACGAGGCGCAAGCGCCACGCCTCCACGCGCTGGCCGAGATGACCGAAGGCGTGGGCGAAGGCGAGGCGGCGCTGCCCCTCGGTCTCCGCCGAAATGAGGTCGGCCAGTCCCTCGGCCTCGGTCAGGTCCATCCGGCCGTTGAGAAAGGCGCGGCGGGAGAATTCGCCCCGCTCGGCCGGGCGAATTCCCCCAAGGCTGAACAGCGCGCCAAGCACCGCCGCGACCACCGCCGGGCCGCCATGGATCTGCAGTTCCGCGAGATCCTCGCCCGTCGCGCTGCGCGGGCCGGGAAACCACAGCACCAGGCCTCTATCAAGCGCGGCGCCGTCGGCAGGGTGGCGCAGCGTGGCCAGCCGGGCCCGGCGCGGCTCCGGCAACATGCCGGCCAGCGTCTGCAGTGCGGGCCCCGCCTGCGGCCCGGAAACCCGGATCACCGCCACCGCCGAAGCCCCCGCACCGGAGGATACCGCGGCGATCGTGGTCGCCTGATTTGCGCTTTCCTGCTGCACACTCACCCGCTACGCCCTATCTCTGTGAGCGGAACCGCCTGCGCGATCCGCTGCCCCACACCCTTGCCCCCACACCCTTGCCCCCACACCGTTGCCCAACGCCGGAGAGACGCCTTGCCGAACCGTCTTGAGCATGCCGCGAGCCCCTATCTCCTGCAGCACAAGGACAATCCTGTCGACTGGTGGCAGTGGCAGCCGGAGGCCTTTGCGGAGGCCCGGCGCAGCGGCCGGCCCGTGCTGCTGTCCATCGGCTATGCGGCCTGCCACTGGTGCCATGTCATGGCGCATGAGAGCTTCGAGGATGCCGCCACCGCCAGCGTGATGAACGAGCTGTTCGTGAACATCAAGGTGGATCGCGAGGAACGCCCGGAGGTCGACCAGATCTACATGTCGGCTTTGCAGCAGCTCGGCGTGCAGGGTGGCTGGCCGATGACCATGTTCCTCGATGCCGAAGGCGCGCCCTTCTGGGGCGGCACCTATTTCCCTCGCGAGGCGAAATACGGCCAACCCGCCTTTGTCGAGGTGCTCAGGACCATGGCGGGCGCCTATGCCTCGGGAGACCCCCGCATCGCCGCCAATCGCGAGGCGATCCTGGGCCGGCTGCGGCAGAAGGCGCGGCCGGCGGGCCAGGTGGTGATCGGCGTCAACGAGCTGGACGATGTCGCCGGGCGCATCCTCGGCATCATGGATTCCGAGCACGGCGGCCTGCAGGGATCGCCGAAATTTCCCAACACACCGTTCATCGAACTGCTCTGGCGCGGCGCGGAGCGCACCGGCCGCGAGCGGCTGCGCAACGCGGCGCTGCACGCGCTGGACGGGATGAGCGAGGGCGGCATCTACGATCATATCGGCGGCGGTTATGCCCGCTACAGCGTCGATGAGCGCTGGCTGGTGCCGCATTTCGAGAAGATGCTCTACGACAACGCGCAGATCCTCGAATTGCTCGCCCTCGCCTATAGCGGGACACAGGCGGATCTGTTCCGCGCCCGCGCCGAGGAGACGGTGGGCTGGCTGCAGCGCGAGATGCTCACCGACGGCGGCGCCTTTGCCGCCAGCCTCGATGCGGATTCGGAAGGCCATGAGGGGCGCTATTATGTGTGGACCCTCAAGCAGGTGCTGGACGCGCTCGGCCCCGAGGATGCCGAGTTCTTCGCCCGCCACTACGACATCACCCCCTTCGGCAATTGGGAAGGCACCTCCATTCCCAACCGGCTGAAGGAGGTGGAGCGCTCGGCCAGCGATGATCTGCGCCTCGCCATGCTGCGCGACAAGCTGCTGAAGCTGCGCGAGACCCGCGTGCCGCCGGGCCGCGACGACAAGGTGCTGGCGGACTGGAACGGGCTGATGATCGCCGCGCTGGCCGATGCCGCCCATCGGCTCGGCCGGCCGGAATGGATCGAACTGGCAGCGCACGCCTTCCGTTTCATTGCCGAATCGATGACGCTCGGGCAGCGGCTCGGCCATAGCTGGCGTCAGGGCCAGTTGGTGTTCCCCGGCCTTTCCTCCGACTATGCCGCCATGGTGAGAGCCGCCCTCGCCCTTCACCAGGCCACCGGCGAGCCGAGCTATCGCGCGCACGCCATCGACTGGCAGGCTATGCTGGAGGCGCATCATGGAGCCGAAGATGGCGGCTACTATCTCACCGCCGACGATGCCGAAGGCTTGCTGCTGCGCCCCGAGGCGACCGCCGACGATGCCGTCACCAATCCCAATGCGCTGATCGCCCGCAATCTGCTGCGCCTCGCCGCGCTCACCGGAGATGAGGACTATCGCGCCCGCGCCGACCGTCTGTTCGAGGGATTGCTGCCGCGTGCCGCACCTTCGCTCTACGGCCATGCCGGCCTGCTCAACGCGCTCGACACCCGGCTGCGCGCGCCGGAAATCGTCATTGTCGGCACCGGTGAGCGCGCCGATGCGCTGGCACAGGCGGCGTTCCGGCTGCCGCGCGTCGATATCGTGATCCAGCGCGTCACCGATGCCGCCGCCCTGCCCGCCGATCACCCCGCCCGCGCCAAGGCCGAAGCGGTGTCGTCCGCCGCGTCACCCGCCGCGTTCTACTGCGCCGGCGCGACGTGCTCGCTGCCCGTTTCGGACGTGACTCAATTGGTGAATCTGGTCATGGCAGAACGGGCGGAGGAGACCTGAAGAGGTCTTGGCCATCTTCCGTGGAATCGCACGGCGTTTCGCGGGGTCGGAACAGCGGGGATGTAGCGTCCGGGTCACTCGATGCCCCGGGCAAACAGCGCCGGAGCCTCCGCGATTCCGCGACAGACACCGGCCCGTCGCAGTTCCCGCCAGATGGCGCGATTGTGGGGAACCCTGTGGACAAACGGTGGAGAAAAACACCCATACCCCGCCAGATGGCCAGAAATGACCGCTGGCGACCATTTGCATATCTGCGATGAATGGATCGGAGCGCAGCCGAAACGGCCGTCCTGAGTCAAGTGTGCGAGCTATCGTTTCGGAGGCGATTTAAAATCGTGGATTGCACTGAACGTATTCCTCCCGCATGGCGCGCGACACCGCTCGTCACTCCTTGCGGGTGAACCACATATTGGCGACCATCAGCGGCAGCACGAGAACCAGCGCCCCGGCGAGGTCGAGCTGCAGGATGTAGCCGAGCCCCAGCTCCTCCCGCAGCGCCGGCCCGATCACCGGGTCGGCCACGTCGGCAACGAGGCTGGAAATGAACAGCGCGGCCGGCACCCAGATCGCCAGCGGCAGCCACCAGCGACGGCAGGCCATCACCCAGCTTAACGCGGCAATGCCGATCACGAGCAGCCACAACACGGCGGAAGGCGGCTCGCGCTCGGCGACGCCGGCCAGCGCGACCGAACCACCCGGCAGCGCCAGGAGAGGGAGGGCGGCGAGATGATGGGTGAAACGCTTCATCCTTCCGCCTTCCCTGCTTGCGCGCCGTCGGATGTACTCAGGTATTCATGGAGTCGAAGAAGTCGGCATTGGTCTTGGTCTGGCGCAGCTTGTCGAGCAGGAACTCGATGGCGTCGACCGTGCCCATCGGGTTGAGGATACGCCGCAGAACATACATCTTCTTCAGCACGTCGCTCGGCACGAGCAGCTCTTCCTTGCGGGTGCCCGAGCGGGTGATGTCGAGCGCCGGGAAGACGCGCTTGTCCGACACCTTGCGGTCGAGAATGACCTCGGAATTTCCGGTGCCCTTGAACTCCTCGAAGATCACCTCGTCCATGCGCGAGCCGGTCTCGATCAGCGCCGTGGCGATGATGGTCAGCGAGCCGCCCTCCTCGATGTTGCGCGCCGCGCCGAAGAAGCGCTTGGGGCGCTGCAGGGCGTTGGCGTCGACACCGCCGGTCAGCACCTTGCCCGAGGACGGCACGACGGTGTTGTAGGCGCGCCCGAGGCGGGTGATCGAATCGAGCAGGATGACGACGTCGCGCTTGTGCTCGACAAGGCGCTTGGCCTTCTCGATCACCATCTCGGCGACCTGCACGTGACGCTGGGCCGGCTCGTCGAAGGTGGAGGACACCACCTCGCCGCGCACGGAGCGCTGCATGTCGGTGACTTCCTCCGGCCGCTCGTCGATGAGCAGCACGATGAGATAGCATTCCGGATGGTTGGTGGTGATCGACTGCGCGATGTTCTGCAGCAGCACGGTCTTGCCGGTGCGCGGCGGTGCCACGATGAGCGCGCGCTGGCCCTTGCCGATGGGGGCCACCACATCGATGATGCGGGCCGAGAAATCCTTGCGGGTCGGATCTTCGATCTCGAGCTTGAAGCGCTCGTCCGGGTAGAGCGGCGTCAGATTGTCGAAATTGATCTTGTGCCGGATCTTCTCGGGGTCTTCGAAATTGATCGTGTTGACCTTGAGAAGCGCGAAATAGCGTTCGCCATCCTTCGGCGAACGAATCTGCCCCTCGACCGTGTCGCCGGTGCGCAGGCCAAAACGACGGATCTGGCTGGGCGAGACATAGATATCGTCCGGCCCGGGCAGGTAATTGGCATCCGGCGAGCGCAGGAAGCCGAAGCCGTCGGAGAGGATCTCGACGACGCCTTCGCCGATGATATCGGTGTCCTTGGCGGCCAGCTGCTTGAGGATGGCGAACATCAGCTCCTGCTTTCGCAGCGTGCTGGCGTTCTCGACCTCCAGCTCTTCCGCGAAGACGAGCAGTTCGGCCGGATTTTTGGACTTGAGGTCCTGGAGCTTCATTTCCCCCATGGGAAAAGGCCTCGGAAGTTGGAATTATCCCGTCCGAGCCTGAACAAGCCGACGGGACGAAAAGGATGAGAAGCGCTGGTCTGAGGACACGGCCGGCATCAGATCCGGCCTCCTGTCCGACACACCATCGACACCGGGGAGGTGCCGAGCAAAACGGAGCGTCAGCCAGCTTCGTGGAAGTGAAGGCAACATAGGCAAAGCCACGATTCGGCGCAAGCCTGCCTGTGCTGCTTGAAGCCGATCAAAATGGCTTAACGATGACCAGAATGACAATGGCGATCATCAGCAGCGTCGGAATCTCGTTGGCGAACCGGTAGAACCGCGCCGACCTCGTGTTGGCATCCCCGGCAAACTCCCGCACCCGTGCCGACAGAAAGCCGTGAAAGGCGCTCATCGCGAGCACCGCCGCGAATTTCGCGTGGAACCAGCCGGCGCGATACCAGCCACCCTCCCAGACGAGATAGAGGCCGGCGAGCCAGGCGACGATCATCGCCGGGTTCATGATCGCCTTGAGCAGGCGCCGCTCCATCACCTTGAAGGTTTCCGATTGGGCGGAACCCGCCGGCGCGGCGCAGTGATAGACCATGAGCCGGGGCAGATAGAGCAGGCCCGCCATCCAGGAGAGGATGGCGATGACATGCAGCGCCTTGATCCAGTCGTAGAGCATGGCGCTGTCCCTCCCCTCGTCCGCAACCTCAGCCGCGCAGCCGGGCGATCATCCGTTCCACATGGGCGATCGGCGTCTCCGGGCGGATGCCGTGGCCGAGATTGAAGATATGCGCCGCGCCGCGGAAATCCTCCACCAGCGCGTCGACGGCCGCATCGAGCGCCGCCCCGCCAGCGATCAGCACCAGCGGGTCGAGATTGCCCTGCAGCGCCACGCGGCCGCCGACCGCCCGGCGGGTGTCCCGCCGTTCCACCGTCCAGTCCAGTCCCACCGCGTTCACGCCGGTAGCCAGCACCAGTTCGGTGAGCCCGGCCAGCGTCGCCCCCTTGGGGAAGGCGATGATGCGCGCATCCGGCACCTCCGCGCGAACCAGCGCCACGATGCGGCGGATCGGCTCGATGCTCCAGCGGCGGAAGGATTCCGGGTCAAGCACCCCCGCCCAGCTGTCGAAGATCTGCACCGCGTCCGCCCCGGCCTTGAGCTGGCCGATGAGATAGCGGGCGGACGTATCGACCAGCCGGTCGATCAGCGCCTGGAAGAACGCCGGATCGGTCAGCGAGGCCAGCCGCGCGGGTCCCTGATCGGGGGTTCCCCGTCCGGCCACCATATAGGTCGCCACGGTCCAGGGAGCGCCGCAGAAGCCCAGGAGCGTGGTCTCGCGGGGCAGTTCCTCGCGGATCCGCCCTACCGCCTCCAGCACGCGCTCGATGCGGCTGGGATCGAGATCGTCCCGCAGCGCGTTGAGTTCGGTGAGATTGGTGGTGCGGCTGAGCCGCGGCCCCTCGCCCGCCTCGAAGCTGAGATCGACGCCGAGCGCATGCGGCACGACCAGGATGTCGGAAAACAGGATCGCCGCATCGAAGCCGAAGCGGCGGATCGGCTGCAGCGTCACCTCGACCGCGTGATCGGGCGTGTAGCAGAGGGTGAGGAAATCGCCCGCCTGCTCGCGCACCGCCCGGTACTCCGGCAGGTAGCGGCCGGCCTGTCGCATCATCCAGATCGGCGTGCGTGCCGCGACGTGCCCGTCCAGCACATGCTTGACGATGCGTTCACCCGCTTCGCTTTTCCCCTGCCCATTCATACTTAATTAATCTCTTTGACTAAGAGTTGTCTGTGTTTAGGTGAGGGCATTAGACAGGTTCCCGCCGCACCACAAGCCGTCCCCAGGCTGACCCGCCGGCGCCGCCCCGCGCGGCTGGGCGAATCCTACCATTGTCAGGGGCTTGCGCGGAGCCTGCGATTTATCCACGCAGTTCGCCGGACGGTGCGTAAAGATTCGCACAGCGGCCGGCCCTGTGGAGAGAACGGGCCGCTGTCCCCAGGCCGCACTTGCTAACCGCTCCGCCGCGTGGCTTGTTCCCATTCCATACACAGGCCTGTGGATGACCGGCGTGACTGACGCGACCCGCGAGTCGGAAAGCTATTACCACTTGCACCTCGTCTCGGATTCCACCGGCGAGACGCTGATCAGCGTCGGCCGGGCGGCGGCAGCGCAATACAGCTCGGTCCGGCCGATCGAGCATGTGTACCCCCTGGTGCGCACCCACAAGCAGCTCGACAAGGCCATTCAGGCGATCGAGGAATTTCCCGGCATCGTGCTCTACACGCTGACCGATCCCGAATTGCGCAACCGGCTGAAGACCTATTGCCAGACCAACAGCGTGCCGGTGCTCTCGGTGCTGGCGCCGGTGGTGCGGCTGTTCCAGGCCTATATTGGCGGCGCGCCGGAACCGCGCGTGGGCGGCCAGCACCAGCTGGATGGCGAATATTTCCGCCGCATCGACGCGATGAACTACACCGTCATGCATGATGACGGGCAGCACACGGACGGGCTGGAGGGGGCGGACGTCGTGCTGCTGGGCATTTCGCGCTCCTCCAAGACGCCGACCAGCATCTATCTCGCCAATCGCGGCATCAAGACCGCCAATATCCCGCTGGTGCCCAACATCCCCGTGCCTCCCGGCCTGTCGGACCTGAAACGCCCGCTGGTGGTGGGGCTGGTGGCCAGCGCCGAACGGGTGATCGAGATCCGCCGCAACCGGCTGCTCGGGCTCAATGCCAGCCAGCCCAACGACGCCTATATCGATCGCGAATCGGTAGCCGAGGAAATCAGCTTCTCGCGCCGGCTGTGCGCCAGGCATGGCTGGCCGGTGATCGATGTCACCCGCCGGTCCATCGAGGAAACCGCCGCCGCCATTATCGGCCTGCTGCAGGAACATCGCCGCCGTATCTCCGAGAGCACCGGTGGCTGAGCGCGTGGGTGAGGCCCCGATGCCGCAATCGCCGCAGGAGCCCCTCGCGCCCAATCCGCTCTGGCGCGGTGCCGCGCCGCTGGTTCTGGCCTCCAAAAGCATGGCGAGGCGCGCCCTGCTGCAGGCCGCCGGGTTGCCGCACGAGGCGTTCAGCGTGGATGTGGACGAGCGGGGGCTGGAGGCCGATGCGGTCGCCGCGGGCGCCGGCCCCGCCGAGGTTGCCACCGCTCTGGCACGAGCCAAGGCGCTGGCCGGCAGCCGAATGCGCCCCGGCCGGCTGGTGATCGGCGCCGACCAGACGCTGGCGCTGGGCGCGCGGGCCTTTCACAAGCCGGCGGACCGTGCCGGCGCGCGCGCGCAGATCCGCGAACTGGCCGGCCGCACCCATGCGCTTCATGCGGCGATCGCCGTCGCGCGGGATGGGGACATCCTGTTCGGATGCGTGGAATCCGCGTTTCTCAGCATGCGGACGCTCGATGACGCCGCGATCGAGGCCTATCTGACGGCGGCCGGGGAAGCGGTGTCCACCAGCGTCGGCGGCTATCAGCTGGAAGGGCTCGGCATCCACCTGTTCGAGCGGGTCGAGGGCGACCATTCGGTGATTCTCGGCCTGCCGCTGCTGCCGCTCCTCGCCTTTCTGCGCCGTCAGGGAGACCTGTTGTGACCCGCCGTGCCGCCGTCATCGGCCACCCCATCGCCCATTCGCGCTCGCCCCTCATCCATGGCTACTGGCTGGAAAAGCATGGCATCGATGGCAGCTACGGCCTGCGCGACGTGCCGCCCGACGCGATCGAGGGCTTTCTCGCCGATTTCAAAGCCAGCGGGCTGGTCGGCGGCAATGTGACGGTGCCGCACAAGGAGGCTGCCTTCCGCGCGACGCGCGAGCTGGATCCGGTCGCGGCGGCGCTGGGCGCGGTGAACACGCTGTGGCTGGCGGACGGCGTTCTGCACGGCGCCAATACCGATGTGCACGGCTTCCTCGCCAATCTCGATGCCGCCGAGCCGGAATGGGCGCGGGCTTTGGGGGAAGCGGTGGTGCTGGGTGCGGGCGGCGCGGCGCGGGCGGTGGTGCATGGCCTCGTCACGCGCGGCATCGACCGGGTGGTGGTGGCCAACCGGACGCTGGCGCGGGCCGAGGCACTGCGCACGCAATTCGGCCCGCGCGTGTTCGCCATCGACTGGCGCGACCTTGCCGGCCGGCTGAATGGCTGCCGCCTGCTGGTCAACACGACCTCGCTCGGCATGAAAGGCCAGCCCGCGCTCGATATCGATCTGTCCGCGCTCTCCCCCGACGCGCTGGTGACGGATATTGTCTATGTGCCGCTGGAAACGCCGCTGCTGAAGGCGGCCAAGGCGCGGGGCCTCGCCACGGTGGATGGCCTCGGCATGCTGCTGCACCAGGCCGTGCCCGGCTTCGAGCGCTGGTTCGGTGTGCGCCCCGACGTGACGGCCGAACTGCGCGCCCGCCTTGTTGCCGATCTGGCGGCCAAGGGGCAGCTGAAATGAGCGCGCCGCGTGCCGTCGGCCGGCCTTTCCGCCTCGGCCTCACCGGCTCGATCGGCATGGGCAAGTCGACCACCGCCGCGTTTTTCCGCGATGTCGGCGTGCCGGTGCATGATGCCGATGCGGCCGTGCATGCCATCTACGGCGCGGAAGGTGTGGCGCCGGTGGAGGCCGCCTTTCCCGGTGTGGTGAGCGGCGGGAAGGTCGATCGCACCCGGCTGGGCGCCTATGTGCTGGGCGACAACGCGGCGATGAAGCGGCTGGAAGCCATCGTCCATCCGCTGGTGCGGGCGCGCGAGCGCGCTTTCCTCGACGCGGCGGCGGCGGCGGGCCAGCCGATCGCCGTGCTGGACATCCCGCTGCTGCTGGAGACCGGGATTGAGGACCGGGTCGACGCCGTTCTCGTCGTCACCGCGCCGGAATCGGTGCAGCGCGCCCGGGTTCTGGCCCGTCCGGGCATGACGGAGGCGAAATTCGCGGCGATCCTGTCGCGGCAGATGCCCGACGCGGAAAAACGCCGCCGGGCCGACTACATCATCGATACCGGCCATGGGCTGGAGTCCGCCCGGACGGCGGTCGCCGAGCTTGTCGCCCGCCTGCGCAGGAAGAAGACAGATGCGTGAGATCGTCCTCGATACCGAGACCACCGGCCTCAACCCGCTGACCGGCGACCGGCTGGTGGAAATCGGCTGCGTCGAGATCCTCAACCGCATCCCGACGGGCCAAGTCTACCATGTCTACCTGAATCCCGAGCGCGACATGCCGGTGGAGGCGTTCAACGTCCACGGCCTGTCGCGCGAGTTCCTCTCCGACAAGCCGCTTTTCGCCCATGTCGTGGATGACTTCCTCGCCTTCATTCAGGGCGACCCGCTGGTGATCCACAACGCGGCCTTCGATATCGGCTTCATCAATGCGGAACTGGCCCGGCTCGGCCGCCCGGCCCTCACCTTCGACCGGGTGGTGGATACGCTGAGCCTCGCCCGCCGCCGCCATGCGGGCGCCTCGAACCGGCTCGACGACCTGATGGCGCGCTACGGTATCGATAGTTCGCGCCGCACCAAGCATGGCGCGCTGCTGGATTCCGAATTGCTGGCGGAGGTCTATGCCGAACTGTGCGGGGGCAAGCAGACCGCGCTGAGCCTCACCGTGGTGGAAAGCGGGGCGGTTCTGGCCGAGCGCCGGGAGGCCGGCCCGCGCCAGCGTCCGCGCGCCCTGGCGCCACGCCTGAGCCCGGAGGAAATCGCCGCGCACCAGGCCTTTGTCGCCGCGCTGGGCGAAAACGCGATCTGGAAGGAATACGCGGCCGAGACGTGACGACCCGGCCGCGCGGGAAGGGCAGGGTGCCTCAGGAGGCGAGGACGCCGCTCGGCGGCACCTGCGCCATGCGCTGGCGATAGAGCGTGACGAAATCCACCGGATCGATCATCAGCGGCGGGAAGCCACCATTGCGCACCGTGTCGGCGACGATCTGCCGCGCGAACGGGAACAGCATGCGCGGGCATTCGATCATGATGAAGGGATGGATGGTCTCCTGCGCCACGTTCTGGGCGCGGAAGATGCCGCCATAGGCGAGTTCGAGCGCGAACAGCGTCTTGCCGTTCAGCTCGGCCTTGGCGTCGATCTTGAGGACGACCTCATATTCGCTGCCGATCGGACGGGCATTCACGTTGATCTGAATGCCGATCTGCGGCTGGCCGCCAATGGCGAGGGTTTCCGGCGCGCCGGGATTCTCGAAGGAGAGATCCTTCGTGTACTGCGTCAGCACCTGCAGGGTGGGCAGCGGTGCGGCGTTCTCGTTCTCGGCCATCAAGGTCTCCGTGTCCGCCGGTGCCCTTCAGGCCCGCCGGCATGGGCGCCGCGCGCTGGATCCTGCCTGAGGTCGGCGGTCTTCAAGATAGGGCGCGTGTCGCTAACACGGTTGCCGTCCGCTCACAAGGCAGCCCCCGACGCGAGACCGGGGCCGATGGGGTTGGCCTCGGTGGCATGCTTCCGTTAGTCTTGCCCGGGAAAGCCGCGCGAAAACCGCGCTTTCCGCGTGAAGTGATGACCTTGCGGCATTGGCAGGCTGGCGAAATCGGCCGGACGTCGTAAATACACGGGGCGAGCGTGGCGATTGCTTCCATTGGAATCGGTCGCGACCCGCACCACCTTATCCAAGGACCCTGCCGGAAGCGGTTTCGGTAGCGGGTAAAAACGGCGGCGTGAAACGTGTTCGACATCTATACGATCATCTTCCTGGCCCTCGCCGTATTCATCTTCATACGGCTGCGCAGCGTGCTGGGACAGAGGACCGGGCGCGAACGGCCGCCCTATGATCCCTATTCGCGCCGCGATGCGGCCAAGGCGCCGGCGGGCGCCACCGACAAGGTGGTGAATTTCCCCGGTACGGCCGAGCCGGCCAACCTGCCCGAGCCGGTCGAGCCGGCCGATCCCGAGGCGCCGCTGCCGGCGCGCTGGGCCGGGGTGGCCGAGGTCGGCTCCGCGGTGGCGAACGGGCTCGACGCCATCGCCGCCCAGGAGCGCGGCTTCGATGTGCAGCATTTCCTCAGCGGCGCCCGGTCGGCCTATGAGATGATCGTCGTCGCCTTTGCCAATGGTGACCGCGCGACGCTCAAGGAACTGCTTGCCCGCGAGGTGTTCGACGGCTTCAACGCCGCCATCGCCGAGCGCGAGCAGCGCGGCGAGAAGATGGAAACGCAGTTTGTCGGCATCAACCGCGCCGACATTCTCGATGCCGGCGTCAAGGGTCGCACCGCCCAGATCACCCTGCGCTTCCTGTCGCAGCTGATCTCGGCCACGCGCAGCCGCGACGGCCAGGTGATCGACGGCGATGCCGACCAGGTGGTCGACGTGACCGATGTGTGGACCTTCTCGCGCGACCTCGGGGCGCGCGACCCGAACTGGAAGCTGGTCGCCACCGAAGCGGCTTCGTGAGAAGATGACGGGGTGCGCGCGCCTCTTCTCATCGCTTTCGCATCCTGTGTCCTGACGGGATTGCTGCTATTGCCCGGATTGCCGTTTTGCACGGCGGCCGGGCAGGGCGGTTCTGCGCAGGCGGCTCCGGCCGCCCGCCACGGCCCCGCGCCGCCGCCGCTCTTTCCCGAGGCCGGGCTTGAACCCCTGACCTATCGCGACCTGCCGGGCTGGCACGCCCACGGCGTGGGCGAGGCGCTCGCCGCCTTTCGCCGCAGTTGCTCGGTCATCAGAGCCAAAGACGACCTGGTGACGCCGCCCCGCCCGATCTTCACCGCGCTGCGCGGCGTCTGCCGGCGGGCGGCGCATCTGCCCTCCCATGTGTCGGAACATCGGGCGCGGGCCTTTTTCGAGATGGAATTCCGGCCCTTCCGCATCACTCCGCTTGACCAGAAGCAGGGCTTCCTCACCGGCTATTACGAGCCGGAGATCGAGGGTTCGCGGGTGCGCACGGACGTATATGCGACCCCGCTCTACCGCCGTCCGCCCGACCTCATCCTCGAGGCGCCGCCCTCGGGCGGGCAGCCGGCCAATCGCGGCAAGGCCTTTCGCCGGGTGGATGGCGATCCCGCCGGCCAGATGGTGCCCTATTATGACCGCGCCGCCATCGAGGACGGCGCGCTCGCCGACAAGGGGCTCGAACTGGTGTGGATCAAGGAGCCGGCCGATGCCTTCTTCGCCCAGATCCAGGGCTCGGTGCGCGTGCGTCTCGCCGATGGCGAGGTGCTGCGGCTGAACTATGACGGGCACAATGGCCAGCCCTATACGCCGGTCGGGCGCCTGCTGATCGAGCAGGGGCTGGTACCGCGCGAGAAAATGTCGATGGACGCGATCCGCGCCTATATTACCGAGCATCCCGAGGCGGGGCGGGCGCTGATGCGGCAGAACCGCTCCTATGTGTTCTTCCGCGTCGCCCGCGAGCTGAAGGCCGGCGACGGCGCGGTGGGCGCGCAGGGCCTGCCGCTGGCCGCCGGACGCGCCATCGCGGTGGACAAGCGCATCCATGTCTATGGCACGCCCTTCTTCATCCGCGCCGAACTGCCCACCGGCGACGGCGGCGCGCTGGAGAGCTTCAGCCGGCTGATGATCGCGCAGGATACCGGATCCGCCATTGTCGGCCCGGCGCGCGCCGACATCTTCTTCGGCGCCGGCGGGCAGGCCGGCTCGGTGGCCGGCCGCATCCAGCATCCCGGCGAGTTCGTCGTGCTGCTGCCCCGCACGCTCGATCCCACGCGCCGCCTCGTGCCGCTGCCTAAGCCCCGCCCCGCAATTCCCGGTCCCTCAATTCCCCGCCCCGTCATCCCGGCCGCAAACGTTTCGGGCGCGCAATGAACGGTGGGGAGGGGAAGGGCGGGCCGGGCGCGAAACCCGGCTCGACGAAAAGTGCGAAGAACGGCGCCAGGAGTGGCGTGCGGGCGGAGCCGAAACCCGTGGCGCGAATTGTTCGCCGGCGCATCTTGGCGCCGGAAGAGGCGGCGCTGTGGGAGCACGTCACCCGCGCGGTGAGCCGGCTGCGCCCCCTTCCGGTCAAGCCTGTGGAGGCCGCGGCCGTGGCGCCCGAACCCGTGCCGGAGAGTCCTCCCGCCCCGCTCAAGGCGCCGGACCATCCACCGGTGCGGATGCCGCCATCGCCCTCCCGTCCACCCATCGCCCCGCTCGCGCCGCTGGAACCGAAGATGCGCCGGCGCCTCACGCGGGGGGCGGAGGTCGATGCCCGGCTCGATCTGCACGGCATGACCCAGGCCGCCGCGCATGGAAGGCTGATTTCCTTCCTGCGCGGGGCGCAGGGCGCAGGCCATTCGCTGGTTCTGGTCATTACCGGGAAAGGCGATGCCTCGGCCCATCTTCACGGCGAAGGCGGGCGCGGCGTGCTGCGGCGGCTGGTGCCGCAATGGCTGGCGGCGCCGGAACTGCGCACCGTGGTGATCGGCTTCGAGACCGCCGGGCGCGGCCATGGCGGGGAGGGCGCGCTCTATGTGCGGGTGCGCCGGATGCGGGAGAGCGGGCGATGACGCCGTTCGGCCGCCGCATGCGCGAATTGCGCGCCGAGCGCGGCGTGACGCTGTCGCAGATGGCGCAGGCCATCGGCGTCTCGGCGGCCTATCTCTCCGCGCTGGAGCACGGCAAGCGCGGCCAGCCGACCTTCATGATGCTCCAGCGCATCATGGCCTATTTCAACGTCATCTGGGACGAGGCGGAGGCGCTGCGGCTGCTGGCGGAAATCTCCGATCCGCGCGTGGTGGTGGACACGGCCGGGCTGTCGCCGGAGGCAACCGAACTCGCCAACCTGCTCGCCCGCGAGATCGCCACACTGCCGCCCGACGCGGTGGCCGAACTGCTGGGCCGGCTGAAGATCCTCAGCCGGCCGGGGTGATGCCCACTCCGCAGGTCATCCCGGCCGAAGGCGAAGCCGCAGAGCCGGGATCGCTCTCCGGGATGACGAGGGTCGGTTTCACGTGAAACGCGCGGCGCGAGGGTCCCGCGCCTCATCGTTCCGGAGCCGATTCAGAGGATGTAGCGGCTCAGGTCCGTGTTGCCGGCCAGGTCCGCCACGCGCTCGCGCACATAGGCGCCGTCGATCACGATGGCTTCGCCGGCGCGGTCCGGCGCGGTGAAGGACAGGTCGTCCAGCACCCGCTCGATTACCGTCTGCAGCCGCCGCGCGCCGATATTCTCGACGCTGGCATTCACCTGCACCGCGATATCGGCGATCGCCTCCACCGCATCCCCGGTAATGGTGAGCGAGACGCCCTCGGTGCCCATCAGCGCCACCGACTGCTTGACGAGGCTGGCCTCGGTCTCGGTGAGGATGCGGGTGAAATCCCCGCGCGTCAGCGCTTCCAGCTCGACGCGGATGGGCAGGCGACCCTGCAACTCGGGCAGCAGGTCCGAGGGCTTCGACACATGGAAGGCGCCGGAGGCGATGAACAGGATGTGGTCGGTCTTCACCGAGCCGTGCTTGGTCGAGACCGTGGTGCCCTCGATGAGCGGCAGCAGGTCGCGCTGCACGCCTTCGCGGCTGACATCGGCGCCGCCGCGCCGCTCCGAGCCGGCGATCTTGTCGATCTCGTCGAGGAAGACGATGCCGTTCTCCTCCACCGAGCGGATGGCTTCCTGGACGATGGCGTCCTGGTCGATCAGCTTGTCGGCCTCTTCGGAGAGCAGCAGCGGGTGCGCGTCCTTCACGGTGACGCGGCGCGGCTTGGAGCGCCCGCCAAACGCCTTGCCCAGCATGTCACCCAGCGAGACGGCGCCCATCTGCGCGCCGGGCATGCCGGGAATCTCGAACATGGGCATGCCCTGCCCGCCGCCCGAGGTGATCTCGATTTCGATTTCCTTGTCGTCCATCAGCCCGTCGCGCAGCTTCTTGCGGAAGCTCTCGCGGGTGCCCGATGAGGCGGTGGCGCCGACCAGCGCGTCCAGCACGCGCTCCTCCGCCGCCAGATGCGCCTTGGCTTCCACGCCCTTGCGGCGGGCATCGCGGACGAGGCCGATGCCGACCTCCACGAGGTCGCGCACGATCTGCTCGACATCGCGCCCGACATAGCCGACCTCGGTGAACTTGGTCGCCTCGACTTTCAGGAAGGGCGCGCCGGCCAGCTTGGCGAGGCGGCGGGAAATCTCGGTCTTGCCGACGCCGGTCGGCCCGATCATCAGGATGTTCTTCGGCAGAACCTCCTCGCGCAGCTGGCCCTCCAGCTGCTGGCGTCGCCAGCGGTTGCGCAGCGCAATGGCGACCGCCCGCTTGGCCTTGTGCTGGCCGACGATGTAGCGGTCGAGCTCGGAGACGATTTCGCGGGGCGAGAAATTGGTCATGGGCTGTTTCTGTTCCGATGGCCGTCATCCCGGCCGGCGGCCGCAGGGCGCCGAGCCGGGATCGCAGGAAAATGAGAGAGCGTCACGCGGTCCCGGATCGCCGTCGGCGTCCGGGACGACGGGGCGATGTCACCCGATCGTCTCCACCACCACATTATGGTTGGTGTAGATGCAGATATCGGCGGCGATGGCGAGGCTCTTGCGCACGATGGCCTGCGCATCCTGCCCGCTATCGGCCAGCGCACGCGCCGCGGCGAGGGCGAAACCACCGCCCGAGCCGATGGCGGCGATGCCGTTTTCCGGCTCCAGCACATCGCCGGTGCCGGTGAGCACGAGCGTCACATTGGCGTCGGCGACGATCATCATCGCCTCGAGACGGCGCAGGTAGCGGTCGGTGCGCCAGTCCTTGGCCAGTTCCACCGCGGCGCGCTGCAGCTGGCCGGGATATTGTTCCAGCTTGGCTTCCAGCCGCTCGAACAGGGTGAAGGCATCGGCCGTGGCGCCGGCGAAGCCGCCAATCACGTCGCCCTTGCCCAGCCGGCGCACCTTGCGCGCATTCGACTTCATCACCGTGTTGCCGAGCGTCACCTGCCCGTCGCCGCCAATGGCGACGCGCCCGCCGGAGCGGACCGAGACGATGGTGGTGCCGTAGATCGTGTCGGGGGAATGGCTCATGAAAGGCTCTGCTGTCGAGGGCTCCGGTCGAAACCCTTACTTAAGCCGTCAAAGCGCCAGCGCAACTCGCCGGCGCGCCGGCGCCTCCACCGCGTGCATGGCGGCCGAGCGGGCGCATATGGCATCCCAGCAACTTAGCTGCTAAGACGCCGGCTCTTCCGGGAGCTCGATCCGCCCATGCGCACGGCCAGCATTACCCGCGCCACCAAGGAAACGCAGATCCGCCTCGCCATCGATCTCGATGGCACGGGGAAGGCGACGATCGCGACCGGTGTCGGCTTCTTCGACCACATGCTGGACCTGCTCGCCCGCCATTCGCGCATCGACATGGACATCCAGGCGACCGGCGACCTGCATATCGATTTCCATCACACGGTGGAGGATGTCGGCATCGCGCTCGGTCAGGCGCTGCGCCAGGCGCTGGGCGACATGCGCGGCATCACCCGCTATGCGAGCTTGGCAATGCCGATGGACGAGACGCTGACCCGCGTCGCGCTCGACATTTCCGGTCGGCCCTTCCTCGTCTTCCGCACGGAATTCCCCGCGGCCAAGATCGGCGAATTCGACACCGAGCTGGTGCGCGAGTTCTTTCAGGCCTTCGCCATCCATGCCGGCCTGACCCTGCATGTGGAGACGCTGTACGGGCTGAACGCCCACCACATCGCCGAGAGCTGCTTCAAGGGCCTCGCCCGGGCGCTCCGGGCAGCGGTGGCGATCGATCCGGCGAGCGCGGGGGAAATCCCCTCCACCAAAGGCAGCCTCGGGGGCTGAGGCGCGGCTGATTTCGGAGGCGGAACATTGACGGTGTGGACGGTTTTCGAGCCGGACGGCGCGGACGAGACGGCGAACACGCTCGCTTGGGCGGACGGCGTCGTCCTCGTGCCGGAGAAATTGTCGTGGAGCGCGATTCTCCTCGCGCCGCTGGTGCTTCTCGTCCATCGGCTGTGGCTCGCTCTGATCGGCTACGTGCTGCTGCAGGGGCTGATCGGTTTCGCGGCGAGCCAGCTGGAGCTTGAGCGTGGCGTGCCGCTGCTGGCGCTCTTGGTCAATATCGCGGTCGCCATCGCGCTGCCGTCGCTGCGCCGGTCGAGCCTTGGGTGGCGCGGCTTCGAGGAGGCCGGGGCGGTGGCTGCGCCGACGCTGGAAGCGGCCGAGCAGCGCTATTTCGAGGCCCGGCTCGGCGGGGCGGGCCTTCGCCCGCTCGCCCGCAGCCCGGGCTCCCCCCTTGCTGTCACGCCGGTTCCGCGCCCCACGGCGGGCCCGGTGCTCGGCCTGTTTCCGGAGGCTGGCCGATGATGCCGCCCGCACCTGTCGCCCTGATCGACTATGGCTCGGGCAATCTTCATTCCGCCGGCAAGGCGCTGGAGCGCGCCGCCCGCGAGAGCGCCGGCAACCGCACCGTGCTGGTGACGGCCGACCCGGAGGTGGTGCGCCGCGCCGATCGCATCGTGCTGCCGGGGGTGGGGGCCTATGCCGACTGCCGGCGCGGGCTGGACGCCGTGCCGGGCATGGTCGAGGCGCTCACCGAGGCGGTGCTCGGCCGCGGCACGCCGTTTTTGGGCATCTGCGTGGGCCTTCAGCTGATGGCGACGCGCGGGCTTGAGCACGGCGAAACGCGGGGCCTTGGCTGGATCGAGGGCGATGTGGTCAAGCTCGCCCCCACCGATCCCGCGCTGAAGATTCCGCACATGGGCTGGAATTCGCTCGATCTGGTGCGCCCGCACCCACTCCTCGCCGGCATCCCCACGGGGCCGGCCGGCCTCGACGCCTATTTCGTCCATTCCTATCACCTGAATGCGGCGCGCCCCGTCGACGTGATCGCCACCAGCGACTATGGCGGCAAGGTCACGGCGGTGGTCGGCCGCGACAACATTGCCGGAACCCAGTTCCATCCGGAGAAGAGCCAGCGCCTCGGCCTCGCCCTTCTCGCCAATTTCCTCGCGTGGACGCCGTGATCCTTTTTCCCGCCATCGATCTCAAGGAAGGCAAGTGCGTGCGCCTGCAACAGGGCGACATGGCACGGGCCACCATCTTCAACCACGACCCGGCGCAGCAGGCGGCCGTCTTCGAGGCCCAGGGCTTTCGCTACCTGCACATTGTCGATCTCGACGGCGCCTTTGCCGGCAAGCCGGTGAACGCGATCGCGGTCGAGCGCATCCTGGAGACCGTCGCCATGCCGGTGCAACTCGGCGGCGGCATTCGCGATCTCGCAGGTGTCGAGGCCTGGCTGGCCAAGGGCATAACGCGCGTCATCCTCGGCACGGCGGCGGTGCGCGATCCGGCCTTCGTGAGGGAGGCGGCGCGCCGCTTCCCCGGCCGCGTCGCGGTGGGGTTAGATGCCAAAGACGGGCACGTGGCGGTGGAAGGCTGGGCGGAGACCTCCGAGCTTACCGCGCTGGAACTGGCGCGGCGCTTCGAGGATGCCGGCGTCGCCGCCATCATCTATACCGACATCGCCCGCGACGGCCTGCTGAAGGGGCTCAACCTTGAGGCGACCATCGCGCTGGCCGATGCCATCTCGCTTCCCGTCATCGCCTCCGGCGGCCTCGCCTCGATCGAGGATGTGAAGGCGCTGCTGGAGCCGCGCGCGAAAAAGCTGGAGGGCGCCATTACCGGGCGCGCGCTCTATGATGGAAGGCTGGATCCGCGCGCGGCGCTGGCGCTGGTGGCGGGGCTGCCGGCATGAGCGGGATGAAGTCCAGCGAGGAGTCGCGCCTCAAGGTTCGCGTCATTCCCTGCCTCGACGTCAAGGACGGCCGTGTCGTCAAGGGCGTGAAATTCGTCGACCTGCGCGATGCCGGCGATCCGGTGGAGGCGGCGAAGGCCTATGACGCCGCCGGCGCCGACGAATTGTGCTTCCTCGACATCACCGCCAGCGTCGAGGCGCGCAGCACGCTGATCGACGTGGTGAGCCGCACCGCCGAGCAGTGCTTCATGCCGCTCACCGTGGGCGGCGGCGTGCGCACGGTGGAAGATATCCGGGCGCTGCTCAATGCCGGCGCCGACAAGGTGTCGATCAACACCGCGGCGGTGAACCGGCGCGAATTCGTGCGCGAGGCGGCGGACAAGTTCGGCGAGCAGTGCATCGTCGTTGCCATCGACGCCAAGAAAGTGTCCGCGCCCGGCGAGCCGCCGCGCTGGGAGATTTTCACCCATGGCGGGCGCAACCGCACCGGCCTCGACGCGGTCGACTACGCCCGCGAAGTCGTGTCGCTCGGCGCCGGCGAGATTCTTCTCACCTCGATGGATCGCGACGGCACCGGCGAGGGCTTCGACCTGGAGCTGACCCGCGCCATTTCCGACGCCGTGTCGGTGCCGGTCATCGCCTCGGGCGGGGTGGGCACGCTCGATCACCTGGTCGACGGCATCCGCGACGGCGGCGCCTCGGCGGTGCTGGCGGCGTCGATCTTCCATTTCGGCACCTTCACCATCGGTGAAGCCAAGGAGCGGCTCGCCGCGGCCGGGCTGCCGGTCCGCGGCGGCGGCGGCGACACGTTTTGAGCGAGGCGGACAAGGTGGCGGAATATGGCGGATCTGAGTGAACGCGTGACTCTGGAACAACTCGCCGCCCTCGTCGCGCGGCGGGCGACGGGGGAGGGCGAGGCATCCTATACGCGCACGCTTCTGGCCAAGGGCGTCGCCAAATGCGCGCAGAAGCTTGGCGAGGAGGCGGTGGAGACCGCGCTCGCCGCGGTCGGTGCTGATACCAAAGCCGTCGTTTCCGAAACCGCCGATCTTCTCTACCATCTGGTCGTGCTGTTGCAGGCGCGCGGCGTGCCGCTGGAAGACGTCTATGCCGAGTTGGCCCGTCGCACGCGCCAGTCCGGCCTGGAGGAGAAGGCGTCCCGCCCGGGCTGACGGGCGGGCACGGCCCTTTCCCGCCTTCCGGCCGCGTGACGGCCGTGTGACGGCCCGGGCCGATGTGGTATCGGTCGATCCAACGCCCTGCGATCTCAACGCCCGGGCGACGGGACCGGGAAACGTGCCGATGGAAATGAAGCTCGACGAACGCGGGCTCTCGCCCTACCGCAATTTCACGCGCGCCGAATGGGCGACGCTGCGCGCCGACACGCCCCAGCCCCTGCAGCCGGACGAGATCGCCCGGCTGCAGGGGCTGAACGACCGGCTGTCGCTGTCCCAGATCGAGGAGATCTATCTCCCGCTTTCGCGCCTTCTGTCCATGTATGTCGGCGCCACGCAGAAGCTGTTCCGCGCCATGCAGCGCTTCCTCGGCCCCGAGGAAGGCGGCAAGATGCCCTATATTATCGGCGTCGCCGGATCGGTGGCGGTGGGCAAGTCCACGACGTCGCGCGTGCTGCAGGCGTTGCTCGGGCGCTGGCCGAACACGCCCAAGGTGGCGCTGGTGACGACCGACGGGTTTCTCTTGCCCAATGCCGTGCTGGAGCAGGAAGGGCTGATGAGCCGCAAGGGCTTTCCCGAGAGCTACGACCTGCCGGCGCTGCTGCACTTCCTGTCCGACATCAAGGCCGGCCGGCGGCCGGTGCGGGCGCCGATCTACAGCCATTTCAACTATGACGTGATGCCGAATGAATCGGTCGAGGTCGACCAGCCCGACATCCTCATCGTCGAGGGGCTGAACGTGCTGCAGACCTCGCGCCCGCCCAAGGACGGCAAGGGCATTCCCTTCGTCTCCGACTTCTTCGACTTCAAGATCTATATCGATGCCGACGAGGCGATCCTGGAGCGCTGGTATGTCGAGCGCTTCATGCGGCTGCGGCAGACCGCGTTCCGCGACCCGGCCGCCTATTTCCACCGTTATTCCACCCTCTCCGACGCCGAGGCCGACGCCACCGCGCGGGCGATCTGGCACACGATCAACCTCGCGAACCTGCGCGAGAACATCCTGCCGACCCGCCAGCGCGCCGACCTGATCCTGCGCAAGGGCGGCGACCACGAGGTCGAGGCGGTGGCGCTGAGGAAGCTCTGACGCATGGCGTCGGCTACCCCCGCGCCGATCGAAATCGCTCCCGGCTGCCTGTGGTGGCCCGGCTGGCTCGACAGGCCGGGGCAGGAAGCGCTGGCGGAGGAACTGCGACAGATCCTCATCGCCGCGCCGCTGTTCACCCCGCGCATGCCGCGCACGGGAAAGCCGTTCTCGGTGCGCATGTCGAATTGCGGGCCGCTCGGCTGGGTGTCGGACCAGACCGGCTATCGCTACCAGCCGACCCATCCCGAAACCGGCGAGCCGTGGCCGCCCTTTCCCGATCTGCTCACGCGGGCCTGGGCGGAACTTGCCGGCACGACGCTGGCGCCGGAGGCCTGCCTCATCAACTGGTACGCGCCCGGTGCCCGCATGGGACTGCATCAGGACCGCGACGAGGCGGAATTTTCCGCCCCGGTGCTGTCGTTCTCGCTGGGCGACACGGCGCTGTTCCGCATCGGCGGGACGGCGCGCAAGGATCCCACACGCTCGATCCGCCTCGCCTCGGGCGACGCGCTGCTGCTGTCGGGGCCGAGCCGGCTCGCCTTTCACGGCATCGACCGCATCCTGCCGGAAAGCTCGACCCTGCTGCGCCAGCCCGGACGCATCAATCTGACGTTACGTCGCGTGCATATGGCGGATCATGGCGAAATTCCGCCTTTTTGCGCGTAAACAACGGGGTTCGACCACGCCTCCCGCCCCTTGCCTCCTGTTCACGCCTCTTGCCTACCGATCACCGCTCTTGCCCGACGCTGCGGGGTGCCGGCCTGCCGGTTCCACCCGCGCCATCTGAAGGATAAGGAATGCGCCGCCCGATACGCGCCCCCATCGCCGCCATTCTGGCCGCGCTGCTGGCCTGCCTGCCGCTCCTGCTGGCCGGCGTCCTGCCGGCCGCCGCGCAGGCGGTCTTTCCCAATCAGGGCTCGGTCGGCCTCGAGCCACCGCCGGGCATGGTGGAGATTCCCGGCGTCAGCGGCTTCGAGAATCGCGGTGCGCAGGCGGCGATCCTGATCCTCGAAGTGCCGGCCGCCGCCTATGACGATGTCATCGCCAGCTTCCGCCCGGAGGCGCTGCAGGGCAAGAACATCACCATCGAGAGCAAGCGCGATTTCGAGCTGGCCAATGGCAGCAAGGGCATGCTGTTCGCCGGCTACCAGAGTGTCGGCGCGGTGGCGCTGAAGAAATGGATCCTGGTCGCCCGCAATGACACCACCGCCGCCATGGTGACGGTGCAGTTTCCCGAAGCGGCCAGCGCGGGATATTCCGATGCGATGATCGAGGCGGCGTTGCGCAGCATCACCTTCCGGGCGCCGCCGACGCAGGACGAGATGCTGGCGCGCCTGCCCTTCTCCATCGCCAACATGGAAGGCTATCGCGTGCTGAAGGTGCTGGGCGCTTCGGCCGTGCTGCTGGTCAAGGGCGAGGGCGTCAAGGGCGAGGGAACCGGGCCGGATGCGGCGGGTGAGCACCCTTATTTCATCGCTTCCGTCGCGCGCGGGGACGTGCGCGAGGAAGAGCGCGAGAGCCTCGCCAAGCGCGCCATCGCCACCGTGCCGGGCGTGAAGAACCTGCGCATCGAGCGGGGCGGCCCGCTGCGCATCGGCGGGCAGCCGGGCATCGAGGTGATCGCCTCGGCGGAGGAAGTGCAGAGCGGCAAGCCGCTCAAGGTCGCGCAGTGGATCCGCTTCAGCCGCGGCAATTACCTGCGCATGGTCGGCGTCGCCCCGGCGGACGGTTTCGACGCCAATTTCGATGCCATGCGCGGCCTGCGCGACGGCATCGAACTGCGGTAAGGGCCACTGCGGCAAGAGTCATGGTGGGGTGACGAGCGCCGCGGCATCCGGCGGCGCTCGTCGAACTCAGCCCTGCGCGGCGGGGGTCTCGGCCGGCGCGGCCTTCGGGCCGCCCTTGGACACGCCGACCAGCGCGGGACGCAGCACACGGCCGCCGATCGTGTAGCCGGGCTGCACCACCTGCACCACCGTGCCGGACGGGATCTCGGTATTCGGCACCTCGAACATCGCCTGATGCAGATTCGGGTCGAACTTGGCGCCTTCCGGCTCGATCTTCGCCACACCGTGCTTGGTCAGCGTCTGGGTCAGGGCGCGGCTGGTGAGGTCGATGCCGTCGAGCAGCGTCTTCAGCGTGCCCTCGGCCTTGGCGCGCGCATCGGCGTCGATGGCGGCGAGGGCCCGCTCGAAATCGTCGGCGACGGTCAGCACGTCGCGCGCGAAGCCGGTAATGCCGTAGACCTTGGCGTCGGCGACCTCACGCTCGGCGCGGCGGCGCACATTGTCGGCCTCGGCGAAGGCGCGCAGGAACTTGTCCTTCAGGCTCGCGATCTCGGCCTCCAGCCGTTCCTTTTCGGCGGCGAACTGGGCGGCGATGTCCTCCGGCGCCGGCGCGCTCGCCTCGGGGGGAACGCTGGCCGAAGTGTCGGGCTGTTCCGCCGGGTTGCGGGTGTCTTCGCTCATAGGTACCTCGTCGGGAATGGACTACCCGCGCGACAACGCCACGCGGACGCCCGCCATATCGGGTTGCGGGCGCGAAAAATCAAGCCGCGTCAATCCCCGGACCGGCCAGCACCCGGCTCACCACCCGGGCGGTGAAATCCACCATGGGCACGATGCGGGCATAGTTCAGCCGTGTCGGGCCGATCACCCCAAGCACGCCGACCACCCTTCCCTGCCCGTCGCGATAGGGCGCCACGATGGTGGAGGAGCCCGAGAGCGAGAACAGCTTGTTCTCGGAGCCGATGAAGATGCGCAGCCCCTGCGCCTCCTCGGCGCGGCCCAGGAGGTCGACCACCTCCTGCTTGGATTCGAGGTCGTCGAACAGCAGGCGCACGCGCTCCAGGTCCTCGATGGCGCGCAGGTCGTGCAGCAGCCGTGTCTGGCCGCGCACGATAAGCCGGCGCTCGGCCTTGTCGCCGCCGGACCAGCTGGCGAGGCCGGTCTCGACCACGCGGGCGGTGACCTCGTCCAGCTCGGCGCGCCGTGCGGTGAGCGAGCGCTCCACCTCGTGGCGAAGCTCGGCCAGGGTTCGCCCGCGCGTGCGGGCATTGAGGAAGTTGGTCGCCTCGACCAGCGCCGAGGCGGGCAGGCCGGTGGGCAGCGGCACCAGCCGATTCTCCACCTCGCCATCCTCGGACACCAGGATCAGCAGCGCGCGTGTCGGATCGAGCGCGACGAACTCGATATGTTTCAGCCGCGTGTCGCTCTTCGTCGTGGTGACGACGCCCGCCCCGCGGGTGAGGCCGGACAGAAGGTTGGTTGCCTCCGCCAGCACGCCTTCCACGGTCTGCGCCTTGGCGGCGGCACGCACCTGCGTCTCGATCGAGTTGCGCTCGTCCTCCGAGACGTCGCCGATTTCCAGCAGCGCATCGACGAAGAAGCGCAGCCCCAGTTCGGTCGGCAGGCGCCCGGCGCTGGTATGCGGCGCGAAGATGAGGCCGGCCGCTTCCAGGTCCGCCATCACGTTGCGCACCGAGGCGGGCGACAGCGTCATGGGAATGAGGCGGGAGATGTTGCGCGAGCCCGCCGGCTCGCCGGTCGCCAGATAGGTCTCGACGATCTGGCGGAAGATCTCGCGCGAGCGTTCGTCGAGCCGGGCGAGCGACGGCGTGGCGGACATGAGAGGGTCGAAGGCCATGATCACGCCTGTCTCTTTTGCGATGCCGGTCCTGTTGGTGGCACAACATATATAGTTCGGCAATCGCGGCGCCGGTTCAAGCTTGGGGGCACGATCGCTTCCCCGGCGACGCGCGCGCGGCCCAACGTGGCGTTGCGCACCCGGCGCGCCACCCTTACAAGGGCGCCGACAGTTCAGGAGAATTCAGCCATGCGCCCTTCCCGCCGCTCGCACGACGAGATGCGTGCCGTCAGCTTCGAGCGCGGCGTGCTGCGCCATGCCGAAGGCTCGTGTCTCGTCAAGTTCGGCGAGACCCATGTCCTCGTCGCCGCCACGCTGGAAGAGCGCCTGCCGCCCTGGCTGAAGGGGCAGGGGCGTGGCTGGGTGACGGCGGAATACGGCATGCTGCCGCGCGCCACCCATGACCGCACCCGCCGCGAGGCCGCCGCCGGCAAGCAGTCCGGCCGCACCCAGGAGATCCAGCGCCTGATCGGCCGCTCGCTGCGCGCCATCGTCGATCTCGAAAAGCTCGGCGAGCGTCAGATCACCGTCGATTGCGACGTGATCCAGGCCGATGGCGGCACCCGCACCGCCTCGATCACCGGCGCCTGGGTGGCGCTGCATGATTGCCTGAGCTGGATGAAGTCGCGCGGCATGATCTCCACCCTCCCGCTGCGCGACCATGTCGCCGCCGTCTCCTGCGGCATTGTCGACGGCGAGGCGCGGCTCGATCTCGATTATGTCGAGGATTCCGATGCGCAGACCGACGTGAACTTCGTGATGACCGGCACCGGCGGCTTCGTCGAGGTGCAGGGCACCGCGGAAAAGACCCCCTTCACGGAAGCCGAGTTCAACACCATGCTCGGCCTGGCCCGCAAGGGCGTGGGCAGGCTTGTCGACCTGCAGAAGCTCGCCGTGGCCTGAGGGGACCTGCGCCGATGGAACAGCACCGCCGCCTGACCGGCCGGATCGTCATTGCCACGCATAATCCCGGCAAGCTCGAGGAAATGCGCGGCCTGCTCGCGCCCTATGGCGTCGAGGCCGTCTCGGCGGGCGAACTGGACCTGCCCGAGCCCGAGGAAACCGGGCTCACCTTCGGCGAGAATGCCCGCATCAAGGCGATTTCCGCTGCCACCGCCACCGGCCTGCCGGCCTTCGCCGACGATTCCGGGCTCTGCGTCGAGGCGCTGGGAGGCGCGCCGGGCCTCTACACCGCCCGCTGGGCCGGGCCGGAGAAGGATTTCTACAAGGCCATGTCGCGGGTCGAGGAAGAGTTGCGCGAGGCGGGGGCCGATGAGCCCGAGGATCGCCGGGGCTTCTTCATTTCCGCCCTCTGCCTGGCCTGGCCGGATGGCCATGTCGAGGATTTCGAGGGCATTGTCGAGGGCACGCTGGTCTGGCCGCCGCGCGGTCCCTCCGGCTTCGGCTATGATCCGATGTTCCAGCCGGACGGTCACGAGCGCACGTTCGGCGAGATGACGGGCGACGAGAAGCACGGACTGCCCCCGCTCGGGCGCGGCCTGTCGCACCGGGCCCGTGCCTTCATGGCCCTGGCGCAGGCGTCCCTCGGGGCGACCTTCGATGACGGGGACGCTACCCCGCTTGAAGACCGCCTTGGCTGATCCCCGCGCGCGGCAGGCCCCGCCGCCGGCCGATCCCGGCTTCGGCGTCTATGTGCATTGGCCTTTCTGCAAGGCCAAGTGCCCTTATTGCGACTTCAACTCGCATGTGCGCCATTCCCCGCCCGATCAGGCGCGTTTCCTTGCGGCGTTCCGCACGGAAATCGCCCATATGCGCGCGCGCATCGGCCAGCGGCGGACGCAGAGCGTGTTCTTCGGCGGCGGCACGCCCTCGCTGATGGAGCCCGGCACGGTCGGCGCCATCCTTGAGGCGATCGATGCTGCCTGGCCGCTCGACGCCCGTGCCGAGGTGACGCTGGAGGCCAACCCCACCAGCGTCGAAGCCGGGCGCTTCCGCGGCTATCGCGCCGCCGGCGTCAACCGCGTCTCGCTGGGCGTGCAGGCGCTCGACGATGCCTCGCTCAAGGCGCTGGGCCGCATGCACAGCGCCGCGGAGGCGCTGGCCGCCGTCGCGGTGGCGCGCGCCGCCTTCGAGCGGGTGTCGTTCGATCTCATCTATGCCCGTCCCGGCCAGACGCCGGAAGCGTGGGCGGCCGAATTGCGGCGCGCCATCGGCGAGGGCTGCGAGCATCTCTCGCTCTACCAGCTGACCATCGAGGACGGCACGCCCTTCGCCGCGCTCCATGCCGCCGGCAAGCTGATCGTGCCCGATGGCGAACTGGCCCGCGCGCTGTGGGATGTGACGCAGCAGACCACCGAGCAGGCCGGCCTGCCGGCCTACGAGATTTCCAACCACGCCCGGCCCGGCGCCGAGAGCCGGCACAACCAGCTTTACTGGCGCTATGGCGAATATGCCGGGCTGGGCCCGGGCGCGCATGGCCGGCTGGTGGTGGATGAGGACCGCTTCGCCACTTCCACCGAGCGCGGGCCGGAGGACTGGCTGGCGCGGGTGGAGACGCATGGCCACGGCATCCTCACGGATGAGAGGCTGGCGCGCTCCGAGCAGGCGGATGAATTCCTGCTGATGGGGCTACGGTTGGCGGAAGGCATTGACCGCGACCGCTTCGCGCAGCTGTCCGGCCGCGATTTCGATCCCGCCCGCCTCGTCGCCCTCCTTGAGGAAGGCATGATCGAGGAAATGCCCGGCCGGCGCCTGCGCGTCACCCCGCGCGGCTTCCCCGTGCTCGACGCCATCGTGGCGGATCTGGCGGCGTGAGGCGGGAACGTTTCCCCATCCGCCCGTCATCCCGGATCCGCCCGCGGCCGTTCGGGATGACGGCAGATGGCTTTACCAAGAAGCTTTATACCAAAAGGCCTTGCCAAGAGGCCCCTATGTCGCCTGCGCGAAGCTGCGCGGGGCGGGGCTGACGATCTGTGCCGCGCCATTGCCGATCTGCATCACCGCGAGGCCGCGCTGGTTGGTGCCGTCGGCGCGGAAGCGGAAAATGCCGTCAATGCCGGTGAAGCCCGACGGATTCTGGATCGCCGCATCGCTGATGCCGGTCTCCCCATGGGCCGCCACCAGCGCCGCCATCAGCGTCACCGCGTCATAGGAGAGCGTGGCGGTGCGCACCGGCTCGCGGCTGTAGCGCGCGCGGTAGCGTTCGGTGAAGGCGCGGAAGCCTGCCGGGTCCGGCGCGGCGAAGAGGCCGCCCGCCACCGAGGGAGCGGCGAACAGCCGGCGGTCGTCCCACAGGCCCGTGCCGATCAACTGCTTGCCCGCGAGCGGAACGCCGGCCGCATCGAGAGCCTGCAGCGCCTGCGGCACCGCATCGGCGGCGTCGGGCAGGAACAGCGCATCCGCCTGCATGGCGGAGGGAGCGAGGCGCCGCGCGGCCTCGGCGAACGGCGCCTGTCCGCCGGTGCCGTAGCGCTCCAGCCCGAGAATGCGCCCGCCGGTCGCCGGCACGGTCTCGCGGAAGGCGGCCTCGACCACCGAGCCATAGGCATTGTCCGGCACCAGCCCGACAAAGCCGCGCCGGCCGATCGAGGCGGCGTAGCGCACGGCGCGCTCGACATCGGTCTGCGGCAGGAAGCTGAGCAGATAGACGCCCTGCGTCGCGACATTGGTATCGGTCGAGAAGCCGACCACCGGCACGCCGCGCGGGCGGGCCACAAGCCCGGCGGCGGCGACGGTGTGGGCGAAAACCGGGCCGATGATGGCGCGGGCGCCCTCGTCCATGGCCTGTTGCACGGCGGCCTGCGCGCCCGGCCCGCTGCCGCCGTCATCCTTGACGATGATCTGGATGTTGGCGCCGGTGAATTCGGCCATCGCCATCTCGGCGGCGTTGCGCAGCGATTGCGCGGCCAGCGCGGCATTTCCGCTGGCACCGAGCGGCAGGATCAGCCCGACGCGCACCGCGCCGCCGCCGATCACATTGGCCGGCTGCTGCGGCGCCACCGGCTCGGCGGGTGGCAGCTGCGCCTGCGGCGGCGCGGCCTCGCGCGTCGAGCCGCACGCGGCCAGCGTGGCACTCCCGGCCATGAGGAGGAAGGCGCGACGGCTGGTCTGCAAGGCGACGCGGCGCCGGCGGCGGGCGGAAATGAAGCTGTCGTCCATGCGTGCCGGGCTCGGGGCCTGAATTTCCGCCGCTCGTGGCGCGCGTTAACCTATCTTTAGGACGCGTCGACGCGTCCTGTCACGCCGCACGGCCGGGCGCGCGGCGACATATCCACGGAACGCCCCGGCGGACGCGCGGATTTTGCCGGCGCGCGCGGTCGGTTCGCCGGCCGATCTGCTATGAGGAAGGCATGAGCCATACGCCTTCTGACGCCACGCGTCCCCGCCAGTTCCGCCTTGCCGGTTCGGTCGTGCCGGCGGCACGCCCCGAGCCGGGTCTTCACATTGTCGCGACACCGATCGGCAATCTGGCCGATGTGACGCTGCGGGCGCTGCAGACACTGGCCGGCGCCGACCTCATCGCCTGCGAGGACACGCGGGTGACGCGGCGTCTGCTGGATCGTTACGGCATCGAAACGTCGCTGGTCGCCTATCACGACCATAATGCCGAGCACATGCGACCGCGCCTCCTCGGCCGGCTGGCCGAGGGCGGCGTGGTGGCGCTGGTGTCGGATGCCGGCACGCCGCTGGTCTCCGATCCCGGCTACAAGCTGGTGGAGGCGGCGATCGCCGGCGGCCACCGCGTCATCCCGGTGCCGGGCGCCTCGGCCAGCCTCGCGGCGCTGGTGGCCGCCGGCCTGCCGACCGACCGCTTCTTCTTCGAGGGCTTCCTGCCGCCCAAGAGCGGCGCGCGGCGCACCCGCATCAGCGAACTCAAGGCGCTGCCGGCGACGCTGGTGCTTTATGAGAGCGGCCCGCGCCTGCCCGAGAGCCTCGCCGATCTCGCCGCCGGCCTCGGGCCCCGACCGGCGGCGGTGTGCCGCGAACTGACCAAGGCGTTCGAGGAGGTGCGGCGCGGCCCGCTCGACGCGCTGGCCGCCCATTATGCCGAGGCCGGGTCGCCCAAGGGCGAGATCGTGCTGGTGGTCGGCCCGCCGCTGGCGGAGGAGGCGCGCGCGGAGGATCTCGATGCCGCCCTGCGCCGCGCGCTGGCCTCGCTCTCGGTGAAGGACGCGGCGGCGGCGGTGGCGACGGCGACCGGCCTGCCCAAGCGCGCGGTCTATGCCCGCGCTCTCGCGCTGCAGGATGGGGGCGACGACGCGCCCGCCGACGCACGACCTGACGCGCCGGGCGGCGCGCCGGGTGACGCACCGTGACCCGCGCGACTGGGGTCAACAGGATGGAATGGGCGCCATGACCGAGGCGAAGCGCGCCGCCTTCTCCCGTGGCGTCGATGCCGAGGCGGTGGCGGCCGCGCTGCTGGAGCGGCAGGGCTTCGTTATTCTGGCGCGGCGCGTGCGCACCCCGCGCGGCGAGATCGACCTGGTGGCGCGGCGCGACGGTCTGGTCGTGTTCGTGGAGGTAAAGGCCCGCGCCTCGCTGGCGCGCGCCGCCGAATCGCTGCTGCCGCGCCAGCGCCGGCGCATTGCCGGCGCGGCGGAAGTCTACCTCGCCGGCCATCCGGACCTCGCCGGGCTGGATCTGCGGCTCGACGTGGTGCTGGTGGCGCCCGGTGCAAAGCCCGTGCATCTGCCCGGCGCCTTCGAGGCCGAGTAGCGCCGGCCGGCGGAGCGCCATTCACCGCCCCTGCCGGCGCGGTGGCCCGGCGCATCTTCCCTTGCGCCAGCCCGGCGTGAAAACGCGCTCGCGCGGGTGCCGCGCCACCATGGCGCGCGAGGCGCGGAGGGATTACATCAGGAGCCGACATGCCGGTCTTCCCGCCGGCCCCCTCGTGCGTGCCCGTACAGCCGGGGCGCGCCTTCTGCCGAGACGGAATTGCCATGATTCTCAACGTCGCCATCCAGACGGACCCGTTGGATCGCATCAACATTGCCGGGGATTCCGGCTTTGCGCTGATGCTCGAAGCGCAGGCGCGCGGCCACCGGCTCTCCTATTACACCACCGATCGCCTCGCCATGCGCGATGGCGAGGTCTTTGCCACCGTCGAGCCGGTCGAGGTGCGCGACATCAAGGGCGATCACTACACGCTGGGCGCGCGCGAGCGGGTGCGGCTCGACAGTTTCGACGTGATCCTGATGCGGCAGGATCCGCCTTTCGACCTGAACTACATCACCGCGACCCATCTTCTGGAGCGCGTGCATCCGAAGACGCTGGTGGTGAACGACCCGCGCGAGGTGCGCAACGCGCCGGAGAAGATCTTCGTCACCGAATTCCCGGATCTGATGCCCCCGACGCTGATCACCCGCGACTTCGAGGAGATCAAGGCGTTCCGGCAGGAGCACGGCGACATCGTGGTCAAGCCGCTCTATGGCCATGGCGGCGCCTCGGTGTTCCGCCTCACCCGCGACGATCTCAATTTCGGCTCGCTCTACGACCTGTTCGCCAATGTGTTCCGCGAGCCCTGGGTGGTGCAGCGCTTCCTGCCGGCGGTGAGCGAGGGCGACAAGCGCATCATTCTGGTGGATGGCGTGTTTGCCGGTGCGGTCAACCGGGTGCCGAGCGAGGGCGACCTGCGCTCCAACATGGTGCGCGGCGGGGCGGCGAAGGAAACCGACCTCACCCCTCGCGAGCGCGAGATCTGCGAGCGGCTCGGCCCCTCGCTGCGCGCCAAGGGCCTGCTGCTGACCGGCATCGACGTGATCGGCGGCTATCTCACCGAGATCAACGTGACCGCCCCCACCGGCATCCGCGCCGTGCGCCGGCTCGGCGGGCCGGACATCGCCGCCCTCGTGTGGGACGCGATCGAAGCCAAGCGCCGCGGCTGAGGAGGCCGCGCGCGGGGGATGCCGGCGGGGCGGGTCGTTCCGGATACGGAACGGATGATGCCCCCGGCCGTGCCAACAAAAACCCGTCCGGCCCGGGGGGGCCGAACGGGTTTTTCCGGTTCTGGGCGGTGGCGTGGCCCGCGAGGAAAGCCCTGACGAGCCGCCGCGCCGGTCGCTCAGTGAAGGCTGACGGTCATCAATTCGTTCTGCGCCGCGCTGGCAATGGCGGCCTCGCGGCTGTCGGTCAGCATCATCGGCGTGCCGTCGGCCGCGTGCAGCGTGTAGAGCTGCAGCCCGGGCGCCAGCCGCGCCTGCGGAAAGAGCGACGACGCCTCCTCCGAGGTGATCGGCTTCACATAGGCGATCTGGCCACCGCCGAGATTGGCGAAGGCTTCCGGCGAGAGGCCACCGGCCAGTGCCTCACTGGCCGACGCCGCGTTGAGCTGGAAATCATTGGTCATGGTCCGACTCCTGTTCGAGCTGTCGAGACCGGCTTGGGAAAGCCCTCACTCGTCCGTCGCAATGGAGATACGCCGGACGACACGTTCAGGTTCCGGGCGGACGAGGTCAACCGATAAAAGTCCGTTCTTCATTTCGGCACCCAGAACCCGCATGCCGTCGGCCAGCACGAAGGTGCGCTGGAACTGACGGGCGGCGATGCCACGGTGAAGATAGACCCGCTCGGGCTCGTCGGCCTGGCGGCCGCGAATGACGAGCTCCTTCTCCTCCAGAGTCACCTCCAGCTGGTCGCGGGTGAACCCGGCGACCGCCAGCGTGATCCGGAGCCGCTCCGGCAGGCCCGGCTGCGCCACCCGCTCCACATTATAGGGCGGATAGCCGTCCGAGCCCTTGATGACGCGATCGAGCGCCCGCTCGACCTCATCAAAGCCGAGCAGGAAGGGGCTCGACAGCGAGGGAATACGCGACATGCTCCCAAAGTCCTTGTCTGAAGCGACTTTGTGTTGTGGGACCCCGCAAGGGCATCCCGTTGCGACAGATATGGGCGGGCCGGCCAAGGTGCGCAAGGCCGGCAAGAGGGCGGGCTGGCGAAAATGCCGCGCGCGATGGAGTCGTGCGGGTGCGGGCCGCGTTTCGGTACCCCGCGTGCCCCGCCCGGCGCCTCATCGAGACTCCCGCCACCGTCGCTCGGCTGCCGCAGATATTCGGCGCCGATGCGCCCCGCCTGTCCAGCGCGCGGATGCAAGGAGAGGCGCCCTGGTTCCACGACGTCGGCCATGTCGTGGGCCACATCGTGGGTCACGTCGCCGATCGGGACGCGCCGAGCCGGCACGCGACCGCGCGCAGGCACGGGAAGACTGCCAGCCTCAAGACCGCCGGCCTCAAGACCGCCAGCCTCAAGACCGCTGGCCTCGGTGTCCCGCACGCGCGGGCTTGATCCCGGATCCGCGATGCCCGGCTCTCGCTACGAAGCGTCTCGACGCCGCGCCTCAGGCGGCGTGGCGCTCGGCATTGACGCCGAAATGGTCGATATATCGCGGGTTGATTCGCTCGATGGGCAGCACGATCAGCACGTCCGTCGTGCCGAACTGATGGTCGACCACCGCCGTGCGGCCGATCATGGCGCCGAGCCGCAGATAGCCCTTGATGAGCGGCGGCAATTCGTTCAGCGCCGCCTTGGCGTCCATCCCCTCGCGCGGCAGCCGGTCCATCGCGGCGGCGTGGCGCGGCAGCGCGTCCGCCAGCCACTCGGCCTCGGTGGGAGCGAAATGGTGCAGGAAGGCGAGCGGCCGGGCGAGCGCGCGCGGATCGGAACCCTCCAGGCTGGCGCAGCCGAACATCACATCGATGCCGTGGCGGCGGACATAGGCCCAGATGCCATGCCAGAGCAGTTCGACCGTGCGCTTGGTGCGATAGGGCGAGAGCACGCAGGAGCGGCCGAGTTCCAGGAAGCGGCGGTGCGGATGGCGGGCGAGCAGCGGGGCGATGTCGAACTCGCCGGCGGTGTAGAACCCGCCATGGCGCGCGGCGATTTCCTGCCGCAGCAGCCGGTAGGTGCCGACCACTTTCGGCACCCGGCGCCCGCGCACCATGCGGCAATTATCGTGGTCGAGCACCAGAAGATGATCGCAAAACGCATCAAACGCGTCGAAATCCCGGCGGGCGAGGCGCACCGTCGCCGCCGGGATGGCTGACATCTCCTCGTAGAACACCTCGTAGCGCAGCCGCTGGGCGCGCCGCACGTCGGCCGCGGTGGTGGCCAGCCGAACCTCCAGCGCGCCGATGCGTCCCAGGCTCGCCGGGCCCGGATTGGCGCGGCTCTCGCGATGGCGCAGGCCGGAATAGGAGCGCAGCGCCGGCATGAAACGGGAGGGCGCGAAAGCCGACGGCATGAAGGGCAGCGGCGGGGCGCCGGCCGGCCGATAGCCGGGCGTGAGCGATTTCAGCAGCGCGGGGGAGAGAAAGGGGGGCTTGAACAGCGCCCGCAGCGCCGGGTGAGCGCCCGCTGAACCCGCCTCGACATTTGCGTCGCCAACCACATCGGTCATGGCAAGGTCCCCAGCCTCGAATTGCACTTATAGCGCCATCTGATTGGAATCACATCTGTAGGACGCGCATGTGACAGGTCGTGACGGCGGTTTCTTCCGCGCGACCCGCTCATCATCCGGGCCTCGCGCGGGCGAACACCCGCCGGGGCGGCCGCATTCCGGCCTTCTCGGCGCACGAGCGGGCTCGCGCGGGGGTGCGGGATGCGGCCAGGCTGGCATAGGCCTCCGCAGCTTCGGAAAGCGAGCGGGCTCGCGCGGGGGTGCGGGATGCGGCTGCCGAACCCCACGCACGGTTGACTTCAGCCGGCTTCGACGGCGCCGTGCCCCGGCTTTCTCAGGCCGCGGCGGTGGTGCGGTCGGCGCTGGCGCGATAGGCCAACGCTTCGGCGAGGTGGGCGCGGCCCACATTTTCCGCGCCGGCGAGGTCGGCCAGCGTGCGCGCCACCCGCAGCACCCGGTGATAGCCGCGGGCGGACAGCCGCATCAGCCGGGCGGCATCGGCCAGCAGCGCCGCGCCGCTCGCGTCGGGCGCGGCGATCTCTTCCAGGATGGGCCCGCTCGCCTCGGCATTGGTGAACAGGTCCGGCCGGCCCAGCGCCAGGAAGCGCTCGCGCTGGGCGTGCCGCGCCTCGGCGACGCGGGCGGCGACCACCGCGCTCGCCTCGGCCGGGCCGGGGCGCACCAGGTCGATGGCGGAGACCGCCGGCACGTCGAGATTGAGGTCGATGCGGTCGAGGAAGGGGCCGGACAGCCGCGCCTGATAGTCGCCGGCGCAGCGCGGGCCACGGCGGCAGGTATAGCCGGGCTCGCCGGCCCGCCCGCAGCGGCAGGGGTTCATGGCGGCCACCAGCTGGAAGCGGGCGGGATAGGCGATGCGATGATTGGCGCGGGCGATCACCGCCTCGCCGGTCTCCAGCGGCTGGCGCAGCGAATCCAGCACGGCCGGGGCGAATTCCGGCAATTCGTCGAGAAACAGCACGCCATTATGGGCGAGCGAGACCTCGCCCGGCCGCGCCCGCATGCCCCCGCCCACCATCGCCGCCATGCTGGCCGAATGATGGGGCGCGCGGAACGGGCGCCGGTTGGTCAGCGCGCCGCCCTGCAGCGTGCCGGCCACCGAGGCGATCATCGACACTTCGAGCAGTTCGGCCGGGGCGAGCGGAGGCAGGATGGAGGGCAGGCGCTGCGCCAGCATCGACTTGCCCGAGCCCGGCGGGCCGCTGAGCAGGAGATTGTGGCGGCCGGCGGCGGCGATTTCCAGCGCCCGCTTGCCGGTCTCCTGGCCCTTCACGTCGGAGAGGTCCGGCAATGCCGCCGCCCCGCCGTCGAGCCGGGGTTCGGGGCGGGCAAGGTTCTGGCGCCCGGCGAAATGATTCACCAGCTGGATGAGCGATTGCGGCGCCAGCACCGCGAGGTCCGGGCTCGCCCAGGCGGCCTCCGGCCCGCAGGCGGCCGGGCAGATGAGGCCATGGCCGCGCGCATTGGCGCCGATCGCCGCCGGCAGCACGCCGGCCACGGGGGCGATGCGCCCGTCGAGCGCCAGTTCGCCCACCACGGTGAAGCCGTCCAGCGCCTCGGGCGGGAAGGCGCCGATCGCCGCCATCAGCCCGAGCGCGATGGGAAGGTCGTAATGGCTGCCCTCCTTGGGCAGGTCCGCCGGGGCGAGATTCACGGTGATGCGCTTGGCCGGCAGGGCGAGGCCGGAGGCGATGAGCGCCGCGCGCACCCGCTCCTTCGCCTCGGTGACGGCCTTGTCGGCCAGCCCGACCAGATTGAAGGCCGGCAGGCCCGGGCTGACCTGCACCTGCACGTCGACGGCCCGTGCCTCGACGCCTTCGAATGCCACCGTCGCCACGCGCTGGACCATGCCGCGCCCCCACCGCTCGCCGGAAATCCCGCCTCCGCGAGGTCAGCGTAGCGGCTTACCGGATGCCGTCAAGAACATTTGAGGAACAAAATCGACGCCGCCATCCACAGCTGCGACGTGGCCGCACCTTGACGATAGAAAAATTCTATCAAGGCACGGAACGCCCGGATTGATTTCGGTTTCGCCGCGCGCGATGGTTCGTTTGGAAAACTTTAAAAGAAGGCCCGGGAGAAGATGCCGCATTACGAACCCTGGAGCGAGGAGCGCGCCCGCGCGGTGATCGAGGAATTCTCGCACCTCGAGGGGCCGCTGATGCCCATGCTCCACGCGGTGCAGGAGACGTTCGGCCACGTGCCCGACGCCATCGTGCCGATGCTCGCCGAGCTGCTGAACATTTCCCGCGCCGAAGTGCATGGCGTCGTTACCTTCTATCATGATTTCCGCCATGAGCCGGCGGGCCGGCATGTGCTGAAGCTCTGCCGGGCCGAGGCCTGCCAGGCCGCCGGCGGCGATGCGCTGGCCGACCATGCCGAGCACCGGCTCGGCTGCAAGCTGGGCGAGACCACGGCGGATGGCCGCGTCACCGTCGAGCCGATCTATTGCCTCGGCCTGTGCGCCACGGCGCCCTCCGCCATGCTGGACGGCCGCATCGTCGCCCGTCTCACCGAGCGTCGTCTCGACGCGCTGATCGCGGAGGCCCAGTCGTGAACGCAAACGCCGTGAGCATTCGCATCTACGTTCCCAAGGACGCCTGCGCCATTGCCTGCGGCGCCGACGAGGTGGTGGCCGCCATCGAGGCCGCCGCGCTGAAGCGTCGCCAGCCGGTCGAGATCATCCGCACCGGTTCGCGCGGCATGCTGTGGCTGGAGCCGCTCGTCGAGGTCGCCACGTCAGAGGGGCGCATCGGCTATGGCCCCGTCGAGGCGGATGACGTGGAAGCCCTGTTCGAAGCGGGCTTCCTGACCGGCGCGGCGCATGATCTGCGCATCGGCAAGCCGGAGGAACACCCCTTCATGGCGAAGCAGACGCGCCTCACCTTCGCGCGCTGCGGCATCGTCGATCCCGCCTCCTTCTCCGATTATCGCGCCCATGGCGGCTACAAGGGGCTGGAGCGCGCGCTCGCGCTCGGCCCGGTCGAGATCATCGAGGAAGTCAAGAAGTCGGGCCTGCGCGGACGCGGCGGCGCCGGCTTCCCCACCGCCATCAAGTGGAAGACCGTGGCGGACGCCAAGGCGGACCGCAAATACATCGTCTGCAATGCCGACGAGGGCGACAGCGGCACCTTCGCCGACCGCATGATCATGGAAGGCGATCCGTTCGAGCTGATCGAGGGCATGACCATCGCCGGCATCGCGGTGGGCGCCACCAAGGGCTTCGTCTACACCCGCTCGGAATATCCGCACGCCATTGCCGCCATGGAAAAGGCGATCCAGGTCGCCCGGGCCCATGGCATGCTGGGCGTCAACATTGCCGGCTCGCAGCACAGCTTCGACATGGAAGTGCGCATGGGCGCCGGCGCCTATGTGTGCGGCGAGGAGACCGCGCTGCTGGACAGCCTGGAGGGCAAGCGCGGCACGGTGCGCGCCAAGCCGCCGCTGCCGGCGCACAAGGGCCTGTTCCAGAAGCCGACCGTCATCAACAACGTGCTCTCGCTTACCGCCGTGCCGCATATCCTGGCCGATGGCGGCGAGTTCTACGCCAATTTCGGCATGGGCCGCTCGCGCGGCACGATGCCGATCCAGATTGCCGGCAACGTGAAGTTCGGCGGCCTGTTCGAGACCGCCTTCGGCATCACGCTGGGCGAACTGGTCAATGACATTGGCGGCGGCACCGCCTCGGGCAAGCCGGTCAAGGCCGCGCAGGTGGGTGGCCCGCTCGGCGCCTATGTGCCGACCTGGCAGTTCGACCTGCCCTTCGACTACGAGGCCTTCGCCGCGAAGGACGCGCTGATCGGCCATGGCGGCATCGTCGTGTTCGACGAGGGCGCCGACATGGCGAAGATGGCGCGCTTCGCCATGGAGTTCTGCTCGGTCGAGAGCTGCGGCAAGTGCACGCCCTGCCGCATCGGCTCGACGCGCGGCGTGGAACTGATGGACCGCATCATCGCCGGCCAGCGCGTCGAGGCCAACCTCGCGACGCTGACCGACCTCTGCCAGACCATGAAGCTGGGATCCCTTTGCGCCCTTGGCGGGTTTACCCCCTATCCGGTGCTGAGTGCCCTGAACCATTTCCCCGAGGAGTTCGGCGCCCCGCCGCGCCGCCTCGAAGCCGCCGAATGAGAAGGACGCAACCCATGTCTCTCGTCCATGAGATCGACTACGGCACGCCCGCTCCCAAGACCGACAAGATGGTGACGCTCACCATTGACGGGATGGAAATCTCGGTCGCCGAAGGTACCTCCATCATGCGCGCGGCGATGGAGATGGGGACGCAGATCCCCAAGCTCTGCGCCACCGATTCGCTGGATGCCTTCGGCTCCTGCCGTCTCTGCCTCGTCGAAATCGAGGGCCGCGCCGGCACGCCCGCCTCCTGCACCACGCCGGTCATGCCCGGCATGAAGGTGCACACCCAGACGACGCGCCTCGCGCAGCTGCGCAAGGGTGTGATGGAACTGTATATCTCCGACCACCCGCTGGACTGCCTCACCTGCGCCGCCAATGGCGACTGCGAGCTGCAGGACATGGCCGGCGCGGTCGGCCTGCGCGAAGTGCGCTACGGCATGGAAGGCGCGAACCATTTCGCCCCGACCTCCGAGCTGGTCATGCCGAAGGACGAGTCGAACCCGTACTTCACCTATGACCCCGCCAAGTGCATCGTCTGCAATCGCTGCGTGCGCGCCTGCGAGGAAGTGCAGGGCACCTTCGCGCTCACCATTTCCGGCCGCGGCTTCGGCTCGCGCGTCTCGGCGGGCCAGTCGGAAGCCTTCCTCACCTCCGAATGCGTCTCGTGCGGCGCCTGCGTGCAGGCCTGCCCGACCGCCACCCTCTCCGAGAAGCGGCTGATCGAGATCGGCACGCCCGAGCATTCGGTGGTCACGACCTGCGCCTATTGCGGCGTCGGCTGCACCTTCAAGGCGGAAATGCGCGGCCAGGAAGTGGTGCGCATGGTGCCGTGGAAGGATGGCAAGGCCAATCGCGGCCATTCCTGCGTCAAGGGCCGGTTCGCCTGGGGCTATGCCACGCACCAGGACCGCATCACCAAGCCGATGATCCGCGCCAAGGTCACTGACCCGTGGCGGGAAGTGTCGTGGGAAGAGGCGATCAGCCACACCGCGTCCGAGTTGGCGCGCATCCAGGAAGCCTATGGCCGCAAGTCGGTCGGCGGCATCACCTCCTCGCGCTGCACCAATGAGGAAGCCTATCTCGTCCAGAAGATCATCCGCGCCGGCTTCGGCACCAACAATGTCGACACCTGCGCCCGCGTCTGCCACTCGCCGACCGGCTATGGCCTGAACCAGGCTTTCGGCACCTCGGCCGGCACGCAGGATTTCGATTCGATCGAGGATACCGATGTTGTCCTCATCATCGGCGCCAACCCGACCGACGGCCACCCGGTGTTCGGCTCGCGCATGAAGAAGCGGCTGCGCCAGGGCGCCAAGCTGATCGTGGTCGATCCGCGCCGCATCGATCTGGTGCGCTCGGCCCATATCAAGGCGGATTTCCACCTGCCGCTGCAGCCCGGCACCAATGTCGCCATCGTCACCTCGCTGGCCCATGTGGTCGTGACCGAGGGGCTGGTGAACGAGGCCTATGTCCGCCAGTTCTGCGACTGGGACGAGTTCCAGGATTGGGCCGAGTTCGTCGCCGACAAGCGCCACTCGCCCGAAGAGGTCGAGAAGATTTCCGGCGTGCCGGCCGAGCTGATCCGCGGCGCCGCCCGGCTCTATGCCACTGGCGGCAACGGGGCGATCTATTACGGCCTCGGCGTCACCGAGCACAGCCAGGGCTCCACCACCGTGATGGCCATCGCCAACCTCGCCATGGCGACCGGCAATATCGGCCGTCGCGGCGTCGGCGTGAACCCGCTGCGCGGCCAGAACAACGTGCAGGGCTCGTGCGACATGGGCTCCTTCCCCCATGAGCTGCCGGGCTACCGCCACATCTCCGACGACGCCACCCGCGCCACCTTCGAGGCCATGTGGGGCCGTCCGCTCGATCCCGAGCCGGGCCTGCGCATTCCCAACATGCTGGACGCCGCCGTCGACGGCACCTTCAAGGCGATCTACATCCAGGGCGAGGACATCCTGCAGTCCGACCCGGACACGCATCACGTCGCCTCGGGCCTCGCGGCCATGGAACTGGTCATCGTGCAGGACCTGTTCCTGAACGAGACCGCCGCCTACGCCCATGTCTTCCTGCCGGGCTGCACCTTCCTCGAGAAGGACGGCACCTTCACCAATGCCGAGCGCCGCATCCAGCTCGTGCGCAAGGTGATGGCGCCCAAGAACGGCTATGGCGACTGGGAAGTCACGCAGCTGCTCGCCAATGCGATGGGCCTGGGGTGGAACTACACCCACCCCTCGCAGATCATGGACGAGATCGCCGCGCTGACCCCGACCTTTGCCGGCGTCTCCTTCAAGAAGCTGGACGAGATGGGCTCGGTGCAGTGGCCGTGCAACGATGCCAATCCCGATGGCATGCCGATCATGCACATCAACGGGTTCGCGCGCGGCAAGGGCAAGTTCGTCGTCACCGAATATGTGCCGACCGACGAGCGCACCGGCGCCCGCTTCCCGCTGCTGCTCACCACCGGGCGTATCCTCAGCCATTACAATGTCGGCGCGCAGACCCGCCGCACGGCGAACGTGGCCTGGCATCCGGAAGACGTGCTGGAGATCCACCCGCACGATGCCGAGCAGCGCGGCGTGCGCGACGGCGACTGGGTGCGGGTCGACAGCCGCGCCGGCGGCACCACGCTGCGCGCGGAGATCACCGACCGCGTGGCGCCGGGCGTGGTCTACACCACCTTCCATCACCCGGGCACGCAGGCCAACGTCGTCACCACCGACTTCTCGGACTGGGCGACCAACTGCCCCGAGTTCAAGGTGACGGCGGTGCAGATCTCCCGCTCCAACGGCCCGTCCGAGTGGCAGGAGGATTATGACGCCTTCACCCGCCAGAGCCGGCGCATCGCCGCCGCGGCGGAGTGAGCGGAGGGCGAGCGATGATCCCCCCGGTCGTCCGCGTTTCCCGCCTTGCCGTCGGGCCCTCCGGCGCGAGGGCGGGCGAGCGGGCGATCCCCGAGGAGACGCCGGTCGCCATCGTGCATAACGGCTCGACCTATGCCGTGATGATGGCGACGCCGGCCGATCTCGCCGATTTCGGCTACGGCTTCAGCCTCACCGAGGGCGTCATCGGCCAATTGTCCGATGTCGAATCGATCGAGACGCTGGAATTCGACCACGAGGACGGTGTCGTCGGCGTCGAGATTCGCCTGTGGATCAATGCCGAGCGTGCCGGCCAGATGGTGGCGCGCCGCCGGCAGATCGCCGGGCCCACCGGCTGCGGCCTGTGCGGCGTGGAAAGCCTGGAACTCGCCGTCAAGCCGGCACGGGCGGTGGGGGAGGGGCGGCGCTTCACGGCGGCGGACATTTCCCGTGCCATTGCCGCGCTGTCCCCGGCGCAGACGCTCAACCACCAGACGCGGGCGGTGCATGCCGCCGCCTTCTGGGAGCGGGATGGCGGGCTGGTGGCGGTGCGCGAGGATGTCGGGCGCCACAACGCGCTGGACAAGCTGGTCGGCCATCTCCTGCGCGAGGGCCGCGAGGCGGACGGCGGCATCGTGCTGCTGACCAGCCGTGTGTCGATCGAAATGGTGCAGAAGACCGCCATGCTCGGGGCATCCGTGCTGGTGGCGGTCTCCGCGCCCACCGCGCTCGCCGTCCGCACGGCGGAAGCGGCGGGCATCACGCTGGCGGCGATCGCCCGCGATGACGGATTCGAAGTGTTCACCCACCCCCATCGCATCGCGCTGGACGGGGCAGAGAAGGAGCGGGCCGCCCATGTCGGCTAATACGATGGAACGGCTCGTCTACATGGCGAACCAGATCGGCAAGTTCTTCGAGGCGCAGAAGCACGGCCGCGCCGTGCCGGGCATTGCCAAGCACATCAAGGATTTCTGGGATCCGCGCATGCGCGCGCGCATCGAGGATCACCTGGCTGCCGGCGGCGAGGGCCTCTCCCCGCTGGTGTTCGAGGCGCTGAAGAGCCTGCCGCCGGTGAAGCGTGATTCGATTCCCACCGCCCATCCCACGGAAAACCCGCCCGGCCCGACCTCGGCGCATCACCCCGCGCATTGACGCCGGGACCGGCCCGGCTCCGATCCGCTTCTGAGAACGAACGCCCGGCTCCTGACCGGGCGTTTTGGCATATGCGCCCGCGCCATTATTGCGTCCGCACGGCAATCTGTGCCTTCCGGCCGGCGCAGGCTCACCAGCCATTTTCCTCCGGGCCGAAAGATGCTCCGATGGGGAAGCGGACCAGCGCCATAAGGTCCATAAAGCACCATTGTTCTGCCATGCGGCGGCAGCATCCCTGGCGGTAGAACGGCGCGGCGGGCAGTGGCGAGGGAGCGGATGAGCAATGCACGGTGAGGGCCAGGGATTCCTGATCGCGGCGCTGATCTTCCTGGCGACCGCCGTCATCGCGGTTCCCGTCGCCCGGCGTCTGGGGCTCTCGCCTATAGTCGGCTATCTTCTTGCCGGCGTCGCCATCGGCCCCTCCGGCATCGGCGCCTTCCGCGATCCCGAGCGAATCCTCACCGTCGCCGAGATCGGCGTCGTGCTGCTGCTGTTCATCATCGGGCTGGAATTGCAGGTCTCGCGCCTGCTGGCGCTGCGCAAGGCGATCTTCGGCATGGGCACCGCCCAGCTGGTGTTCACCGGGGCGGCCGTCGCCGTGCTCACCCATTATGCCGGCGACAGTTTCGACTGGCGCGCCGCCACCGTGGCGGGGCTCGCGCTGGCGCTGTCGGCGACCTCGATCGCGCTGCAGCTGCTGGGGGAGAATAACGGCCTCGCCCAGCCCTATGGCCAGCGCGCCTTCGCGGTGCTGCTGTTCCAGGACATGGCGGTGGTGCCGCTCATCGCCTTCCTGCCGCTGCTGGCGCCGGGCGGGCATGAGGAGCAGACCTTCACCGAATCGATGGGCCACGTGCTGATGATCGTCGCGGCCATCGCCGTCGTCATCGGCACCGGGCGCTATCTGCTGACCCCGCTATTCCGCGTGCTGGCCCATTCCGGCGCGCGCGAGGTGATGACGGCGGCGGCGCTGCTCGTGGTGCTGGGCGCCGGCGGGCTGATGGCCTCGGTCGGCATGTCGATGGCGATGGGCGCCTTCCTCGCCGGCGTGATGCTGTCCGAATCGAGCTTCCGCCACGAACTGGAAGCCAATGTCGATGCCTTCCGCGGGCTGCTGGTGGCGCTGTTCTTCATGGGCGTCGGCATGTCGATGAATCTCGACGTGGTGCTCGCCAATGCGCCGCTGCTGATCGTCGGGACGCTGTTGATCACGCTGGTCAAGGCGGTTTCGGTGTGGACGGTGTTCCGCTTCTCGGATGGCAGCCGGGCCGATGCCGTGCGCTCGGCCTCCGTGCTGACGCCGGCGGGCGAATTCTCGTTCGTGCTGTTTCCGCTGGCGCTCGGGCTCGGGCTGATCACCGCGCGCCAGAGCGACATGCTGGCCGCCTGCGCCGCCATGACCATGCTGCTCGGCCCGCCCGTGGCGCTGATCGGCGAGCGCATCGCCCAGCGGCTGGATCGCGCGGCGGCGGGCAGCGAGCCGCCCGAGGCCGATTTCAGCGAGGCGCATGGCTCGGTTCTGGTCGTCGGCTTCGGCCGCTTCGGCCAGATCGCCTCGCAATGCCTGCTGGCGCAGGGGCTGGAAGTGACCATCATCGACAATGATGTCGAGATGATCCAGAGCGCCGGGCGCTTCGGCTTCCGCATCTATTACGGCGACGGCACGCGGCTGGACGTGCTGCGCGCGGCCGGCGTCGAGCGCGCGCGCGTGGTCGCGATCTGCGTCGACAAGCGCGACACCGCCGACCGCATCGTCGAGATCCTGCAGGCCAACGTGCCCGGCGTCCGGCTGCATGTGCGGGCCTATGATCGCACCCACGCCATCACCCTGCGGGAGAAGGGCGTGGACTACGAGATCCGCGAGACCTTTGAATCGGCCCTCGCCTTCGGCGAAGCCACGCTGCGCGCCAACGGCATCGACGCCGAGACCGCCCAGGCGACGATCGTCGACGTGCGCCAGCGCGATGTCGAGCGTCTGCGCCGTCAGCGCCTGCAGCCGACCGATGACGGGCAGATCGGCTTTGTCGAGCCCGAGCCGCTCATGCCGCCCGAGCGCGCCGCCCAGCCGCTCAACCCCGAGGCGGAAGACGTGCTCAAGCACGAGACCGAATTCTCGGGCTGAGTTTGGCGCGCGGGGCGGTTCGGCTTCATGGCCGTGGCCCCGCGCGGCCTGTTACGCCCGCGGCAGCACGAACTGCTCGATGGCGTGGGCGACGCCATCCTCGGCATTGCTCAGCGTGACCAGATCCGCCTGCTGCTTGATCGCGTCGGAGGCATTGCCCATGGCGATGGAAAGGCCGCCGACCTCGAACATCGGCAGGTCGTTCGCCATGTCGCCGATCACCGCCACCTCGTCCAGCGCCACGCCGTAATGCCGGGCAAAGGCCCGCACCGCATGGCCCTTGTCGGTGCCGGGCGGCGTCAGGTCGAGATATTTGTTCTGCGAGCGCCGCGCCGTGGCGCCGTCTCCCACCAGCGCCTGCAGCTCCGGCTCGCTTTTCGCCAGCATGTCGAAATCGGTGGAGGAGAAGACGATCTTGCCGGCGCGGGCGAGGTGGTCGCCGAAATCGCTGACCAGCGTCGGCTGGAACGCGACCGTGCGGATTTCCCCGGCCACATAGGTGTTGTCGGGATCGGTGAGGTACCACTCATTGTCGGCGAACACCCAGATCGAGGCGCCGCGCGGGGCCATGATCTCGATGCAGCGGCGCGCGGCGTCTTCCGCGACGAAATGCTGCTCAAGCACGTCGAAGCCGCCGCTCAGGATGGAGCCGCCATTGAAGCCACCGAAAATATCCAGCCCCAGCGCCTCCACCAGGATCTTCATGCCGCGCGGCGGCCGGGCCGAGACGGCGGCGAACGCGACGCCCGCCGCGCGCAGCCGCGCCACCGCCTCGACCGTTGCCGGGGCGACCTGCTTCTCGCGGTTCACCAGCGTGCCGTCGACATCCGACACCATGAGGCGGATGCGGCGGGGCAGGTCTTTCTTGATATCGCTCATCGCGGGCGCTCCCGTTCCAGCGGAAGCCACTGGAAACCATCCTGGGCCAGCATCACGTCGGCCATTGCCGGCCCGTTCGAGCCGGCCGAATAGAATTGCACGTCGTCTTCGCCGCCCCGGACCGCCTCGATGATCGGCTCCACCGCCTCCCATCCGGCCTCGATCGTGTCGGCGCGCTGGAACAGCGTGGGGTCGCCGCACAGGCAGTCATAGATCAGCGTCTCATAGCCGGTGGAGGGCGCCGCCTTGAAGTAGTCGGTGTAGCGGAAGTCCATCTCGACCTCGGACAGCCGCACCTTGCGGCCGGGCACCTTGGCGGCGAAGCGCAGCGAGACGCCCTCGTCCGGCTGGACGTGGATGACCATGAGGTTCGGCTTGAGCGCGGTCGGCAGATGGCGGAACAGCACGCCCGGCGCGCGCTTGAACTGGATGGCGATCTCCGTGCGCCGCACGCCGAGCGCCTTGCCGGTGCGCACATAGAAGGGAACGCCGTTCCAGCGCCACGAATCGACGAAGCATTTCAGCGCCACATAGGTCTCGGTGCGGCTCTTCGGATCGACATCCTTCTCCGCGCGATAGTCCTTCACCGCCTCGCCATTGACGAAGCCGGCGCGGTACTGGCCGCGCACGGCGCTGCCGATCGCGTCGCTCGGGCGCATGTGGCGGATGGCCTCGATCACCTTGGTCTTTTCGGTGCGCACGGCGTCGGCGTCGAAGGAATTGGGCGGCTCCATCGCGGTCATGGCGAGGAGCTGGAACATGTGGTTCGGTACCATGTCGCACAGCGCGCCGGTCGCGTCGTAGAAACGCCCGCGCTGCTCCACCGTCACCGTCTCGGCGGCGGTGATCTGGATATGGTCGATATATTCCTTGCTCCAGATCGGCTCGAAGATGCCGTTGCCGAAGCGCAGCGCCATCATGTTCTGCACCGTTTCCTTGCCGAGGAAATGGTCGATCCGGTAGATCTGCCGCTCGCTGGCCACCGCCAGCAGGCGCCGGTTCAGCGCCTTCGCCGAGGGCAGGTCGGTGCCGAACGGCTTTTCCACCACGACATGGCGGAAGGCGCCGGCCTCCTCGTTGAGCAGGCCGGCAGCGCCCAGCTGCTCGGAGATGGTGGCGAAGAATCGCGGGGCCACCGCGAGGTAGAACACCGCGTTCCCGGTTTGCTGCGCGCGCGCCGCCTGGCGTTCGCGGATGCGCCCGTATGTGGCGGGGTCCTCGAAGTTGCCGGCAATGTAGCCGATGCGATTCATCAGCCATTTCCAGGTCTCGCCCTCGGTGTCGAGCGAGCCTGGCAGGTTCTTCACCTCGTCCGTGAGATAGGCGCGGTAATCCTCCTCGCTGCGCTCGACGCCATCGACGCCGATGACGGCGAAGTTGTCGTCGAGAACGCCCTCATTGGCGAGGTTGTAGATCGAGGGCAGCAGCAGTCGCTTGGTCAGGTCGCCGGAGGCACCGAAGATGAAGAAGGTCGAGGCCGGTGCCCGCGCCGCATCGGGCGCCAGCACCTTCTGGCCGAGAACGACGGTCTCGCTTCCCATGGAACTTGTCTACTCGCTTGCTGGCCGCGGGATCACTTCTTGAATTCGGTATGGCCGCCGAACTGGAAGCGCATGGCCGAGAGCATCTTCTCGCCGAACGTGTGTTCCTGCCGCGAGCGGAAGCGGGTGTAGAGCGCGGCCGAGAGCACTTCCGCCGACACCGCCTCCTCGATCGCGGCCATGACCGTCCAGCGTCCCTCGCCCGAATCGGCGACTTCACCCGGGAAGTCCCCGAGGGTGTCGTCCTTGGTCAGCGCGATGGCGGTGAGGTCGAGCAGCCAGGACGAGACCACGCTGCCGCGCCGCCACACTTCGGCAATGTCGGCCATGTCGAGCGAGAAGCGCTCGTTCTCGGGCAGCGCGGTCGAATCCTTGTGCTTGAGGATCTCGAAGCCTTCGGCATAGGCCTGCATCAGCCCATATTCGATGCCGTTATGCACCATCTTGACGAAATGGCCTGAGCCGGCCGGGCCGGCATGCATGTAGCCCTGCTCGACCCGCTTGTCGCGCCCCTCGCGGCCGGGGGTGAGCGGAATCTCGCCGCGGCCGGGCGCCAGCGCGGCGAAGATCGGATCGAGATGATCCACCGCCGCCTTGGCGCCGCCGATCATCATGCAATAGCCGCGCTCCAGCCCCCACACGCCCCCCGAGGTGCCGACATCGACATAGGCGATGCCCTGCTCGACCAGGCTGGCGGCGCGCCGGATGTCGTCCTTGTAGAAGCTGTTGCCGCCGTCGATGATGATGTCGCCCGGCGCGAGCAGCGCGGCAAGCTCCGTCACCGTCGCCTCGGTCGGCCCGCCCGCCGGCAGCATGACCCACACCGCGCGCGGCGCGTCCAGCTTGGCGACGACATCGGCAAGGCCGGAGGCGCCGGTATTGCCTTCGGCGGCCAGCCCCTTCACGGCGTCCTCGTTGCGGTCCCAGACCACGCAGGCATGGCCGGCCTTCGTGAGCCGGCGTGCAATATTCCCGCCCATGCGGCCAAGACCGACAATTCCGAGCTGCATCGTTGTCTCTCCCGAGTGTCTGGTGCCGAGTGATGGATGCCGACTGGTTCGCGCCGGCGGTGCGCGCCGGGCAATCGGCGCCTTCCGGCAACCCTATGCCGGAGATGCGACAATTGAAACGTCGTGCGTGGCGTTAACGGCAATTGCCGACGGTGCAGGCGGTGCCGGTGTGCGTCACCCGGCGCGCCGGAGGGCCTCGATTTTGTGTGCACTGGTGAACACAAGCGACAGGTGCCGCATGCTATTGGCGGTAAATGCGTCACACAGAACAAACCGCCCGCGCCATCTGCACCCTGGATCTCAAGGGGGTGGGGGTGCGCGACGACGAAATCCCCCCTCTGGTGGACCGCTATTGGCCGGTGCTCGCCCATGAGATTCGCCAGGGCGTCGCTGTCGGCGCCTGGCCCTTCGCGGCGGAGGAAATCGCCACGCTGAGCCGCGAATACGAGGCCTTGCTGAAGCGCCGCTGAGCGGCGGGCGTGGCTCCAGCCCGCCACGTTCGGCGCGGACCGTATCCGCCATCGTCCGGGAAAGGGTGGACGCTCCAGCCAGCCGCCGGCGCATGCGCCGCGTCGATCCTCGCGGCGCGGCGTAGCCGGCATGGCGGCGGGTGGCGCCTCCCACACGCCGCGGTCGGGTCCCGATCCGGTTCCCTATGCCGCCTGCAAGACATGGAAAACCCGCCCCGACACGGGTCGGAGCGGGTTTCATCGTCTCGGCCCGAGGCGGGCTGGGCTATGTCGTGCCGCCCTTGCCGGGCTCGCCGCGCTTTCGGCCGGCCTCGCTGTCGCGTTCGGGATGGTTGCCGAAACTGCCCGGATTGTCCTTGGCGCCGTCCTGCTGGCCACCCTGCTGGCCACCTTGCTGGCGATGATCGCCGCCGGACTGGGTGTTCGGCGAGGAAACCAAAGCCGCACGCTCGGGTTATTTCTGCGGCTCCGCGTCGGCGGGGCTGCTTCGCCAGAGCCCCGGGAGGAACAAAAGATGCGGTCAGTCCGCGAACTGCTCTTGGAAGTCGATATCGAGCTGGAGGATTACTCCTTCGCCATCTCCAGGGCCCGCAACCCGGCGCTGTCACCGCAGGAGCGGCTCAAGCTGATTCGCGCCAGTCAGGCGACCTGGGCACGGCTGGAGGCCGCCCGGCGCGAACTGGCGAAGGTCGCGGGCTGAGCCGGGCGCGGGTCGGCCGCGCTACGCCCGTCGCACGGGCCGCCTATAGCGAGATGAGCGCGAGGCCGCTCGCCGCATCCACCCGCTTGTGCAGGTGAGCGGGCGTCTCGGTCAGGATGACCTCAAGCGTCGGCCGGACCATGCCGTCCTCCAGATGGCCGGCCACCGCGACGCCGCCGCGCCTGCCGAGAACCACATGGATATGAACGGCCGGCTTGCCGTCCGGCCCGATCGCGACGTCTCCCGAGAGCGCGGCGACCTCGACCTGCTCGCGCACCGGAATCTTCTCATATTCCTTCCGCTCCCAGTCGAAATAGCTGATCGTGGCCTGGCTGAAGGCGCCGATGGCCGAAACATGGGCGGCCGTGAGGCCCTCCCGCTCGGCGACGTCGCGAAGCGCCGTCATCGCCTCGTCGCCGGTTTCAAGGATGACCGCGAAGGTGCGCAGCCCATCGACTTCCGAAAGCAGCTTGATGAACACGTCGTGCCTCTCCGTTACCCCATGGGCAACGAGAGCGATGGCGGGTTGTTCCCTCGCGCCGGGATATCCGAACGGTGATCACGCGCGGCGCAAAGCGAGCAAAGGGCCGGTGTCGCCCGCGTGTGTCGCCCGCGTGCGAATCACCCGCCGTGCCTTTGAGGCGCCGGACGTGGGCCCTCCCGACAGGGGCGCGTTTGCGGGGCGGGGCGTGAAGCCGCCCATCGCCGAACGTGATTCGCGCGTCTTGCCGGGAACGGAGCAGGGTCAGGAGAGGTAGGCGCGGCGGGAGCAATATCCCGGTGCGATGCCGGTGGCCGGCGAGGGTGAATTTCAGGATCCCGAATTTCCGGGAGGGAAGATTGGTGGAGCCAGGCGGAATCGAACCGCCGACCTCTTGAATGCCATTCAAGCGCTCTCCCAACTGAGCTATGGCCCCACCGGGGGTTGCCGGATGGGCGCCGGGCTTTCGCTCAGCGCCTTGGGTGTCTCACCCGGCGGATCGCTTCGGCGCAGTGACCGGAGCGGGATGGTCGTAAACCACAGGACGATGAGGACTGCAAGCCTTCACTTCGTGTTGGCCGCGCTGTCCCCAGCGCTTTTTCCTCAGGCTTCCTCGTCGTCCTCGATTCCGTCGCCGATCAGGTCGGCCACGTCATCATCGCCATCCTCGTCTTCTTCGAGGAAGGTGTCGTCATCGTCATCGGCTTCGACGTCCTCGTCGATCTCGATGTCGTCATCGGCCGCGGCGGCCTTGGTCGGGCTGCCGGCGGCTTCCTCGTCCGCATCCTCCAGCGAGACGAGTTCGACCTCGGCGGTCTCCTCCACCTCGGCTTCCTCGACGGGGCGGGCGGCTTCCGGCCGCGCGCGGCTGGCAATGGCCACGGCGATCGGCACGATCTGGCCGGTATAGGGCGAGATCACCGGATCCTTGTTCAGGTCGTAGAACTTGCGCCCCGTGACCGGGCAGATGCGCTTGGTACCAAGTTCAGGTTTCACCACGGTTGGCAACCTCGGGAGTGGTGATGAAAAGGGGTGCACCCATTGAACTGCCGTTCCGGCCGAGTCAAGCGCGCAATTGCAGGACCGTGACGGCGATAACGCGCTCGTGCTAGGACGGCGCCCGCCGGGATGGCGCGCCGGCGTGCGCCCGCCCCGACGAACTTCGCTCCCGGCGGAGATTACTTCCGCTAGGATGGTTGAGACTACCATCGCCGTTTGAGAAGGCCAGCGAGATGACGAGCCCCCTTTCGCCCTCCATCACGACGGCCGCGCCGGTCGCCAGTGGCCATGCCGGCGCGCCGATGCCCGCGCGTGCCGGCCTCTCGCCGGCGCTCAAGGGCACGGTCCGCGTGCCGGGCGACAAGTCGGTCTCGCATCGTTCGCTCATCTTCGGCACGCTGGCCGTGGGCGAGACCCGCATTTCCGGGCTGCTGGAAGGCGAGGACGTGCTGGGCACCGCCAGGGCCTGCGCCGCGCTCGGCGCCACGGTGGAGCGCCTTGGCGAGGGCGAGTGGCGCGTCGAGGGCGTGGGCGTGGGTGGCCTGACCCAGCCCGACGCGCCGCTCGATTTCGGCAATGCCGGCACCGGCTCGCGGCTGATGATGGGCGTCGTCGCCGGCAACCCGATCACCGCGACCTTTGACGGCGATGCCAGCCTGCGCCGCCGGCCGATGCGCCGCATCCTCGATCCCCTGGAGAGGATGGGCGTCGAGGTGCTGGACGCCGCCGAGGGCGGGCGGCTGCCGCTCACCCTCAAGGGACCGCGCGACCTGGTGCCGATCACCTATGAGAGCCCGGTTGCCTCGGCACAGATCAAGTCCGCCGTGCTGCTGGCCGGCCTCGGCGCGCCGGGCGAGACCGTATTGATCGAGAAAGAGGCGAGCCGCGACCATACCGAGCGCATGCTCGCCCATTTCGGCGCCGATGTGCGGGTGGAACCGTTCGGCGAACATGGCCGCAAGGTCACGCTCAAGGGACGGCCGGAACTGAAGCCCGCGCCGATCGCCGTGCCGGCGGACCCGTCCTCCGCCGCCTTCCCCGTGGCGGCGGCGCTCATCGTGCCGGGCTCCGACATCGTGATCGAAGGGGTGATGGTCAATCCGCTGCGCACCGGGCTGTTCATCACGCTCAAGCAAATGGGCGCCTCGATCGAGTATTTGAACGAACGCATCGAGGGTGGCGAGGACGTGGCCGACCTGCGCGTGCGCCATACCGGGCGCCTGCGCGCGGTGGAGGTGCCGGCCGAGCGCGCGCCCTCGATGATCGACGAATATCCCATCCTCGCCGTGGTGGCCGCCTATGCGCAGGGCACCACCCGCATGAACGGGCTTTCCGAGCTACGGGTGAAGGAATCCGACCGGCTCGCCGCCGTCGCCCGCGGGCTCGACGCCATCGGCGTCCATAACCGCATCGAGGGCGACGATCTCCTCGTCGAGGGCGCGGGCTCGGTCTCGGGCGGCGCGACTATCTGGACTCCCAAGGTACCGGGCGGCGGTCCGGTGGCCACCCATATGGACCACCGCATCGCCATGAGCTTCCTCGTCGCCGGTCTCGCCGCCCTGCGGCCGGTCGAGGTGGACGACGTCGCCTTCATCGCCACCTCCTTTCCCAGTTTCCTGCCGCTGATGAAGCAGCTGGGCGCGGTGATCGAGGTGGACGCGGCCGAGGGCGCGCGGTGATCATCGCCATTGACGGGCCGGCGGCCTCCGGCAAGGGCACCATCGCCCGCGCGCTGGCGGCGCATCTGGGCCTGCCGCATCTCGACACCGGCCTGCTCTACCGCGCGGTGGGGGCGGCGGCGCTGGAGACGGGCGTCGCCTTCGAGGACACCGCCGCGCTTGCCGCGCTGGCGGCCGGCCTCGATCCGGCAGGGCTCGATGCCGAGGCGCTCAAAGCCGGGCCGGTGGGCGAGGCGGCCTCGCGCGTTGCCGCCGTGCCCGCCGTGCGGGAGAAGCTGCTCAAGCTGCAGAAGGATTTCGCCGGCCAGCCGGGCGGCGCGGTGCTGGACGGGCGCGATATCGGCACCGTGATCGCGCCGGACGCCGAGTTGAAGATCTTCGTCACCGCGACGCCGCAGGCGCGCGCCGAACGGCGCTACCGGGAACTCGCTCGGCGCGGCGAGGCGGTGACGTTCGAACAGGTGCTGGCCGACATCGAGATGCGCGATGCGCGCGACAGCGGCCGGGCCAGCGCGCCGCTCATGCGGGCGCAGGATGCCGTGCTGTTCGACAATACCGGCCTGGACCGCGATGCCAGCATCGCCGCCGCGCTCGCGCTGGTGGCGGATCTGGCGGGTCGGCGCTGAGGAGGGCGGAGCGATGGCGGGCAAGGACGGGACCGGCGGCGAACGGCGCTCCGACGACAAGGCTTTCGACGACAAGGCTTTCGACGACAAGGCTTTCGACGACAAGGCTTCCACCGACAAGGCTTCCGTCGAGAAGCCTTCCACCGACGACCGGCTTGCGCGCGGCAAGGAGCGGCTCGCCACCATTACCGGCCGCTCGGGCGCCGAGGTGATGGCGGCGCTGGGGGACATCGCGCCCGATTTCGCCCGCTACATCTTCGAGTTCGGCTATGGCGACATCTATTCCCGCCCGGGGCTGGACCTGCGCACCCGCCTGCTCGCCACGGTCGCCGGGCTGGTCTGCCTCGGCCATGCCGAGAAGGAACTGGAAGTGCATGTCGGCTCGGCGCTCAATGTCGGCGCGAGCCGGGAGGAAGTGGTGGAGGCCATCATGCAGATGGCGCTCTATGCCGGCTTCCCCGCCGCGCTGAACGGGCTGTTCGTCGCCAAGCGGGTGTTTGCCGCGCGTGATGCCGAGGCGGGGCTGCAGGAGGGGCTCCAAGCGCGATGATGGACGCTGCTGGGAATGATGCGGCCACCGTGCGGCGCATCCTCGTCATCGGCATCGGCGCCGGCTCGCCGGCCCACCTCACCCTGCAGGCGATCGAGGCGATCAACCGGGCGGATGTTTTCTTCGTCTTCGACAAGGGCGAGGCGGCGGGCGAACTCGTCGGCGCCCGCGAGGCCATCCTTGCCGCCCATCGCCGCGCGCCCTGGCGCGTGGTGCCGGTGGAGAGCCCCCGACGCCGCGCGGAAGCCCGCGTGCATCCGGCGGCCGAAGGGAGCGAGGAAGGGAGCGCGGCACCCGCCGATCCCGCCCGTCCCGGCCCGGCCGGGGCCTATCGCGCCGGCGTCGCGGACTGGCACGGCGCCCGCGCCGAGCGTCTGGCACACGCGATCGCGGCACAGCTCCCGCCCGGGGGGACCGGGGCGGTGCTGGTCTGGGGCGACCCCGCGATCTACGATTCCATGCTGCGCATTCTGGAGCCGACGCGCGCGCATCTGGCGCTGGTCCTCGAGGTCATTCCCGGCATTTCCGCCATCCAGGCACTGTGCGCCGCCCATGGGCAGGTGCTGAACGCGGTGGGCGAAAAGGTCACCATCACCACCGGGCGCCGCGTGCTGGCGGATTATCCGCAGGGCGGCGAGAGCCTCGTCGTCATGCTGGACGACGGCTCCGGCCTTGCCGCGCTCATCGCCCGCGAGACGCAGGCGCGCGCGGCCGGCGCCTCGCCGCTGCTCATCTGGTGGGGGGCGTATCTGGGCATGCGCGAGGAAATGCTGGCGAGCGGCCCGCTCCATCAGGTGGGCCCCGCCATTCTCGCCCGCCGCGCGCACGCCCGCGCCCGGCGGGGCTGGATCATGGATGTGTGGCTCGTGCGGGGGTGATGCCCGGCCGCGCCCGCCCCGTTCCGCCGGCTCATGTCTGTCCTATGCCGCCGAACCCTTCATTGCCGGCGGCGGCCGGGTACGCCTAAACTCGCGGGCGTCCATTCGGAGACAGCTCAATGGCGACCAGCCCGCTTTCCCCCCTCTCCACCGCGCCGCCGGTCCGGGAGCCCGCTCCCGCTCATCCCGAGGAGATAAAGGCGGTGTTCGAGGCGAGGCTTGGCCGATTCGCGACCTTCCAGGCCAGCGCGCGCGTCACGCCCGCCGGGGTGGTGACGGCGGGGATCGCTGGAACCGCCCTGCTGTTCGGCGTCGCGGCCGTGCTGCGCGCCTGCCTGAGGCGGTGAGGAGCTTGAAGGAACGCGCGCCGCGCCGCGACGGCATGGCTCTGCCGTTCAGGCGATGGTGAAGGCCGGAGGGACCTCCGGGACGCCATGGGCGGCGCGATTGGCGCGGCAGAAGGCGATGTATTCCTGTGCCGGCAGGGCGGGGGAAAACAGCCATCCTTGCGCGAAGCCCACCTTCTGCCGGCGCAGATAGTCGGCCTGGGCCTCGGTCTCGACGCCTTCGGCGACGATCTGCAGCATCAGTTCGCGCGCCATGGCGATGATATGGTCGGTCACGTGCCGGGTGGGGGCGTCGGTGCCCACCGCCTCGATGAAGCTCTTGTCGATCTTCAGCGCGTCGACCGGCAGGCGCTGGAGATATTGCAGGCTGGAATAGCCGGTGCCGAAATCGTCGATCGCGGTCATGTGACCGCGCCGGTGCAGCTCGGCGAGCGTGACCCGCGCGCCCTCGATGTCGACGAAGCTCCGCTCCGTCGCCTCCACCCAGATCTGCTGCGGCTCGATGGCGGTACGGGCGAGCTTGTCATCAAGCGCGGCCAGGATACGCCCCGAGCTTATGTCGGCGGCTCCCACATTGATGGAAATGTGCTGGCGGCGGTCGTTGCGCAGCAAGTCGCCGAGATCGGCGACCACGGCTTCCAGCACCTGATCGGTGATCGGCTCGATGAAGCCGGTATACTCGGCCAGCGGTATGAACAGGTCGGGTCCCACCAGCGTTCCGTCGGGCCGGCGCCAGCGCACCAACGCCTCCGCGCCGATGCAGCGAGAGGTCGCCAATTCGATGATCGGCTGGTAGTGCACGACGAATTCATGCTGGCGCACGGCCAGTTCCAGTTCGCCGCGCGGCGACAGCCGGCGTCGCATCAGCCAGCAGGCGATGCCTCCGAACAGCACCGCGAGGGGAACGGTGACGCTGAGCAGCAGGTACTTCGTGGCATCCAGCTGCTGGGAGAAGCTGGGCCTCGGCAGGCGGACGGTCACCTTCCAGCCTTCCGCTTCGCGACTGGCGACGAGGTCCCCCGCGCGGGGCGGCTCCCTCTCCGCCTCGCCGGCCTTTCGCGGGGCGGTGACGAGCGCGATGCCGCTTGGCGCGATCACTTCGACCCGCGCGTCCGGGTCGGTCGGCTGGAGCACGAAGCGTACCTGCGCGACCAGCACGCTGTGCTTGCCGAGCTTGATCACCATTACCGGCCAGCGGCGCAGGATGGTGCCGGCGAAATTGACGCTGAGACCGATGCCGTCCGGAAGCCAGGCATGCACCGGCGCGCCTTGAATCGGCCGTGTGATGGGCCCCCAGGCGGTGCAGCGCACGAGGTCGTCGTCCACATAGGCGAGATTGTCGGCCGCCAGCGAATTCGCCATGAGGTCGCGCAGGAGGGCGATATGTTGCGGCGAGCAGGGTGGCAGCTCGGTCTCGGTTGCCGCGTGCAGCGTGGCGCGCGCGTCGGCAAACACGGACAGCGCCTGCGCGACGGCCTCGCTGGCCAGCAGATCGACGCGGTCCTGCTGCGCGTTGATGGATACGCGCCAGGACAGAAAAAAGGCAAGCGCCAGTGGCAGCAGCATTCCTGCGGCCACGATCAGCATTGCCTCAATGACCACGCGCCACCGACGCACCCGGAGCGTTCCCTCGGCTTTGCGGCGGGAACCCGCCTTCCCCCCCACGCGGACCTCGGCAATTGCCGTTCGCGCAAGCTCCCTCACGGCAAGAATGCAGCAAAATCATAAAGAAATCCGCTGCAATCGGGTTTCTCGCGCCGTTTCACTTCCTTCGGCGAGGGACGTTCTCCCGATCGAGCAAGTTCTGTTTACCATATTTAAATACCTCCTGTCGCCACCTATCGACGTTGCGCGTCTGGCCCGCGCGCCGAGTCCACATCTTGCTCTTGGGCGCATCTTGCGCTAAGGCAACGCGCGTCCGAGCGCCCGTCAGGGTGACGCGGCCGAGGGGAGGGCCGGCGAAGCGGGAACCGCGTCGCCGCAGGCATGGAGGCAGCCCGCCCCGCCGCTATCGAACACATCCGCCTATTCGATCCGGAATTCCAGGATGGCCGTGCCGTTTTCGGCCGGCGTCGGGGTCCGGGTGCCTCGAAGACCACGTTCCTGACGCCGCGGCCAATGCGCCGGGCTTCGCGAGAGGTTGCAGCGGGAAGCGCCATGTCCCGATGCCCGCGGTGAAGGGAACGATTATCAACCCCGTACCGGCGCCGTGGCGATCAGGAGTATTAATGTCCGCAGCTCAAACCCTGAGTTCCGCGCGCGAAGATTTCGCCGCGCTGCTCGAAGAAAGCTTCACCCTTGCCGAGCCGGCCGAAGGCGCGGTCGTCAAGGGTATCGTGGTCGCGATCGAGAAGGATCTCGCGATCATCGATATCGGCCTCAAGACCGAAGGCCGTGTGGCGCTGAAGGAATTTGCCGGCCCCGGCCGCGACCAGGTCATCAAGGTCGGCGACGAGGTTGAAGTCTATCTGGAGCGCGTCGAGAACGCGCTCGGCGAAGCCGTCCTGTCGCGCGACAAGGCCCGCCGCGAAGAGAGCTGGGTCCGTCTCGAGAAGGCGTTCAACGCCACCGAGAAGGTCACCGGCGTGATCTTCAACCAGGTGAAGGGCGGCTTCACCGTCGATCTCGACGGCGCCGTGGCCTTCCTGCCGCGTTCGCAGGTCGATATCCGCCCGATCCGCGACGTCGGCCCGCTGATGCACAACCCGCAGCCGTTCCAGATCCTCAAGATGGATCGCCGCCGCGGCAACATCGTCGTCTCGCGCCGCACGGTTCTCGAAGAGACCCGCGCCGAGCAGCGTCACGAGCTGGTGCAGAACCTCGAAGAAGGTCAGGTCATTGACGGCGTGGTCAAGAACATCACCGATTACGGTGCGTTCGTCGACCTCGGCGGCATTGACGGCCTGCTGCATGTCACCGACATCGCCTGGCGCCGCGTGAACCACCCGACCGAAGTGCTGAATATCGGCCAGACGGTCAAGGTGAAGATCATCAAGATCAACCACGAGACCCACCGCATCTCGCTCGGCATGAAGCAGCTGCTCGGCGATCCGTGGGAGGGCATCGAGGCCAAGTACCCGGTCGGCGCGCGCTTCAAGGGTCGCGTCACCAACATCACCGACTACGGCGCGTTCGTCGAGCTGGAGCCGGGGATCGAGGGCCTCATTCACGTTTCCGAGATGAGCTGGACCAAGAAGAACGTCCACCCGGGCAAGATCGTCGCCACCTCGCAGGAAGTGGAAGTGGCGATCCTCGAGGTCGATCCGGTCAAGCGCCGCATCTCGCTGGGCCTCAAGCAGACCCTGCAGAACCCCTGGGAAGCCTTCGCCGAGAAGTATCCCTCGGGCGCCACCGTCGAGGGCGAGGTCAAGAACAAGACCGAGTTCGGCCTGTTCCTGGGTCTCGATGGCGATGTCGACGGCATGGTCCACCTCTCGGACCTCGACTGGAACCGTCCGGGCGAGCAGGTCATCGACGAGTTCAAGAAGGGCGACGTGATCAAGGCGGTCGTTCTCGACGTGGATGTCGAGAAGGAGCGCATCTCGCTCGGCGTGAAGCAGCTCGCCGGCGACCCCTTCCAGGATTCCGGCGAGATCCGCAAGGGTGCGATCGTCACCTGCGAAGTGCTCGACGTGAAGGAAGGCGGCGTGGACGTGAAGATCGCCGGTTCCGACCTGACGACCTTCGTGAAGCGCTCGGAACTGGCCCGCGACCGCGGCGACCAGCGCCCCGATCGCTTCGCGGTCGGCGAGAAGTTCGACGCCCGCGTCATCCTGTTCGACCGCAAGGCCCGCAAGGTCCAGGTGTCGATCAAGGCGCTGGAAATCGCCGAAGAGAAGGAAGCCGTGGCGCAGTTCGGTTCGCAGGATTCGGGCGCTTCGCTCGGCGACATCCTGGGCGCCGCGCTCAAGAAGGCGTCCGAGAAGGCCGACTGAGGGAGCGGCGCGGGCCCTTGGCCTCCGCCCCCTGACGGTTGACAGATAGGGACGGCCGGCGTGGTGACACGCCGGCCGTTTCGTTTTGGGCGGCTCGAACGGTTTCCGGCGCGTTCGGTTCACCGGAATAGTTCTAACTTATTGTTCCGACGCATTTTCTTCACGCGAACCGGAATCCACTTCGCTCGAAAATGCTCTAGATCTGCGGCGGCGCTTCGACCGGCGGCGGCAGGCTGTCGGGCGGCAGTTCCTGCGGCACGTTGCCCGGCAGGATGTCCGGATCGCCGCGGCCCGGCGGGGGGATGTCGGGCCCGGTATCGGGCTGGTCGGGATCCTCGAGGGGGGTCGGTGGGCTATCCGGGGATTCGGCCGGCGCGGGGATATCCGGCCCGCCCGGCTCGGGGCTGCGCGGCGGGCTGGCGAAATGGGGCGCGTTGGGCTGGGGAGCGTTGGGCTGGGCCATGGGCAGGTTCTCCGTTTTCCTCTGTCGAGGGCAACGGGCCCGGCGGCGCGGGGTTCCCTTCCCTGCAAGCCGGGCGAGAGCGATCGGCCGCCAATGGCATGGCGCTGCCGGGTTGCGGAACCGGCCGCGAACGGGCCTGCAGCATTTCCCGTTTCACGGAATCGAGGAAATGCTTCAGCTTGTTGAAATTGCGCGCTGTCTTGACGCGAACCGGTATCCACTTCGCTCGAAAACGCTCTAAGTGACGCCAGCTTGCGCCGCGGTTCGGCATTGAGGGGGACGTTCATGCCACGCACGGATTCGGGTTCTCTCGCGCGCCTCATCGTGCGGGTCGTGCTGGTGAGTCGCTGGGCGATGGTGCCGCTCTTTGTCGGCCTCGCCATCGGCCTCGTGCTGCTGGTCATCGCCTTCGCGTTGCGGCTGTGGAGCTTCGCGCTCCAGATCACCACGATGAGCGAGACCGCCGTGATCATGGAACTGCTGACCCTGCTCGACCTCGTGCTGGTCGGCGGGCTGATCGTGATCGTGATCCAGTCCGGCTACGAGAATTTCGTCGAGAAGATCGACCGCCGGCACGCCCCGGATTCGCCGGCCTGGATGACGCGGATCAGCTTTTCCGGGCTCAAGCTCAAGCTGTTCGCCTCGCTGATGTCGATCGCCGCCATCACCCTGCTCAAGGCGCTGATGCGGCTGGAACTCGATGTGAGCGAGACGCAGGTGCGCTGGCTGATGGCGGCAAGCGTGATCTTTCTCGCGGCCTACGCGGTGCTCGCCTTCACCGACCGCTACACCCATAGCGGCGACGACGACTGAGCCGGCCCGTCACCCGCGCAGGCGCGCGGGATTGCCGAGCGCGGTGGCGCCCGGGGGGACATCCTTCGTCACCACCGCGCCGGCGCCGATCACGGCGTCGTCGCCAATGGTGATGCCCGGCAGGAGGATGGCGCCGCCGCCGATCCACACATGGCGGCCGATCCGCACCGGGCGGCCGAATTCCAGCCCGGTGCGGCGCGTGGCGGCATCGCGCGGATGGTCGGCGGTGTAGATCTGCACCATGGGGCCGATCTGCGTGCCCTCGCCGATGCTCACCTCCACCACGTCGAGCACCACGCAGTTGAAGTTGAGAAAGGCGCCGGCCCCGAGCCTGATGTTGAAACCGTAGTCGCAATGGAAGGGCGGGCGGATCACCGCGCCCTCGCCCACCGCGCCCAGCCGTTCCCGCAGGAGCGCATCGCGCTCCGCCTGCGGCGCGCCGAGGGCGCCATTATAGCGCGCCATCCAGGCGAAGGCGGCTGCCTGCGCGGCGACGATCTCCGGATCGGCGGCGTGGTAGAGTTCGCCGGCGAGCATCTTCTGCATCGGGCTGCGGGCGGAAATATCCGGCACGGCGATCCTCCTTGCGCGACATTCCGGCCCGGTGTCGGGGCCGTATGCCGTCCTCTCATTGCGGAGGGGACCGTGAGGCGCAAAACACGTTCGGTTTCGCGATGAAAGGAACGCCGCGCCGCCCGTATCGGCCGGGAGGGTACTGGCGCCTGTCGCGCAACATCCGCACCGCGTTCATGCCGGCGATCGGTCGAGGCGAGGGGCGCCGCGCCGCGGACCCTACAGCTCCACCCAGCCCTTCAGCTCGCGGCGGACCACCGCTTCCAGCACCTTGATGCCGTCCGGCGTGTCGTTGAGGCAGGGGATGAAGTGGAACTTCTCGCCGCCGCTATGGTGGAAGATCTCGGCATTCTCGCCGGCGATCTCCTCCAGCGTCTCCAGGCAATCGGCCACGAAGCCGGGGGTGATGACGGCGAGCCGCTTCACGCCGGACTGCGCCAGTGCCTCCACCGTCTTGTCGGTATAGGGCTGCAGCCACTCCGCCTTGCCGAAGCGCGACTGGAAGGTGAGGCGGAGCTTGCCCTCCGGCCAGCCGAGCGCCTCGCGCACCAGCCGCGTGGTCTGGTAGCAATAGCAATGATAGGGGTCGCCCTTCTCGAAATATTCCTTCGGGATGCCGTGGAAGGAGGCGAGCACCAGCTCCGGCTCCCAGTCCAGCGTGGCGAGCGAGGAGCGGATCGAATTGGCGATGCCTTCGATATAGGCCGGCTCGTCCGGCCAGTGCGGGGCAACGCGCAGCACCGGCTGCCAGCGCATTTTCTTCAGCGCGTCGAAGGCGGCATCGCACACGGTGGCCGAGGTGGCGGCGGCATATTGGGGATAGAGCGGCACCAGCAGCAGGCGCTCGCAGCCCTGTGCCTGCAGCGCCGCGATGCGCGAGGCGATGGACGGGTTGCCGTAACGCATCGCCCAGTCGAACACGAGCCGGTCGGAAAGCGGGCCCAGCGCCGCGTCGAGCTTCTCCGACTGCGCACGGGTGATGGTGCGCAGCGGTCCCTCGTTGCGCTCCGTGTTCCAGATCGTCGCGTAGTCCTTGCCCTTGGCCTGCGGCCGCCGCGACAGGATGATGACGTTGAGAATGAACCACCACAGGACGCGGTTGACCTCGATCACCCGCCGATCGGAGAGGAACTCCTTGAGATAGCGCCGCATCGACCAGTAATCGGTGCCGTCGGGCGTGCCGAGATTGACGATCAGCACGCCGATCTTGCCGAATTTCACCGGCGGATGGCCGGCCGGCAGGTGCGAGGTGGAGCGCACACCGGGGGGCGTCATGTTCTGGTTCATCTTCGGTCCCGACCTGTCGCTGTCGCCCGCTTATAGGCGAATCCAGCCTTCATGCCACCACGCCGGCGGCATCGCTTATACGCGTCAGGCGCGCGCGGGGATTTCCAGCCCGCGCTGCACGGCGGGGCGATCGAGCCCGCGCGCCAGCCAGGCCGGCACATGGGTCAGCGCGGCATAATCGACCAGTTCGCCCGCGCCGTAGAAGCCGACAAGATTGCGCACCCAGCCGAGCGTGGCGATGTCGGCAATGGTGTAATCCGCGCCCATGATCCAGTCGCGGCCCTCCAGCCGGTGCTCCAGCAGGCCGAGCAGGCGCTTGGCTTCCGTGACGTAGCGGTCGCGCGGACGCTTGTCCTCATAGGCCGCGCCGGCGAATTTGTGGAAGAAGCCGACCTGGCCGAACATCGGCCCGATGGCCGCCATCTGCCACATCACCCACTGGATGGTCTGGTAGCGCGCCGCGGGGTCGGCGGGCAGGAATTTCCCGGTCTTCTCCGCGAGATAGAGCAGGATGGCGCCGGATTCGAACAGCGCCAGCGGCTGGCCGCCCGGGCCATCGGGATCGAGGATCGCCGGAATCTTGCCATTGGGGTTGAGCGCGAGGAAGTCGCCCGTCCAGCTCTCGTCCCTCATAATGTTGACCGTGTGCGCCTCATAGGGCAGCCCGGTCTCCTCCAGCATGATGGACACTTTCACGCCATTGGGCGTGGGGAAGGAATAGAGCTGCAGCCTTTCGGGATGGGCGGCCGGCCAGCGGCTGGCGATCGGGAAGGCGGAGAGATCGGTCACGGGGGCGCTCATGGGGGCTCCGGGCGGGCGAGGAATGCTGCTCGCTTACTTAGGCGCGCGGTGCCGGTGCGCCAGAGGGAAAAGCCCGCCGGCATCCCCTATAAAACGGCCGGGACATGCCCGGCCGCGTCGTCTTTGGCTTCGGGCGATCCGCTCACCGCACCAGGATGTTGCGGAACTGCCAGGGATCGGTCTCGTCGAGTTCCTCGGGGAACAGGCCCGGCCGGCCGTCCAGCGGCGTCCAGTCGGTGTAGTAGCCCGCCACCGTGCCGAGATAGGGCTTCTGGATATCGAGGCAGCGGCGATAATCCATCTCGTCGGTCTCGACGATGCCGGCCTCCGGGTTCTCCAGCGCCCACACCATGCCGGCCAGCACGGCGGACGTCACCTGAAGGCCGGTCGCGGTCTGGTAGGGGGCGAGGTTGCGCGCCTCCTGGATGGTGAGCTGCGAGCCGAACCAATAGGCATTCTTCGCGTGGCCATAGAGCAGCACGCCCAGTTCGTCGCGCCCGTCGACGATCTCGTGCTCGTCGAGAATGGTCCAGTCGCCGGAGAACCTGCCCTCATTGCCGAACAGCTCATGCCACGACACCAGCGCGTCGTTGCAGGGATGGTAGGCATAGTGGCAGGTCGGGCGGAAGCTCACCTGCGCGCCGTTGCGCACGGTGAAATAGTCGGCAATCGAGATCGACTCGTTATGCGTCACCAGGAAGCCGTGCTGGGCGCCGAGGCTCGGGCACCAGGTGCGTACCTTGGTGGCGGCACCGGGCTGCATCAGGTAGATCGCCGAGCCGGCGCCGAAATTATGGGTGTGGCCGTTGGCCGGCATCCATTTCTCATGGGTGCCCCAGCCCAGCTCGGCCGGCTGCAGGCCTTCCGAGACGAAGCCCTCGACCGACCAGGTGTTGACGAAGGTGCCGAACGGGCGCGGGTCGCGCGCGCGCTGGGTGTCGCGCTCGGCGATGTGCAGGCCCTTGACGCCGAGCCGGCTCATCAATTCCGCCCAGCCCTCGCGGCTGGCCGGCTCCTCGAATGCGAGGCCGGTGTCGTGGGCGAGGTTGACGAGTGCCTGCTTGACGAACCAGGACACCATGCCGGGATTGGCGCCGCAGCACGATACCGCCGTCGGCCCGCCCGGCTGGGCGCGCTTGGCCTTGAGCATGGATTCGCGCAGCGCGTAATTGGAGCGGCTGGCGGGCGTGGCGTCCTTGTCGAAATAGAAGCCGAGCCACGGCTCGACCACCGTGTCGATATAGAGGGCGCCGCATTCGCGGGCGAGCATCATCAGGTCGACCGAGCCGGTATCGACCGAGAGGTTCACCACGAAGCCGCGCCCGCCGGAAGTGAGCAGGGGTGTCAGGATCTCGCGGTAGTTTTCCCGGGTGATGGCCAGTTGCAGGAAAGCTATGCCGCGCTCATCCAGCAGGGCGCGATGGTCGTCCACCGGATCGATGACGGTCAGGCGCTCCTTGTCGAAATCGAAATGCCGCTCCAGCAGCGGCAGGGTGCCACGACCGATCGAGCCGAAGCCGATCATCACGATGGGACCGTCGATTTTTCCATAGACAGGCCAGACTGACATTCTCGGGGGGACTCCTTTGACTGGGAAAACGTAGCTCCGCGGGACATAAACGTGCGGCCGCACCATGGGCACCGCAGCCTGCCGCGTCAATGGTGACGGGGGAGTGACGGGGCGAGCCGCCCGGTCGTCAAGACCCGGTCGTCAAGCCCCGGTCATCAAGCCCCGCCCGATCCTTCCCGGTCACGCCGCCCGGGGCCTCAGCCGTCGCTGGCGAGGATGTGGCTGCGCACCAGCGGATAGACCTGGCCCTTCCAGCGGCGGCCGCTGAACACGCCATAATGGCCGACGCCCGCCTGCATGTGGTGGCGCCGCAGATGCGGGCGCAAGCTCGCGCAGATGTCCTGCGCCGCCACCGTCTGGCCGACCGCGCAGATATCGTCGCGCTCGCCTTCCACGGTGAGCAGCGCGGTGCGGCGGATGGCGCGGAAGTCGACTGGCTCGCCCTGATAGGTGAGCACGCCGCGCGGCAGGTCGTGCTCCTGGAATACGATGCGGATGGTCTCCAGATAGAACTCGGCGGCAAGGTCCAACACGGCGAAATACTCGTCGTAGAACGTCTTGGTGGTGTGCGCCTTCTCGTGCTCGCCCATGGCGAGGTTCTCGAACAGTTCGACATGCGCCTTCACATGGCGGTCCATGTTCATCGCGAGGAAGGCGCCGACCTGCACGAAGCCGGGATAGACCCGCCGGCCGGAACCGGCAAAGCCGGGCGGCACGGTGGCGATGAGGTTCTGCTCGAACCAGTCGAGCGGCTTGGAGGTGGCGAGTTCGTTCACCTTGGTCGGGTTGACGCGGGTATCCACCGGCCCCGCCATCAGCGTGATGGACAGGGGAGTGGCCGGGTTGTCGTTCTGCGCCATCACCGCCGTGGCGGCGAGCACCTGCACGCAGGGCTGGCACACCGCCAGCGCGTGGGCGCCCGGCCCGATGGCTTCCAGAAAGCGGATGACGTGCTCGACATAGCCGTCGAAGCCGAAGCCGCCGGCCGAGAGCGGCACGTCGCGCGCATTGGCCCAGTCGGTGACGTAGACGTCGTTCTCCGGCAGCAGGGTGCGCACCGTGTCGATCAGCAGCGTGGCGAAATGGCCCGAGAGCGGGGCCACCACCAGGATGCGCGGCTGCGGCTGGTCGAGGTCCTTGGCGAAATGCAGCAGCGTGCCGAAGGGCAGCGCCAGCGCCACCTCCTCGACCACCGCCACCTCGCGATTGCCGACCATGACGCTCGCGATGTCGAAGGCGGGCCGGGCATGGCTGAGGCCGGAGCGCTCGACCATCTCGCAGGCGGCGGAAAGGTTGCGCAGCAACGCGCTTTCCCCGAAGCCGGACATCCGGTTTCCGGCCATGGCGGTGTCGAGGAACCGCCGCGACATCCGCGCCATGGTGCGAAACGGATCGAAGAGGTCGGTCTGGGCCTGATACGCGGCATAGATCATCGGCGGCGGCTCTCGGTGGCGGCGTGACGGGCCGCCCGTGCGACGGTTGCCGGCCGGCGGCCGGAGGAGAATGTCACGTAACGGTCGTCTCGTCCCGCCACGTGCGCGATGGTGCCGCGCCGGAGAAGCGGCGGGCGGCGCGGCATCGCTGGGGTATCCAAGGGCAAGGGGCGTGCCGTGTCGCGTGCGGGACCCGCCGGAAGGCGGGCCGTGCCGGATCGGGGATGGCACGAATAGTGTTTGGCCCCTGCCTGTCTTTCGTTGGACCGTCGCCCCCGCTGCAATCTCGCCCGTCGCGGGGCGCTGGTCCGTCGCACGACCATCCTCGCCGCCGATCATACAGGACGCACGCCCATGCCCGCGCCCACCGCCAAATCCGCCTCCGCCACCGGGCCGGGAACGACGCGCGCCAGAACCTCGAGAGGGAGCGCCGCCAAGGGCGCGGCTGCCAAGGGTGCGGCCGCCAAGGGTGCGGCTGCCGCGTCCGGGCCGGCCGCGGGGCCGACGGCGTCCCCCGCCACCCTCACCATTTCCAGCAAGAACTACTCCTCGTGGTCGCTGCGCGGGTACCTTCTGTGCCGGCTGGCCGGGCTCGACGTCGAGGAGGTCCGGCTCTCCGCGGATGATCCCTCGATCCGGGCGGAACTGCTGCTGCAATCCTCGTCCTTTCTCGTGCCGCGCCTTGATCATGACGGGCTCAGGGTGTGGGACACGCTGGCCATTGCTGAATACCTGCACGAATTGATGCCGGAAGCCGGGCTTCTGCCCAAGGATCGGGCAACGCGATCGCATTGCCGCTCGATCTCGGGCGAAATGCATTCCGGCTTCGCCAACCTGCGATCGGCGCTGCCGATGAACATCAAGGCCCGCCATCCCGGCTTCAAGGTGTGGACCGGCGCGCAGGCCGATATCGAGCACATCCTGACCATCTGGCGCGATTGCCTGACGACCTATGGCGGGCCCTATCTGTTCGGGTCCGCGCCGACCATGGCGGATGCCATGTATGCGCCGGTCTGCTCGCGCTTCACCACCTATGACGTGACGCTCGATCCGCTCACGCGGGGCTATTGCGAGGCCATTCTCGCGCTGCCGGCGATGGAGGCGTGGAGCGCCGACGCGCGCGAGGAGCCGGACGAGATGGAGGAGCTCGACGTCGAGTTCTGACCGCCCGGCGCAGGGCCGGCGGGAAACCTCGCGATGCTCGACCCCATCCCGTCCGTGGGGGCGGAGGGGCGGGGGTCTGGAAGCGGGCTCGATCCCGGACAGGAGAACCCGCAAAACCCACGCCGCCCCTCCGAGGGGAATGTCTGATACCGGATCCTCTCCCCGGGGGAGAGGGCCCCGCGACGCGGCTCGGGGAGGGGTTCCGGGATCGCGACGCGATGGAACCCCTCGCCCAGCCCTCACCCGGAGCGGGAGACGCGCCTTGCTACGCGGAGCGCCTGAGGCCGCCGGCGGTCTCGCGCGCCACCAGTTCGCTCAGGCTCGGCACCTCGACCGGTGCACCGGTCGGGCTGACGAGGCCACGCGCGCCGTCCAGCGCGCCGGAGCGCAGTTCCAGCCCGAGGAAGCGGCGGCGATCGAACGCGCCGGGCAGCCACAGGCCGTCCGTCAGCGCCACATCGAAGCCGAAGCGCGCGTAATAGGGCGCGTCGCCCACCAGCAGGATGGCGCCATGGCCGAGGCGGGTGGCCTCAAGGATCGCCGTCGCCATCATCGCCTTGCCGAGGCCCCGGTCGCGGAACCAGGGATGCACGGCGAGCGGGCCGAGCAGCAGTGCCGGCCGGGCCGGACCCGCCGCCACGTGCCACAGCCGCAGCGTGCCGACCACGCGCCCGTCCGCCCCATGGGCGGCAAAGGCGAGGCCATCGGCGGGCTTGCGCCCTTCGCGCAGGCGCTCGCTGGTCTTGGCCAGACGCGCGGCGCGGCCGAAGGCGAGGTCCAGCAGCGCCTCGCGCTGGGCGAGGTCGGCCGGCGTCTCCAGCGTGATCGCCGGCGCGGGACCGGTGAAGTCCTTCACGGTGACGGGGGTGGCATGTGCCAGCGCGGACGCGGCGAAATCGGTGACGGCGAGTTCCATGGCGGCCTCCAACACCCGGTCCAGCCGGGCAAAAGAGGTGAAAAGGAATTGTGAAGGGGCGTGAGCCGTCATCCCGGCCGGAGCGCGGCATCGAGCCGGAAGGAAGGCCCGATAGCGGGCGGCATCCGCTTGCGCGCATGTCGCCCGGGCCATTCCGGTTGGTCCCGATTCCGGTTTGTCTCGATTCCGGTCTGTTTCGATTCCGGCTTGCCGCGCGGGCGGTGTCCGGGATGACGTGGAGCCGGGTCCCGGCCCGTTCAGATCACATAGGATCGGAGCGGTTCGAAACCGTTGAACGCCACCGCCGAATAGGTGGTGGTGTAGGCGCCGGTGGCTTCGATGAGCACCTTGTCGCCGATGGCGAGCGACACCGGCAGCAGGACCGGGGTCCTCTCGTACATCACGTCGGCCGAATCGCAGGTCGGGCCGGCGAGCACGCAGGGCTCCATCGCGTCGCCGTCACGGGGCGTGCGGATGGGGTAGCGGATGGCCTCGTCCATGGTCTCGGCGAGGCCGCCGAACTTGCCGATGTCGAGATAGACCCAGCGCATCGTGTCGGTGTCGGACTTCTTCGAGATCAGCACGACTTCCGCCTCGATCAGCCCGGCCGCGCCGACCATGCCGCGGCCCGGCTCGATGATGGTCTGCGGGATCGTGTTGCCGAAGTGCCGCGACAGGGCACGGAAGATCGCCTCGCCATACGCCTCGGCGGCCGGCACGTCCTGCAGGTACTTAGCCGGGAAACCACCACCGAGATTGACCAGCGACAGCGTGAACCCACGCTGCGCGCAGGCGGCGAAGATGGCGCTCGCCGAGGCCAGCGCCGAATCCCAAGCGTCGACATTCTTCTGCTGCGAACCGACATGGAAGGAAATGCCATGCGCCTCGAGGCCGAGGCGGTGGGCGTGTTCCAGCACGTCGACGGCCATGTCCGGCTCGCAGCCGAACTTGCGCGAGAGCGGCCATTCGGCGCCGGCCCCGTCGCACAGGATGCGGCAGAACACCTTCGCGCCGGCGGCGACGCGGGCCACCTTCTCGACTTCCTCGACGCTGTCGACCGCGAACAGGCGCACGCCGAGCTCGAAGGCCCGCGCGATGTCGCGCTCCTTCTTGATCGTGTTGCCGAAGGAAATGCGGTCGGCGGTGGCGCCGGTGGCGAGAACCATCAGGATCTCGTTGACCGAGGCGCAGTCGAAGCACGAGCCCATCTCGGCCAGCGCGTTGAGCACGGCCACGTCCGGGTTGGCCTTCACCGCGTAGAACACGCGGGTGTCCGGCAGGGCCCGGGCGAAGGCGGCATAATTGGCGCGCACCACATCGAGATCGACGACGACGCAGGGACCATCCTCGCGTCGAGTGCGCAGGAATTCGCGAATACGGTCGGTCATGGCAATCCCCAAGGACCCGAAGCTTCAACCCAAGTGGATGCGAACACCCGCAAGCGGCGTCAATGAGCCGCGCGCGTGGCGGGAATGCGCACCCGTTCGCCGGCCACGCGACACATGCCGCAGGGCCGGATGGAATGGAGCCGTGGCAGCAATGCGATCGCTTGCGCGTGTGGAGAGCGCTAGCGTTCGATCGATGCCTTCGCTTGGTACGGGAGACCCGACCGCACGCCCGGCAAGAAGTAGTGCCTCTTCAGTTTCCCGACCTTTGGAGGGCCGACAGAGACTAAAAAAGCCCGCTACGTCGTTGCTTCAAGTCACGTTCCCCGCTGAGAGCGAGGTGCGCCGGTTTCGCCTCCGGCTACCGATCTGACTGGCGATTTTCCGGCCTCTTGTCCGGACTTCCGCCGATCGGCACGCGACCACAGGCACGTGCGAATGTTGGGCAGGACGCGATGTATGGATTTCCGCTGTCATATGCAAGCGGTTGGGGTCGATTTTTTCCCGGACGCCCGTAAAATCCGCATGCACGTAAAGCTGGCGGCTGGCGGCTGGCGGCTGGCGGCTGGCGGGAAGGCACGGCGCTACGATCGGGCGTCGGGCGCGTGTCGTGGCCATATCCCCGAGGAGCGGTATGATTCGCCGCGCTCAGCCTTCGACGAAGGGCTCGACGGATTTGGCCTTCATCACGAAGCGATAGATGCCGTAGAGCGCGAGAAGGCCGAACAGGCCTTCGAAGAAGATCTCGACCATCCAGCTGGCATTGAACAGCGCGGCGATGGCCCAGCCGGCGGCCAGTCCGGCGCCGATGAGTTCGGCGCCAAGCAGGATGGCGGCGCTCACCACCGTGCTCACATGGTCCCAGCGGATGCGTCGGCCCGTGCTCATCTCGTCCCAATCCGTCTACTTCGGCGGGGCGCAAACTGCTATGCCCGGCGGCGCGGGTCAAGTTTTCCGCCAAGAGCCCGCCAAGAGTCCGCCAGCAGGGAGAATCCACATGGCTTCGGGAATGCCTTCGGGAGCGGGTTGGGGAGCGGGTTGGGGAGCGGATCACGAGAGCGTGCGCGCGGGTTCCGGCATGGTTGCCACGCCGCACTGGCTGGCCACGGAAGCCGGCCGCGCGGTGCTGGAGGAGGGCGGCAACGCCATCGAGGCGGCACTCGCCGCCGCCGCCGCCATCGCCGTGGTCTATCCGCACATGAACCAGCTGGGCGGCGACGGCTTCTGGCTGATCCGCGATCCCCGGGGCCGCGTCGCCTATATCGAGGCCGCCGGCTTTGCCGGTGCCCGGGCCACCCCCGCCTTCTACCGCGAGCACGGCCATGAGGAGACCCTGCCGGCGCGCGGCCCGCTCGCCGCGCTCACCGTGCCCGGCCAGATCGGCGGCTGGAGCCTCGCATTGGAGGCCGCCGTGGCGTTCGGCGGCAGGATGCCGCTGCGCCGGCTGCTGGAGCCGGCGATCGCCCATGCCCGCACAGGCTTCCCGGTCTCGGCCTCGCAGAACCGGCTCACCACCGAGAAGAAGGACGAACTGGCCTCGGTCCCCGGCTTCGCGCGCAACTTTCTCGATGACGAGGGCGCGGTGCCCGAGGTGGGCGCGGCGCAGCGCTTCGAGCGGCTGGCCGACACGCTGGAGCAGCTCTACCGCGCCGGGCTGGAGGATTATTACCGCGGCGACATCGGCCGCGAGATCGCCGCCGATCTGGAGCGCGCCGGCAGCCCGGTGACGCGCGAGGACCTCGCCGCCTTCCACGCCGTGCGCCGCGCGCCGCTGCATGTGAAGCTCTCGACGCTGGAACTGTGGGGCTCGCCCCCGCCGACCCAGGGGCTGGCGACGCTGATGATCCTCGCCATCTTCGACCGGCTCGGCGTGAAGGAGCCGGAGAGCTTCGCCCATGTGCACGGGCTGATCGAGGCCACCAAGCGCGCCTTCCTGGTGCGCGACCGGGTGGTGACGGATTTCGAGCAACTGGCGCACGACCCCGCGGATTTCCTGACCAACGCGGCGATCGATCGCGAGGTGGCCGCCATCGATGCCCGCCGCGCCCTGCCGTGGCCGCACAAGGCCGCGCCGGGCGATACGATCTGGCTCGGCGCGGCGGACAGGAGCGGGCTCGTCGTCTCCTATATCCAGTCGATCTACTGGGAGTTCGGCTCCGGCCTCGTGCTGCCCTCCACCGGCGTACTGATGCAGAATCGCGGCACCTCCTTCTCGCTCGACCCGAGGGCGGTGAACCCGCTGGAACCCGGCCGCCGGCCGTTCCACACGCTCAATCCCGGCATGGCGGCGCTGGCGGACGGGCGCGTCGTCGCCTTTGGCTGCATGGGCGGGGAGGGCCAGCCGCAGACCAACGCGGCGGTCATGAGCCGCTATGCCCTGTTCGGTGCGCCGCTCGGTGCCGCGGTGGCCCGCCCGCGCTGGCTGCTCGGCCGCAGCTGGGGTTCGCCCTCGCTGACGCTGAAGCTGGAAGGCGCCTTCGATGGCGGCATCGCCGACCAGCTGGCCCGCGCCGGTCACGAGATCGAGATCATCCCGCAACCCTATGCCGACATGATGGGCCATGCCGGGGCCGTGGTGCTGCATCCGGGGCGCGGCGGGCTGGAGGGCACGCACGACCCCCGCTCGGATGGTGGCGCACTGGGGGTGTGATCTGCCGCAGAGCTTTCACGGAACCGTCACACGCGCATGCGAGAGCCGGGCGCCAATGGGAAAGAGCCGATGGAAACGATTCTGACCAATGTCCGCCTGGTGCTCGAAGACCGTGTCGTCGAGGGCACGCTGGTGCATGAGAACGGCACCATTCGCGCGCTGGACGAAGGCCGCTCGCAGCTGCCCGGCGCCGTGGATTGCGACGGCGACTATCTCGCCCCGGGCCTGATCGACCTGCATACCGACGCGCTGGAAGGCCATTTCGTGCCGCGCCCCAAGGTGATCTGGCCGGATGCGCGCGCCGCCGCCTTGGCGCATGACGCGCAGATGGCCGGCTCGGGCGTCACGACCGTCTATGACGCGATCTGCGCCGGCGGCTTCGATCAGGCCAAGGCCGACCGGCGCGCGCTCTACGAGGTGATGCTGGATGCGGTCGAGCAGGGCGCCACGCGCGGCATGTTCCGGGTCGATCACCGCATCCACCTGCGCTGCGAACTGACCGACCACGGCTTGCCGGATCTGGTCGATGCGGCGCTCGGCCGGCCCAACCTGTCACTGGCCTCGCTGATGGACCACACGCCCGGCACGCGGCAGTGGCGCAATGTCGAGCATCTGAAAGTGTATCTCTCCGGCATCGGCAAGGGCGGGCCGGATATCGACGCCGAGGTGGCGGACCGCATCGAGCGGGCCAAGGGCGCGGTGGCCGGCAATTACGACAAGATGGTCGCGCTGTTCTCCGCGTCCGGCATCGTGCTGGCGAGCCATGACGACACCACTCCCGCCCATGTCGACGAGGCGCTGGCGGCCGGCTGCAGCATTTCCGAGTTCCCGACCACGCTGGAAGCCGCGCGCGCCGCGAAGGCGAGCGGCCTCGCCACGATCGGCGGCGCGCCGAACGTGGTGCGCGGCGGCTCGCATTCGGGCGGCGTGTCGATGCGCGATCTCGCCCAGCAGGGTCTGCTCGACGCGCTCGCTTCCGATTATGTCCCGGCAAGCCTGCTGCAGGCGGCGCTGGCGCTCACCCGCACCGCCGGGCTCGCCCTGCCCGCCGCGCTGGCGCTCGTCACCGCGGCGCCGGCGCGCCTCGCCCGGCTCGACGATCGCGGAAGGCTGGCGCCGGGGCTGCGCGCCGATCTCCTGCGCTTCCGCCTGATTGACGACACGCCGGCGGTGGGCGAGGTGATGCTCGCCGGCCGCCGTGTGTTCTGAGCCGGCTGCCATGTCATCCGGCACCCGTTCCATCGAGCCGCGTTACGCGCTCTATTACGCTCCGCCGGCGCAGAGCCCGCTCTGGCGCTTCGGCGCGGCGGTGATCGGCTATGACGCCGAGACCGGCGAGGCCGATGGCTCGCTGGCGCTGCGCCGCTTCGATGCGGCCCGCTGGCGCGAGATCACCGCCGAGCCGCGCCGCTACGGTTTCCATGCCACGCTGAAGGCGCCGTTCCGGCTGGCGAGCGGGCGCGTCGAGGCTGATTTGCGGGCCGCCTGCGCCCGCTTTGCCGCCGAGCGGGCGCGCTTTGCCTGCGCCGGGATCCAGCTCGCGACGATCGGCCGCTTCCTCGCCCTCCGCACCGCCTCGGCCTGTGCCGCGCTCGACCGGCTGGCCGCCGCCGCCGTGGCCGCCTTCGACGACTTCCGCGCGCCGATGAACGCGGCCGAGCGCGAGAAGCGCCAGCGCGCGCCCCTGACGCCACGCCAGCGCGATTATCTCGACCGCTGGGGCTACCCCTATGTGCTGGAGGAGTTCCGCTTCCATATGACCCTGACCGGTCCGCTGGAGGCGGCGGAGCGGGCGCTGGCGGAGGCGGAACTCGCCGAGCATTTCGCCATGAGCGGGGCCGACGGGCCGCTGATCGTCGGCGAGATCGCGCTCTATCGGCAGGAGGACGGGCCCTTCCGCCTGGTCGCCCGCTATCCGTTCGGGGGCTGACGCATGAGCCGCAGGCTGGGGCTCGCGCCCACCATCGATCCCACCGCCGAGGTCAGCCGCTCGACGCTCGGGCGCTACACCGAAATCGGCCCGCGCACCAAGCTCCTGGACGTGGAACTCGGCGACTATTCCTATGTGGTGAATGATTCCGACATCGCCCATGCGCGCATCGGCAAGTTCACCTCCATCGCCGCGATGACCCGCATCAACCCGGGCAATCACCCGATGGATCGGGCCAGCCAGGCGCATTTCACCTATCGCGCCTCGGCCTATTTCGAGGATGCCGAGGACGAGGACAGCTTCTTCGCGTGGCGCCGCGCCCATGGCGTCACCATCGGCCATGATGTGTGGATCGGCCATGGCGCCATCATCCTGCCCGGCCGCACGGTGGGCGACGGTGCGGTGGTGGCGGCCGGCGCCGTGGTGTCGAAGGACGTGCCGGCCTACACCATCGTCGCCGGGGTTCCGGCACGGCCGGTGAAGCCGCGCTTTTCGCCCGCGCTCGGCGAGCGCCTGCGCGCGCTCGGCTGGTGGCACTGGGAGCACGCGCGGCTGCGCGCGGCGCTGGAGGATTTCCGCGCCCTGTCCGTCGAGGCCTTTCTCGAAAAGCACGGCGGCTGAGGCCTGCGCTCCGGCGGCGGCGTCGCGGCATCCGTCGCGCGCCCCGCCCGCGCTCACGCAACCCGTGCTCACGCTTGCGTCCATCCTCCCCGGCGGCTACCCCTTGGCCCCTGGAACCCGGAGGAGGGCCAATGGCCTACGGCTCGATCGAGGTCGACGAGGTGCTGGTGCGGCGCCGGTTGCGGCGCAAGCTGGCCTTCTGGCGCGTCCTTGCCTTTCTCGTGCTGCTCGGCGCCGGCTTCGGCCTGTTCGCCTGGTGGAGCGATGGCGCGCTGCTGCCGCGCTCCGCCCCGCATGTGGCGCGCGTCACCATTGGCGGCATCATCCGCAACGAGCGCGAGCGGCTCGACCTGCTGGAGGCGATCGGCCGCTCCGGCGCGCGCGCCGTGATCCTCTCCATCGACAGCCCCGGTGGCACGGTCGTGGGTTCCGCCGCGCTCTATGACGGGCTGCGCCGTCTGGCGCAGAAGATGCCGATCGTCGCGGCGGTGGACGGCATGGCGGCCTCGGGCGCCTATATCGCCGCCATGGGCGCCGACCATATCGTCGCCCCGCGCAACGCGCTGGTGGGCTCCATCGGCGTCATCTTCCAGTTCCCCAATTTCGCCGGGCTGATGAAGACGGTCGGCATCTCCTATGAGGAGATCAAGTCCAGCCCGCTGAAGGCGGCGCCCAACATGTTCGATCCGCCCACCGAGGACGCCCGCGCGGCGGTGCGCTCGCTGGTCACCGACAGCTATGACTGGTTCAGGGATCTGGTCTCCGAGCGCCGGCTGCTGACCGGCGACAAGCTGGCGCAGGCCTCGGACGGCCGGGTCTTCACCGCCCATCAGGCGCTGCCGCTGCGGCTGGTGGATGAACTGGGCGACGAGCGCACCGCGCGCGACTGGCTGGCGCGCGAGCGCGGGGTCTCCCGGGATCTTCCCGTGCGGGATTGGCGCACCGGCCGTGCCGGGGATGAATTCGGCTGGTTGCACGCGCTGGCCGTGCGGGTTATGTCGCTGATCGGGCTCGGGGATCTCACCCATGCGGTGCTGAGCTCGGCGAGCGAGGCGACTGACATGGCGCGCCTTGACGGTCTGTTGGCCCTCTGGCACCCTCGGGGCGGCTAGACGGGGCCCAAGAGTTTCCAAAATATGATGTTTTTGGAATTCCGACGAGCCGATCACAATCAGGGGGCGGGGCGTCGATGATCAAGTCCGAACTTGTGCAGCGGATCGCCGAGGCGAATCCGCATCTCTACCAGCGCGACGTCGAGAATATCGTGAACGCGATCCTCGATGAAATCGTCGCGGCGCTGGCGCGTGGCGACCGGGTCGAACTGCGCGGTTTCGGCGCTTTCTCGGTGAAAGCCCGTCCGGCCCGCACCGGGCGCAACCCGCGCACCGGCGCGCATGTGGCGGTGGACGGCAAGGCCGTGCCCTATTTCAAGACGGGCAAGGAAATGCGCGAGCGCCTTAATGATGGCGTCGACCTTGAATAGTTTCGCCGCGATCGGTCTTGTATCGAGGAATCTGGCGACGATCGAACCTTCCGGGAGTGCCGCGTGCTGCTGCGTCGTATCGTGACGATTCTCATCGTCCTGCCGATCTCGCTCGGGCTGGTCATGCTGGCGGTGGCGAACCGGCAGAAGATCGGCCTCGTCGTCGACCCGTTCGGTGGCGCCTGGTCGATCGAGGCACCGCTCTACCTCGTGGTGTTCGCCGCGCTGATCGTCGGCGTCGTCATCGGCGGGGCCAGCGTGTGGCTCGGCCAGGGCCGCTATCGCCGCGCCGCCCGCCGCAACGAGCGCGAGGCGCGCCGCGCGAGGACGCAGGCGGACGAGCTGCGCGCCGTGGTATCGGCGCGCGAGGGCACCGCGCCTTCCCGCCCGGCGGGGCCTCCGCTCGCCGCCGTTTCCTCGGCGCCGGCCCTCGCCGATCGCCGCCACGCGGCCTGATCCTCCCGTCTCTCCCTGCCGGCGTGTCCATGACCGATTTGCGCTTCGTTTCCGCCGACGAGATCGCCGGGCTCCTCACCTTTCCCGCTCTGATCGACGCGCTGGACGCCGCCTTCCGGCGCCGCATCGTGGTGCCGGTGCGCCATCACCACGCCATCGAACGGCCCAATGGCGAGGAGGGCACGCTGCTGCTCATGCCCGCCTGGACGGCGGAGGGCGGCGAGGACGACGTGATGGGCACCAAGCTGGTGACGGTGTTTCCCGGCAATGCCCGGCGCGGGCTCGACAGCGTGACCGGGCTGTTCCTGCTCAATTCCGCCGCCACCGGCCTGCCGCTGGCGGTGATGGACGGGCGCGCGCTCACGCTGTGGCGCACCGCGGCCGCCTCGGCTCTCGCCGCCCGCTATCTCGCGCGGGAGGATGCCACCCGGCTCACCGTCATCGGCGCGGGATCGCTCGCCCCCTATCTCGCCCGCGCCCATGCCAGCGTGCGGCCGATCCGCGCCATCACCATCTGGAACCGCACCCTCGCCCGGGCGGAAGCGATGGCGCAGGTGCTGCGCGCGGAAGGGTTCGAGGCCCGGGCCGAGGCCGATCGCGGCGCGGCCATCGGGGAGGCGGACATCGTCACCTCCGGCACGCTCTCGCCCGATCCGCTGGTCGAGGGGCGTTTTCTGAAACCGGGCCAGCATGTCGATCTGGTCGGCGGCTTCACCCCCGCCATGCGCGAGGCGGATGACGAGGCCATCGCCCGCGCGCGGGTCTATGTCGACACCCGCGCCGGGGCGGGCAAGGAAGCGGGCGACATCGTGGTGCCGCTGCGCACCGGCATTCTGGCGCCGGACGGCGTGCAGGGCGACCTGTTCGATCTGGCCGCCGGCCGCGTGGCGGGCCGCGGCGGGGCGGACGAGATCACGCTGTTCAAGTCGGTCGGCACGGCGATCGAGGACCTCGCCGCCGCCGAACTGGTGTGGAAGGCGCTGCGGGATAAGTGACCTCGCACTCTTCCTCTCCCCGTTGGGGAGAGGTGGCCCGCGAAGCAGGTCGGTGCGGGGTGCGGGGCGACACGATTGCCGGGCATAGTGCCCGCTCACCTCACCGCTCTCCCCAGAGGGAAGCAGCCCTCAGTGCCCCGGCCGGCCCTGCGCCTTCACCCGCGCCGCGTCCAGCCGCTCGATGATGGCCTTCACCACCAGTGTCACCAGCGCGACGGCGGTCAGCACGGTGGCCACCGCGAAGGCGGCGATGGCGTTATTGTCCTGGTAGAGAAGTTCGATCTGCAGCGGCAGCGTGTTGGTCTGGCCGCGAATATTGCCGGAAACCACCGAGACCGCGCCGAACTCGCCCATCACCCGCGCATTGCACAGCGCCGCGCCATAGAGCAGGGCGAAGCGCACATTGGGCAGCGTGACGAGCCGCAGGATGCGCCAGCCGCCGGCCCCCAGCGTCACCGCCGCCTCTTCCTCCTCCGACCCCTGGGCGATCATCAGCGGAATGAGTTCGCGCGCCACGAAGGGCGCGGTGACGAACAGGCTCGCCAGCACGATGCCGGGCACGGCGAACATGATCTTGATGTCATGCGCTTCGAGGAACGGCCCCAGCAGCCCCTGCGCGCCATAGACGAAGAGATAGGCGACGCCGGCGATGATCGGCGAGATGGAGAAGGGCAGTTCCACCAGCGCCACCAGCAGGTTGCGGCCGCGAAAGCGGAACTTGGCGATGCACCAGGCGCTGGCGATGCCGAAGCCGATATTGATCGGCACCACGATGAGCGCGACGCACAGGGTCAGCAGCATCGCATATTGCGTGTCGGGCGCGGCGAAGGAGGTGAGATAGGCGCCCCAGCCATGGCGCAGCGCCTCCGCGAAGATGGCCAGCAGCGGCACCACCAGAACCAGCGCCGTCACGAACAGCACGGAGCCGATCAGCAGCGCCCGCGTCCGCGGCCCGTCGCCGACCCGGATGCGGCGGGCCGGCGGGTGCGAGACGGCGCCAAAAGGAGCGCTCGACGTGGTAGCGCTCGACGTGGTAGCGGCCGGCTGCGGGGAGGAATGGTCGCTCATCGCCTCAGTCTCCCGTGCCGATGCGGCGCTGCTGCCAGAGCTGGATCATGTTGACCAGGAACAGCAGGACGAAGGCAAGGCCGAGCAGCGTCGAGGCGATCGCGGCGGCGGCGGGGTAGTCATATTCCTCGATGCGGATGAAGGTGAGCAGCGAGACGACCTCGGTCTTCAGCGGCAGGTTGCCGGCGATGAAGATGATGGCGCCGAATTCGCCGAGCGAGCGGGCGAAGGCGAGCGAGGCGCCGGTGAGGAAGGCCGGGAAGATCGCGGGGAAGATGATGCGCGCGAAGATGCGCCAGTCGGAGGCGCCAAGCGTGGCAGCCGCTTCCTCCACATCGGTGGCGAGATCCTCCAGCACCGGCTGCACCGTGCGCACGACGAAGGGGATCGAGGTGAAGGCCATCGCCGCGGCAATGCCGAGCGGGGTATAGGCGACCGAAATGCCGAGCGCGGCGAGCGGCGCGCCGAACCAGCCATTCTTCACGAACAGCGCCGAGAGGGCGAGGCCCGCCACGGCGGTCGGCAGGGCGAAGGGCACATCGACCAGCGCATCGATGAAGCGCCGGCCGGGAAATTCGTAGCGCACCAGCACCCAGGCCAGCGCGAGTCCATAGACGGCGTTGAACAGGGTGGCGAGCGCGGCCGTGGTCAGCGTCACGCGGAAGGCGCTCGCGGTACGCGCGCCGCTCATTATGGCGACATAGCGCTCCCAGCCGACATCGAGCGCCTGCCACACCAGCGCGCCCAGCGGCAGCAGCACGATGAGGCAGAGATAGAACAGGGTGATGCCGAGCGAGAGGGGATAGCCCGGGATGACGCGGTTCAACGGCGGAATTCCTGAAAAGCGATGGCCGGGTACGATCCCGGCCATGACCTATTGGCAATGAGATGTCCAGCACGACGCGCCGGTTTCGCCCGGTATCGTGCCGGATTGGCCATGGGGCTCATGCCGGGGGCCCCTGTTTGGGCACGAGCGCCCCAAACTGGAGCATCTGCCGGAACCAGTCAGGGTTCGAACAGGACCATCCCGGCGCCTGCCGCGCGGCAAGGCCGATCGCGGCGGGGCTCAGGGGGCGACGAACAGCTGGTCGAGCTTGCCGCCCGAGGCGAAGTGCACCTTCTGCGCCTTGTCCCAGCCGCCGAACACGTCCTCGACCTTGACCAGGCGGACGGGGGCGAACTTGGCCTTGAATTCCTCGGCCACCTTGGGGTCGACCACCCGGTTATTGGCCTGCGCGGCCACCGTCTGGCCGGCCGGCGAATAAAGGAAGGTGAGATAGTCGGTGGCGACGGCACGCGAGCCGCGCTTGTCGACCACCTTGTCCACCACGGCGACGGGGAATTCGGCGAGCAGGCTCACCGGCGGCACCACGACTTCCAGCTTCTTGTCCTTGTAGGCATCCCGGGCGCCGATGACCTCGGCCTCGAAGGTGATCAGCACGTCGCCCTGCTCGCGATCGACGAAGGAGGTGGTGGCGCCGCGCCCGCCGGTGTCGAACACCACGACATTGGCGAGGAATTTCTTGACGAAGGCGTCGGCCTTGGCCTCGTCGCCGTTGAACTTTTCCAGCGCATAGGCATAGGCGGCGAGATAGGTGTAGCGCGCATTGCCCGAGGTCTTGGGGTTCGGGAAGACCAGCTTCACGTCGTCGCGGACCAGGTCGTCCCAGTTCTTCACGTTCTTCGGGTTGCCCGCGCGCACCAGGAAGGCGGGGAACGAATACCAGGGCGAGGAGGCGTTGGGCAGGCGGGTCTGCCAGTCCTTGGCGACATAGCCCTTGTCGACGAGGAAGGTGATGTCGGTGATCTGGTTGAAGGTGACGACGTCGGCCTCCAGGCCCTCGACGATGGAGCGCGCCTGCTTGGAGGTGCCGGCATGGCTCTGGTTGACCTTGATGTCCTTGCCGGTCTTGGCCTTCTCGGCCGGCTCGAACTCCTTGTTGACTGCCTCGAACAGCTCGCGGGCGACGTCATAGGAGGCGTTCAGGATCGAATTCGGCGCCCCCTGCGCGCGGGCCGGGCCGGTGCCCGCAAGGATGAACGGCGCCAGGGCGGCGGCGAGGGTCGTGGTGAGCACGAGGCGGCGCGACAGGCGCATGGACGTTTCTCCGCGGTCAGCATACGGCACGATCGGCTTGCCCCGATGGCCTATATTCACAAATTTGACGTGAAATATATAATTTCACAGATAATCCTGAGTAGCATGCCGATTGCCGCTGAGAAAGGGCTGATTGCGCCGGCGCGGCCGAGATTTCCCCCAAATCGATGGGAATTGCGACGCGGCGGCCCATCAGCGCGGCGCCGGGATGCGGGCACCCGGCGTCGAGACCTTCGCCACGGCTCGCACGCACCAACGACCTCGCCCCCGCCAGAACCAAACCTCTCCTGAACCAAGATCTCGCCTCCGCCCGGGGTTCCGTGCTAGGTGGCTCTCTTCGAGGAGGCGGCCTTGGCGCTTGAGATCAAAATCTGCGGGCTCAGCACCCCCGAGACGCTGGAAGCGGCGCTCGGTGCGGGGGCGGACATGGTGGGCATGGTGTTCTTCCCGCCCAGCCCGCGCCATGTCGATCTCGCCACCGCGCAGACCCTCGCCGCGCGGGCGCGCGGCCGTGCCCGTATCGTCGCGCTCACCGTCGATGCCGATGACGCCACGCTCGCCGCCATTGTCGCGGCGGTGCGGCCGGACCTGCTGCAGCTGCACGGCACGGAGAGCCCCGAGCGGCTCGCCATCCTCCGCGCCCGGTTCGGGGTGCCGGTGATGAAGGCCGTCGGCATCGCCATGCCCGCCGACCTCGACCGGCTGGCCGCCTATGACGGGCGGGCCGACCGGCTGCTCCTGGATGCCAAGCCGCCCAAGGGCGCCGTGCTGCCGGGCGGAAACGGGGTTCCCTTCGACTGGAACCTGATCGCCGGCCGGGCCTTCGCGGCCCCCTTCCTGCTGGGCGGCGGCCTCGACCCCGCCAATGTCGGCGCGGCGGTGCGATTGATCCGTCCCGACGGCGTCGACGTATCGTCCGGTGTCGAGCGTGCACCCGGCATCAAGGATCCAGATCGTATCGCCGCCTTCGTGCGCGCGGCGCGGGCGGCGGACACGGCCGCCACCGCTCCCGCCCGACCGGCCGACACTTCACCCGCGAGAGAGACGAGCCTGTCGTGAACGTTCCGAATTCCTTCCGCACCGGCCCCGACGAAAACGGCCATTTCGGCATTTTCGGCGGTCGTTTCGTCGCCGAAACGCTTATGCCGCTCATCCTCGACCTCGACGAGGCCTACAAGCAGGCCAAGGCCGACCCCGCCTACAAGGCGGAGATGGATGCCGGGCTCAAGCATTATGTCGGCCGGCCGAGCCCGCTCTACTACGCCGAGCGCTTCACCGAGCATCTGCGCGCGGGTGCGGCCGAGGGCATGGGCGCGAAGATCTATTTCAAGCGCGAGGAACTGAACCACACGGGTTCGCACAAGGTGAACAACGTGCTTGGCCAGATCCTGCTCGCCCGCCGCATGGGCAAGGAGCGCATCATCGCCGAGACGGGCGCGGGCCAGCACGGCGTCGCCACCGCCACGCTGTGCGCGCGCTACGGCCTGAAATGCGTGGTCTATATGGGTGCCGTCGACGTCGCGCGGCAGGCGCCCAACGTGTTCCGCATGAAGATGCTCGGCGCGGAAGTGGTGCCGGTGAAGTCGGGCTCCAGCACGCTCAAGGACGCCATGAACGAGGCGCTGCGCGACTGGGTGACCAACGTGCACGATACGTTCTATTGCATCGGCACGGTGGCGGGGCCGCATCCCTATCCGGGCATGGTGCGGGACTTCCAGTCCATCATCGGCCGGGAGACGCGCGAGCAGATGCTGGAGGCGGAAGGCCGCCTGCCGGACAGCCTGATCGCCTGCATTGGCGGCGGCTCGAACGCGATGGGCCTGTTCCATCCCTTCCTCGACGACACCGGCGTGCGGATCTTCGGCGTCGAGGCGGCCGGCCACGGCATCCCCACCGGCCAGCACGCCGCCTCGCTCACCGGCGGGCGCCCGGGCGTGTTGCACGGCAACCGCACCTATCTCCTGATGGACGATGACGGCCAGATCACCGAGGCGCATTCCATCTCCGCCGGCCTCGACTATCCCGGCATCGGCCCGGAGCATAGCTGGCTGCACGATATTGGCCGCGCCACCTATATCTCCGCCACCGATGACGAGGCGCTGAGCGCCTTCCAGCTGGTGTCGAAGCTGGAGGGCATCATTCCGGCGCTGGAGCCGGCCCATGCCCTCGCCAAGGTGATCGATCTCGCCCCGACCCTGCCGAGCGACCATCTCATGGTGGTCAACCTCTCCGGCCGTGGCGACAAGGACATTCCGCAGGTGGCGGAAATTCTGGGGACCCGCCTATGACCGCCCGCCCGACAACCCGCCTCGACCATCGCTTCGCCGCCTGCGCCACGGAAGCGCGCGCGGCGCTGGTGACGTTCATCACGGCCGGCGATCCCGACTACGACACCTCGCTGGCCGTGCTCAAGGCGCTGCCGGCGGCCGGTGCCGACGTGATCGAACTCGGCGTGCCCTTCACCGACCCGATGGCCGATGGGCCGGCGATCCAGGCGGCGGGCCTGCGCGCGCTGCATGCCGGCCAGACGCTGGCCAGGACGATCCAGCTGGTGCGCGAATTCCGCAAGGAGGACGATGCCACGCCGATCGTGCTGATGGGATATTACAACCCGATCTACATTTATGGCGTGGACCGCTTCCTGGTGGACGCCAAGGCGGCCGGGGTGGACGGTCTCATCGTCGTCGACCTGCCGCCGGAGGAAGACAACGAGCTGTGCCTGCCGGCGCTGCTGGCCGGCCTCGCCTTCATCCGCCTCGCCACGCCGACCACCGACGACAAGCGCCTGCCGGCCGTGCTCGCGAACACGGCGGGCTTCGTCTACTACGTCTCGATCAACGGCATTACCGGCTCGGCGACGCCCGACGCGGATCGGGTCGGCGAGGCGGTGGCGCGCATCAAGCGCCACACCGTGCTGCCGGTCGCGGTCGGCTTCGGCGTGCGCACGCCCGAGCAGGCCGCCGCCATCGCCGCCGGGGCGGATGGCGTGGTGGTGGGTTCGGCGATCGTCGATGCGCTGCGCGCCAGCCTCGACAGCGACAACCGCGCGACGCCGGCCACGGTTTCCGCCGTCACCTCGCTGGTCGCCCGGTTGGCGCAGGCGGTGCGCGGCGTGCGGCGCGAGGCCGCCGAATAGCGCGCCCTGCCCTCATGTGCGAGGCCCCGCAGCTGTGCACCTGCGAGGCCCGCATGCTGCATTGCCTTGCGGGCGCCTTCCCTTGGCCGGCTTTCGGCATTAGATGAGAAAGCCGGCGTGCCAAGGCGCGCCCGTGCCGCTTCCCGTTTTCCGTCCGGAGCCACGCCGTTGAACTGGATCTCGAACGTCGTCCGCCCGAAGCTCAACAGCTTCCTCAACCGTCGCGACGTGCCGGAGAACCTCTGGGTCAAATGCCCGGAGACCGGTCAGCTTGTGTTCCACAAGGACCTCGAGTCCAATCTCCACGTCATTCCCGGTTCCGGCTACCACATGCGCATGGAGCCGGCCGCCCGGCTGCGCTCGGTGTTCGACGGCGGCAAGTGGTACGACATCGCGCTGCCCGCGGTGCCGGTCGATCCGCTGAAGTTCCGCGATGAGAAGCGCTATACCGACCGGCTGCGCGATGCCCGCGCCAAGACCGGCGCGCAGGATGCGCTGAAGGTCGGCTATGGCAAGCTGGAAGGCCTGCCGGTCACCGTCGCGGTGCAGGATTTCGGCTTCATGGGCGGCTCGCTCGGCATGGCGGCCGGCGAGGCGATCATCACCGGCCTCGAGACCGCCGCCGCGCGCGGCACGCCGTTCATCATGTTCGCCTCTTCCGGCGGGGCGCGCATGCAGGAGGGCATCCTCTCGCTGATGCAGATGCCGCGCACCACCTGCGCCATCCAGGAACTGCGCGAGGCGAAGCTGCCCTATATCGTCGTGCTCACCAACCCGACCACGGGCGGCGTCACCGCCTCCTACGCGATGCTGGGCGACATACAGATCGCCGAGCCGGGCGCGCTGATCGGCTTCGCCGGGCCGCGCGTCATCGAGCAGACCATCCGCGAGAAACTGCCCGAGGGCTTCCAGCGCGCCGAATATCTGCGCGATCACGGCATGGTCGATCTGGTCGTGCACCGCCATGAGATGCGCGCCACGCTGGGCCGGCTGTGCCGCCTGCTGATGCGGGCGCCGGCGGTGGCGGCCGAACCGGCCGTGGTGACGCTTCCCCCGGCGCCGGCCGAGGCCGGGACCGAGGCGGCGGCGGCACCCGCGCCTGTGCCGGTCGTCGCGCCGGTGGGCGCCTGAGGTCGCCATGCCGGCGCTGCCCCTGCCACGGGATGCGGTGGAAGACATCTTCGCCCGCCTGCTGGCGCTGCATCCCAAGCTGATCGACCTCTCGCTCGATCGCATGTGGCGGCTGCTGGAGCGGCTCGGCCATCCGCAGACGCGCCTGCCGCCGGTCATTCATGTCGCCGGCACCAATGGCAAGGGCTCCACCGTCGCCTTCATGCGCGCGGTGCTGGAGGCCGCGGGCAAGCGCGTGCATGTCTACACCTCGCCCCACCTGGTGCGGTTCAACGAGCGCATACGCCTGGCCGGCCAGCTGGTCGACGACGCCACGCTCACCGAGGCGCTCGCCCGCGCGGAGCACGCCAATGAAGGCGCGCCCATCACCTTTTTCGAAATCACTACCGCCGCCGCCATGCTGCTCTTCGCCGAGGTGAAGGCCGATGTGCTGCTGCTGGAAGTGGGGCTCGGCGGGCGGCTGGACGCGACCAACGTCATCGAGACGCCGCTGGTCAGCGTCATCACGCCGGTCTCCATCGACCATGTCGATTTCCTCGGCGGCACCGTCGCGGAGATCGCGGGGGAGAAGGCCGGCATTCTCAAGCGCCTTGTTCCGGCGGTGATCGGGCGCCAGCCGCCCGAGGCGCTGGCGGTGATCGAGCGTCAGGCGGCCCGCCTCAGGGCGCCGCTCAGCATCATGGGCGAGCAGTTCCAGGCCCATGAAGAGGGCGGGCGCCTCGTCGTCGCCGATGAGGACGGCCTCATGGACCTGCCGCGCCCGCGTCTCGTCGGCCCGCACCAGATCGGCAATGCCGGGCTGGCGGTGGAGGCGCTCAGGGTGGCCGGGCAGCGCGATCCTGCCTTCCGCCTGCCGGCTTCGGCCTTCGAGGAGGGCATGCGCGCCGCGCAATGGCCGGCGCGGCTGCAGCGGCTCGGGCTGGGCCCGCTCACCCAGCACGCGCCGCAGGGCGTCGACATCTGGCTCGACGGCGGCCACAACGCGGCCGGGGGTCAGGCGCTGGCGGCGGCGCTGGCCGACCTCGAGGACCGGGTGTCCCGCCCGCTGGTCATGATCGTCGGCATGCTGGGAACCAAGGATTCCGGCGCGTTCCTGGCGCCCTTCGCCGGGCTCGCGCGTGAACTCGTCGCCGTGCCGGTGCCGGGAGAGCACAAGGGCCAGCCGCCGGAGGCGGTGGCGAGCGCGGCGCGCGCCCATGGCATCAGCGCTTCGGTCGCGCCGAGCGTTGCGGCCGCGCTGGATGGGCTGAGCGCCTTCCCGGTGGCGCCGCCGCCGCGCGTGCTCATCACCGGCTCGCTCTATCTCGCCGGCGCCGTGCTGGCGGAGAACGGCACGCTGCCGGACTGAGGGGCGCCCGTGCCCGGGCGGCGATCACGCAAGCGAAAACCCGCGCACGAAACAACCCGGATACGGCCTCGCGGCCGTTCCGGGATGACGCAGGTGCAGTCGTCGTGAAGGTACCGGCTCAGCGGGGAGCCAGCACCATGATCATCTGCCGGCCTTCCAGCGAAGGCTCGGCTTCCACCTTGGCGATGGGGGCGAGTTCTTCCTTCACCTTGTTCAGCAGCTTGTAGCCGAGCTCCTGATGCGCCATCTCGCGGCCGCGGAAGCGCAGGGTGATCTTCACCTTGTCACCTTCCTCGAAGAAGCGGTGGATCGCCTTCATCTTCACCTCGTAGTCATGGGTGTCGATGCCGGGACGCAGCTTGATTTCCTTGATCTCGACGATGTGCTGCTTCTTGCGGGCCTCGTTGGCCTTCTTTTGATTCTGGTACTTGAAGCGGCCGTAATCGAGAATCTTGCATACCGGCGGCACGGAATTCGGCGCGATCTCGACCAGGTCGAGGCCGGCTTCCTGCGCACGCAGAATGGCATCACGAGTCGGGATGACGCCAAGATTCTGGCCCTCCTGATCGATGAGCTGCACTTCGCGGATGCGGATGTCTTCGTTGACGCGCGGGCCTTCCTTCTCCGGCGCGACGGGTCTCATAGGGCGACGAATGGCGGCTTTCTCCTCTGCCGTTTCAGAAAAACTGCTCTACCGCGACCTGAAGCGTGCCAGACGGCTCGTTCCGCGCGCGTAAAACGGTCGCAGAACATGTTGACAAACCGGTCAGAAGTCAACGGTACGACAGGGTCGAACGCATCAATGCCCGGATGAGTTTCACGCGCCCTGCCGCCAGCCGGAGGGGAGCCCTGTTCGCGCTCCCGTCCGGCCTGTAGGTGAAGATGGCGCGGGCGGCGCGAATCGCAAGTGCCGGCGCGGCACGGGCCGGCATTGCGGCGGCGACCTCAAGGAGACAGGCATGACGGAAACCGCCGTTCAGACAGCACAGACACAGCCCCGTTTCATCGCCGTGGGCGAGGATGCGCGGTCGATCGCGGTGCGGTCCACCCCGGCCGGGGCCGGCGAGGGAGCCCCCGGCGTGCTGTGGTGCGGCGGCTATCTCTCGGACATGCGCGGCGGCAAGGCCGAGGCGCTGGCCAGCTGGGGCGCGGAGACCGGCCGGCCGGTGGTGCGCTTCGACTATTCCGGCCATGGCGAATCCGGCGGGCGTTTCATCGACGGCACCATTTCGCGCTGGGCGCAGGAGGCGCTCGCGGTGTTCGACGCTGAGACGCGCGGACCGCAGGTCGTGGTCGGCTCCTCCATGGGCGGCTGGATCGCGCTCCTGCTGGCGCGGGCGCTCGCCGCGCGCGGCGGGGAGCCGCGTCTGGCCGGGCTGGTGCTGATCGCCCCCGCGCCCGATTTCAGCGAGGAGCTGATGTGGAAGGCGATGACGCCGGAGATCCGCGCGGAAATCCTGGAGAAGGGCGTGTGGTATCGCGAGAGCGAGCACGGCACGACGCCGATCACCCGCGCCTTCATCGAGGATGGGCGGGCCCATCTGGTGCTCGGCGCGCCTTTCGCGGTCGGCTGCCCCGTGCGCATCCTGCAGGGCGTCGCCGACGATGTGGTGCCCTGGCAGCACGCCTTGCGGCTCAGCACCTGCCTCGCCGAGGACGACGTGGTGGTGACGCTGGTGAAGGATGGCGATCACCGCCTGTCGCGGCCCGAGGACATGGCCCGTATCCTCGACGCGGTCGCCTCGATCGGCTGACCGCTCAAGCGGGGGAGCCGACCGTCGCCGGGGTGGCCGCGATGCCCGGCGCCCGCAGGAGCACGATCTCGGTCGTGTCGTAGCGCCGCCGTTCCAGTTCCTCGAAGCCCTCCGGCGCGGTGAAGCCGGCCTCGGCCGTCTCCTCCACGATGACCAGCGCGCCGGGCGCGAGCCATTTGCCCGCGCGTGCGCCGGCCAGTGCCTGCCCGGCGAGGCCACGCCCATAGGGAGGATCGCAGAAGACGAGGTCGAAGGCGTCGCTCGCCATCGCCTCGCCGAGCTTGGTCGCGTCGCGGCGGAAGATGCGGGTGATACCGCCGAGGCCCAGCGCCTCGATATTGGCGCGGATCAGCGCACGCGGCTCGGGCGCATCATCCACGAATACCGCGAGCTTTGCCCCGCGCGAGAGTGCTTCCAGCCCCAACGCGCCGGTGCCGGCGAACAGATCCAGCACCCGCGCGCCGGCCGCCGCGTCGTCATAGGCATGGGCGAGCACGTTGAACAGCGCCTCGCGCAGCCGGTCCGAGGTGGGCCGGGTGGCGTTGGAAGACGGCCCGAGCAAGGTGCGGCCCTTGAAGCGCCCGCCGACGATGCGCACGGTTCAGCCCGCCTCAGCCGCGCGGCGCGCGCGGCGGACGTCCGCTGGGCTTGCCGCCGGGGGAGCCGCCGGGCTTGCCGCCGGAACGGGAGCCGCCCGGCTTTCCACCGCCCGGTTTGCCGCCGGCGCGCGGCGCGCCACCCGGCTTGCCGCCAAAGGACCTGTCGCCAAAGGATTTGCCACCGAAGGATTTTCCGCTGGACGACCGGCCGCCGCCGGGCTTGTCCCCAAAGGGCTTGCCTCCGCCAGACCGTTCACCACCCGGGCGGCTCCCGAAGGGCTTTCCCGCCGGCCGCTCGCCGCGCTCGGGCTTGTCGCCAAAGGGGCGCTTCTCGCGGAACGGGCGCTTCTCGCCGGGAGATTTCTCCCCGAACGACTTCTCGCCATAGACCCGGCCACCCTCGGGCCGTTCGCGGCGCGGGGGGCGATCCTCGCTGGTGCGCTCGGGACGATCGAAGCGGCGCACGGGCCGTTCGGCATCCTCGCGGCGGGGGCGGTCGAAATCGCGCGGCGGACGGACGGGACGCTCCACGCGCGCGCCATCCTCGCCCTCGCCGGGACGCGGGCGTCGGGTGCGGCTCTGCTCGGATTTCACCCGGCCGGTGAAAGGCCGGTCGGTCGCCTCGCCACGATAGGGCCGCGCGCCCTCCGGGCGCTCCCGGCGCTGCGGACGGTCGCCGGTGGGACGTTCGCTGCGTTCGCGGAACGGACGATCCCCTGTGGGACGCTCGCTGCGTTCGCGGAACGGACGATCCCCCGTGGGACGCTCGCTGCGTTCGCGGAACGGACGGTCGCCGGTGGGACGCTCACTGCGCTCCCGGAACGGACGGTCGCCGGTGGGACGCTCGCTGCGTTCGCGGAACGGACGATCCCCCGTGGGACGCTCGCTGCGTTCGCGGAACGGACGGTCGCCGGTGGGACGCTCACTGCGCTCCCGGAACGGACGGTCGCCGGTGGGACGCTCGCTGCGTTCACGGAACGGGCGATTGCCGCCCTCCGGCTCCTCGCGCGGTCCGCGCTCCTCAAAGCGCGGGCGGGCGGGGCGCGGGCCGGCGGCGGCGCGGTCGCGGGTGGGCTTGCGCTCGGGACGCCCGGCACGCGCGGGGCGGGGGGCGTCACTCTCGCCCGCCTCGGCCGGGGCGCCCTCGCCGTCGGGGCGACGGCGGAAGGTGCGTTCGCCGCCGACTTCGCGCGGTCCGCGTGAAGTGGGGCGTGAAGTGGCGCGCGCGTCGTCGGTCCGGCGCGCCGGGCGGGCGGGGGCTTCCTCCGCCTCCTCGGTCGTGGTGGAGCGCACGCGCTGCACCAGAACCTTGCGGCCCTTGCGATCGGCCACCAGGCCGGAGGTCACGCTGCGCTCGGGGCTTTCCTCGGTGTCGATCGGCCGGCGGCGGTGGCGGTCCTCGGCCCCTTCCGGCTTGGCATAGCCGGCCTTTTTCGCGCTGGGGCGGCGGGGCGCCTCGTCCTCGTCGGCATGGTTGAACAGCGGGCCCTCGAAATCCGCGCCGGCGGCGGCGGAAAGCTCGGGGCCGAGCTGGTCGGCCAGCACGCGGGTGCGCACTTCCTCGACAGCCCCCTGCGCGATCTCGCCGAGCTGGAACGGGCCGTAGGAGAGCCGGATCAGCCGGTTGACGTCGAGCCCGAGGCTGCCGAGCACGTTGCGGACTTCGCGGTTCTTGCCCTCGCGCAGCGCCATGGTCAGCCAGACATTGGCACCCTGCACGCGGTCGAGCAGCGCCTCGATCGGCCCGTAATGCACGCCCTCGACCGTGATGCCGTGGATCAGCGCGTCGAGCTTGTCCTGGGTGATCGAGCCCTTGGCGCGCACGCGGTAGCGGCGCAGCCAGCCGGTTTCCGGCAGTTCCAGCACCCGCGACAGGCCGCCATCATTGGTGAGGAGGATGAGCCCCTCGGTATTGAGGTCGAGCCGGCCGACCGAGACCAGACGCGGCAGGCCGCCGGGCAGGATCTCGAACAGGGTGGGGCGTCCCTCGGGGTCGTAGTTGGTCGTCACCACGCCTTTGGGCTTGTGATAGAGGAACAGCCGCGTGCGCTCCTTCGCGGGCAGCGGCGCATCATCCACGGTGATGTGGTCCGCATCCGTCACGGTGCGGGCAGGGCTTTCCAGCACCTCGCCATTCACCGCCACGCGGCCGGCGAGGATCCATTCCTCGATCTCGCGGCGCGAGCCGAGCCCCGCGCGGGCGATCACCTTGGCGACGCGCTCGGCCTCGCGCGGCTCGGCCGGGGCGAGGGTACGCGGGGCGCGCGGTACGCGGTTCTGGTCCTTGCGGGGCGGCGTGTTTTTGGGCATGGGGTGCAATCGTTCGGGGGGTCGGTCCGGTCCTTGGCGATGATCCGGAGTGCAAATCGATATCCGTATTGGGGCGCGGGTGCTAGCACGTCCATCGTCTTGAGGCGAGCATTTGCGGCGCGCGAGGCGGCAAGCGGCCATCAGGTGAGCGAGAAGTGACCGAGCGGCAGGATACAGGCCCGGGATCGGGCTCGGAAACAGGCTCCGGATCGCGCGCCGGTTTCATGGATCTGGCGCTGGCCGAGGCCGGCAAGGCGGGTGCGCGCGGCGAGGTGCCGGTGGGCGCCGTGCTGGTGCGGGACGGCGTGGTGATCGCCGCCGACGGCAATCGCACGCGCGAACGTGCCGACCCGTCCGCCCATGCCGAAATGTTGGTGGTGCGGGCGGCGGCGGCCCTTATCGGCAGCGACCGGCTGCCCGACTGCGATCTCTACGTGACGCTGGAACCCTGCACCATGTGCGCGGGGCTGATCGCCTGGGCGCGGCTGCGCCGGCTCTATTACGGCGCGGCCGACCCCAAGGGCGGGGCGGTGGAAAGCGGCGTGCGCTTCTTCGCGCAGCCGACCTGCCACCACCGGCCCGATATCTATGGGGGCCTCGGCGAGCGCGCGGCGGCGCAGCTGCTGCGCGATTTTTTCGCGGGGCGGCGGTAGGACGCGGAAGGCCGCTCGGCCTTCAGTTGACCCGCGAGATGCAGAATTCCACCACGTCGAGCAGAGCCCGCTTGGCCGGCCCGGCGGGGAACAGGCCGAGCGCATCGCACGCCATGGAGCCGTAATGGCGGGCGCGCTTGACCGTGTCGGCGAGCGCGTGGTGGCGTTCGAGCAGCCCGACGGCGCGCGCGAGGTCGCCCTCGCCGATCTCGCCGCGCTCCAGGCTGCGGCGCCAGAAGTCGCGCTCCTCCTCGGTGCCGCGGCGGAAGGCGAGGATGATCGGCAGGGTGATCTTGCCCTCGCGGAAATCGTCGCCGACATTCTTGCCGAGCGCGGCGCCGGAGCCGCCATAGTCGAGCACGTCGTCGACGAGCTGGAAGGCGATGCCCAGATTCATGCCGTAGCTGCGGCAGGCGACCTGCTCCGCCTTGGGCCGCTCGGCCAGCACCGGCCCGACCTCGCAGGCGGCGGCGAACAGTTCGGCGGTCTTGCCGCGGATGACGGCGAGATATTCGTCCTCGCTGGTGGCGGTGTTCTTGGCGGCGGCGAGCTGGGCCACCTCGCCCTCGGCGATGACCACGGCGGCGTTGGACAGAATGTCCAGCGCCGTGAGGTTGCCCACCTCGATCATCATGCGGAAGGCCTGGCCGAGCAGGAAGTCGCCCACCAGCACGCTCGCCTCGTTGCCCCACAGCATGCGGGCGGCGAGCTTGCCGCGCCGCATCTCGCTGTCGTCGACCACGTCGTCATGCAGCAGCGTCGCCGTGTGCATGAACTCGACCGAGGCGGCGAGCTTGACCGCGCCATCGCCCTGATAGGCCGCAAGCCCCGCAGTGGCGAGGGTGAGCATCGGCCGCAGCCGCTTGCCGCCCGAGGAAATCAGGTGTTGCGCGACCTCCGGGATCATCGTCACGTCGGAGCCGGTGCGCGAGAGGATCAGGGCGTTGACCCGCTCCATGTCCGCGCGGACCAAATTGACGATGCCCTCGATGGAGGGCGCGGCCGAGGCCTCGGCGGCAGGATCGAAGGGCAGAACGACGGCCACGGGGTTCCTTCCGAATCTCTTGACCAAAACGCCGGCACAGGGCAGCGGTGACCGGCTGCCGCGCGCGCAGCACGCCACCAACCCGAGCGCCGTCCATCCCCATAGCGTAAATACGCCATTGACGGAAAGAGCCGAAGCCGTCGCCCGATCCTGCCCGGCCGGCTCTCATCGTCGCATGAACGTGGCATGATGGCCCCATGCGTGAACTCATCCGGACCAACGACATCGTTCTCCTCTCCGCCGTCGAGGCCCTGCTCGACGGGGCGGGAATCGGCCATCTCGTGCTGGACCAGCACATGAGCGTGATGGAAGGCTCGATCGGCCTGCTGCCACGCCGCCTTCTGGTGGAGGAGGCGCGCTTCGCCGGCGCCCGCGCGCTCCTGATGGAGGCCGGACTCGGCGCCGAGCTTTCCGCGCGATGACGGGCGAATTGGAAAAGGGCGGCGCCGACGCGCCCGTGGTCGCGCGCGTCGAGCCGGGTTCCATCGAGCAGTTCCTCGCCGCCGGCGAACTGACCGACGACGCTTTCCTCGGCGGACGGCTGCATCTGCTGCAGCCGGCGCGGGGGCATCGCGCCGGGCACGACGCGCTGCTGCTCGCCGCCAGCGTGCCGGACGATGCGCGACGGGCGGTCGATCTCGGGGCCGGCGTCGGGGCGGCGGGGCTGGCGCTGGCCACCCGCCTCGCGCGGGCGGAGGTCGCGCTGGTGGAGATTGACCCCGCCACCGCCGCGCTGGCGGGCCACAATGCCACCCGCCAGTCTCCCGATCTGTCCGCGCGGGTCAGCGTCGTGACGGGGGCTGTCGAGCGGGTGGGGCGCCCTTCGGGCCCGCCCGCGCCGGTGGCCGGGGCGGCCGATATCGTGCTGATGAACCCACCCTTCAACGACCCCGCCCGCCACCGCGTCTCCCCGCGCGCCAGCCGGGCGCTGGCGCACAGCGTGGCCGATGCCGGCATGGAGGCGTGGCTCACCGCCGCCGCGCGGCTGCTGCAGCCGGGCGGGCGGCTCGCGCTGATCCACCGGCCCGACGCGATCGAGGCGCTGCTGACGCTCCTTCGGGGGCGTTTCGGGGCCGTGACGATCCGCCCCGTGCATCCGCGCGCCGATGCGCCGGCGATCCGCCTGCTCGTCGGCGCGATCAAGGGCCGGCGGACAAAGCCCGTGCTGCTGCCGGGGCTGGTGCTGGCCGGCGCGGATGGCCGGCCGAGCATGGCGGCCGGGCGCATCCTGCGCGATGGGGCGAGCGTGGAAGCGGCGCTGGCCTGTTCGTCGATACCGGCTTGAGCCGGCCGGGGCGACGCCCTATGTCTTGACCATGGCCAACGCATCCTTTTTCGCCGATCTTCGCCGCCGCCTTGATCCTGTCCTGCCCGCGCGGCTGCGCGCGGGCGCCGCCATCGTGCCGGTGGTGCGGCTCAGCGGCGCGATCGGCATGTCGCGGCCGTTCAATCCCGGCATCACCTTCGCCAATACGGCGCGGGTGCTCGACCGTGCCTTCGCGGTGAAGGGGGCGAAGGCGGTGGCGCTGGTGATCAACTCGCCCGGCGGCTCACCGGTGCAGTCGCATCTCGTCCATCGCCGCATCCGCCTGCTGGCGGAGGAAAAGAACCTCCCGGTCATCGCGTTCGTCGAGGATGTGGCGGCGTCCGGCGGCTACATGATCGCCAGCGCCGCCGACGAGATCGTCGCCGATCCGTTTTCCATCGTCGGCTCGATCGGCGTGGTGAGCGCGGGCTTCGGCTTCAACCGCGCGCTGGACAAGCTCGGCATCGACCGGCGCGTCTATACCGCCGGCGAGAGCAAGGTGATCCTAGACCCGTTCCAGCCGGAAAAGGCAGAGGATGTCGAGCGGCTGAAGGCGCTGCAGAAGGAAATTCATGACGCCTTTGCCGGGCTGGTGCGCCAGCGGCGCGGCGACGTGCTGAGCCATGACGAGGCGACGCTGTTTTCCGGTGCGTTCTGGACCGCGACGCAGGCGCAGGAACTCGGCCTTGTCGACGCCATCGGCGAGATCCGCTCGTTTCTGCGGGCGCGCTATGGCGACAAGGTTCTGACGCCGCTGATCGAGGGCAAAAGCGGCCTGTTCAGCCGGCGCGTACCCGGCATTGCCGGGCTTGACGCGGGCGCGGTGGCGCCGGCGATCGGTGCCGGCATTGCCGAGAACCTGCTCGCCGCCGCCGAGGAGCGCTCGCTCTGGAGCCGGTACGGATTATGATGATGCTGCCCCGCGAATGGGAAGACGAACCATGCCGCCTGTGATCGTGCTCGCCCTCGGCGCCATGGGTGCCGCGGCTCTCGTCAAGCTGCTGGCCGGCGAATCGCGCCGCGTGAATGCCGAACTCGACGCCGCCCGGCGGGCGGAAGAGGCCAATGTGCCGGCGACCCGCGTGACCTTGCGTCGGGACCCGAAGACGGGCGAATACCGGCCCTTCGATTCCTGAGCCAACAGGCCGGCCGGCGGCTGCGTTACTGCGGCAATAGTTGTTGGAATGGCTCCAATATGATGGCGTGATCCATCATTACAGGGAATTCACTTTTTACGCTGGCGGTTCGGCCTTATCCCCGAGGAGAATGGTTCGGGTGAGCGGGGCGATGTTGCAGAGGTCGGAAGGCGGTTGGACGGCAGGGACTCGGGCGAAGCGGCGGCGCCGCTGGTCGGGTGTGCTGCTGCTGCTCGTGCTGGGTGGCGCGGGCGCTGGCTATGCCTATTACCGTCATTTCGTCGTCGATGCGCAGGCGGCGCCCGCCTACCAGACCGCCAGGGTCGAGCGCGGCGACATCGAGACCACCGTTACCGCCATCGCCAACATGCAGCCGAAGAACTATGTCGATGTCGGCACGCAGGTCTCCGGCCAGCTGCGCCGCATCCATCCCGATGTCGGCGCGGTGGTGAAGAAGGACGACCTGCTCGCCGAGATCGACCCCACCGTCTACCAGACCCGGGTGGCCGGCGACCGCGCCAGCCTCGACAATCTTCGCGCCCAGCTGGCGCAGGCGCAGGCGCAGCTCACCCTCGACAGGCTGCGCAACCAGCGCGCCCAGCAATTGCTCGCCAACCAGTCCGGTAGCCGCGACGCGGCCGACGCCGCCGACGCGACCGAGCGGATCAGCGTTGCCAAGATCGACGCGCTCAAGGCGCAGATCGCCCAGACCCAGGCGACGCTGGACGGCGACCTCGCCAATCTCGGCTACACCAAGATCTACGCGCCCATGGACGGAACGGTGGTCTCGATCACCGCCCGCGAGGGCTCGACGCTGAACGCCAACCAGTCCGCCCCCATCGTGCTGCGCATCGCCGACCTGCAGACCATGACGGTGACAGCCCAGGTGGCGGAAGGCGACATTCCCCGCATCCGCATCGGCACGCCGGCCTATTTCTCCACCCTCGGCCTGCCCGACCGGCGCTGGCAGGGGCAGGTGCGGCAGATCGAGCCGACCCCGACCATCGTCAACGACGTGGTGCTCTACAACGTGCTGATCGACGTGCCGAACGAGGACCTGACGCTCATGACCAACATGACCGCGCAGGTGTTCTTCCGCCTCGGCGAGGCCAGGGACGTGCCGCTGGTGCCCACCCAGGCGCTGCGGACCCGTCGCGACGGCTCGCATGTCGTGAAGGTGGTCAGCCCGGGCGGCATCGAGGATCGGGTGGTGCAGACCGGCCTGTCCAACCGTACGGTGACGCAGATCGTCGAAGGGCTGGAGCCCGGCGAGACGGTCGTCACCGGCGCCAGTGCGGGTGCCGCGCCGCCGCGCGCGCCCGGACAGCCGCGCCCCTCCATGCCGCCCCGGCTCGGCTGAGGCCGTCATGGAGGAGGTCGCCCGCCCCGCTCCTATCCCCGATCCGGCCCCCGCGCCCGGCCGCCGGCTCGACGCCGAGGAGGAGATCGCCCGCCGGGTCGCCGCGTCGGCCACCGGCGCGGCCCTTCGTCCGATGGTCGAATTGGACGATGTCAGCCGCATCTATCCCAATGGCGAGAGCGTGGTGCGCGCGCTCGACCGCGTCTCGCTCACCATCATGCCGGGCGAGTTCGTCGCCATCATGGGCCAGTCCGGCTCGGGCAAGTCGACGCTGATGAACATTATCGGCTGCCTCGACCGCCCCTCGGCCGGTGCCTACCGCGTCGATGGCGTCGACGTCGCCGCGCTCGACAAGGATGCGCTGGCGGCGCTGCGCTGCTCGACCTTCGGCTTCGTGTTCCAGCGCTACAACCTGCTGCCGACCCTCACGGCGGCGGAGAATGTCGAGATCCCCTCCATTTATGCCGGCGCGGCCAAGGAGCCGCGGGTCGAGCGCGCCCATGTGCTGCTGGAGCGCCTCGGCCTCGGCGACCGCAGCGCGCACCGGCCCGGCCAGCTCTCCGGCGGCCAGCAGCAGCGCGTTTCCATCGCCCGCGCGCTGATGAACGCCGCCCCGATCATTCTCGCCGACGAGCCGACCGGCGCGCTCGATTCGCGCTCGGGCGAGGAAGTGCTGGCGCTGCTGCGGGAACTGAACGGGGAGGGCCACACGGTCATCCTCATCACCCACGACACCGATGTCGCCGCCCATGCGCGGCGCGTCGTGCGCTTCCAGGACGGGCGCATCGTCTCCGACGAGCGGCGGGAGGACGAGCCCGCCCGCGTGCCGCTGCCGGCGGTGGGGCCCGCGCGGCGCGGCGGGCTCGCCCGCTTCGTGCCCGACGTGGCCGAAGCCGTGCGCATGGCCTTTTCCTCGATGCACGCCAATATTTTCCGCACCGCGCTGACGCTGCTCGGCATCGTCATCGGCGTCGCCTCGGTCATCACCATGCTGGCGGTGGGCGATGGCGGCAAGGCACGGGTGATGGAGCGCATCGCGCAGATCGGCACCAACCTGCTGATCATCCGTCCCGGCGCGGTGGGCGTGCGCTCCTCCGGCGACAATGCCACGCTGCTGCCGGAGGATGCGGAGGCGCTGCGCGCCGTTCCCGGCATCGCCGACGTGGCGCCCGAGCGCACCGGCCGCTACACGCTGCGCTTCGGCTCGGAAGATTATTTCACCACCGTCACCGGCACCAGCGCCGATTATCTGGCCGCCCGCGACTGGCCGATCGCCAAGGGGGTGATGTTCACGGCGGACGACGTGCGTGCCTATGCCCCGGTCATCGTGCTGGGACAGACCGTGGCCACCAACCTGTTCGGCGAGGATGACCCGCTCGGGCGCTACATCCTCGTGAAGAACGTGCCCTATGAGGTGATCGGCATACTCGCAGCCCGTGGCGCCAACGCCTTCGGGCAGGATCAGGACGACGTCGCTCTGGTGCCGCTCTCCACCGGTTTCGTGCGGATCTTCGGCCGCCGCTTCGTGAACTCCGTCACCGTCAAAGTGGAAAACGCCGCCGACATTCCGCGCGTCGAGGCGGACGTCACCCGCATCATCACGGAACGCCACCAGGCGGAGGACTTCCAGGTCCGCAACACCGCGCAGTTCCTGGAAACCGCTGTCGAGACCCAGAACACGCTCACGCTCGTGCTGGGCTGCGTCGCCGCCATCTCGCTGCTGGTGGCCGGCATCGGGGTGATGAACATCATGCTGGTGAGCGTGACCGAGCGCACCCGCGAGATCGGCATCCGCATGGCGACGGGGGCGCGCATGAGCAACATCATGCTGCAGTTCAACACCGAGGCGCTGGTGGTGTGCGGTGTCGGCGGGGCGGTGGGCGTGGCGCTCGGAATCGGCGTCGCGGTGCTGCTGGAGAGCCTCGGCGTCAGCATCGTGCTCAGCCTGCTGCCGCCGCTGCTGGCCTTTGGCTGCGCCTTCCTCACCGGACTGATCTTCGGCTACCTGCCGGCGCGCAAGGCGGCCGGGCTCGATCCCGTGGTGGCGCTCGCCTACGAATAGGCGACGCATGCGCCGCACGACGGGCCGATGCGCGACGGAGCGATGCGTTACAGGCCTTGCCCCCTGTCGCCCGAACCTTTAGGCGAAGCACGAACACCGGCGGCTGGAGGCACTCGGCATGAACGTTCTTCTGCTCGGCTCGGGCGGCCGCGAGCATGCGCTCGCCTGGAAGCTGGCACAGAGCCCGCTCATCGAGGGCTTCTTCGCCGTGCCGGGAAATCCCGGTATCGCCGACTACGCGACCTGCTTCGAGGGCATTGCGCTCACCGATCACGACGCCATCGTCGCGCTGTGCGGGGCGCACCGGATCGACCTCGTGGTGGTCGGTCCCGAGGCGCCGCTGGTCGAGGGCATTGCCGACCGGCTGATCAACGAGGGCATCGCCGTGTTCGGCCCGCGCCAGGTCGCGGCGCAGCTGGAAGGCTCCAAGCTCTTCACCAAGGAATTGTGCAAGGCGCACAACATCCCGACCGCCGCCTTCGGCCGGTTCGACGATCGCGAGGCCGCCCGCGCCTATGTCGAGCGCCACGGCGCGCCCATCGTGCTCAAGGCCGACGGGCTGATGGCCGGCAAGGGCGTCATCGTCGCGCTGACGCTGGACGAGGCGCTGGCCGGGATCGACGAGGTCTTCGCCATGGGCGGGCCGGAGGCCGGCTTCCGCACGGAAATCCTCATCGAGGAGTTTCTCGAGGGCGAGGAAGTCTCCTTCTTCTGCCTCATCGATGGCGAGACCGTGCTGCCCTTCGGCTCGGCGCAGGATCACAAGCGCGCCTTCGATGGCGACGAGGGCCCCAATACCGGCGGCATGGGCGCCTATTCGCCCGCGCCCATCTTCACCGCGGAGATCGAGCGCCGGGTGCTCGGCGAGATCATCAAGCCCACCGCGCGCGCGCTCGCCGATGCCGATTGCCCCTATCGGGGCGTGCTGTTCGCCGGGCTGATGATCACCGCCAAGGGCCCCAAGCTCATCGAATACAATGTCCGCTTCGGCGATCCCGAATGCCAGGCGCTGATGCTGCGACTCGACGCCGACCTGCTGCCGTTGCTCCACGCGGTGGCGACCGGGCGGCTGGAGAACCAGCCCGTGCCGCTCAAGCCCGAGGCCGCCATCACCGTGGTCATGGCGGCGCGCGGCTATCCCGGCAGCTATTCCAAGGGCTCGCGCATCTCGGGCATCGGCGCGGCGGAGAGCGTTCCCGGCGTGAAGGTGTTCCACGCCGGGACACGGCGCGAGGGCGCGGCGATTCTCGCCAATGGCGGGCGCGTGCTCAACATCGCGGCCATTGGCGGCAATGTGGCCGAGGCGCGCGAGCGCGCCTATGACGGCGCGGCGCTGATCGACTGGCCGGAAGGCTTCTATCGTCGCGATATCGCCTGGCGCGCGCTGGGGAGCGACACCAGATAGAGCGTGCGCCGCAGCATTTCCCAACAAATGCCGCGGTCGCGAGCCAGTCAGGGGCGGGACAGGAAGCATCATGAACGACCTCGTGGCAGCCCCCGATCTCTCCGCGACACCGAAGACCCGCCGCTCTCCCCGCGCGGCGCCGGCCCCTGACGGCATCGTCGTCTCCGGCGAGCACAGCCGCTTCACGCCCGCGCCGGGGCCGCGCCTCGCGGTGGCGCTCGGCTCGGGCGGGGCGCGCGGCCTCTCGCATGTTCTCGTGCTGGAGGCGCTGGACGATCTCGGCGTGAAGCCGGTGGCGCTGGCGGGCGCTTCCATCGGCGCGCTGTTCGCCAGCGTCTATGCCGCCGGCATGCCCGCCCGCGAGCTGCGCCAGCTGGTCGCCCACACGCTGCGCAATCGCGGCGAAGTGATGCGCCGCCTGCTGGCGGCCCGGGTGGGGCGCATTTCCCATCTGTTCGCCGGGCTCGGCAATCCCGTGCTGATCGATGCCGAGCAGATGATCGCGGGCTTCCTGCCCGACATCGTGCCCGAGACCTTCGAGGAGCTTGGCATTCCGCTGCAGGTGGTGGCGACCGACTACTGGGGCCGCTGCGAGCGCATGTTCGAACAGGGCCCGATCCGCCCGGCGGTGGCGGCCTCGCTGGCCATTCCCGGGCTGATGCGCCCGGTCCAGCATGGCGGGCACACGCTGGTCGATGGCGGGGCGGTCAACCCGCTGCCCTTCGACCTGCTGCGCGCCAAGGCCGATATCGTGCTGGCGGTCGACATTACCGGCGGCCATGGCACGGAAATGCGCGGCATGCCGGCGCCGTTCGAGGCGATGTTCGCCACGCTGCAGATCATGGCCTCCTCGATCGTCGGCGAGAAGCTGAAGAACGGCGCGCCGGATATCCTGATCCGCCCCAACGTGCATGATTTCCGCGTGCTGGAATTCTTCCGCTTCGCCGCCATCTTCAAGGCATCCGAACCGGCCAAGGACGAGGTGAAGCGCCGTGTCGCGGCGGCGCTGGAGCGGGTTCTCTAGAGCTTTTCCGGTGAATTCCGGTTCACCGAAAAAGCTCTAGGTTATTGTTCTGACGTATTTTCTTCACGCGAACCGGAATCCACTTCGCTCGAAAATGCTCTAGCCGCGCGGGCCGAACACCACGATGGCGGCGCCGGCGAGGCAGACCGCGCCGCCCAGCATGTCCCAGCGGTCGGGCCGGAAGCCCTCCACCTGCCACAGCCAGACCAGCGACGCGGCGACATAGATCCCGCCATAGGCCGCGAAGGCGCGTCCGGCCAGCGGCGCGTCCACCTGCGTCAGCACGCCGGCAAAGGCAATCAGGCTGACCGTGCCCGGCGCCAGCCACAGCGCGCTCGCCCCGCTGCGCACCACCGCCCAGAAGGCGAAGCAGCCGGCGATTTCGAGCAGGGCGGCGAGGGCGAAGAGCAGGGCGGTGTGCATCGCGTTCCCTCAGCCGAGCACGGTCGGCTTCACCCACCATGCAGGATGAGCGCCAGCCACCTGTTTGCCGGCGCGCGCGGCGGCGCGGCAGTCGGGATAGAGCGCGAACATCGTCGCGCCCGAGCCCGACATGCGCACGAGACCCGCGTCCGGGGTCGCGCGCAGCGCCGCGTCCACCTCGTCCAGCACCGGGGCGAGGCGCCGGGCGGGCGCCTCCAGGTCGTTGGGCTCGCCCGCGAGCCAGAAAAGCGCCGGCCCCCGCCCGGCAAAGGCGGGGACGGGCGCGGCGGCGCCAAGCTGCGCGCCCGGCGCGAGGCCGAGGGCGCGAAACACGTCGGCGGTGGCCACCGGCACGCGCGGATTGACCAGCAGCGCGCCGAACCGGGGCAGGGCGAGCGGGGTGAGCGCCTCGCCGCGCCCGGCCATCACGCAGCTTCGGCTGTACAGGCAGGCCGGCACGTCCGAGCCGGTGGCCAGCGCGGCGGCGAACAGGCGGTCATCGCCCCGTGGCAGGCCGTTCGCCCGCGCCAGCAGCCGCAGCGCGGCGGCCGCGTCCGCCGATCCGCCGCCAATGCCCGCCGCGACCGGCAGGCGCTTGTCGAGGCTGAATCGTCCCGTGCGAAGGCCGGGAATGCGCAGGCCGAGTTCTCGCGCCGCCCGCAGCACCAGGTTGTCGCCGCCCGCTGCAAGGATTGCGGCGCCCGGCCCGGCGAGGTCCAGCGTCAGAGTCTCGCCCGGCTGCAGCGTCAGCCGGTCGCCCGCGCCGGCAAAAGCCACCACGCTCGACAATTCGTGATAACCATCCGCGCGCCGGCCGAGCACGCGCAGCGACAGGTTCACCTTGGCGGGCGCGCGCTCGGTGAGAACAGGGGATTCAAGGCGGGGAAGGCGGCTCTCGGGCATGGCCCGCTTATGCGATGGAGCGCCGCTGCCGGCAAGCGGGGGAACCGCCCGCCGCACCCCGGCCGCCACTCGGCCGTCGCTCGGCTTGCGCCGGTCCGTCATTTGGATGTATAAGACGGTCATTCACTAATTCTCATAGCGACTATCTGGTCGGTTGAGAGTGGGTTCCGCCACCGGAGCCCGCTCTTTTTGCATTACGGGCCGTGTGGGTCCGGGCAGGACGGATGAGCGAACAAGACAATCACCCCGCTGAAGAGATCGTCGCGCCGGCCAGCGGTGCCGGCGAACCCCGCCTTGACGAACCCCGCCTGGTGACCGAGGCCGGGCCGGCCGCGCGTGTCGCCGGCATCGTCGGCCCGGTGCTGGAAGGTCTCGGCTTCCGGCTGGTGCGGGTGAAGATCACCGGTGGCCATTCGCCGACGCTGCAGATCATGGCCGAACGGCCGGATGGCGGCTTCGGCATCGAGGAATGCGAGGCTGCCAGCCGCGCCATCTCGCCCGTGCTCGATGTCGAGGACCCGATTTCCGGTGCCTACAACCTCGAAATGTCCTCGCCCGGCATCGACCGGCCGCTGGTGCGCATCTCCGATTTCGAGCGCTGGGCCGGCCATGAGGTGAAGGTCGAAATGGCCGTGCCGGTGGAGGGGCGCAAGCGCTTCCGCGGCCTGCTGATCGGCGCGAAGGAGGGTACGGCGCTGGTTCGCCTGCCCGACGCGCCGGCCGGGACGCCCGACACGGCGACGCTGCCGATCGCCGATATCGGCGAGGCGCGCCTCGTCATGACCGAAGCGCTGATCCGCGAGGCCCTGCGCCGCGACAAGGCGCTGCGCGAGGGCGCCGGGATCGACGAGGACGATATCGACACCGCCGATCTGGGCGACGCCCCTCTCGACGGCGAGGACGACGGCGACGAGGTGGACGCCGGCGAGGCGGTCGCCGTCCGCGTCGTGCCGCCGAAGAAGATGCCCGTCCGCGGCAAGCCGAAGGCCAAGGCGATGCTGAAGCCCAAGGGCGCGGCGAAGCCCGGCAAGAAGTCCAACGCCAAACGCACATCCACCGCGAAGGAGATCCACTGATGGCAGTGGTCAGCGCAAACCGGCTCGAACTCCTGCAGATCGCCGACGCGGTCGCGCGGGAGAAATCGATCGACCGGAGCATCGTCATCGCCGCCATGGAAGATGCGATCGCCAAGGCGGCCCGCTCGCGCTACGGCGCCGAGACCGACATCCACGCCGAGATCAATGCGCGTACCGGCGAGCTGCGCCTCGCCCGCCATCTGCTGGTCGTCGACCAGGTGGACAACCCGTCCACCGAAATCGAGATCGTCTCCGCCCGCCGGCACAATCCGGCGGCGCAGGTCGGCGACACCATCGCCGACACGCTGCCGCCCTTCGACTTCGGCCGCATCGCCGCGCAGTCCGCCAAGCAGGTGATCGTGCAGAAGGTGCGCGAGGCCGAGCGCGACCGGCAATACGAGGAATTCAAGGACCGCATCGGCGAGGTCATCAACGGCGCGGTCAAGCGCGTCGAATATGGCAACGTGGTCGTGGACCTCGGCAAGGGCGAAGCCTCGCTGCGCCGCGACGAATTGCTGCCGCGCGAAGTGTTCAAGGTCGGCGACCGCATCCGCGCCTATGTCTATGACGTGCGCCGCGAACTGCGCGGCCCGCAGATCTTCCTGTCGCGCACCCATCCCCAGTTCATGTCGAAGCTGTTCGCGCAGGAAGTGCCGGAAATCTATGACGGCATCGTCGAGATCAAGGCCGTGGCCCGCGATCCGGGCTCGCGTGCCAAGATCGCCGTGACCTCGCGCGATTCCTCGGTCGATCCGGTCGGCGCCTGCGTCGGCATGCGCGGCTCGCGCGTGCAGGCCGTGGTGAACGAGCTGCAGGGCGAGAAGATCGACATCATTCCGTGGTCGGACGACGTCGCCACCTTCATCGTCAACGCCCTCGCCCCGGCCGAAGTGGTCAAGGTCGTGCTTGACGAGGACCGCGAGCGTATTGAAGTCGTGGTCCCGGATGCCCAGTTAAGCCTGGCGATCGGCCGCCGCGGTCAGAATGTCCGCCTTGCGTCCCAGCTTACAGGCTGGGACATCGACATCATGACGGAAGCGGAAGAGAGCGAGCGGCGGCAGAAGGAATTCGCCGAGCGCTCGAAGATCTTCGCCGAGGCACTCGACCTCGACGAGATGATGGGCCAGCTTCTGGCCTCGGAAGGCTTCTCGAATGTCGAGGAGATCGCCTATGTCCCGGTCAACGAACTCGCCTCCATCGAGGGCTTCGACGAGGACACGGCGCAGGAACTGCAGAACCGCGCGCTGAACCATCTGGCGCAGGTCGAGGCGGATTTCGACGCCCGCCGCCGCGAGCTCGGCGTCGCCGATGAACTGCGCGACGTGCCGGGCGTGACCTCGCCCATGCTGGTGGCGTTCGGTGAGAACGACATCAAGACGGTCGAGGATCTCGCCGGCTGTGCCACCGATGATCTCACCGGCTGGACCGAGCGCAAGGATGGCGAGACCGTGCGCATCTCCGGTGCGCTGGAAGGTTTCCAGCTGTCGCGCGAGGATGCCGAGGCGCTGATCATGCAGGCCCGCGTGAAGGCCGGCTGGATCGAGGCCGACGAGGTCGTCGCCGAGGAAGGCGAGGAAGAAGCCGAAGCCGAGGTCGAGGCGGACGAGACCCGCGCCTGAGGCGCGGGGTCTGGTCCCTGAGGTCCGAGGCTGGTGAGCAGGAGCGTGGCACCCGTGCAGGCAGAAGCGGCATCGGCCGGGGCGGAGGCGGACATGTCCGCGTCGGTCCCCGCCAGCGACACCGCGGCCTCTGTCGGGGTGGACTCGTCGGTGGACGTCGCGGGCGAAGGGCCCGGTGACGCTCCGGCCGCCGAGGTCGATGCCGTGGAGACCGACGAGGGACCGGAGACGGTCCGTCGGGCGCTGACGCGGCTCTGCCTCGCCACGCGCACCGTGAAGCCGGTGGGGGAACTCATCCGCTTCGTGGTGGGCCCCGATGGTCTCGTGGTGCCGGACATCGCGGCCCGGCTCCCCGGGCGTGGCGCCTGGGTCACGGCCCGGCGCGGCGCGGTGGTCGAGGCGATGAAGAGGAAGGCCTTCGGGCGTGCCTTCCGCGGCAAGGGCCGCGCCGATCCGGCGCTGCCGGAGCTGGTCGGGCACCTGCTCGAGAAGGACGCGCTCGGCGCCCTCGCCCTCGCCAACAAGGCGGGGCAGGTGGTGACGGGCAACATGAAGGTGATCGACGCCCTCACGGGCGGAAAGGTCGCCGTGCTGGTCCATGCCCGCGACGCCGCTCCCGACGGGGCCGGCAAGCTCGACGGACTGGCCCGGCGCATCGTTGAGGCGGGCGGACGCAAGATCGCCCGCATCGATGCCTTCCCCGGCGTGCAATTGGACTTGGCGCTAGGGCGGGCAAATGTGGTACATGCTGCGCTGCTTGCGCATCCGACCAGCGCGGGCTTTCTCGCGCGTGTCAGACGACTTGAAGGCTGGTACGCCGACTAAGGGCAGTTCAGCGTTCGGATGGAACCATCCGGGCGACGAGAAAATGCTTCAGTCTCAATGAGCTGGAGCATTTTCTCGTCGATCAGGTGTTTCCATCTGAACCTTGAGAGCCCCGCATTGAGGCCGGCGGACCGCAGGTGACGCATTCCCGCAAGGGGCGGGGATGCACAGGAACGGATATCGAATGACCGATACGAAGAACCCGGGCGAGAAGACGGTGGGCGTTGGCCAGGGTACTGGCCAGGGGGGGAAGACCCTCACGCTCAAGCGACCTGTCGAGCAGGGCGTCGTCCGCCAGAGCTTCAGCCATGGGCGGTCCAAGTCCGTCGTGGTGGAGAAGGTGAAGCGCCGTGTCCTCGGCCCGGGCGACAAGCCCGAGGCGCCGCAGGCCGCGTCGCCGGCACCCTCTTCTCCGGGACCGTCCGCCCAGACGCAGGCTCCGCGCCCCGCGCCCAGCAACGTGCAGAGCCGCCCGCCGCTGCGCACCCAGCCCTCGCCCAACGCCAATCTGTCGGGCCCGCGCCCGGCGCCGCAGGGCTCGCGCCCGGGCGGCGTGGTGCTGCGCTCGCTGACCGAGGAAGAGGCCCGCGCCCGTACCGCCGCGCTGCAGGACGCCCGCCTGCGCGAGGTCGAGGAGCGCCGCCGCGCCGAGGAAGAAGCCGTTCGCCGCGCCGAGCGCGAGGCGCGCGAGAAGATCGAGCGCGAGGCCGCCGAAGCGCGCAAGCGTGAGGAAGAGGCCCGCCGCGCCTTCGAGGAAGAAGCCAAGCGCAAGTCCGAGCAGGAGGCGCGCAAGCGCTTCGGCGAGGAAAACCCCGGTCATGCCGGCGCGGCTGCGTCGTCGCAGGGAGCTGCGCCGGCCTCGGCGCCGCGCGGGGGGGCGTCTGCCCCGGCCGCCTCGCGTCCCGGTTCGTCCGGTCCGCGCACGACCACGCCCGCGCCGACCGCCACCACCCCGGCGGGTGCGCCGCGCGTGGCGACGCCGCGCAGCAACCCGGCCATGGATGCCGAGGAAGACGATCGCCGTCCGGTTCGCCGTGGTCCCGGTGGCGCGCCCGCCCGTCCCGCCGTCCCCGCCAAGCCGACCCGTCCGGCTGCCGGGCCTGAGAAGAGCCGCGGCCGCCTGACCGTCGTCACCGCCCAGTCGGGTGATGACGAGCGCCAGCGTTCGGTGGCCTCGTTCCGCCGCCGCACCCAGCGCATGAGCGGCCATCGCCATGTCGAGACCAAGGAAAAGATCGCCCGCGAGGTCACGGTCCCGGAGACGATTTCCATCCAGGAACTCGCCAACCGCATGGCCGAGCGCGCGGTCGACGTCATCCGCCTGCTGATGAAGCAGGGCCAGATGGTGAAGATCACCGACGTGATCGACGCCGATACCGCCCAGCTGCTGGCCGAGGAACTCGGCCACACCGTGCGCCGCGTCGCCGAATCCGACGTCGAGGAAGGCCTGTTCGACACGGCCGACACCGACGAGGATCTGGAGTCGCGTCCCCCGGTCGTCACCATCATGGGCCATGTCGACCACGGCAAGACCTCGCTGCTCGACGCCATCCGCAAGGCCAACGTCGTCTCCGGCGAGGCCGGTGGCATCACCCAGCATATCGGGGCCTATCAGGTGACATCGCCGCTCGGCGGCAAGATCACCTTCATCGACACGCCCGGCCATGCGGCGTTCACCGCCATGCGCGCCCGCGGCGCCAAGGTGACGGATATCGTGGTGCTGGTCGTGGCGGCCGATGACGGCGTCATGCCGCAGACGATCGAGGCGATCAACCACGCCCGCGCCGCCAAGGTGCCGCTGATCGTGGCGATCAACAAGGTCGACAAGCCCGATGCGAAGCCGGAGCGCGTGCGCACCGAGCTGCTGCAATACGAGGTCCAGGTCGAAAGTCTCGGCGGCGACACGCTCGAAGTGGAAGTGTCGGCCAAGGCGCAGACCAACCTCGACAAGCTGCTGGAAGCCATCACCCTGCAGGCGGAAGTGCTCGACCTCAAGGCCAACCCGCACCGCGTCGCGGAAGGCACGGTCATCGAAGCCAAGCTCGATCGGGGCCGCGGTCCGGTGGCGACCGTGCTGGTGCAGCGCGGCACGCTGCATGTCGGCGACATCGTGGTCGCCGGCGCGGAATTCGGCCGCGTGCGCGCGCTGATCGACGACAAGGGCGCCAACGTCACCGCGGCGGGCCCGTCCTTCCCGGTCGAGGTACTCGGCTTCAACAGCACGCCGGAGGCGGGCGACCGTCTCGCCGTGGTGGAGAACGAGGCCCGCGCCCGCGAGATCACCGACTATCGCCAGCGCCAGAAGCGCGAGAAGGCGGCGGCCCGTTCCGCCACCATCCGCGGCTCGCTGGAGCAGATGATGAGCCAGGCCAAGACCACCGGCCGGAAGGAATTCCCGCTCATCATCAAGGGTGACGTGTCCGGCTCTGTCGAGGCGATCATCTCCTCGCTGGAGAAGCTCGGCACCGACGAAGTGCAGGCCCGCATCATCCATTCCGGCGCGGGCGGCGTGAACGAGAGCGACGTGACGCTGGCCGAGACGGCGGGCGCGGCGATCATCGCGTTCAACGTGCGTGCCAACAAGGAAGCCCGCGACGCGGCCGAGCGTGCCGGCATCGAGATCCGCCAGTACAACATCATCTACGACCTGGTGGATGACGTGAAGGCGGCGATGGGTGGCCTGCTCGCGCCGATCAACCGCGAGACCATGCTCGGCAATGCCGTGATCAAGGAGATCTTCGCGGTCTCCAAGGTCGGCAAGGTCGCCGGCTGCCTGGTCACCGACGGCACGGTCGAGCGCGGCCAGCATGTCCGCCTGATCCGCGACAACGTGGTGATCCACGAAGGCAAGCTGTCGACGCTCAACCGCTTCAAGGATGCGGTCAACGTCGTGCAGTCGGGCCAGGAGTGCGGCATGTCCTTCGAGAACTACCAGGACATGCGCGCGGGCGACACCATCGAGTGCTACCGCGTCGAGGTCGTGCAGCGCACGCTCTGACGCGCGCCGCCCTGCCGCTTCCCGTGCGCGGGAAGCGCGCGCCCCGCGCAGGCTCGGCATACGCCGTCGGCCGGGCGCGGATTTTCCACGGGAGCGAGCGGTCCAAGCCCGCTCGCTCCGGTCGAGGCCGGCCCCATCGATCCGGTTCACCGGCGGGGGCCTTGAAGGTTTGTGAATCATGAAGAACAAAGCGAGCTCGGGCGCAGGCCCGAGCCAGCGCCAGTTGCGCGTGGGCGAACTGGTGCGCCATGCCCTCGCCGATATTCTGGCGCGGGGCGATGTCGCGGATCCGGCGCTGTCCAAGGTGCTGATCACCGTTCCCGAGGTGCGGATGAGCCCGGACCTCAAGATCGCCACCTGTTTCGTCATGCCGCTCGGCGGCAAGGACCCGAAGGCGGCGATCGAGGCGCTGGCGACCAATGCCAAGCCGCTGCGCGGGGAGATCGCGCGCCGGGTCGAGCTGAAATTCGTGCCCGAACTGCGCTTCCGCATCGACACGTCCTTCGAGGAGGGAGGGCGCATCGACGCCTTGCTGCGCTCGCCGCAAGTGCAGCGCGATCTCGACAGGAATGACGACGACAAGAACGACGACGGCCAGAACGACCACGAGGACGCCCGATGAACGCCCCTTTCGCCCAGCAGGCGCCGATTGACGAGGTTCCGATGGATCCGGCGCCGCGCGTCGACGCCGGCGACGAGACCGCTGCCGAGCGGGCGCCCGCCCCGCGCGCGGCGCCGGAGCGCAAGCGCCGCCCCAAGCGCGACCTTGACGGCTGGGTGCTGCTCGACAAGCCGGTCGGCATGACCTCCACCCAGGCGGTGGGCGCGGTGAAATGGCTGTTCCAGGCCAAGAAGGCGGGCCATGCCGGCACGCTCGATCCGCTCGCCTCCGGCTGCCTGCCCATCGCGCTGGGCGAAGCCACCAAGACGGTTCCCTTCGTGATGGAAGGCCGCAAGGTCTATCGCTTCACCGTCCGCTGGGGCGTGCAGACCGACACCGACGACAGCGAGGGCAAGGCGATCGCGACCGCCGACGAACGCCCCTCGCGTGAGGCCATCCTGTCGATCCTCGACGAGTTCCGTGGCGAGATCGAGCAGGTGCCGCCGCAGTTCTCGGCACTGAAGATCAATGGCGAGCGCGCCTATGACCTCGCCCGCGAAGGCATCGAGGTGGAACTGGTCGCGCGCACCGTCATCGTCCACTCGCTCGACCTTGTGGAGATGCCGGACGCCGACCACGCGGTGTTCGAGACCGAGTGCGGCAAGGGCACCTATGTACGCTCGCTGGCCCGCGACATGGGCCAGCGGCTGGGCACGCGCGGCCATATCTCGGCCCTGCGCCGCACCCGCGTGGGCACCTTCGCCGAGGAGGAACTCGTGCCGCTGGCGACGCTGCGCGCGATTTCCGAGGCGATGGACGATGCCGCGCCCATGCAGGCGCTGCGCCCGGTGTCGATCGGCCTCGATACGCTGCCCTCGCTGCGCGTCTCGCCGGCCGATGCCGCGCGGCTCGTTCATGGCCAGCCGATCATCCTGCGCGGCCGCGACGCGCCGATCCTCGAGGGACCGGTGGCGATCACCGCCGGCGGGCGCCTCGTCGCGCTCGGCGAGGCCGAGGCCGGGGAGATCCACCCCAAGCGGATCTTCCATTCGGGCAAGTAGGCGGCTCGCCCGGCGCGTGGGCGCGCGCCGGGCGTCGTCATCCCCGCCGCGGCCGGCGCGGCCGGCGCGGCGCCTGGCACAGTTGACGCTAGCCAGATTGGCGTTTTCGTGTATCTTGCGCCCGCGTCGCGGACCCTTGTCCGCGCGATCCGCAATCCTTCGACCGCGCTGGACGACATCCCGGCCCGGCCGAACTGCGGAACCGGCGAACGAGAGCGGCACGAGATCCCGGAGGGATCTGCCGCGGCGTTCGCCACTTTCACCGTCAGAATCGAAAGGACGATCCGATGTCGATCACTGCCGAGCGCAAGCAGGCGCTCATCCAGGAATACGCCACCAAGCCGGGCGATACCGGTTCGGCCGAGGTGCAGGTCGCGATCCTCACCGAGCGCATCGCCAACCTCACCGGGCACTTCAAGGGCCACGCGAAGGACAATCATTCCCGCCGCGGCCTGCTCAAGATGGTCTCGGCCCGTCGCGGCCTCCTCGACTATCTCAAGAAGACCGAGGAAGCCCGCTACAAGTCGCTGATCGCGCGGCTGGGCATCCGCCGCTGACCTTCGACGCGAGGCTCGCACCGCGACGGTGCGGGCCTCGTGCGCATGGGCGCCCTGCTTGCCGACCGGAAGGCCGGACCGACGGGCAGGCACCTGCAGGATGACGTGGAGCGTGTTCGCGGCAGGTGCCCCTCGGCCCTTGCGGAACAGGCTCCGGAAGACGGTGCAGCGGATGGTCCGCCCGCGCCGATACCGCAAGAGCGGCGGGCATGGGGCTCGCCGCGACCGATGAGAAGCGGCGCGCCATGGCAGGATCGCCGGAGGCTCGGGGCACGTGCCCGAGCCTCTCGCCGTCTTGCCCATGGCCCCGCTTCGGAAAGCCAGAGACAGACATGTTCGATATTCACCGCGAGGAACTCGACTGGGGCGGGCGCACGCTCGTTCTCGAGACCGGCCGCATGGCGCGCCAGGCTGACGGCGCCGTGCTCGCGACCTATGGCGACACCACCGTCCTCGCCACCGCCGTCTCCGCCAAGGCGCCCAAGCCCGGCCAGGACTTCTTCCCGCTGACCGTCAACTACCAGGAAAAGGCCTACGCGGCCGGTCGCATTCCCGGTGGCTATTTCAAGCGCGAAGGGCGCCCGAGCGAGAAGGAGACGCTGGTCTCCCGCCTCATCGACCGCCCGATCCGCCCGCTCTTCGCCGACGGCTACAAGAACGACACCCAGGTCGTCATCACCGTGCTGTCGCACGACCTCGAGAACGATCCCGACATCGTCGCGCTGGTCGCCTCGTCCGCCGCGCTCACCCTCTCCGGCGTGCCCTTCATGGGCCCGGTGGGCGGCGCCCGGGTCGGCTTCATCGACAATGAATACGTGCTCAATCCGACCAGCGACGAGCTGAAGGAATCGGCGCTCGACCTCGTGGTCGCCGGCACCGCCGACGCCGTGCTGATGGTGGAGTCCGAGGCCAAGGAACTGTCCGAGGAAGTGATGCTCGGCGCGGTCATGTTCGGCCACCGCCACTTCCAGCCGGTGATCGAGGCCATCATCCGCCTCGCCGAGAAGGCCGCCAAGGAACCGCGCGATTTCGTCGCTCCGGACCATTCGGCGCTCGAAGCCGAACTGCGCGGCCTGATCGAGCAGGACCTGCGCGCCGCCTACAAGATCGCCCGCAAGCAGGATCGCTATGACGCGGTCGGCGCGGCCAAGGCGAAGGCGAAGGCGCATTACGCCGCGCTGGCGGCCGAAGGCCAGCCGGTTCCGGACGGTCAGGTGCTCTCCGAGGTCCTCAAGGGGCTCGAAGCCAAGATCGTGCGCTGGACCATCCTCGACGATGGCGTGCGCATCGACGGCCGCGACACCAAGACGGTCCGCCCGATCGTCGCCGAAGCCAGCGTGCTGCCGCGCGCCCACGGCTCGGCGCTGTTCACCCGCGGCGAGACGCAGGCCCTCGTGGTCGCCACGCTCGGCACCGGCGAGGACGAGCAGTTCATCGACAGCCTGGAAGGCACCTACAAGGAGCGCTTCCTGCTGCACTACAACTTCCCCCCCTTCTCGGTTGGCGAGACCGGCCGCATGGGTTCGCCCGGCCGCCGCGAGATCGGCCACGGCAAGCTCGCCTGGCGCGCCATCCGCCCGATCCTGCCGCCCGCGCATGAGTTCCCCTACACGCTGCGCGCCGTGTCGGAGATCCTGGAGTCGAACGGCTCCTCCTCCATGGCGACCGTCTGCGGCACCTCGCTGGCGCTGATGGATGCCGGCGTGCCGCTGCGCCGTCCGGTGGCGGGCATTGCCATGGGCCTCATCCTCGAGGGTGAGAAGTTCGCCGTGCTCTCCGACATCCTCGGCGACGAGGATCACCTCGGCGACATGGACTTCAAGGTGGCCGGCACCGACAAGGGCGTCACCGCCCTGCAGATGGACATCAAGATCGCCGGCATCACCGAGGAGATCATGCAGGTCGCCCTCGCCCAGGCGAAGGATGGCCGCGCGCATATTCTCGGCGAGATGGCCAAGTCGCTCACCGGCGCCCGCGCCGAGCTCGGCGAACATGCCCCGCGCATCGAGGTGATCCAGATCCCGGTCGACAAGATCCGCGAAGTCATCGGCTCCGGCGGCAAGGTCATCCGCGAGATCGTCGAGAAGACCGGCGCCAAGATCAACATCGAGGATGACGGCACCGTGAAGGTGGCTTCGGCCTCGGGCGAATCGATCAAGGCGGCGCTCAACTGGATCAAGTCCATCGCCTCCGAGCCGGAGATCGGCCAGATCTATGATGGCACCGTCGTCAAGGTCGTCGATTTCGGCGCCTTCGTGAACTTCTTCGGCGCCAAGGACGGGCTCGTGCACGTCTCGCAGCTCGCCAAGGAGCGCGTGTCCAAGCCGTCCGACGTGGTCAAGGAAGGCGAGAAGGTCAAGGTCAAGCTGCTGGGCTTCGACGAGCGCGGCAAGACCCGCCTGTCCATGAAGGTCGTCGACCAGGCGACCGGCGAGGACCTCGAGGCGAAGGGCAGCAAGGACGCCGACAAGGAAGGCGACGCCGCCGAGTGATCGGCCGCGCGCGTTCCTGACGCATCATGCATCATCCAGCGGGGCGCCTTCGGGCGCCCCGTTTCGTTTGGCGGGCGGAGACCCCTGCGCGAAACGCATGGCGGCGCGTCCGGACAGTCAATCGACAGGTGGCCGGCATGAGATTAGAGTTATTCTAATCTGATCGCGAGTGCTGCCGATGAAACGCTTTGCCGACCTGACCGAGGCCGAGATCCTCGCCCTCGCCATTTCCAACGAGGAGGAGGATGCGCGCATCTACCTCCAGTTCGCCGGCCGGCTGCGCGCCGATTATCCGGCCACGGCCGCGATGTTCGAGCGCATGGCGGAGGAGGAGCACGGCCATCGGCATGCGCTGCACGAGCTGTACAAGACGAAATTCGGCGGCGCGCTGCCCTACATCACCCGGCAGGACGTGAAGGGCTTTCTCAAGCGCAACCCGATCTGGCTGCTGGAGACGCTGCGCATCGACAGCGTGCGCCAGCAGGCCGAGATGATGGAATACGAGGCTGAGCAATTCTACATCAAGGCAGCCGCGCGCGCCCGCGATGCCGATACGCGCCAGCTGCTCGCCGATCTTGCCGAGGCGGAGAGCCGGCACGAGAAGCTGGCGCAGGATCTCGGCGGGCAGATCGAGGCCAGCGGCGCGCGGCAGAGCGAGGACGAGGCCGCCCATCGCATCTTCGTGCTGCAGATCGTGCAGCCGGGCCTTGCCGGGCTGATCGACGGGTCGATCTCCACGCTGGCGCCGATCTTCGCGGCGGCCTTCGCCACGCAGGATTCCTGGGCGGCCTTCCTTGTCGGCCTCGCCGCCTCCATCGGCGCCGGCATCTCGATGGGCCTCACCGAGGCGCTGTCGGACGATGGCGCCATCACCGGCCGCGGCAGTCCCTGGCCACGCGGCATCGCCTGCGGCGTGATGACGACGCTGGGCGGGCTCGGCCATACCCTGCCCTATCTCATCCCCGATTTCTGGACCGCCACGGCGGTGGCCGGCGTGGTCGTCGCCTTTGAACTCGCCGCCATCGCCTGGGTGCGCACCCGCTATATGGAGACGCCGTTCACCTCGGCCATCGTGCAGGTGGTGCTCGGCGGCATGCTCGTGCTCATCACCGGCATCGTCATCGGCTCGTCCTGAGCGCGCTCAGCCATAGGCGGCCAGCGCCGCGCGGATCGCCGCGCGGTCCCAGCCGGCCCTCAGGGCGAGGGCGAGCAGCACGCGCGCCTTCGGCCCGGAGAGCAGCCCGGCCGGCAGGGCGCCGCGGCCGATCAGGTCGATCTCCGAGCCGGCATAGCCATAGGTGCGCTCGAAGACCGGGCCGGCCAGCGTCCGGCTGGCCAGCGCGACCGGCAGGGCCAGCGCGACCTCGCCGACCAGATCGGCCAGCGGCGCCGGCACGTGGCCCGCGCCCATCCCTTCGATGACCAGACCGGCATAGCCCAGCTCGGGAATCGCCCGCAGCAGGCGCCCGTCATCGCCCATCGCCATCTTGACGAGGGCGACCGGCGGCAACTCGCCGGGGATGATGTGCAGGGCCGGAAGGTCGATCGGCGCCAGCCGCGCGAAGAAACGCGCCCGGCCTTCCGCCACCAGCCCGAGCGGCCCGCCATTGTCGGAGACGAAGGCCGAGGTCAGCGCGGTGTGCGCCTTGCGGACGAAGCGGGCGGCGTGGATCGTGTCGTTCAGCACCGCCAGCGCGCCCAGCCCACGGGCATCGGGAGCGACGGCGACAAGGGCGGCGGCGAGCAGGTTGGCCGGACCGTCCGCGCCGGCCTGCTGCGGGCCGCGCATGGCGCCGACCACCACGACAGGGCGATCGCCGGGCACCAGCAGGTCCAGCGCGAAGGCGGTTTCCTCGATCGTGTCGGTGCCCTGGATGACGATGGCGCCGTCAAACCCGGCGCCGAAGCCCATGCGGATTTCCGCCGCCACGGTGACGACGTGCTCCAGCGTGAGCGAGGGGCTGGGCAGGCGCAGCGGCGAGCGCGCCTCGATGTCGGCCACGTCGCCCAGCCCGGGCACCGCGGCCACGAGTTCGGCCGCCCCCAGCGTCGGGGCGATGCCGCCCGCCGCCGAGGCGGTCATGGTGATAGTGCCCCCGAGCGAGAGCACGAGAAGGCGCGGGCGTGTCATCGGGGCCTCTGGGCGAAGCGATGCGGGGTGCGATCATAGCCCGCCCGCGCCGCGTCGGACAGGCGGGGCGTTTCAGGCGGCGGCGGACAGGGAGGGCAGGCCCGCCGGCAGCGGTCCGCCGGTCGCCCAGTCGAGTAGCTCGACCGTATGCACCACGGGAATCGTGGTCCCGCCGCCGATCTGCGTCATGCAGCCAATATTGCCGGCGGCAATGATCTGCGGCTCCGTGCGCTCGATATTGGCGACCTTGCGCGCGCGCAGGCGCCCGGCAATCTCCGGCTGCAGGATGTTGTAGGTGCCGGCCGATCCGCAGCACAGGTGCCCCTCGGCGGGTTCCAGCACGGTGAAGCCGACCGACGACAGCAGGGTTTTCGGTGCGGTGCGCACGCGCTGGCCGTGCTGCAGCGAGCAGGCCGAGTGGTAGGCGACGCGGATGCCGGCGGCGATGACCGGCACCGGCAGTTCCCGCTCCGCGAGGAACTCGCTCACATCCTTCGCCAGCGCCGAGACCCGGGCGGCGCGCGCGGCATAGGCCGGTTCGCCGCGCAGCATGTGGCCGTAATCCTTGATGGTGGTGCCGCAGCCGGATGTGGTGACGAGGATGGCGTCCAGCCCTCCGCGTTCCTCGCCCTCGATCTCGCGCGACCAGGCGCCGACATTGGCGCGCGCATTGGCCAGCGCCAGTTCCTCCTTGCCCATGTGGTGGGTGAGCGAGCCGCAGCAGCCCCCGCCGACGGGACGCACGACCTCCACGCCCATGCGGGTGAGCAGGCGGATCGCGGCATCGTCAATATCCGGCCGCAGCACTGGCTGGGCGCAGCCGTCGAGCAGCGCGACGCGCGCGCGGCGCGGCCCCTTCGCCGCAAACCGCCGCTCGCCCTCGTTCGCCGAGCGCGTGGCGGGGCGCGCGGGCGCCAGCTTCAGCATGGCGGCGAGGGGGCGCAGCGCCGGCACGCCCTCGAACAGGAAGGCGAAGGGCCGCGCCAGCATCGCCCCGCCGATCGCGAGACGGAACAGCGCGCGGCTGGGCAGCACGCGCGCCAGCAGGGCGCGGGTGAACTTGTCGATCCACGGGCGGTCATAGGTCTTCTCGACATGGTCGCGGGCGTGGTCGATCAGGTGCATGTAATGCACGCCCGAGGGGCACGTGGTCATGCAGGACAGGCAGGAGAGGCAGCGGTCGACATGCCGGGCGACCTCGACCGTGGCCGGCCGGTCATTTTCCAGCATGTCCTTGATGAGGTAGATGCGCCCGCGCGGGGAATCCAGCTCGTCGCCCAGCAGCACATAGGTCGGGCAGGTGGCGGTGCAGAAGCCGCAATGCACGCAGGCGCGCAGCACCTGTTCGGACCTCGCCATCTGCGGATCGGCGAGCTGGGCCAGGGAGAAGTTGGTCTGCATCGCTCACATCCCCGCATACATGCGGCCGGGGCTGAGCACCCCCGCCGGGTCGAAGCCGCTCTTCATGCGCCTCACCAGCGCCCCCGTGATCGCGTCGAGCGGCTGGAACACCTCCTGCGCCGCGCGCACCGGGGCGGCGGCGCGGATCAGCGTGGCGTGCCCGCCGCCGGCCGCGCTCACTGCCTGCCGGACAAGCGACGCCTGCGGCTCCGTGCAAGGCATCTCGATCCAGACCAGCCCGCCGGCCCAGTCATAGAAGCAGCGCCCGCCGACCGTGCGGACCGCCGCGCCGATCCGCGCCCCCGCCATCGGCGCCACCGAGACGCGCCAGATGACGCGGGCATCCCTCTCCGCCCGCGCGGTGGCCCCGCCGACTTCGCCCCCGACTTCGCCCCCGACCTCGCCCCCGCCCGAGGCCGCGAAGGGCAGGACATCGCGGATTGCCAGCCAGAACGCCCGCGAGGCGTCGGCATCGAGAAAGGCGAGTTCGCCCCGCGCGCGCAGCAACGCCTCCAGCTTGCCGCGCCGGTGCAGGATGGAGGGCTGCACCCCCTCCAGCCGCAGCGCGGTGACGGCGCGACCGATGCCGGCGAGGGCGGGAAGGGTCTGCGCGACATCCCCCGGCACATGGGCGGCGCCGGACACGTCATAATAGGAGCCGACCGCCGCGCTCATGGCGCCGGCGGCGGCGGCGTCGTCGAGACCCAGGATGAGCAGCGTCTCCACCGTCTCGGGGCGCGGCAACACCTTGATGGTGATCTCGGTAAAGGCGGCGAAGGTGCCATGCGAGCCGGCGAGGCCGCGCGGCAGGTCGTAGCCGGTGACATTCTTCACCACTCGCCCACCGGCCTTGAACACCTCGCCCCGGCCGGACACGGCGCGGATGCCGAGTGCGTGGTCGCGCGCCGCACCGGCGCTCGGGCGCCGCGGGCCGGCGAGGTTGCAGGCGAGCAGCCCGCCCAGCGTGCCCGCGCCCGCCTTCTGGCCGAGCAGCGGGCCGAAATCCATCGGCTCGAACGCCATCATCTGGTTGGCGCCGGCGACCAGCGCCGCGATCTCGGCGACCGGCGTGCCCGCCCGCGCGCTCAGCACCAGTTCCTCCGGCTCATAGAGCGTGACGCCGGACAGCGCGGCGAGTTCCAGTGTGAAATCGGTCTGGATGGCGCGGCCGAGTGCGGCCTTGGAGCGGCGGCCGGCGACATCCAGCGTGCGGCCCTCGCTCGCGGCCCAGCGCACGGTCTCGGCGACATCGGCCTCGTCGCGCGGGCACAGGCGATCGCCGGACATGGCGGCGGTAGCGGCACTCATGGCGGGGTCACTCCGAAAGCGCGGCCAGCCGCGCGGCATGCCGGTTGTGCTCGGCGACGACGGCGGCCAAGTCGATGCTGACGATCTCGCCATGGGCGACGATCGGTCGGCCGTGCACCACGGTGAAGGCGGCGCGGCCGGGCGTGCAGAACAGGGCGGCGGCCACCGGGTCGGCGAGGCCGCCGGCGAAGGCGACGTCGTCGAGCCGGAGCGCGAAGAAATCGGCGCATTTGCCCGGCGCCAGCGCGCCGATATCGCTGCGCCCGAGCACGGCGGCGCCACCCAGCGTTGCCAGTTCCAGCGCCTCGCGGGCGGTCATCCACTCGGCATCGCGCGAGGGATCGGAGGTGGACAGCGTGGTATCGGGGCCCTCGGGCGGGCGCAGGCTGATCTGCAGCCGCGCCAGAAGCATCGCCTGGCGCGCCTCGCCCAGCATGTTGTTGCCGTCATTGGAGGCCGAGCCGTCGACGCCGAGCCCGACCTTGACGCCGGCGCGGCGGTAGGCCTTCACCGGCGCGATGCCGGAGGCGAGCCGCATGTTGGAGGACGGGCAATGGCACACGCCCACCTCCGCGCCCTTGAAGCAGCCGATCTCGTGCGCGTTGACGTGGACGGCATGGGCGAACCACACATCCTCCCCGAGCCAGCCCAGTTCCTCCATATAGGCGACCGGGCGCTTGCCGAACCGCGCCAGCGTGTAGCGTTCCTCGTCGATGGTCTCGGCCAGATGCGTGTGCAGCCGCACGCCTTTGGCGCGGGCCAGCGTCGCGCTGTCGCGCATCAGTTCCGGCGTCACCGAGAAGGGCGAGCAGGGCGCGAGCGCGATCTGCAGCAACGAGCCGGGCGCGGCGTCATGATAGCGGGCGATCACGCGCTCGCTGTCGGCAAGGATGTCCTCCTCCGCCTCCACGCAATCGTCCGGCGGCAGGCCGCCTCTCGACTGCCCGAGCGACATGGAGCCGCGCGAGACCATGAAGCGCAGGCCGATCTCGCGCGCCGCCGCGATCTGGTCGTCGACCGTGCAGCCATTGCGGAACACATAGGCGTGGTCGAAGCAGGTGGTGCAGCCGGTCAGCGCCAGTTCGGCGAGGCCGACCAGCGTCGCGGTGCGCGAGGCTTCCGGCGTGCGCGCCGCCCAGCGCCGGTAATGCGCGGTGAGCCAGCGAAACAGGTTGACGTTCTGCGCGACCGGCAGGTTGCGCGTCAGCGTCTGGTCGAGATGGTGATGGCAATTGACCAGGCCCGGCAGCACCACATGGTCGTCAAGGTCGAGGATGCGATCGGCCGTTGCGGGCAGGGTTTCGCTCGGCCCGACGGCTTCGATGATCCCGTTGCGCGCGAACAGCCCGCCCCCCGCGATCTCGCGGCGCGCGCCGTCCATGGTGACGAGCACCGTGGCGTTGCGGACGAGGAGCGTGCTGTCGGGCGGGTTCATGGGGGAGCTCAGAATCGGGGAATGTCGGGGAAGGGCAGCTTGCCGGCGCTCACATGCATGCGCCCCAGTTCGGCGCAGCGGTGCAGCACCGGGAACACCTTGCCGGGATTGAGCAGCGCCTCGGGATCGAAGGCGCATTTCAGCCGCTGCTGGTGGGCGAGGTCGACCTCGTTGAACATGGAGGGCATGAGGTCGCGCTTTTCCACGCCCACGCCGTGCTCGCCCGTCAGCACGCCGCCCACCTCGACGCACAGGAGCAGGATATCGGCGCCGAAGGCCTCGGCTTTGTCGAGTTCGCCGGGCGTGTTGGCGTCGTAGCAGATGAGCGGATGCAGGTTGCCGTCGCCGGCATGGAAGACATTGCCGCAGCGCAGCCCGTATTTGACCGACATCTCCTCCATGCGGCTCAGCACCAGCGGCAGCGCCTTGCGCGGAATGGTGCCGTCCATGCAGAGATAATCCGGCGAGATGCGCCCCACCGCCGGGAAGGCCGCCTTGCGCCCGGCCCAGAAGGCGACGCGCTCGGCCTCGCTGGTGGAGGCGCGCAGCGTCATGCAGCCGAGCCCGTTGCCGATCTCCGCGACGCGGCCGATCAGGTGGTTCACCTCCGCCTCCGGCCCGTCCAGCTCGACGATCAGCAGCGCCTCGACATCGAGCGGGTAGCCGGCGCCCAGAAAGGCCTCGGCCGCGTGGACCATCATGCGGTCCATCATCTCCATGCCGCCGGGGATGATGCCGGCGGCGATGATGGCGGCGACGCAGGCGCCCGCCGCCTCCGAGGAGGGGAAGCCGAGCAGCACCGCGCGCGCCGTCTCCGGCTTCCGGAGAATGCGCACCGTGACTTCCGTCACCACGCCCAGCAGTCCTTCCGAGCCGACGATGACGCCCAGCAGGTCCAGCCCGCCGGAATCGAGATGCTTGCCGCCCAGGCGGATGATCTCGCCCGTGATCAGCACCATCTCGACGCCGAGCACGTTATTGGTGGTGAGGCCGTATTTCAGGCAGTGCACGCCGCCGGAATTCTCCCCCACATTGCCGCCAATGGTGCAGGCGATCTGCGAGGAGGGGTCGGGCGCGTAATAGAATCCGTGATCGGCCACCGCGGTGGTGATGCCCAGATTGGTCACGCCCGGCTGGGCGACCACGGTGCGGTTTTCGAAATCGATGTCGAGAATGCGATTGAACTTGCCCATGCCGAGCAGGATGCCGTCCGCCAGCGGCAGCGCGCCGCCCGACAGCGAGGTGCCCGCCCCGCGCGGCACCACGGGGATGCCGTTGGCATTGGCATAGGCCAGCACCTGCGACACCTGCTGCGTGGTGGAGGGCAGCACGACCACGAGCGGCAACTGGCGATAGGCGGTGACGCCGTCGCTCTCGAAAGGGCGCATCTCGGTTTCGGTATCGATCACCCCCTCGCCGGGGACGATCTGGCGCAGCGCCGCGACGATCTCCGCCCGGCGGGCCAGCAGGTCGGCTTTCGGCGCCGGCATGACGAGACCGGACATGGCGTTTCTCCTCGTTCCCGGCTGGCGCTCTCGGGAGCGTTATCGGGAGCGTTATCGGGGGCGTTCTCGGCGACGTGTTCTCGGCGACGTATTCTCGGCGACGTGTTCTTGGCGACGTGTTCTTGGCGGCGCGCATCTGGCTTTCGAGCCATTCTAGGGAAAAGCGCGCACGCTTCCTATGGTAAAAAAACTGGACCATCGCAGAATGTGACCCGTCCTCGCGTCGTTCGCGCGGTGCTCGGGGAACCAACGGGCTTGCGGCGCATCAAGGAAGAGGGCCGGCCTCCGCGCCTAATCATGTCGCGGCGGGCGGGCACATTGCCGGCCCGTTCCGGCGACCGGACACGAGGAGACACGCATGAACGACGTCGCGGCCACCGCGCTTCAGCGAATCCGCCTGCATCTGGCGCGCTCCAGGGACTTTCCCGAGGGCAGCGCCCGCCACGGCTATGAGTTCGTCGCGCCGCTCGACGCGCGCGGCCATATCGATCTCGAGAGCTGGAAGGCCGCGCGCGCGGCCTGCACCGTCACCCGCTTCTGGGGCACGGACGCACCGGAGAGCGGCCATCTCGTGCACCGCGCCGGCGGCGCGCAGGGCGCGACGTGGGTCTTCGATTATGAGGAGGGAACCAGCGAGGATGACGAGGCCGGCTACCGCTTCGCCGACCATGCCTTCGCGCCGGGGGAATATGTCTCGCTGCGCGAGGAAGACGGCGCGCTGCACACATTCGTGGTATTTTCGGTCGTGCCGGCCTGATGGTTCCGGCCAGAGCGTGCCGGCCGCCCGATCGTCGATCGGCGCGCCTCAGTTCGGCGCGCGTATCACGGCGGGAATGACGGCGCTGGCGGCGGGCGCGGCGGCGGTTTCCGTCGCCGGCGGCGCAGGCGTGGCGGCGGCGGTGGGTGCGACACTTCCGGCCGGCGCGCCGGGGGTGGCGACCGGCGCGGCGGCGGGCGGAGCGATCGGCCGGGGACGGCGCGGCGTGCGGCGCGCGGGCTGCTCGATCAGCGCGATCACGTGCTGGTGCAGGTCCGACGCCTTCTCCATGTTGAAATGCGTCAGCCCCTTGCCGGCGAGGTCGACATTCTCGACCCGCGGGCCGGCCACGCGCTTTCCCGCGCCGCCGGTCTGATAATAGTTCAGCACGCGGGTGATGCGCCCGGAGGACGTGACGTTCGAGACGGGGTCGAAGGTGACGACCAGCGGCACCGGCACGCCGGCACCGGCGACCTTGTTGCCCATGTAGATGGCCGCGTCGGCCCCGAGCGAATGGCCGATGATGATCACCGGCGTCGCACGGCGCTTGCCCTTGGTGGCCTCCTCGATGGCCATCGTGCTGAGCGTCTGCCAGTCGGTGTAGGGGTGCACGCTCGCCTTGATGCCGCGCGCCTTGAGCTTGGTGGCGAGATCATCCATGCCGAACGAGAAGATGTTGGCGAGGCCGCGCAGCAGGTAGACCCGCACCTCCGGCGCCTTGCCCGCGTTGGGCTTGCGCGCCTGGGCGAGGGCGGCGCCCGGAAAGGCGGCGGCGAGAGCCAGGGTGAGGACGGCGACGAAACTGAAGAACCAAGCCCGCGCAGGCGTCATGTCACGATTCCCGAAATATCGCTCAACTTCATGCATCTGCCATGATCGGCAAGGCAAACCGTATTTTGATTCGCTCCAGCATCCCGACCGGGCTGATGCGAATCGGCAACAGAGTGTGACCGGTCCTGCTGCGGCAGGTCGGCGCGGCGGGCTTGCCAGTGCCCCGCCACCATGCAACCGACTGGGGTCGCCGCGGGTTCCCGCCCGGCCGGACGGGGACGGCGTCGATTTGGTAGCATGGTCGAAATGGGTAAATTTTCCCGTTTCGCCGGGTGGGTTTGCACGCGCGGGCGATCGCGAAGGCTGTCGCCGGGACGTTATGGCGCAGGGCATTTTCGAGCGAGGCGAGAACCGGCTCGTGTGAAGACATGCGTGAAGCCGATAGTGGAGCCTGTTTGGTGAACCCGGGTTCACGAAGAGGCTCCGCTGCGCAGGCCGCGTTTGCGCGGGCAAGCCTTGAAGCAGGGAGCACAGGCCGTGACGTCGACTATCCTCGCGAAGGGCGAACCCATGCTGCCGCGCGCCGGCGCCTTCTACGACCATCCGCTGCGCGCGACCGTGCTGGCCGAGCTGCACGCGCGCCCCTTCGTGCCGGTGGCGACGCCCGCCCGCATCCTGCATGCCGCCTTCCTGGTGGACCGCAGCCAGGCCGGGGCCGACCGCGCCGCCTTTGCCGCGCTGTGCACCGCGCGCGGCCAGCCGGCGCCGGCGCGCGAGGCCAAGCAGCATCGCGTGTCCTTCGGCGGCGCCGTGGTGCGCTGGGAGCGCCACGCCGAATTCACCACCTATACCTGGGAACTGCCGGCGCAGGATCTGGTGGATGGCGGGCTTCCCTTCCACCCCTCCTCCGGCAGTCTTGCCGAGATGCTGGCGCAGGTGCCCCAGCCCGGCCCGCTGCTGGTCGCGGTCGACGTGCACCTCGCCACCGACACCGCCGATGCGCTGGCGCTCGACCGGCTGTTCGACCGCGCCAGCCTCGCGCGCTCGGATGTGGAGGACGGCTTCGCGGAGATCGCCACCGATTTCCAGCCGGACCCGTCCGGCTTCGTGCGCATCCTCGTGCGCGATCGCGGCATGACGGCGGATGCGGCCGGCGCGCTGGTGCAGCGTCTGCTGGAGATCGAGACCTACCGCACCCTCGCTCTGCTGGGCCTGCCGGAGGCGCAGCGTCTCGCGCCCACCGTCGCCAGCAGCGAGCAGCAGCTCAGCGCGCTGACCAGCGAAATGCGCGAGAGCGAGGGACTGGCCGCCAATAACAAGCTGCTCGGCGCGCTCACCTCGCTCGCCGCCGCGCTGGAGGCGGATGCCGCCGCCTCGCTGTTCCGCTTCGGCGCGACGCGAGCCTATGAGGAAATCGTCTCGGCCCGGCTGCGGGCGATCGGCGAGCGGCCGATTTCAGGCTATCCGACCTGGCAGCAATTCCTGCTGCGCCGGCTGCAGCCGGCCATGCGCACCTGCCAGGCGATCGAGCAGCGGCAGGCCAATCTCTCGGTCAAGCTCACCAGCGCCGCCAACCTCCTGCGCACGCGCGTCGATGTCGAACTGGAGCAGCAGAACCGCGATCTGCTGCACAGCATGAACAAGCGCGCCCGCCAGCAATTGCGGCTGCAGCAGACGGTCGAGGGTCTCTCCGTCGCCGCCATCTCCTATTACGTGGTCAGCCTGATCCATTATCTCTTGGAAGGCATCCACGCCCGCGCGGAGGCGGCCGGCCTGCATTACGACGTCGGCACCGCCACCGCGATGTCGGTGCCGCTCGTCGCGCTGCTGATCTGGCTGGTGGTGCGGCGCATCCGCCGCGGCCATGTCGACGAGAACTAAGTCGACGAGAACTAAGTCGACGAGAACTAAGTCGACGAGAGTCGAGCCGGGACGGGCTGGGCCGGGAGTCCGGTAGGGCGGGCGGCGGCCTGAGGCGTCGCCCGTGTCGGGAAAGGCGCTTCGACGGTCGCGCGCGCGCCTATTGCGAGAAGGTGTTGGTCGCCGGGGCGGGCGCGCCGATCCATTGGTTCTGCCCGCTGCCCGACGCCGCCTGCGGCGCGGCGGGCGCGGCCGGGGTCGCGGGGGCCTCCGTCACGGGCGCGGCCGGCGCTTCGATCGGGGCCTGCTGTACCACGGGCGTGGAGGGTGCCGACGGGGCCGTGGTGGGACGCGATGTCTGGGCGGGCGCACTGGGGGCGGGCGCGCTCTGCACCGGCTTCGGCCGCGAGGTGCGCGGCCGGGCGGCCGGCTTGTCCGCGGCCGTGGCGCCCTGCGGATCGAAGCCGACATAGACGACATACTTGTCCAGCGTCGCCGCGTCGGGGCGCGGGAAGGTCACGTCGTCCGCGACGAGGCCGAAATCGACCTGCAGCACGTTGGGACCGATTTCGACCGGCACCGAATAGAGCTTGGTCCAGATCGACTTCGGCTCGGGCCCTTCCTGCAGCAAAGCGAGGCGGATCGGCACGTTGATCTTGCCCGGGCCGCCCTTGGCGCCCAGCAGCACGCGGCCCTGGATGCCGACGCGCATGGTCATGTCCGGCGAGGTGTAGCGGCATTCGCGGGCGAACTGGCCGAGCGTCGCCTGGTAGCGCACGCCGGCCGGCTCCTCGCCCCGGGCCGGCTCCGTCACCTGCCAGGAGCCCGCCCCGCCACGAACCTGCACCAGCGGGCAGGAATAATCGGGATTGTCCGTCGTCTTGGGCGTGGGAGACACCGAGCCGCGGATGACCGGGTCGTCCGGCGAGAGATTGGTCGAGGTGGTGGTACCGGACGACGCCACGGTCGTGGTCTGCATCTGCGACCCGAACAGACCCTGGCCATCCGTGCCGCCGACGCCCATCGGGCCGACATTGCCATTGCCGCCACCCGTGCCGGCACCGGCGCAGCCCGCCAGCAGCCATGCCAGCCCTGTCGCGGCCAGCGCCGCACGAAGGCGAATGGCCGTGCCACGGGCGCCGTGCCCGGTGACACCCGAAGTTCCGTTCCGCATGTGAGCTCGACGCATACAGCTACTCCCGCCCAGGACCGACAAGACCGTCAGCTTACCGGCGCGTCGCCACGCCGGACCCCGTTTCCATTCGAGATATCAAGACCGGGGGCTCTTATAGCAGGCGATCCCGCGCGGGGGGAACATCCTGCGGCGTCGCCGCATGATTCGTGACCCAGCGTCAACAGCGGAAATCAACCGCCGTTCGGCACGACCCCGGCCGGCTTGCCGACCAGACTGAACAGCAGCGCCGGATTTGCCTTGAGGCGCGCGGCGACGCGCTTCACGTCATCGAGCGTCACGGCGGAGACCAGCTGGTTGCGCACGTCGATGTAATCGATGCCGAGATTGTCGATCTGGATCTGCAGAAGCTGCGAGGCAACCTTGGCGGAGCTGTCGAAGCGCAGCGCGAAGGAGCCGATGAGATAGCTCTTGGCGTCGTCCAGCTCGGCCTCGCTCGGCCCGTCGGTCAGCAGCTTGAGATATTCGGCGCGGATGAGGTCGATGGCCTCGCCCGCCCGTTCGTTCTTGGTCGCGGTGCCGCCGAGAATCAGCGCCGCGTGGTCAAGCGGGGCGAGATGGCTGTAGACCGAATAGGCGAGGCCGCGCTTCTCGCGCACTTCCTTGAACAGGCGCGAGGAGAAGGCCGAGCCGCCCAGCATGTGGTTGAGAACGAAGGCGGGAATGAAATCCGGGTCGTTGCGCTTGAGCCCGATGCCGCCGAACACCACCGAGGTCTGCGGCACGTCGAGCGTCTTCACCTCCACTGTGCCGAGGCCCTCCGGCACCACGTCGGGCACCGGGGTCAGCTCGGCCTTGGCCGGCAGCGCGCCGAACATGGCGTCCAGTGCCGGGGCCAGCGTTTCGGCCGTGATGTCGCCGACTACGGCGATCTTGAGATTGTCGCGCGCCAGCGTGCGCTTGGCGAAGGCGGCGAGATCCTCGCGGGTGATGGTGGGAACGCTCTCCAGCGTGCCCGCCACCGGGCGACCATAGGGATGGTTGGGGAAGGCCCTCGCCGACCAGCCAAGGCTGGCCAGCGTGGAAGGATCGTTCGCCCGACGGCGCAGGCTTGCCAGCTGGCCCTGGCGGATGCGCTCCACCGCCTCATCGTCGAAGCGCGGCGCATTGACCGCCAGCCGGGTCAGCTCGAAGGCCGGCGCGACATTTTCCGAGAGGGTCCGCAGTGAGCCGCCGATCGAATCGCGCGAGGCATCGAAGCGCAGCTCGATCGCCTTCTCCGCCAGCTTGTCCTGGAAGCTGCGCGAATCGAGGTCGCCCGCGCCCTCGTCGAGCAGCGAGGTCATGAGACTCGCCATGCCCGGCTTGTCCGCCGGGTCCTGCGCCGCGCCGGAGACGAAGGCGAACTCCATCGCCACCAGCGGCAGGGTCTTGTCGTGCACCAACCACGCCTCGATGCCGCCCGGGCTCACCACGCGCTGGATACGCGTGGTGTCGGACTGGGCGGAGGCGGCGGGCGCGAGAGCGATGTTCATGATGAAAAAGGCCGTGGCGAAAAGGACGGGAACGGAAAGGATGAGGCCGAGCCCCGACCGGAGCCGGGCGCGCACGGACGGTTGGGCACCGGCGCGGGCGGAACCGCGTGGCGCGCGGTTCACGAACGCTTCTCCGGCGCCCCGGGCGCGGCGGGTTCGGACGAGGCGGAGGCCGCCGCGGCGGGCAGAAGTTCGCTGGTCACGGCGCGGGCCGGCACCAGATAGCGGCGGGCAACGTCGCGCAGCTGGTCGGCCGTGACCGCCTTGACCATGTCTGGCCAGATCTTCACGTCCTCGACGGTGGATCCGGTGGTGAGCGCGGCGCCGTAGATGCGCGCCAGCGTCGCCTGGTTGTCCTGGGCGTAGATGGCATCGGCGACCAGCCGGGTCTTGGCGCGCTCCAGCTCGTCCGCCGCCGGGCCGTCCTTGGCCAGCGCGGCGATGGCCTCGTCGAGCGCGGCCTCCAGCGCCTCGGTCGTCACGTCAGGTCGCGGCGAGGCCGAGATGCCGAAGCGCGTGGCATCCAGCGCGGTGGACTGGTACCAGGCGCCGGCGCTGGCCGCCAAGCCCTTCTCGACCACGAGGTCGCGGTAGAGCCGGCCGGTCGAGCCGCCGCCCAGCACCTGCGCCAGCACGTCGAGCGCGACGCTGTCCTCCTTCGCCTGCCGATAGGACGGCACGAGATAGGCGCGGGACAGGTTCGGCTGGCCGACGCGCGCATCGGCGAGGATGAGCCGGCGCGCGGCGCGCGGCGTGGGCTCGCTCGGGCGCAGCCGTTCGGCGGTCTCGGCGCGGCGTTCGACCTTGCCATAGGTCTCTTCGGCAAGCTTCTTCACCTCATCCGGCTCGACATCGCCGGCCACCACGAGGATCGCGTTGTTCGGGGTGTAGAAACGGCGGTAGAAGGCCAGCGCGTCCTCGCGGTTGAGCTGCTTGATCTCCTCTTCCCAGCCGATGATCGGGTGGCCGTAGGGATGGTTCACGTACATCGCGGCCTGCGCGGCTTCCGAAAGCTGGGATGCCGGATCGTTGTCGGTGCGCATGCGCCGCTCCTCCAGCACCACGTCGCGCTCGGGCAGCACGACCTCGTCGGTCAGCACCAGCCCGGTCATGCGGTCCGCCTCGAAGGCCATCACCGTGCCGAGGCTCGGCTTGGCGACGCGCTGGAAATAGGCGGTGTAATCCTGCGAGGTGAAGGCGTTCTCCTGCCCGCCGAGCTTGCCGACCACCTGCGAGAACTCGCCCGCCGGGTGCTTCTGCGTGCCCTTGAACATGAGATGCTCGAGGAAATGGGCGATGCCCGACTTGCCCGGCTGTTCGTCGGCCGAGCCGACCCGGTACCACACCATATGGGTGACGACCGGCGCGCGGTGGTCGGGCACGACGACGACCTGCATGCCGTTGTCGAGGGTGAATTCGGCGACGTCCGCCGCCTCGGCGGCCTTGGTCGAGGCGAGGGAGGCGGCGATGAGCATCACGGCGGACATCAGCTTTCCAGTCGACAGGGTTCGAGACGCCATTCCGGTCACAATATCCGTATTGGGTCCCTGATATAGGGACATGTCGGCGCAGGCGCCAAGAGGAGGCGCATCGAGGGGGGCGCATTGAGGCGCCGCTTTCTCATAGCGCCCTCAAGAACGACGCGATGAGAAAGCGGCGCCAGCGGTATCGGCGCGGGCACGCGGGCGCGTCCACCCGCGTCGTATCGTCGGATCGGGCCTGCCGTCGTCTCCCGCGCTGGACGCGACCAGACGGGCGGATCGGAAGACGAGGGACGGCGCGCAGCCCCGGTGCGATCCACCGGAGACACACGCCGTGTGGCAGAGTGTGCCACAGATCGAGCGATGAAAACGGCCGGCCGGATCACTCCCGTGTGAGTCGCCACCGGCGCGGGAGGCATCACCGGCGGCAGACGGCAGCGGCACGTGCGCCGCGCGTCGTCCCATGGCAGGCTGCCGCCCTGCGGCGGCCCATGCTTTGGGTGGGCCATGGCTTCGGGCGGGCCACGTTTGGGCGGGCCATACTTTGGCAAGCCATGGCCTTGCGGCCAGCTGCGATGGCAGTGTCGGAGCCGGCCAGCCGCGGGTCAGTTGCGAGTATTGTTCTTCTGCGAGCGGTCGAACCAGTCCGGCAACTGCCAGACGCTCTCCTCGGGACGCTCGGCAACCGTGCCATAGGCGGCGCTCGATGCCGGCGTCTGATAGCCGACCGGCGGGTCGGTCAGCGTCTGACGCTCCGGCTCGCCCGCGAAGGCGATCGGCTTCTCTTCCTTCTTGCTGCCCCAGCCGAGGAAGCCGAGGCCGCCGGTCGGCTTCAGCCAGTCCTGCCGCTGCGCATTGTTCTCGGCCACGAGGCCGGGCTTGGTGGTGATGTTGTTGGCGTTCGGATTGGTGCCGGTGGCAATCTCGGCCGGGGTGAGGGCGCGGGTCGCGTCACGGTCGTTGAAGCTGGTCGGCTTGCTGGCGACCTTCTGCGCATCGGCGCGCTTCTTGATGTCGTCGTCCTTCGGCCAGTTCGGGTTCTGGGTGATGGCGTCGGCCGCGCGCGGGGGCGGCAGCGTCTCGCCCGTGGGCGGCACCACCAGCGGCGCGCGCTCGCGATAATCGATATCCGGCGGCGGCGCGGCGACGAGGCCGAGATTGGTCAGCAACTGCTCGGTGAAATTGTCTTCCTGGGCGAAAGCAGGGCTCCCGTTGACCAGAACAGCCACGCAGAAGGCGCCGGAAAGCAGGGCGGCGCGCATTGTCAGAGGTTGTCTCGACATTCGGTCATCTCCTGCTTCTGCCGCGAAAGACCCGCTCGTCGGGAGTCGCGCGGGCACGGGCATGTAGAACACGGGGCCTATCGGGCACGGGCTCGCCCGCCTCCCATGACGCGCGTCCCGAAGCGTCAACTCTTCATGTCAGGACGGCAATTTTGCGGCGCCGCCCAGGAAAGAGTCATACAGAAGCAGTCCGACACCGGCAACAATCGCGACGTCGGAGAGATTGAACACGTACCAGTAGAAGCCGAAGGCGTGCAGCGACACAAAGTCGAACACCGCGCCATAGGCGAGGCGGTCGATGGCGTTGCCGAGCGCGCCGCCGATCAGCAGGCCGAGCGCCGCCGCCTCGATCCGGCGGTCGACCCGGGCGAGCCAGAACCAGAACAGCACCGCCGCCGCCAGTTTGAGCCCGCCCAGCACCCACCAGCCATCCGCCCCCTGCGAGAACAGGCCGTAGCTGATGCCCGTGTTCCAGGCCCGCACGAAATCGAGGACGGGCAGGATCCTCACGATCCCCGCGTCGCCGAAATCGACGCCGTGCAGAACGGCGAGCTTGGACGCCTGGTCGATCATCAGCGCGGCGAGCGCAAAGGCGCCGCCATAGAGCGAGAGCGGCCCGGTCAGACGTAGCCCGGCGAGGCGCAGCTTCATGCGGAGAACCTCACGGGGCGCGATGCGACGGTGTCATTCGGCGGCGCGCCGGGCATTGGCAAGCTCGCGCAGCGCCATGGCGTCGCGCGGCGTCACGTCGGGGAATTCCGGATCGCTGCCGACCAGCGGCGAGATCTTCCAGGAGCGGGCGCATTTCTCGCCCACCGCCTTGGCCGGCACCACCGCGACGCCCGGCACGTCCGGCAGGCGGAACGCCTCCTTCGGCCCGGCATCCGGCATCAGGTGCGCGTCGGAGGTTATGCATACCTCCGCCAGATCCACCGCGCTCACCGCCGCGAACAGGTTGGCGTCGCTGACATGGATGACCGGCGCGGCCTCCAGGCTGGAGCCGATGCGCTTGGCGGCGCGCTCCACTTCCAGCGCGCCGAGCACCACGCGGCGCACCAGCCGGATCTTGCGCCACTCGTCGGCGAGCGTCTCGTCGCGCCACTTGGCCGGCGTCTGCGGGAAGAGCTGGAGATGCACCGAATCCGTCTCGGAGGGGAAGCGGGCGAGCCAGGTCTCCTCGGCCGTGAAAGGCAGGATCGGCGCCAGCCACAGCACGAGGCGGTTGAACACCTCGTCCAGCACAGTCAGGCACGCCCGGCGCGTCACCGAGGAGATCGGGTCGCAATAGAGCGCGTCCTTGCGCACGTCGAAATAGAAGGCGGACAGCTCGGTCGTCATGAAGGAGGACAGCGCCGCGTGCACGCGCTTGAAGTCGAACGCGGCATAGGATTCGCGCACCTGCCGGTCGAGTTCATGCACCCGGTGCAGCACCATGCGCTCCAGCGCCGGCATGTCGGCATAGGCGACGCGCTCGGCCTCGCGGTAATGGTGCAGCGAGCCCAGCAGCCAGCGCAACGTGTTGCGCAGCTTGCGATAGGTCTCGACCGTGGTCTTGAGGATTTCCGGGCCGATGCGCAGATCGTCGGAATAGTCGGAGGCGCACACCCACAGGCGCAGGATGTCGGCGCCGGAGGACTTGATCACCTCCTGCGGGGCGACGACGTTGCCGACCGATTTCGACATCTTGCGGCCCTGCTCGTCGAGCACGAAGCCATGCGTCAGCACCACGTCATAGGGCGGGCGGGCGCGGGTGCCGCAGCTCTCCAAGAGCGAGGAGTGGAACCAGCCGCGATGCTGGTCCGAGCCTTCCAGATACATCACCCGGTCCGGCCCGCCCTGGAACGCGCGGTTCACCTTCAAATCCTCGCGCACTTCCAGCGTGAAGGCGTGGGTGGAGCCGCTGTCGAACCAGACGTCGAGAATGTCGTCGACCTTGTGCCATTCGTTCGAGCTGTGATCCGGGCCGAGGAAGCGCTGGGCGGCGCCGTCCTTGTACCAGGCATCCGCCCCCTCGGTGGCGAAGGCGTCGGCGATGCGCCGGTTGACCGCCTCGTCGCGCAGGATCTCGACATTGCCGTCGCCGGCGTCGCGCACGAACACGGCGATCGGCACGCCCCAGGCGCGCTGGCGCGACACCACCCAGTCCGGGCGGTTCTCGATCATGCCGGTGATGCGGTTCTGGCCGGAGGCCGGCACCCAGTCGACGCGCGCGATGCCGCCGAGCGCGCGCGCCCGCAGCGTGTCGCCGGACGTGGAGGAGCCGTCGCTCGCCGCGATGTCCTTGTCCATCGCGATGAACCATTGCGGCGTGTTGCGGAAGATGATCGGCGCCTTGGAGCGCCACGAGTGCGGGTACTGGTGCTTCAGCCGGCCGCGCGCCAGCAGCCGGTCGGCGGCGAGCAGCGCCTTGATGACAACCTCGTTGGCGTCGCCATCCCGGCCCTTGTCGTCCATCACCCGGTGGCCGGCGAACAGCGGCACATGGTCGTAATAGCGCCCGTCCGGGCCGACCGTGTGCGGCACGTCGCCGAGCTTCTCGGCGATGTAGAGATTGAAGTCGTCCGCGCCATGGCCGGGGGCGATGTGCACGAAGCCGGTGCCGGCATCGTCGGTCACGTAGTCGCCGGCCACCACGGGCACGGGGAAGTCGAAATAGCCGTCCGTGCCCGCCGCCCCGGCAAAGGGATGGGCGCAGACGAGATGGGTCGGGTCGACCTGCGTGTGGCGCTCATAGCCGGTGACGCGCGCGGCCTTGAACACGTCCGCCGCCAGCTTGTCGGCGAGGATGAAATGCTCGCCCACCTTGGCCCAATTATCGGCCGGCGCCTCCGTCACCTCGTAGACGGCATAGGTGACGTCCTTGGAGAAGGCGATGGCGCGGTTGCCGGGGATGGTCCACGGCGTGGTCGTCCAGATGACGATGGAGGCCCCCTCATAGGAGGGGAACAGGTGGATGTCGTCCGCCTCGCTGGCCGGCTTCAGCCCCTTGGGCAGGCCGCCGGCGGTCGCCGCGCTTTCGCGATAGCCGGTCACGGGGAACTTCACGAAGATCGTGGTCGACTGGTGGTCGTGATACTCCACCTCGGCCTCGGCCAGCGCGGTGCGCTCCACCACCGACCACATGACCGGCTTGGAGCCGCGATAGAGCAGGCCGTTGGTGGCGAACTTGATGATCTCGCGGGCGATCTGCGCCTCGGCGTCGAAGCTCATCGTGGCATAGGGGTGCGACCAGTCGCCCTCCACGCCGAGCCGCTTGAACTCCTCGCGCTGGATGTCGAGCCAGCTGGCGGCAAAGGCCCGGCATTCCTGACGGAACTCGACGACCGGCACCTCGTCCTTGTTCTTGCCCTTGGCGCGGTACTGTTCCTCGATCTTCCACTCGATCGGCAGGCCGTGGCAGTCCCAGCCCGGCACATAGTTGGAATCGTGGCCGAGCGCGCCCTGGCTGCGCACCACCACGTCCTTGAGGATCTTGTTCAGCGCGTGGCCGATATGGATGTTGCCATTGGCATAGGGCGGGCCGTCATGCAGCACGAAGCGCGGCCGGCCGGCGCCGAGAGCGCGCTGCTGGCCGTAGAGGTCGATGCGCTGCCAGCGGGCGAGCAGTTCCGGCTCGCGCTGGGGCAGGCCCGCGCGCATGGGGAAATCGGTCTGCGGCAGGAACAGTGTCGATGAATAATCGCGCGCCTTCGCCTCCTCGGCGGGCTCGTTCGCGGATCGACCATCGCTGTTGCGGCTCGTCATGACGGACTCCTTCACTCGCCGCACGGTTTAAGCGCAGCGGCAAGGCGGTGCAAGGGCGGGGATGGGGGCGGAGATGGTTGGCGCGGAAAGGCGGCTTGGCCGCTGCGCGGAGTTCTGCGCGGGGTCCCGGATCGGCGGCGCGCTTCGCGCACCTCGTCCGGCAAACAGAAATGGCCTCGTGTCCCGGACCCGCGACGCCGCAGGCGGAGCGCAGAGCCGGGACCCGGCGCGGGACCCGGCGCAAAGACTCTTCGGCCGAAACCCGACTACTCCAGCGCCGCCTTCGCCCGCGCGCTGTCAATGTCCATCTGCGCGATCAGCGCTGTGATGCTGTCGAACTTCAGCTCGGGGCGCAGATAGGCATGGAAGGCGACGGGCAGCACGCGGCCATAGAGGTCGCCGTGGAAGTCGAAGAGGAAGCTCTCCAGCCGCGGCGCGCCATCGTCGAAAGTCGGGCGCCGGCCGAAGCTCGCGACGCCCTTGTGGCGCACGCCGTCCACCTCGACCGTGACCGCATAGATGCCGTGGGCGAGGCGGATCGCCGGATCGAGCCGCATGTTGGCGGTGGGATAGCCGAGTTCGCGCCCGCGCTTGTCGCCGTGGATCACCTCGGCCTCGATCTCCCACGGGCTGCCGAGCATGTCGGCGGCCTGTTCGACCCGGCCCTGCGCCAGTGCCGCGCGGATGGCGCTGGAGGAAATCTGCGCCCCCTCATCCAGCAGCGGCGCGACGATCTCGACCGGGAAGCCGTGGCGGTGGCCGGCCTCGCGCAGGAAACTCGGCGAGCCGCCGCGCCCCTTGCCGAAATGGAAATCATAGCCGGCGACCACCATGGAGACGCCGAGCCGGCCGAGCAGGATCTCGCTGACGAAGGTCTCGGCATCGAGGCCGGCGAGCCCGGCGTCGAAGGTCAGCACCACGGCGCCGTCGAGCCCGGTCTGCGCCAGGCGCTTCAGTTTCATCGGCGGCGGGGTGAGGCGGAACATCGGCTCGTCCGGCCGGAAGAAGGCGCGCGGATGCGGCTCGAAGGTCAGCGCCAGCGCCGGCCGCCCGAAGGAGCGGGCCTGGTCGATCGCGGTGCCGATCACCGCGCGATGGCCGCGATGCACGCCATCGAAATTGCCGATGGCGACGACCGGCCGGGCCAGGGCGGCGGGCAATCCCGCAGGATCCTGGAAGATGGGGAAATCATGCGGGCGGGCGGCAGCGTGGGTCATGTCCGGACACGGCACGAGGGGACGGGCGCGCCGCCTTAGTGGCGCTGCCGGGCGTCGGCGTCAATGCGGCTGCGCACGGACCATGCCCTGACGACGGACCGCCTTACCAGGCGAGGCGGGTGGTGACGGCCGCCGGCTGGCCGGGCCCGTCGGCTAGCAGGCGCGCCAGCGCCTTCGGGTCCACTTCGGCGCCGTGTTCCAGCCCGAGTTCGCCTGCATGGATGCCGGCGGCGACGAACAGGCAGTCGATGCCCACGCCGAGCGCGCCGGCGAGATCCGTGCGCAGCGCATCGCCGATGGCGACCACCCGGCCGGCCGGCGTCTCGGCCCCGCGCAGCTCGCGCGCGGTGGCCAGCGCCGTCTCGTAGATCGGCCGGTGCGGCTTGCCGCAGAACACCACGTCGCCGCCCAGGGCCGCATAGGCCTCGGCCAGCGCGCCGGCGCACCAGATGAGATCGCCGCCGCGCTCCACCACGATGTCCGGGTTGGCGCAGATGAAGGGAAGGTTGCGCGCCCGCGCGGCTTTCAGCCGGTCGGCATAGTCTTCCGGTGTCTCGACCGTGTCGTCGAACAGGCCGGTGCAGACGATCAACTCGGCCTCGTCCAGCCCGGCGAAGGTCAGGTCGAGCCCGTCATAGATGCCGAGGTCGCGCTCGGGGCCCAGATGCCAGAACCGTGCGCCGGCATGTCGCGCGAGCAGCCGATTCGTCACCATGCCGGAGGTGACGATCGTGTCATAGGCGGCGCGCGGCACGCCGAACCCGTCGAGGATCTTCGCCACCCCGTCGCGCGGGCGCGGCGCGTTGGAGACCAGAATCACCGTGGCGCCGGCCGCCCGGGCGCGGATGAGCGCGTCGGACGCGGCGGCAGCGGCGACCACGCCGTTGTGAAGCACGCCCCATACGTCGCACAGCACAACGTCGTAGCGCGGGGCGAGCGCGGCGAAGGAGGTGATGACGGGTGGCAGGATTCCGGGCGGAACGGTGTCTGTTTGCATGCCCCGCGCATGCCACGGCGCGGGCGGCGGCACAAGGCCCGCCGCGGCGCAGGAGCCATGCACGCGTTTCATCCCACGCGTTTCATCCCACGCGTTTCATCCCGTGCGTTTCATCCCGCGCGCTTCATACATGCTTCCGGGCGGTGCCCCGGGTGGGTTCCCCGCAGCGCCCCGTCCCTGCTACGAGGAACGAGGGGCCGCGAAGCTGCGCGCGCCCACCCGCCCCGGAGGAGACTTCAGCGCCATGGATGTCGCCTTCGCGGCCAAGGTGTTCGCCGCCCTGTTCGCCATCATGAACCCGATCGCCAACCTGCCGATCTTCCTGTCCTTCACCTCGGGCATGAAGGAGGCCGAGCAGCGCCGCACCGCGATTCTGGTCAGCCTGACGGTGGCGGTCGGCTGCCTGGTATCCGTGCTCGCGGGCAATGCCATTCTCGGCTTCTTCGGCCTCGACGTGGATCATTTCCGCCTCGCGGGCGGGCTCATCGTGCTGCTGATCGCGCTCTCCATGCTGCACGGCGAGGACAGCGCCACCCATGGCGGGTCGAGCGCGGAGAAAGCAACCTTCAACAATGCGAGCAACGTGGCGTTCTATCCGCTCGCCATCCCGATGCTGCTGGGGCCGGGCACGATCTCGGCGCTGATCGTCTATGCCCATACCGCCGAGCGGACCGAGCAGTTCCTCGCGCTCGGCCTCGGGCTCGTCGCCTTCCTGCTGCTGCTGGCCGCCACGCTTATTGCCGCGCCCCTCATCGGCCGGGTGGTCTCGCCCACCGTGATGAGCGTGACCAAGCGGCTCATGGGCATGGTGCTGGCCGCCATCGCCATGGAAATGCTGGTGGCGAGCCTGCGCGCGCTGTTTCCGGGGCTGGTGTGACGCAGCCAGGGCGTTTTCCAGCGAAATGGGTTCCGGTTCGCGTGAAGAAAACGCGTCAAACCAGGAACCTGGAGCATTTCCGGTGAACCGCAATTCACGGGCAATGCTTCAGGGCCGGAAGGCCGGCCCATGGGTGATGACCGGCCCGTCCGATACCTCGTTGCCGGTGGGATAGACGCCGCCCAGCACGTCGTCGAAATGCCGGCGCACCACGTCGTGGCAGCCGCAGCTCATCGCCTTGAGACGTTCCGGATCGCGCACCGTCAGCCGCCCGCGCCCGGGCTCCACCGCGCCGGAGCGGCGCAGGTGCTGCAGCACGCGGCTGACATAGGAACGCCCCACCGCCAGCATCGAGGCAAGCTGGTCCTGGGTCAGGCGCACGCTGTCCTCGCCGGTGCGGTCGAGCGCGGCGAGCAGCCATTTGGCCGCGCGCTGCTCGATCGAGTGCGCGCCGTTGCAGGCGACCGACTGGAACACCTGCGCCAGCAGGCAGTCGGCATAGCGGGCGAACAGGTTGGCGAGCGGCGGCGAGGTCTGTTTGGCGCGTTCGAGGTCGGCGACGTCGAGCCGCAGCAGCGGGCCGCCGATCTGCACCACGGCGCGGGCATAGGCGGGCAGCCGCCCGTGCGAGACGATGCCGCCGACGGCCCCCTCGCGGCCGATCGAGGTGATCTCGACCAGGCGTCCGTCCTCCATCATCACCATGAAGGAGACGAGGGTCTGGCCGCAGGGAAAATACACCGAGCGCACGTCGTCGCCCGGCTCATACAGCACCGTGCCGGCGGCGCGGTCGATGCGCCGCAGCTGGTGGCGGATCAGCAGGAAATCGGCCGCGCGCAGGGCGCCGATGAGGTTGTTGCCGCCCGAGGAGGCTTCGGCGGCATTGGCCACCGGCTCCGAAAGCGATCCCGTGCTGGCGTGCGTCATGAGGTTCTCCCCAGGGCTTCCCGAGCCAGAACGCACGACGCGGCGCTTTGTTCACTCCTGCACAGAAGCGGCGTGACGATCGCGATAAGAGTCTGCCATTATTCGCAAGGCCGATCCGGCCTAGCGGATGCGGTGGGGCGCTTGAGGGGTCTAGCAATGAGACGGACCGGCGTCCGCGGGACCATCCCGCTCGCGACGGCCCTGCCGGCGGCGGATAACGCGGCGGCGTGGCATAATGTCTGAAAACGCTGCGGCGGCGGCAGCCAATCCGGCGTTTTTCTGGCGGCTGGTGGAGTTCGCGCGCCCGCTGCGCCGGCATCGCTGGCTGCCGGATGCGTTCGGCGTGGCCATGTTCGCGGCAGCGCTCGCGCTGCGATTCGCGGTGGACGCGGTCCTGCCGCCGGGCTTCCCGTTCCTCACCTTCTTTCCCGTGGTGATTCTCACCACTTTCTTCTGCGGGCTGCGGCCGGGCATCACCTGCGCCACGCTCTCCACCATCGCCTCCTGGTATTTCTTCATCGGCCCGGCCACCGGCATGGAGATGACCGGCCAGGCGATGATGGCGCTCGCCTTCTTCATCAGCATCGCCAGCATCGACATCATCCTGATCCACTTCACCTTCAGCGCCGCCGACAAGCTGCGCGCGGAAAAGGAGACCACCGCCCGGCTCTATGAGAGCCAGCGCACCATGTTTCAGGAGTTGCAGCACCGCGTGGCGAACAACATGCAGTTCGTCGCCGCGCTGCTCCTGTTGCAGAAGCGCCGGGTCGCCGACGATCCGGGCCAGGCGGTGGCGGCACTCGACGAGGCGCGGGCGCGGCTCGATACTATCGCCCGCATCCACCGCCAGCTGCACGCGCCGGAGCGGCTGGACCTGCCGACCGGGCAATATCTGCGCGAACTGTGCTGCGATCTGGTCGCCGCCTCCGGCGTCGAGAACATACGCTGCGAGGTGACGACGCCCGATCTGCCGCTGAGCGTCACCCAGCTCACCACATTGTCCATGCTGGTGGCCGAGGTCGTCACCAATTCGCTCAAACATGCCTTCGCCGACGGGCGGGCGGGCAGCATCCGCATCCTGGTCGTGCCGCGCGGGCCGGACCGCTATGAAGTCTCCATCGCCGATGACGGGCGCGGCCTGCCGGCGCAGCTGGATCTCGCCGCCAGCCAGGGGCTGGGCTGGCGCATCATCCAGAGCCTTGCCAGCCAGCTCGGCGGCACGCTCGACTATGGCAGCGCCGGCGGCACCACGGTGCGGGTCGAGTTCGCGATCGCCTGACGTGATCGCCTGAATCACGCCGGCCCGCCGCCGCCAGTACCTCCCGCTCCATCCGCGCCCGTGTATCCGGACCGCGCGCGTGTATCCGGACTCTTGTATCCGGACTCTTGCATCCGGCCGGACAGGGCGCGTAGGAGAGGCGCGTGAGAGGGCCCACCGGCGAGGACGGCATGACTGAAACCTTCGATCTCCTGCTCAAGGGCGGCACGCTGGTCAATCACGACGGCATCGGCGCGCGCGACGTGGGCATACGCGGCGGGCGCATCGCCGGCCTCGGCTCCTTCGATGCCGGCCAGGCCGGCGAGACCCTCGATTGCACGGGCCTGCATCTGCTGCCGGGCGTCATCGACACGCAGGTGCATTTCCGCGAGCCGGGGCTGGAGCACAAGGAAGACCTCGAATCCGGTTCGCGCGCCGCGGTCATGGGCGGCGTGACGGCGGTGTTCGAAATGCCCAACACCAACCCGCTCACCACCTCGGGCGACGCGCTGGCCGACAAGATCGCCCGCGCGAGCGGCCGCATGCATTGCGACTTCGCCTTCTTCGTCGGCGGCACGCATGACAATGTGAAGGACCTGCCGGAACTGGAAAGGCTGCCGGGCTCTGCCGGCATCAAGGTGTTCATCGGCTCCTCCACCGGCTCGCTGCTGGTGGCCGACGATCCGGGCGTGCGCGCCATCCTGAAGGTCATCCACCGCCGCGCCGCCTTCCACTGCGAGGACGAGCCGCGCCTCGCGGAGCGCCGGGGCCTGCGGGTGCCGGGCGATGCCGCGTCCCATCCCGTCTGGCGCGACGAGATCGCCGCGCTCACCGCCACCATGCGCCTCGTCAACCTCGCCCGCGAGGAGGGCAAGCGCGTGCACGTGCTGCACGTCACGTCGCAGGAGGAGATCGAGTATCTGCGCGCCCAGAAGGATGTCGCCACCGTCGAGGTGACGCCGCACCACCTCACCATGGATGCGAGCTGGTACGCCCGGCTGGGTTCGCTGGTGCAGATGAACCCGCCGGTGCGCGAGGCCCGGCACAAGGCGGCGCTGTGGCGCGGCCTCGCCGAGGGCGTGGTCGACGTGCTCGGCTCCGATCACGCGCCGCACACGCTGGAGGAGAAGGCCAAGCCCTATCCCGACAGCCCCTCGGGCATGACCGGCGTGCAGACCTTGGTGCCGATGATGCTCGACCATGTGAATGCCGGCCGTCTCACGCTGGAGCGTTTCGTCGACCTGTCCTCGGCCGGCCCCGCCCGCATCTTCGACATCGCCACCAAGGGCCGCATCGCCGTCGGCTTTGATGCCGATTTCACCATTGTCGACCTCAAGCGCCGCGAGATCATCCGCAATGGCTGGATCGCCTCCAAGCCCGGCTGGACGCCCTATGACGGGGTCGAGGTCACCGGCTGGCCGGTCGGCACGCTCGTTCGCGGCAACAAGGTGATGTGGGAAGGCGAGCTGACCACCCCGTCGCAGGGCGCGCCGGTGCGATTCCTGGAGGCGCTGAAGCCTCTGCCGTGATGCGCGAAGTACCGTCGCCTTGACCTCTCCCGAGGGCGAGAGGGAGCCGCGCGGCGGCGGGTGAGGGGGCCTTCCCGAGCCGACGGCACAGGCCCCTCACCCCAGCCCTCTCCCGTGGGGAGAGGGGGCGAGGTGCTCAATACCTCACCTCCGCCAGATACAGCCCGGCCGAGGGCGCCATCGGGCCGCAGCGCGTGCGATCCTTCGCTTCCAGCGCGGCGCTGACATCGTCCGGGGTCCAGGCGCCCTCGCCGACCTTCAGCAGCGTGCCGACCATGGAACGCACCTGATGGTGCAGGAAGGACCGCGCCGCCGCATGCACGCGGATTTCATGGCCGAAATCCTGCGCCACCGTCTCCACCTCCAGCCGGTCGAGCGTCTTTACCGGCGAGGCGGCCTGGCAGCCGATGGCGCGGAAGGTGGTGAAGTCGTGCCTTCCGACCAGCCGCGCCGCGCCCTGCGCCATCGCCGCGGCGTCGAGCGGGCGCAGCACCCGCCACGCCCGATCGCGCTCCAGCGCGAGATCGGCCCGGCGGATGAGGATGCGGTAGACATAGCGCCGCCCCGTGGCGGAGAAACGGGCGTGGAAATCGTCCGCCACCCTTTCGGCGGCCAGCACGGCGATGGGATGGGGGCGCAGATGCGCGTTCAGCGCGTCGCGTACCGTGTCGGGCCGCCAGTCCCGGCTCAGCTCGACATGGGCGACCTGGCCGGTGGCGTGCACCCCGGCATCGGTGCGTCCGGCGCCGTGCACGGTCACGTCCTCGCCGGTGAAGCGCGTCACCGCCCCCGCCAGCGTGCCCTGCACGCTCGCGCCCGCCTTCTGGATCTGCCAGCCGACAAAGGGGGTGCCGTCATATTCGATGGTGAGCTTGTAGCGGGGCATGGTGCTCTGTAGCGCCGCGACGGCGCGGCGTCATCTATTGCCGAGGCCGTCATCCCGGTCGAGCGCAGCGAGAGCCGGGATCGCTCTCCATTCTGCTTACGATCCCGGATCGGCCTGCGGCCGTCCGGGATGACGTCGAACAAGAGGGCATCGCCCCTTGCCCCGCCCGCCCCGCTTCGGGCATCGTGCGGCCGCTTGAGCGCAGCTCAGGCAATCGAGAATTGGGGCGGGCCCGTCCCGCTCCCACCGGAGCCCGAAATGCCCGAGCACGATCCTCTGGAAGCCGGCGACCATGTCGTCCTGATCGACGGCTCCGCCTATATCTTCCGCGCCTATCACGCGCTGCCCCCGCTCACCCGCTCGTCGGACAAGCTGCCCGTCGGCGCGGTGGCGGGCTTCTGCAACATGCTGTGGAAGCTGGTGCGGGCCGGACAGAACGGGGGCGGCTTCTCCCCGGCGCCGACGCATCTGGCCGTCGTGTTCGACAAGTCCGAGCAGACCTTCCGCAAGGACATCTACCCGCTCTACAAGGCGCAGCGCCCGGACCTGCCGGAGGATCTGCGTCCGCAATTCCCGCTCATCCGCGAAGCCACCCGCGCGTTCGACCTCGCTTGTGTCGAACAGTCCGGTTTCGAGGCCGACGACCTGATGGCGACCTATGCCGAGCTGGCCAAGGCCAAGGGCGCGCTCGTCACCATCATCTCCTCCGACAAGGACCTGATGCAGCTGGTCGATGCGCGGGTGCGCATGTACGACCCGATGAAGGACAAGGCGATCGGCACCGAGGAAGTGTTCGAGAAATTCGGCGTCGCGCCCGAGAAAGTGGTGGACGTGCAGTCGCTGGCCGGCGATTCCGTGGACAACGTGCCGGGCGTGCCGGGCATCGGCATCAAGACCGCGGCGCAGCTGCTCGCCGAATATGGCGATCTCGACACGCTGCTGGCCCGCGCTTCCGAGATCAAGCAGACCAAGCGGCGCGAGAACCTGATCGAATTCGCCGACCAGGCCCGCCTCTCGCGCGAACTGGTGACGCTCAAGCGCGACGTGGTGCTGGACGTGCCGCTGGACGATATCGCGGTGATCGAGCCCGCGGGCGGCAAGCTCATCGCTTTTCTCAAGGCGATGGAGTTCAGCACGCTCACCCGTCGCGTCGCCGAGGCCTATGGCATCGACCCGGCCGCCATCGAGCCCGATCCGGGGCTGAAGGCGGGCGGGGCGGAGACGGTGCTGGTCGCCGCCGGCATCGACCCCGAGACCCACGCTTCCGCTTCCACGCCCGCCGACGAGGGCAGGGCGACCGCCGGTGCCGGGCCGGCGCTGACGCCTCAAGCACTGTCGGCCGCGCGCGTGGCGCAGGGCGCCGCCACGCCGGTCGACCGGTCCCGCTACGAGACCGTGACGACGCTGGCGCGGCTGAACGAATGGATCGCCCGCGCCATCGAGATCGGCGTGGTGGCGGTGGATACCGAGACCACCGGGCTCGACCCGATGCAGGCCGACCTTGTCGGCTTCTCGCTCGCCACCGCGCCGAACGAGGCCTGCTATGTGCCGCTCGTCCACAAGGGCGGCGACGAGGGGCTGTTCAGCGAGGGGTTGCTGCCCGGCCAGATCCCGCCCATGGAAGCGATCGCCGCGCTCAAGCCGCTGCTGGAGCATCCGGGCGTGCTCAAGATCGGCCAGAACCTCAAATATGACTGGCTGATCCTCCAGCGCCAGGGCATCGAGGTCGCCCCGTATGACGACACGATGCTGCTCTCCTACGTGCTCGACGCCGGCGCCTCGCCCCATGGCATGGACCCGCTGTCGATCCGCTGGCTCGGCCATACGCCGATCAAGTACGAGGAGGTGTGCGGCAAGGGGAAGGGGCAGATCCGCTTCGACCGTGCGCCGATCGACCGGGCGACCGAGTACGCCGCCGAGGATGCCGACGTGACGCTGCGGCTCTGGCGGGTGCTCAAGCCCCGCCTCGCGGCGGAGGGCAAGGCGAATGTCTATGAGACGCTGGAGCGCCCGCTGGTCACCGTGCTCGCCCGCATGGAGGCGCGCGGCATCATGATCGACCGGCAATTGCTCTCGCGCCTGTCCGGCGAATTCGCGCAGGGCATGGGCCGGCTGGAGGCCGAGATTTCCGAGATGGCGGGGGAGAGCTTCAATCCCGGCTCGCCCAAGCAGCTCGGCGATATCCTGTTCGGCAAGATGCAGATTCCCGGCGGGCGCAAGACGCCCACGGGTGCCTGGTCCACCGGCGCCGACGTGCTGGAGGAACTGGCGGAAGCGGGCCACGCGCTGCCGCGTCGCATCCTCGACTGGCGCCAGCTGCAGAAGCTGAAATCGACCTATACCGACGCGCTGCCGTCTTACGTGAACCCCGAGACCGGCCGGGTGCATACCTCGTTCGCGCTGGCGGCGACCACGACGGGCCGGCTCTCCTCCTCCGAGCCGAACCTGCAGAACATTCCGGTGCGCACCGAGGAAGGCCGCAAGATCCGCAAGGCGTTCATCGCCGCCCCCGGCCACAAGCTGATCTCGGCCGATTATTCACAGATCGAGCTGCGCCTGCTGGCCGAGATCGCCGATACGCCCTCGCTGCGCCAGGCGTTCCAGGACGGGCTGGACATTCACGCCATGACCGCCTCGGAAATGTTCGGCGTGCCGATCGAGGGCATGCCGGGCGAGGTGCGCCGGCGCGCCAAGGCGATCAATTTCGGCATCATCTATGGCATCTCGGCCTTCGGCCTCGCCAACCAGCTGGCCATCCCGCGCGAGGAGGCGGGCGCCTATATCAAGCGCTATTTCGAGCGCTTCCCCGGCATCCGCGCCTATATGGACGAGACCCGTGCCTTCGCCCGCGAGCATGGCTATGTCGAGACGCTGTTCGGCCGGCGCTGCCATTACCCCGACATATCCGCCAAGAACCCGTCCATCCGCGCCTTCAACGAGCGGGCGGCGATCAACGCACGGCTGCAGGGCTCGGCCGCCGACATCATCCGCCGCGCCATGGCGCGCATGGACGCGGCGCTGGCCCGGGCGGGGCTCGCCGCGCGCATGCTGCTGCAGGTGCACGACGAACTGATTTTCGAGGTGCCCGACGACGAGATCGGCGCCACCGTGCCGGTCGTGCGCGAGGTGATGGAACTGGCCCCGCTGCCCGCGCTGTCGCTCAAGGTGCCGCTCAAGGTCGACGCCCGCGCCGCCGACAACTGGGACGAGGCGCATTGAGGGCTGAATACGTCATCCCGGCCACAGCGCAGCGGAGAGCCGGGATCGCGTGCCGCGTTCCGTACGCCGGAGAACGATCCCGGTTCGGCCCTGTTGGCCGTCCGGGATGACGTCGCCATTGGCGGGAAGGCTCACCCCACGCTGAGTTCGACCGGGATATTGCCGCGCGTCGCCTTGGAATAGGGGCACATCTGGTGCGCGGCATCGAGCACTTCCTGCACCTCTGCGGGCGAGAGCGCCGGGGCCTTGAGCGAGAGCTTGGCGGCGAGGCTGAAGCCGTCATCGCCCTTCACCAGCGAGACCGCCACGGTGACGGCGGCGCCGGTGACATCGAGCTTCTTCATCCGTCCGACCGCCTCGACCGCCGAGCCGAAGCAGGCGGCGTAGCCGGTGGCGAACAGATGCTCGGGCGTGGTCTTGCCGGGATCCAGCACGCCATTATGCGGCATGGCGAGATCGACCGAAACCGAGCCGTCGCTGGTCTGGGAATGACCGTTGCGGCCGCCGATGGCGGTGGCGGTGCCGGTGAAGAGGACGGTGCCGGACATGGGAATCTCCTCGGTTGATGACGTCTTGGGACCGGTGATGGTTGGGACCGGTGAAGGTTGGGACCGGTGAAGCCGGACCGGTCAGGCCGGACGCAGCGTAGCGCCCGCCTGCTAAAATGGTGCGACGGCCGCGCGCGGCAATCCGGATCGGCACGATGCATTGCCCCGACGCACGATATTCTCTATGTTCCCTGTTTGTTCATTTCCGCTTGCCCATCCGCGCGGCAGGGCTTACCTGTCACCCACAATGTCCCGTTCCCGCGCGCCCGGATCTGACGCAAGGGGATGCGGCAACCCCGTCGACGGAACTGCCTACGGAACTGCCTCATGCCGATCGCGATCCTGAAGGAGCGGGCGGTTGCCCGCATTGCGGGCGCCGATGCCGCCCACTTCCTCGACAACCTGCTCACCGCCCGTGTGCCGGGCGAGCCCGGGGCGGGGCGCTACGCGGCCCTGCTCACCCCGCAGGGCAAGATCGTCTCCGACATGATCGTGCTCGCCACCGAGGGCGGCTTTCGGCTCGACGTGCCGCGCCTCACGCTGGCCGACCTGATCAAGCGCCTGCAGCTCTACCGGCTGCGCGCCAAGGTGGAGATCGGCGTGCTGGAGGACCTGGCTGTCGCGGTCGCCTGGGGCGGCGCCGGCCCGCGTGTCGATGCGCTCGCCTATGACGATCCGCGCCTGCCCGCGCTCGGCCGCCGCTTCCTGCTGCCCGTCGCCGAGGCCAGCGAGATCGGCGCCGTGCCGGAGGAGGAGTGGCAGGCGCATCGCATCGCGCTCGGCGTGCCGGAGGGCGGCATGGATTTCCTGTATGGCGACGCCTTCCCGCACGAGGCGGACATGGACCAGCTTGGCGGCATCGATTTCGACAAGGGCTGCTATGTCGGCCAGGAGATCGTCAGCCGTATGCAGCATCGCGGCACGGCGCGCACGCGCATCATTCCGTTCGCGGTGTGCGGGCGCCCGCCAGCCGAGGGCACGCCGATCCTCGCGGGCGGCAAGACCATCGGCCGGCTCGGCTCGGGCACCGAAGGGCGGGTGCTCGGCCTCATACGGCTCGACCGGCTGGAGGATGCCCGCGCCGGCGGCCATGTGATCGAAGCGGATGGGGCCGCGCTGGTGCCGGAAAAGCCGGGCTGGGTGTCCTTCGCGGTCCCCGGAACGGCGGGCGGGGAGAATCCGGCGTGAACGTGCACCATCACCCCGACGGCGTGACGCGTTGCGCCTGGTGCGGCACCGACCCGCTCTATGTCGCCTATCACGACGACGAATGGGGCGTGCCGGAATATGACGACCGCGCGCTGTTCGAGAAGCTGATCCTCGACGGTTTTCAGGCGGGGCTGGCCTGGATCACCATCCTGCGCAAGCGCGAGGGGTTTCGCGCGGCGTTTGACGGCTTCCAGCCGGAAATCATCGCCCGCTACACGCCCGAGAAGGTGGAAGCGCTGATGCTGGATGCCGGCATCGTGCGCAACCGCTCGAAGATCGTCTCCACCGTGCGCTCGGCACAGGTGTGGCTGGACATCATGGAACGCGGGCCGGGCTTCTCGAAGCTGCTATGGGGCATCAACGGCCCGGTGCTGGACAATGCCCGCAATCCCGGCGCCCCGCCCATCGTCACCTCGCCGGTGGCGGTGGCCATGTCCAGGGAACTGAAGACGCGCGGTTTCAACTTTGTCGGCCCCACCATCGTCTACGCCTTCATGCAGGCGGTCGGCATGGTGGACGACCATGCCGTGACCTGCCACCGGCACGGCGCGCATGCCGGGAGCCCATCCCCGGGAGCGCCGGCGTGAGTGCGGGCGGCAATGGGGACGGCACGGCGTCATGGGTGAAGGCGGCGCGTGTCAAGCCGGCGCGCGTCTGGCAGCGCATGCTGTCCGGCCGGCGGCTCGACCTGATCGACCCGTCCCCGCTCGATGTCGAGATCGAGGATATCGCCCATGGCCTCGCCCGGGTGGCGCGCTGGAACGGGCAGACGCGGGGCGAGCACATTTTCTCCGTCGCCCAGCATTCGGTGCTGGTGGAGCACATTGCCTGCCGGCAGGCGCTGGCGCGCGGCCGCGATCTCGATCCGCGCGGACGGCTCGCCACGCTGCTGCACGACGCGCCGGAATATGTGGTGGGCGACATGATCAGCCCGTTCAAGGCGGTTCTCGGTGGCGACTACAAGCTGGTGGAGGCGCGCCTGCTGGGCGCCATCAGCCTGCGCTTCGGCCTGCCGGCGCTGTGGCCGGCCGCGCTGGTGAAGCAGGTCAAGGCGGCGGACCGGGCGAGCGCCTTTCTTGAAGCGACGCGTCTGGCCGGTTTCGAACTGGCCGAGGCGCGGGCCTTTTTCGGCCAGCCCTTCCCGCTCGACGCCGCCGCCGAGCGGGATTATCTCACCCCGTGGAGCGCGGAGGAGGCGAAGACGCGCTTCCTCGCCCGTTTCCGCGAGATCACCGCCGGGCCGGCCGCGCCCGAGCGGGCACCCGAATCAGCGCCCGATATCGCATCCGCCGTCCGGAGGGGTTCCTCATGATCCATATCTGCCCGCTCTCGCGCCTCGAAGAGACGGTGACCCGCACCGGCGCCGCGCATGTGCTGAGCGTGATCAATCGCGGCACGCCGGTCGTGCTGCCGGCGAGCATCGCGCGCGACAACCATCTGTTCGTCGGCTTCAACGACATCATCGAGCCGCGCGATGGGCTGATCCATCCGGCGATCGAGCATGTGGAGGCCATCCTCGCCTTTGCCGGCCGCTGGCCGCGCTCGGCGCCGCTGGTGGTGCACTGCTTCGCCGGCATCAGCCGCTCCACCGCCTCTGCCTATATCGCCGCCTGCGCGCTGAATCCGGCCCGCGACGAGGCGGAGATCGCCACCGCCCTGCGCGCCGCCTCGCCCATCGCCACACCGAACGCGCTGCTGGTATCGCTCGCCGATGCCGCGCTCGGCCGGCAGGGCCGCATGAGCGCCGCCATCGCCGCCATCGGCCGGGGCGAGGAGGCGATGGAGAACGTGCCGTTCGAACTCCGGCTGGATTGATGCGCGTCGATGAGCGGGAGAGGCGCCACAGCCGCCTGGCTTGCCCGCGATGCCAGCGGGAGGATCGTTTCGGTTGACGCGTGAGTGTCGGGGAGAGCCGCCGCCGGGTGGGAAGCTGGGGGCGCCACCGCCCTTCCCGTGGGAAAATCACCCGACGCGTTTCGCGCGACATCGCGGGGATGAAGCGCCTTTTCGACCGCGTTGCGGCCGCAGATGACGACAGGCCACGGCATGGCGCCGCTGTGCCGCCGGCCCCCCGCCGGCCTTCGTCCGGAGAGGCCATGCTCCGTCAAGCCATTGTTTCGCAAGGCCTTGTTCCGGAGGTTTTCGTCCCAAAAGCCACTGCCCCCAAAAAAAACCCCTTGTCCCGATCATCGTCGTCCGGAAGGTCTCGACGCCGTAGATCTCGCCGGTCGGGTGCCGCGCTCGCTCGGCCGGACACATCGCGCCCGTCCAACGCACGGCTCGGGGGGAGAGGTGCGATGCCTCCCCGCCCGGCCCATGGATGCCCCCGTTTCGGAACAGCCGCGCGGCCGAACTCCGGCTCTGCGCGGTTGGCGTTCAACTCGTCGCCGCCCCCGTGGCGGGCAGGACCACGACCTTGGTGCCCACCGGCACGCGCCGATAGAGGTCGATGATGTCCTGGTTGATGAAGCGGATGCAGCCGGAGGAGACCATGGTGCCGATGGTTGAGGGCTCGGTCGTCCCGTGGAGGCGATAGAGCGTGTCCTGCCCGTCCTTGTAGAGGTAGAGCGCGCGCGGGCCGAGCGGGTTGGTCTCGCCACCCGGCATGCCACCGGCATAGGGGCCGTAGCGCTCCGGCTCGCGGGCGATCATGGTCGGCGTCGGCGTCCAGCGCGGCCAGGTGGCCTTGCGCGCGATCGTGCCCTCGCCGCGGAAATTGAAGCCTTCCTGCCGGCCCACGCCCACGCCATAGCGCAGCGCCCTGCCATTGCCGAGCACCAGATAGGCGTGGCGTTCGTTCGGATCGACCACGATGGTGCCGGGCTGGTACGGCGAGCGATACGCCACCTCCTGGCGCAGGAAGCGTGGATCGATCTCGCTCAGGTCGACCGCCGGCACCGGGAACGGCTCGTCGGTGATCGCGGCGTACATCTTCAGGAATTGTGGATCCATCGACGGCGGAAGGACGCGGCTGACGCGCGGGCCCTGCGTGGTGGTGCAGGCCGCGAGGGCGAGCGGGGAGGCGATCAGGAACAGGCGGCGGTCGAGAAGCATGGCGGGCGGACCGGGAGGCGTGAAGGGACAGGGATGTTCCCCTATAGCGTGTCGCGATGGCGCTTCTGGTGCCAGCGCCTTCACGGTGGCGTTATGGCGCTCATTCGCGGACGGCCTGTGGCCGATCCGCCTCACCTGCGTCCATCATTTTTCCTGATCGCCAACCTGAAAATTATTCGTTTTCCTTCCGAAGGATGGCCATTTATTCCACAGTGACGGGTGGTCGAAATCGCCCGCGGCCCCGCGCCGCCGTCGCCCAGCGTGCCGGAGGAGATATCCATGTCCAGCCCCGCCGCTCGTCCGAGCCTCGCCATGCGCGCGCCGCTCATCGTGGTGCTGTGCGGCTGCATGATCGCCATGCTCAGCTTCGGGCCACGCGCCTCCTCGGGCATCTTCCTGCTGCCGATGACCGGCGAATTCGGCTGGGGCCGCGACACGTTCGGCCTCGCCATCGCCATCCAGAACCTGATCTGGGGGCTGGGCACGCCGTTTGCCGGCGCCATCGCCGATCGTTTCGGCGTGGTGCGCGTGCTGTTCGTGGGCGCGGCCCTCTATGCGCTGGGCCTCATCGCCATGGCGCATGCCGCGACTCCGGAACTGCTGCACATGTCGGCCGGCGGGCTCATCGGCTTCGGCCTGTCGGGCTGCTCGTTCAACATCGTGCTGGCCGCCTTCGGCAAGATGCTGCCGGAACGCTGGCGCCCGCTCTCCTTCGGCGCGGCGACGGCGGCGGGCTCGTTCGGCCAGTTCCTGTTTCCCCCGCTCGCGGCCGGGCTCAATGCCAGCATCGGCTGGCAGGAGACGCTGACCCTGTTCGGCCTCGCCATGCTGCTGGTGCTGCCCTTCTCGCTGGCGCTGGCCACCCCGCGCGGGGCGGCGAAGGCGGATGCCGGGCCGCGCCAGTCGATCGGCGCCGCGCTCGGCGAGGCGTTCCGGCACCCGAGCTATGTGCTGCTGGTGCTCGGCTTCTTCACCTGCGGCTTCCAGCTCGCCTTCGTGACGACCCACCTGCCGGCCTATCTCGCCGATCGCGGCCTCTCCATCGCCATCGGCGGCTGGACGCTGGCGGCGATCGGCCTGTCCAACATGGTGGGCTCGCTCGGCTCGGGCTGGATGTCGAGCCGCATGCCCAAGCGCTATCTGCTGGCGGCGATCTATTTCGCCCGCGGCATCGCCATCGCGGTGTTCGTTCTGCTGCCCGCCTCGCCCGTCACGTCGATCGGCTTCGGCGTCGTGCTGGGGCTGCTGTGGCTGTCCACCGTGCCGCCGACCTCGGGGCTGGTGATGCTCATGTTCGGCACGCGCTATCTCGCCATGCTCTACGGCTTCGCCTTCTTCTCGCACCAGGTGGGCGGCTTCCTCGGCGTGTGGCTGGGCGGCGTGTTCTATGAGCGGCTCGGTTCCTATGACCTGGTCTGGTGGCTGGCGGTGGCGCTGTCCTTCGCCTCGGCGGCGATCAACCTGCCGATCGTGGAACGCCCGGTGGAACGCCCGGAGGAGCGCCGCGCGCGGCCGGCCTGACCCATTGCCGGCGGGGTGGCGGGAGCGGCGGCGCCGTTTGCCGCCTGTTAACCCTGTATGTTCATCATGGCGGTGTTGCGGTGCCGATGGCGTTGCGCCCATGTCACAGGGCGATCCGCAAGCACGCCGCCGGGCGCGCGGCGGGCCGCTAATCCTTGACAGGATGGGGCCTTCGCAGCGCAACCTAGCTCGTCCTGACGATGGAAGCCGGAATGCGTATCCCCTCCGTTCTCACGCTTGCCGCCTGCCTCGCCCCCTCCCTGGCGGGGATGGCGCCAGCGTCCGCCGACCCGATGAACGCCCAGTCGGCCGAGCGCTTCGTCTATGGCCGGACTTTTTCCTACACCTGTTATGAGGGCACGGCCGGGGCTGGCCGCATCCTGGATGACGGCTCGGTGGCCGGCACCATCCAGATGCGCGGCAAGGGCAATGTGCGCTATGTCGCGCTGCCGGCCGGCACCATTCTCGTTCGTGGCGAAAAAGTCTGCGCCAAGGTGAAGGGTCTCGCCTTCCAGCCCTGTTTCGACCTCGACAAGACCGGCGAGCAGAGCTTCCGCGGCAATCTCGCCGGAGCCGACAAGATGTGGTGCGAGTTCAAGCGCGGTGGCAGCGGCCGCACCCGCATGGCGGAGCGTGCCACGCCCAAGCGCAAGGACGTGGCAACGGCCGACGAGAAAGCCCCGTCCGACCCGCCGCACTGACCTCGCGCGGCCGGCGAGGAAAGTAGGATCTGCTAGCGTTTTGCTTTTGCATGAATGCAATGCGAGCTTGGTACTAAAGGCCATTTCCTTGCGTAATTGACTGATCTAAACCTCCGTGCATCAAACGGGCCCGACGGATCACCCGTCCCGTCCTTCGCACCTGAGGTTGTGCCATGATCGACAAGAACTCGGCGCCCTATGGCGTTTTCCTCCTGCGTGTCGCTCTTGGCGGCATGTGGGTCTCGCATGCCCTGCTGAAATATGTGGTCTTCACCATTCCCGGTTTTGCCGGCTATCTCGGCAGTCTCGGCTTTTCCCCCGCTCTCGCCTGGCCGGTCTTCCTGCTGGAACTGACGGGCGGCATCCTCATCCTGCTCGGCGTCTATGCGCGCCATGTCGCGCTGCTGCTCATCCCCGTCATGGTGGCGGCGTCCACCGCGCATATCGGCAATGGCTGGGTATTCTCGGCGGCCGGCGGCGGGTGGGAATATCCCGCCTTCCTCATCGTCACCTCCTTCGCCCTGTGGCTGATCGGCGACGGCGCCTTTGCCCTGCGCGCGCGCCCGCTGCTCTTCGTCGGGCGCCCAGTGGCCGCCTGACGGCCGGGCGCCGTGCCGGACAAGGCAGCCGTGCCGGACAAGGCAATCGACGGATGAAAAAGGGGCGGACCCCATGAGGTCCGCCCCTTTTTCATGTCGTTCTGCCGCGAGCGCTCGGGGCCGTTGCCGGCCCGCCCGGATCAGCCGCCGCCGTCAGGCTTGGTTTCCACCGGCGCCGGGGGCTCGGCTGCCTTGGGCGCCTCGGCCTGATGGGTGGCCGCGGCAGGGTCGACCTCGGTCTTCTGGATGTCCGGCTTGTCGTTCTTGCGCCGCTCCGCCTCGTCGAGGCCGACGGCGATCTTCAGTTCGATTTCCTGCAATTCGTCGGCATCGGGCTTCAGGTCGCGGGCGTGGTTCCACTTGAAGGTCGCCTCGAGCTTGCGCCCGACCTTCCAGTAGGCATCGCCGAGATGGTCGTTGATGACCGCTTCGTTCGGCTTCAGCTCGACCGCGCGCTCCAGTTCGCGCACCGCATCTTCATAATGGCCGGTGCGGTAATAGGCCCAGCCGAGGCTGTCGATGAAGAAGCCGTCATCGGGCCGCAGCGCCACCGCCTTGCGGATCATCTCGGTGCCCTGGTCGAGATGGATGCCCTGGTCGATCCAGCTATAGCCGAGATAGTTCAGCACATGCGGCTGGTCGGGCTTCAGCTCCAGCGCCTTCTTGAGGTCGGCCTCGGACTTCTCCCACTGCTTGGTGCGCTCATAGCTCGTGCCGCGGAAATAATAGAGCATCCAGTTGGCGGCGGTGGGCGTCTGCAGCTGGTCGATCGCCTTGGTGTAGATGTCGGCGGCGTCGGCATATTTCTCGTTCGAGCGCAGCACGTCGCCCAGCGCCATCAGGGCCCGCAGGTCCTTCGGGTTCTTGGCGACGACGGCTTCCAGCGTCTTGCGGGCACCCTCGAAATCGCCGACGGCGTCGAGGTTGAGCGCCATCTGCACGTCGGCATTCACCTTGAAGGGCGAATCGGACGGCACGCTGCGGTAGAGCGTGATGGCCTCGTTATTGCGCTTCTGGGTCTCGAACAGGTCGGCGAGGGTGATCTCGATCAGGGGATGCGAGGGATCCAGCCAGTGGCCGAGCTGCAGGTAGATGAGCGCGAGGTCTTCGCCGCCCTGCCGGGCCAGCGCCGCGCCGAGCCCGTAGAGCACCTCCGCCGCCCCGGCCGAGGGGGTGGTGATGAGCGCGGGCAGCGTCTTGCCGGCTTCCAGCAGGCTCAGCTGCTGATCCACCAGCGGATCGTTCGGCACCAGCTTGTCGAACGCCTCATAGGTGTCGACGGCCAGCTTCTTGTTGCCCGAGCGCGAGGCCCAGCGGCCATAGGCATCGACCACGCGCAGCGTGCGCGGATCGATCTTGAGCGCGCTCTCCAGGCGCTGGCCGGCGTCCTTCTTGGCGCCCGCCGCCTCCAGCAGCAGGCCGGCATGGAAGTCCTTGAACCCCGCATACCATTCCGGGCCCTTCAGCTCGTCGATGGCGGCCACGCCGGCGCGCGGATTGCCGGAACCATACTGGCTCCAGGCGCTGAGCAGCGTGGAGTTGAGTTCGGCAATCGCCCCCTGGCCGGAGCGGCGCAGATTGCTGCGGGCGGTGACATATTGCTTCGACTTGATGGCGCGCACGCCCAGAACGAGGCGCGCCAGCGTGTGCTCGGGATCGATGCGCACGATGCGCTGGGCGTAATCGACCGCTTCATCGATCGAGCCTTCCGCCAGCACGGCGAGGAAGGCGCGCTCCAGGATCTCGCCGCTGCGCGGGAAGCTGCGCACCAGCGCGCGATAATAGGCCGCCGCCGCCGGCGTATCACGCTCGGCGGTGGCGAGCCGGGCGGCGAGATAATTGCCGGCCGGCGCGGAGCGGGCGATGAAATTGTCCGGCGGGGCATCGGCCAGCACCGGCGACGCTCCAAGCGCGGTCATGATGGCAAGAATGGCCGCACCGGGCCGCAGCGACAAACGGCGGAACGTCAAGTTAGAACCTCCTGCGGCGCATCCGTCATGCCTTCGGCGTGACTCGCAGCCATTGCTCGCCGGCAGATTGGTCCTTTTTGGCTCCCCCTGCAACAATCGCCGGAGTCCGAAACAGGCCGCTGCGGAACGTTCCGCGACGGTTTCAGATGCGTCGGCCCAGAATAAGGCCGATAAGTGCCGCCCCTGCGGCAACGGCGATCACCGTTGCGGCATTGGTCGGCCGCGGCGGTGCCGCCCCGGCCAGCGGCTGCATGGCGGGCGGCGGCGCGGTCAGCCCGGCGAGGCTCGAATAGGCGCCCCGCGCATGCCGCCGGCGTGAGCGCAGATGCGCCGTCATCAACAGGATCAACGCCAGCAGCAGCAGGATGCCGGCAATGATGAACGCCGCGATTACCGGGTCGTAATGGCTGGCGAGCAGCAGGAAGCAGGCGACGAGAAACGCCAGCACCGCACCGCCGAGCATGAGCCCGGCGATGAGCAGGATGACGATCGTGACCGCCGCGCGGCGGGTCGCCACGCGCAGTTCGGCGCCGACGACGCCGGCGACCAGCCCCGTGAGGAGGCGCAGCATCAGCGGCCCCGGGTGATGAGGCCGAGAAGGAAGCCGACGCCCAGAGCCGCCGCCACCGCGCCGAGCGGATTGCGCTCGATCGTCGCGGTCACCTCGCCGCCGAACTGGCTGGCGCGCTCCTTCGCCTCCTGATAGGCGTCGGCGCCTTCCTCCATCAGATCGGCGGCGGTTGCCTCCGCCTTCTCCTTGCCCTGGCGCACGCGGCTGGCCACCGCGTCCGCAGCCGCCTCGCCCTGCACCTTGGCAAATGTGGTGAGCGTTTCGGCGAGCCTGGCGACGTCGGCGCGCAGCACGGCGAGATCGGCGGACAGCTGGGCGAAATCTTCCTGCGCGTTGGGTTCGGCCATGAACATCTCCTGACGGGTGCTTTGGTAGCTGTTCCGACAACGCCGATCGCGGAACTCGGGTTCCACTCTACGCGGTAGTCAGATGCGCCGGAACTCGTAATAACCCGGTCGGCGCCCCTCGCGCAGCGCTTTCGCCTCGTAGCGCGTGCCCGGCCAGCCTTCCCAGGGCCGCCGCCAGTCATCGGCGCGACGGGCGGTCCATTCGAAGCGCGGATCGGCGTTGAGCCGCGCCAGCGTCCAGGCGGCATAGTGCTCGATGTCGGTGGCGAAGCGGAAATGCCCGCCCGGCGCCAGCAGGCGGGCGATGCGGTCGATATTATCGGCCTGCACGAAGCGGCGCTTCCAGTGCCGGCGCTTGGGCCAGGGATCGGGATAGAGCAGGTCGATGCGCTCCAGCGCGCCATCGGGCAGCCGGTCGAGCAACGGCACGACGTCGTCGCCATAGAGGCGCACATTGGCGAGGCCGGCCTCGGCGATGGCCGCGGTCATCTTGGCGATGCCGTTGAGGAAGGCTTCCGCGCCGATATAGCCGATATCGGGATGACGCCGCGCCTCGGACAGCAAATGCTCGCCGCCGCCGAAGCCGATTTCCAGTCGCACCGCGCGTACCGGATGAGGAAACAGCTCGGCCAGTGGCCGGCCCTCCAACGCGTCGGGGTCGATGGCCAGGGCCGGCAGGTCGCGGGCGAGATGGGTTGCCTGCGCGGCGCGCAGCTTCTTGCCCTTGCGCCGGCCATAGAAGGCGGCCTCGCGCACGGGGGCGGGGGCGCCGGACGCGGGCGCGTCACCGTCCCGGCCGTCACGGGCAGGTGCATCGCTTGCGCAGGCATTACTTGCGGGGTCGGCAGCGGGATCGGTCATCGGCACAGGGAGAAAAGCAAACGGGGCGGACACTGACGTCCGCCCCGCTTATCATAAACAGGAAAGGCGCGTGCAACCGCCGGCTCAGGCGACCGCGGCGCGAATGGCCTCGGCGAGGTCGGTACGCTCCCAGGAGAAGCCGCCATCGGCCTCCGCGGCGCGGCCGAAATGACCATACGCCGAGGTGCGCGCATAGATCGGCTTGTTGAGGCCGAGATGCTCGCGAATACCGCGCGGGCGCAGGTTCATCACCTCGCGCAGGACCTTTTCGAGCTTGGCCTCCTCGACCTGCCCGGTGCCGTGCAGGTCGACATAGATGGCCAGCGGGTCGGACACGCCGATGGCATAGGCGAGCTGGATGGTGGCGCGGTCGGCGAGGCCGGCCGCCACCACGTTCTTGGCGAGATAGCGCGCGGCATAGGCGGCCGAGCGGTCGACCTTGGTCGGGTCCTTGCCGGAGAAGGCGCCGCCGCCATGGGGCGCCGCCCCACCATAGGTGTCGACGATGATCTTGCGCCCGGTCAGGCCGCAATCGCCGTCCGGGCCGCCGATCACGAACTTACCCGTAGGGTTGACGTGCCAGATCGTGGCGGGGGTGATCCAGCCTTGCGGCAGTGTCTCGCGGATATAGGGCTCCACGATGGACTGCACGTCATGCGAGGAGAGGTCGGCGTCGAGGTGCTGGGTGGAGAGCACGATCTGCGTGACCTCGACCGGCTTGCCGTCCTCATAGCGCACGGTGACCTGGCTCTTGGCATCCGGGCCGAGAACGGTGCTTTCGCCGGAATGACGGGCCTCGGCGAGGCGCTTCAGGATCTGATGCGCGTACAGGATCGGCGCCGGCATCAGTTCCGGGGTCTCGCGGCAGGCATAGCCGAACATGATGCCCTGGTCGCCGGCACCTTCGTCCTTGTTGCTGGCGGAATCGACGCCCTGGGCGATGTCGGCCGACTGCGCGTGCAACAGCACCTCGACCTCGGCATTCTCCCAGTGGAAGCCTTCCTGCTCGTAGCCGATATCCTTGATGGCGAGCCGAGCGATATGGGTGATCAGATCCTTGGTGATCTGGGCCGGACCGCGCGTCTCGCCCGCGATGACCACGCGGTTGGTGGTCGCCAGCGTCTCGGCCGCCACACGCAGGTGGCTGGGGTCCCAGCCATGTTCCGGCCCGAGGCGGAAGAAGGCATCGACCACTTCGTCCGAAATGCGGTCGCACACCTTGTCGGGATGACCTTCGGAAACGGATTCGCTGGTGAACAGGTAGGCTTGCCGAGACACGCGTCAGCTCCTCAATGCTCGCCGGCGCGCGCACAGGCTCCGGCTTGGCCTGTGTCGCAAGCGCCGGCACGCGGGTCAAGATTGCCAAGCGAATTCGTTCGGAAAAAAGAACGCTGTGGCAGGTGTGTCTCAGGCCACCGGTTCGCCGCCCGCCAGGGCCTCGACGAGATCGACAATCCGGCGCCGCACCTTGCTATCCGGTATTTTCAGGAAGGCGCGTGTCAGGGCCAAGCCTTCGTTCGTGGCGAGAAAATCGGCGACATAGGCGGGCGAGGCATCTTCGGCAAATCCCACGGTTCCGGGCGTGGTGTTCGGGATTCCCTCGAAGAAAAACGCCACCGGCACGCCGAGCACGCTGGAAATGTTCTGCAGCCGGCTGGCACCGATCCGGTTCGTGCCCTTCTCGTATTTCTGGATCTGCTGAAAGGTGATGCCCAGATTTTCCCCCAGCTTCTCCTGACTCATGCCGATCATCATCCGGCGCATCCGCACCCTGCTCCCGACATGCTTGTCGATGGGGTTGGGAGATTTCTTGGTCATCGAGGTCTCCGACCGCAAGCAAAAAAAACCCTGTCCCCGCCGGCCCAGCGGGGAGAAGGTGTGCCCGAACAAGCATCAGTCTAGGCAAAGCGTTGGGCACCGTCGATCAATCTAGAGGTGCAACTGCCGCCGATGCAGCAGCAGAGCCAGCAATAGGCTCATCAACGCAAGGATATGCGGTATCAAATTGCCGATGCTTGTATAAATTGGCGGCGCCAGCGGTAATGGGAGCGTACCGTCGAGCACGCCACGTACACCCAGAGGTAGCATGCCTACAATTCGACCAAGCGGATCGACGATCGCCGAAATGCCGTTATTGGTTGCACGTACAAGTGGTAGGCCCTGCTCCACCGCCCTGAGGCGGGCCTGTTCGAAGTGCTGGTAGGGGCCGGGCGTCAGCCCGAACCAGGCATCGTTGGAGACATTGAGCAGGAATCCCGGCCGCGCCGCGCCAGGCGCGGATGCCGGCATCAGTTCCTCTGGAAAGATCGCTTCGTAACAGATGAGCGGCACCGCCAGCGGCAGGCCGGGGATCGCCATCGGCTGGCGATGGCTGGCGGCGGTGAAGCCGCCCCGCTGGCGGGTCAGCTGCTCGAAGCCGAGCGCCTCCAGCGTTTCCTGAAACGGCAGGTATTCGCCGAACGGAACGAGATGCACCTTGTCGGCATCGGCGATCACCTCGCCGCGCGCGTCGATCACCCGGAGGCTGTTATAGGCCTTCGGCCGCGGCTGCCCGGGCACCGGCTCCAGCCGCGCCGCGCCGGTGATGAGCAGCGCCCCCGGCGGCAGCATGGCGGCGATGCGGGCCTGTGCCTCGGGTTCGCGCTCATAGAAGAAGGGAAAGGCCGATTCCGGCCAGATCAGGTGGGTGACGCCGGCAAGGCCGCCCTGGCTCTCGCTGGTCGCGACATAAAGGTCCATCACGCTGCGGCGGGCGTCATAGCGGAATTTCTGGTCCTGCGGCAGATCCGGCTGCAGGATCCGCAGATGCACGCCGGCCACGGTGCCGACCTCGGTGGAGGCGAGGCGCCACTGCCCGCCGGCCCAGACCAGCGCGAGCAGCAGGACGGCGAGCGCGAGCGGGAACCGGCGCCCGCGCGGCGTCGCCTCCTCGTCGAACAGCGCCGCCGGGCTGGCGAGGGTGATCAGCGTCAGCCAGCACAGGCCCAGGAGCCCGACCACCGAGGCGGCCTGCGCAAAGCGCAGGTCATTGGCCAGCGCGTAGCCGAAATTATTCCAGGGAAAGCCGGTCAGCAGGAAACCGCGCAGCCATTCCGTCAGCGTCAGCGCTCCGGCAAAGGCCAACAGCCGCCCCCAGCCACGCGACCACAGCAGCACCGCCAGCGCGCAGCCAAGCCCTATATAGAGCGCCAGGCCTGCCGGCAGCAGCAGAACGGCGAAGGGCATCAGCCAGGCGAAGGCATCGGCCTGCACCAGGAAGGCCTCGCCGATCCACCACAGGCCGGCGAGGAAATAGCCCATGCCGAACAGCCAGCCGCTGGCGAAGGCGCCGCCGAGCCGCCGCCGCAGGCTGCGCTCCTCGCTTGCCGCGTCGATCAGCCCGACCAGCACCGGCAAGGTGGCGGCGAGCACCGGCCACAGGCCGAATGGCGGCATGGCGAGCGCGGAGAGCCCCCCCGCCGTGAGCGCGGCAAGCACGCGCCAGCGGGTGGATGCCCCCCGCAGCAGAACCGGGGTCAGCATCATCGACGTGGCTTAAGCCGCTTCATTCGGCTTGCCGGGGGTCTCTGGACGCCGGTCGCTAGCCTGTTCGGCCGGTGGCGGCAGGCTGGCCGCGCCGCTGCGCTCCACCCGTGCGGAATCTTCCCGGTCACGCTCCTCAGACGGGGCCGATGCCCGGCGGACCGGGGCATCGCCTTCGCCGGCGCGGGAAATGCGCAGCCGCTTGACCCGGCGCGGATCGGCATCGAGCACCTCGATCTCGAACTGGCCCGGCCCGGGAACGATTTCGCCGCGCACCGGCACGCGCCCGGCAATGGTGACCAGAAGGCCGCCCAGCGTGTCGACTTCCTCCGCCTCCTCGCCTGCCGCGAAGGCCGGATCGATCATTTCGGCGACGTCCTCAAGGCTGGCGCGGGCATCGGCGATGAAGCTGCCATCGGCCTGGCGGGCGATGAGCGGGGTCTCGTCGTCGTCGTGCTCGTCCTCGATATCGCCGACGATCTCCTCGACCAGGTCCTCCATCGAGACGATGCCGTCGGTGCCGCCATATTCGTCGACCACCAGCGCGAGATGGATGCGGCTCGCCTGCATGCTGGCCAGCAGTTCGATGGACGGCATGGAAGGCGGCACGAAGAGCAGGCGGCGGATCAGCTTGGCGGCGCTCAGCGTCGCGCTGAGGTCGATGGCCTTGAGGTTGAAGGCCGGCAGCGGGTGCGCGAGATCCCAGCCGCGCATGTGGGGCCGTTCCTTGGCGCCTTCGCCATTGGTGCGCCCGGTCTCGCTCTTCGGCTCGTTCTTCGCCTCGCTGCGAGCGTCGTTCCGCGCCTCGCCCCGGCGCGGCATCATGGCGCGCTGGGTGAGATAGGTGACGAGGTCGCGGATGTGGACCATGCCGACCGGGTCGTCCAGCGTGTCGTCATAGACGACGAGGCGCGAATGCCCGGCATCGGCGAACACGGCGAGCAGTTCGCCGAGCGTGATGTCCTTCTGCACGGCGATGATGTCGGCGCGCGGTACCATCACGTCGCCTATGCGCAGTTCGCGCAGGTCGAGAATGCTCTTGAGCATGGACCGCTCGGTGGCGGTCAGGTCGGAGCCGGTGTCCACGCTGGTCGACAGCGCTTCCGCGAGATCGTCGCGCAGCGATCCGGTGGACCGCCAGCCGCCGATGAGATGGCGAAGCCGATCAAACAGGCCGCCGCGCGCGTCGGCGCGGGCGGCGCTTCTACTCTGCCCGGCGCCTGACGCCGAGCCACCGGACGAACCGTTGCCTGATCCGGAGCTACTTGGCCCGGCGGCCGGCCCTTCGCTGGAGCCGGAAGAGGAATGGGAGACGGGGTCGGACATTGGCCTCTAAGGGTGTTGTTGAACGGGTTCAGTGTCGGCATAGGGGTCGGGAATGCCGAGGCTGGCGAGCACGTGGCGTTCCATCGCCTCCATCTCCTCCGCCTCCTCGGTGGTTTCATGGTCGTAGCCGACGAGATGCAGCGTACCATGCACCGCCAGATGGACGAGATGGTCGGCAAGGGGCTTGCCCTCGCCGGCCGCCTCGCGCTCCAGCGTCTCGAAGGCGATCGCGATGTCGCCGAAATGGGGATCGCCACCCTCGCGCGCCACCTCGGGCGTGGGAAAGGACAGCACGTTGGTGGCGGTGTCCTTGCCGCGCCAGTCGCGGTTGAGCGCGCGGATGGCGGCGTCGTCGGTCAGCTTCACGGCGATCTCGGCACCGTCGAGGTCGAGTTCATAATCGGCGGACGCGCCCTCGCAGGCCGCGATCACCGCCCGCGCGACAAGCCCGGCCGCCTCGGGGATGGCCGACCAGGCGCCGGCCTCGACGAGGACGTCGACCTCGAGGGCAAAGCCGATGGCGGGCGCCTCGCTCATCGCGGCGGCGCCTCGGCCGCGCCGGCCACCTCGTTGGCGCGCGCCTCGGCACGGGCCCGCGCGCTCGCGGCCTTGCCGTCATAGGCGGCGACGATGCGCCCGACCAGTTCGTGCCGCACCACGTCGGCGGCCGCGAAATGACAGACCTCGACGCCCTCGACATGGCTCAGCAGCGCCACCGCCTCGGCGAGGCCCGAGGTCTGGCCGGGCGGCAGGTCGATCTGGCTGGGATCGCCGGTGACGATCATGTGGGAATTCTCGCCGAGACGGGTGAGGAACATCTTCATCTGCATCGAGGTGGTGTTCTGCGCCTCGTCGAGGATGACGCAGGCATTGGCCAGCGTGCGCCCGCGCATGAAGGCCAGCGGGGCGATCTCGATTTCGCCCGACGTCATCGCCCGCTCGACAAAGGCACGGTCCATCAGGTCGTGCAGGGCGTCGTAGATCGGCCGCAGATACGGATCGACCTTCTCCTTCATGTCGCCGGGCAGGAAGCCGAGCCGCTCGCCCGCCTCCACCGCCGGGCGGGAGAGAATGATCTTGTCCACCACCCGGCGCTCCAGCAGGTGCACCGCATAGGCCACGGCCAGCCAGGTCTTGCCGGTGCCGGCCGGGCCGACGCCGAATACCAGCGTGTGCCGCTTCAGCGCACGGATATAGGCATCCTGCGCGGCGGTGCGGGCGCGCACCGGGCGGCGGCGCAGCTGGATCTCGTCGAAGCTCTGCTTCTTGGCGGCCGGATCGAAATCGAACAGGAAGCCCTGGCTCGCCGCCTCGCGCAGCACGCCCTCGACATCGCCCGGTGCGATTTCGCCGCCCTTCTTGAGGCGGGCATAGAGCGTTTCCAGCACATGGCGGGCCTGGTCGCAGGCCTCGCGCTGGCCTTCCAGCGTGACATGGTTGCCGCGCTGCTCGGCGACGATCTCAAGCCGCCGCTCGACCAGCGCGAGGTTCTGCCCGTAATGGCCGAACAGCAGGCTGGCGAGGCGGTTGTCGTCGAAGGCGAGCACGATCTGGCTCGGCGCGTCGTCCGGGGTGTCGAGCCAGCGCGCCTCGGGGCGGCTGACGGTTCGCGGCGGCGAACCTCCCGGTCCACCCGCGCGGGTGGCAACCAAGGCACGGTCGGAATCGGAACCACCAGGTCGACGCACGCTCACGCCTCCACCTTCTCGCTCTGCCTCGCCGAACGCTTTTCGCCGACATTACCGGCGAAGAATTCGCCCCCGATGATGTCGCCCGAAAGACTCTTGGTGCTGACCTCGCGCACGTCAACCAGCGCCAGCGTGCCGATCGCCTCGACCGGCGCCTCGACCACCACCGACTGCAGATAGGGCGAGCGGCCGATGAGCTGGCCGGGGAAACGGCCCGGCTTCTCCAGCAGGATCTCGAAGCGGCGGCCGCGGCAGGCGGCGTCGAACGCCGCCTTCTGCCGGTCCAGCAGGGCCTGCAGCGCATGGATGCGCGCCGATTTCACGTCCTCGGGAACCTGCCCGTCCATGCTGGCCGCCGGCGTGCCGGGGCGCGAGGAATATTTGAACGAGAAGGCGCCGGCAAAGCCGACCTTTTCGACGAGGTCCATCGTGTCGGCGAAATCCTCGTCGGTCTCGCCGGGAAAGCCGACGATGAAATCGGAGGAGAAGGCAATGTCCGGCCGGGCCGCACGCACCTTTTCCACGATCGCGAAAAACAGTTCGCGGTCGTGCCGGCGGTTCATCGCCGCGAGGATGCGGTTGGAGCCCGACTGCACCGGCAGATGCAGGTAGGGCATCAGCGCGGGCATGTCGCGATGGGCAGCGATCAGGTCGTCATCCATGTCGCGCGGGTGGCTGGTCGTGTAGCGCACCCGGGCGATGCCCGGAATCTGCGCGACGCGACGCACCAGTTCGGCGAGGCCGACATCGCGCCCGCCTGCGTCAACGCCGTGATAGCCGTTGACGTTCTGGCCGATCAGCGTCACCTCGCGCACCCCGCCATCGGCGAGGCGGATCACCTCGTCGAGGATCCTGGCCACCGGGCGCGAGACCTCGGCGCCGCGCGTATAGGGCACGACGCAGAAGGTGCAGAACTTGTCGCAGCCTTCCTGCACGGTGACAAAGGCGGTAGGGCCGCGCTTGGCGATGGCGGCGCGGCTCGGGGGCGGGAGAAAATCGAACTTGTCCTCGACCGGGAATTCGGTCTCGACGATGCCGGCGCGGCGGTTGGAACCGCGCGCTTCCGCCTGCGCGATCAGCTCGGGCAGCTTGTGATAGCTCTGCGGGCCGACCACGAGGTCGACGCTGCGGGCGCGCTTGAGGATTTCCGCGCCTTCCGCCTGCGCGACGCAGCCGGCGACCGCCACCATCTGCCGACGGCCGGCTTCTTCCTGGCTTTTGCGCAGGCGCCCCAGCTCGGAATAGACCTTCTCGGCCGCCTTCTCGCGGATATGGCAGGTGTTGAGAATGACGAGGTCGGCGTCATCGGCCGTGTCGGTCTCGACATAACCGTGCCCAGCCAGCGTGTCCGTCATGCGCTGGGCGTCATAGACGTTCATCTGGCAGCCGAAGGAGCGGACGTAGAGTTTGCGCGGCTCAGTCATTGCGTATCGATCGACCCGGCCCGCGCGGCGCCGGTGGCGGCGCGGTCCCTTGCGTTGAAGGTTCGGGCGCGCGACGAGAGCGCCCTCGACAAGGCGCATCCGAAAATCGTCGCTCGCACCGAGGTCGGGATCGCCTACGTCTCCACAAATGACACCTTGTGACCTGTGTAGCGGGATTCCCGCGAAAAGGGAATGCGGGAGACACGAGACGGAGGCGCCTGCGCGCACGCGTCTTGCCCGGAAAATATCAGCGCCCCGTCAGCGCGCGCGCCAGCATGGCGCGGCTCGCTGCCTCCGCCTTGAGCGTCGCCGCCTTGCGGTCGCCGGCGTCGAGCGGGGCACCGAAATGCACCTCGACATCCACCGCTCCGCGCCGCAGCACGGCGAGGAGATGGGGCGCGAGGTCCATGTCGCCATACCAGGCGAGGCGCGGGCGTCCCGTGCGGCCGAGCGGCACGCCGTTCTGGCGGACATAGGCAATGGCGAGCGGCTGGAGGATCGCCGCGCCGGCAGCATTCTCCGCTGCCGCACCCTCCCCGAGGCTCGCCCGCGCCGCGCCGATCAGCGCCGAGCGGAATTGCAGCACCCGGTTGCCGTCGCTGGACGTGCCTTCCGCGAACAGCACCACCGGATCGCCGTCATTCATCCGCGCCGCCATCTCGCCGGCCACCTTGCCGGTGGCGGTGCGGGAGGCGCGATCGACGAAGATGGTGCGCTGGAGCTTCGCCAGCAGGCCGATGCCGGGCCAGCCCGCCACCTCGCTCTTGGCGACGAAGCACAGTGGCAGGCAGGAGCCGAGCACGCAGATATCCAGCCAGGACACGTGATTGGAGACGAGCAGCAACGGACGGGCCGCCGCCGGCGCGCCCACCACGCGAACCCGCACCCCCACCAGCGCCAGCACGATGCGATGATAGAGAAGCGGCAGGGTCCGGCGCGCCGGTAGCCGGTACCGCACCGCCAGCCATTGCAAGGGGATGCCGATCAGCGTGACGAGAACTACCGGCACCAGCACCAGCCCGACCCGCAGCCCTCCCGCCCGCATGGCCCGTGCTCAGTCCGTCTTCTTGTCGAGCGGCACGCCGTAGAGTTCCAGCCGGTGGCCGATCAGCCGGTAGCCCAGCTTGCGGGCGACCTCTTCCTGCAGCCGCTCGATTTCCTCCGATCGGAACTCGACGACCGTGCCCGAGCGCAGGTCGATCAGATGGTCGTGGTGCTCGTCCGGCACCGGCTCATAGCGCGAGCGCCCGTCGCGGAAATCGTGCCGCTCGATGATGCCGGCATCCTCGAACAGCTTGACCGTGCGGTAGACGGTGGAGATCGAGATGCGGTCGTCGATCGCGGCGGCGCGACGGTGCAGCTCCTCCACGTCGGGATGGTCCTGTGCATCGGCGATGATGCGGGCGATGACGCGACGCTGGTCGGTCATGCGCAGGCCCAGCGTCATGCAGGCTTCCTCGATGGCGGTTGGCTTTTCGTTCATCTACGCCCGGTCTCCCGTCGCGGCCTGCGGTTCCCGATGCCTTATGGCGCAGGCGGAACGCAAAGGGCAATCGTCTCTCAGGCGATATCGCGCCGCATCACCAGCGCCGCCGCCGGTTCGCCCGCCGCGCTGCGATAATAGCCCGACCGCCGGCCGATCTCCTGAAAGCCGGTGTGCTGGTAGAGCCGCAGGGCCGGCGCATTGCCTTCCTCGACCTCCAGGAACACGGTCCTGAAGCCCTGGGCGGCCAGTTCGGCGAAGGCGGCCACCACCAGCCGGCGCGCGATGCCCTCGCCCCGGCGGGACGGGGCGACCGCGACGGAGAGAATCTCCATCTCCGGTGACACCCCGCTGAGCAGGATAAAGCCGAGTATGCGCCCGTTCGGGCCTTCCGTCGCCACCAGGCATCGGCTGAGCCGGTTCGCCAGCAGGCGCTCGAATTCCGGCGCGTCCCAGCCGATGCGGAAGCTCTGCGAATGGATCTGCGCGAGCGCGTCGGCATCGGCCGAACAGGCCGTTCGCAGCGCCGTGTCCGGGCGCGTGATGCCGAGAAGCTCGAACAGCCGCGAGGTCATCGTCGCGCGATCCTCGCGGCCGTCTGCGGCTTGGCGTCGGCCTCGCGCAGATAGAGAGGGCGCGGCTCGGAGCGGGCGGGATCGGCGACGCTGGCGAGGCGGGCGAGCCAGACCGCATCGGGCGTGGCGGCGGGGTCGACGCTGATCGGGGGCCTCTCGCCGGACGGCCAGGCCTGCGCCAGCAGCGCGGCGCCCGAGCCGACGATGCGCACCGGGCCGATGGCGATGGAGCGGGCGGCATCCTTCAGCGCCATGGCGCGCGGGCCCACCAGCACGCGCCCGGCGGCGCCGATCATCTGCAGATAGACATTGCCGTGGCGCGCATCGATCGCCGCCGCCACCGGCACCGCGTCGTTCACCGCGAGCAGCGGCGCGGCGAGCACGGCCAGCGTGGACAGGCCGATGACCGGCCGGCCGGTGGCGATGCGGAAGCCGCGCGCGGCCGACAGCCCGACCCGCAGGCCGGTGAAACTGCCCGGGCCGACGGTGACGGCGAAGCCGTCAATGTCACCGAACCCGATTCGCGCCTGCTGCATGACCGCGTCGACCATCGGAATCAACGCCTCGGCATGGCCACGGCTCATCATCTCGTGCCCGGACGCCAGCGTCTGGTGCGAGGTCGTGTCGTAAAGCGCCACGGAACAGGCTTCGAGCGCGGTATCGAGGGCGAGAATCAGCATCGTTTCAACCTGTCGCCGCTCACGATGCACACGCTCCGCGCCGGAATGAAAGGGACCGGCGCGGCTCGGCAGACCGCGACTTCGGCAGACCGCGACTTCGGCAGGCTGCGGCTTCGGCGGGCCGCGGCTTCTGGAGGATCAGACCGGCCGGACTTCCACCACGTCGGGGACGAAATGGCGCAGCAGGTTCTCGATGCCGTTCTTCAGCGTCGCCGTGGAGGAAGGGCAGCCCGAGCACGAGCCCTTCATGGCGAGAAACACCACGCCGTCCTTGTAACCGCGGAACGTGATGTCGCCGCCATCATTGGCCACGGCCGGCCGGACGCGGGTATCGATCAGCTCGCGGATCGTATCGACCACGCCCGCATCCTCGGCGGCGAAGAAGGCATCGTCCTCGGCATGTTCATGGTCGTCCGGCAGCAGCGTCTGGCCGGAGACGAAATGTTCCATGATCGCGCCGAGAATGGCGGGCTTGAGATGCGCCCATTCGGCGCTGTCCTTGGTGACGGTCACGAAGTCCGAGCCGAAGAACACGCCGGTGACGCCGGCAATATCGAACAGCCGGCTGGCGAGCGGCGAGCGCGCGGCCTCGCCGGCGTCGCGCGCCTCGAAGGTGCCCTGGCCGAGCACGGTGCGGCCGGGCAGGAACTTGAGCGTGGAAGGATTGGGGGTGGCTTCGGTCTGGATGAACATGGCTGTCTCCTTGCCCACCGGGGTTCAAGGCCGCGGCGACGGGGAATGTGCCCTCTAGATAAGCTCTCCCGGAGCGGAGGGGAAGGGATCGGCCGCACGCATCCCGCGCATCCCGCGCCGGCGAGCGGCCGGGGAGCCGCAGCCTCAGGCCAGCGCGTCGATCTCGGCGTCCGACAGCGTGCCGGGAACGAGGGTGATGGGAATGCCCAGGCCGGCCCAGAGCCCGGAGCCGAGCGAGGATATCAGCGAGGCCGGCGCCTCGCGCCCGGCATGCACGGCCACCACCAGCAGCGCGATATCCTCGTCCGCCTCGATGAGCTTGTGAATCTCGTCGGCCACCGCGCCCTCGCGGATGAGCGTCTGCGCCGTGACGCCGGCGACCGAGCGGGCGCGCGCGGCCAGATGATCGAGCCGCGCCGTCGCCTTGTCGGTGGCCTCGGCGCGCATCAGTTCGGCGACGCCGAACCACTGGGTTTCCACGTCGGCCAGCGTGAGAACGCGCAGCAGCACCAGCCCGCCGGCGGTGCGTGCCGCCCGGCGCGCGGCGTAATAGACCGCGCGGTCGCATTCGGGCGAATCGTCCACCACCACCAGGAGCTTGCGCAGGTGGCCGGGTTCGTGGATCTGGCGCCGGCGCGTCATGGGATCTTCCCCGGATGGAGCCGTGTCGGCACGATCGGCCGCCGCGACGGACGCAGAAGCAAAGGCGCAGGGTCGACAGGCGGGCACGCCACGCGGCCGCCGGGCCTCCGCTCATAGCACGGGCCGGGCCCGGCCGCGCGGGGCGCGCGGGGCGCCGGCCTCAGCGCACGAAGCCGACAATGTCCTTCACCTGGTTCAGGGTCTCGTCCGCCAGCACGCGGGCGCGGGCGGCGCCGTCGCGCAGGATGGCGTCGATATGTTCCGGCTCGGCCACGAGGCGCTTCATCTCACCGCCGATCGGCCCGAGCTTCGCCACCGCGAGGTCGACCAGCGCCGACTTGAAGGTGGAGAACTGCCCGCCGCCGAAATCGGCCAGCACCTGTTCCTTCGGCATGTCGGACAGGGCGGCATAGATGCCCACCAGATTGTCCGCCTCCGGCCGGCCCTTCAGCCCCTCGGCCTCGGTGGGCAGCGGCTCGGGGTCGGTCTTGGCCTTGCGGATCTTCGAGGCGACCTGGTCGGCCTCATCGGTGAGGTTGATGCGCGAGAGGTCGGAAGGATCGGATTTCGACATCTTCTTCGAGCCGTCGCGCAGGCTCATCACCCGCGCCGCCGGCCCGCCGATCAGCGGCTCCGTGAGGGGGAAGAAGGCCTCCCCGGTCTCTCCGAGCCCGAGCCCGAGGCGGGTGATGGTCGGGCCGAAATCACTGTTGAACTTCTGCGCGATGTCGCGCGTCAGCTCCAGATGCTGCTTCTGGTCCTCGCCCACCGGCACATGGGTGGCGCGGTAGAGCAGGATGTCGGCCGCCATCAGGCTGGGATAGGCGTAAAGGCCGACCGAGGCGTTCTCGCGGTCCTTGCCGGCTTTTTCCTTGAACTGGGTCATGCGGTTGAGCCAGCCCAGCCGCGCGACGCAGTTGAACACCCAGGCGAGTTCGGCGTGTCCGGAAACCTGGCTCTGGTTGAACACGATGTGCCGGGCGGGGTCGATGCCGGAGGCGATGAAGGCGGCCGTGACCTCGCGGATCTGCTTCTTCAGCTCCACCGGGTCCTGCCAGACCGTGATCGCGTGCAGGTCGACCACGCAATAGATGCAGTCATAGCGGTCCTGCAGCGCCACGAAGCGCTGGATGGCGCCGAGATAATTGCCCAGATGCAGATTTCCGGTCGGCTGGACGCCGGAAAACACACGCTGCTGAAATTCCATGTCGTGACGTCCTGATCGTCAAGCGCGGCCGCGATGGAGGGCGCCGCGCGTCGCGCTATGGCACGCAAGGCCCGGGCGGGCAAGCGCAAGGGTGAAACCGGCGCGGTTCACGGGTGGTTCCGGCGCGGCGATTGGCGCAGCGCGGCCCGGAGCCGGGCGAATTCCACGCCGCCAAAGGCCCGCGCCATCCCGCCATAGACCCCCACCCCGAGCAGGACGAGCCCGGCCAGCGCGCCGGCCGCGCCCCATCCGTTCGCGGCGAAGGTGTCGCCGGTGAAGGTGGCGGCCAGCGCGATGGCACCTGCCATCCCCAGCGCGGCCGCCACCAGCCCGCCAATCCGCCGCCGGGCCGGGCGGGAAAGCGTGAGATGCCCGCGGCGGGCCAGCCCGAGGCCGAGCACGCCCAGCCCAATGAGGCTGGAGACGAGGACGCCCAGCGCCGGCCCGGCCATGCCGAGCATGGCTGCCCCGGCAAACCCGGCCGCGCCGCCGGCCAGCAGCGCCGCCAGCCCCGCCTGCGTCACCAGCCGCGCGAAGCCGCGCGAAAAGGCGATCGCCGCGAGGATCTTTTCCACCGCCTGCAGCGGCAGCGACAGCGCGAGAAGCGCGAGCGCGGTGGCGGTGAGCGCGCTCGCCTGCCGGTCGAAGGCGCCGCGCTCGAACAGCACGGTGACGATCGGGTGTGCCAGCACGGCAAGGCCCAGCGCGGCGGGCAGGGCGAGGGCGAGCGCCGCCTCGATGCCGCGTGCGCCGAGTTCGTGGCCCGGCCGCCCCTCCTCCGAAGTCAGCGCCGGCAGCAGCACCGCCCCCGCGCTGGCGCCGATCAGCCCGAGCGGCAGCTCCACGAGACGGGTGGCGTAGAACAGCGCCGCGATGCCCCCGGTGATGCTGGAGGCGGCCGCGGCGGCCACCAGAAAGCGCAGCTGCGGCAGCGCGGCGGCGAACAGCGTCGGCGGCGCGGCCTTGAGCATCGCCCCTGCCGCCCGAAACGCCGCGCGCGACAGGTGCCCGTCAAACGTGCCGCGCGGCACGCTCAGAAAATTCAGCCCGAACTGCGTCACCGCGCCGGCCACCGCGCCCGCCGCCAGCCAGGCGATCGCCATTGCCGGTGCCATGTGGTGCGCGCCGGCGACATAGAGCGCGACCAGCAGCGCCAGCACCACGACATTGGCCGCCGCCGGCGCGAGGGAAGGGCGCGCGAAGCGCCCGGCGGCATTGGCGAGCGCGGCGAACACCCCCGCCAGCATGGCGAGCGGCAGGCAGATGACGGTGAGCCGCCCGGCGAACACGGCTCCCTCGGCCCTCGGTCCCTCGCCGGGAAAGCCGGGGGCCAGCAGCGCGATGACGCCGGGCATCAACAGGTAGAGCAGGACGGCCAGCGCGGTCGCGGCGAGGGCGAACAGCACGACCGCCGCCGCGGCGCGGGCGCGGGTTTCCACGCTGCCCCGCTGCCCCGCCGGCCCGCCCAGATGCGGCAGGATCGCCGCGTTCAGCGCGCCTTCCCCGAGCAGCCGCCGCGCCAGCTGCGGCAGGGCGAGGCCCGCCACGCCGGCATCCGCCACCACGCCGGTGCCGAACAGCGCCGCCACCCCGGCATCGCGCGCGAAGCCGAGCACCCGCGAGGCGAGGGTGAGCAGCGCGACGGTGGAGGCATGACGCAGCAGGGCCATGCGCCTGCGATAAAGGAAACCGGCCGGCAAGAGAAGGACCCGCAAGAGAAGGACCGGCAGAAGAAGGGACGAGCGAAGGGGCGAGGTTGGCCCGACAGGCGTTGCGAGCGGCCCGCGCGTCTGCTACCGCCACTGCGGTTCCGCCCGGATGCTCCCGCCGCCGCCCGCCCTTCAAGGAAAGCGCCTCCATGATTGTCCAGCAGCTTGATGTGATCGGCTTCGGCAATGCCATCGTCGACGTGATTGCCCGCTCCGAGGAGGCGTTTCTTGATCGGCACGGCATGCGCAAGGGCGGCATGACGCTGATCGACGAGGCGCGGGCCGAGGCGGTCTATGCCGACATGGGGCCAGGCGTGGAAATTTCCGGCGGCTCGGCGGCCAATACCATGGTGGGTATCGCCGCGCTGGGCGGGCGGGCCGGCTTCATCGGCAAGGTGCGCGACGACGAGCTGGGCGGCATCTTCGCCCATGACATCCGCGCCGCCGGCGTCGCCTATGCCACACCCGCCGCGTCCGGCGGGCCGACCACCGCGCGCTGCCTCATCCTCGTCACGCCCGACGGCGAGCGCACGATGAACACCTATCTCGGCGCGGCGCAGCACCTGACGCCCGCCGATGTGGACGCGAACGCGGTGGCAAGCGCCGGCGTCACCTATCTCGAAGGCTATCTGTGGGACCCCGCGGAGGCCAAACAGGCCTTTCTCAAGGCCGCCGACATCGCCCACAAGGCCGGCCGCACGGTCGCGCTCACGCTGTCGGACGCGTTCTGCGTCGGGCGCTACCGGGCGGAATTCCTCAATCTCATGCGCGAGGGCGTCGTCGATCTCGTCTTCGCCAATGAGGCGGAGCTGACCGCGCTCTACGAGACCGGGTTCGATGAGGCGCTGGCCCAGCTGCGCCGCGACGTGACGCGCGGCGTCGTCACGCGCAGCGAGAAGGGCGCGCTGTCGGTGGCGGGCGAGGATCTGGTCATGGTGCCCGCCCATGGCGTGGCGAAGGTGGTGGACACCACGGGCGCGGGCGACCTGTTCGCGAGCGGCTACCTGCACGGCTTCGCCCGCGGCTTCACCCCGGAGGAATCATTGAAGCTCGGCGCGCTCGCCGCCGCCGAGATCATCAGCCATATCGGGGCCCGCCCCGAGCAGGGCCTGAAGGCGCTGGCGCTGGAGAACGGCCTCCGGGTGTGAGGGCGCGGCGCGTCCGGGAGCGGCGGGTATAGGGACGGCGGGCGTCGGGGCCAGCGCAGCGTCCCACAACCGACATGTTGAGCGTCCAGGGTGCGCGGCAAATGGCTTCGCCCTGCGGTGGAGCGCGCGTGGAGCCGGCCATGTCCCTTTCAACGTCCCCCTCAGCGTCTCTTGCCGCGTCTCTTGCCGAACCCGAGATCATCCCCTTCGATCCCAGCCGCTTCCGCTCCACCGCCGCGTTCTACGACCGCTACCGGCTGCCCTATCCGCCCGAGCTGATCGCCCGTGTGGCGCTGCGGCTCGGGCTCGCGCCGGGCGACCGGGTGCTCGACCTCGGCTGCGGGCCGGGGCCGCTCGCCATTGCCTTCGCGCAGCGGGGATATGACGTGACGGCGATGGATCCCGAGCCCTCGATGCTGGAAGCGGCGCGTCTGGGCGCCGAGGCGGCGGGTGTCAGGCTGACCCTCATCGAAGGCTCCTCCTACGACCTGTCCCCGGCGCTGGGCCGCTTCCGCGCGGTGCTGATGGGCCGGGCGTTCCACTGGATGGACCGGGTCGCGACGCTCAAGGCGCTCGACGCGCTGGTCGAGCCTGAGGGCGCCGTGGTGCTGATGGGCGACCGCCGGCTGCACGCGGCGCCCGATTATCACGCCGTGCTCGACAAGCTGGCCGAGAAGCACGCGCCGGCGCGCTACGCCGACCGCAAGCTCAGGCGCGGGCCGGACTGGGTGCCGCATGAGGCGGTGCTGCTGGCCTCGCCCTTCGCCTGGCTGGAGCGCACCGCCCGCATCCTGGCGCGCGAGCGCCGCATCGACGAGGTGGTCGGCCTCGCCTTCTCGCGCTCGATCACCTCGCCCGCGGCATTGGGCGAAGCGCGCCCGGCGTTTGAAGCCGAGCTGCGCACCGACCTCGCCCGGCTGACGCCGGAAGGGGTGTTCCATGACGTGGTGGAGGCCGGCGCGGTGATGGCCTTCCGGCAGGCGCCGAGGGAGGCGTAGGTCGCGCCTGGAGGATTTTCGAGCGACGCGGATTCCGGTTCGCGTGAAGAAAATGCGTCAGTACAACAACCGAGAGCTTTTCCGGTGAACCGGAGTTCGCCGGAAAAGCTCTAGCGCGGCGCGCGCTTGGCGAGGATGCGCTGGAGTGTGCGGCGGTGCATGGAGAGGCGCCGCGCGGTCTCCGACACGTTGCGTCCGCACAATTCATACACGCGCTGGATATGTTCCCAGCGCACCCGGTCGGCCGACATCGGGTTCTCCGGCAATTGCGGCTTGTAGTCGCCCTGCACGCTCAGCGCGGCGCAGATGTCGTCGGCGTCGGCCGGCTTGGCGAGATAGTCGACCGCGCCCATCTTCACCGCGTTAACGGCGGTGGCGATGTTGCCGTAGCCGGTGAGGATGATGCCGCGGGCTTCCGGGCGGCGACGCTTCAGCGCGGAGATGACGTCGAGCCCGTTGCCGTCGGCGAGGCGCATGTCCACCACCGCGAAGGCCGGCGCGCCGCCCTCGACGCTGGCCAGCCCGTCGGCGACCGTCTCGGCGGTGGTGACGATGAAGCCGCGCGATTCCATGGCCCGCGCCAGACGCTGCAGGAACGGGCGATCATCGTCCACGATCAGCAGCGATCGATCCTGAGTCTCAGACGTCACATCCAACATTGGGTCTTTCCCGGGCGCCGCGCGGAAATCATCGCTCTTTTTTCTGCCGAAACAGTACACCGGCCGGCCCGCGAGTGCAAAATTGTCGCAGCATCCTCAGCCGCGCGGGGCTGCCGGCCGGCCCTCCGGCCCTCCGGCCGGATCGCCCGAGATATCGACCCGCGCGCGCGGCCAGCGCACCGTCACCGAGGCGCCATGCGCGGGCGCCGTGCGGTTGGCGAAGGCGATTTCCGCTCCCGAGCGCTCCAGCAGCGTCTTGGCGATGAACACGCCGAGGCCGAGCCCCTCGCTGCTGTCCTCGCCCGCCTCCACGGCATCGCGGCGCCAGCGGTTGCGGCCGCGGCTGGTCACGTAGGGGGCGCCGATGGAATCGATCAGTTCCGGAGGAAAGCCCGGCCCGTCATCGGTGATGGTGACGGTGACGTCGGCATGGTTCCAGTTGGCGACGATATTGACCCGGCCGGCTGCGAAATCGACCGCGTTCTCCACGATGTTGCCGAGCCCGTACAGCAGGCCGGGATTGCGGGCGATGACCGGCTCGTCAATGCCGCGCGCCGGCAGCGTGACCTCGATGACGATGCCGAAATTGCGGTGCGGCGCCACCACGTCCTCCAGGATATGCGACAGCGGCATGCGGTCGAACGGGGCATCGCCCGCCTCCAGCGAGGTGAGCGTGCGCAGGATGGCGCGGCAGCGCTGGGCCTGCTCGCCCAGCAGGCGGATGTCGTCCGCCATCGGGCTCCCGGCGGGAAGCGCCCGCGCCAGTTCCTTCGCCACCAGCGTGATGGTGGCGAGCGGCGTGCCGAGTTCATGCGCGGCGGCGGCGGCCATGCCGTCCAGCGCCGAGAGGTGCTGCTCGCGCGCCAGCACCAGTTCGGTGGCGGCGAGCGCCTCGGAAAGCTCCCGCGTCTCCTCCGCCACGCGCCAGGCATGCACGCCGATGAAGGCGATGGCGATGGCGAGCGCCACCCAGATGGCGGCGAGGTAGACCGGCGGCAGCACCGGGCCGGCGCCCAGATCGTCCGCCGACCACGGCAGCGGCATCTGCCACAACCCCACCAGCGCCGCGCAGGCCGCCGCCAGCATGCCGAGCAGGATGGTGGTGCGCGGGGAGAGCGCCGTCGCCGAGATCAGCACGGGGGCGAGGAACAGGAAGGCGAAGGGGTTGGCGAGCCCGCCGGTGAGGAACAGCAGGGCGCCGAGCTGGAGGATGTCATAGGCCAGAAGCCAGGCCGCCTCGATGTCCGAGAGCCGCCGCGCGCCCGGATTGCGCAGCCGGAGCGCGAGGTTCAGCCAGGCCGAGAGCGCCACCACGGCCAGGCAGGCGCCCAGCGGCAGGCTGAAGCCGAGCAGCCAGTGCACCACCACGATAGCCAGCGTCTGGCCCGAAATCGCGAGCCATCGCAAGCGGATGAGCGTATCGAGTCGCAGCCCGAAAAAGCGTTCGCCAATAGGATGTTCCAGCGAAAGCATCATGATTCCCCGTCGCGCCGCCCTCTATAGCCGCTAATGTGACGGCACGGCGAGAAACGTGATTCGTTGACGTCGCTCCGAAAACGCCTATGTATGCTGCAACGCACAACAAGGTGCGGTCAGGGAATGACGCTGGCGGGGAGCCGCGGCCGCTACCGACACGCGCAGCGCGGGCGGTAGCGCAGGGCCGCACCTGCCGCCGGAGCGAAGCAGGCGGTTCGCCTGAGGATGGAGGCTTTCATGGCGATCGGCGTTTTCGGCGATGTCCCCGACGCTGAGGAGGCGGTCCGCGCGCCCGACGTGGCGCTCGAGACGGTGACCTCCTTTTCCAAGCCGCTCTACTGGATGTTCGAGATGGGCCATGCGGCCCTCGATCCGCTGCGGGTGATCGCGGATGCGGGCAAGCTCTATTACCGCAACCCGGTCAACCCGCTCGCCCATACCGGTTTCGGCAAGTCGATGTCCGCCGCCTGCGAGATGTTCGAGCGCTCGACCCGGCGCTACGGCAAGCCGGACTGGGGCATTACCGAGACAGTGGTGGGCGCGACCCGCGTGCCGGTGGAGATCGAGACCGTCTGGGAGCGGCCCTTCTGCAAGCTGCTGCATTTCCGGCGCGACTTCGCCGAGCCGCCGCGCCGGCCGCAGCCGCGCATGGTGATCGTCGCCCCGCTGTCGGGCCATTACGCAACGCTGCTGCGCGGCACCGTGCAGACCCTGCTGCCCAATCACGACCTCTACATCACCGACTGGGTCGACGCCCGCAACGTGCCGATGAGCGATGGGCGCTTCGACCTCGATGATTATATCGACTACCTCATCGATATTTTCCGCCATCTCGGCGGCGGCGTGCACGCGCTCGCCGTGTGCCAGCCGGCCGTGCCGGTGCTGGCGGCGGTGGCGCGCATGGAAGACATGGGCGATCCCGATGTTCCCGCGTCCATGGTGCTGATGGGCGGGCCGATCGACACCCGCGAAAGCCCGACCGCGGTGAACCACTTCGCCGAGGCGCGCAAGATCGACTGGTTCCGCCGCAACGTCATCACCACGGTGCCGTGGCCCCATGCGGGCATCATGCGGCAGGTCTATCCCGGCTTCCTGCAGCTGCATGGCTTCATGTCGATGAACATCGAGCGCCATCTGCAGGCCCATGCCGAAATGTTCGGCCACCTCGTCAAGGGCGACGGCGATTCCGCCACCAAGCACCGCGAGTTCTACGACGAATACCTCTCGGTCATGGATCTGCCGGCGGAATATTACCTGCAGACGCTGGAAACCGTGTTCATCGACCATTCGCTGCCGAAGGGCGAGATGACCCATCGCGGCGCCCGCGTCGACACCTCGAAGATCCGCAACGTGGCGTTGCTGACCGTCGAGGGCGAGAATGACGACATTTCCGGCGTCGGGCAGACGCGGGCCGCGCATCGGCTGTGCTCCAACCTGCCCGACGACAAGAAGGCGCATTACATGCAGCCGACCGTCGGCCACTATGGCGTGTTCAACGGCTCGCGCTTCCGCGCCGAGATCGCCCCGCGCATCTCCGATTTCGTGCTGTCGCACAACTGGCCGCGCAAGGGGCACAATCAGGACGGGGAGCCTCAGGGCTCCCAGTAAGGCGGATCGCCGAAGGCGTCGCGCAGGCATTCCGCCAGCGCCCGCAGCTTCGCCGTCGGGTTGCGCCCTTCGGGATGCGCGACATAGATGAATTCCTCCTCCGGCTCCGCGCCGACCTCGATCATGCGCAGCGCGCCCGCGCGGATGTCCGGCCCGGCGATGAACAGCGGCAGCATGGCAATGCCGAGCCCGGCCGCTGCGGCGTCGCGCATCACGATGCCGTTATTCACCTGCAGCCCGACCTTGGCGCGCACCTGCACGCGGCCGGACGCAGCGACGAACTGCCAGTCGGCAAGGCCGCGATGGGTGTAGAAGATGCCGCGATGGCCATCGAGCTCGGCGAGGTCGCGCGGCGTGCCGTGCCGTTCGAGATAGTCGGCCGAGGCGACCAGCACGCGCCGGCTGCGGGCGAGGCGCCAGGCGGTGAGCGGACTGTCGCGCATCGGCCCGTGGCGGATCACGCCATCGAATCCCTCCGCCTGCGCGTCCACCACCCGGTCGTCGAGTTCGAGGCTCAGCTCGATCTGCGGATAGCGGCGCAGGAAGGGATAGAGCGCGGGGCCGATATGCAGGGTCGTCAGCGTCACCGGGGCAGAAAGGCGCAGCGGGCCGGCGAGCGTGCCGCGCCGCTCGGCCAGCGTGGCAACCGCGGCGTCGAGGCCGCGCAACGATTGCGAGGCCATTTCCAGAAAGGCCGCGCCGTCTTCCGTCAGCGACAATTTGCGGGTCGAGCGGTGCACCAGACGCGCGCCGAGACGATGTTCGAGCTGCGCCAGACGATCGCTCACCACCGATTTCGACAGGCGCAGCCGGCGCGCGGCCTCGCTGATCGAGCCGGCTTCGGCGATGGTGATGAAGGCGGCGATGCCATCCAGTTTCATCGTTCGGATTTTCCGGACATGAATTCCATTGTTAGAAGTCTAATCCGAACGAAAGGCGCGGGCCATACTCTGTGTCGAAACAGGCCGACCGGGATCGTCCGGTGGCGGACCAAACGGAAATCACGGAGAAATCCCATGCCTCGCCTCAAGGACAAGGTCGCGCTGATCACCGGCGCCAGCTCCGGCATCGGCCGCGCCACGGCGCGGCTCTTCGCGCAGGAGGGCGCGCGGGTGGTGATCGGTGCCCGTCGCCAGGCCGAGCTGGACGACACGGTCGCCGAGATCGCCGCAGCGGGCGGCGAGGCGGTCGCGCTGGCCGGTGACGTGCGTTCGGAAGACTATGCGCAGGCGCTGGTCATGCTCGCGGCCGAGCGTTTTGGCCGGCTCGACATCGCGTTCAACAATGCCGGCACGCTCGGCGAGAAGGGCCCGAGCACCGGCGTCTCGGCGAAGGGCTGGGAGGACACGCTGGCGGTCAACCTCACCGGCGCGTTCTTCGGCGCCAAGCACCAGATCGCGCAGATGCTGAAGACCGGCGGCGGCTCGGTGATCTTCACCTCGACCTTTGTCGGCTATACCACGGCATTTCCCGGGCTTGCCGCCTATGCCGCCTCGAAATCGGGACTGATCGGCCTCACCCAGGCGCTCGCCGCCGAATTCGGGCCGCAGGGTATCCGGGTCAATGCGGTGCTGCCCGGCGCGGTGGAGACCGAGATGTACCGCGAGGCCAACGACACGCCCGAGGCGCAGTCCTTCATCACCGGTCTGCACGCGCTGAAGCGGGTGGGGCGGCCGGAGGAACTGGCGCGCTCGGTGCTCTATCTCGCCTCGGACGATTCCGCCTTCGTGTCCGGCACCGCGCATCTGGTCGATGGCGGCCTGTCGATCACGCGGACCTGAGAAGCGGACGGGTCGTCGCGTCGGGAGCGATGACCTGCCCCCTCCCTCCGTCGGGGAGAGGGCAGAGGTGAGGTGGCTGCCCTCGCGTGACGGCGCTCACCCCGCGCCATCGCGGCGCCCTTGACGGTCCCGCCGCGCGGGAAATAGTCGCCCGTTTTCCGGCGGCGGGCGCGGGTGCGCGTGCTAGCGTCCGCCCATGCTCTTCGACCTGCCCGACTTCACGCTGCCGGACCCCGCCACGCTCTACCGGGCGCTGCTGGCGCGCGAGGCGACCTATGAGGGGCGCGTCTATGTCTGCGTCGCCACCACCGGCATTTTCTGCCGGCTGACCTGCCCGGCCCGCAAGCCGCTCGCCGAGAACTGCACCTTCCGGCCGACCATCGGCGAATGCATCGAGGCGGGGTTCCGCCCCTGCAAGCGCTGCCACCCGCTGCAGCCGGCGGCGGCGGCCGACCCGATGATCGCCGCCCTGCTGGCCGCGCTCGATGCGCGGCCGGAGCGGCGCTGGAGCGAGGGCGACATTGCCCGCATGGGCTATGACCTCTCGACCGTGCGCCGCGCCTTCAAGCGGCAGTTCGGCATGACCTTCCTCGACATGGCGCGGCACCGGCGCCTGCGCGAGGGCTTCGAGACGCTGGCCGGGGGCGGCACGGTGATCGAGGCGCAGCAGGAGGCGGGCTTCCAGTCCGCCAGCGCCTTCCGCGCCGCCTTCGCCCGGCTGATCGGCTGCGCGCCGGGCGATATTGCCGGGCGCGGTGCGCTGCTGGCGGACTGGATCGGCACGCCGCTGGGCGACATGATCGCGATTTCCAGCGCCTCGCACCTGCATCTGCTGGAATTTGTCGAGCGCCGCGCGCTGCCGACCGAGATCGCCCGGCTGCGCCAGCGCGCCAAGGGCGACCTCGGCATCGGCCCTCAGGCGCCGACCGAACGGATCCGCGCCGAGCTGGGCGCCTTCTTCGCCGGGAGATCGGCCGTGTTCGAGACGCCGCTGGCGCTGGACGGCAGCGCCTTCACCCGCGCGGTGTGGGCGGAACTGCGCCAGATCCCTCCCGGCGCGACGGTGAGCTACAGCGAGATCGCCCGCCGCCTCGGCCAACCCGCCGCGATCCGCGCCGTGGCCCGCGCCAATGGCGCCAACCAGCTGGCGCTGGTCATCCCCTGCCACCGTGTCATCGGCGCGGATGGCTCGCTCACCGGCTATGGCGGCGGGCTCTGGCGCAAGCAGCGTCTGCTGGAGATCGAGCAGCAGTTTCAACGAAACGGGAAGCGGCACCCGGCCGTGGCGGGCGGCTGAAACTATCGCGCGCGGGCATCCCGGCCGAACCGGGCGGGAGAGCGGCGCGCCTCGATGCCGCGCGATCCCGGATGGTCCTGCGGACCGCCCGGGATGACGAGGATCGGCGCTCGCTCCGCTCAGTGTGCGCGGGCGAACATCTCGTTGAACGAATAACCCGAGCCGCGCACGGTGCGGATGGGGTCCGGCTGGCGCGGGCGGTTGAGCGCCTTGCGCAGGCGGCCGACATGCACGTCCACCGTGCGTTCGTCGATATAGACGTCCTGGCCCCACACGCCGTCGAGCAGCTGCTCGCGCGAGTAGACGCGGCCGGGCGACTGCATGAGGAATTCCAGCAGGCGAAACTCGGTCGGCCCGAGATGCAGTTCGCGGCCGGCGCGGTGCACCCGCTTGGTCTCGCGATCCAGTTCGATGTCGCCGGCGCGCAGCAGCGTCGAGACATGTTCGGGCTTGGCCCGGCGCAGCAGCGCCCGCACCCGCGCCACGAGTTCCGGCACCGAGAAGGGCTTGACCACATAGTCGTCCGCCCCGGTGGCGAGGCCGCGCACGCGCTCGGTCTCTTCGCCGCGCGCGGTCAGCATCAGCACCGGCATGCGCTCGGTCTCGGGCCGGGCGCGCAGGCGCCGGCAAAGTTCGATGCCGGACAGGCCCGGCAGCATCCAGTCGAGGATGAGCAGGTCCGGCACCGCCTCGCGCAACCGGGTCTCGGCCTCGTCGCCACGGGCCACGCTGTCGACGGCGTAGCCCTCGGATTCGAGATTGTAGCGCAGCAGGAGGGTGAGGGGCTCCTCATCCTCCACGATCAGAATATTGGTCGGCATGCTTTAATCCCCGGTTCGTGGGGTGATCGCGGCGTCGCGCTCAGGCCGGAAACGGCACCGATGTCAGGCTGGTGGTGTCCTGCTTGGGGCGCTCGTCGGCGAGTTGCTGGCCGGTCGCGAGATAGTGCACGGTTTCGGCGACGTTGGTCGCGTGATCGCCGATGCGCTCGATGTTCTTGGCGCAGAACAGGAGATGCGTGCACAGCGAGATGTTGCGCGGATCTTCCATCATGTAGGTGAGGAGTTCGCGGAACAGCGAGGTGTACAGGACGTCCACCTGTCCATCGCGCCGCCACACTTCCAGCGCGCGGGCATCGTCGCGGCCGGCATAGGAATCGAGCACTTCCTTGAGCTGCTCCTGAACCATGCCGGACATGTGCTCGACGCCGCGCACAAGCTTCTGCGGGTGGAACTCGCCGGTGAGCGCGAGCACGCGCTTGGCGGTGTTCTTGGCGAGGTCGCCGATGCGCTCGAGGTCGTTGGCGATGCGCATCGCGGCCACGATCTCGCGCAGGTCGCCGGCGAGCGGCTGGCGGCGCGCGATGGTGAGGATGGCCTTTTCCTCGATTTCGCGCTGGAGAAGGTCGACCGGGCCGTCAAGCACGATCACCTTCTGGGCCAGCTCGGAATCGCGCTTGACCAGCGCCTCGACGGAATCGGCGACCAGGCGCTCGGCCTGGCCACCCATCTCCACCACGCGGCGGGAGAGTTCCTTGAGATCGATGTCGAACGACGTGACGATGTGTTCGGGCATGATGTGATCCTCCGCTGCCGGTTCAGCCGAAGCGGCCGGTGATGTAATCGCGAGTGCGCGCTTCGCGCGGATTGGTGAAGATCTCGGCGGACGGGCCGACCTCGATCATCTCGCCGAGATAGAAGAACGAGGTGATGTCGGCGCAGCGGGCCGCCTGCTGCATGTTATGCGTCACGATGACGATGGTGAATTCCTGCTTCAGCTCGTCGATCAGGTCCTCGATCTTCGAGGTCGAGATCGGGTCGAGCGCCGAGGTCGGCTCGTCGAGCAGGATGACTTCCGGGCGCACGGCGATGGTGCGCGCGATGCACAGGCGCTGCTGCTGGCCGCCGGACATGCCGAGCGCCGACGTGTGCAGGCGGTCCTTGGTCTCTTCCCAGATGGCGGCCTTGCGCAGGCACCATTCCACCCGCTCGTCCATCTGCGCCTTGTTCAGCTTCTCGTGCAGCTTCACGCCGAACGCGATGTTGTCGTAGATCGACATCGGGAAGGGCGTCGGCTTCTGGAACACCATGCCGATGCGCGAGCGCACGACGGTGGAATCCAGTTCCTTGCTGAGCAGGTCGGTGCCGTCGAACAGGATCTTCCCTTCCGCGCGCTGGCCCGGATAGAGCTGATACATCCGGTTGAAGATGCGCAGCAGCGTGGACTTGCCGCAGCCCGACGGGCCGATCATCGCGGTGACGCGCTTCTCGGGGATGTCGAAATGGATGTTCTTCAGGGCGTGGTTTTCGCCGTAATAGAAGTTCAGCCCTTCGACCTTGAGCTTGGGCTCGGCGGTCGGCGCGGTGGCACGGTTGACGGCGGAAGCGATGTCGATCGACGTGTCAGAGGTGAAGTTCATGGTCCGTCTCACTTCATCTTCGCCAGGACGAGGCGGGAAAGGATGTTCAGGGTGAGCACCCCGACGGTGATGAGCAGGGCGCCGGCCCAGGCCAGGGCGACCCAGTCTTCGAAGGGACTGGCAGCGTATTGATAGATGGCGATCGGCAGCGACGCCATCGGCGCGTTCATGTCGAGCGACCAGCCATTATTGCCGAGCGAGGTGAACAGCAGCGGCGCGGTCTCGCCGGCGGCGCGGGCGATGGCCAGCAGGACGCCGGTGACGATGCCGGCACGGGCCGCGCGCCAGGTGATGAGCGTGACCACCTTCCACTGCGGCGCGCCGAGCGCGAAGGCCGCCTCGCGCAGGCCGATCGGCACCAGGTTCAGCATGTCCTCGGTGGTGCGGACCACGACCGGAATGATGATCACGGCGAGCGCGGCAGCGCCGGCCCAGCCGGAAAATCCGCCGAACGGCATGACGAGCAGCTGGTAGACGAAGAGGCCGATCAGGATCGAGGGCGCCGAGAGCAGCACGTCATTGACGAAGCGCACGGCGTTGCCGATCTGCGTGTTCTTGCCGTGCTCCGCGAGGAAGGTGCCGCACATCAGGCCAATCGGCGTGCCGATGGCGAGGGCGATGCCGATCTGGATCAGCGAGCCGACAATGGCGTTGAGCAGACCGCCGCCGGCGCCCGGAGGCAGGGTCATGCGGGTAAAGACATGCGGGCCGATGGCCGGCAGGCCCCGCACCACCAGGGTCCAGAGGATCCAGGCGAGCAGCAGCAGGGCAAGGGCAGCGAAGGCGACGCTGATCACCTTGACGGTGTAGTCGGTGGCGCGGCGACGGGCGAGCGATGACATGGGATTTCCCCTCAACCCTTGAGCTTCGAGCGGACCAGCAGCCGGGAGAGCGCCAGAACGATGAAGGAGATGACGAAGAGGATGAAACCAAGTTCCAGCAGCGACTGAAGCTTCAGCGAGCCAGGGCCCGCTTCGGGGAACTCGTTGGCGATGGTGGAGGCGATGGTGGAGCCGGGCGCGAAGAGCGAGGCCGACATGCGCGTCGCATTGCCGATGACGAAGGTGACGGCCATGGTCTCGCCCAGCGCGCGGCCGAGGCCGAGCATGACGGCACCGACCATGGCGGTGCGGCCATAGGGCACCGAGACGTTGCGGTACACCTCATAGGTGGTCGCGCCCACGCCATAGGCCGATTCCTTGATCATCGGCGGCACCGATTCCAGTACCTCGACGAACATGGCGGTGATGAAGGGCAGGATCATGATGGCCATGATCAGGCCGGCGGTCAGCATGCCGGCGCCGAGCGGCGGCCCCTGGAACAGCGCGCCGATCACCGGCAGCGGGCCGAGCAGTTCGATCAGCGGCGGCTGCACATAGGCGGCCATCAGCGGCACGATGACGAAGAAGCCCCACATGCCGTAGATGATCGACGGGATCGCGGCGAGCAGCTGGATGGCGACGCCGATCGGCCGGCGCAGCGGGCCGGGCGCGATTTCGGTGAGGAAGAAGGCGATGCCGAAGGACAGCGGCAGCGCGATGACCACCGCGATGACGGCGCTGAAGATGGTGCCAAACACCATGACGCCGGCGCCGAACTTCTCGGTCACCGGATTCCAGGTCGTCGACCACAGGAAGCTGATGCCGAATTCCTGCAGGGCAGGCAGGCCGCCCTCGAACAGCATGGCGATGATGAGGCCGAGCAGGATCAGCACGAAGATGCCGCTGGTCCAGAGCACCCCGACAAATAGGGGGTCGCTGAGGCGGCCGGTCGGCTTGCGCGCGGCGGCCATGGCCGAGGCTGCTTGGTTTCCGGTAAGCGTGGCGTCCATGTTCCTGTGATCCTGTCAGCGCCGTGGGCGTGGACCCCCTGGGGGGACGGGTTGCGCGCGCGGGGCTCGCTAAGGCGTCTCGTGCGTCATGTCGGGGCGTGGCGGCGAAGCCATGCCGGAACCGGCAGGGCCGGAAAAACATCGGCGGCCAAACTCACCGCGGGTACTCTCGGGTGGCGCTTACGAGAAGGGACGGCCGCCGAAACGGCCGCCCCTCTTTTTGCTGGATCGGAGAACGATCAGTTCATCCAGACGGGCTTGCCGTCGAACTTCACTTCCGTCTTCCAGGCTTCGCGAACGCGGTTCGCGACATCGGCCGGGAGCGGGATGTAGTGCAGCTTCTCGGCGATGGCGCCGCCATCCTTGAAGGCCCAGTCGAAGAACTTGATCACCTCGGCGGCCTGCGGGCCGGACTTCGGCTCCTTCGGCAGCAGGATGAAGGTCGCCGACGTGATCGGCCAGGTGGTCTCGCCGGGGGTGTCGATCATCGAGGCGGCGAAGTCCTTGGCGCCGGCCCAATCCGCATTCGCGGCAGCCGCCTGGAAGGAGGGCACCGTCGGCGCGACGAACTTGCCGGCCTTGTTCTGCAGCTGGGTGGTGATCAGGCTGTTCGACGACGCGTAGATGTACTCGACGTAACCGATCGCGCCCTTGGTGTTCTTGACGGTGCCGGCAACGCCTTCATTGCCCTTGCCGCCCGCGCCGGCCGGCCACTGGACCGAGGTCGCAGCGCCGACATTCGACTTCCACTCGGGGCTCACGGCGGAAAGGTAGCTGGCGAACACGAAGGTGGTGCCCGATCCGTCCGAACGATAGACCGGAACGATGGCCAGATCCGGCAGCTGCGAGCCCTTATTCAGGGCGGCGATCTTCGGGTCGTTCCACTTGGTGATCTTGCCGAGATAGATGTCGGCAAGGACCGGACCGGTGAGGTTGAGCTGGTTGGCGGCGATGCCGTCGAGATTGACGATCGCGACGACCGAACCGATCACGGCCGGGAACTGCAGCAGCTTCTGGGCGGCGAGCTTGTCACCCGCCACCGGAGCGTCCGAAGCGCCGAAATCGACGGTGCGGTTGAAGATCTGGGTCTGGCCGGCGCCCGAGCCGATCGACTGGTAGTTCAGGCCCGTGCCGGACTTGTCCTTATAGGCGACAGCCCATGCCTGATAGACCGGGGCGGGGAAAGTGGCGCCGGCGCCGGTGATGTCGGCAGCGAAAGCGGCGCTGGAAAGGCCGAAGGTCAGCGCAGCGGCGCTGAGGATGCGGGTCAGTTTCAAGGGTCTTCTCCTTGTTTCGGGAGACGGGCGGAACCCGCCGGGTCGCATGACCTGGGGGAGCGCCTTTGGCCGGGGGCGGTGGATCACATTCACACCGGGTTATGTACCCCCCCGGCGCCAAGGTTCTATGACGCCGCAATGACACCTTGATGACGCTTCAAGGCCTTGAGAGTGTTGTGGTTTTCCTGTCGTCGACGGGGAGGGCGGACAGTCTTACCGAAAAGGTCGATCCTTCGCCCGGCGTGCTCTCGATGCCGAGCCGGCCGCGGTGGCGGGCGACGATGTGCTTGACGATGGCAAGTCCGAGCCCGGTTCCACCCTGCTCGCGCGAATGGGCGGTGTCCACCCGGTAGAAGCGTTCCGTGAGCCGGGGCACATGCTCGGGGGCGATGCCCGGGCCGTAGTCGCGCACGGATATGACGACATCGGAGCCCTCGCGCACGATGCCGATCTCCACCCGTCCGGCCGCGCCGCCATATTTCAGCGCGTTCTCCACCAGGTTCTCGAACACCCGAAAAAGCTCGTCGCGGTCGCCAAGGACGGCGACGGGCTGGGGCGGGTGCTCGAGGGCGATCTCCACGCCCCGCTCGCGCCCGAGCGGCCCCAGCGCATCGCGCACATGGCTGAGCACCGCGGTGACATCGACCTTGGTCTCCGGGCGCAGATGCGCGTTCATCTCGATGCGCGACAGCGAGAGCAGGTCGTCGATGAGCCGCGACATGCGCCGCGCCTGCTCGCCCATGATCTTCAGGAACCGTTCGCGCGCGCCGGCATCGTTGCGGGCGGGGCCCTGCAGGGTCTCGATAAAGCCGGAGAGCGAGGCGAGCGGGGTGCGCAGCTCATGGCTGGCATTGGCGATGAAGTCGACCCGCATCTGCTCCACCCGTCGCTGGGCGGTGAGGTCCGTGAAGCCGAGCAGCACGGCTTCCGTGGCGGTGCCGCGCCCTTCGCCCGAGCGTACCGGCACGATATCGGCGCGCAGCCAGCGGTCCAGTGGCACGCGCTCGGCGAATTCGATGCGGCGGGCGACGCCGTCGGCGGTGGCGGCGCGGATTGCCTCCAGCACTTCCGGCACGCGCACGGCGAAGGAAACCGGGTCGCCGACCCGGGCGCTGGCGACGACGCCGGAGGCGCGGAGATTGGCCACCACCACCGTGCCGCGCGGGTCGAGCAGCAACGCGGCATCGGGCAGCGCGCGCACCAGGGCGGTGAGCCGATCCTCGCCGCCCAGCCGCAGCGGCTTGGGCTCGTTGGTCAGCCGGGCCAGCGCGGCCGCTACCGGGCGCCGCCGCGCCGATACGCCCGCCGCCACCAGGATCAGCGCGCCGAGGCCGATGGCCGGCATGAGGGCGAGCGCATCCGTCCAGACCGCGCCCCCGAGACCGAGCCACGCGGCAGCCAGAATCCAGCGGGCGCCGGCCAGGCGCTCCCACAGATTGTCTTCGATGAACCGGCTCGAATCTCCGAGAGCCATGCTGGATCGCTTCCTGCCAGGTATCGGCATCGTAACGGCGTGGTGGTAGCGCCCCTCCGTCCCGTTCCGCCGCATATGGCGGCCGGGCCTGGCGAAGGGAAGGGTGAATCTGCCGCTTATGCTACAGTCCTTCGGCTTCCATGTGACGACGATCGCACGCTGCTGTTGATGGCGGCATGCATGGCCATGGCGAGGATCGACACGGCGGGCGCGCCGTGGACGGCCATTTTGGAACATGACAAAATGTGGGCGCGACGGGCCGCTGTTCGACAGATTTGATCACGTTTGCCCTATAAAGGTCGCGATAACCGTGCGGTAGCTGGTCCTGTCGGGCTGTCGAGCCGGGGTGCGGGACGTATCCGACGGTCCGGAAGCTGAGACGACGACGCGTGGCGTGGGGCAGGGCAGTGATGGGCAGGAACGGGCTGGCGATCGTCGCCCTTATCGTCGCAATACCGGTTTGCGGGGCGTTCGCCGGTGAACCGGTGCCGCGCCCGGCGGTCGACTACAACCTCACCGCCCGCACCGCCGAGCGTGCCCGCCTGTCGCTGGCGCACAGCCATGGCTGGATGCGGGTCGAACTCGAACAGCTCGGCGTGCCTGGCACGTTTACCGGCCTCATCGACTTCACGCGCAACCGCATGCTGGTGATGGCGTCGCTGCCCGGTCTCGACCGGATGGCGATCGACATGGCGATGCCGGCCGATTTCGCGGTGGTCGACATGGGCGGTCAGGGCACCCGCACCGGCGTCGACATCGTGGCCGGCCAGCCCTGCGACGTCTGGCGCGCGCAGGAAAAGCGCTCCGGCACGCTGATCGACAGCTGCGTTACCGAGGACGGGATCACGCTCCGGGCGGTGGCGGACGTGAATGGCAAGAAGACGCTGATCTTCGAGGCCGAGACGCTTGAGCGCCGCACGCAGGATCCGGCCATCTTCAAGCTGCCCAAGGGCGTGAAGGTGACGCGGGTGCCCGGCGGCCTGATGGACAGCCTCGTGCCGTCTTTGCTGCCCTGACAGGGGCCGGCGCGCTGCGCTCCGGCGCGGCCGTTCACGCGCGGCGGCGCGCGGCGGCTTCCTTCACGGGCTCGTCGTCATCCTGCAGCACCGGCATCTCGGCCAGCGGGTCGATGGGAATCTCGGGCTCGCACGGCGCGGCGCGGCGGCGGGTGCGGTTCACCAGCAATTCGCGCACGCCCAGCAGGATGAGCGCCAGGGCGAAGGGCGTCACGTAATAGAGCAGCCGCAGCAGCAGCAGCGCGCCCAGCAGCGATTCCGTCTCGAACTGCGGCAGCGCCACCAGCATGGCGGCGTCGAACACGCCGAGCCCGCCCGGCGCGTGGCTGGCAAAACCGAGCAGCGTCGCCGAGATGAACACCACGCCGAGCGCGATCGGGTCGATGAACGGCGCCTCCGGCATCAGCACATACATCGCCGCCGCGCAGAAGGAGAGGTCGATAATGCCGATGCCGATCTGCAGCGCGGTGAGCTTCGAGCCCGGCAGTGTCACCGTCCAGTGGCCCTTGCCGATGCCGATGCGGCGGGGCTTGAGGCCGACCCACACAATGTAGCCGGCAAGGCTCGTCAGCAGCGCGAGGCCGATCAGCCGGTTGATCCAGGCCGGCAGCTGGTCCACCGCGCTCGCCGCCCACGGCTCGACGGTGATGCCAAGGCCGAGAATGGCGATGTTGCCGAGCCAGAAGGTGAGGCCGGTGATGAAGCACAGCTTGGCCACGTCGATCGCGCCCAGCCCGTGGGCGGAATAGATGCGGTAGCGCACCGTGCCGCCGGTGAAGGCGGAGAAGCCGAGATTATGGCCGATCGAATAGGAGGTGAACGAGGCGAGCGCGGCCACCCGGTAGGGAACGTTCGGCCGGCCAATGGTGCGCAGCGCGAACCAGTCATAGAAGGTGAGGGTGAAATAGGCGCCGGCCACGAACAGCGCGGCGAGCGCCACGCGCCAGGGATCGGTGTCGGCGAGCGCGTCGAACACCTCGCCCAGATGGATGCCGCGCAGCATCCGGAACAGCACGACCGCGGCGATGCCGATGATGACCAGGCTGGCCACCAGGCCGAGCGCATGCCAGCCGACGCGTTGGCGCAGCCAGCCGAAAACCGCCTTCAGCCCGTTCATCGCACAATCACCATCATCGTCTCCGCACCCAGGACGGTCCCGGCAGGCCTACCAGACCTTGAGCCCTTTCGAAACCGCGCCCGCATGTCTCGGCGGTGTCATCGCCCCTGCCGCGTGTGCGGCCCCGTCGCCGCGCCGGGTGCGGCGGCTTGTTGGCCGGGATAGCGGCGAAGGCATGGCCTCGGCGCGCGGATCGCGCGGCCGTGATCGAGCCGCCGCCGGCGCGCGATTACAGCCGGACCGGATAGCCGATCTCGATGGTGCGCGGGCGCGGCAGCCCGAAGCGGTCGACCGAGCGCTCCGCGTTGCGGGCGAGGAAGGCGAAGACATGGGCCAGCACGTCACGAACGCCGCGGATCTCCTCCGGCGGAATCACCCGCTCATGGCCGATCACGTAGACCGCATCGTCGGGGTCGATGCCCTGCGCGTAGAGCGCCGGGCCGAGCACCGAGGGCACGTCGATCTGCTGCATGTAGCCGAAGCGCACGTCCACCCGCACATGCACGGGATCGAGCGATGTGACGCGCACCCGCTCGTCCACCGCCACGCGCGGGCGCGAAGCGATCCACACCGAGACGATCACCGCCTTGCTGAACTGGATGTTGAGCAGGTCCGACAGGCGCCCCAGCGCCACGGGCGTCACCGCGCCGCCACGCGACAGGAAGATGGCGGTGCGCGGGCTCACCGCGCAGGCCGGCGGCTTGCCGCGGGCGATGAAATCGTCGAGCGGCTCGGTGAAGCGCCGCTGCTGCAGGCCCAGCCCTTCCAGCCCGCGCCGCCACGACACCATGACCACCAGCACGATGGCGGCAATGGTGACGGGCAGCCAGCCGCCATCGTGCAGCTTGGTGAGATTGGCGGCGGCGAAGGATATGTCGATGACGGCCAGCCCGCCGGCCAGCCCGATCAGCGCCGGCAGCGGCCAGTTCCAGCTGCGCTTGACATAGGCGACGAACAGCACCGTCGTCGCCACCATCGCCATGGCGACCGCGATGCCATAGGCCGAGGCCAGCCGGTCCGACGAGCCGAACGACACGACGATGGCGGCGCAGGCCAGCATCATGATCCAGTTCAGCCGGCCGATATAGATGTGCTGATCGTTGTGCTCGCTGGTGTAGCTGATGCGCATCGGCGGCAGGTAGCCAAGCTCGATGGCCTGCTTGGCGAGCGAGAACACGCCGGTGATGATGGCCTGCGAGGCGATCACGGTGGCGCAGGCGGCCAGGATCAGCAGCGGCAGGTCGAGCGGATCGGGCGAGAGGTCGTAGAACGGATTGCGCACCGCTTCGCGGTGCACCAGCACGTTGGCGCCCTGCCCGTAATAATTGAGCAGCAGCGCCGGCATCGCCACGAACAGCCAGGCCCGCGTGATGACCGGCCGGCCGAAATGGCCGAGATCGGCATAGAGCGCCTCGCCGCCGGTGATGGCGAGGAAGGTGGCACCCAGCACCGCGCCGGAGAGAAACGGGTGGGCGACCAGCAGCGCCACCCCGTATTGCGGATCGAGCGCCCACAGAACCTGCGGAGCCTGCACGATGCCATAGACACCGAGCCCGCCAAGCGCGCTGAACCAGAGCAGCATCACCGGCCCATAAAAGGCGCCGATGCGGTCGGTGCCGGCGCGCTGGGAGAGGAACACCGCCAGGACCACCATCACGGTGAGGGCGACGATCCAGTGATCGAGCGCCGGTGCGATGACTTCGAGCCCCTCGATCGCCGAGAGCACGGACATGGCCGGGGTCAGCACGCCGTCGCCGATCAGCATGGCGGCGCCGATCAGGCCGACGACCAGCAGCCACAGGCGCTTGCCGGTCGACGAGCGGTGCAGGTCGAGCAGCGTGACGAGCGCGAGGATGCCGCCTTCGCCGTCATTGTCGGCGCGCAGCACCAGCATGACGTATTTGATCGTCACCGAGAGAATGATCGACCAGGTGATCAGCGAGAGCAGGCCGAGCACGTCGGCATCGCTCACGGCACCGCCACCGACCGCGAGCAGGCCCTGCTTGAAGGCGTAGAGCGGGCTGGTGCCGATATCGCCGAACACGACGCCGAGCGCGGCGACTTCTGCCGCGAAGGGCACGGAGCGGCCGCCGACGGAGACACCCTTAGCCATGATTTGTCCGGGCTGACGCATCCGGCGCAAAACCCCGAGCGGGGCCGGGCACGCAGCGAGGGACGACAAATGAGGTCATGGCGATCCGGATTCGCGCTGGAAGGCCGGACGCGTCCGGCGCAGCAGCATTAACCCGACCGCGCGGCGGCGCCAAGCGGAACCTCCGGCTGTCCTTGCGTCGGGGCACGGCATTGCGCCGCCCGCAGCTTTTTGAACACGCGGGAAGAGGACGAGGGAGGAGGATCCGGGGGGCGGAATGAGCCCCCTCCCTCTACCATCGGTCGCGAAAGTTCGAGCGGCTTGCGGGAGCCTCCCGAGGAGCGGACCGTCGGATGACCCATTTGATAGAACGAATTGCCGCGCCCGGCAAGCTATACTGAACGGTTTGGTCAAAAATAAATTCCTGGTACGGAGACCGCTCCGGAAACCATTGAGATCGCGCCTGTGTTGCGTCAAAGATCGAATCGCTTCCCACCGTCGCCGTACGCTGCCCTGCCCTGCCCCCTGACCATCGGCTCAACGTGTCCAGCATGACCAGTACGTCAAACGATATGTCCGCCGATCCGGAAGGGGAGGCGAGCGCCGTCGCGGCGGGGGGGCTGGCCACCGGTGGCAGCCGGCCGAATTCGGACAAGCAGCGGCGGATCCTCGCCGGCGCGCGCGATGTTTTCCTGTCGAGCGGGTTCGATGGCGCCAGCATGGGCGAGATCGCCCGTGCCGCCGGCGTCTCGAAGGGCACTCTCTATGTCTATTTTCCCTCCAAGGAGGGGCTGTTCGCCGCGGTGGTGAGCGAGGTCTGCCAGGAGACGGCCGAGCAGAGTTTCGCGCTGGATCCCGATGCCGACGTGCGCGAGGCGCTGACCCGGACCGGCCATCTTTATCTCCGGGCGATGATCCGCCCGGAGCACATCGCCACCGTGCGCATGGTGGTCGGCATTGCCGAGAAGCTGCCGGAAATCGGCCGCACCTATCTCTCGGCCGGACCCGATGCCGGGGTGGAGCGGCTGTGCGGCTGGCTGCGCGGCAAATGCGCCGCGGGCGAACTGAGGGTCGACGACCTCGAACTCGCGGCGTGGCAGTTCCTCGTCGGCTGCCACGCGCTGATTGTCATGCCGATGCTGTTCGGCGGCTCGCCGCAGCCCGATGCGGCGACCGTGGATCGGGTGGTGGTGCATGCGGTCGACAATTTCATGCGCGCCTATGGCGCGCGACCCCCGGAGGGCCGCGAGCCCTGACCACCGCCCTCGCCAGCGGCGAACAGCGCGGCAAGCCCTTCGCGATAACTGGGATGGGCGAGGGGGCCGGTGAGCGCGATCAGGCGGTCATTGCGCACCCGCCGATTGTCCGCCCAGAAGGACAGCGCCATCGGCGACAGGCTGGCGGCGGCCTGCTCGAACGGCATCGGCTGCGGCTCCGGCAGGCCCATCAGCCGCGCGGCAAAGGCGACCGGCGCGCAGGAGGGCGAGGGCTCGCCGTCCACCACATTGAGGATGCCGTCGAAACCGGCGTCGATCACCGCGCCGATCGCGCCGGCAATGTCGTCGACATGGATGCGGTTGAACACCTGGCCCTCGCGCTCGATGCAGCGGGCGGTGCCCGCCGCGAGGTCGGCGAGCGCGTTGCGGCCGGGCCCGTAAATGCCGCCGAGCCGCAGTACGGCGACCGGCCGGCCGGCCGCCTGCCCGAGCGCGCGCCAGGCCGCCTCGGCCTCGATACGCCGCCGCGCGCGGGGCGCCGCGGCATCCGTCGGCGCGCTCTCGTCGATCCAGCCGCCGCCCGTGTCGCCATAGACACCGATGGTGGAGAGATAGATCAGCGGCCCTTTCCCCGCGCCGGCGGCCAGCGCCGCGCCCAGGCTCGGCAGGAACGGATCGCCCGCCTCAAGGGGCGCGGCGGAGGCCAGCACGATGTCGGCCGCGCGGGCTGCCTCGAGGAGGGCGGGGGAGGCGGCGCCGTCGAAACGGATCATCTCCACGCCATCCTGTTGGGCATCGTTCCGGCCGGTGCCGGTGATGCGCGCGAAGGCGCCGGCACGGCGCGCGGCGAAGTGCCGGGCGCAATAGCCGAAGCCGAGGCAGAGCAGCGTCGTCATCCGGGCAGCACTCTCGACCGTGAATTCATGATCGCGCCTCCGCCGCCTCCGGCACGCCAGCACCGAGCCGCCATTCGCGGCGCACTTCGTCGTCCTGCTCACCGGCATGGGCGGCTTTGAGCCGGGCGAGCGCGGGCCCGTCGAGCAGGCGTGACAGCGCCCACACGGCCGCGCCGCGCACCAGCGGATGCGGGTCGGCCAGAAGACGTTCCGCCTCCGGAACAAGTTCGGGTTCGCCCGAATTGCCGATGGCTACCAGCACGTTGCGCAGGAAGCGCACGCGGCCGGTGCGCTTGATCGGGCTCTTGGCGAAGCGGGTGCGGAAGCTCGGATCGTCCAGCCGCGCCAGTTCGGCCAGCGCCGGCGCGCGGTTTTCCGCCCGCGCCGCCAGCCGGGCCTCACGGCCGAGCGCGGCGAACTTGTTCCACGGGCAGGCGGCGAGACAATCGTCGCAACCATAGATGCGGTTGCCGATCCCGGCGCGCAGTTCGCGCGGGATGGGGCCCTGGTGCTCGATGGTGAGATAGGAGACGCAGCGTCGCGCGTCGATGCGGTAGGGGGCGGGGAAGGCCTGCGTCGGGCAGGCGTCGAGGCAGGCGCGGCAGGAGCCGCAATGGTCGCGCTCAGGCGCATCCGGCGGCAGGGCGAGCGTGGTGGCGATGGCGCCGAGCAGCAGCCAGGAACCACGCGCGCGGGACACGAGATTGGTGTGCTTGCCCTGCCAGCCGAGCCCGGCGGCCTCGGCGAGCGGCTTCTCCATCAGCGGCGCGGTGTCGACGAACACCTTCACCTGGACGTTCTCCGGGCCACCCGCGCGCGGCACGAAGCGCGAGGCGATGCGCTTGAGCTTGCCCTTGATCAGGTCGTGATAATCGTCGCCGCGCGCATAGACCGAAATGGCACCGCGCGTCCGGTCGGCCAGTGCCGCGCGCGGGTCCTCGTCCGGCCCGTAATTCAGGCCGAGCATGAGCACCGACCCGACCTCGGGCCACAGTTGCGCCGGCGCGGCGCGGCGCTCCGTGGTCTCCGCCATCCACGCCATGTCGCCATGGGCGCCCTCCGTGATCCACTGGCGAAGCCTCGCGCCGGCCCGCGGGATGGAATCGGGAGCGGCGACGCCGAGGGCGTCGAAGCCTTCCTCACGGGCGAGGGCGACGAGAAGGTCCTTGGCGGCGGCGGGGCTCAAAAGTCGAGGTCGGCGTAGCACGGCGCCGGCGGCATGCCCGCCACGGTCAGTGCCAGCAGCGGACGGAAGGCCGGGCGCGACTTGATCCGGGCGTACCAAATCTTCGCTCCCTCGTCCTCGTCCCAGGGCACGTCGCCGAGATAGTCGACGACTGAAATATGCGCCGCCGCGGCAAGATCGGCATAGCTCATGCGCTCGCCCGCCAGCCAGTTCCGCGACTTCAGCAGCCAGCCGATATATTGCAGATGGTAGCGGATATTGGCCCGGGCGGCGCGGATGATCGACATTTCCGGCGGGCCGCCGCCGAATTCGCGCGGCATGCGGCGCTTGTACACCTTCTCGCGCACCAGCGGCTCGGAGACTTCCGCGAAGAACTTGTGATTGAACCAGGCGGTGAGCCGCCGCACCTCGACGCGGGCGTAGAGATCCACCGGCAGCAGGCGCCGGTCGCCGAGATGGTCGCCGCGCGTCTCGTCGAGATACTCGGCGATGAGGTCGCCGCCGGGAACCACGAAGCCGTCATTCTCGACCAGAACCGGCGTGATGCCGGCGGGGTCGAGCATGAGGAATTCCGCCCGCCGCTCCCAGACGTGTTCCTCGATCAGCTCGGGCTCGATCCCCATCTCGCCGAGGGCGAGCCGGATCAGGCGCGAGTGTGCACAGAAGGGGTGATGATAGAGCTGCATTGTCCGGGGAAAGCTGAGGTGGGCCAGAGGGCCGCGCCTGATGCATCGATTAGAAGGGTTCAGGCGTCATCGCAAGCCATCGCGGCGTCAACATGGCATTGCGGCGGGCGCCTGCGCAGTCGCCCTCCCACGCATTTCGCGATGTATCGTATCCAGATCGTTAATGGCCGGTAAGGCGATGCGGGGGCGGTCATGGCAGGGACCCCGCCGGGCGAACCGGAGCGCGGTATCTTCGTGTGGAGCGAGCGGAACACCCGCCAGCGGGAGGGGATCAAGGCGTTCTGTGCCGCAACCCCGGGCCGGCGTTTCAGGCCGATGCCGATCGAGGATGAAGCCTGTCACATTGCCGGTCCTCTCGGGTGCCCGGCGACCATCGCGCGCGACGGGCTCGGCGCGGCGTCGGGCTGGATCATGCCGTCCATGACAGGGGGCGGCAGGGCGGCGCGGGTAGCGGGTTGACGTTGCGGCATTAGGCTGATCGGACATTCGCGTGTCATGTTGGCGGCGCAGGAGCGTCCCCAATGTGGCGCGCCGGCCGCATGGGCGCGTCGCACGGCCGGTTTCCGCCCGGCACGGCTCGACGGGCGCTACGCTCCGCCGCCGCGATGCGGACCCGAGAACTCGCGGCGCAGCGCCCGTTGCGCCGTCACCCACTTCGAACGATCAGGAAACACGTCAGGATGCAGATGCACATTCCGGCTTCCCCCATTCGCGCCGTCGGCTATTCCATCCGCGAGGGCAGTGCCGAGTTCGACGATCTCGGCGCCAGCCTCGACGAGGCGGAGGCGCTGGGCGTCGACGTGGTGGAACTGCCGGTCTATGCATGGCATCTCATGGTCGAGGGCCGGCTGCTGCAGGACCGGGTGAAGGACCTGCAGGCGGCTCTGGCCGGCCGCCGGGTCGGCTACACCGTGCACGGCACGCTGGCCATCAACCTGATGGACGTGGCCGAACGCCTGCCCCGCCACGAGAAGGTGCTGGCCGCCAATATCGAGCTGACCGCCGCCCTCGGGGCGCAGCATCTGGTGATGCATACCGGCGTGGTGCGTGACCATGACGATGATATCGAGGTCGCCTATTCGCGCCAGCGCGACGCGCTCGCCCGTGCCGGCGACCATGCCGCCGCGCTCGGCGTCACGCTGTGCGTGGAGAACATCTTCCGCTACGGCCAGGCGCGCGAGACCGCGACGCCGTCCAAGCTGGCCGGCGAACTCGCCGCCATCGACCACCGCGCGGTGAAGGCGACGCTGGATGTGAGCCACGCCTATATACGCTGCACCGATGCGCGGATCGACCCGCTCAAGGAAATCGCCGCGCTGGCGCCCCATGTCGTGCATTTCCACCTGCATGATTCGTTCGGCCGGCCGAGCGAGTTGTGGACCTATCACCCGGCCGAGGCGGTGGCGCTGGGCGAGGGTGACCTGCATCTGCCGATCGGCTGGGGTGGCATCGACTGGGACGGGGTCGTCGCGGCCGTGCAGCCGAACGAGGGCGCCATCGCCATCCTGGAACTGGAGCCGCGCCACTGGCGCGAGCTGAACGCGCAGATTCCGGTGCTGCGGACCCTCGCCGGCCGCTTCCGCGCGCCCTCTCTGGCGGTCGCCTGAGGCCGAAGGCGGCGCGCCTCGCGGCGCGCCGTGCCGGCTGAATCACGGCGGCGCGGGCGGGCGGCCCATTTTCGCCGCGTGCGCCTTCTTGCAGCGGAAACGGCCGCCCCCTATATCGGCCTCGAACGGCGTGGACAGCGCCGTACCCCATGAGTTTGGGGGCCGGTCCGGAGGGACGGGATGGCAGCGTGCCGCCCTTTTTCCTCTCCGGGTGCTTCGCGAAGGCCCGGCCGGCCTGCCAGAAGGAGAGACAGTATGTCTAAAGTCATCGGTATCGACCTCGGTACGACCAATTCCTGCGTCGCCGTCATGGAAGGCTCTTCGCCCAAGGTGATCGAGAATGCGGAGGGCGCGCGCACCACGCCGTCCATCGTCGCCTTCACCGAGGATGGCGAGCGCCTCGTCGGCCAGCCGGCCAAGCGGCAGGCCGTGACCAATCCCGAGCGTACCTTCTTCGCGGTGAAGCGCCTCATCGGCCGCCGCTATGACGACCCGATGGTCGCCAAGGACAAGGACCTCGTCCCCTACAAGATCATCAAGGCCGACAATGGCGACGCCTGGGTCGAGGCGGACGGCAAGAAATATTCGCCCTCGCAGATCTCCGCCTTCACGCTGCAGAAGATGAAGGAGACCGCGGAATCGTATCTGGGCTCGAAGGTGACGCAGGCGGTCATCACCGTCCCGGCCTATTTCAACGACGCCCAGCGCCAGGCCACCAAGGATGCCGGCCGCATTGCCGGCCTCGAAGTGCTGCGCATCATCAACGAGCCGACCGCCGCCGCGCTGGCCTACGGCCTCGACAAGAAGCAGGCCGGCACCATCGCGGTCTATGACCTCGGCGGCGGCACGTTCGACGTGTCGGTGCTGGAAATCGGCGACGGCGTGTTCGAGGTGAAGTCGACCAATGGCGACACCTTCCTCGGCGGCGAGGATTTCGACATGCGCCTCGTCGGCTATCTCGCCGACGAGTTCAAGAAGGAGCAGGGCATCGACCTGCGCAACGACAAGCTCGCCCTTCAGCGCCTGAAGGAAGCGGCCGAGAAGGCCAAGATCGAGCTGTCCTCCGCGACGCAGACCGAGATCAACCTGCCCTTCATCACCGCCGACGCGACCGGCCCCAAGCACCTGACGCTGAAGCTGACCCGCGCCAAGTTCGAGGCGCTGGTCGACGACCTGATCCAGCGCACCGTCGAGCCCTGCCGCAAGGCGCTCAAGGATGCCGGCCTCACCGCCGGGCAGATCGACGAGGTCGTGCTCGTCGGCGGCATGACCCGCATGCCCAAGGTGCAGGAAGTGGTGAAGCAGTTCTTCGGCAAGGAGCCGCACAAGGGCGTCAACCCGGATGAAGTGGTCGCCATCGGCGCCGCGATCCAGGCCGGCGTGCTGGCGGGCGACGTGAAGGACGTGCTGCTGCTCGACGTGACCCCGCTCTCGCTCGGCATCGAGACGCTGGGCGGCGTGTTCACGCGCCTGATCGACCGCAACACCACCATCCCGACCAAGAAGAGCCAGACCTTCTCCACCGCCGAGGACGGCCAGACCGCGGTGACCATCCGCGTGTTCCAGGGCGAGCGCGAAATGGCGCAGGACAACAAGATCCTGGGCCAGTTCGATCTCGTCGGCATTCCTCCCGCGCCGCGCGGCGTGCCGCAGATCGAGGTCGCCTTCGACATCGACGCCAACGGCCTCGTCAACGTCTCGGCCAAGGACAAGGGCACCGGCAAGGAGCAGCAGATCCGCATCCAGGCCTCCGGCGGCCTGTCCGACACCGATATCGACAAGATGGTGAAGGACGCCGAGGCGCATGCCGAGGAGGACAAGAAGCGTCGCGCGGTGGTGGAAGCCAAGAACCACGCCGAGGCGCTGATCCACTCCACCGAGAAGGCGCTGGGCGAGCATGGCGACAAGGTCGGCGCGCCCGAGAAGGCCGCCATCGAGACCGCGCTCACCGAGCTCAAGAGCGCGATCGAGGGTGACGACGCCGAGGCGATCGCCACCAAGACCAACACGCTGGCGCAGGCGAGCCTGAAGCTGGGCGAGGCGATGTATGCCTCCCAGTCGGGCGGCGCGGATGCCGGCGGCGCGCCGAAGGACGACGTGGTGGACGCCGAGTTCACCGAGGTCGACGACGACAAGAAGAAGTCGGCCTGACGGCCTGACAGCTGAGCACCGCCCCCGGAATCCCTTCCGGGGGCGGATTTCTATCCGGCAGCCTGCGCTGCGCGGGTGGCCTGTGGCCGCTCATGTCTGGACTGGCCGGGTCGACCGGCAAGAATCCTGCATGGCGCGGCTGCCTTGATCCGCGTGGCCGCCGCGCTGAGGCGGGGCGCCATCCGGCACGAACCGCGCGACGCTCCGTCTGCCGGACACGTCCGCCTAGGTCCATTCGCACATGTCCAAGACCGACTATTACGAACTCCTCGAAGTCACCAAGACCTGCAGCGACGGCGAGCTGAAAAGCTCCTATCGCAAGCTCGCCATGAAGTGGCATCCCGACAAGAACCCCGGCAATGCCGAGGCGGAGATGCGCTTCAAGGAGATCAGCGAGGCCTATGACATCCTCAAGGATCCGCAGAAGCGGGCGGCCTATGACCGTTTCGGCCATGCGGCCTTCGATGGCGGCATGGGCGGAGGCGGCGCCGGAGCGGGCTTCGGCAATGACTTCGCCTCCACCTTCTCGGACATTTTCGACGACCTGTTCGGCATGGCCGGCAACCGGCGTGGCGGCGGCGGTGGAGGCGGCCGCGGCGGGCGCGAGCGCGGGGCGGACCTGCGCTACAACATGGAGATCACGCTGGAGGAGGCCTTTGGCGGCAAGAACGCCACGGTGCGCCTGCCGACCTCCATCGTCTGCGAGACCTGCTCGGGCTCCGGCGCCAAGCCCGGCACCCAGCCCACCAGCTGCCGCACCTGCTCCGGTTCCGGCCGCATCCGCCAGGCCCAGGGCTTCTTCACGCTGGAGCGCACCTGCCCGACCTGCCAGGGCCGGGGCCAGGTGATCGAGGATCCGTGCCCGGCCTGCGCCGGCGCGGGCCGCACCACGCGCGAGCGCACGCTGGAAGTCGCCATTCCCGCCGGCGTCGAGGATGGCACGCGCATCCGGCTCGGCAATGAGGGCGAGGCGGGGCTGCGCGGCGGCCCGCCGGGCGACCTCTACATCTTCCTGTCCATCGCGCCGCACGAGTTCTTCCAGCGTGATGGCGCGGACCTGTTCTGCCGTGCGCCGATCTCCATGGTCACGGCCGCGCTCGGCGGCTCCTTCGAGGTGCCGACCATTGACGGCGACACCACGAAGGTGAAGGTCCCCGAGGGCGCCCAGTCCGGCAAGCGCTTCCGGCTGTCCGCCAAGGGCATGCCCGTGCTGCGCACCCGCACGCGCGGCGATATGTATGTTCAGGTCGTCGTCGAAACGCCGCAAAACCTGACGCGACGTCAGCGTGAACTTCTGGCGGAGTTCGATGCAGAATGTTCGAAGGAGACGCACCCCGAATCCAGCGGATTCTTCGCCAAGGTTAGGGATTTCTTTGCCGGCGAGGCGGAATAGGCTCATAAGGGCGTAATCGGCGCGTCATGGCAGGGGCTTAACATGTCGGGTCAAGCGCTTTAGGGTCTCTTGAGCCGGTTCGGCTCAGGGGGGTTTCCGCAACCGCCCGTTCCAGGGGCACATCGGAATTTTCGTGGCATGATTCACCGCTCCGCCTCCCGCGCCTGCAAGACCACCGACCCGAAATCGCGCCCTGACGAGGTTCGCTTCCTGCGCTCCTGGCTGCAGAACCCGCTGCGCACCGGGGCGGTGTCGCCTTCGGGCCGGGCGCTGGCGCGGACCATGGCCAATTATGTCGATCCCGCCCGCCCGGGCCCGGTGATCGAGCTTGGCCCCGGCACCGGCCCGGTGACAAATGCGCTGCTGCGGCGCGGCGTGGCCGAGGATCGGCTCGTGCTGATCGAGTTCAACCCCGAATTCTGCACGCTGCTGCGGGCCCGCTTCCCGCGCGCCACGGTGATCCAGGGCGATGCCTACGGCATGAAGGCGACGCTGGGCGACAGCGTCAGCGCACCCGCCGCCGCCGTGGTGTCGAGCCTGCCGCTGTTCACCCGCCCGGTGGAGGAGCGCTATTCCCTGCTCGACCAGGCGTTCGAGATGTCGTGCGCGCAGGCCCCCTTCATCCAGTTCACCTACGCGGTGGTTTCGCCGATGCCGCTGCGGCCCGAGCGCTTCGACGCGCATGTCAGCCAGCGCGTCTGGGCGAACCTGCCGCCCGCGCGGGTCTGGGTCTATCGCGCGCGTGAGGCCGGGCAGGCCGCCGCCTGATACCTCGCCACCGTGCGCCGCCGATATCCGTGCGGCTTCCGGCGCTGGCGCCGCGCGGCATGCGCCCCACATATCCGGCGGGCTGGCGGGATCCTCCGCCGGACGACTCATATTGGAGGCGACGATGCGTCGGCCGAGAATCCTGACATTCGCCGGTTCCATCCGGACGGGCGCCTATTCGGCGGCCCTCGCCGCGCTGGCGGCCAAGGAACTGGCGCGGCTCGACTGCGAGCCGGTGCTGATCTCCCTCGCCGACTATCCGTTGCCGATCTACGACGCCGATGCCGAGGCGTCCGACGGTGTGCCGTCTCCCGCCATGCGGCTGCGCGACCAGCTGGCGCTGGCGGATGGGGTGTTCATCGTCACCCCGGAATATAATGCCGGCGTCCCGCCGCTGCTGAAGAACGCGCTCGACTGGGCGAGCCGCGCGAAAGGCGAGGGCGATGCCTTCAGGAAGCCGGTCTTCGCCATCGGCTCCACCTCGCCGGGCGCGCTTGGCGGCTACCGCGCTTCGATGATGCTGCGCCAGGTGCTGGCACTGGGGCTGGGCGCGCTGGTTCTGGCCGAGCAGGCCATGGTGGCGGGCGCGGGAAGCGCGTTCGCCGAGAATGGCGATCTCAAGGACGAACGCGCGCAGCAGAGGTTGCGCGCGCTGCTGGCAACGCTTATCGAGCAGGCGGCGCTCAGGTCCGGCCTGCGCGCCTGAGGCAAGCGGGGAGACCAGCCGATGAGCGCGCCGATGACCGACCCGAGAGACCGGCTGATCGTCGCGCTTGATCTTCCCTCGGTCGGCGCGGCCGAGAGCCTCGTGGCGCAGCTCGGCGACACCGTCAGCTTCTACAAGATCGGCTATGAGCTCGGCTTCGCGGGCGGCCTGGGCCTCGCCCGCGAGTTGATCGCGGACGGCCGGAAGGTGTTCATCGACTTCAAGCTGCACGATATCGGCAACACGGTCGCGCGCGGCATTGCCAGCCTCGCCGCGCTCGGGGCCAGCTTCGCCACGGTTCACGCCTATCCCCAGACCATGCGGGCGGCGGTAGAGGGCCGGGAGGGGAGCGCGCTGCGCCTCCTCGCCGTCACGGTGCTCACCTCCTATGACGAGGCCGACCTGCGCGCCGCCGGCTACAGCGCCGGCGTCGAGGAGACGGTGGCCCGCCGGGTGGTGCAGGCGCGCGAGACCGGCATTGACGGCATCGTCTGCGCCCCGACCGATGCCACGCGGGTGCGCACGCTGCTGGGACCCGACCGTGCCATCGTCACCCCCGGCGTGCGTCCGGAAGGCGCGGCATCGGGCGACCAGAAGCGCATCGCCACTCCCTTTGCCGCCATCCGTGCCGGCGCCGACCATCTCGTGGTCGGCCGGCCCATCGTCGCCGCGCCCGACCCGGCCGCCGCGGCGCGCGCGGTGCAGGCGGAGATCGCCGCCGCGCTGGCGGCTTCCTGAGACATTCGCGACACGGCGTTTCGCCCGCAAGACGTTTCGCCCGCAAGACGTTTCGCCTGTAAGATATTTCGCCAGAAGGATCGACGACGATGGCCAAGGGCTACTGGATCAGCCGGATCGATGTGCGCGACCCTGAGCGCTACAAGCTCTACGTGCCGGGCGCGGATGAGGCCATCGCCGCCTTTGGCGGTCGCTTCCTGGTGCGTGGCGGCGCTTTCGAGGTGCTGGAAGGCACGGCCCGCGCGCGCAACGTCGTGGTCGAGTTCAAGGATTACGAGACCGCGCTCGCCTGCTTCCATTCGCCGGTCTATCAGGCCGCTTATGCCCACCGCACCGCCTCGGCGGAGGATGAGCACCTGATCATCGAGGGCTATACCGGCGACCAGCCGGCCGCCAATGTCATGACAGGCCCGGCCGAGGGCCCCGGCACGGCCTATTGGGTGATGCGCATCGACGTGCACGACCCCGAGACCTACAAGTCCTATGTCGCGGCCGACGCCATCGCGGTGGAGACCTACAAGGGCTGGTTCCTCGTGCGCGGCGGCCGGCATGAAGTGGTGCACGGGCCGGCGCGCTCGCGCAACGTGGTGCTGGCCTTCAAGGATTACGAGACCGCGCTCGCCGCCTACCGCTCGCCGGAATATCAGGCGGCGCTGGCGTTCCGGCTCAAGGCCGCCGAGGCCGAGGTGATCGCCATTCACGGCGCGTGAGCGCCGCCTTGGAAATTTTCACCTTGGAAGTTTTCGCCTTGGAAGTTTTCGCCTCGGAAAACCCTGTCTCGGAAAGCCCTGCGCGTTGAATCGATTAGCTCGGGCGGCGTTTGTCTGGCATGCCAGTTTGGGCTGTGGACAAGCCTTGGGGCGTCTGCTATGAGCCCACACCTTGATCGGTGGAACGTGGCCTTGCGCCCTGCGTGAGACGCTCGCCCGATCTGAGCGAATTCAACGCAGACGCGACAGCAGAGCACGAAGAGGAAGACACGTGCAGGTTCTCGTTCGGGACAACAATGTCGATCAGGCCCTGAAGGCCCTGAAGAAGAAGATGCAGCGCGAAGGCATTTTCCGCGAGATGAAGCTGCGCGGCCATTACGAGAAGCCGTCCGAGAAGCGCGCCCGCGAGGAGGCCGAGGCCGTCCGTCGCGCCCGCAAGCTGGCTCGCAAGCGCGCCCAGCGTGAAGGCCTGCTGCCGTCCAAGCCGAAGGTCGTTGCCGGCGCCGGCGCTGGCGCCCATCGCTGAGGCAGGCGCGGCCTGCTTTATGGCGCGGGTCCCGGCTGGATCGAGACGGCACGAGACATGATGAAGGCGCGGTGACGGAGGTCGCCGCGCTTTTTGTCGTCCGGGACGTCAGCCGGGACGTCAGGTTGAATGCCCGCCCCGTCCATCGCCGCCGTTTCACGGCGCGGGCCGTGGCACGGGGTGTTTGACAACACCATGGATCGTAGCGTGCCGCCGCCATGATCGCGGATACCGATCCCAACCCCGTCGCCATTGATGATCTGCGGCGCGTGCCCGGCTTCGCGCCGATCGTCGCCGATCGCGTATGGCGGGCATGGTGGCGGGAGGCCGGCACGCCGCTCGCCGCGCTGCGCGCCCGGCTCGATGAGAGCCTCATTCCGGCGAAGGCGGCGATCCCCTCAAGTTTCGTCGCGCATCGCGGCGCGGAATTCCTCGGCACGGTGGCGCTGATCGAGAGCGACATCAAGGATCGGCCGGGCCTGACGCCCTGGCTCGCGGCGCTCTGGGTGGAGCCGGCCGCGCGGCGGCAGGGAATCGGTGCCGCGCTGGTTCGCCATGCCACCCGGGCCGCCTTCGCGGCCGGTCACGCGCGGCTCCATCTCTGCGCCACGGCGCAGAACGCGCCCTCTTATCAACGTCTCGGCTGGAGCCGGATCGAGGCCGATCGTGACGGCCTCGACATTTTCGTCCGTGAACGATCCAACGGATGAGGCGCCTTACTGCCGGTTTTCCGGGATCGTGTATTCGCCGGCGCGAATCCGGCCGGCCAGACGTTCGGCGAAATCGGCAGCGGCATCCTCGCCATAGGTGGCGACCATCGAACGTATGGCGGTAAACAGGGCCGCCTGCGCGAGGCAATCCTCGTCCAGCCCGTCATAGACCGCCTCGTTCCACGCTTCATCGAGATAGGCCAGCGCCGCGTGGCGCTCGTCTTCATGGGCCTTGTCAGCCCTGTCGTCGATGTCGTGCGTCTCGGGAAGCTGGGACAATATCTTTCCTCCGCGTGCGAGCAACGCACCCCAATGGGCACACTAGCACGCCGCGCCGGAGCTTCCGCGCAAGAATTGAAGGAAGGTTAATTCGGTGCGACAAAAATGTGACACGTGCCGGAATACCGATGCCGGCGCAAGCCCCTTGCCTAGGGCGAGAAATCGCCCCCGGGCCGGCCGGCTCGACGCGGTCAGTTGCTGCCATAGCGCGCTGCAATGTCGCGGGAGAGCTTGGCGCCGGTCTCGAGATAACGCTGGCTGGCGAGTTCGGCGGAGGGCGTGCAGCTGTGATAAACCTGCCGATAGCTGTCATAACCGCGGTTGAAGGCGGCGACAAGCTGGCCGCGCCGCGTGTCCGAGGGCTGTTCCGCCTCGATCAGCGCCGTCATTTCGTCGCGCCAGCGGGTGCCTTCGGTGGCGCCACAGAGCGGGCGGATATAGTGCAGCGCGCCGAGGATTTCCGACAGCCGCGTCAGGTCCGGCTCATAGGGCGGCGGCGCGCCCTCGCTCGCCTGGCCGAGGGCCGGCACGAGGCTGAGGCCGAGCAGCAGCGCGGATGATAGCGCGACGAGCGGAGCGGGTGTCTTCATGAGGGATGGATGAGCCCCGCCCGCGCCGGCGTCAAGATCGCCTCACGCCTGCCTGGCCACATCGCCGGGCACCTCGCCGGAAGCTTGGCCGGAAGCTTGGCCGGGAGCTTGGCCCGGCCCATGGCTGGCCGCCTGCACGATGAGCGCCGCCCTCGCAACGATGCCGGGCAGTCCCTCCGTCGTCCCGTCCGGTAGCGCCGCAGGCTCGAACCAACCGATTTCGGCGGCTTCCGGCCCGGTCGTGGGCATGCCGCAGCGCCAGCGCGCCGCATGGGCGACCACCACGAAATGCGCGCTCACCTCGCCCTGCGCGTCGCGCAGGATGACGTCGACCGCCCCGGCCACGCCGAGAATCTCCGCTTCGACGCCGACCTCCTCCATGAGTTCGCGCGCGGCGGCATCGGCCAGCGTCTCGCCCGGCTCCACCCGCCCGCCGGGCAGCGTCCACAGGCCCTGCGCCGGGCGCGCGCCGCGGCGGGCCAGCAGCACGCGGCCCTCATGGAACACGGCCGCGCTGGTGGCGAGAACCGGCCGTTCAGGCGTGGGAAGCATGATGGCATCCGGGGGTTTCGACGAATCGGCCCCATGCTAGAGCACCCGCCGATCGGATTGCAGCGCAATCGGATCGGCGCGGGTTCCCTCGCCGCGATCGGGCCGCAATCGCGCGCGAGATTCCCGCGTGTCGCGCCCCAGGGCGCGGCCGCGCGGGAACAGCGACAGGAACAGGGGCGGGGCCAGGATGGGCGCGGGACGTGGGCGGGTTCTCGTCGGAGCGGTCTGCGCGGCGGCCCCTGGGCTCGTGGCGCCTTTGCTCGCGGCGCTTTTGCTCGCGGCGCCTTTGTTCTTGGCGCCTTTGTTCCTGGCGCCGGCCCAGGCCGGCACGGTAAAGAGCCCGGCCGCCGCCGTGGCGGGGGACCCGGCCAACGGCCCGGCCAAGGTGGACCCGTTCTGCGCCAGCTATGGCGCCGGTTTCGCGCGGCTGTCGGGCACGTCGACCTGCGTGAAGATCAGCGGCAACCTGCAGGCCGACGGTCACAACCAGTCCTCTTCGGGCGGCGCCGGTGTCGGGGCCTTGCAGCCGGCCCTGCGCAGCCAGTAGCGCTGCAAGTCGTTGTTTTAATGCGTTTTCTTCACGCGAACCGGAATCCGCTTCGCTCGAAAACGCCTAGCGCCCGAAGGCGGCGAAATAGCGCGCGACGATGTCGGCATAGACGCGCTTGAGCGCTCCGACCTCGTCGATCGGTGTCGATTCGTCGACCGCATGCATCGTGGTGCCGACCAGGCCGAACTCGACCACGGGGCAGTAATCCTTGATGAAGCGGGCATCCGACGTGCCGCCCGTGGTCGACAGTTCCGGCCGCCGGCCGAGCGTCGCCGCGATCGATTCGACCACAAGGTCGACGAAGCCGCCCGGCGCGGTGAGGAAACTGTCGGACGAGCGCGGCTCGAACGCGAGGCTGAAATGCACCCTGTTGCCGGCGGCGCTGGCCAGCCGGCGCTCGATCTCCGCCTTCAACGTCACCGGATTCCACAATTCGTTGAAGCGGATGTTGAAGCGGGCGACCGCCTCCGCCGGAATGATGTTGAAGGCCGTGTTGCCCACGTCGACCGACACCACTTCGAGGTTGGAGGCCTGGAAATGCGCGCTGCCACTATCCAGTGGGGCGCCGTCGAGTCCCGCCAGCAGGCGCACCATGCCGGGAATGGGGTTTTCGGCGAGGTGGGGATAGCCGACATGACCCTGTTTGCCATGCACGGTGAGCGTGGCCGAGAGCGAGCCGCGCCGGCCGATCTTCACCATGTCGCCAAGCGCGGCGCGGCTGGTCGGCTCGCCCAGCACGCAATGGTCGATGCGCTCGTCGCGGTCGGCCAGCCAGCGCAGCATCTTCTCGGTGCCATTGATAGCCGGGCCTTCCTCGTCGCCGGTGATGAGGAAGGAGATAGAGCCCGGCAGGCTCTCGCTGTCGCCATCATGGCCATGGGCGGCCGCGACATCGAGGCCGGCGGCGATGAAGGCGCTCACGCCGCCCTTCATGTCGACCGCGCCGCGCCCGTAGATGAGACCGTCCTGGATCGCCCCCTCAAAAGGCGGAAAGCGCCATTGCGCGGCATCGCCGGGCGGCACCACGTCGGTATGGCCGGCGAAGCAGAGATTGGGGCCCTTGCTGCCGAAGCGGGCGTAGAGGTTCTCCACATCCGGCGTGTCCGGGCCGGTGAGCCGTACCCGATGAGTGGTGAAGCCGGCATTGGACAGCAGCGCGTCGAGATAGGCGAGAGCGCCGCCCTCCTCGGGCGTCACCGAGGGGCAGCGGATGAGATTGCGCAGGATCTCGACCGGATCAGTCACCTTCGCCTCGGCCATCGGCCCCTCCTTCAGCGGTATTGCCCGCAGCGCTTCTTCCAACTTGCGCGGCCTTTGGGTCGCCATCGCGGCGGGCGGGCCGCGTCCCGATCAGTCCCGCAGCAGGTCGTTGATCGAGGTCTTGGAGCGGGTCTGCTCGTCCACGCGCTTGACGATGACCGCGCAATAGAGCGAGGGGCCAGGCTCCCCGTTCGGCAGCGCCCGGCCGGGCAGCGCGCCGGGCACCACGACGGAATAGGCCGGGACTTCGCCGACGAAGATCTCGCCGGTGGCGCGGTCGACGATCTTGGTGGTGGCGGAGATGAACACGCCCATCGAGAGCACCGAGCCGCGGCGGACGATGACGCCTTCCACCACTTCCGAGCGGGCGCCAATGAAGCAGTCATCCTCGATGATGACCGGGCCGGCCTGCAGCGGCTCCAGCACGCCGCCAATGCCGACGCCGCCCGACAGATGCACGTTCTTGCCGATCTGCGCGCAGGAGCCGACCGTGGCCCAGGTATCGACCATGCTGCCGGCATCGACGCGGGCGCCGAGATTGACGAAGGAGGGCATCAGCACGACATTCGGCGCGATGAAGGCCGAGCGGCGCACGATGGCGCCCGGCACGGCGCGGAAGCCGGCAGCGCGGAACTCGCTCTCGCCCCAGCCCTCGAACTTGGAGGGCACCTTGTCCCACCAGTGGGCGCCGCCCGGCGCGCCGGGAATGGCGGTCATGTCGTTGAGGCGGAAGGAGAGCAGCACCGCCTTCTTGAGCCACTGGTTGACGGTCCAGTCGCCATCGGCGCCGGGCTCGGCGACGCGCAGCGTGCCGGCATCGAGCAGGCCGAGCGCCTCGTTCACCGCGTGACGGATCGCGCCGCCGGTCTCGAAATTGACCTCGGCCCGGTTCTCGAAGGCGTTCTCGATGGTGCTCTGAAGCTGGCTCGACATGACACTCTCCCGCTGTACGGCGCGTCTTGTCCGGTCGCCGGGCGGTTCTGTCAACGCCTGAGTGGCCCCCCAAGTGGCGGGCGGCGCCCGGTCGGGGCGTCGCCCGCCGGTCAGCCGGCCCGCAGGCCGGTGAGGAAGGCCGCGAGGTCGTCCGTCACCACGTCGATATGCGCGCTGTCGAAGCCTTCATTCTCCCACGCCTCGCGGTCGGCGGGGGCGGCGGCCTGGCGCGGGGGCACCACCAGCACGGTGCGCATGCCGAGTTGCGCAGGAACTTCCAGGTTGCGGGCAAGGTCCTCGAACATCGCCGCGCGGGCGGGGTCGATCGCGAAGCGCGCGAGGAAGCCGCGATAGGCGGTTTCCTGCGGCTTGGGATGGAACTCGGCGGCGACGATGTCGTGCACGTCGGCGAAATGCTCGGAAATGCCGAGCTTGCCCAGCACCTGCTCGGCATGGCGGCGCGAGCCGTTGGTATAGATCAGCTTGCGGCCGGGCAGCGCGCCGATCGCCGCGCCCAGCGCGGGGGCCGGGTCGAGCGAGGCGAGGTCGATGGCGTGGGCATTGGCCAGGAACGGGTCCGGGTCCATGCCGTGCTCGATCATCAGCCCGCGCAGCGAGGTGCCGTATGTGCGGTAATAGTTCTTCTGCAGCGCGAACGCGTCGTCGAGCGACAGGCCGAGATAGTCGGCGATGTAGCTGCGCATGCGCATGTCGATCTGCCGCCAGAGATCGAGGCCCGGCGGATAGAGCGTGTTGTCGAGGTCGAACACCCAGGTATCGACATGGGCGAAGGAAACGCGCGCGGTGGGGGCGGTGCGGAAGGACGTGGTCATGGCCCATCCATAGCGAAGAGCGGGCGGCGCGGCGAGGGACAAAGGACGGCTGATGGCGCCCGGCCCGTCAGAGCACAAGAGAAAGCAGTGGCCTTGACCTCTCCCCGTCGGGGAGAGGTCGGCGCGCCGCGCCGGGTGAGGGGCATCGTGCTCCGGGACTGGGAGCCGCGCTTCCCCCTCACCCCAGCCCTCTCCCCGCGGGGAGAGGGCGAGTTCGGAACCGCTCAGCGGGTGATCAGCGTGCCGGCGCCGTGATCGGTGAACAGTTCCAGCAGCACCGAATGCGACACCTTGCCGTCGAGGATGACGACCCCTTCCACGCCCTGTTCCAGCGCGTAGATGCAGGTCTCAACTTTCGGGATCATGCCGCCCGAAATGGTGCCGTCGGCGATCAGCGCGCGCGCCTCGCCGATGGTGAGTTCCTTGATCAGCTCCTTGTTGCGGTCGAGCACGCCCGGCACGTCGGTCAGCAGCAACAGCCGCTTGGCCCCCAGCGCGCCGGCGATGGCGCCGGCGAAGGTGTCGGCATTGACGTTGAACGTGCCGCCATCCTTGCCGGTGGCGACCGGCGCCAGCACTGGGATCAGCTCGCGGCCGAGGATCTGGTCGAGCACGGTGGTGTCGACGCTGGAGGGCTCGCCGACGAAGCCCAGATCGATCTCGTGCTCGATATCGGAGCCGGGATCGCGCACGGAGCGCGTGACCTTGGAGGCAACCACCATGTTGCCGTCCTTGCCGGACAGCCCCAGCGCCTTGCCGCCGGCCTCGTTGATGAAGCCCACCAGCGACTTGTTGATGGAGCCGGCCAGCACCATCTCGACAATCTCGACGGTGGCCTTGTCGGTGATGCGCAGGCCGGCGGCGAATTCCGACTTGATGCCGAGCTTGGCCAGCATGGCGCCGATCTGCGGCCCGCCGCCATGCACCACGACCGGGTTCACGCCGGACTGTTCGAGCAGCACGATGTCCTGCGCGAAATCACGCGCCACCTGCTCGTCGCCCATGGCGTGGCCGCCATATTTCACCACGATGATGGCGTCGTCATAGCGCTGCATGTGCGGCAGCGCCTGCACCAGCACGCGGGCCTTGGCGTGGTCGTCAATGGGTTCGGCGCTGATGGTGGCGCTGATGTCGGCGCTCATGGCGGTTCCGTCTCGCGGCTCGGCGGCGCCGGGCATCCGGAAGGAGGTCCGGCGTCCGGTGGCCCGGTTGAAAGCGTGCCCTTCTAGCCGATTTCGATGACGCTTCTCAATCATTCCGGTGCCGGCCGCATCGGCACGGGATCGCGGGGGTATCCGGATCAGGCCTCGCCGCGCTCCTGCCCGGCGCTCCCGCCCGGCGCTCCTCGCTGCCGGCCCTCACGGCGCGCCATTGGCGGCGCGCGCGCAAACGCACTGTTGCGCGAGCCCGCCTATCTGGAACCGCGGGCGCCATGGCATATGTCAGGCATCATGAGCATGCCCGACCCCGTCGATTCCGCCGCCGCCCCGGTTGCCGCCCCGGTTGCCGCCCCCTCGCCGGGACGCCCGTTCAAGGCCCGATTCGTCGAAGGCTCGACGCTGCGCCATGTCGCGGTCATGACGGCGACCGGCTCCATCGGCCTCGTCGCGGTGTTCCTCGTCGACCTGCTGAACCTGTTCTACATCTCGCTGCTCGGCGAGGAGGAACTGGCGGCGGCGATCGGCTATGCCGGCACGGTGATGTTCTTCACCACCTCGGTCGCCATCGGGGTCATGATCGCCGGCTCGGCGCTGGTCTCGCGCGCCGTCGGCGGCGGCGCGCCGGAGGACGGGCGCCGGCTCTCCACCTCCTCCTTCGTCTACATGGCGCTGGTGACGACGCTTCTGGCGGCGGTGATGCTGCCGCTGGTCAGCCCGCTGCTGACCCTGCTCGGCGCGAGCGGGCGCACGCAGGAACTGGCCCGCGATTTTCTCTTCATCGTGCTGCCCTCGACCCCGCTGCTCGGCATCGGCATGGCGGCCTCGGGCACGCTGCGCGCGGTGGGCGATGCCCGGCGCGCCATGTGGGTGACACTGTCGGGCGGGCTTGCCACCGCGGTGCTCGATCCCCTCCTGATTCTCGGCCTCGGCTTCGGCGTCGAGGGCGCGGCCATCGCCTCGGTGATCGCGCGCGTGGTGATGGCGGCTTACGGCCTTTACGCCGTGGTACGGGTGCACAAGCTGGCCTCGGTGCCGAGCGTGGCGCATTTCCTGCGCGACGTGGCGCCGCTGTCGGCCATCGCGGTGCCGGCCATCCTCACCAACATCGCCACCCCGGTCGGCAATGCCTACATCACCCATGCGCTCGCGGCGCATGGCGATGCGGCGGTGGCGGCCTGGGCGGTGATCGGCCGGGTGATCCCGGTCGCCTTCGGGCCGATCTTCGCGCTGACCGGCGCCATCGGCCCGGTGATCGGCCAGAATGTCGGCGCGCAGCGCTACGACCGGGTGCGCCAGACGGTGCGCGACAGCCTCAAGCTGATCCTCGTCTATGTCGCGCTGGTCTGGCTGCTGCTCGCTTTGGCGCGCCAGCCGCTGGCCTCGGTGTTCGGCCTGTCGGCGGAGGGTGTCGGGCTGGTCGAGTTCTTCTGTCTCTACGCGGCGGGCAGCTTCGTGTTCATCGGCACGCTGTTCGTCGCCAATGCCGCCTTCAACAATCTCGGCGCGCCGCTGCTGTCCACGCTGTTCAACTGGGGGCGGGCGACGCTCGGCACCGTGCCCTTCGTCTGGGCCGGCGGGCACTGGTTCGGCGCGACGGGCGTTCTCGCCGGGCAGGCGGTGGGCTCGGTCGCCTTCGGCATCGCGGCGCTGATCTGCGCCTTCGCGGTGGTCGGCCGGCTTCATGCCGGCCTGCCGCCACGTCCCGCCGCGGCGCCGCTGGCCGGCGCGCAGTTGCCCCCCTTTTCCCGCGGCGAGGATGCGACCGCCATTCCCGCCGCCCCCTTGCCCGATTGAGCCGGGTCAGATGAGGCCCAGCGCGCCGAGCCCGGCGCCAAGCGCCATCATCCAGAGCGGGCTGAGGCGGGTGCGATACAGCACGATCGCCGTCGCCGCGGTGAACAGCGCGGTCGGCACCGAGCGGGCCGCGCCCTGCGCGAGCACGACGCCCGAGGCGGCGATCAGGCCGATGGCCAGCGGCACCAGCGCGCCCTGCACCACCCGGCGCCAGCGCGCCTCGCGGAAGCGGTGCCAGATACCGCCGACGATATAGGCCAGCACGCAGGTCGGCCCGCACATGGCGAGCGTCGCCGCCAGCGCCCCCCACGCGCCGGCGACCTGCCAGCCGATCAGCGTCACCACCAGCATGTTGGGGCCGGGCGCCGCCTGTGCGATGGCGAAGGTTCGGGCGAATTCGGCATTGCTCATCCAGCCGGCCACCTCCACCACCTGCCGGTGCATTTCCGGCAGCACCGCGTTGGCGCCGCCGACCGCGAGCAGCGAGATCAGCAGGAAGTGCAATACCAGCGCGGTGATCGGGCTGTCGTCGCTCATCGCCGGTTCGCCCACCACGAGAGCGCCAGTGCCGCCGGCAGCAGCACGGCCATCACCTGCGCCATCGGCAGGCTGACGACCGTCATCGCCAGAAAGGCGGCGAGGGCGATGGCGCTGCTGTGCAGCCGCGGGTGCCGCCAGAGCGGTTCGGCCATGCGCGCGGCCATGGCGATGACGAGACCGGCCGCCGCCGCCGCCAGACCCGCCAGCATGTTCGATACCGCCGCGATATCGCCGTAGCGGGTGAACACCACGCTTATCAGCACCACGCCGACCGCCGGCACCAGGGTCAGCCCGAGAAAGGCGGCGAGCGCGCCGAGCGGGCCCCGAAACCGGCCGCCGACCACCACCGCGAGATTGACGATGTTCGGCCCGGGCAGAAACTGCGCGAGCCCGATCAACTCGGTGAATTCCTCCGGCGTCACCCAGCGATAGCGTTCCACCAGCGCGCGGCGGGCAATGGGCAGCACGCCGCCGAAGGCGACCACCGTGACCGAGAGGAAGCCGAGGAACAATTGCACCAGGCCCGGCGGCGCATGAGGGGCCGCCGCGCCGTCGGCGGGGTCGGGTGCGGGGTCGGTTGAATATGCGGCCATGGCAGGGATACCGGCGGGGTCGACCCGCCTATAGACCAATCGCGCGTGCGCCGTAAGCCGTCGCCGCCCGGCCCGGCGATCCGGCCGACCGCGCGCTCTTCCCATCCCGCCACGGGAACGGATAGAGTACGGCTCCCGTGTGAAGCCCCGATCGCGCCCGCCGTGTCCGAACCCGCTTTCGCCCTCAGCCCGCTCACGATGCCCGTCGACGGGCGCCAGTCCGAGACGGCCCGTGCCCTCCAGCGCGGGACGCTGCGCTATCTCGCGGCGCGCGGGCTGATGGGCGTGCCGGAATTCGGGCTCGCCTCGGGCCGGCGCGCCGATATCGCCGCGATCGACGCACGCGGCGAGGTGTGGGTGATCGAGATCAAGTCCTCGGTCATCGACTTCCGCACCGACCGCAAATGGGTCGAGTATCGCCTGCATTGCGACCGGCTGTTCTTCGCGGTATCGCCCGATTTTCCGCTCGACATCCTGCCCGAGGAGACCGGCGTGCTGGTGGCCGACCAGTTCGGCGCCGGGCTCATCCGCGAGGCGCCGCGCCACCCCCTGCCGGGCGCGACGCGCAAGGCGCTGACGCTGCGCCTGGCGCGCACGGCGGCGGGCCGGCTGATGGGGCTGATGGACCCCGAGGCGATGCGCGGCATCGAGCTTTGACGCGCCTTCCGGCCGGTAGGGCCGCTTCCCGGCGCCGGAAGGCGCCCGTCTCCTAAATGAGTGAGGGGATAACCGGCCGTGATGCTTGAAACGCCGCGCCCGCCTCTGCCAGCGTCATCGCCATGAATGTACCCGTGAACAAGCCGGCCCCCGCCGCCGCCCCCGCCGCCGCCGCCGCCCCCGCCGCCGCGCCCGGCCCCGCCGCGCCCAAGGCGGGAGGCGACGCCGAGCGCGTCACCCCCATGATGGCGCAATATATCGAGATCAAGACCGCCAATCCCGGCAGCCTTCTGTTCTACCGGATGGGCGATTTCTACGAACTGTTCTTCGAGGACGCCGAACTCGCCGCGCGCGCGCTGGGCATCGTGCTCACCAAGCGCGGCAAGCACCAGGGCGAGGATATCCCGATGTGCGGCGTGCCGGTGGAGCGCGCCGAGGAATATCTCAACAGGCTGATCGTCGCCGGCTACCGCGTCGCGGTGTGCGAGCAGATCGAGGATCCCGCCGAGGCCAAGAAGCGCGGCCCCAAGAGTGTCGTGAAGCGCGACGTGATCCGCCTCGTCACCCCCGGCACGCTCACCGAGGACGCGCTGCTCGACGCCCGCCGCGACAACGTGCTGGCCAGCCTCGCGCGGGTGAAGGGCGGGGAGGGCGAGGATGCCGGCCGGGGCGATGGTCGGGGCGATGGTTATGTCTATGCGCTCGCCCTGGCCGATATCTCGACCGGCAGCTTCCGCGTCACCGAGACCGACGCCGCGCGCCTCGCCGCCGACCTCGCCCGCATCGAGCCGGCCGAACTGCTGGTTGCCGATGCCATCTATGACGAGCCGGCATTCAAGGCGCTGTGGCGCACGCTGCCGGCGGTGACGCCGCTGCCGAAGGAGAGCTTCGACGGGGCGGGCGCCGAGCGCCGGCTCGCCGGCTTCTTCCAGGTGGCGACGCTGGAGGCCTTCGGCAGCTTCTCGCGCGCCGAGCTGATCGCCGCCGCCGCCGTGGTGGCCTATATCGAGCGCACCCAGCTCGGCGCCCGTCCCCCGCTCAGCCGGCCGCAGCGCGAGGCGTCCAGCGCGGCGATGGTGATCGACCCCGCCACGCGCGCCAATCTCGAGATCCTGCGCACCACCACGGGCGATCGCGCGGGCAGCCTGTGCGCGGCGGTGGACCGCACCGTTACCTCGGCCGGCGCGCGCCTGCTCGCCCGCCGCCTCGCCGAGCCGCTGACCGATCCCGTCGCCATTGCCGGGCGGCTGGACGCGGTGGAACATCTGGTCGAGGAGACCGGCCTGCGCGGCGCCTTGCGCGAGCGGCTGGCCGGCGCGCCGGACCTTGCCCGCGCGCTGTCGCGCATCGCGCTCGGGCGGGCCGGTCCGCGCGATCTCGCCGCCATCGGGCGGGGGCTGCGTGAAGGGCTGGAAATCGCCCGCCGGATCGCCGCCTCACCGGCCCCGGCCGAACTGACCGAGGCCGCCCGCCGGCTCGGCGCGGTCGATCCCGCGCTGGCCGTGACGCTGCACGCGGCGCTCGACGACGAATTGCCGCTCAACCGGCGCGATGGCGGCTTTACCCGGCCCGGCCATAGCGACGAACTCGACGCCACCCGCGCGCTGCGCGACGAGAGCCGGCGCGTGGTGGCGGCGCTGGAGCGCCGCTATGTCGAGGAAACCGGCGTGCGCGCGCTGAAGATCCGGCACAATGCGGTGCTCGGCTATTATGTCGAAGTCAGCCAGCAGAATGCCGACCGCCTGCGCGAGCCGCCCTTCGATGTCGTTTTCGTGCACCGCCAGACCATGGCGGGGGCGATGCGCTTCACCTCCATCGAACTCGCCGAGCTGGAAGCCAGGATCGCCAGCGCCGGCGAGCGCGCGCTCGCCTTCGAGCAGCGCATCTTCGACCAGCTGGTGGTCGCGGTGATGGAACAGGCCGACGCCATCCGCGCCTGCGCCGAGGCGCTGGCGGTGATCGATGTCACCGCCGGGCTGGCCAAGCTCGCGGTGGATGAGGGCCATGTGCGGCCCGAGGTGAATGACGGGCTGGATTTTGCCATTGAGGGGGGGCGCCATCCGGTGGTCGAGCAGGCGCTGCGCCGCGATCACGGGGCCTCGGGCGGGCCGTTCGTCGCCAATGATTGCGACCTCTCGGCACCCGTGGGGGGCAAGGGCAAGCCGCCCTCCGGCCGCATCTGGCTGGTCACGGGTCCCAACATGGCGGGCAAGTCGACCTTTCTGCGGCAGAACGCGCTGATCGCCATCCTCGCCCAGGCCGGTTCTTTCGTGCCGGCGACGTCGGCCCGTCTCGGCGTGGTCGACCGGCTGTTCTCGCGCGTCGGCGCGGCGGACGATCTGGCGCGCGGGCGCTCCACCTTTATGGTGGAAATGGTCGAGACCGCCGCCATCCTCAATCAGGCGACGGAACGCTCGCTGGTCATTCTCGACGAGATCGGCCGCGGCACCGCGACCTTTGACGGCCTGTCCATCGCCTGGGCGAGTCTCGAACACCTGCACGAGGTGAACCGCTGCCGTGGCCTGTTCGCCACCCATTTCCACGAATTGACCGCGCTGTCGCAGCGCCTGCCGCGCCTCGTCAACGCGACGGTGAAGGTGAAGGAGTGGGAGGGCGAGGTGATCTTCCTGCACGAGGTGGTGCCGGGCGCGGCGGACCGCTCCTATGGCATCCAGGTGGCCAAGCTCGCCGGCCTGCCGCCCATGGTGGTGGCGCGCGCGCGGGCGGTGCTGACGGAACTGGAAAACGCCGACCGCGCCGCGCCCGCGCAGCGCATCCTCGACGACCTGCCGCTCTTCGCCGCCATCAACCGCGCCCCCCCGCCCGCCGCGCCCGGCCCGATCGTGAAGGCCGACCCGGTGGCGGAAGCGGTAAAGGCTGCGCTGTCCGGGCTGAACCCCGACGAGATGACCCCGCGCGAGGCGCTGGAGGCGCTGTATCGGCTGAAGGGGGTGGCGCGGGGTGGGTGATGGAAGATGAGCAGCAGGAACTTTCCCCGGTCAGCGACCATCGTGCCTGGCTTCAAGCGGCAAGAGGCTATCTCTATGCTGCGAATGCCATTCGCGAGTCGCGGGAATATGATCAGGAGATGTTTCCACCCGCCCTGCACCTCACTGGGCACGGCATAGAATTGCTATTGAAAGCAAGCTTGATAGGTTCTTGCGTATCAATTGAAGGTGTTGAAAAATTTAGACACAATATAATAGGTATGTGGCGTGATAATCGTGGCAAAAACATTGGCGATTATCCCCTTGACGCAAGTATGAGCTTGGGGCATATTGGTGACAATAGAGGTTGTCGCCATGTCGTCCGAAAAGCTCACCGTCAGCCAGTTCTTCGCCCGCTTCCCGAATGATGAGGTTTGCCTGAACCACATCATGGAAGTGCGTTATGGCATGCGCCATGTGTGCGAGCGCTGCGGCAAGGAAGCGACCTTCCACAAGATCACCGACCGTCGCGCCTTCGCGTGTGCCGCTTGTGGCGTTCATGTGTATCCCTGCGCGGGCACGATCTTTCAGGACAGCCGCACGTCGCTCCAGACGTGGTTCTATGCGATCTATCTGTTCGTTGTGACCCGCCACGGCGTTTCCGGCAAGGAGCTGGAGCGCGCCCTTGGCGTCACCTACAAGACCGCATGGCGCATGGGCCAGCAAATCCGCCAGCTTATGGAGAAGGCGGACGGCTTCGCGATGCTCCAGGGGCACGTTGAAGCGGACGAGGCTTACGTCGGCGGTCATCGTCCCGGCAAGCGTGGCCGTGGCGCTGCGGGCAAGACCATCGTCATGGGGATGAAAGAGCGCGGCGGGCGCCTGACGACTGAGGTTATCCCGGACGTGAAGAAGGCCACCCTTCGCGATGTGGTGAACCGGAACGTTGAGCCGGGCTCCGTCGTGTCCACCGACGAACTGATGTCCTACGGCTTACTCACCGGAGACGGCTACGTGCACGGCTCGGTCAAGCATGGCGCCAAGGAGTGGGCCTATTACGATTACCGCCATGGCGCGACGCACAGCACGAACAGCGTCGAGGCCTTCTGGCGCCTGTTCAAGGCGTCCGTCCGCTCGACGCATATTCACGTCAGCGGAAAGTACATGGGCCGCTATCTCAGCGAGTTTTCGTTCCGGTCGAACCATCGCGAGATGAAGAACGCGATGTTCGATCTTCTGATTGGGGCGATTTGATAAGGGCGGAAAGAGTGCGGTCTAGGTCGGCCTTATCGGCCGATCCGACGCCGCGCGCTTCTTCTTGGGCGATAAAATCGCTCAAACGATTGGTCTTTAAAGCCTCCACTAGCGAAATCGCCATTATGCCGCTGCCCTTAGGAATAGGGAATCGGGCTGCTCTTCCTCAATAACCTTCGCGGGGGCGAGAAGAGATATCCGGCTCCCAAGCGCCTCTTTGCTTTGCACGACCGCAATAAGCCTAGGCGGCGATGGAAGCTGCGAAATGTCGCTAAACGCGGTCGCCGCCCGGTATATCGAGTTAGCGTGGTCGCGCACAGTTTGGAAAATCGCTAGGTGATCAGGGAGCTTAACAGCGGCTGACACTTCCCACTCGTTTGTTGATTTTCCCAATATCTTTGCGCCTTCTTGGAGGCTGCTTGCCCCGAAAAGCTTTTCTAGCCGATCTTTCAGGGACGCCGGGAGCTCGTCTCCCTCCCCATCCCAAACGCGCTGGCAAATTCGATCCGCGATTTTCCAAGACGCCTGAGCAACGTCGGCGATAGCTCGCTCAAGCTCGTCTATGTGAGCAACGACGAAAATGGACTTATCACCGACCGAGACATCCGCGCTCTCAGCGATGGCGTTTGCGGCCCGCCGGAATGAGCGAGAGGCTTCAACTCTGTCAGCTTCACGATAAGCGAACCCAGCGTCGCTCACCCGGACGCTTCCACCCGGCGCCTGATCGATTCTAACGGTTACGAACGATCCGTCAGGATAAAGCATGGGAAGATTGAGGTACCATGAACCGTTGATGCGCTCGGCGCGCACCAAATCACGGGCCACTGCTTCAACAGCCCTATCGGTCTCTGCCGCCATGATGCCCATCGCCTTCATCGAACAGATCGTACCTCCAATCCGGGGGCGGCACAATGACTATGTTATTGATTCTAAAGCGTCTTCCGACATAAGCGCGAAGCTCTTCAAATGATTGGATTTCTTCTCCTATGGGCTCGGCGCACGGAAGGTCTCCCTTACGCATGCGATCTTTCTCAGTTAGCCAATTAGCCTCAAACGTATGGATATGGGTTGCAGGAACCCTTTTACCGGCCCACGGGCCTTGGCATCCCGTCTTGCGCTGATTGGAATGCCCACCTCGGCGCGAGCGCCATTCCACCCGCATTAGCGGAATGCGGCGGCGGCCATTATGGCCAAGGGCGCTCAATTCAAAACAAACGTCTCTATCGCGGTAGCTGGCGAAAGCGCCCCCCTCTAGAGCTTTTCTGCGTTTGATTGAATCGAGGGGATTCCAGTTTTGGGGAAGTTGTGATTCAAGATGCTGGCTGGGCGGAGGCCAGCATCGCATGGTCCGACCTCTATCGACTGACCTGCGGGAGC
>NZ_JAUSVR010000004.1 GCF_030814815.1 Ancylobacter amanitiformis | reverse complement strand
TGTGCACGCCGACAAGCTCAACCGCCACGTCCTTGCCAGGAGGCGTGTGGACCGCCGGCAGAGCGTCGGGAGGGACGATCGAATGGGTGTCGCTCGTCATAACCGTGCCTCGGCGCGCATGAGCATGCCGAACAGGTCGCGCGGATCATCCGGATCGGCCAGCAGATCGAGCGGAGGGTCGAAGGGCGCCTCCCCGATCAGGCCGCGCACATGGCGCAGCGCCGCGAAGTCCTCGATGGCAAAGCCGACGGAGTCGAACAGGGTGATCTGGGCGCGGTCCGTACGCCCCGGCGCGTTGCCATTTATCACCTGCCACAGCTCGGTGACGGGATGGTCGGCGTCCAGTTGCTGGATTTCGCCCTCGATCCGGGTTTGCGGCGCATATTCGACGAAGATGTCGGACCGCAGCAGGATATCCCGGTGCAGTTCCGTTTTTCCCGGGCAGTCACCGCCGACCGCGTTTATGTGGACGCCGGGGCCGACCATGTTGTCCGTGAGGATGGTGGCGAACTGCTTGTCGGCTGTCACCGTCGTGATGATGTCGGCGCCCTCCACGGCCGCTTCGGCGGTCTCGCAGGTGACGAGCGAGAACCCCAGCCGGCGCAGGTTGCGCGCGCATTTCTCCGTTGCCGCGGGGTCGATATCGTGGAGCCTCACATGCTCGATGCCCAGCAATGACCGGAAAGCCACCGCCTGGAACTCGGCCTGCGCCCCATTGCCGATGATCGCCATGCCGCGTGCGTCGGGCCCGGCGAGGTGCCGGGCGGCCAGTGCCGACATCGCCGCCGTGCGCAGGGCCGTGAGGAGCGTCATCTCCGACAGCAGCACCGGATAGCCCGAGCGGACATCGGCCAGCACCCCGAAGGCCGTGACGGTCTGGCGCCCCGTACGGGCATTGCTCGGATGACCGTTGACGTATTTGAAGCCGTATAGCTCGCCGTCGCTGGCCGGCATCAGCTCGATCACGCCATCGACGCTGTGCGACGCCAGGCGCGGCGTCTTGTCGAAGCTGGGCCAGCGCGCGAAATCGGCTTCGATGCACCGGGCGAGATCGACCAGAAAGGCGGGAAGACCCTGTCTGAGAACCAGCTTCATCATGCCCTCGACACTGATGAAGGGCACGGCATTGAGGGCAACGGCCATGGGGTGGCTCCTGCGGGCAGGGAAGGACGCGGGCACGGGATGACACGGCGGCGGCCGGGCACTGGCCTTCCGCCGCCGCATCTTCGCTCAGTTGAGGACGAACAGTTCACGCGGGAAGTTGGCGAAGACTTCCACGCCGTCGGCACCGATGCGGATCGACTCGCTCATCGAATACCCCCAATTGTCGTGGAAGATTCCCAGGATCATGTGGAAGGTCATGTTCTCTTCCAGGATCACCGGTTCGCCGGCGCGGATGCTCACCGTCTTTTCCTGCCAGACCGGCGGATAGCAGCAGCCAATGGCGTAGGCGATGCGGGAATCCTTTTCGAGATTGAAATCGCGGTTGTAGCGTTCCCAGAACTCGTTGGCCTCGTGGCAGGTCATGCCCGGCCGGATGCGGCTGATCGTCTCCTCGAAGCCGTCGATCACATGTTTCGAGGTGTCGACGAGCGTCTGCGGCACCGAACGCCCGAGATAGACGGTGCGCGCCATCGGCGTGTGGTAGCGGTGACGCACCGCGCCCAGCTCCATGGTGAAGGACTGGTCGTTCTCCAGCCGCTGGTCGGTCCAGCTCAGATGCGGGTTGCCCGCCTTGTCGCCGGTCGGGATCGATGCGTGATAGGCGGAATAATCGCCGCCGAACTCCTCCGTGCCGCGCAGCTGTGCGCGGTAGATTTCCGCCGCCAGATCGCATTCGCGGACGCCCGGGCGGGCGGTGTCGATCGCCGTGCGCATGATCCGTTCCTGGATCTTGCCGGCCTCGCGCATATAGGCGATCTCGGGTGCCGACTTCACCGTGCGGGCCCAGTTGATCAGCAGCCTGGCGTCGCGGATGCGCGCGTTCGGCAGGTGGGCGCGCAGGACCTCGCAGTCCCGCGGCGTGAACATCCACGCATCCATTTCGATGCCGATGCTGCGGGTGTCCCAGCCGCGCGCGCGGATGACCTCGGCGGCGTAGGTCATCGGGTTGAAAGTGAGGTGCTGGCACATGATCTCCGGCCAGCCATGGATGCTGTCATCGCCGATATAGGCCGTGCGGCGCACGGCCCGCGTGTCCATCTTCCGCGTGATGATGATGGGTTCCGGCGCGTCGAGAGCGATCACCATCAGCTGCGGCGTGAAGAACGACATGGCGTCGAAGCCGGTAGCGTAATACATGTTCGCCGGGTCGCCGTCGCACAGCACCTCGATGCCCTGCTTCGCCATGCTGTTCTTGATGACGGCAAGACGGCGTGCGTATTCGACTGCGCTGAAGCGCAGGTTTCTCGTTAGGTCCATGGCTGTTCCCTTGATCTGGATTCGTCGTCAGGCGGCGAGTGCGTCGAGCGTCGCCTGAATGAGCAGGGCCGCGCCGATCTCCAGCGCGTCTTCGTCGATGGCGAAGTCCGGATGATGAAGCGGGTGCACGCAGCCTTTCGCTTCATGGCGAACGCCGATGCGGAAATAGGTTCCCGACACGGCGTTGCTGAAATAGGCGAAGTCGTCGCTCGCGCTCCACATGGGGGCGTCGGACAGGATCTCCGTGGAGCCCACGACCTTGACCGCCGCCGCGCGGACCAGGGCGGCGACCCCGGCATCGTTCACCAGCAGCGGGCCGTCCTCGGCGATCGCGACCTCGGCCGTCACGCCATGCATCAGCTCAAGCCCGCGTGCGATCTCGCGCAGCCGGCGATGCGCCACGTCCCGCACGCTTTGCCCGCCCGAGCGGATGGTGCCGCCGATGACGACATGGTCGGCGATCACGTTATGGGCCGTTCCCCCGGCGATGGTTCCCGCCGTTATCACCAGCGGCGTCATGGGATCGGCATTGTGCGCGCGGATCCTGTTGGCTTCCTGCAGAAACGTCGCGGCGGCGGCGATGGCGTCGATACCTTCATGGGGGCGGCCACCATGCGCGGCGCTGCCACGGATCGTCACGTCGAAATGGTCGGAGGCGCAGGCGAAGGGACCGGGCTGCGCGGAGACCCGGCCGGTGCCGATCATGGGGTCGACATGAATGCCGAGCACGATGTCGAGGTCGCGCGCCAGCCCGGCCGCGACGAACTGCTCGGCGCCGCTCGGCAGGGCTTCCTCGGAATGCTGGAACAGCAGCCGCACCCGGCCGCCGAACCGATCGGCATGGCGCTGGAACCAGAAACCCGCGGCGAGAACCATGGCCGTGTGACTGTCGTGGCCACAGGCATGCATGACGCCGGCACGCCGCGACCGGAACGGCACGTTCGCCGTCTCGTGGATCGGCAGCGCGTCCATGTCGGCGCGCAGGCCAACGGTACGGCTGCCGGCACGGCGGCCGAGGACATCAACCGCGAAACCGGTGGGACCGACCGGCCGGATCGCGGTGAGCCCGGCCTGCTCAAGCTCGTTCAACACGCGCTCGCGCGTGGCGAACTCCGCGTGCGAAAGTTCGGGGTCGGCATGGATGGCCCGCCTTATGTCGAGCATCCGCTCGACGTCGCCGCGCTCAAGAAGGGTCTGCGTGAAAGCCATGTTCGCGTTTTCCGGTGGCGCCTTCAGCGAAGGCGTGCCTGCAACCGCGTCTCACGACGGCGGGCTATGAGGCTCAGGGGAAAGATGACGATGAAGAACACAAAGGCCACGAAGGAGAACGGTGTCAGGTAATTGTAGGTCGTGTTGCCGATCTGATAGGCTTCATAGGCAAGCTCGGTGGCGCCGATCGCGGCGAGAAGCGTCGAATTCTTCAGCGTGTCGATGCCGCAATTGATCAGCGAGGGCGTCATGCGCCGCAGGATCTGCGGGGCCAGCACCAGCCGCCAGGCATGCCACTCCTTCAGGCCGATGGCCTTGGCCGCCTCGAACTGGCCGATCGGCAGCGCGTTGTAGCCGGCACGGTAGATTTCCGAGACATAGGCGGCCGCGATCACCGTCAGCGCAATGATCCCGCAGGTAATCTCCGAGAGGGAGAGGCCGACCAGCAGCGGCAGGCAGTAATAGCTCCAGAAGATCACCCCAAGTTCCGGCACGACCCGGAACAGGGCGACGTAGCCCTCGCAGCCGCGTTGCAGGGATTTCCTCCGGCTCAGCCGCCCGATGGTGAGCAGCAGCCCGAGAAGCAGCGCGCCGAGGAACGAGGCCGCGGTGACGGCCAGCGTTGTCGCGATTCCGCGTGCCAGTTCCGGCCAGGCGTCGAGGATAAGCGAGATATCCAGCATCAGCGGCGGCTCCTCAGCATCAGCGCCGCTTCCAGACGCCGGAGCGCGAAGGCGATCCCGCCGCCAAGCACGGCGTAGATGAGCGTCATGGTCGTGAGCACGCCGATCGGATCGGCAGTGCGCGAACTGATCCGCATGGCCGTCATCATGAGTTCCGGAACCGCGATCACGGAGAGTATGGAGGTGGCCTTGAAGAAGGAGAGCACCGTGTTGGCGCTCGCCGGGAGCGTATCGATGATGGCCTGCGGCAGCAGAATACGCGTCCACAGGCACCAGCGCCCTATTCCGAGGCCGGTGGCGGCTTCACGCTGCCCCTCCGGGAGAGCAAGCAGGCCCCCCCGAATGTTCTCGCTGAAATAGCAGGCGCTCGACAGGGCCAGACCGATGGCGGCGCTGACCTCGGGCGAACTGCGCGCCCCGAACAGGATGGGGATGGCGAAGTGGATCCACCACAATTGCACGAGAAGCGGGGTATTGCGGACCATCTCGACCAGCGCGATCACGGGAAGGCGCAGGAGAGCCGGGCCGTTCAGCTGGATAACGGCGATCCCCATGCCCGCCGGAAAGCCGATGGCGATCGCCCAGGCGAGGAACTTCAGGGAAACCAGCGCTCCCGATACCAGCGCGGGCCAGTAGCGCAGCAGGAAATCGGGAAGCAGGTCCGTCAGGATGGAGAACATCATCGCTCGCCGTGATGCGATCCGTCAGAGCCGGCTCAGAAGCCGTACCATTTGCGGCGCAGTTCCTCGGAAAGGCCCGTGGTCTGGTTATAGGCGATCCACGTGTTGAGGAAGTTCAGCAGGCGCTGGTCGCCGGGGCGGACCGCATAAGCCATGGGCGTCTGCTGGAACTGCACATCTCCGCCGAGGATGCGCACCTTCTTCCCGCCCTCCTGCTTCAGGAATTGCAGGTTGTTGTAGTGATCCATCAACGTGGCATCGGCCCTGCCGGACGCGACTTCGAGATGAGGCGAGAAGACGTTGTCGCTCGCCACTTCCTTGATCTTCGCCTTTGGCGCGTATTTGCGGATGACGTCGCCCATCGCGCCGCCGGAGAGATTGGCGATGGTGATGGATGTCTCGTTCAGCTTTCCAGCATCGTCACCGGGGAAGTCCGCCCTCACGACCCAGGAAAATCCGAGGCTCATATAGGCATTGGTGAAGGCGACCGTCTGCGCCCTTTTGGGGGTGGCGAAAAGATCGCTCATCGCGATGTCGTACTGCCCGGCCACCAGCCCCGGAATCAGCGTGCTCCAGGAGGCGTCGACGATCTCCAGCTTCACGCCAAGCTGCCCCGCCAGATTCTGCGCCATGTCGACATTGTAGCCCTCCCACTGGTCGGTGTTCGGATTCTTCGACTGCGAGGGGACCGAGTCCGCCATGCCGACACGCAAGGTTCCGCGCGTTTTAATGTCGGTCAGGCTGTCGTTGGATTGAGCATGAGAGGCGCTGACGCTTGCCAATACGGAGACGGCAATAGCACCCACGAACGAAGTCCACTTATACATTGCAACCTCTGGAATTTTGATTGGCGACGAACGCAGGATTCATCATCTAAGTGAATATGCTTGACATCAAGAGATCAATTTTTGATCATTAAATGAATAATTTTCATGAGACTGCATGAAACTCCCGCTGGATACCCTCCCGACCTTTCAGATCGCCGCGCAGAGCGAAAGTTTTTCGCAGGCGGCGAAGGCCCTGCATCTCACCGACAGCGCCGTCAGCCACCAGATGAAACGACTGGAGGAGGCGGTCGGCGTCGCACTCTTCGAAAGGCACGGGCGAACCGTGCGCCTCAGCCCCGAAGGTCGCGTGTTTCTCGGCACCGTTCAAATGATGCTCGGGTCACTCGACGATTCGGTCCGCGTGATGCATCGCAGTGCCGGTTTGAGCGGGACGATAACGATCGCCTGCTCCTCCATGTTTGGCAGCAAATGGCTGTCGCGACATCTGCGCGATTTCGTCGAGCGGCATCCCCATGTCGGTTGCCAACTCAAGCTGGTCGACAATGAGCGGGTCATTTTCGAGGACGATGCCGATGTGGCCGTGCTGTTCGGCAGTGGTCCCTGGCCTAATCACGTGGTCCGGCTGCTTGGCCAGGTAAACCTGGCGCCCGTGTGCAGCCCGCGCCTGTTCTCCGCACGAATAGGCATGCCCAAGGACGTGAAGGAACTGACGGACTATACAATCATCCATCAGGACGATGGCACCGAGTGGCGCCAGTGGACGGAAGCCGCCAACCTGTCCGGTCTCGGATTATTTCGAAGGCATATCTATTGCAACGATACCGGCTTTGCCATCGATCTCGCCTATCACGGAGGAGGCATCACGCTCGCCAGCGATGAACTCGCGGACTCCTATGTCAAGGAGGGGTCGCTCATCCGTCCATTCTCGGTAACGATTGAAGTCAGCGGCGGGTGGTATCTGATATCGGACCGACGACGCCATCAGGAAATGCGCGTGCAACTATTCTTCGAATGGATATCCAGTTATTTCCCGAAGAGCAAAATAGTATCATGAATTCCATCCACTCGAACAATTGTGTTCGGATGTATGGATCGGAAGCGGCGGCCATGAACCCTGACCGCCGTCTCAGGAGGGCAATCGACGGCGCTCGGCGTGCCCAGTTTGGCACTGAAATGGCGGAAGAGGTGGCTGGATAAATACAAGAAGAACTACTTGAAATCACTCTGAAAACCATGAGCCCGGCGTTCGCTGACCTCGTTCTTGGCCTCCCATAATTTTATTTATGCAGCACATGTGGAAAGGGCGCCCACGGATTACCGGGGCGCCCTCTTAGTCTCAAGCCAGTCCTCGAACTCTCGTCGCTTCCATCTCGTCGCCTTGGCGCTGAGCCTGTAGGGCGCCGGGAAACCCGGCTGCTTCGCCCATTCCCAGACCGTCGCGACGTGCACGCTGGTCATGTCAGCGATGGCCTGGGCTGACAGATACTCGGCGGCGTCAGGTGCGGGCATGCGCTGCTACCAATCCGCACGTCGTCTCGTCCGCCATCTTTCCGATCTCGTCGGCCAGGTTCTCCAAATCCTCCGGATAGAACCCAGAACCATCCTTGCGCACCTGATCGGCTTTCCTGCGGAGGATGGCCGCAACGTTGTGAAGCGTCTGCCGCTTTGCCCGGTCGATGAAGACCGCCAGTCGGGTGCCCCGGATATCGTCAAGGCGACGGATCGGCTCACTCATCGCCGCCTCCCGTTGCGGCGGCCGGCGCGTCGACGATCAGCTCTTTCGCTATCGCCTCGGCGTCGGCGATGGCGGCGTTATCGAAGTCGAAGAGCGAGCTGAAGGCGTAGAGCCATGTGGCGAGGTACCATTGCGCACGGGCTCGATCATCGGCGCTGATCCCCACCCTCAGCGTGAGGGGGCATGTCGGCGCGTCTGCCTCGACAGGCCGCCCGGCCAGCGCAGCCTTCACCGTCGGGTGGTGCATCACGATGGATCGGATCTCCGCCACCGTGAGGCGGGTCTCGCCGAGATAGCCGAGAACATGGTGGAGAGCGGCCTTGGCTGTTGATGCGTCCCCACCCATTGCGGGCTGGGGCGCGACACTACCGCTCATCTCCGCGATCCGCACGGCTTGGGCTTCGAGGGCGGCAGCGACGTCGTCCTTGTGCCCCGAGCCACCGCAGTGCGGGCAAGCAAGCTCGGCGTCGCGAACATAACGATCTTCCGGACTCTCGGTCTCGGCAAAGACCACACTTTCCCCGCCACGATCATGCTCGATGGCCTGATCCTCGACCAGCCCCGCCACGTCGGAGTTGTCGCTCGCATCTGCCGTCTCGTGAGCCACAACTGGCGTTGCTTCGCACGGGGGATCGACAAGAGCGCTGCGGATGCGGGCTTCATAGTGATCCTGGACCGTCTTCTTCGCTTCGATAACGCTAGAAGCATGCCCGGCGCTTTGCGGCCCAAGCCACGCTCCATCTCCGTAGACGGTAAGCGTGCCGAAAGGTGTCTCGGCGTAGCTGGCATAGGGATTGCGGTCCTCCCACTCCAGCGGCTTGATCTTCACCGCCCCGCCGGCCTGCGCGAGGTGCGCGGCTATGGCCCCGTCGATCCAGTCGGCAAGCCCCCGGCATTCGGCGATCGGCAGCCTAGAGAGGTTGGCGACGCTGAGCTTCAGCACTGCGGCATGATCCGCAACAGCGCGGAGGCGCTGGGCGAATGCGGAAGCAATTTCGGCGTTCATACCGGCCATCCCATGAAACGCGCGAAGGCGAGGCAACCGAGAAAGACCCCGAGCACCCACGGGATGAATTTATGGATGATCGTCCCGAGCATGGTGTTCGTGGTGACCATGCCGACGAGGAAGAGCAGGTACGCGGCGGACGCGGCTTCCAGGGCAAGGGCCGTCATTTCGTCGCCCCCTCACCCGCATCCCCCAGCCCAATAAAGACATTGCCGTAGTCGATGCCGAGTTGATCGGCGACGATGGAAGCGAGGAACTCAGTGCTCTTGTCGCCGAATTGCTCCTCAGCTCCGGCAAAGGCCGCGGCGATCTCTTCCGGCGTCGGACCATTGCACTTAGCCATTATCGATCTCCTTCAGCGCCTCATCGCGGGCGCGGTTGAGTTCCGCCATGGCGTCATGCGATCCGCCCGGCTTGTCGGGGTGACGGATTGAGGCGAGACGGCGGTAGCAGGCTTCGATAATGTCGTGCGTCACCCGCTCGCCGGGCGCGCGCTCCATAACTTCACGCCAGGGGCGCTTGGCGCCGGGCGGCGGCAGTAGCGGCGTGAAGCCTCGGAACGTCGCGCGCACCAGTGCGAGGGTGCCGTGCCGAAGTTCGGTGCGGCGCGCCTCGAGCACGTGGTGAATCGCCTGCAGGTTCGCCTCGACCGTCTTGTAGCGGTCGACCGGGATGCAGCGCTGCTCGCCATCCCAGAGGAACCATGCTGCGACGCCGGGATCGTCCGGCTTCATCTTGCCCAGCGTGATGTTCGAAGAGAGGACAATGCCCGACACCGGCTTGCCGCTGTCGCGGCCGAAGGCGCGCAGGGAGCCTTCGACGTTGTCGAGGGCGCCGGCGAGCGATGTCCGGAACTGCCCGGCCTCGCGCTTCTCCACGGCGACGCGGGGCCAGCCTTCCGGCCATGTGAGTGGAAAGGCGTCAACCATCGGCGCGCCCCTCATACTTGCAGGCGCGCTCCCACGCCTCACTCTCACTCATGCCGAGCCAGGCTTCGAAGCGGTTCTCGCTGCTGCAATGACCGATGCTAGCGTGAAGTGTGAATCCTATCGGTCCAAGACCGAGGCGCCAATTACCGCCATAAACGTCGGCGTCCTTCTCGAAGCCGAAATGCCATGTCAGCGGGAAGAGGTGGGCGCTGAAGCCGATGTCGCGGCAGTTGCGCCAGTGCCAACGGGGTTCAGCCACTACCGCCTCCCAACAGATCGATGCCGGTCCGCTCATGCAGCCGGCGCAGCCGGGCGATGATCTCGTCTGCGGTGAAGCGGCTGTAGAGGCCCGAAAGCGACGGGGCATCGCCGCGCGCGAAGGTCGACGTCGGGACGCCGAGCGGGACGACGTCCTCGCGCTGCCGGAGCATCAGCACGGTCTCGTTCTCGACGATGCGGATGGTGTGGAGCTCGTCGGCGTGCATGAAATAGTGCTCGCCAGCTTCGCGCTGAAGGCGACGGGTCTCGGCTAAGTTGACCTCTTCGGCGAAGATGAAGCCGTTGCCGCCGTTGAGCGGCGTCCGGTAGTGGAAGCGGTTGAACCGCTGCCCGCGCGGGTCGAGGTCAAACCAGACGTTCTCCGATGCCCCAGCAATGACCCATGTGTCGAAGTCATATCGGTGATCGTGAGGGTTCACGACCTCCGGCAAACGGGTCACATCGCCGTCGAAGAAGTAGAGCTTAATGGTCTCGGTTGGGCTGCGGCGGACGCAGATGTAGTCGAAGCCCTTGACGTGATAGTCGCGGATCGAATGCTCGACCGAGTGATCGATGCTGATGGCGCGATCGAGATACGGGAGCCTCTGCAACATGGTCATGGCCTCCAATCCCAGAAGCCCTGCGCGCCCTTCGCCGGCACGGGCGGCTTGATCTGCTCGATCTCGGAGACCGGCCAGGCCCAATTGCAGTGCTCGTCGCGGTCGCTGTCGTTGATGGTGCCGCCGAACTCGCCAACGATCTCGTACGAGCGCATAGGCGCGCCGAGCACCGCGGTGCCGAGGATGTGCGAGCGCGGCAGGATGCCCGGAGTCAGCTTCACACGCTCCAGGAACTCCAGAGCCTCGGGCTTGAGGCACGTCGTCCAGGCATCGTCGCCCTTCAAGCGCACGATGAGGTCAGCAACCTCCGTCGCCCTCACCGGCCGCGCGCCGGCGTGGATGGCGACGCGCTTGCCGCGCAGACTGATCGGCGCCGGCCAGCCGCGGAACTCGTAGGGCTTGAAGCCGAGGATGATGAGAGAGGCCCACGGCTGCCAGACGGTGAGCGCCTTCACGATGGCGCCGGTCATGATCCGCCCCCAGCCTGCACGGGGCAGCGGAGGACAAAGTGAATCGGATACCCCTCTGTTCCGCCCCTTCCGTCGAGATACGCGGCTCTCAGGAGGCGCGGGCCGACGTTGACGACGCGCGCGTCCTCATCCGGGCCATCGCCGCAATGACGCACGATGTCACCGACCTCGAACTGCGGCAGGCTCTCGTGTTCCAGGTTCTCGACCGAGCAGGAGCGCACCGCTGACTCCCCGTCGAGCAGGAACGTCGCGATGCCTGCGTCGAGGACGCATAGGCGCCCGACCTTGCCGTAAAGCCCCGGCAACGCGTTGTAATAGCGGCCCGTGAACCGGACGCGATCACCGGGCACGAACGTGCCGGGGACCAAGGTGCGCTTCGGTGCAACGAAAAGGTCGGCGAGGCAATCGGGCACCTCGGTGGGATTGCCCCACTCTTCGATCGACGGCGGGGCCGGCGGCAGGGTCATGTAGCGCGCCCGCGGCGCATCAGCCGAGGCAAAGCCGATTGCGGGAAGCACGAAGAACTGTTCGCCCGGGTTCTCTTCGGCAAGGCGCCCCGCTCGCCGATGGCGCTTTCCTCGCTCTCGTGCCGGAACTGGGGCGGACGAACGCCCTTCGGGTTCCAGACGAGCCAGAATGTCTCGCTCATGATGTTCTCCAGAATGGACGCGCCGCGGCTACGCGCGGCGTGGCGTCACTGCAGGATCTTCGGGATGTCGTGGGCCGCCTCGGTGCTGGCCGGCGCCGGCATCGAGGCGATGAATTCGGCGATGGCAAGCCGGTGGTCGCTGCCACGCGCGTCGGCCAGGATCTCTTCGACCGCCACCGTGATATCGGCGGCGCTGATGCCGGAGATGCTCCCGGCCGCGATGTCGCGCCGGAATGCGATGCCCTTGGCACGCTCCACCAAGCCGACCAGCATCGCGCCGGAGACGACGTTGGCGAGCAGGAACGGCCGGAAGTCGGCATCCGCGCCCTTCTTGGTCACGCTGGCTCTGCCCGCGAGCGCCAGAACGTTCTCGTCGGAGAAGAAGCGATCACACGCGTGCCGCGCCATCTCCTCGGCCGACCCGTCCGCCAGCGGGACGCCGGCCATAGCCTTCATGATGATGGCGTGCGCCGCGTCGCGCGTCGGGCGCTCCACCCGAATACGCCGATCAATTCGCCCGTCGCGCAGGATTGCCGGATCGATCGCGGAAGGCCGGTTGGTCGCCAGCATCACGAAGGCGCCGCTCTCCTCTAGCCCGTCCATCTCCGCCAGGAACGCGGCCACGTTGGAGGCATGAAAGGACGCGCTGGTCGCATCGCGCGGCGGCAGGATGCTGTCGGCTTCGTCGATGAAGATGACCAGCGGATGCCCATGCTTGCGCTTGTAGAGCCGGGCGAACTTGAAGATGTTGCGGATGGTCTGTTCCGTGACGCCGACAAAGGGGCTCTGGATCTCCGGCCCGTTGATCTTGATCAGTGATGCGTTGGCTCCATAGAGCCGCCCGACCGCAGCCGCTGCCGCCTTGCCGAACATCGTCTTGCCGCAGCCAGGCGGGCCGAACAGTAAGACGCCCTTGAGCGGCTTCTTGCCGTAATGGCGATAGAGGTCCGCGTGCTTGGCCGGATGCTCGATCGCTTCCAGCAGTGCCGTGCGCGCGGTCTCATTCCCGACGACGTCGTCCCACTGCGTCGAATGCTCAGCTGTCAGAAGGTACTTCTCGACCACCTTCTTGGCATTCTCGTATTCGCGATCATCCTGAAGCGCGGATCCACTAAAGAGGGCTGTGTAACCCCTGCGACTCATCTCATCGAAGATCGCACCAATGCTACGGAAGTCATCGGATACGAATGTGGAGCTTCCGCCCGCGCCGCCCTCTACACGTCCATCAGGCTTCCGGCCGTCACGCGGATAGCACTGGGGGCACGTTGGATCGCCGCAGCCGCCTAAGAGGTGCTCGGTTTCCCTCGGCTGAATATCGAATTTCACGGTACGCATGATCGGGTCAAACTTGGACATCTGGCTCCTCGGTATCTTGGGTTTGCGCTTCGCCATGGTCACGGCGCCACGGGCGCCGGTGAGCTGGCCTGCAGGTCCGCCAGCACCCGCAGGCGGATGGCCGAGGACAGGTTGTTGTGGGGAGCGCGGACGGCATCGATCTCGCCGGCCAGCGCGCTCATCGTCTTCCCCTCGCGTGCAGCGAGCGCCTTGAAGGCATCGAAGAATTCGTTCTCGAGGGATATGCTGGTCTTGTGGCCCGCGATCACAAGAGATCGCTTGAGGATCTTGCTCATTGACTCCTCACGATAGTAACGCGCTCGGCCGCTCGCGTAATTGCGGTATATAAATGCTTGGCTGCGTCTTCCCGAAACGTCTCGCTCTCATCGAAAACAAAGACGTTGTCCCACTGCGAGCCCTGGCTCTTGTGGACAGTCAGCGCGTAGCCGAAATCGAATTGCTCGGTGCCGCGGATCTGGTGGAACTCCAGTTCCTTCTCGCGGCCGACAAAGTAGAAACGGTGGACCTTCACATCGACGGGCTGCCGCGTCGCGCCGGCATCCGACGGCTCCACCACCATCTCGAAATAGTCCGGGTCATCCGACCGCATGTGGTCGGCGACGGCCCAGAGGCCGCCATTCAGCAGGCCCTTGTTGTGCCGGTTCTTCAGGCACACCAGCCGCTCGCCAATGTGCGGGCGCTGCCCGGTAAACCCGCGCAGATCGCGGATCCGCGCGTTGTAGCGGGTTCGCGTCTTGTTCAAGCCGATCAGGATCTGCTCGGCGCCCAGCACCTCCCCCTGCTCGACGTCACGCGGCCGGATGATCTTGCTGGCGCCATAGACGCCGAAAGTCAGTTCCCGCCCCTCGCGCACATCCATCGACATGCGGATGATCGGGCTGTCCTGTGCCTGGCGGTGCACCTCAGTGAGCATCGCGTCCGGCTGCCGGCTGGTGAAGAACCCCTCCCCGCGCACCGGCGGCAACTGCGCCGGATCGCCGAGCACCAGCACCTTCGTGCCGAAGGACAGGAGATCCTTGCCCAACGTCTCGTCGACCATCGAGCATTCGTCGATCACGACCAGCCCGGCCTTCTTCACCGCGCTGTCCTCATTGAGGACGAACTCCACCACCCCGCCACGCTTGCGGCGCGGCTTGTAGATCATTGAGTGGATGGTCGACGCGCCGATGCACCCCTTGCGCTGCAGCACCAGCGCCGCCTTGCCGGTGAAGGCGCCGTAGAGCACCTCGCCATGCGCCTCGCTGGCGAGATCCTTTGCCAACGTGGTCTTGCCCGTCCCGGCGAAGCCGGCGAGGTAAAAGACCTGCGGGCCGTTCCGGTCACGTAGCCATGTGGCGACCTGACGGCGGGCGTCCTCCTGCTGCGGGGACCAGCTCATCCCCGCCACTCCGGGCCAAAAGGGATATCGTCGTCCAAATCATCGGCCATGCTCCGAGGGCCACGGCTGCCACTGCCCGACGACCTGGTGCTAGACCCTCGATCCTCACTGCGGCGGCTATCCCGCCCGCCGCCCCGGTCGTCCCGACCGTCATCACGACTGCCGCTCTTGCGAGCCGCGCCGGGCACTTCGACCGTGCTGCCGAAGCCTTGCACAACGACCTCGGTGACGTACCGCTTCTCGCCGTTCTTCTCGTATTCGCGGGTCTGGAACTTGCCCTCGACATAGACCATGTCGCCTTTGCGGGCATGCTCTTCGACGCGCTCGGCGAGGAACTCGGTCCAGATGACGACCGGCACCCAGTCGGTGCGCTCCTGCCATTCACCATTGCGATCTTTCCAACGTTCGCTGCATGCGACGCGCAGATTCGCCACGAGCTTGCCGGTGCCCGTGCGCTTCACCTCGGGGTCGGCGCCGAGCCGCCCCAGGACCGTGACGCGATTGATGCTCATGATGTTGCTCCGTTCAGTCGGGCCCGAAGGCCATGTCGACGTCGGCCCGGACGGGGTCGCCGCTCGCCTGGCGGCGCGCCTCCCATTCCTCCGCCGTCATGGTGCGCAGCGCCTTCGCGCGCGCCTGCGCTGCGATGTCGTTGCGTGCGGCTTGAGAGATCGGCGTGACAGAAAGCGCCCGTGCCCCTGCCTGTTCTCTGCTCTTGGGCTTATCGGCCATGTAACGGTTTCCCCTAACGTCGTTTCAGACTTTACGGTCCGAAATGTAAGACGACGGCCGGCCTCATAAGAATTGATCTAACGTATAGTCAGAGACGATTCACTGATTTGGTTAAGTTCTCGCCACATTAAATTGCAAAAACTGACCATATCGGTAGACGCGAAATCAACGAAATGCGTCGCGATTCTTCAAGTGATGCTTCGCATTCGCGAGAACATCGCCCTTGAAACTTGACTTTTCGACAATCCACACGAGGTACTTCGTCGGAACGTCGTCCCAGCGTTTTCCCTTGTGTTCGCCAAAGGTGCACTTGGGCAGCAGCGCCGGCCCCTTGGACCAGCGCACCATGTCGTGGATCGAGACGCGCCCCTCTTCGAGGATGCGGGCCATCAGGGCGCCACCGACATAAGCGTCCGGCACGGCGCGATGGGCCGGAAGCCCGAGCGCCTGGTCGATATCCAGATCCAGCGCATATCGGAGGAACTGCAGCTTGTGACTGTCCAGATCGGGCCACATCCGCAGCGCGACCTTGTAGGTGCAGATCCAAGAGACCGTGCTGCCGAAGAACTGCTGCTCGAACTCGGCTTTGTGGGCGGCGTAGTGGGCGATGTCGCCGGACGCCAGATCCATGCAGGCCCGGTCCGGCGTCGGGGCGCCGACCACATCCCGGTCCGAGATATGGTGCACGGCGCGGGCCTCCGGCGGGATCGGGCGCCCCGGATTGACCAGATAGCCCTTGGGCTGGCCGAGCACCGGCACAGCAAAGCCGTCTTCGAGATCCTGCTCGTCGACCGTGATATCGCACCAGCCAACCTCGCAGATGGCCTGTCGCACGTCCTCCGTGGGCTCTCCGGTGGTCTCGAAGTCGATGCAGCGAATGATCATTGCGGCCTCAGCGGTATGATCTTGGCGGTGGCGCCGAACGCCCGCGGCCGGGGCTCTTCGGCGAGGCAAAGGTCGAGATAGACGTGGGTGCTGCGCGCCAGTTCGGTGCGGAGAGCGGCATCGGCGATATCAAGGAGCAGATCGGCCAAGGTGTGCGTGGTCGCCGAGAGGAGCATCTCGACAGGAACCCCGAGACTTGGACCCTCGCCGAACTCCTGCACCCACTCGCTGATCACGACGTTGAGCCGCTCCCGCAGGTGCTCGACTGTCATGGCGGCAGCACCGGATACGGGACCTGGCTGGCCGCGGCCCTGTCCACCACGGCCTCATCGAGCGCCTGATGGATCGTTGCGGTGAAGGTCCCGCGCTCGGCCGGGTGGCCGGAGACGATGACCTCGGCGAGAACCTGGACGAGGGCCTCCGCCACCTCGGCGGCGTCGAACACCATCCCGTCGCCGGTCTTCTGCCCGCGAGCCACAACGTGCTCGCGGACAGCCTCACGGATTGCGCCGTGCAGATCCTGCTGCATGACGATCACCCGTTCTTCGGCGGCGGCTTGTAGCCGGTGACGCTGTCGTGCCCCTTCATCCAGCAGATGCCGTGCACCCGCGCCTTCTCGTCCTTCTCCTCGACATACCGGCGCTTCAGTTCGGCCGGCACGGTCCGGGGGTGGCCGGCATGGGCGGCGTCATGCCCCTGCAGGTACATCCTGCACTGCTCGATATCGCTCTGGTCGATGCCGCGCGGCGCGACGTCGAGGTTCTCCATGCGGGTGAAGACGGCCTCGGCCTCGTCGGCGGGGTCGGCATCGGAGGTTCCCGCGTCACCCTCCGCGAACGGATCTTCTTCCTCGGGCGTCGCGGCGACATCCTGTTGCGCCGTGGCGTCGGAGGCGCGCGTCGCGGCCGGCTCGCTGCTGGCCTCAGTCGAGGCTGTCTCCGGCTCGCTCCGCTGCGCGGTTTGCGACGCCTCCTCGACCTGATCCGCCTTCTCAGCCTCGGCCGCTTCGCGCGTCGTGGTGCGCGTGCGCCGCTCCCGCTTCGGCTTCTCAGCTTCGACCTTCACGGCTGCTGCAGCCTCGACGAGTTCCACCTCGTCGGCGTCGACGGACACCGAGAGCCGGTCCAGCGCCTGGCCGAGCGTCGGCCGTGCCGGCGTGACGTCACGAGGGGCGCCGCGATCGTGCTCGATTTCGTCGACTGCGTAGACCCCCAAGATGACGTCCGGGAAGTGACGGCGCGCAAAGGCGCGCACGCTGTAATAGCCATGCTGCTGGTCTGGGTCCGCCTTCCACAGCGGCGAGTTCTTCGGCGTGATCTTGTCGAAGGCCGGCGAGACGTACTCGACCGTGTCGTCCGTGCCGTCGTCGAGAACGCCCCAGACGATGCATTTGCGTGTGCCGCCCTCTCCCTCGAAGCGGAACTTCGGCCGGCCCTTGAGCGGCGCGCGCATCAGGATCACGGCGTGGATGAGCTGCGCCTCATAGGCGAGCTGGTCATTGACCGAGTAGCTCTTATTGGCGACGGCGAAGGGCGACATGCGCCACTCGATCGCCTGGATCGTGACGGCAAGGCAGGTGCCGGGGTTGCCGCGCAGATGCTTGCGGATGGCGACGCCGCCGATCGCCATGATCTTGGCGAACTCCAGAACCTGCGACATGTTGGAGAAGGACATGCCGCCGGCGCTGTTGGAGATCGCGAGGCCACGAGTCTCGAGAGGGTCGATGCGACCGGCGATGCGCTCCTCGAGCGCGGCGAGATCATTGCTCATCGGTGGATGCCTGTTCGATTGCGCGGGACAGCACGTCGCGAAACTCGCGGACGGCGTGAATTCCCATCGGATGATTGGAAGGGTCGTCGGGCCTGGCGGCGCGGAAGCCTGCGGCCCAACAGAGGATGTCGGCGAGGTCGAGGTTCAGCCGGCGTGCGCCCTCAATCGGGTACTCGACGGCAATCACGGCGCGCCGGCGGGCGGCCACCTGTTCTGCCCGCTCCCGGCCCCGCGCCTCTTCCGTGGCGCGCTCGGCATCAGACAGCATGCGATAGAGCCGCCCACCGCCGTTCGGGAGCGTCAGGTTGACCACCTGGCCGAGCATCTCGTCCCAGCAGAGGCCATCACAGGAGCGATCGCCATGTCTGACCGTGAAGCCGTGCGGGTCCCTCTCGATCACGATCGGGTCCGAAATGCCGGAAGCTTCACCAGACGAACAAGCCCGCATGTTCTCAGCCGAGTTTCGCAGGTCTTTGCTCATCGGAACGACGCCTTTGTCATCTCCACGAACTCGACGCCGGCGATCGGCATGGAGCCCTTGTGGGTGCGGATGTGCGCGCGCAGCGCCTTCTCGAGCACATCGACCGTGAGGTACGGGCGGAGTGCCGCGATATCGACCTTCGACCAGTCGGCGACGCGGAAGTCCCACTTGTCGCTGGCGGTCGCCAGCATGCCGGTGTCGCTGCGCGCCCGGGTCAGATCGGCCGCCCGGGCCGTGGTGGTTTCGGCAGCCTGGGAGGCGCGGAAAGCCACGGTCTCGGCAATCTCGGCGTGGACCTCAGCCGCATCGGTGTCGCCGATGTCGGCCTCGAAGGTGGCGAGGCGCCGCAGGCGTTCTTCCTCGTCCCGGAGCTTCTGCTCCTCCTCCAGGGCCTTGCGCCGCGCCTCGAGCTTCTTCTGGTGCGCATAGGCATCGGCCCGCGCCGACAGGCCCTTGATGATCTTGTCGAGCCGCTCCTTCGGGCCGCGGAAGGTGTCATCGACGATCTTCCCATCCCGAAGGAAGGGGGCCTTCTCCTCGACCCGCGCGCCCTCGATCGACGAGAACGCCTCGGTCGCAGCCTTCACCACCTCACCGAGGGCAAAGTTCTCCTCCTCGGTCGAGAGCGTCTTCGGTTGCTCATTGGCCCGCTTCGCCAGCGGCTCCACCAGCGCAAACAGCCCGGCATGACGGTCGGCCAGCACCTCGGCCAAGCTGGGCGGGTTATTCCCACCCATGACCGCACGCGGATTCTCAGCCTCCATGGCGAGACCCCTTCAAGTTCGAGATGTCAGAATTCGTCGATGTCGGCCGGCGCGGTCACGGCGCCCGCCTTCACCTTCACGCTGCGATAGCTGCTCGGCTTGACCTCGTAGCCCTTGCGGTGCGTGGTCTTGGCCGTCACCTCGGTGCCGTCGCTCATCCGCCCGGTGGTGGCATTGCCGAGCATGTTGATGATCTCGGTATCGATCGTCTTGCGGGCCTTCTCGGCCGACGCGCCGGCACGCTCGACCTCTTTCAACTTCTCGCGCTCGGCAAGGATCTGCACGATCCGGTTTCCGCTGAGGTCAACCGAGGAACCGTCGTCCTGGGTGTACAGCCGCTGGATGAGCGCAGCGTCCTTGCTGAAGTCCGCATCGGGCTCCTGGTCTTCCTCGACCATCGTCCAGAAGTTCCGGACCTGTCCGCGGATCCGCTTGATCATTTCCTGATGGATCGGGATGTCGATTAGCGGCATGTCGATGCCGTAGCTGACGACCAAGGGCGCGACGGCGCCCCACGCCGCACCGGCCAAGTGTGCCTCGGTCAGAGTCTGCAGCACGATCCAGAGGGGAGGTGTCGTCTCGTGGGTCTCTGCATCAACCCACTTCCGCCGGAACGTGCCGGCCTCGACGCTCTTGACCTGCACGACGCCGAGGCCGCGCACCGGGCACTCGACAAACACGTCCACGGTCGCGCCGAGATTGACGCTGGCGTCACGCAGGTAGGCCGCGCCCCGGCCCGTGTTGTGGGTGATCTTCCATTCCGGGTGTTGCTCGCGCAGCAACTGCACGGCGACTGGCTCCAGCAGGCGACCGCGCTTCATCGCGTCGGTCTCTTCCGGGTCTTCGGCGGTGAGCCCGGTTTTCAGCGCGTAGAGGCCGAACGGGGTCTGGTAGTCGTGCACGCCGAACAGCGCGCCGACGACGGATGCGGTGATGTCGTTCTTGCGGAGATCGAGCCATTCGTCTCGGGAACTGAACTGGATGCGCTCAATGACCATGAGCGCCCCCAGATGCCGCACGTGCGGCCCTGCGAGATGAGGTCATGTTGTGCTCTGCCTGAGAGCGACGCGAGCCATTCCCGCGTCGATTTGCAGAGCATGTTGCAGATTGAGTTGTTTTGCAACTCTCTCGGCGCGGATTTTTTACAACTTTTTTAGATAGCTACCGTTCGAGATTGGCACAGAACCTGCAACACGTGCGCATGAAAGTTGTGCCCGTCGAGAAATCCCGACGCACAGAGCACGCTGAGAAAATAGGACAAGTTTCTACAAAAATGGGCTGCATATTATGATTGGGGTTATGCAGATGATGGGGGCGCTTGAGGCGCCCCTCATAGCAACCTGCTGATATATAACCTTAATATAACTCTAAGTGTATATACTACGCGGGCGTGGCGCACGCGCGCAGGAAAGGTTCGCGGCTCAGTACAGCCGGAAAGCGGCGGCGACGATTGCCACGACCTGCGCCTCGACGTCTGTGCTCCGAAGCGACATTTCCAAGCCCGAGGCCCACGGACGAACCACCGTCTGGACCTCGTTTAGCGCCTTGCGCCTCAGCTCGACGATGACCGGGTTGCCGGCAGCCGGAGCGCCGATCTGCCGCTCATAGTCGCCCGCATCGACGGCCAGCACGAACATGCCGTCCTCAAGGCCGGCATGCGGGTCCCCGCGGAACAGGTAGGCCGACTGCCGGCCGGTGTAGCGGGCATCCGGCTGGATCAGCACCGTGCCGCGCGGCTGCTTCAAGGGGCGGCGCCAGGCGCCCTCCTCGATGATTCCGACGACCGGCAGCCCCTGTCCGGAGGCTTCACTCACCGGTGGTGGCGAACCGATTTCTTCCGTGTTGCCAATGAGGTAGTCGACGGAGCACTGCAGGGCGCGGGCGAGCGCCAGGAGGGTTTTCTGCTGGGGTTTCTGCTTACGACCTTCCATGAGGTCGTACACGAAATTGCGGTGCAGCCCGGCCCGACGCGCGGCCTCCCATTGGGTGATACTCAGGGCCTCAAGTCGTTGCAGCACGCGCGTTTTCAGCATTTTCCCCTCGAAATGATTACCTCCGTCTGCGGATAGATCTCGCACTTTCGGCAATTTATCAAGCGCCTGCGGGGTTGATGTCCGTTCGCGAATGTGTTGTTTTACAACTCATGAGCATGCGTGAGACTCTCCTCTCCAACATCGGTCGGCTGATCGCCGCCTATAGCGGCCCGATCTCGAACAGCCCCGGCCGCGTGCTGCGCAGCGTCGGCATGTCTCAGACCGACGCGTCGCATGTCGCGCGGCTCCTCTCCAGCCAGAGCAACTTCACCGTCGAAACCTACGACCGGTGCGTCCAGGCATTTTCGGATGTCTGGCCGCACTATCTGCCGTGGCCCGACGGGATTGAGCGTCCGACCCGTCGCGCGGCCGGGCGTAGCGATGACAGCGCCGCCGCATAGGGCGGCGCGCGCAACCCCAGCCCAGGAATATTCCCATGGCGAAGAAAGCAAAGCCGAACACAGGTTCGGTTGACAGGGAACTGTGCGCCGAATTCGAGCGCCGGTATGCCAGCTATCAGGGCGACCTCGATAGTCTCCGCAGTGACTACATGAATGCGTGCAAGGATGTGCGCGGTGACATGAAAGACCTGTTCGAGGAGGCCAAGGAGCGCGGCATCGTCCTGAAGCCGTTCAAGGCCCGGCTCAAGGTGCTGAACCTGCGTAAGCGGATCGAGAAGGTCCGCGATGAACTCGAAGCCGAGGATGCGCGCCTCTTCGACTACTACGACGACGAGGGTGACAAGCCGGCCGCGAAGAAGGTGCCGGGCAAGCGGGCCTCTGCCGAGCAGCAGGCGGACCGTGAAGCGGTGGACGAATTCGAGAACGAGACCTTCCAGTGACCTCGGCACCGCCGCGCATCCTGGCGCTCGACATCGCGTCGCAGACTGGCTGGGCCTACGGCGTGCCCGGGGAGGTGCCGCGGGCCGGCACCATCCGGTTCGCCTCCCCCGGCTCGTCATGCGGCGCTGTCGGGCGCGGGATGATGCGGTGGTTCGCCGACTTCATGAAGCTCTGCCCGGTGGATGCCCTCTATTTCGAGGCGCCGTTCGATCCCCGCAAGATGGGCATGCGGACCAACATGAATACTTCGCGCATCCTGCTCGGCCTGGTTTTCCTGATCGAGACCCTCGCCCAGGCCAAGGGCATCGGTGAGATCCGCGAGACCGATATCTCGGATGTGCGCAAGCACTTCGTCGGCAGCAACCCGCCGGGCGAGAAAGGCAAGCTGGCGGTGCAGCAGCGCTGCCGGCATCTCGGCTGGAGATTCGACAGCGAGGACGCTGCAGATTCGCTCGCCGTCTGGTCCTACGCCTGCGCGGTCGTCGCGCCGAAGACGTCAATCGCCACCACCCCGCTTTTCCAGTCGCGTGCCGTGATCGTCGACAAGCCCCAGGCGATGGAGAAGTCCGAAGCGCTGCTGCGCAGGTTCAATGACATCGAGGACATCCCCCTGTGAAGGCGGCAGTGAAGAAGAACGCGCATCTGTGGGAGCGCGATCCCAACGATTGGTATGTCGAAGAGGAATGGTGCGCCCGCAGGCTGTTCGCGGAAGAGAAATTCGAAGGCCCGATATGGGATCCGTGCGCGGGCATGATGACCATTCCCAAGGCGGCCCTTGCTGCGGGTTATGACGCGATCGGGACCGATCTGGTCGCTCGCGGATATGGCGAGGTCGCGCCCGTCAATTTCCTCGCCATGAAGCGGCCGATGCAGGTTCGCGGCCGACCGGCGCGATCCATCGTCTGCAATCCACCTTTTGGCATTGCCAAAGCCGATGTGAAGGCCGGCCGCCCCCTGGGCTTCGTCCAGCACGCGCTCGATCTTGCCGACCACAAGGTCGCGATGGTCCTGCCGGCGCGCTGGCTCTGGGGCGACGAGCGCAGCCGGTGGCTGGAGCAGAGCCAGCCAAGGCGCGTGTGGGTTCTGACGCCGCGGCCATCGATGCCCCCGGGTGCGGTCATCGCCGCCGGACTGAAGCCGGGCGGTGGCGACAAGGACTTCCTGATCATCGTCTGGCTCCGTGGATACGAGGGGCCTTTTGAGACGCGCTGGCTGCGGAGGGACCCATGAAATGCCGATGTGGCGGCGAAACGCAGGTTCTCGACTCACGAAACGGGCCGATGAACACCGTCAAGCGCGTCCGGCGCTGCACGATCTGCGGCTATCGCGTGAAGACGATCGAGGCCGTTGGTGATTCCGCGACCGAGTTTCTCATGCGGCACCGAAAGGCACGACGAGAGAAGCAGAAGCGCTGGTGGAACAGCCTCTCCCCCGAGGAGAGGCGCGCGTGGAAAAAGCGTGAATACACCCGGGCGTCGGCCCGCCGCGAGGCGCGGGAAACCGGTGAACCCGTCGAACAGATCTACATCCGCTGGGGATGCGCATGAGCGACCTGCCGTCCGACTGGCCGCCCGACTGGCCTGCCCCGCGCGTCACCATGCGCGACATGTTCGCTGCCCTCAGTATTGAGCGTGCCGGCCTCATCCGCCGGCACAGGGATCTCGTCGAGAGCGGAACCCGACCGGCACCCGACGAGAGCATCCTGCGGCGCGCTCTGGCGCTGCACCGCGCCGAGCGGTTCATCCTGAAGTGCTCGCCCTATATCGAACAGGTCAACGACCTGGTGCGCCGTCTGCAGACACGGGGGCCGCGGTCGTGAAGCAGCCCTCTCCCGATCGTCCTCCCCGCCCGCGCCGCCGCGCGCCACGCCGGCGGACGATCTCCTACTCGGTGCCGATGAAGATCCGCATGGCCTACCTCGCCGGCATGGGCCGGTCGGGGCGGCAGATCGCGGACGAGGTCGGCGTCGACGATCCGCAGAAGGTGCGTGCCGTGCTGCGCAACATGGGCACCCCGCTCCTGCGCGAGGCCGGCGGCGTTGAGCTGCTCATGGTGCGCATCGAGCGCCCTGTCGCCAAGGCCATCAGCGATCTCGCCGACGGCGCGGATCTGACATCCGAAGAATTCGCCGCCCGGGCCCTGACGCTGATGTGCGTCGAGGAGCGGGTGATGTTGATGAACTTGATGAGCGAGACAGAAGAATGAAAAACCTCGCCTTCGAGGGCTTCGCGGACGCCAAGCCTATTCCCGACGACATCCTCGGCGGGTTGCTGCGTGGCCTGATCGTCGACGGCTTCGCGGGCGGTGGCGGCGCATCCACCGGGATCGAGTGGGCGCTCGGCCGCTCGCCGGACGTCGCGATCAATACGGATGCCGCTGCGCTGGCGATGCACGGCCAGAACCACCCGCGAACCCTCCACCTCAACAAGAACATCTGGAAGGCGGACCCGATGACGGTCACGGCCGGCCAGCCGGTCGGCTTGATGTGGGCGTCGCCGGATTGTCGCGATCATTCGAAAGCGAAGGGCGGCCGTCCGGTTTCCCGCTCGGTCCGCGCGCTGGCGTGGGTGGTGGTGAGCTGGGCGCGGCAGGTGCGTCCGAAGGTCATCCTGCTCGAGAACGTCGAGGAGTTCGAGGACTGGGGTCCGATTGACGCCGAGGGGAACCGCTGCAAGAAGCGAAAGGGGCAGGAGTTCAAGCGCTGGGTCGCCGAGCTGGCCCGCCTCGGCTACGACGTCGAGTGGCGGCGCATGCGCGCTTGCGACTATGGCGCGCCGACGACGCGCAACCGCCTCTTCCTTGTCGCCCGCTGTGACGGGCTGCCCATCGTGTGGCCGGCGTCGAGCCATGGGGATCCGAAGTCGGCGGTGGTCCGGTCTGGCGGGCTGCTGCCCTGGCGCACGGCGGCCGAAATCATCGACTGGGATCGGCCCTGCCCTTCCATCTTCATGGCGCGCACCGAGGCACGCCACTACAAGCTCCGCACCGGCGTGAAGGTGAACCGGCCGCTGGCACGCAATACCATGGCGCGAATCGCCGCCGGCACGAAACGCTACATCCTCGACGCCGAGAAACCGTTCATCGTGACGTGCAATCACAGCGGTGACGGCTTCCGGGGTCAGGATGTCGGTGAGCCCTTCAAGACAGTGGCGGCCTCCCGCGACGCCCACGGTCTGGTTTCCCCGACAATGATCCAGACCGGCTACGGCGAGCGCGACGGCCAGTCGCCACGCGCCCTCGATATTCACAAGCCGCTGGGCACCGCAGTTGCCGGCGGCGGCAAGCATGCCGTCGTTTCCGCCTACCTGGCCCAGCACAACGCCGGACCGCGCCCCGGGGCGCCCGGCCGGGACGTCCGCGAGCCGATGTCGACGCCCACCACCAGCGGCAGCCAGCAGGCGGTGGTGTCGGCGCATATGCTGACGCTCAAGGGTAGCGACCGCCGCGCGTCGTCGGTCGAGGCGCCGGCGCCGACCGCATGCGCAAAGGGGCAGCACAACGCCGTCGTGATGCCGACCCTCACGGTCTATTACGGTTCAGACGAGGACGGGGCCGGCGTCGACGAGCCGATGCGGACGGTCACTTCCAAGCCGCGCTTCGGCCTGGTCGAGGCGGAGGCCGTCATCCCGCCGATGACGCCGGAGCAGGAGATTTCGGCTCGGCGCGTCGCCGCGTTCCTGCGCGAGTTCGGGGCCTGGGACGATCGCGAGTTCGTCACCGTCGGCCCCTATGTCATCGTCGACCTCGGCATGCGGATGCTCACGCCGCGCGAGCTGGCACGCGCGCAAGGCTTCCCGGACAGCTATGTGCTGGCGGCAAACTACAACGGCCGCACGCTCAACGAGACCGAGCAGCGCCGGATGATCGGCAATTCGGTCAGCCCGTTCCCGGCCGCCGCGCTGGTCCGCGCCAATATGATTGATGCGGCCCAGATGAAGCCGCTGCCGCGCCGGCGGCTGGTCGAGGCGCGCAGACGACATGTCGAGCGTTCTGTCGAGATTGCGGAAGTCGTCGGAGCGCCGGACCTGTTCAGCGAGGTTGCAGCGTGACCAGGCCGACTCGCCCCGTTCTCCGCTGGCATGGCGGTAAGTGGAAGCTGGCGCCATGGATATTGCGGCACTTCCCGCCTCACCGGGTCTATGTCGAGCCGTTCGGGGGTGCGGCTTCCGTGCTGCTGCGCAAGGAGCGCTCTTATGCGGAAGTCTACAACGATCTCGATGACCACATCGTCGGCCTTTTCCGTGTCCTGCAGGACGATTGCAAGGCGGAGCAGCTTGTCAGTCGCCTGTATCTGACACCGTTCTCTCGGCGAGAATTCGATCTCGCTTGGGAAGCCGCGGACAATGAGATTGAGCAGGCCCGGCGGCTGGTCATCCGCTCATTCATGGGGTTCGGCTCCAACGCCCATAACGTGGAACTCGGCAGGGGAGCGACCGGCTTTCGGGCCGACTCCACCAAGTCTGGGTCAACCCCAGCTCACGATTGGTCGCGGTACCCCGCATCGCTCTATTCCATCGTAGAAAGAATGCGAGGCGTAGTAATCGAACATCGCCCAGCTCTTCAGATTATGACCAAGCATGATGGTCCGAACGTTCTTCACTACGTCGACCCGCCCTATATGCATGAAACAAGAGGGTTGAAAAACAAACACGACCCCAAGCATCTCTATCGCTACGAGCTTTCGGCAGAAGATCATCAGCAGCTGCTGTCGGTTCTGGCCGAATTGAAGGGCATGGTTGTCCTATCCGGCTATCCGACCGAGCTCTACGACGAAATGCTCCGAGGCTGGAGCCGTGTGGAGACCAAGGCGCTCGCCGATGGCGCCCGTGCGCGCACGGAAGTTCTCTGGATCAACCCAGCCGCCGCAACTGCGCTGCGGACCCACCGTGGGGGCTCCCACATGCCCCTATTCGCGGAGATCCGCCCATGATTTCCGAGGCCCAGAAGCAGGATCTGCGCGACCGCAACCCTGTGACGACCGTTGCCGGCAAGTGGGTGAAACTGCGCCGCGGCGGCGCGAAGGGGTGCATGGTTGGACCCTGCCCGCTGCATTCGATTGACCCCACTGCGAAGGATTCGACGTCCTTCGAAGCGTGGGCGGATGGCTGGGTCTGCGCGACCTGTGAGGACGGCGGCGATGTCTTCAAGCTGGTGATGTTGCACGACGGCGTCGGCTTCATGGAGGCCGTGAAGATCCTTGGCGGCGAGCAGGAGGTCGATCCTGAAGTGGCGGCGCGCCGGGAGCGCGAGCGGCAGGAGAGGAAGGCGCAGGAGGAGGCGGAGGACCGCCGCCGGCGCGAGCGCGACATGACCCGGTGCGAGCGGCTGTTCGACCGCGCCCGGCCGATCGCCGGCACCCTCGCCGCCCACTATCTCGAATCGCGGGGCATGGCCGTCGACCCGTCATGGACCTTCGACCTGCGCTACATGCGCGGCCTGCCCTATTTCGGCTATGCCGACGAGGCTGCCGAAGAGGTCCGGGATCTGGGCGACCATCCTGCCATGCTTGCCGCGATCCGCGACGCGGCGGGAAGCCTGATCGGCGTGCACCGCACCTACCTCGAGGCGGGCACCGGCGCCAAGCTGGCCCCGCCGGGCGACCGCAAGCGCAACAAGGCGAAAAAGATCACCGGCGAGCAGAAGGGCGGGCTCATCCGCCTGTCGCCAATCCGGCCCTATCTGGCTATGGGCGAGGGCATTGAAACCTCGCGCTCGTGGCGGGTGCTCCGCTCACCCACCAGTCGGGACTGGGCCATCGCGGCGGCTGTGTCGCTCGGCAACCTGTCCGGCCGGGCACTGACGCGCCGGGACCATCCATCGGCGCGCATGCCGAGCGGCCGGCCGATGCAGGTTCCGGTCGACCCGGATCTCGACAGCCCCGGCATTGTCCTGCCGGCAGGCGTCGAGGTCGTCGCCATCCTCGGCGATGGCGATTCCGATCCGGTGATGACGCAGGCCCGCCTCCTGATGGGCGGGCGGCGGTTCCAGCACCAGGGCGTGGAAGTCCTCTACGACCTCGCCCCCCGGGGCGCTGACTTCAACGACGTGCTGATGCAGCGGAGGCGGACGTCATGACCGGCGTTGTCGACGACGACCTCATGGATATGAGCGCCTTCGAATATCAGCACGAGGAGGAGATCAAGGCGGCGTGGCGCCCGAAGCTGCGGACGATCCGCTGGCGCGACCTGGATGCCGCCGGCCCGGAGTCGGAGTGGCTGGTCTACCAGGTGTTCACGGCCGCTGCGGTGTCGCTGATCGTCGGCCCCAGCCAGCACGGGAAGAGTTTCTTCGCGGTCGAGTACGGCATGTGCGTCGCGCGCGGGTCGGACTTCTTCGGCCACGCCTCGCTGCAGGGCGGTGTGCTCTACATCGCCGCGGAGAGCGGCGGCGGCATCAAGAAGCGCCTGCGTGCCTATCGCTCCTGGAACGCCGACGAGGTGCCCAAGAGCATGGATCTGCCCTTCGGCTTCCTGCCGGGCAAATTCAACCTGTTCGCGGGCGACGACGACACCAATGCGCTGATCGACGACGGGAAGCACTGGAACGATCTGTTCGAGGCCGAGTTCGGCGTGCCGTTGCGGCTGATCATCGTCGACACCTTCTCCGCCGCGACGCCGGGGGCCGACGAGAACAGTGCCCGGGACATTACCCCCGTGCTGGCCAGGGCAACGAGGATCTCCGAGGAGCTCGGCTGCGCGGTGACGATCGTCCACCACGCCAACCAGGGCGGCACCAAGCCGCGCGGACACACGTCGATCTTCGCCAACGTCGAGAACGTGGTCTCGGTCGAGCTTTCCGAGAAGCGGGTGGACGAGGATGGGCGGGCGATCCGCTACGCCAAGGTGACGAAGCAGAAGGATTCCGAGGCCGGCGCGTCCTGGCCGTTCGTGCTGCGGGCGGTAGAGGTCGGCACCGACCGGCTCGGCAAGCCCGTCACGTCCTGCGTCTGCGTGCCGCCCGCCCAGGACATCGATGTGTCAGGTCCGGCCGATGGCGGGTTCAACGCCTCGGAGCGGGACCGGCAGTTCCTGCAGTGCGTCCTCGACGCCGTGAAGAATGACGGCCAGACGCCGCCGACCGACCTCCCCTGCCCGGGCCGGATCACCCAGGCCGTCACCGTCAACACGGTGAAGAAGCTGTTCTGGTCGCGCTATTCCGCCGGCGAGGAGGGCACCGAAGAGGTCAAAAAGGACGCGCTTCGGCAGCGATGGAAGCGGGCGCACGACCGCATGGTCCAGTACGGGATCGTGGGCTCGCACGAGGCTCCCGGCTCGACAGTGGCGTGGATGTGGATCACCGGCAAACCGGTGAAGGGCATGTCCATGGGTGGTGAGCGGAAGAAGGCGCGCGAGATCGCCGACGAAAAACCATCCGCCCTGGGCCGCGATGAAGAAGACGACTTCCTGTCCGGTTTCGGCGAATGAGCGAGGCAAAATTCATGGCGAGCGTCACGGATTTCGACGTTGGTGTCACGGAAGGAGAGGAAGGCGTCGCGCCGCTCGATACCGAGGCGATGCTGAAGGCCCTCTTCGAGAGCGGGGTAGAGGTCGCGGAGGAATGGACGCGCGAGCTGGTCATGGACCGGCTCGCCGACGCCATCCGGTTGGTCCACCGCACCGTCAGCCGCCCGGGGCCGAAGGGGTTCGGCCGGTCCATGCCCGACTACGAGTACAGCGGGCTGGATCTCTGGTTCCAGTCGACGCAGGAGGCATGGGAGCGGGAACACGGCGACTTCGAGCGCAACCGGCCGAAGATCGGCGCCACCTCGGCCGAGATCGTTGCCGCGGACGTGGCGCTCGCATGGGTGCCGCGCTTCGTGCCGCAGGAGCATGTCCGTCGCGCCCTCAACACCTGGCTGCTCGCCAAGGCGACCCGTCGCCCCTGGACGAAGGTGACGAAGGAACTGGGGCTGGTGCACCGCACCGCCATCGCGCGGCGGGACCGCGCCGTTGCGCTCATCGTCTATGGGCTGACCACCGAGGCGATCGAGCAAGCCCAGGCAGCGGCGGGTCGCGACGATGAAGGCTGATCTGTTCGGCCCCCGCCCCGCAGTGGCGCGGGTTACTCGAATGCATGCGGTCGACGCCGGCCATGCGCCCGGCCTGATGCCGGGCTGGCGCACCAGCATGGGCGGGCACTTTCGCTGCCGGCGCTGCGGCCACGATGACGGCTGGTCCTTCGACATGACGGTGTCGGAGATCCGGCGCGGCCTGCCCTGCCCCACATGCAACGCCCGAAAGGAAGGTCCTTGATGCGCCCTGCCCGCCCACTCTGGACGCCGGAGGAGGATGACATGCTGCGTCGGTCATTCCCGCATGAGACCTTCGCGCAGCTCTCCGCCCGCTTGCCGGGCCGCTCGTCCCTCGCCGTCCAGCGCCGTGCGCGGCTGCTGGGCCTGCGCCGACAGCGCTCCGGCAAGATCGAAGTGAAGATCAGGATGACAATCGAGCTCGCGGATCGCGTGCAGTGTCGCGCCCGCCGGGCTGGGCTCTCTGGTGCCGCGTGGCTCCGCAACATTGTCGCCTGGGCGCTGGAAGGAGATGGGCCATGTACCTGACCGATCGCCAGCGTGCCGAGCTGTGCCTGCCGGCCCACGTCATGATGGGCGTGCTGTTCGCGGGCGTCGTGGAACAGGACGCGGAATTTACCCGGGCTGTCGAGCTGCTGAAGACCGCGGCGCGAGAGCCCATCACCGACCTCGATGACCGCAAGGCGCGCAAGCTGCTGGAGCGCGTCCGCCGCCTGCACCACCAGGTCGTGCAGCCCTATGCCGGCGAGGGCGAGGATGTCGCCAAATTCGGCCTGATCGCCTTCTTCTGGATCAAGATGCTGGTGGAGAGCGGCTATTTCATCTTTGCCGAGGGCAGCGCGATCGACGAGGCTCTGCGGCTCTACATCGGCGCGATCGAGCACAAAGCCGAGGAGCCGCGGGTAGTGGCTTCAGCCGAGAAGCAGGCGCGCAAGATGATCCGGCGGCTGCAGGCGCAGGGATATTACGCTGGGCTCGGAATGGACGCCGCTGCGATATCTGCCGGGCTCGGCGAGTGGCCGGAGACGGCACCATGACCACGCGTCTCCAATGCTGCGTTCCCTTCTGCCGGCGAACGACCAAAGATCGTCACGACGAATGGGTCTGTGGCAAGCACTGGTCGGCGGTCCCGCAACGCGAGCGCAGGCGCCTCGCGCGCGCCGGGCGTTGGTATCGGAAGCGCTTCGGCCAGAACGCCGCATGGACCTATCCCGCGGGCTCGCCGAAACGGATTGAGGCGGTGCGCTTTGACCGGCACTGGCGCAAGTGCTGGGAGCGCTGCAAGCGAGCGGCGATCGAGGCGGCGGGAGGGATCGGATGAAGATCGAAACTCGCGCAGAAGCCGCGCAGGACGCATACAACAAGGTGGCGTCCGGCACCCATGTCGTTGTGCCTGTCGCGCTCCTGTACACGCTCGCAGCGGCTGGCTTGTGGTCCTACGACCCTGCGTGGGGCGGCGATGCAAGCCCGGCGATCAACGCTGGCCGCGCTGCCGAGAACATCCTCGATCGTCACACGCGGCTGAGACAGTGAGGCTGGATCTCAGGGGTTGAAGAGACGCCTCAGTGCAACATCGCCGCGATGATCAAGCCGATGATGCCGAGGCAGAGCAACACGATGCTCAGCTTCCCGACGAATTCGAAGGTGCCGCCGATCGCCCGACCGAGACCCGCCGCCACATGTGCCGGGAGGAACCAGCCGGCGAGAATGCGCACGGTAGCGACCAAGATGATGACGACGATCGCGCCGAAGATGATGATGGTCATGATGGCCTCCCCTGCGTGATGGTGGAGCAGGGAAAGCGGTACCGTCAAGTCTGTGGGCTCTCGCGCATCTGCAAGTAGGGGTAAGGTCCCAAGGAAGGCTGTAGGTTGTCGGCTCGAATCATCTCCGCCGCCGCCGCGCGTGCAGCATCTTGCGATTGGGCGTTTAGCAGCATCCGCAGCACAGGGCGCACCCAAGTCGGAATATCCTCAGCGCCGCGAGCCCACTCCTCGGCGCGCTTGAGACGCACGCCGAATATGCGTGCGAAAGCGGATACGCTCACACCTGCATCGCGCAGTCCGTTGCGGAACTGCTCGGCGGTGAGGCGGTCATATTCGAAGCGCGGCGCCATGATTGGACCTCCTCTGCCTGGATGGCCTTGACGGCCTGGTTGTTCTGATAGCGCGCCCGGAAGGCGTCGAACATGGCGTCGCGATCGTCGAACGTCACGCCGTAGTGGTCGGCCAGCGGGTCCTGCCGGATCATGTCCATGCGCTGGCCGAAGCGGATAGGGCCGACCTGCGCGGTCGGGAAGTCGATCTTGACCTTCTGGACGGGGCTGGGCGCGCCGCCGGCATCGAGGAAGGACACCAGCGCCTCGCCGACCCGCATCTCGGTAATCTCGCGCTCGGCCTCGACGTCCGGGTTCTGGCGGAAGGATGCCGCTGCAGTGCGCACCGCCCGCGCGTCGCGCGGGGTGAAGGCACGCAGGCTGTGTTGGATCTTGTTGCCGAGCTGGCCGAGCACGCTTTCGGGGACGTCGAGCGGGTGCTGCGTCACGAAATAGACGCCGACGCCCTTGGAGCGGATCAGGCGGACGGTGCGCTCGATCGTGTCGAGGATTGTCCGCGAAGCCCCGTCGAACAGCAGATGTGCTTCATCGAGAAAGATGACGAGCTTCGGCTTGTCGAGGTCGCCGGCCTCGGGCAGCGCCGCGAACAGGCGCATGAGGAGCCACTGCATCAGCGCGCCATAGGTGCGGGGCGCATCCATGAGACGCTGGGCGGCTAGCAGGTTGATGACGCCGCGGCCGTCCGGCGCTGTCTCCAGCAGATCCATGATGTCGAAGGACGGTTCGCCGAACAGGTTGCCGCCGCCCTGCCCTTCCAGCACCAGCATAGAACGCTGGATGGCGCCGATTGACGCTGCCGTGACGTTGCCGTGGCGCGTGCGCAGCGCCTCCCGGTGGTCGAGCATGTCCGTGATGCTGGCGCGCAGCCCGTCCAGGTCCATCATCAGCGATGCCCCGGGGTGGAAGTCGGGATCGGACAGCCAGCGATAGGCGACGTGGAGAACACCCTCCTGCGTCGCGTTGAGGTTGAGCAGGCGGGCCATCAGGTCCGGGCCCATCTCCTCGACCGACGTCTTGATGGGCATACCGAGGTCGCCGAAGACGTCCCAGAACCGCACGGGGAAGGCGGTGGAGACGCCAGAGAGGTCGCCCTTCACATCGGCGGCGAAGACCGGCACGCCAGCGGCGCTGAATCCCTCGGCGAGGCGCTGGAGCGTGGTCGTCTTGCCGGCACCGGTGCTGCCGGTGATCAGTCCGTGGCGGTTGGCATACTTCAGGGCGATGCCATGGCCCGGGGCGAGGTCGACCCGCATCTCTTGGTTCTCCACGATTGGAGTAAGGTGGGTGTTCAGCCCTTATCCCGGGCGTTCAGCTTCGCCAATATGGCCGCGCCCGCGGTCGCGGTCGACACCCTGGGGTTCTCAGCGCTTTCCGATGCCTCGACCGCACGCATGCCCTTGCTGCTCGCGCTGTATTCGATCAGTCCGGCTAGCGCGATCTCGCGATTCACCTTCTTCGCCACCTCCGGCTCCAGCCCATTGCTGTTGAGCGTGAACCTGGTGAGGGCGACGGCGGTCCTGCGTGCCTTGCGCCCGATAGATTGCCGAGCCTTCAGCCCGAGCCCCGGCGCGTGTTCCTGCTCGATCCGGCGATAGCCGACGTCGCGCTCATTCTCGAACAGAAGACCCCGCTCCTTGTTCGCCCGCTGCATGGCGCCGTAGATGAACGGGCGTGCGGACTGGGCATCGAGGCCTGTGATTTCGTGGATCTTGGCATAGGTAACGGTGCCGCCGATCGGTGTCTCGTAAAGTATTTGCAGGACGGCGATGCGGACGAGAAGCTTTTCAGAAGATGATTTGAACATCTACATTCTCCATGAAGGATTGCGTTGCGTTGAGGTGCGTAGCGTAGCGCTGCGTAGCGCTGCGGGGCGTGGCGGAGCGCGGTGGAACCGTTACCGGCTCCCCTGCCCGTCCCTTTGTCGAGGCGGGCGGGGCAACCGGCCCTTGTGGGGCCGGGCCGGATCAGGCGGCCTTGGCCACGAACTCACGGTTGTCGTGCCACTCAAGACCGGCGAGGCTGAACCGGCCGTTCATGCCGCCACTCATCTCCGGCCGCCAGCGGCCGATGCCGACGAACAGCCCGGCGATGTCGACCATTTCGCGGAAGACCTCCTCGGTGATGATCGGGTCGACGATCCAGATGTCGAACCTTGCCGACCACGACGGGACCTGCGGGAATCGGCGGGTGACGGTCGTGCTCTTCTGGGCGCCGGTCATTCCCTTGGAATCGCACTTCACGTCGATGAAGCCGACCTCGGAACGCGGAATGCCGGTGTCGATATCTTCGGCCAGGATCAGCCCGCTCTTGAATTTCGCGGTCCATGTCGCCTTGCCCTGCCCCGGGATTTGCCGCTTCGAATACTTCGCGGCGGCAACGAGCGCCTGATGGATGGCGACGGCGGGGATGACCAGGTGGCCGGCGGCGTTGAAGTGCGCCTTCGACATGAAGTTCCGGCGATCGTAGTCGCCCTTGTCCTCACCCTTCAGCATCGGCAGCCCGTGGTCATAGGACTGGCTGTAGGGGGACATGGACTTGAGCGTGACGGTGGCAGAGGTGAAATTCATGAGGATCTCCTGTGTTGAGGTGGCGGAAGCGTTGCGACGCGGAGAGTTGCGCGGTGGAGCCTAGCGAAGCACTGCGAGGCAGATGGCGCCCGAGAGCACCCAGGAAGAGGCCGCGACCTCCTCGGGGGTGCCCCCGATCCGAAGATCGAGGGCCGCTGCGTTGAGTAGTACTGCGGGGCGTGGTGTCGCGCAGCGGAGCGAAGCGTTGTGGCAGGTTTCCCCACCTTGAGACGGCTCCCGGAGGAGCCGTCCTAGTTAGGGAAGATCGTTGCGTGGAGAAGCGTGGAGCTGCGTTGCGAGGCGCCGCGAAGCGGTGCCTTGTGATGCCTTCCGGCATCCCGAAACCCACGGCATGGGCTCGGGGATGCCGGCCCCGGAGGGCCGGCGCTGGTGCGTTGAGCTGCGGTGCGTCAAGGCGCGTGGCGGCGCAGGGCGAAGCGATGCCGTGCAGCGCGGAGCGGTCGGTGGCTTCCCACCCTGACGCCCTCCACGAAGGGCGCTGGTTGGGGAGCTATTCGTCGTAGTCGAACGCATCATCCGTCGTCGGCGGCGTCGATATCAGGCTCACCGGCGTGCCGACGCCGTCGACCCACACGGAATAGGGCCCGATGATGCCGGTCACCGTGCCGGCGAAGCGCGCGCCCGCCGCGTCGACGCCTTCGACTTTGGCGCCGACGGGATAGGGGTAGGCGACCAGAGGTCGCGCCTTGCCCGTCACAGCGGCGCGCCGGCGGGCGCGGCTGTGGGGCCAGCGATAATGCGGCGGAACTTCTCAACCTTGGTCGCCGACGCGATGTAGCCACCTTCCCGGTAGGAGAAGCGGCATTTCAGGTCGTCGCCGATGATGCGCGCCGCGAGGGTCTTGTATCCGTCCGGCGACGGGCAGCGCACGACCAGCTTGCCCTTGTTGTAGCGGGCGGCGAAGACGGTGAAGTCGTCCATGGTGTTCTCCTTTTGCTTTGCCACAATTGGCTGGTGTCAGGTCTTCGCCGTGCGCCGTCGACGCGGCGGCCGGTATTCGTCGAGTTCGCCGTTCGGCCAGCGGAAGGCGGTGCGGGGTCGGCGGACGCGGCTCATCGCTCTTTCTCCAGCAGTGCACGGGCAAGGCTCATGGCAAGTTCAAGCCGTCCGTCGTCTTCCGGCAAGTTGTCGAGGATTTCGGACAGGTAGAGGGCGTCAACCTTCGGGTCTGTTGAAAGCCCAGCTTCCTCGTAATAGTCGAGTTCGGAGCTGGCACCGTAAGATGTCAGTGACCCATCTAGGAGAGCCCCGCACCCATGGCAGCCCGGCATGCTGTCATGGGAGGTCCGCCATCCACCGTCCAGGATGTAATCGTTGCGGCGCTTACGGTCATGTCGGCGAAGGTTGCGAACCTTGAAGTACCCGCAGTCAGGGCACCATTCATAGCCGTTGTCACCGTTCGGCGTCGCGATCCAGTGACATGGGCGCACCGGCGCCGAAATGCGGGAAAGTGCCCACACCAGTTCCTGCCTGTCCATCATCGCTCTCGCACCGGAAGATTCCAGAGCCGGCCGAGATGCTCGGCAATGGCCCATGCACGCTCTTTGTCGCCCGGCGGGCCGTCCGTGATGCACTCGCAGCCGACATGCGTCGCCGTCGGGCGGTAGTGCCCATAGACGGACCAGAATTCCGCGTCGGCGTCGTCGCACGCTTCCATGTGAGTGCCGTTGTCACCGGGCTCGGAGACGTCGCGCACGCCGCCGACCTCCAGCCAATCGAAGCGCGCGATTTCTTCGGGTGTCGGGCTGACGCCGCCGGACCAGCAGTTGAAGAGGTCGGCGTCGGTGATTGTCGGGCCGGAGCGTTCAGCTACCATCGCGTCAGCGATGTCGTAGGAAAGATGCACGGCATTGATGATGCCCTCCTCCCTGCTCGTTTCATCTTTGTAAGCATTCTCAATCATGTAGCTGGCCACAGACGATAAAACTTGGCCAGCAAACCAGTCACGTAAGGACATGCCAGGCGCGCCGCCATACGCGTGAGTGTAGTTGGCGTTCTGGACCGGGAACGCCGGCCCGCCGTCCTTGCGCTCAGCCATTGGCGCGCCCCTCCTCGGCAAGAAGGTTGCCTCGCCAAGAAAGCGGGTTAGGTGCGGTGGGAAAACCCGGAGGCCAATCGCACCTTGACCATGAGCAGCCGCCGTCATCGTCGACCATGGGCCAGCGTGCTTTGAACCTCTTCTCGTCGCACTCCTCACACTGGCAATTGCGGAGGCGTTCCTTGCGGGGCCAGAACAGGCTGTTACCGGAATAGCCGCATCGACCACGTCCGAACTGGTCTTCGAGGTCGGTCATGATCTGATCGGTCACCTCGCCGAAATCAGGACCCGTCGCATCCTCGCGGTCGTTTCCGCTGCCCCAAGTGCTGCACGCGCGGATCACCCAATAGGCCGGCCGCTGGTTGATCGTGGCGATGGTGAAGAGTGCGCGGCCATCGCCGTAAATGGTTGGCGAGACGCGGGGGATGAAGGTGATCGCGTCGGATGGCGTCCAGAGATAAGCCTTCTCGCGCTTCTCGACTGCCCGCCGAAGCCTCTTGTGGACAGCGTCTTCAGCGCCATCCCGACTGGGGAAATCATCCATTGGCGCGGCCCTCCGCCCTGTTGATCGAGGAAATCGCGCGGAGGTAGGCAGGGTGGGTTTGTATCCAGCGCGGGTTCCTGCTCTCTCGCTCCAGAAGCGTGATTATTTCTTTCAGAGCCGCCAGCATTTGGGGGGCGGCATCGCGGACCGGGTCCGCCGGCGCGCCGGCAATGGCCGCGCGGATCGACGCCAGCAGGTCGAGAATGCCGTCCTGCGACTCGTCGTCCTCGAAGCCGGCGATGAAGGATTCGGCACGGCGGAGGGCATGGGCAACCGGATCGGGCACGGCGCCAACAACGACGTGCTCGGCAATCTCGACATAGCAATGCGCGGCGCCGTGCTCGTCCTGCAACGCCTCAACCTTGGCGCGCCAGTTGGAAGCGTTGGCGCTCTTGGCCTGCCCGTTGTCGGAAAGCATGAGGTTCGTCAGGTCCATGGCCTCGGCTTCGGCGCCGGCCAGGTCCGCGAATGCCTTGGTGATGTTGCCCGGCACGCTGAAGTGTTCGGCCGTGAGAATGTGGATTTTCATGACGTTAGTCCTTCCTGCCGTTGGTGAAGTCCGCGAGCACGATTTCGACCGTCGGCGAGACGCCGCGCCACCCGTCCTTGTGAACGTTGCAGTCCATGCCGCAGTTATGCTGAAGCGTGATGCCCGTGGCCTTCTTGAAATCGAGGTAGCCGGGTTCCTCGCGTCGCTCGAAGCAGGGCCGTCCGCTGTAACGGAATGGCGCCGAGCTCTGCGGGATGATGAAGGTCCCGGCGTCCGCAACGTCCGCCGCGAGGTCGATGACGTGATATTCGAAGGCATTGCCGCGATATCGCGGCCCGTTGCGGCCAGCCCGCCGCACCGCCCCGAAGGGCGGGTTGCTGATAGCGATATCGAAGCGCCCGAGATCGGCGGCGAGGAACGGCAGTTCGAATATGTCGGCGCAAATCCATTGCGCCTCCGGGAGGAGCTTGCGCCCGACCGCGACATAGTCGGGGTTCTTCTCGATGCACACGATTTCGCGCGGCGGCTCGTTCCATCCGTTGCGCCAGTGGCACGCCAACGCAAGGCAGCCAATGCCGGCGCACAGATCGATGATGCGACGCCCGTTAACCTCGATGGTGAAGTCTAGGGCCAAGTCCAGCGGCGTGAAGAACGCCCCGGCGGTGCCGTTGACGTGGTTCGCGTCCTCGCGCCAATTGCGCAGCACGAATTCGCGCTGGTCATCCGTCAAGCGGTCCTTGCGCAGAAGGTCCACAGCTGCGGCGTGGTGCTTGGCTTGGGATTTCGTGAGCTTCGCCATGGTCACGCCCCTGCCGGCTGGAGCGCCGACACGACACGCGAGACGGCGTATCGTCCGCCGTTGTTGAGGTGCCGCTGCCACGCGCCCTCGGACGGCGCCCAGCGGAAGCCCTCGCGCTTCAAGGTGTCGCGAACCTCAGCGGCGGGCTTCCCGTCGAAGAACAGCTGAATGCGCGCGGCCTCGCCGTTCTCGACAACACGCAGGCGCCCGGCAGCCGTGTTGTGCTCGCGCTCCACCGTGCCGCGTTCGCGGTTCCGCTCGATGGTGGCTAGACGGTCCTCCAGCCGCTTGATCTCGGCAAGCTCGCCCGAAAGCTGATAGGCGGCGAAACCAGCGCCCATCCATTTTTGAGGCGGGACAACGCAGCGCCGGGCCGTCGCCTCGCGCCAACCGGTGGCGTCGACCACGGCTTGCACCTTGGTGTCGACGTCCTTACCCCTCGCTGACCGAATCGCCGCGTTGGCGGCTTTCATCAGCGCATGTGAGGCGCGGTGCTTCTCGATCTCGGCGCGGATAAGCGCCGGCGCATCGGGGTTGCTGGCGCGGATCGGTTCGCCCGGTGCACCGTGCGGGAACGCGGTGCGCTCGACCGATGCGCGTGCGGCTTTGACGTGCTCGCCAAGGGCGCGGAAGGCGTTCTCCGCCCAATCCATGCGCTTGCGGTTGCGGTCCACGGGGAACCGCGCCGGGCCGACGACGAACCACGACATGCAGCGCGAATCCATCGCCCATGCGCGGCGCGTCATGGAGACGTGCCGGACGGCGAAGCGCTCGACTTCTGCCGAGGCGTCGAGATTCCCGCCGCGCTCGATAGTGGCGACGACATGCGCCGCGAAGGCGTTGAGCCGTTCGGCGAGGGCGCCTAGCTCCATGCGGGCGCGGCGATCCGGAAAATGGGACAGGGCGTCCCATGTGCCTTCGATCTGCTTCACGGTGAGGTCCAACGAGAACCCGCCGGCCGACACGCTCAAGGCGTCATCGTGGAACCGCGCAACTTCGTGCACGGGGTGCGCTTCGGTGGTCATGGCGATGTCTTTCGATTCGGCACAATTGCCAGGTGGTCAGTGCGACGGCTCGTCCCGGAACACGGCGCAATCGTCGTGGTCCATGTCGTCCGCGCATTGCGCGCGGTGCTGCGCTTCGAGGTAGAGGCACGCGGGCTCGGCGCCCTTGAGACACGCCGCGTAGAGCGCATCATCGGGCATCCCCAACAGGACTGGGTCTAACCCGAGGTCCGCCGCGCGCAGGTCGCACACGATGTCGGCGGTGCAGCCCGAGGAGGCGAGAACGGCCATGCGTTCGTGCAGGGGCATGACGGGCGGGCCGGACGCGTTCAGAGCGGAGACGGCCAGCGCGAGGGCGCCCCCGAGGATCAGAGCGGAGCGCATGGCGACGTCACGCGTAGATGAACGCATCGGACAGGGCCACATGCTTCGCCGCGATGCGCTGGCGCCGCGCCGTGCGCAAGATGCGCTGGCGGCTGTCGGCTACGGCGGCTCGGCATTTGCGTTCAAGCTTAGTCATGATCTGGTCCTTTCAGGTGTCACGATTGACGGGGTTGCGGCGGGGAGCAGCTGGGCTTATCTTCCGGGCAACCGGGGAGCGAATGCCCCCCGGCGCCTGCTGCTAGAAGAACCAAACGGCGATGGTTATGCGGACCGTCGCCGTTTTTCTTTTCCAGAGCAGGGAGAGCGACCAGAGCATGGCCCTTCCCTCCCACTTCGGAACCGGCATCCGGCCGGCGCGGGGCGTGCCCCTTGGCCCGTTCAGCACGGGCCGGCGAGCGCTCCATGACGCGCACCGCACGGGTGCGCGCTTGCAGAGCTCACGTCGTGCGATGTGCCGACTGGTCGCGCGTCCAACTCCACCGCGCGACATCGTCGAGTTGGCCCCACGTTCTGCGCGGGCGCCCTCCCGGATAGTTGGGGCGCTGGCGCAGGCTGGCCTCATACGACTCGCGCCCACTTTCCGCGTGCCTCCGCGCTGCATCGAGATTCTCGCCCGGTGTGGCCCGGGATAGGTCGCCCGCTTCCACCGCTTCGCGGCGTTCGATTTCGGCGCGCATGGCGTCCGACCGTGCGGCACCCTCAGCGATGAACCGGCGCAGTTCGGCCGAGGTGTACGCGGGGAACGCGCCTGCATAAAATGCCGTGTCCATGTTGGCCCCTCAAGCATTCGCAATGATCGCGCGCACCGCGCGGCGGATACGTTCACGGCGCTCGCCCCAGCGCTTGAGCGAGGCGTGCCGTGTCATCGGGTGCTCGGTCGCCGTGGACCACGCCCAAAGGCGCGCGAAGCGGTCCATAGCGGCGGGCGAGAACATGCCGAAACGATAAAAATGTTCGGCGCGGTCCATGCTCCAGCCCGCCCGGATAGCGACGCGCAATTCGGTGCGCGGGGTTTCTGCGATATACCGCATAGCGCCCTCACACGTTCGCAGTGCGCAGCGAGGCCTGGACGTGACGCACGCCCTTCGCTGCTTGGACGCGGTGGGCCTTGGCCCGAACCTGCCCAATCATCATTTTCGCCGTGGGGCTTCCGGCACGCGTCAGGGCCAGCATGGACAAGGCCACAATCTCCACCGCGTCAATCGCGGTCATGTGCTTGCGATTGCGGAGGCAGAAGCGCGAAGCGTTGTAGAGGGTGCGGGCGTAGTCTTTGAGCATCGGTCTTTTCCTTCGTCACGATTGACGGATGGCGGTTCAGGAGGCCGCGCGGTCCGCGCGGCGCTGGTTCCGGCGGGCGTTCTCTTCCCAGAGCACAGCGGCTTCCTCAAACCCACGGGCGCGGCAATCGGCCGCCCGCGCGAGGTCTTCGGCAACACGGGCTTGCCACTTGAGGGCGATTTCGTTGTGGGTGTTCATCGTCTTTTCCTTCGGCACAGTTGCCTGTGAAGCGGTGGCGTTCGCCGTTGCTTCGTTGAATTAAATGTACTGCGGCTTGTGTTGTTTTGCAACTCGAAATGAGCAAGTCGACAACTTTTTTCGTGCTCGGCCTACCTGCAGCTAAGGCCGGCTATCCGGCTGTGAGTGCGCGCGAAATGCGATTGGCCGTGGCATAGGGCGCACGCTGTGCTGTGCTGCACGTGGTGTTGCACAGCAGGGCGCAAGGCCCGTGCGTGCGCGTGCGGGGCGCCTCTGTGCGTGCGCCGTGCTTATGGGCTGGTGGGGCGCGTGTGCCCGCATGGGGCATGGGTGCCAGGTATCGGCCGGCCAAGGCCGGGACGTCATGCGCGGGGGCGTGCAGCTCGCAAGATCGCGGGAGGCAGCCTTGCCCATGCCCAAGGATCGATGGCGCAAGGTTGAGCCACGGGGCGACCTCGATGGCACGGGCACAGCATGAGGGCGCGGGCCATGTGCGGCGGCATGGTGCGGAGCGCGCACGGGGGAGCAGAGGGAGCGCAGGACGGGCAAACGTGGTGCGAGGGGTGCCTTGCCTAGGTCGAGGGGGCGAACGGGCGCCAGCGGGGAAGTCTAGGGACCGTAGGGGCACGGGCGGGCCGCGGGAGACCTCGTCGCCCCCGACATCTCGGCGAATTTGGCTCCTAAGCGCCCCACACCACCGATAAGCATTGCCGATGGAACTGTGACTTGCATGAGAAAACTTGTTGCAGCGGGTGCTGATGAAAAGTAGGCTTGCAGCGTGATTTGATTGCAGGATCAAACACTTCTGGTGCTGATCGACGCTCCTATCTGGCGAGGGACTTCGATGCTTGACATAGCCGGCGCGGATGCGCCCGGACGCTACCAGCGTGGCACCCGCACGCTGATCCCTCAGATCCGCAAGATGCTGCGCGAGAGCCCGTTCATGGAGCGCGAGCACATGCGCGAGAGCCTTCGGGCGCGAGGGCATATCGGGAAGTGCGGCTTCGGGGGGCGCCGCCTGTATGACGCTCTGCATTGGCTCGAGGATTGCGGCGAGGTGGAGTTGACGCCCTCGACGGTGCGCGCCGTAGACCTGGCGGCGCCCCGGCCTCGCCAACCCTCAGAGCGGCGGCAGCCGAGCCTCCGAACGATTCGCCGGGAGCTTGCCCGGAAGCGCGAAAAAGTGGTCGAACGGCTTCTCCGCGGGGAAGCTGTCAAGGTGCGTTCCACAATTTTATAGCGAGGGTGTATTTCGGGTCCGACGACGTCGCGAAACCCGTTGAGCGGAATCGCTTGGCGTTGCATTTCAACCATTGGATCTGGGCTTGGGAGTTACCTCTTCGGCACCAGACGGCGCTTGACGGATGTCACTTTTCTGGGCTTCTCTTCGTGCGGCAACGGTGAGAGCTGCACTCAGTGCACGACTTAAGTCCCAGCGCTTCGGACTTAAGGGAGCGCGCCGCCAAGCGGCGCTCCCCAAGCACCACTTAAGATCCTGTCCAAGCACAAGACTCAGCTTTGGTTATTAGGGTGAGCAACCTCTTGCGTCACACTTTCGATAAGCTCTGTCACGAATAGGACGTGTGGTGTCACGTGTCGCCGCCGGTCCGGCGATGCCAGATCGGCGCGGCAGCCTCGCCTTCAGAACATCGCAGAGGAGATGACATGACGACCAGCGTTGTCGTGAAGGCCAACCATGGCTGGCCGGTGGATGTCACGCGCAAGGATCCGAAGACGGGCGAGGCGCTCGCCGGGCCGGAACGCGTGGAGCCGAACACCGAGCGGACCTTCTACGTTCACGGCGGCATGGATCTCCATGTCCACGAGGTCCAGGAATACGCTAAGGCGCCGAGCGCCAGCTGAGTTTCCAGCGGCGGGCTTCGGCCCGCCATATCACTGGCGGGGGCGATCCCGCCTAGCGCGCTGCTCTTCCGGCTTGAGCGAGGGGGCGTTGCGAAACCACGAAGCCGGCGGGCGACGGCGCGTCTGATGACGGCTACAAGCCCGACAATTCCGGCGGGGAGCACCGCGAGCGGCCGACCCCGGCAATGACGCCAACGTCCTAATGGCGCCCGCCGGCTTGCAGGCCCGAAGCCCCTCTGAGCCTTGGACATAGGCTCGGGAACAGCGGCACACTTCACTTTTCAGGCCGAAAGCGACGACACGCTTCGATCGCCTGACCACCTTTCCGGCACGCCCATGACCCTCGACGCGGAGCCAGACCCGTCGCGGCGAGGTGTGCCGGTTACCCATCCACGCGCGAGGCACCATGATCGAATTCAAGGTCGAGCGGTCGGGCCGCAAGGCCCTGGCCGAGCTCGCGCTCAATCTGCAGAAGACACCCGAGATCAAGCGCGGGCTGTCGCGCGCCATGGGCGAGCATCTGCGTCTGCAGGATCGCCAGGCGGTGACGCTGATGGCTGCCCAGACGAAGCTGCCCACCTCGCGCGTATCCGGCGCCACCAGCGTGCGGCATTCGAGCTCGAGCCTCGTCGGTCGTCTGCGCGTCCGCGATGAGAGCGTCCCGCTCGGCGAACTGACGTCGCGCTCCTGGTCCCGCTCCGCGGCCGGCGCCACGGCCGGCGACTGGGACACGAAGACCTATGCCGGGACGTTCATCGTCCCGCGCTTCGGCGGGCGCATCTATCGCCGCACCGGCAAGGGACGGTTCCCGATCCGCCGGGTCTGGGGTCCGCTGCTGCCGAATGAACTGCTGCGGCCGGACATGCCGACGCTGCCGGCGATCGAGCGCCTGGTCGAGAGCGACCTCGCCGCGCGGGCGCTGCGCCATGTCGTGAAGGTCATCGCTCCGTAGCCCCATGCCGAAGGGAACGCCGAAGGGCGAGAAGCGCGTCGAGAGCGAAGAGTTCCTCGCGTCGCTGCCCGAGATCGTGACCGGCGCGCAGATGGCGGTGATCCTCGGCGTGAACCGGCGCACGATGCTCGATCTTGCCGCCCGCGGCATCCTCGCGCGCACGCATCGCGGTCAGTACCGGCTGATGGATAGCCTGCACCGCTACCATCGCCACCTGCGCGATCAGGCGACCGGCCGCGCCAGCACGCAGACGGGGAAATCGCTCACCGACGAGCGCGCGGAACTGACGGCGATCCAGAAGAAGCGCGAGCAGCTCGCCCTTGATCGGGACCTGCGCACGGTTCTGACCTTCGAGGAGGTGAAAGACGGCTGGGCGCGCATCGCTGGGAAGACGAAGAGCACGGTGCTCGGATTGACCTCGCGCATCCGCTTCGAGCTCCCGCACCTGACGGCGCATGACGGCGAGAAGATTTCCACCGTGTGCCGGGAGGCGCTGGAGGAAATCGCCGACGAGATCGGCGGGGGCAAGGCGGTGCCTGGCGCCAGCAAGCAAGACCTGAATCCCGATGTCGTCTGAAGCACTTGATCTGGCGCTGAGCGGCGCCGCGCGGAGCTTCAGGCCGCCACCGGTCCTGGCCTATTCGGACTGGGTCGCCCAGAGCTTCTACATCGAGAGCGCCGGGGCAATCCGTCGCTTCAAGCTCTGGAAGTTCCAGAAGCAGATCGCCGACGTCATGGGCGACCGTGCCCACACCCGCGTGACAGTCGTGAAGCCGGTGCAGGTCGGGTACACGACCTTGCTGGCCGCCTGCATTGGCGCCGATGCTGCGAACGACCCGACGTCCGTCATCGTCTACGTGCCCACGGACGAAGACGCGCGGAAGATCATGGTCGACGACATCGACCCGGGCTTTCGCAACTCCCCTGCCCTGCAGGCCGAGATGCGGGTCGGACGATACGATGGCCGGAACACGCTGGTGGTGCGCGCCTTCACAGGCGGCGGCACGCTCAAGGTTCTTGGCACCAATTCTGCGCGCAACATGCGCTCGCATCGCGCCCGCAAGCTCTACCTCGACGAGGTGGATGCGATGGTTGTCACCAAGGAAGGTGACCCGGTCGAACTCGCCGAGAACCGGACGAATTCCTTCCCCGACCGGAAGATCGTGGTCGGTTCCACGCCCGTCGGCGAGGGGGAGAGCTTCGTTTGGAAGCGCTACGAGCAAAGTGATCAGCGTATCTTCGAGGTGCCGTGCAAGTTCTGCGGCGTCTTCTTCGAGATGCTTTGGAAGCATGTCGAGTGGCCGAAGGGAAAGCCGCGCGAGGCCGTTGTTGTCTGCCCGCATTGCGCCAACGCGATCGATCATCGCTTCAAGGTCGAGATGATCGAGGCCGGGGACTGGCACCGGACCAAGCCGGACGTCGAAGATCACGCCGGCTTCAAGATGAACGCGCTCATCTCGCTCCAGCCGACGGCGACGTGGGGCGCTCTGGCGGAGAAGTTCGAGGAGGCGAAGAAGTCCGGGCCGTCCGGTCTCCAGCCCTTCCGGAACACCGTCGAAGGCCTGCCGTGGTCGACGACAATCGACCAGGTCAACGAGCACCACCTTATGGCGCGCGCCGCGGCGTTCGGCTTGCGGTGGGATGAAGAGAGGCAGCGCTGGGATGTCCGCATCCCCGTGCAGGTCCTCTACATCACCGTCGGTGTCGACGTGCAGCCGGACCGTCTCGAGGTGGTCCTCGTCGGCTGGTCGCGGGATCAGCGTTGGTTCCTCGGGCACGAAATCCTGCGTGGCGACACCGGCGGCGAATCCCTCCTCTGGAATGATCTCGACGCGATGTTGCTGACGCGGTGGCGTCACCCGCTGGGCGGCGACATCGGCGTCGAGGCAACGGCCATCGATTCCGGCGACGGCAACCGCACTCAGGCCGTCTACGACTTCTGCGGCCCGCGCACGCCGCGCCGCATCATTCCGATCAAGGGTGATGAGGGGCCCCGCCCCTTCATCAAGGCCACCACGTCGAAGCGCGCCCGCCGCGCTGGCGCCCGGCTGCACATCGTCGGCGTCGACGGGATCAAGATGGACCTGATCACGTCGACGCAGATCGACCCCGGCGAGCAGGGCGCGCTGCAATTCGCGGACGTGCTCTCGAACGAGTTCTTCATCCAGTTCACGTCCGAGCGGCGGAAGGTCGACATTCGCAACGGCCGCGCCGTGACGAAGTTCGTCCGCATCGGAAACCGGCAGGCCGAGGCGCTGGACGGCTCCTGCTACGCCATCGCCGTCCGCAACATCTGCCGTTTCGACTTCGATCGGCGAGAGACCGAATTGGCCGTCCCCGACGCGCCGAAGCCTGACCCCAACGCCGCCTTGCGCGCCGCCCTCGGAAGGAAGAAGTGGTGAAGTTCTGGCCTCTCGCGAAGAAGGGTGCGCCGCCGGCCGCATCCCCGCGGAGCCAGGCGATGGCCTATTTCCGCAACAACGCCTCGCCGTTCTTCCGCTCCTGGATGCCGGCGCTGCGCGAGACCGCGCAGGACATCCGCGGCGCATGGCAGCAGGCCGCAGCGCGCACGATCGATGCCTATCAGAACTCCGGCTTCATCTCTGGGATTGTCGACCAGTCCGCATCGGCTGTCGTTGGCACCGGCCTGTCGCTGTCGTGTCAGCCCGACGTCGATGCGCTCGACTGGACCGAGGATCAGGGCGCCGCCTGGGCGCGGATGGTGGAGCGCCGGTTCTATTCGTGGTCGACGACGGCGCGGGAATGCGATGCCGGCGGGCGGATGACGTTCGGCCAGATGCAGGATGCGGCGTACAAGGGCTGGTTCTGGTATGGCGAGATCCTCGCCTTGCTGCCGATCTTCCAGCGCCGGCGTGGCGGCTCCTACTCCAAGGTCACGCTGCTCCCAGCCTCGCGTCTATCCCGCAAGAGCGACGGCCAGCGTCAGTTCGACGGCGTCACCGTCGATGCTCTCGGGTGCCCGTTCAGCTACACGATTCAGGTACTCGACCGCTGGGGCATGCGTGTCGACCGCGAGTATTCCGCGTTCGACCGGGATGGGCGCCAGCGGGTGATCCATGTCTTCGAACCCGGGCTTCAGACGTACCGGGGGATCTCCCCGCTGGCGCCGGTGCTGAAGGTCGTGCGCCAGATCGACCAGTTCTCGGACGCCACGCTGACGAAGGCGCTGATCCAGACGATCTTCGCGGCCACGATCAAGTCCGACCTCACTGGCATCCGCGCCTTCCAGGGGTTGATGACCGGAGACGATGGCATCGAACTCAACCTTGCCGGCTACGCGGATGCGCGCAGCCAGTGGTACGAGAGCGAGAAGATCGACCTGAACAAGAGCGGCCGGATCGGTCACCTGTTCCCGAACGAGGAACTCCAGTTCCACGAATCGACCTCTGCCAGCGCCGCCTATGACGAGTTCATGGGATGGCTGCTGCGCGAGCTTTGCCTCGTTGCCGGCGTCACCTACACGGCCGGCACGCTGGACTCGCGGAAGGCCACCTATTCCTCGGTCCGCATGGATACGGCGGTGAACTGGAACGTGGTGCTCCGCCGCCGCGCCTTCATCGTGAAGCCCTTCTGCCAATCAGTCTACGAGGCGTGGCTCGAAGACGAAATCGGGTCCGGAAGCCTTCCATTCCCGGGCGGTCTCGACGCCTTCCTCGAGAACAAGGCGGCGGCCTGCGGCAGCCAATGGAACGGCCCGGCACAGCCGCAGGCCGACGAATTGAAGGCCGCGCGCGCCTACGAAACCTACAAGAACATGGGCGTCATGTCGCTTGCCCGCATCTCGGAAGCGCTGGGCATCGATCCGGACGACGAGTTGCGCCAGCGCAAGCGCGAGAAGGACGCGGCGATCAAGCTCGGCCTTCCCGATCCGCACACCCCCCAGAACCCCGGCGCCGAGTTCAGCCGCGCAGAGCAGGGCTCGGACGAGGACAAGACCGACAACCCCTCATTCGTCCCAGATTAGGAGCCCTCGATGGCGAGCAAGGAACCCAAGCCGGACGACGCGCAGGCCAAGGCCGCCGCGGCAGCGAAGGCCGAAGCCGAAGAGAAGGCCAAGGCGGAAGCCCGGGAGCAGGCCGAGGCTGCCGAGAAGGAGAAGGCCCTGGCTGAAGAAAACGCGAAGGCCGAGGCCCAGAAGAAGGCGGACGAGGAGGTCGCGCGCCGCGCCGATGAGAAGGCCAAGGCCGCCGCGGCAGCGAAGGAGCGGGGTCGCCCCCATCGTATCCGCCGGATTGACCAGCACGGCGAGGTCTCCTTCTTCAGCATGCACGGGGACTTCCCCGGCTGGAATGCTGATCCCGACAAGGCCTATGTCTTCGACACGGCCGATCTCGCCGAGATTGTCCTCGCCGATCATCTGCAGGGCGATGGCGACCTCTCCGTCCAGCCGGTTGACGCCTGATCATGGCGATCGATTACGAGCTGATCTTCGGGGTCGAGCAGTACGACCCCTGCGCGGCCCTTGTCGCGTTGCGTCCGGCCTACATGCGCCTGATGGCCGGCGGCCAGGTTGAAAAGGTCTCCTTCCGTGACCGCGAGACATGGTTCGCCAAGTCCGACGTCGCCGAGTTCAAGCTCCTGATCGATCGACTGGAAAGCGAGTGCGCCGAGAAGCGGGGCTGCGGCCCCACCCGGTTCGCCATCCGCGCAGGCGCACCGGCGCGCCCCGGCGGCTTCGACCCCTTCAAGGTCTGAAAGGTTCATCATGTCGGTTCTGGTGAACGGTGAGATCGTCCTCACCGGGTTCGTCGGCGATTCCTTCTGGGATGAAGGCTTCACCGACAAGGAGGTCATCGAAGCGCTGGCCGAGATCGGCCCCACCACGGACGTGATGGTTCGCCTCAATTCGGGCGGGGGTTACGTCTCGCACGGCAAGGCCATCTACAACGCCCTGTCCATGCATAAGGGCAAGGTCACGGTCTCGGTCGAGGGTACCGCCGCGTCCGCGGCATCCGTGATCGCGATGGCCGGCGAGGAGATCATCATGCGCCGAGGCGCGACGATGATGGTCCACGACCCGCTCTTCTTCACCTACGGCAACGCCGAAGAGCACAAGAAGAGCGCCGAAATTCTCGACAAGGAAGCGGTGTCCATTGCCGTGATCTACGCCGACCGCTCGGGCAAGACCGAAGACGAGTGCCGCGAGATCATGCAGGAGGAGACCTGGTTCACTGCCGATGAGGCAGTCGAGGAAGGGTTCGCTACCTCCGCCGACACCAAGAAAGCCAAGGCCGTCGCGTCGTTCGACTATTCGATCTACGCGCATGCGCCGCGCGCTGCAGTGGCGCTGACGAAGAAAAACTCGTGGAACCTCCGCGAGGCCATGCAGGCGGCATCGTCCGCCGTCGCAACCAGTCCGAAGGAACCTCCCATGGCTGAGAAGAACAAGGCGGACGACACCACGAACGTCGACGCCGACAAGATCCGCAACGATGCCGCCGCCGACGCGACGAAGCGGATCGGCGAAATCCTGAGCTGCGACGAGGCGAAGGGCCGCGACGATCTCGCCAAGCACATCGCCCTCAACACGACCATGTCGGCGGCCGATGCCAAGAGCATGCTCGCCGCCGCCCCGAAAGCCCAGGCCGACACGTCCACGCCCGGCGGCACGAAGACGGCGGCCGAGAACTACGGCCAGCGCAAGGCTGAAGGCGACGGACTGGCCGGGCCGGAGAACAAGACCAACAAGGCCGACATCTCCGCCAAGTGGAAGAACGCATTCGCCCGCGCGAACGAATCGCGCGGCGCGACGGCCTCCTGAACCCCGCCCGCAACTGACGGAACATCCCCATGCCCACTCTTACCGAAGGCCCCCGTCCGGGCGAGTTCATCATGAGCGAGGCCAACTGGCACCGCTCGCGCGACGTCATCACCATCGCCGCCGGCGCGGGAAAGGTTCCGCCGAATACCGTGCTCGGCAAGGTGACGGCGAGCAGCAAGTATGTGCCCTCGCCCGCCACGGGTTCGGACGGCAGCCAGGTCGGCACCGTCGTCAGCATCTACGGCGTCGATGCCACCAGCGTCGATGTCAAGGTCACGGTCATTGCCCGTGACGCCGAGATCAACGGCAAGTGCCTCAACTACGAGGCCACGGTCAACGACGACACGAAGAAAGCCGCCAAGGCGACGCAGCTCGCTGCCGCCGGCATCATCGTGCGCAACTGAGGGGCGATCTGAAAATGCTCGACATTTTCCAGCAGGACGCATTTTCGGTCACCACCCTGACCGATGCGATGCGCGAGGTCCGGTACGTGCCCGGCTATGTCAGCCGGCTCGGCCTGTTCACCACGCGCTCGATCTCCACCACCAGCGTGGCGATCGAGAAGGACAAGGACGGCCAGATCTCGATCGTTCCGGCCAGCGCGCGCGGCGGGCCCGGCGATACCGTCGGCCGCAGCCGCCGCACGCTGCGCACCCTGACGGTGCCGCACTTTCAGCGGGACGACGCCATCCTTGCCGACGAGGTGCAGAACGCGCGCCAGTTCGGCGAGGAGGCCGCCGTCGAGACGCTTATGGGCGCCATCGCCGACCGCGCGGCGGACCACCGGCAGTCGTTCGCGCTGACGGAGGAGTATCACCGCCTCGCCGTCGTCACGCAGGGCAAGCTGCTCGATAAGGACGGCTCGGTCCTCTACAACTACTTCACCGAGATGGGCGAGTCTCAGCCCACCGAGGTGGACTGGGATCTGGACAATGCGAGCCCGGCTGATGGCGTTCTCCGCCAGAAGGCCGCTGATCTCAGCCGGGCCATGGGTGCCACCCTTGGCGGCCTCCCCTTCAGCGGCATCTTTGCCCTCTGCGGCGATACCTTCTTCGACAAGCTGATCCAGCACAAGGAAGTCCGCGACACCTACAAGGGCTACGAGGCCGCGGCGATTCTGCGCACCAACTTCCTGAACGACGGCAACCCGCAGGAAGGTATCTGGGGCGAGTTCAATCTCTTCGGCATCCGCTGGGCGAACTATCGCGGTGGCTTCAATGTCGGTGTCGACAGCGACAAGGCGCGGTTCGTCCCGCTCGGTGTCCCCGGGCTGTTCCGCTCGGTCTATGCCCCTGCCGACTACAACTCCACGGTCAACCGTCCCGGCCAGGCGCTCTATGCGAACCAGTGGGAGATGCCGAACGGCAAAGGCATCCAGATGGAGTTCCAGACCAACGTCCTGCACTACGTCACGCGCCCGCGCGTGCTCATGTCCGGTCGCATGACCTGACCGCTGCCCGGCGACACGCGGCTCCCATGCAGAAATTCGCGGAATACGAGGCGATGGTCACCCAGGCCGTCGATGACCTCTATGGCGAACGCGTGCGTGTGGAGCCGCGCGCCGACAGCAAATTCGTGCTCGCGTCGGCGGACCCCGACCGCCCCGCGACCACCATCGAAGCCGCCGTGGTCGACCTGCAGCCGGCGGTCGCGCGCCTGCGCAATGCCGGACGGAATGATGCCGATATGGCAGAGGTTTCGGCGGACCTCTGCCACATCAGCATCGCCGACGCACGCCTGCCTTTCGCGCTGCGCCGCGGTGACCGCTTCCGGCTGATCGATCGCCCGGAGCAACCCGTCTGGGCTGTCTCGAAGGAGCCGGAACCTGACGGCATCGGCCGGACCGTCTTCCGCTGCGTCTCGATTTCCGAAGGGGATGGTGCATGAGCCTGGTCGCCATCGCCACGCGCATCGCCATGGTGAATGCGCTTGAGGGGAAAACGTCGGCCGGGTTCGTGCTCGACGCGCCGAAGGAACCCATCGATAGCCTGGGCGAAAAGCCGGTGATCGCGGTCTACACCGGCGCGATCAAGTTCACGCCCGGCGGGCGCGGGCTCTACGGCGAGTTCGGCCGGCCCACGACCATGGAGATGGTCCTGCAGCTCTACCTCCCCGCCGGCAATGTCGTCGTCGAGGGGCTGGGGCTCAACGTGAGCGACGCTGGCGCCGGCTTCGGCATGGATCTCCTCTGGCGCCAGGTCACGGACGCGCTGTCCGACCCGACCAGTGCGTGGGCGGAGATCTATCGCCTGCTGGTCCAGTCCTATTCGTCCTTCTCCAGCCAGCCCGTGCTGGTCGAGAACGAGCGCGGCCAGCGCTATCCCTGCCGCGAGATCCACCTCGGATGCGACGTCATCCAGGAGCCCACGATGGGCATGCCGCTGAACGCGAACTGGCAGAAGATCGACGCGGCACTGCGAACCCAGCCCGAGACCATTCCGGTCGCCGATGTCATCAAGGCGGTTATCGAGCGACCGGCCGATCTGCCGACATGGCGTGCCATCCAGGCGCGCGAAGGCATGTCGGATGCGGAGATCCGGGCCGTGGCTATCGGGCCGGCCGACGACGATCTCCAGACCGACCCTCCATCCATCACGGCCGTTGAGGTCGATGCGGAGCCGGCTTCCGGTGATTAACCCCCGCCATCTGATCGAGGCGCTGGCGCGCTCGACACAGCTTGACTGGCGCGCGGCGAATGCGAAGACGACGGGCCCTGTCGTCGAGGTCGACCCGAAGAATGGCAAGGCGCGCATCCGCCTTGGCGGAACCGACGATAAGCCGTTCCTCAGCCCATGGGTGCGCTACGCGCAGACCATGGGCGCGCTCAAGATGCACATGCCGCCGAGCATCGGCCAGCAGATGGACCTGCATTCCGACAACGGAAACTTCGAGCAAGGCACGCTGCACCCGCGCACGCAGAGCGACGACAATAAGAGCCCGAGCGAGAAGGGTGACGAGCACGTGGCGACCTTCGGCCAATTCCGGACCGAGATCCGCAGCGGCGACCTGCTCGTGAAGGTGCCGAAGATCCGCATCGAGTGCGGTGGGACGATTTTCGAGCTCACCGGCGACGGGCTGAAGGCCGTCGCAGACGATTACCAATGGGATTGACCTGATGCCCGGTGTCGCCTGCGTGAGCGTCGACGTTGCCGGCGGGGTTCAACTCGGCATGCAGGCCGCCAAGTTCAAGGTTCGCGGGCAGCCCGTGGTGGTCGTCGGCGATGCTGTCGCGCCCCATCCGCCAGACCCTCCGCATTCCGCCGCGCCGTACATGGTCGAGGGCACCGCTAAGTTCCGCGTCAGCGGGATCGCTGTATGCCGCGCGGGCCATGTCGCCAATTGCGGCCACCCCACCACGGGGCGGCCCTTCTTCCGCATTCCGTAGGAGACGTCATCATGAAGGTCATCGTGAAGGAAAGCGGCTTCTACGCCGGCGTTTGGCGCGAAGCCGGTTCCGAGCCGGACCTGCCGGAGAAGATCGCGCGCCCGTTCCTGTCGCCGCGCGGACACCAGCTTGCGCTGCCCGAGCCCGTCGAAGCCGAGGTTCCGGTGAAAGCCGGGCGCGCGGGCAAGGCCGACTGACGTGGCCTCGTCGTCCGGCATCAGCCGCGTGACCGGGGCGGTCCTGACGGACTTCGACCACGTCGTGCAGTCGATCAACGTCATCTTGACCACACCCATCGGAAGCCGGGTCATGCGTCGCGAGTTCGGGTCCGAAATCCTCGACCTCATCGACCGCCCGATGACGGACCAGGTGATCCTGGCGGTCTACGCTGCCGCGGCCACGGCCATTGCCCTGTGGGAGCCGCGCTTCGCCGTCACGTCGTGCCGACTGATCGCCGCGTCAGCGGAGGGCACGCTGGAGCTCGCACTGACCGGCACCTATTACCCGCGCGGCCACCTCGGCGACTTCACGCCGGCGAATGACAACGCGAGCATTCTCGTGCCGCTGTCGAGGATCGCCGCATGAGCCGCTTCGTCGCGCCGGATCTCGGCTCGCTTGGCGATGTTCCGCAGGTCGTCACAGTCGACTTCGAGGCCATCAAATCCGGTCGTGACGAGTTCCTGATCGAGGCGCTGGCGCAGCGTGGCGTCACCTATGACGTTGCCAAGCTGGAGACGGATCCCCTCGTCGTCGCCTACAGCGAGGGTGGCGGCTACCAGGAGATGCTGTGGCGCCAGAGGGTGAACGAGGCCATCCGGGCGCTCACCCTCGCCAAGGCGCGGGGTGGTGATCTCGACCATATCGCCACGACCTATGCCGGCATTTCGCGCCTGATCTACGACAACGCGGCGGATGATCAGCCGCCGAATTCGCAGTGGGATGGCGTCCGCGGCAAATGGGTCGAGCTGGACGACATCTTCCGCGAGCGGATCAAGCTGGCCTTCGAGGCGTTCAGCACGGCCGGCCCCGAAGGCGCCTATGTCTTCCATGGTCTTGAGCTCGACGGCGTTCGCGACATCGCCGACGCCGCGGCCTATTCCGAAGAGGATGGGGCCACCTACAGCGCGACGCTGCATGCCGATGCCTATTCCGCCGGAATGCGGTCGACGCCGTTCAGCGGTCGCGGGAATGGCGATCCGGTGCTCGCACCGGAAATCCTGCTCGTCGTCCTCCCGACGCTCGCCTACGGCGCGGCCGACCAGCCTCTCCTCGATCGCGCCTTCACGGCGGTGACGGCGCAGGACGTCCGCCCGCTGGGCGACAACGTCCGTGTCGAGGCCGCGACGGTCACCACCTACAACATCGCCGTGACCCTCTATTACGCGCCCGGCGCCGATGCGACCACGCTCGCCGCCGAGGCTGCGAAGCGTCTGACGGCCTACGCTCTTGCGCGACGTCGCATCGGTCTTGCGGTGCAGCGCGAAGTGATCGGCGGGCGCGCCGCGGTCGACGACAACGTCACGATCGACGTCACCTCGCCGTCGTCCGACATCCTCCCAGGGTCGAAGGGCGCCGCACAGGTTGGCACGATCACGGTGACGCCGGTGCAGACGGTGGGGACGTGGGATGACGACTGAGGAGGCCATTGCCGCCGCAGCGCCCATCGCCGACGCCATCCTGCCGCCGAACGCGTCGCTCGAAGAGCGCGCCATCCTGACGGCAGAGATCGCCCGCCTGTCCCTGATCGACCCGCGGGTCATCGCATCGATCTGGAACCCAGCGACGTGTCCCGATGAACTGCTCCCATGGCTGGCACAGGGCGTGTCCGTCGACGTCTGGTCCGACACATGGCCGGAGGCGCAGAAGCGCGCCGTCATCGCCGCCTCGCCCATCGTTCACCGGCTGAAGGGCACGCTCGGCGCGGTGCGCCGCGCGCTGGCAGCTTTCGATCTTGATGCCCGGGTTGTCGAGTGGTGGGAGGACGATTCCCGCCGGGGCACCTTCCGCGTCGAGATCACCTACCAGAACGGCAGCCCTGTCTTCGATCCGGTTGCCCAAGGCCAGGCGATTGAAGCCGTGCGGGCGGCCAAGCCGAAATCCCGGGTCTTCACGACCCGCGCCGTCCTCGGCGCCCGCGGCCCCGTCTATGTCGGCGCCCTCGCGCAATCCAGCCTTCTCGTGACCGCGCACCCGTTCGCGTTCACCCCGCCGACCGTGCGCGCCGCCGTCTACACGGCCGCGACGGCCGCGACCTTCGCCTCTGCGACGGCGCACCCCAAGACCTAGCGAACAACCGGGGACCAGATGGCCCAGACGTCTTTTGCTCTCCTGACCAACCTCGGTCGGGCGAAGGAGGCTGCCGCTTTGGCCGGCGGCACCGCTGTCGTCATCACCAATATCGCCATCGGCGACGGCGTCACGGTGCCGAGCGGCGGCGAGACCGCGCTCTATCACGAGGTCGCCCGCAAGGCGATCAGCGGCAGCGGCACGGTGGTCGGCTCTTCGAACGTCGCCTATTTCGACGCCTATCTCGCGGCCGGCGATGGCCCGTACACGATCCGCGAAGCCGGACTGATCGATTCCGCCGGCGATCTGATCGCGATCGCCTATTACGACCCCCCAATCAACAAGCCGGTCCCGTCTTCCGGCCAGACGGTCGAAGGCACGGTTCGCCTTGAGGTGGCGTTCTCCAACCTCGCGAACATTGCGATCACGATCGACCCGGCGATCAAGGTCGCTCTGCAGCGTCTTTCACGCCTGCCGTGGATCCCGATCCTGTCGATGACCACGACCGCGCCGCCGGGCTCCCCGGTGGTGGGCGACTGCTATCTCGTGCCAACGGGCGCGAGCGGATCTTGGTCGGGGCAGGCCGGCAAGGTCGCCGAATTCACCACAGCCGGTTGGGCTCTCCTGCCCCCGCCGGACGGCCACGGCGTCGGGCTGCCGGATGGCAGCGTCTACGTGCGCATCGGCGGCACCTATGTGAAGCGTGGGAAGGTCGAGCAGACGATCGTCAAGGCCGGCTTCACCTTCGCTGCCGCCAACCAGGATCAACTCGCGGTCGCGGTTCGATCGTTCGCTCTGAACTATGTCGCGGGTGGCGGGACAGCCAACGCCATCACAGCGACGCTCGACCCTCCGATCACGTCGTATAGCCAAATCCGGGCGCTATTCCTTGTCCCTGGATCCAGCAACAACGCCGGCTCCGTAACGATCAACGTCAACGGCATCGGCGCGATCCCGGTCAAGTCGCGCGGCGCGACCCTGCTCCCGGCCGCCACACTGCTCGCCGGCGTTCCGGTCGTTCTGCTCTTCGATGGCACGTCCGCACATCTTGACGGATATGTGCCGCAGAACGGCGAGGCCGCCTTCTATGTGAGCGGCAACTGGACGTGCCCTGTCGGGGTCGCCCAAGTCTATCAGATCGTGACCGGTGGCGGTGGCGGTGGTCTTGGATGCTCTGCGTCACAAGGCGGTGCCACGGGTGGCGGCGGTGGCACGGCAATGGGGTTCAAGCCCGTCACCCCGGGCTCGGTTTACCCAGCTGCAATCGGCGCCGGTGGAGCTGGTGGAGCCATCAATCTTGGCTCGAATGGCAGCGCCGGCGGAAGCACCACGTTCAATGGCATGCAGGGGAACGGTGGCGGAGGCGCGAATCTGTCCGGCATCGTCAATGGCGCCGGCGGTCTGGCATCTGGCGGCACGCTCAATATCTCGGGTAGCGACGGCATGGATGGTGTCACCGGCTCCAGCGACTGGGCCGGCAACGGCGGGGGTAGTTGGTGGGGAACCGGCCAATCGAGTGGCGTCACCACTGTTGGTCCCGCCGCAATCCCGGGCTCCGGCGGTGCCAGTGCCTATGGCACGACAGCGCGGGCGGGCGGCGCTGGTGCTGACGGCATCGTTTACCTGCGCTGGTGAGGAGCGTCATGGCTAAGACCATACAGATTTGCTCGGGCGGAGTGTCCGTAAACGCCCGTCGGGTTCCCGACGATGCCATCGTCGCGCCGGATAGATTGGAAGTGACGTGGCCGGGTGGCGGGCTTCCGGCCGAGGAGGGCGTGACCTATTGGGCGCAGGAAGGCGCGCAAATAGGCTGGCTCGTCAGCGGCAGCGAGCTTGTGGCGCCGCCTATACCCTTCTCGTTCCACCAGGCTCGTCGCGTGCGCGACGCAGATGCTCTGCGTGACGCACTCCTCGCGGCTGGCGCGCCGGCGGACGGTGAGCGCATCAAGGTCGATGACGGGGCTCGCGCCGACATAACCGCGATGGGCACGACGGCGCTCGGTGCCGCGGCGGGTACGATCCCGTGGCCCGCATCCTATGCGCTGGGCTGGATCACGATGTCCAACACAAGGATCGCACTGCCGACACCGGCGGCGGGGCTCGCTCTCGCGGCTGCCGTCGGCGCTTGGTACGCGGGCATCGTCCAGCACGCCCGCGATATCAAGGACGCGCTGCTGGCGGCCGAGGACGAAGCCGCGCTCGACGCCGTCGACATTGAGGCCGGCTGGCCGGACTGAAGTCCGCCCGAACTAGCACCAATCCCCACCGAATGGCCGCCCCGCAAGGGCGGCTTTTTTCGTTTGCGCACAAGGAGAGCCGAGATGGCTTCTGTGTCTTTCCACCATGGCACGCGCGTCTTCGAGAGCGCGGAGACGCCGCTGCTGGTGCGGATTGCGCGCACCGCCGTCATCGGCATCATCGGCACTGCGCCTGACGCGGATGAGACGGCCTTTCCGCTGAACATCCCGAAGCAGCTTCTTCGCGCCTCCGATGCGGCGCTGCTCGGCGTCGAGGGGACGCTTTCTCCGGCCATCGACAGCATCTTCGACCAGGTCGGCTGCCCGGTCATCGTCGTGCGCATCGAGGAGGGCAGCACGCCGGCCGAGACCTGGAGCAACGCGATCGGCTCTCAGGTCTCCTTCAGCGGCGTCCATGCCTTCCGCCGCGCGCAGCCGGACGGCCTCTACAAGCCGAAGCTGCTGCTGGCGCCCGGTCTCACCCAGACCTCGCCGGCCGACGGTATCCAGTCGATCGCGGTGACTGCTGGCGGCACGGGATACACGTCCGCGCCGACGGTCGCCATTGCCGGTTCCGGCGGGGCTGGCGCGACGGCTGTCGCCACCGTCGCCGGCGGCGTTGTGACGGCGATCACCGTGACCAACCCCGGCTTCGGCTATCCCACCTCCGGCCTCACGGTCACGCTGACGGGCGGTGGCGGCACCGGCGCGACCGCCACCGCGGCCCGTGGCTCGGTCATTAACCCGGTCGTCGCCGAACTGGCTGGCGTGGCCGACAAGCTCAAGGCGATTGTCTATGTCGACGGGCCCGACACGACCGACCAGGCGGCGGTCCAGTATCGCGCGCTGATCAATTCCGGCCGCATCTTCATTGCCGATCCGAAGACCCTGAAATGGGACACCGAGATCGACGCCTATGTGCCCCAGCCCTCTTCGCCGATCTGGGCGGCCTGCCAGGCAAAGATGGATCTGGAGCAGGGGTTCTGGGCGGCCGGCTCGAACATGGAGATCGCCGGGATCGGCGGCACGAACCGCCCGATCGAGTACGGCACGCAGGCAAACTACCTGAACGAAAACCGCATCAACACCATCGTCAACATCGACAACGACGGGTTCCGCCTCTGGGGTGTGTGGACCTGCGCCAGCGACCTGATGTGGCAGTTCGTGTCGGTCCGCCGGTGCGCCGACGCGATCAACGAGTCGCTCGAGAAGGCCTATATCGAGTTCAACGATCGCCCGTTCTCCAAGGCCAATCTGAAGTTCATGATCGAGGGAGGCCGGGCATTCCTCCGCCTCATGGAGAAGGAGGGAGCGATCCTTCCCGGGCACGACGTCTGGCTCCTCGACACGAACACGGAAGGGGAGATGGTGCAGGGCATCATCAAGCTCGGCGTCAAGTTCGAGCCGCCGGCGCCGATGGTCGATATCCGCATCACGGCCTACCGCAACATCGCCTCCTACACGCTGCTGCTGAACCAGGTCGCGCAGGAGATCAGCTCCGGGGCGCTGGCGGCCTGACGGCTGCCCTTCCCTGCTCGCCGGCCGGCCCGGCTTCCCCCTACCTTGTGAAGGAGATCGGCCATGTCCGATACGCCGAGCTATATCCTGCGCAACTGTGCGATCTTCGTGAACCGCGTATCGAAGATCGGACAGGCGAACGAGATCAACCTGCCGGTTCCCACCGAGAAGATGGAGGAGCTGCGCAACGCCGGCATGGTCATGCCGATCGATATCCCCCTGGGCTACGAGAAGCTGGAGGCGTCGTTCAAGCTGACGGCGTTCGATCCGCAGGTCATCACCCAGTTCGGCCTTGCCGTCGGCGTCGAGCGCGAATTCATGGTGACGGGCGCGCTCGCGCACGAAGACGGCACCATCTTGAACGCCACGGCCTACATTCGCGGCCGACTGACCCGGCCCGACCATGGCGGGTGGCGTCCCGGCGCGATGGCCGAGAACACCTTCTCGATCAGCATCCGCTACTACAAGCTCGAGGTGGCGGGCAGCGTACTGATCGAGATGGACCCGTTCAGCGTCTCGATCGGCGGCTCCTCGCAGACCGCCGCGATCCGTGCGGCGCTTCTCGCCTGATAGATCGGGAGCCGCACAATGCCGGTCCCCATGGCTCTCGGCCCCTTCATGTTCGAGAGCCTCAGCTTCGGCTTCAACGGCTTGAAGCGCGACCTCGACGTCCAGTGGGCGAGCAACCAGGTGCTCGGTAGCCTTGACCTCCTGCAATGGATGGGCGGCTCCGGCGATGCCGTCACCATCGAAGGCGTCATCTTCCCCGAGGAGTTCGGCGGGCTCGGCACCATGGAAGGCCTGCGCGCCATGTCCATCGGCGGCGCTGTCCTGCCCTTGGTCTCGCTCGCGGGCAACGTTTACGGGCTGCATGTCGTGACTTCGGTCGGCGAGGACCAGTCCTACCATGATCGATACGGCATGCCGCGCATGAACGTGTTCCGCATCGGCCTCCGGCGCTTTGCTGGCGGGAGCTTTTCGCCGGTGTCGATCGCGGGCGCGCTGTTCGGGGGCTGACGATGGCGAGCACCTACAAGACCCGGCAGGGCGAGATGATCGACATGATCTGCCGGCGCACCTACGGCGACGAGAGCACCTATGTCGAGGCTGTCCTCGAGGCCAATCCAGGACTCGCCGATCTGCCCTCGCCGCTACCGATGGGCACGACGATCACCCTCCCCGACCTCACCACCCAGACCACATCCAGAACAGTCGTCAGCCTCTGGGACTGACGGCACCCCGGAGATCCCTATGAGCGAAAAGAACACGCTGGAGCACCGCCCGGCGCCGCCCCGGTTGCTGGGCAACCGATCTGAACCCGTGCCGCTGGAGTTCCCCGTCGAATATGACGGGCGGACCTGGACCTCTATTACCGTGTCGCGGCTTTCCACCCCGCAGATCACGCAGTTCTTCGAGGCCGTTCTTGCCGATGACAAGACGGCCCGGCTGCCGATGTTCGATGCCCCGCCTGAAGTGATCGATGCGCTCGATCCCGACGATGCCGACAAGATCGAAGAGGTCGTTCAGCGTTTCTTGCCCCGCCGCTTGCGTCCGGCGGCAGGGCAGTCCCCGGAAGGTGGCGCGAGTACGTCACCTTCCTCCGAAGCATCCTGAACGCAAGCAAGGCCGAGCTGCTGCAGGAAGACTGGCTCGAGCTGCTGGCCGACTACAACGCGGCCTATGAGATCGAACGCAGCCGGGAAACTGCACGCGCCGAGCGCGTGCAGAAGGTCATCATCATGGTTCCGAAGAAGAGGTAGCGGCCGTGGCGCGCACGTACGAGGCCAACGTCATTCTTGGGCTGAAGGATCAGCTCTCGAAGGGCGCGCCGAAGGCTGCCGCCGCGGTCGATGCCCTCGGCAAGACCCTCGACCGTGCCGAGAAGAAGGCGCGGGAATTCGCCGCCACCGCCGGCAAGGCCCCGAACTGGGGCGGCGGCTTCCAGAAGCAGGTCGATCGTCTACGGCTGTCCGTGGCCGAGATGGAGCGCCTGAAGGCATCGTGGGTCTCCCTCAGCAAGGAGATCGGGGCCAACGGCAACAAGGCGTTCCAGACCGCCGCAGCGACCCGTTGGAAGAACGAGGCGCTCGCCAGCATTCTCTCGGTGCGCGAGGCGCAGCGGCAGCTATCCGAAGACGGGATCCGCGAAGCCAAGGCGCAGGCGGAGGCCGAAAAGAAGGCTGCAGCCGATGCAGCCAAAGAGCGCGCACGCTTAGCCAAGGATGAGGCGAAGGCGAGGGAGAAAGCCGCGCAGGATGCGGAGCGCGCAGCGAAGGATGCCGCGCGCGCGCAGGTCAAAGCAGCGAGGGAAACCGAGCGCGCGGCCAATGAAGCCGCGAAGGCCCAGGCGCGGGCAAGCCGAGAAGCTGCGAAGGAAGCGGCCAAGGCGGCAGCGGATGGCACCCGAGCGGCCCGCACGGCTTTTCAAGAGGCCACCCGAGCCGCGCGCGAATCCGCGAGAGAACAGGCGAGGCTCGCCCGCGAGACGACCAAGGCGCAGCGTGATGCCGCGAAAGAACAGGCTCGCATCGCTGAGGAGGCCGCGCGCGAGAAGGCGAAGCTCGCGCGAGACGCTGCCCGGATCGCCAAGGAGGAGGCGCGCCAGGCTTCCGCAGAGGCCAAGCGCCGTGATCGCGAGGCCTCTCATGCGCGCCGTGAACACCTACGCCAAGAGGCCCGCGAGCGTCGCCGGCTCGTCGGCTTCGGCAGCGATACCGTCCGCAACCTGGGCTATGCCGCCGGCCTCGGCGGTGGCACCTACCTTGCCGGTCGCGGCATCCGCGCCACGGCACTCTCCGCCGCGGAACTCGAGCGCGAGAAGGCGCGCGATTATCTCGGTGGCCTCTCGCCGAATGACACGGCCCGGATCCAGGCGCGGTCGTTCCAGACGTCCGCACAGGTCCGCGCCGTCGACGCGGCGACCATGCACAATCTGCTGCGCGAAACCTCGCTGACGAATGTGGGCGTCGATGGCGCGCTGAAGCTCGCGCCGGACCTCGCACGGGGCATGGCTGTCGTCAGCTCCATGAAGAGCCCGGACGAGGCCCTTTCTGCCCTCACACGCCTGCTTCGCGGCCTCGACACTCTGGGCAAGAACGTCGATATCGACGTCATCCGCACCCTGCTCGATGGCTTCATCCGCGCGCAGGGGGTCGAGGGCGCCGAGTTCAGCGTTGGCGATGTCTACACGACCGCCAAGCGCTCCAAGTCTGGAGGCTTCTCGCTCAACGACCGATTCCTGACGCGCATTCTCCCGGCCCTCATTTCCGACCTCGGACCGGACCAGGTCGGCACGGCGCTCGGTTCGAGCGTTTCGCAGGTCGTCGGCGGTCGCGCCACCAAGTCTTCGATGGCGGAGCAGCGTCGCTACGGGCTTCGCGGGAAGAACGGCGACTTCGTCAATCAGGATCTCTTCCTGAGCGATCCATTCGAATACACCGAGAAGGTGCTGATGCCGGCGCTGCGTAAGCAGGGCATCGATACCAACAACGACATGGCGGTCACGGCGGCCATGAGCAAGTTGTTCTCCAACCAGCGCGTCGCCGACCTGTTCGGCCGCATGGTGCTGCAGGCCGACCAGTATCTCAACAAAGAGAGGAAGATGAATCAGGCTCCCGGCTTGGCCGCCGGTGAGCAGATGTCGGAGAAGGACCCCTTCGTAGCCGGTGCCGGCGCGCTGGACCAGCTCAAGAACGCTGTCGGCGCCTTGGTCGAACCGATCACGCCAGCGGCTATCTCGGGGTTGAACGCGTTCGCTGATGTGCTTTCGCGCACTGCGGCGTGGCTCAAGGAAAGCGGCATGGCTGGCACCGTGCTGGGTGCGGGCGCGGGCGTGGCGGGCGTCGCGGGGGCCGGATATGGCGCCTACAAGATCTGGAGCACCCTGTCGGGTGGTTTCGGCCTGCAGTCCTCGGCCGTCGCCCTGAACGAGTCGGCCGCGGCTCTGACGGCTGCCGCCGCTCGTCTCGGCGGCGCTGGCGTATCGTCGGCAGCGACAACCGCCGCGGGGGCCGCTGCAGGCGGCAGCGCGGTTGCGGCTGGCGCGGTGGTCGGCGGCGTGATCGCGGGTGGTGCCGGTCTCGCCGCCGCAGCGACCAATATCGTCCAGCAGAACAGGGAGATGCTGGGCGCGATTCAGGACAACCCGATGCTGGGGGCCATGGACCCAGGCATGGGGCTTGCTGCAGCGGTCTATGGTCCGAACGGTCGGCAGGCCGCGCAGGACGCGGGTAGCGGCATCGGCAGCGACGTCGTCGCCGGGCTGAAGGCCCGCGCGCCCGAGATCGAGCAGGCGAGCCAGTCCATCTTCGACCGCATCCGGGCGATCTTCGGGTTCGGCGTGGACGTTCCGGTGCGCGTTCAGCCGTCCAGCATGGCGTTCCCGGGCGTCGGGATGAACCGCGCCGGCGCGCGCGGCCCGGAAGGTCTCGGCATTGATTCCGCCGGGCGCGCGACGGGCCCCGGACGCGCCTCCGGCGGTCACGTCTATGCCGGCGGGCTCTACATGATCAACGAACTGGGCCAAGAGGGCTTTGTGCCGGACCAGAGCGGCACCGTCGTGCCCGCCGACAAGATGGCCCGCATGGGACAGGGCGGGCGCGGCGCCGGCGCGCCGGCCGGCCAGGGCAGCCGCATCGGGCCCTTCACCTTCCACATCCACGGCTCTCGCGATGATGCGCAGGAGATCGCTGAAAAGATGACGCGGGAACTCGCCGGGGTATTCGGCGATTACGGGCTGGACTTCGCCTGATGTCGGCCTTCCCCGCCTTCAAAGTCGAAGTCAATGGCGTCGACTACACCTCGCGGTTTCGGCCTCTGGTCGTGAAAATCGATGTGACCGACCGGTCCGGCATCTCCACGGATAGCGCCTCTATCGTGCTGTCAGACCCCGAGGGATCGATCCTGCTGCCGCAGGAAGGGGCCCGGCTACGCATCCATCTGGGCCAGTCGGTCGCTGATGTCGCGCTGGTCTTCTCGGGCTTCGTTTCCGACGTCACCTCCACCGGCTCGAAGGGTGGCGGCCGGAATCTCGACATCGCGGCAAAGGGCATCGACCCAAAGTCGAACGCAAGGGACGCTCAGGGCGCTCATGTAGATGACGCTACATTTGAGGAAGCGGCCAAGCAGTTCGCTGACCTTGCCGGCATCGCTACCGTCACCATTGCCCCCGAACTCGCCAGTATCATCCGGCCGTATTGGGCAATGCAGTTTGAGTCCTTCCTGCACTGGGGAAAGCGCATCTCTGCGGAGATTGGAGCCACCTTTAAATTGCAGGACGGCAAGGCGATCTTCGTTCCCTCGAATGCCGGGAAGAGCGCCAGCGGCCAGGATCTGCCTGAGGTCGTGGCGACATGGGGCGTCAACCTCCTGAGTTGGTCGATCTCTCCCGTGTTCTCTCGTCCGCGCTTTCAGAAGGTGAGAGCGCGCTACTACGACGAATCGAAAGCCAAATGGCTGGAGAAAGACGTCGACGTTGATCAGGACGCGAGTGGGACCTTCGTCGATCGCTTCACCACCGGCGATGCTGAGCAGGCTGATCGCCGCGCGCAGGCCCTGAAATCCCGGGCCGAGCGCAACGGTGGCGAGGGCACGGTTACGATCGTCGGCACGCCGGCGGCGAAGGCTGGCGCTCCGATCAAGCTTTCCGGGGCGCGCCCGGGCATCGATGGCAGCTACATCATCGACAGCGTGCAGCACACGGTCTCGAAGCCCGGCGGTTACACGTCGACCTGCGAGGTGAAGAAGCCGGGCGACGGGGTCGGCAAGGACACGCGCACGCCGAATGCCACGACATCGCCGGTCTATGCCAGCAGTGCGCCGACGAATACCGGCCGGGCCGCGGGGCCGGTCTGACCCACCACACTCTCGGAGGCAGCCGATGTCTACGACCAGCAATATCGGCAGTCCTGCCGACATCGACTGGATGCCCACCAGCTATACCCGCGACGCCAACGGCAACGTCCTCACCGTTTCGAAGACGGACGGCATCAACACCTGGGTGCAGACCGTCACCCGCGACGCCAACGGCAACGTCCTGACGGTTTCGGCATGGGTGAGACAGTGATGAACGAAGTCGACATCGAGATTGCCGGCGGTGTCACGCGGCCGATGCTGCGCTCCCGGGCGCCCGGCCTTGTCGCCTACGGCCAGAGCCATGCTTACCCCTGGGAGATGTCAGCCTTTCTGGGCGCCAAGCCCCTCTTCGACATCGATCTTCGGGCGGGGCGAGCGCTTTGGTACGGCCGCAAGTTCTCCGCGGTTTCCAAGCTGCTCGACTACCTCGGCGTCGCGGCGACGGGCGGCAGCGGGGCGCGCGCCATTCTGGCCCTGCCGCTTCCAGCGGCCCTACCGGCAGCCTACACGTTGGTGGTGGAAGGCCGACACACCACGGCCAGCGTCGCCGCAGGCTCACGGCCCATGGTCTCGCTCGACGACGGCACGGCCAACAATCAGGTATTGTTCTTCAGGTCGGTCGGCTCGACGCAGCTCTCCACCATCATCAAGGTGGGCGGGACCACCTACGGCGGGGGGTCGACGACAACCTACGCGCCCGGAGCCTACGTCAAAGCTGCGGTCACGATCCAGTCCGGGTTCAATCGCACGGCCGGCATGGGGGTGAATTTGGGCAGCTCCGGCCCGGCTGCGGGCACGCCGGCCGTGACGCGGCTGGTCATCGGCTCGGGAGCCTCCGGCAGCCCCAACCCGAGCTATGACGACGATATCTACCGCGTGACGCTCTACCCTGTGGCCACGACGGATGCCACTGCGCTCGCCGACCTCTCGGTCCCGGCCTACAACGTGGTCGTCGTGGGCGACAGCTACGCGGCTCCGACCGGTGGCGTCGGGGTAGCCCCCAGCCTGTGTCAGTTGGGTTGGATACCGTACTTGGCGGCGATTGGCGGCTCTACGCTGACGCAGCAGCTCGGCTACCTCACGGCAGCTCCGGCGAGCGTCAAGGGGTTGGGGACAATCTGGTGGGACGGCGACAACAACGGAAACGGCGCGACGGCCGCCGACCTCGCCATCATCCAGAGCGCCATTTCTCAGCTGACGGGACCACTCGGGCCGGACGGATTGCCGCGCTTCCTCTGGATCCGCACAAATCGGCGCTATGGGTCGGCGGCTCCGGCGCTGGCGGCGATCGACGCGTTGGGCGCGGCTATCGGCGTGGCTTATCCCGGCCACGACTATGACCCCATGGGCAAGCTCAAGAGCATGGGCAACGGCGGTTCGGACGCCACTGCGGTCGCCGCGAATTGCTGCCCACCGAGCCTGCTGACCGATGGAGTGCACATGTTCCAGCCGCCCATGGATGGCGTCATCGCCGGCGCCTCCGACGTCATGGACGGCTGGGGCTGGCGTCTGGCGGCGTGATTGATCCCTCAACGGAGACAGAGGCATGACCACAACCCGCATGAAGGTAACCGCCATCGCTCTGGGAGACGCCAGCGCGACCGTCCAGCTCATGGCCGAGCGGAGCGATCCGCAGGCCGAGCCTGTCGACCTGACCGTGCTTTTCATGGGGCGCCTGGAGACTCTGGCGGCAATCGAACCCGGAGCCGAGATCGATGTGACCATCGCGCTGGTGCCGGCCTGACCTAACACCCCCGATAATCTGGAGACTTCCATGCGCCTTGTCCCGGACTGGCGGCGCGTGCTTCTGCGCGCGTGGTCCGTGCGTCTGCTCCTCCTCGCCGGGCTCCTGTCCGGCCTGGAGGCGGCGCTTCCGATCATCGGCGGGTACCTGCCGATCAGCCCCGGCGTGCTGGCCTCCGTCACCGTGCTGGTGGTGGCCGGCGCCTTCGTCGCGCGGATCGTCGCACAGCCTAAATCCCTTGGAGACTGACATGCCCATCAGCAAGCTCCGCCCCAGCAAGCGGGCAGCGGCGGCGGTCGCCGCCGTCGTCGCCATGTCGATCGGCGGCTACGCGATCATGCCCGGCACCGGCGAACGGGTGCCGGATGATGTCGTGCTCGCCGCGACCTATCTCGTGCGGCCGTGGGAGGGCCGCGAGTTGCGCGCCTATCCCGACCCGGCGACAGGCGGCGCGCCGTGGACGATTTGCGACGGCGACACCAAGGGTGTCCGCCCCGGCATGATGGAGACGCCGGCCGGCTGCGACAAGCGCCTGGTACGCCGGATGATGGAGTTCCGGGGCAAGCTGGTCGCCTGCATCCCCGGCTTTGGCGCGAAGCCGCTGTCGTGGCGCGCGATGATGAACGGGCTCACCTGGAATATCGGCCCCGAGAAGCCCCGCGGCTCGTGCGGCTCGACGGCAGCGCGGCTCGGCATCGCCGGCGACTACATCGGAAGCTGCAACGCCGCGACGGCCTTCAACAAGGCCGGCGGCAAGGTATGGGCCGGCCTCGTGAACCGCCGCGAAATGGGTGACGCCAGCCGCATCGGCGAAGGCGAGCTTTGCGTGACGGGGGTGCAGTGATGTTCCTCGGACATCTTTCCGAGTGGCTGCCTTTCGGCCTTCACATTCTCGGCGCCAGCGGGCTCGCCATCCTCGGCGCGGCGCTGCTGATCTATGCGGTGCTCCCGCTCTCCCGCTACGCGGCCGTCGCCCAGGTGCTCGGCATCGCCTCGCTTGGCGGCGCTGCCTACCTCGCCGCGCAGGCCTGGGGCGAAAGCCGCTACCTCGCTGGCGTCGCCGCCGAGCGCGCGGTCTGGACGCAGCAGCAGGCGATCACGCTGGCGCGCGAGGATGCGGCCCTTTCGGCCATCCAGTCCGTGGGCGACCAGATCGCCAGCCGCGTCACCGACACTATCGCCGCCCTGCCGGCATCCCTCGCCAAGGAGATCATCGATGCCGCGCGCACCGAGGACGACAAGCCGGTGCCTGACAATTGCCGGGATGTGTATCGCGGCCTTCCTCCTGCCGTCCTGCGCGGTCTCGACGCGATACGCTGATCCCGGCCGGCCGGCGGCGGTCCCGGCCGAGCTGATGCAGCCGGCGGAAGGGCCCGCGCCGGGATATGCTGCGGCCGTAGGCTCCGTCTCGAAACAGGCGGCCATTGCCGGCCATGACCGGCGCGAACTCGCCGTGTGCCGGGCGCGGCTGGACGGGCTGCAGGAGTTCGTGCGCACCGAGCGCGCGGTGCTGGAGCAGATCCGCGGGGGCGCCCTTGAGCGATAGCGACCCCATGCTCCTCAAGATCATGGAGAGCCTCGGCGCCTTGCGCGCCGACGTGCAGAACCTCAAGGACGACCAGGTGATCGAGCGGCAGACCGGCGCGGACTTCCGCCGGGAGGTGCGGGTTGAGATCGCCACGGTGAAGCAGAGCGTCTCGGGGATCGAGCACGCTATCAAGCCGGTCGCCGCTGCCGTCGAGCAGCATACCAAGACCATCGATAAGCATGCGCTGATGATCGCGGGATTTTCGCTTTTCCAGACCCGCCTTGGCACTATCGTCGGGCTGGGGGTAACCGGCTTCGGCTTCCTCTACTGGTTCGTCTCCCATTACTGGGCCGAAAGCCTGGCCTTCATCCGCAGCATTTTCACCAAGGCCTGAGACCACGTCCCCGACGACAGCGTGGGAGGGGCGACAGCCCCGCTTTCCTCTCTGGGACAACTGCCCCGCCCCTCCTTCGGGAGGCGGCGGGGCTCTTTTTTCGTTTCGGGCTTGAGGCGCGGCAATGCCCACCCTATTGGCCGCAGTCTCACCTCTTGTTCTTTTTTCGTTCTCATGGAATCAATCCATCAATCAAGAGGAGAGACGACCATGACGAGCGAGCAGCAGCCCGCCGAGCTGGAGACTATTGCCGTTTCGGAGGCCGATATTGACGAGGCAATCGAGGCCTGCGACGGCGACCTCAGGGCGACGATCAAGGCCCTGCTCGTCGGCCAGCAATATCTCGAGATCGCCCTGGAGATGTCCCGCCAAGAGGCCTCGTGGGGCTATGTGCGCGGCCGGCCAAGCCGGCGCATTCGAGTGCTGGAGGGTTGATCATGGTTCAGCGGACCAAGCGACACTTCACGCCATCCGATGCCGAGAACATGCAGAAGGACATCCGCGCATTCCACCACCTTGTTCGGACATGGGCGGGCCAGGTGCAGCCTGGCACAACGATCTATGCCCTCATCGAGGTGCTGAACGGCGACCTCATCGTTGCCGACGGCGTGCTCAACGCGACGATCCATCAGCAGGCATACGAATGGCCACTCGGGCGCGCGGGGTTGCCGTGAGCGTTTCGGCTACGCCGGCCGGTCGACGCAGCCATCCGTCGCGTTCTTAGACCGTGGCGCGACGCCTACCTTCGAGGTCCCGTGACAATGTCCTTCAGGGTCGCCTGCCCGTCCAGCAGGAGATCCGCCCATTCCTGCAGAAGCTCCCGCCGGCGGTCGAGATACAGCGCGCGGTTATAGGCTGCGGCGACCTTGTTCTCAGGGGTGTGAGCGAGGATCATCTCGATCACCGGCCGATCGGCGGGGTGGCGCTCATTCATAATCGTCGAGAACGTCGCGCGCCAGCCATGCGGGACATGGCGCTGGTGGAAGCCTGCCCTGTTCAACAGGTAGCCGAGGGCATTCTCGCTCATGTGGCGATGGTGAAAGCGCACGTTCGGGAAGACGAACGGCGAGCGATGGTTGTCTACCCGAAGAACCTTCAGGACATCCACCGCCTGCCCTGAGAGCGGAACCATATGGTCGCGGCTGTCGTCCCGTTTGAGGTGGCTCTTCAGCTTCATCCGCTCGGCCGACACGCGCCAGACCGGCAGATCCGACGACAGCACGGGCAAGACCTCTTCCCACGGCGTCGTGACGATCGTACCGGAGCGCACGACCGTCAGCGCGAGCAAGCGCAGAGCGAGCTTCGTGGTCGGATGGCCCGGGATCGCCTCGGCTGCGCGCAGCACCTCGCGCGCCTCGTCCAGGGTGACGACCGCCGGCTGCCGGCCGCGCCGGACCGGCTTGAGGGCCTTCCTCACCACGATCGCCGGATTGTCCTCCGCCAGCCCCATCCCCATAGCAAAGGCGAAGATCTCCTCGATCCGCTGGCGCAGCCGGTGCGCCGTCTCGACCGCCCCGCGCCGCTCGACACGCCGCAGGGCTTCGAGCACATCCCGCGGCCGGATCTCGTTCATGTCGATCTGGCCGATCTCGGGGATCACGTCGCGCTCAAGGCTGCTGATCACATCGTGGGCGTGGCGGTCGACCCATCCAGATTTGCGGCTCTCGTACCACTCCCGCGCCATGTGGGCGAAGGTGCTGTTCAGCTTCCGCTCGATCTGGCGCTTGCGCTCCAGGTTCGGATCCTTGCCTGATTTCAGTGCGGAGCGGGCCGCATCGCGCTCGCGGCGCGCCTCAGCGAGCCCGACCTGGGGGTACGCGCCAAGAGACAGCGCTCGGTCCTTGCCCCCATGCCGATACTTCCACCGCCACTGCCGCCCGCCCGTCGGTGATATCGCGAGATAGAGCCCGCCGGAATCGGTGAGCTTGAAAATCCTATCGCGCGGCTTCGTCCGACGGATCTCGATGTCCGTGAGCATGCGCCCTGGCCCCCATGTTGGTGATGACATGGGGAATATACGGCCCCCAAGGGGACGGCTTCAAGACGACGCAACACGACTGCAACCGATTAAAGTTGCATTTGCGCTGCATACTGCGCTTTTTGGTTAATCTAAGCGCTGCATATCTGTTGCATTTGTTGGTTGGCGGAAGAGGTGGGATTCGAACCCACGGTGGGCTTGCACCCACGGCGGTTTTCAAGACCGCTGCCTTAAACCACTCGGCCACCCTTCCGCGCTGCGTCGCGACGCCGGTTCTTGTTTCCCAAAATGGGCCGGTTTGGCAAGCGGCTCTTGATCCTGTCGCTATGCCAAACGCTCAGCCGCCGTTCGGCGACGTGTTGACGGATCCCCAATTCGGCATGGTCCAGCCGGGAACGCTCCACATCTGCGGCGTGGAGCGGGATGTCGAGGTTGCGGGCGCGGGCGAACGCGGGCTGCGCGCGCGCGTTCGGTCCGCCTCCGCCGTCGTCGCGGCCGGGGTGAGCGAGGTCGTCTTGCGGCGCTGGTTCATGAAGGCCTGGGTCTGCTCAAGAATGATGCCGCGCACGGCCGGCGTGGTCGGCAACTGGGCGTGGGTGGAGAATCGGGCGCCGGATGCCCAGGCGTCGATGTTCACGGCGCCGCGCACATTGGCGAAGCCCGGGCCATGAATATTCGTGCAGCGCGGCACGCTGCAGACCGGCGGAGTGGGCGCCGCGTCGATGGTGATGACCATCGGGGCCGGCCGGCCCTCGCGTGTGAGTTTGCGCGCGTAGCGCAGCGCTGTCTCCCCACCCATGGAGTGACCGATGATGATGTCCGGCACCACGCCGCTGGTGCGCGTCATCAGATGCGAATCGGTGAGCGTGCGGAACCCCTGCGACTGAAGCGGCCGTGCCAGCGAGGAAACGCCGATATAGTTGCTCTCGACATAGACCCCCAGCCCATCCAGCAGCAGCACCAGGGGTGGCGCGGCCGCGGCCTGAGCCTCGACGGATGTCTGGGCGCGCGCCGCGCTCGCCGCGGATAGTGCCAAGGTTGCCGCCATTGCGGCCACTGCCAGTCTCGCCAACGTCACGTGAAAATCGACGCCTCCTGCCTGCACGCGACCGCGCACGATCGCCGCCCCACCACGAACGAGACGGGAGGCATTTTCAAGGCAAAGGGCGGGTCACCTTCATGGAGACCCGCCCTTGACAGGGTGGAGAGCGGTGCCGCCGGGCGGCGGCGCGGCTCAGGCCGCGTGCTCCAGATCGCCATGATGCGGCTGAAGTCCGCAGGCGAGCGACCAGGTTTCAAAGGCGATCCAGGCATCGCGCCTCTGCTGCGGCGCCCTGGCCGCCTCCATCTGGGTGAGGAGCATTTCCGCGAAACGGCCGAGGCGGTCATGCCGCAGCGACCGTATGAGGTTGATCGCACAATCGAGCGAGGCGACCTCGATCTCCTCGCTGCCGATCCTGACGATCAAGGGCACGGGTTGGAAATTCACGCTTTCGTTCAGCATGCGTGCAGCCTCCCTGCTGTATCGGCTTGTTCTTGGGTGTCTCGCGCGACCGCGCCGTTCGGCTCGGCGATGACGATCATCATCGGCGCAAGTCATGGCGCCAAAATGACACTGTCAAATAAATACGTTGAATCGGCCCGGGAGGAAAGCGGGACGTGCCGATGGTCCACGGCATTCTCTGCAAAGCATGATGTGGCGCATGAAGAATATGGCGCATCGTACATGTAATTTGTAATGCCAGCGAACCCTTCGAGGCTTTCAACTGCGCCGCGAGGGCGCGAAAATCCACGATCTCATGTATTGATTACGTATTGACCATCCATCTCCGCCTCGTGTCATTTATTTTCGAACGGGCCTCATCCGACATATCGCAAAAGTCGGGACAGATGAATTGTTATGTGATTTTATTATTTCATTTTTGAATTCACGATATTTCATTTATCGCTATTGCGAATTGATACGATTTGTCGTGCTGCCTTGCAGCGACGAATACATATTGCGGATTCATAGATACATCATGTTACGTTACGGATGGGCGGCGCCAAGACCGCCCATGGAGGAAACGCCATGATTATCCGTTTGAAGGCCGCCGCGCTTGCCGCGGTGGTGAGCCTGGCCGTCGCGGCGCCGGCTTTCGCGCAGGAAGAGGCGGCGCACGTAAAGCCGGCGACCGCCTATGTGAAGCAGAACATCGAGGCCTGGCTCGGCGATCCCGTGATCGTCACCGCCGTGATCGAATCGAACAAGAAACATGCCCGCCTGATGCAGGAGGACATCGACAAGCTCGACAAGGCCTGGGTCGCCAAGGACCCCGCGCTGATCGATTCCATCCGCAAGAACAAGCTGTCCGAATTCCTCATCAAGAAAAAGGACGCCTCGGGCGGGGTGATCACCGAAGTGTTCGTCATGGACAATCGCGGGCTCAATGTCGGCCAGACCGACGGCACGTCGGATCTGTGGCAGGCGGATGAGGCCAAGTGGCAGAAGACCTATGCCGCCGGTCCCGGCACCATTTTCGTCGACAAGGTCGAGGAAGAGGACGGCAAGAAGATCGCACAGGTCAGCGTCACCGTTTCCGACAAGGATGGAGCCATCGGCGCCGCCACCTTCGGCATCGATGTCAGCAAGCTGAAATAACCCGCTTTCGATCGTCTCTCCCGGATCCTGGAGGGCGGCGCAAGCCGCCCTTCTTTTTGCCGCGCGCGGACCGGTACCGGCGCGGGCATCCGCAGGCGCCCAGGCTTTCAAGGAGTGGGCTTTTAATGTTTGAGCTTTTAAGGCTCGGGCTTGGGCTGACCGACCGCTTGGAGTAAGTGTCGCGGGCCGGAAGCCAACAGGAGATAGCCATATGTTTCTCGCCATGAACCGCTTCAAGGTAAAGCTGGGATCGGAGGCGGAGTTCGAGACCGTCTGGCGCGAGCGCGACAGCCATCTGAAGACCGTGCCGGGCTTCAAGGCCTTCAATCTTCTGCGTGGCCCCTCGAAGGAGGACTACACGCTCTATGCCTCGCACTCCGTGTGGGGCTCGCGCGAGGATTTCGAGGCGTGGACGCGCTCGGAGGCATTCCGCCTCGCCCATCGCAGCGCGGGGGGCAACAAGCCGCTCTATGTCGGGCATCCCGAGTTGGAGCTGTTCGACAGCGTCATTGCTCTCTCGGTGGGCGACGCGGCGGCCTGAGACGAGCCCCGAGGCGGCTGCCCTGGCCGATCACATGGATGTCACGCAGGGCTGCCGGGCGCGCGCCGCAGTTGACGGAAAGGGTCGCGTGCCGTAACCGCTCGCGATCCTGACATTCCGGGTCCCGATCGCTCATGGCCGACATTGCGGCGTCCGACGCCTTTTCTTCCGCGCGCACCGATGCGCCGCGCATCTCGTTCGTCTCGCTCGGCTGCCCCAAGGCGCTGGTGGATTCCGAGCGCATCATCACCAGCCTGCGCTCGGAAGGCTATGAGCTGTCGCGCCGCCATGAGGGCGCGGACCTCGTCATCGTCAACACGTGCGGCTTTCTCGACAGCGCCAAGGCCGAGAGCCTCGCCGCCATCGGCGATGCGCTGAAGGAGAATGGCAAGGTCATCGTCACCGGCTGCATGGGCGCCGAGCCCGAGCAGATCCGCGCCGTGCATCCGGGCGTGATGGCGATCTCCGGTCCGCAGCAATATGAGAGCGTGCTGGCCGCCGTACATCAGGCGGTGCCGCCGACGCATGATCCGTTTGTCGATCTCGTGCCGCCGCAGGGCATCAAGCTCACGCCGCGCCACTACGCCTATCTCAAGATTTCCGAGGGCTGCAACAATCGCTGCACCTTCTGCATCATCCCCAAGCTGCGCGGCGACCTGGTCAGCCGCCCCGCCGGCGACGTGCTGCGCGAGGCCGAACGGCTGGTGGCTGCGGGCGTGAAGGAACTGCTGGTGATCTCGCAGGACACCTCGGCCTATGGCGTCGACATGAAATACGCCGCCAGCCAGTGGAAGGACCGGGAGGTGCGCACGCGCTTTCTCGATCTCGCCCGCGAGCTTGGCACGCTCGGCGCCTGGGTGCGCATGCACTATGTCTACCCCTACCCCCATGTCGACGAAGTGATCCAGCTGATGTCGGACGGGGTGATCCTTCCCTATCTCGACATTCCCTTCCAGCATTCCTCGCCCACCGTGCTGAAGCGCATGAAGCGCCCGGCGGCGCAGGAGAAGACGCTCGCCCGCATCCTGTCCTGGCGCGCCGCCTGTCCCGAACTGACGCTGCGCTCCACCTTCATCGTCGGCTTCCCCGGCGAGACCGATGCGGAATTCGAGGAGCTGATTTCCTTCCTCGACGAGGCCGAACTGGACCGCGTCGGCTGCTTCAAATACGAGCCCGTCGCCGGTGCCCCGGCCAATGACCTTGGCGTGGCGATCCCCGACGAGGTGAAGCAGGCGCGGTGGGAACGCTTCATGGAAGCGCAGCAGCGCATCAGCGCCCGGCGCCTCAAGCGCAAGGTCGGCACGCGCCAGCAGGTGATCATCGATTCGGTCGGCCCCACCGTCGCGATCGGCCGCTCCAAGGCCGACGCGCCGGAGATTGACGGCGTGGTGCACGTCGCCTCGCGCCGGCCGCTGCGGGTCGGCGAGATCGCCACGGTCAAGATCGAGCGCGCCGACGCCTACGACCTGCACGGCACCGCGGTCGGCTTCTGAGCACGCCGGCTTCGACGTGGGCGAACGGACCGGCCTCGGCCGCGTCGGCGCTCATTCGAGGATCCGGCGCAGTTCCTCGGAGGGGATGATGCTCTCGTCCACCGTCGGCCAGGCGAGCGCCACGGTGTAGGCGAGCGTCACCGCGAAGGCGAGCGAGAACGTCACCATGCCCAGCACCAGTTGCGGCCGCTTGCCGACATGCAGCGCCGCTAGGCCGACCTGCGACAGCACGCCGAGGATCAGTACGATGATCCAGCGGTGTGGCGCCAGATCGGTGTGGAGGATGAAGTAGCGGTCGGTCCGCAGGCGCCGCAGATCGATCTGCCCGCTGAGCAGTGCGCTGCGCATGTGGCTGGCCACGCTCGTATCGGCTTCGGCGGCGGCGATGGAGGCAATCAGGCCGTCGAAAGCCTTCGAGACCTGCGTCTCGGGATAGACCCAGCCTTCATCCCACTCGTATTTCGAGAGCGCTCGCGCATAGACGTTCACCGCCTCGTCCACCGGCGCGCAGGTTGGCCCGCACACACGCGCGATGTCGAGCATGGCGTCCAGCTTCTGCACTTCCTGCAGCACCGTCTGGGCATAGCGCGTCTCGCGGCCCCAGATATCCGTCACCATGAAGGCGAGGAACAGCGCGAAGGGCAGCGTCAGCGCCCCGAGATAGGAGGTCTGCAGATCCTTCGGGTGGAACACCGCGACGGCACGCGGGCGCATCGCCGCCCAGTAACAGAGCCATCCCGTCAACAGGGGAATAATGCCGATGAGGACGACAAAGACCGAGAAGAAGTCACCTGTGATGATACGCGACCAGCTCACCGCTGCGCCCCCTGCCCTCAGGCCTTGAGTAGGTCGCGCAATGTCGCCTCGATAACCCGGGTGGCGGCGGCAAGGTCGCTGATGCGCACATGCTCGTCGGCGGCGTGGGCATTGGCTTCGAGGATCGAGCGCGGCCCGGCGCCGTACAGCACCGTGGGAATGCCGGCGGCCGTATAGTGGCGCGCATCGGTATAGAGCGGCACGGCGGTTGCCGGCGGCACGGCGCCGAGCACCTCGGCGGCATGCTTCTGAATGGTCTCGACCAGCTTTTCCGTGCCCGGCAGGGTGCGCAGCGGCTCGGCGAGGATGATGCGCCGGCACTCGATCTCGATGCCGGGCCAGCCGGCCACCGCCTGCTCGATCCGCGCGGTGAGTTCGGCCTCGACATTGACCCCGTCCTCTTCGGGCGTGAGGCGACGGTCGACGCGCATGACGATGCGGTCCGGCACGACATTGGTGTTGATGCCGCCCGAGATGAGCCCGACCGTGATCTTCGGCGAGCCGATGCCGGGGGTCGCGCTGGTGATGCCATAGAGGCGCGCGCGTTCGGCATAGATCGCGGTCAGGATGGCATTGGCCGCCTCCAGCGCGTCGGCGCCGGTTTCCGGCATCGCCGCGTGCGCCTGCTTGCCGCGCACCACGATTTCAAGGTGCAGCGCCCCGTTATGGGCGATGACGACGGCATAGGAGAAGCCGGCCGAGATGGCGAGATCGGGCTTGGTAAGGTCCTGCTCGATCAGCCATTTCGGCCCGACAAAGCCTCCGGCCTCCTCGTCATAGGTGAAGTGCAGCTCCACCGTGCCGTTGAGCCCTTCCGGCTGCTCCTTGAGGGCCAGCAGGGCGAAAGCATAGGTCGCGAAATCGGATTTCGACACGGCGGCGCCGCGGCCATAGATGGCCCCGCCCTTCTCTTCCGCGCCATAGGGATCGAACGTCCAGCCCTCGCCCGGCGGCACGACATCGCCATGGGCGTTGAGCGCGACGACCGGGCCGCCCGTACCGAACCGCTCGCGCACCACGAGATTGACCACCGACTTCATGCCATAGGTCTTCACGAAGGGCTCGGGCACCGGGTGGCGCTCCACGGTGAAGCCGAGTTCCTCCAGCAGCCGACCGGCGACCTCCGCATGCGGGGCGCAATCGCCCGGCGGATTGTCGCTCGGCACGCGCACCAGCGCCTTGAGGAACTCGACCTCAAGGGCGAGCCGCGCTTTATCGTCAGCAGCAAAGGTCACGTCTGTACTCCGCCCGTGGCGTCGGTGAGTTGCGGAAGCTGGAAGCGCTCGATGAAGCGCACCAGCGCGGCGGCGGCAAGTCCCATATCGTCGGGGGAGGCATATTCCGCCGGATTGTGGCTGATGCCGCCCCGACAGCGAACGAACAGCATGCCGACCGGGCAGAGCTTCGACATGGCCTGCCCGTCATGGCCGGCGCCGGACGGCATGGAAGGCGCGGAATGGCCGAGATCGGCGACGGCATTGCGCAGGCGCAGCTGCAGGTCGCGGTAGCATGGCACGGTCGCCACCTCGTGAAAGGCGGAGATCACCACGCCGAGCCCGCGCAGATCGGCGATGCGGTGCGCCTCGCGCTCGAAGCGCTCCAGCGCCTCGCGGCGGGACACGTCCGACCCCGAACGCAGGTCGAGCGTGAAGACCACGCGCGAGGGAATGACGTTGATCGAACCGGGCTCGATATGCATGCGCCCGACGGTCGCCACCATGCCGTGGCGGTCCGCCTTGGCGATCTTTTCCGCCGCCAGCGCCATTTCAGCGGCCCCGAGCAGCGCGTCGTGGCGCATGCGCATCGGCACCGTGCCGGCATGGCCCGCCTCGCCCGTCACCGTGATCGACAGGCGCGAAGCCCCGGCAATGGCGGTAACGACGCCGAGCGGCTCGCCATCGGCTTCCAGCACCGGCCCCTGCTCGATATGCGCCTCGACATAGGCGATGACCTTGTTCGGGTCATAGGCGGCGGCGGGGATGTCGTCGGGGTTCTTGCCATAGGCGATCAGGGCGTCGCGATAGCTCACGCCATCGGCGTCGCGCATGGCGAGACTGGCCGGCGCGAAGATTCCGGCGACGGCGGCGGAAGCCGAAAGCGTGGTGGGAAAGCGCGTGCCCTCCTCATCGCCGAAGGCCAGCACGTCGATGCCATAGGGCCGGGACAGGCCGGCCTTGCTGATGATGCCAAGCGCGAGGATGCCCAGCACGACGCCCATGGCGCCGTCATATTTTCCGGCCTCGGCCACGGTGTCGATATGCGAGCCGATCAGCAGGCGCGGCGCGGCGGGCCCGGCGGGATGCCAGTGGCCGCGCACCGTGCCAAGCGCATCCTCGCTGACATCAAGGCCCGCCTCACGCATCCAGGTGGCCACCAGGTCGGCGGCGCGGCGGTGCTGCGGCGTGAGGAAGAAGCGGGTGAGGTGATCCGGGCTCTCGGAGATGGCGCCGAGTTCCTCGATCATCGCCGCCGCGCGGGCTCCCAGCGCGGCGATGTCCAGCGGAACGCTCATGGTCTCGTGTCGACGCCTCCGGCCCTGCGAAGCCGGCCCATCCGTCGCCCCGCGCCACCTTTGCTGCGCAATGGCACATGAGCGCCGCTTTGGCAACGATGGCCCGGCGGCACTGCCCCGCCAGACCGCCCCGCCGCGCGCCATCGGGCGCGCTGCGGGGCGGCGTTACGGGCAAGGCCATCACGGATCCGGCCTGCCCCGCGCGCCTGCCTGTCCGACCTGCCCGCCCTACTTGCCCGCCCTACTTGCCGGGCACCTTGTCGTCGATGCCCTTCACGTACCAGTTCATGGAGAGGATGCCCTTGTCCGGCAGCACTTCGCCCTCCTTCACCACCAGCTTGCCGGTCTGGTCGTAGATCGGGCCCTTGAACGGATTCAACTCGCCGGACTTGATCTTGGCTTCGGTCGCCTGCGCCATCGCCTTCACGTCGTCGGGCATGTTGGTATACGGCGCCATGACGACCTCGCCGTCCTTCATGCCGCTCCAGGTGTCGGTCGACTTCCAGGTGCCGTCCATGACCTCCTTGACGCGCTCGATATAGTAGGGCGCCCAGTTGTCGACGATCGAGGTCAGCTGCGCATGCGGGCCGAAATTGATCATGTCCGAGGCCTGGCCGAACGCCTTGACGCCGCGCTGCTCGGCGGCCTGCATGGCGGCGGGGCTGTCGGTGTGCTGGGAGATCACGTCGGCGCCCTGGTCGATCAGCGCCTTGGCGGCGTCCGCCTCCTTGGCCGGGTCGAACCAGGAATTCGCCCACACGATCTTCACCTTGATATCAGGGTTGACCGACTGCGCGCCGAGCATCAGCGCGTTGATGCCGGAGATGACTTCCGGGATCGGGAAGGAAGCGATGTAGCCGATCGTGCCGGTCTTCGACGTCTTCGCCGCGATCTGGCCGAGGATGTAGCGGCCTTCGTGGAACTTGGAATTGTAGGTCGAGACGTTCTTGTCGCGCTTGTAGCCGGTGGCGTGCTCGAAGAACACTTTCGGGTTGCGCTTGGCCACCTTCAGCGTCGGCTCCATATAGCCGAAGGAGGTGGTGAAGATCAGCTTGTTGCCGGCGCGGGCGAGTTGCTCGATCACGCGCTCGGCGTCCGGGCCCTCCGGCACGTTCTCGACATAGGTCGTCTCGACCTTGTCGCCGAATTCCTTCTCCACCGCCTTGCGGCCCTGGTCGTGCTGGTAGGTCCAGCCGAAATCGCCGACCGGGCCGATATAGACCCACGCCACCTTGAGCTTCTCGGCGGCCAGCGCCCCGGTGGCCGCGGCGCCGGCAAGGCCGAGGCCCGCGGCGATGGCGACCGCCATTGAGAGAATCTTGCGCATGAACGTCTCCGCTCCATCATTCCGCGGCCGAAATCCTGTCACCGGCAGCGCGCGGCCGCACCACGCGCCGGGCGGCCGCCAGCGCGGCCGGTCGGGCAGCCCGCTCAGCGATCGGGCACGAAGGGCACGCCAAGCGAGGCCGGAGCCCCCTGCCCGCGTTTCAGCGCCGATATCGCGACCAGCGCCGCGATCGTCGCGAGATAGGGCAGTGCCGAGAGCAGTTGCGAGGGAATGCCGAGGCCGAAGCCCTGCACATGCAGCTGCAAGATCGATACCGCGCCGAACAGATAAGCGCCGGCGAGCAGCCAGAGCGGCTTCCACGCGGAGAACACCACCAGCGCCAGCGCGATCCAGCCGCGCCCGGCGGTCATGTCGCTGGCCCAGAACGGGGTATAGGCGAGCGAGAGATGCGCCCCCGCCAGCCCCGCGCAGGCCCCGCCGAACATCACGGCCAGCGTGCGGATGCGCCGCACCGGGTGGCCCAGCGCATGCGCCGCGGCATGGCTCTCGCCCACCGCGCGCAGCACGAGACCGATCCGCGTGCGGGCGAGGCCGTAGGTGACGGCGGCGAGCAGGGCCAGCGAGGCGTAGACGAACGCATCCTGCCCGAAGAGCATCTGCCCGATCACCGGCAGGTCGGTGAGGCCGGGCACCTTGAGCGCCGGCGCGCCATCCAGCCGGGTGCCGACGAAGGGCGCGCCGATCAGCCCGGCGACGCCGAGGCCGAGTATGGTGGTGGCGAGGCCCGAGGCCACCTGGTTGGTGGCGAGCCAGATGGCGAGGCCGGCGAAGACCAGCGAGATCGCCATGCCGGCCAGGATGGCGGCGAGCGTGCCGAGCAGAAGGCTTCCCGTGCCGTAGGCCGTGGCGTAGCCGACCGCCGCGCCGACGATCATCATGCCCTCGACGCCCAGGTTGAGCGTGCCGGCGCGTTCCGCCACCAGTTCGCCCAGCGAGGCGAGGAGCAGCGTCGTCGCTGCCGCCACGATGCTGGCGAGCACGGCGCCGAGGATGGCGGCATCAAGCATGGCTCGTTCCCTCAACCCGGCGCACGCGATAGCGCACCATCACATCGGCGGCGAGAATGGCGATCAGCAGCGTGCCCTGGAACACGCGGGTCACGTCGAACGGCAGGCGCATGGATATCTGCGCCGCCTCGCCGCCGATATAGGTCAGCGCCAGCACGAGGCTCGCCACCACGATGCCGACCGGGTGCAGCCGGCCGAGCATGGCGGCGATGATCGCGGTGAAGCCGTAGCCCGGCGAGATGGATGGTTGGAGATTGCCGATCGGTCCCGCCACCTCGATGATGCCGGCAAGGCCCGCCAGCGCGCCCGACACCGCGAACACGCCATAGGTCACGCGCCGCTCGTCAAAGCCGGCAAAGGCGGCCGCGCGCGGAGCCGAGCCGCCCAGTTCGATGGAATAGCCCACCAGCGTGCGCCCGAGCACGAAGGTCGCCACGACAACGGCGACGAGCGCGAGAATGATGCCGCCATGCAGGCGCCCCTCGTCCATCAGCAGCGGCATCACGGCATTGGCGTCGAACGTCACGCTCTGGGGGAAATTGAAGCCGTCCGGGTCCTTCCACGGGCCGCGCACGAGATAGTCGAGGCCGAGCTGGGCGACATAGACCAGCATCAGCGAGGTCAGGATTTCGCTGGAGCCGAAGCGCACGCGCAGGAAGGCCGGGATGAGCCCCCACAGCGCGCCGCCCAGCGCGCCCATGACCAGCATGGCCGGCAGCACCCAGGGGCCGGCATCGGTTCCGTGGGTGACGAGCGCCAGCCAGGAGCCGACCACGGCGCCGGCCACATATTGCCCCTCCGCGCCGATGTTCCAGCGATTGGCGCGGTAGCAGAAGGCGAGGCCGGTGCCGATCATCAGCAGCGGCCCGGCCTTCACCACCAGTTCCTGCAGCGTGTACGTATCGAGCAGCGGCCCGACGAAATAGATGCCGAAGGCGCGGATCGGGTCGTGGCCGAGTGCCACAAACATCACCGCGCCGACGATGAGGGTGAATACCAGCGCCAGCAGCGGCGCCAGTGCCAGCCTGAGGCCGGAGACGTTTTCCTGCCGTTCGAGCCTAAGCGGCATGGGCGCCCTCCCCGGAAGCATGCGCCCCGCCCGTCTGCGCCCCGCCCGTCTCTGCCCCGCCCATGGCGAGGCCGATCGCCTCGCGCGAGGTCTCCGCCACCGGCACCGGCGCGGTGAGCCGGCCCTCGCTCATCACGGCGATGCGGTCGGTGAATTCGAGCAGTTCGTCAAGATCCTGGCTGATCACCAGCACGGCGCAGCCTTCCGCCGCCTTTTCCCGCAAGGTGGTGCGGATGAACGCCGCCGCCGCCGCGTCGACGCCCCAGGTCGGCTGATCGACGACGATCAGCACCGGCTCGCGTAGCACCTCGCGGCCGATGACGAATTTCTGCAGGTTGCCGCCGGACAGTCGCCGCGCCTTCGGGTCCTTGCCGCCGAAGCGCACGTCGAAGCGCCGGACGATTTCCTGGAACCGCGCCAGCAGAGCGGAGCGGTGGATGATGCCGAGGCGCACGATCGCGCCGTCGCCATGGGTGGTCAGCAGCACGTTGTCGGACAGGCGCATGTCCGGCGCGGCGGCGTGGCCGAGCCGCTCCTCCGGCACGAAGCCGGCCTTGAGCGCGCGCCGTTCGGTCGGCCCGAGGCCGCCAGCCGCGACCTTGTCGATGATGATGGCCTCTTGGTCCGCCACCGGCTTCTCGCCGGACAGCGCCTCGAACAGCGTGGTCTGGCCATTGCCGGCGACACCGGCAATGCCGACGATCTCGCCGGCGCGGATCTCGAGATTGATGTCGTGCAGTGCCGAGCCGCGCGAGCCGTCGCCGGCCACGTTGAGCTTGTTGACCAGCAGCCGCGGCTCGCCAAGCTGGTGCGTCACGGTGCGCGGCGTGCGCGGCACCTCGGCACCAACCATCAGCCGGGCGAGGCTGGAGGCGGTCTCGGTCTTGGGATCCACCTCGGCGATGAACTTGCCGCCCCGCAGCACGGTCGCGCGGTGGCAGAGGCGGCGCACCTCGTCGAGCTTGTGGCTGATGAACAGCACCGCCCGGCCCTCGCCGGTCAGCAGGTCGACGGTGCGGAACAGGCTCTCCGATTCATCGGGCGTGAGCACCGAGGTCGGCTCGTCCAGAATGAGCACGCGCGGGTCGCCGAGCAGGCAGCGCACGATCTCGACCCGCTGGCGCTCACCCACCGAGAGTTCGCCGACCCGCCGGTAGGGCTCGACGGACAGGCCGTAGCGATGCACGCAATCCTCGATCCGCGCCGCGAGCGTCGCCAGCGGCTCGTGACCGGCCAGCCCGAGTGCCACATTCTCGACCACGGTGAGCGCGTCGAACAGCGCGAAATGCTGGAACACCACGCCCACCCCCCGGGCGCGGGACGTGGCGGGGTCCGGGAAGACGATCGGCGCGCCGTCATAGAGCAATTCGCCCGAATCGGGCTGCAGCAGCCCGCACATCATCTTCACCAGCGTCGACTTGCCGGCGCCGTTCTCGCCCAGCAGCGCGTGCGTCTCGCCCGCGCGGATGGCGAGGCTGACGTGATCATTGGCGACAAGGGCACCGAACCGCTTGGTGAGGCCGACCGCTTCCAGAAGCGAGGCCGGCAGCGCGTTCGCCGGGGCGTTCTCAGCCATGCGCGGCATCCCGGAAAGCGCGGCAGGGCGAAGGGCTCAGTCGGGGCGACTTGCCTGAAATGGCGTGCGGCGCGCTGCTCATGCGGTCTCAGGGTACGGAGGGACACGCGGAAAGCATGGCACGCTCCGTTGCCGGAGCAAGCCTAAAGTCTGGTCCGTCCGGTCCGATTTCTGACGCGTTTTTCGCCAGAAGCCACATGTGGCTCAGGGCAGCAGAACCGTCGAGCCCGTGGTGCGCCGCCCTTCCAGGTCGCGATGCGCCTCGGCCGCGTCGGCTAGCCGGTAGCGCTGCTCGATGGTGATCTTCACCACGCCCGAACCCACCGCCTCGAACAGGTCATTGGCATTGGCGAGCAGCGCCTGCCGCGTCGCCACATGGGTGGCGAGGGTCGGCCGCGTCGCGTAGAGCGAGCCCTTCTGCGACAGCGTGAGCAGGCTGAAATTCTCGATCGCGCCCGAGGCGTTGCCGAAGCTCGCGAACAGGCCACGCGGGCGCAGGCAATCGAGCGAGGCGGGATAGGTCGCCTGCCCCACGCCATCATAGACCACGTCGCACAGGCCGCCCTCGGTGATCTCCTTCACGCGGGCGGCGAAATCCTCCTCGCGGTAGTTGATCACATAGGCAGCCCCATTGGCGCGGGCGAGTTCGCCCTTCTCGGCCGAGCCTACCGTGCCGATGACCGTGGCGCCCAGATGCGCCGCCCACTGGCAGAGGATGAGACCGACGCCGCCGGCGGCCGCGTGAACGAGAATGGTATCGCCGGCCTTCACCGGGTGGGTCTGGCGCAGCAGGTAGCGGGCGGTCATGCCCTTGAGCATCATTGCCGCCGCCGTCTCGTCGGAAATGGTCTTCGGCAGCTTGAGGATCTGCGCGGCGGAGACGAGGCGCTCGGTGCTGTAGGCGCCGAAAGCGGTGCCATAGGCGACGCGGTCGCCCGGCACGAAGTCGCTCACGCCCTCCCCGACCTCCAGCACGACGCCCGCCGCCTCGCTGCCGGGGATGAAGGGCAGCCCGTTCGGGGCCTTGTAGAGGCCGCTGCGGAAATAGGTGTCGACGAAGTTGAGCCCGATGGCGGTGTGGCGCAGCTTCACCTCGCCGGGCCCCGGCGCGCCGACGGTGATGTCCTCGAAGCTCAGAACCTCGGGGCCGCCGATCTGGTGAACACGTATCGCTGCAGGCATCGTCACTCTCCGGATGGTCCGGTCGGGATGGGATAAGGCGAGCGGCCGGCCGCACGGGCTGTCAGGTCGACGCCTTGCGACGGAAGGGAATGAGGCCGAACAGCAGGAAATAAACGGCGCACAGGCCCAGACCCACCGTCACCCAGACCGGCGGCTTCAGCCCTTCCACAACAGCAGTAACGCCGAGCACGGCCCACAGCGCCAGCAGCGCGATGGTGACGAAGCGCAGCCGTACCACCCGGAAGGGATGCACGAACTTGATCGGCAGGAAGGTGGCCACCGACAGCCCGGCGATGATGAGGGCGATGACCCAGGAGTTCATCGGAATGAGGAAGAAATAGAACACGACGAGGTTCCACACGGCCGGAAAGCCCTGGAAATACAGGTCGTCGGTCTTCATCTCGGTGTCGGCGAAATAGAGCGCGCTGGTCAGCAGGATCGCCGCGCTGGCGGGCACCGCCATCCAGGCCGGCATCAGCCCGCCCATGGCGACGGCGAAGGCCGGCACCAGCACATAGGTGAGATAGTCGACGACGAGATCGAGCGTCTCGCCGGACCAGCGCGGCAGCACTTCTCCCACCCGCGCCTTGCGGGCCATGCTGCCGTCGATGCCATCGACGAACAGGGCCGCGCCGAGCCAGGCGAACATCAACGCCCAGTTGCCTTCGACCGCCGCGATCAGCGCCAGCAGCCCGCACACCGCGCCCGAGGCGGTGAACAGATGCACGGCAAAAGCGACCGTCTGCCGACGGGTCGGACGCTCGGCCAGCGCCTTGTCCACCAGCGATTTGGTCGTTACCGCCATGGCATCTCCTCCCGCGGCCGGTCGCTTGCTCCGGTCGTCATTGCTTGGTTCATCGTCCTGCATATAGCACGTGCCCGCATTGATCCGCATTGCCAGACCATGCGGCCCTGCTTATCCCACACTTCGGCCTATGCTTATAACCAGTTTTGGTCCGGGGCGAAGGTGGAGCGCGTAACGATGATACGGAGCGGCGCAATGACATCAGCAAACCCAGCCGGGGATACCGGCATCGGTAGCGTTGCCGTCATCGGCGCGGGGGCGAGCGGGCTCGTTGCCGCCCTCGCCTTTGCGGCCGCCGGCCTGAATGTCATGCTGGTGGCGCCGCGCCGCGCGCCGGACCCGCGAGCGACCGCGCTGATGGACGGCTCGGTGATGGCGCTGCGCACCCTGGGCGTGTGGGACCGGCTGCGCCCGGATGCCGCCCCGCTGCGGGTGATGCGGCTCATCGATGCAACACAGCGCCTGCTGCGCGCGCCCGAGGTGGATTTCCGCGCCGGCGAGCTGGGGCTCGAAGCTTTCGCGTGGAACCTGGAGAATGAAACGCTGCTCGCCGCGCTCGACGCGGCGGTGGCCGACGTGCCCGCCATCGCGCGGCTGGAGGCGAGCCTCCTGCGCATCACCGATGCGGGCGATGCCGTGCGGCTCGAACTCGATGACGGGCGCGAGGTGGCGGTGGCGCTGGTGGCTGCCGCGGACGGGCGCAATTCACCCTGCCGGCAGGCCGCGGGCATCGAGCTGCGCGCGCATGATTACCCGCAGGTGGCCGTCACCGCCACGCTCGCCCATACGCGCGCCCATGGCGAGGTCTCGACCGAGTTCCACACCGAAACCGGCCCGTTCACGCTGGTGCCGCTGCCGGGCAACCGTTCCAGCATCGTCTGCGTGGTGTCGCCGCGCGAGGCGAAGGAACTGATGGCGCTTGACGAACCGGGCTTCGCGCGGGTGATGGAGCGCAAGGCGCGCTCGGTTCTCGGCGCCATGCGACTCGATTCGCCACGCGGCGCCTTTCCCCTCAGTGCACGTACCGCCAAGAGCTTCGCCAGGGGCCGCATCGCGCTCATCGGCGAGGCGGCGCATATCATCCCGCCGATCGGTGCGCAGGGGCTCAATCTCGGCATACGCGACGCGGCGACGCTGGCCGAACTGGCCGGCGCCGCGGCGAAGGCGGGCGAGGATATTGGCGGACCGGGTGTGAGCGAGGCCTATGAGCGCCGCCGCCGCGCGGATGTGGAGAGCCGCAGCTTCGCCGTCGACCTGTTCAACCGCTCGCTGCTGACCGGCTTCCTGCCCGTCGCCGGCATGCGCGGGCTCGGCTTGTGGTTGCTCGGCCGCTCGCCCGTCCTGCGCCGCGCGGTGATGCGACAGGGCGTGGGCCCGACGCGCGACCTGCCGCGCCTCGTGGCAGGCAAGCCGCTCTAACGCGCGTTCCGCGAAAGGCGCTGAACTTTCGCGATTGGAAAGCGCGTCAGCGCAGGGCCAGCGGCAGCATGTCGTGCTGGAGCACATAGAGCATCAGCGTCACGGTCAGCACCGAGACGACGGTGCCGATGAGCACGCCGCCGGAAGCGCCCTCGACATAGGTATCGTACTGCTTGGACATGATGAAGGCGTTGAGCGCGGGCGGCAGGCAGGCCATCAGCACCGCCGTGGCGATCCACACGGGATCGAAGCCGCCGACCGTCGTCAGCACCAGCCAGACCAGCCCGGGATGCACCACGAGCTTGATGAAGAGCAGCGCCGGCACCTCGCTCGCCATGCGGTTCATCGGCCGTAGCGCCACCGAGACGCCGAGCGTGAACAGCGCGCAGGGCGCAGCGGCGTTGCGCAGGAATTCCAGCGTCTTCTCGATCGCCGCCGGCGGGTGGAACTCGATATAGGCGGCGAACACGCCGAGAAAGGTGGCCACATTGAACGGGTGCGTCACCACCCGGCGGACCACAAGCCACGCGGTCGCCCCCAGGCTGTGCCGGTCGCGCCCGCCGATCGCCATCAGGATCGGCACGATGGTGAAGAAGAACAGGCTGTCGAACACGAAGATCAGCGCGGTGGGCACCGACGCGCCCGCGCCCAGCGCGCCGAGCGTCAGGCCGGGGCCCATGTAGCCGACATTGGCATAGGAGCCCAGAATCGCGGCGATCGTCGCCTCGGGCAGGTTGCCGCGCCGGAGCCACAGGCCGACGGCGAGCGAGAGCGCGAAGCAGGTCGCCGTCGAGAGCGTGGTGGCGGCGATGAAGCGGCCATTGGTCAGTTCGTGGAACGGCGTGCGCGCCACCAGGGAAAAGAACAGCGCCGGCAGGGCGACATAGATGATGAAAAAGCTCAGCCAGGCGAGCCCGCTCTCGGGGATGCGCGCGAACCGGCCGCAGCCGAGGCCGAGGAAAATGACTCCGAAAAACGGAAGCGCTAGCGCCAGGACGTCGGCCATGGCGCTTGGCTACCGAGTTACCCCGGAACGGTCAATTGCTGTTTGAAAGGCGGTGCAGGGCACGCTCGTTGCATGATCATTGGGCATGGGCGCAGAACGGGCTGCCCGGTTGACAGGCCCCCACACGACCCGTACGGGTCGCGCCACAGGAAAGGCGGACGGGATGATGAAGGAGCGGCAGGCGAAATATCGTATCGGACAGGTTGTCCGCCATCGCCACTATTCCTTCCGCGGCGTGGTGTTCGACGTCGATCCCGAATTCTCGAACACCGATGAGTGGTGGGATTCGATCCCCGAAAACATCCGCCCGTCCACCAAGGACCAGCCCTTCTACCATCTGCTCGCCGAGAACGCGGAGACGGAATACGTCGCCTATGTCTCCGAGCAGAATCTCGAACTCGACACCTCGGGCGAGCCGGTGCGCCATCCGCAGGTCGAGGAGATGCTGGTGGCGGATGGCGATGGCGGCTGGCGGGTGCGCAGCGAACGGCTGCAATAGCCCGCCCGGCACGGCCGCCCGGGCGCGGGTGGCTGGCCCGAAATGGGAATCGACTGCCGCAAAATGAAAACGCCCGGCCAGCTGGCCGGGCGTTCATGTTCGTGAACCCGGGAAGCGCCCCTTTGGGAGCGCCCCTTTGGAAGCGCTCCTTGGGGAGCCACCTCGGGGAGCGCGAAGCTCACTGCGCGGGCTGGGCGCCCTTGAGCTTCTCGGCGCCGAGCTTCTCGAGGCCGGCCTTGGTCTGCTGCTCGCGGGCCTCGGCTTCGGACTTCACCTGGTCCTGGCGGGCCTTGACCTGGTCCTGGATCTTCTTGACCTGCTCGTCGAACACCTTCGGGTCGGTCTGCGGGCCGTCATAGATCTTGGCGAAGTCACCGAGACCGATCGGGTAGCTGATGATGCGGCCGACCGCGTTGGCGACCTGCAGCGTCAGGCCGGGCGCCTTCTTCATGCGGTCGATGAAGCCCTGGTCGACCTGGATGTCGCCGCGGCAAACCTGCTGGTCGCACATGATGAAGGTGCCGAGCACGGGCTGCTCATTGGCGAGCGCGACGCGGAAGCCGTTGCGCAGCAGGAGGCCGGTCGGGAAGGAGACGATGAACGCCTTCTTCGGGTCGTCCTTGATCTCGAAAATGCCGAAGCGGACGAGGAACTGCCCGGTATCGGTGATGATGGTCTGCTCCATGTTGCAGACCTCCTTCTTGATCGACGGCTCTTCCTGGCAGCGCTTCACCCACGGGATCGGGATCGCCGGGATCTGCGGCGCAGCGGCCTGCTGCTGGCCGGCGGGGGCCGCCGGCTGGGCCTGGGCGGGCGCCGGGGCATTGGCGGCCGGCTTGGTCTGCGCGGTTTTCGCCGGAGCAGCGGGTTTCGCGGGCTGGGCGGGCTGCTGAGACTGGGCGTAGGCGGCGGTGCCGGTGAGCGCCAGCACCAGAACGGCGCCAGCCACATTGCGCGCGAGTGTCGAGCGTTTGATCATATCTTATTCCTGTCGTTCGGCCCGCAACGGGATTGAGGTTGACGGACGTCTCGACGCCAGCGTGGGGACACGGGGTGTCTCGGGCCCAATTGAGGCGAGACAGTGACCCGTGGCCATGTGCGGACATCCGTTCGTGCTAGACATGCTGACGTAAGCGCGAGTCGAATCTGTGGTGGCCAAGGAGCGGAAGCGTGTCCGATATCACCCGACGCGCCTTCCTGCGCAATGGTTCAATTGCCGGCGCGGGCGTGCTCATGAGCGGTTCCGCGCGCGCGCAGGTTGTCGCGACATCCCGGCCCGCACCTCTCGCGGGCCCGCAGCACGGCCTTGCGATGCACGGGGCGCCGCTCTACCCGCCCGGGTTCGCCCATTATGCCAGCGTCAACCCGCAGGCGCCACAGGGCGGGCGGCTGGTTCAGGGCGTGGTCGGCGGCTTCGACAGCCTGAACCCCTTCATCGTGCGCGGCACGGTTCCGCCCATTGTCGGCTGGAACGTGGTCGAGGCCCTCATGGCGCGCTCGCCGGACGAGGCGTTCACCTGCTACGGCCTGATCGCCCGCACGGTGGAGACCGACGAGGCCCGGCGCTATGTCGCCTTCACCCTCGATCCGCGCGCGCGTTTTTCCGACGGAGCCCCGGTGACGGCGGAGGACGTACTGTTCTCCTTCCACCTGCTGCGCAGCAAGGGCCGGCCCAACCATCGCAGCTTTTACGGCAAGGTGGCGCGGGCCGAAGTGACGGGACCGCTGTCGATCCGCTTCGATTTCACAGGGGAGGACCGCGAACTGCCGCTCATCCTCGCGCTGATGCCCGTGCTGGCCCGCCACGCGACCGACGAGGCGAGGTTCGACCAGACCAGCTTCACGCCACCGCTCGGCAGCGGGCCCTATACCGCCGTGGAGGTGAAGCCGGGCGAAAGCGTGACGCTGGCGCGCAACCCCGCCTATTGGGGCCGCGACCTGCCGGTCAATCGCGGTAATTTCAATGTCGACACGCTGCGCTATGATTTCTACCGCGATGTGAACGGCCAGTTCGAGGCGTTCAAGCGCGGGCTCTACGATATCCGCTTCGAGACCGACCCCGGCCGCTGGAAGACCGGTTATGACATTCCCGGCGTGCGCGACGGGCGGATCGTCACCGAGGAGGTCGGCAACGGGCGGCCGAAGGCCTATTCGGCGCTGCTGTTCAACATGCGGCGCGAGATGTTCACGGACGTGCGGGTGCGCGCGGCGATGGTGGAACTGTTCGATGCCGAATGGGCCAACCAGAACCTCTATTTCGGCCTCTTCCGGCGCAATGGCAGCTTCTATGACGCTTCCGAGCTTTCCGCGCTGGGCCGGCCGGCGGAGCCGCGCGAGCGCGAGCTGCTTGCCCCGTTCCCGGATGCGGTGCTGCCCGCCGTGATGGACGGCACGTGGCGCCCGCCGGCCTCCGACGGTTCGGGGCGCGACCGGGGGCAGCTCAAGCGGGCGCTGGATCTCTTTGCCGAGGCGGGCTGGCAGTTGCGCCGGGGCACGCTGCTGGATCCGCGCGGCCGGCCGTTCGCGCCGGAGGTTCTGGTCGGCACCAAGGACCAGGAGCGCCTCGCCATCGCCTATCAGAGCATGCTGCGGCGGGCCGGCGTCGGGCTGAACATCCGGCTGGTCGACAATGTGCAGTTCGAGAGCCGCAAGCGCAGTTACGATTATGACATGGTGCCCTATATCTGGAGCCAGTCGCTTTCGCCCGGCAACGAGCAGGCCTTCTATTTCGGCTCGGAGGCCGCCGACACGCCGGGCACCCGCAATTTCATGGGACTGAAGAGCCCCGCCGCGGACGCGATGATCGCGGCGCTGCTGGCGGAGCGCGAGCGCGACGGTTTCGTCGCGGCGGTGCGCGCGCTCGACCGGGTGCTGATCTCCGCCCGCTTCTCGCTGCCGCTGTTCTACACGCCGGGCGACTGGATCGCCCGCTGGCGGCGGATCGAGCGGCCGAAGGATGTTTCGCTCAACGGCACGCTGGCGGAAAGCTGGTGGCGCATGCCGGGCAGCTGAGCCCCAAATTGCGCGTGCGGCATGACCCGAGGGGATGGGAGGGATGAGGAAAGCGGGCCACGGCGCGCCGGTTTCGTTGACCCTCTTGCCATGAAGGGCTGGACAGCCTCGCCGGAAAAGGTTCCTTAAGGGCGGCTGCAGCACGCCCGCCGCAAGGCAAGGGCGGCATCGGCCAGCCTCGCGATGATGTGGAGTTCGCCCATGCGTTACGCTGCGCTTTTCGTGATCGGGCTCTGCGCCGCCGGCGCGGTTCCCGCGAGCGCCCAGCAGTCGATCACCGTCCATCCCCATGCCCAGCCGCAGCCCGGTGGCGAGGGCGGGGTGGAGATCAAGATCCCGACGATCAACAACCCGAACTATCTCGATTACGGCCCGCTGCCGGACAAGCCCGGCTCCGACAAGAGCCAGGACTACATGAACCAGGCCGGCGGCGACACGCCCGACTTTTCCGGGCCCGGCTCGGACAATGACGCGGACATCCTGCCCGACAGCGACGGCGCCTATGACGGGCCAATCTCCGGCACGCCGTTCTGAGGCCTCCCGCGCGTCCTTGCGCGAGCGATCCCGGATCGGCCTGCCGGCCGTCCGGGACGACGCCACGGCGTCAAGACATCAGGCGGCCCGGGCGCCCTGCTCGGCGATTTTCGCCAGCTCCCGCAGGATCTGCGTCGTTCCCTTGAGGCGCGCATTGGCGTCCGGCCAGTCTTCCGAGAACACGACCTTGCCGTCCGGCCGCATCTTCGCCACCACATGCGGCTTGCCGACATAGGCGATGAAGCCCGCCGGGTTGGGGAAGCGCCCGTCGCGGAAGGTGAGCACCGCCCCGCGCGGGCCGGCATCGACCTTCTCCACATTGGCGCGGCGGCAGAACGCCTTGATCCGCACCAGCTTGAGCAATTGGTCGACCTCCTCGGGCGAGGGCCCGAAGCGGTCCACCAGCTCGGCGCCGATCGACTCGATCTCCGCCTCGGTCTCCAGATCCGCCAGCCGGCGGTAGAGGCTGAGCCGCACATGCAGGTCGGCGACATAGTCTTCCGGGATCAGCACCGGCGTGCCGATGGAAATCTGCGGCGACCACTTGTCGGCCACCGGCGCGGTGATGCCCGCCTTGAGGTTGGCGATCGCCTCCTCCAGCATCTCCTGGTAAAGCTCGTAGCCGACTTCCTTGATGTGGCCCGACTGCTCGTCGCCGAGCAGGTTGCCGGCGCCGCGAATGTCGAGATCGTGGCTGGCCAGCTGGAAGCCGGCGCCCAGCGTATCGAGCGACTGCAGCACCTTGAGGCGGCGCTCGGCCTGCGTGGTCAGCGCCTTCTCGGTGGGCAGGGTGAAGATGGCGTAGGCGCGCGTCTTCGAGCGGCCGACGCGCCCGCGCAGCTGGTAGAGCTGGGCGAGGCCGAACATGTCGGCGCGGTGGATGATCAGCGTGTTGGCGGTCGGGATATCGAGGCCCGATTCCACGATGGTGGTGGAGAGCAGCACGTCGAACTGCCCGTCATAGAAGGCGGACATGATCTCTTCCAGCTGCGACGCCGCCATCTGGCCGTGCGCCACCGCCACCTTCACCTCGGGCACCTGCTTGTCGAGGAAGTCCTTCACCTCGCCGAGGTCCTCGATGCGCGGGCACACATAGAAGCTCTGCCCGCCGCGATAGCGCTCGCGCAGCAGCGCCTCGCGCACGATCAAGGGATCGAACGGGGTGACGAAGCTGCGCACCGCCAGCCGGTCGACCGGGGGCGACGCGATGATGGACAGCTCGCGCACGCCCGTCATGGCCAGTTGCAGCGTGCGCGGGATCGGGGTGGCGGTAAGGGTGAGCACGTGCACATCGGCGCGCAGCTGCTTCAGCTTCTCCTTGTGGGCGACGCCGAAATGCTGCTCCTCGTCGACGATGACGAGGCCGAGATCCTTGAACGCGATCGACTTGCCGAGCAGCGCATGGGTGCCGACCACGATGTCGACCGTGCCGTCCGCCAGCCCCTTCTTGGTGTCGGAAAGCTCCTTGCCCGTCACCAGCCGCGAGGCCTGCCGCACCACGACGGGCAGCTCCTTGAAGCGCGCGGAGAAGGTGCGGAAGTGCTGGCGCGCGAGCAGCGTGGTGGGCACCACCACGGCCACCTGCTTGCCGTTCAGCGCCACCGCGAAGGCGGCGCGCAGGGCCACCTCGGTCTTGCCGAAGCCGACATCGCCGCACACCAGCCGGTCCATCGGGTGGCCGGAGCCGAGATCCTCGAACACCGCCTCGATGGCAGCTTCCTGGTCTTCGGTCTCCTCATAGGGGAAGCGGGCGCGGAATTCGTCATAGATGCCGGTCGCGGGCACGAGGCGCGGCGCCTCGTGCAGCTGACGCTGCGCGGCGATCTTGATCAGTTCGGCCGCCATCTCGCGGATGCGGCTCTTCATCCGCGCCTTGCGCGCCTGCCAGCCGCCGCCGCCCAGCCGGTCCAGTTGCGCCTCGGTGTCCTCCGAGCCGTAGCGCGACAGCAGTTCGAGGTTCTCCACCGGCAGGAAGAGCTTGGAGCCCTCCGCATAGTGGATTTCGAGGCAGTCGTGCGGCGCGCCCATCGCCTCGATGGTCTTCAGCCCGACGAAGCGGCCGATACCGTGGTCGACATGCACGACGAGATCGCCCGCGGTGAGCGAGGTGAGTTCGGCGATGACATCCTGCGGCCGGCGCGCCTTGCGCTTGGGGCGCACGAGGCGGTCGCCGAGAATGTCCTGCTCGCCGATCACCGCCAGCTGGTCGGTCTCGAAGCCGCTCTCGATGCCCAGCACGCCGAGGGCGATGACGCCCTTGGGCAGGGCCTCCGCGGCGTCGCGCGTGCCCACCGTCTGCGTGCCCTTCAGCCCGTGGTCGGCCAGCACCGTGGCGAGGCGATCGCGCGAACCGTCCGACCACGCGGCGAGAATGGTGCGCTTCTTCCGGGCCGTGTCGCGCAGATAGTCGGCGGCGATCTGGAACAGCGCGGCGTCGGGATCCGCCCGCTCGGGCGCGAAGGAGCGCGCGGGGCGGCCGTCGAGGTCGAGCACGTCCTTCGATTCGGGCAGCGCGAAGGCGCTCAGCGCGATGTTGGCCGCCGCCCCACGCCGGCGCTCCCATTCCTCGGCGGTGAGGTAGAGCGCGTTGGGCGGCAGCGGCTTGTAGGGCGAGGCGCCGCCGCCGTGCTCCAGCCCGTGGCGGCGGGCGTCGTAATAGTCGGCGATCTGGTCGAGCCGGGAGGTGGCCGCCTCCCCGCCCTGCGCTTCCATGACGATGGGCGCATCGGGCGCGTAGTCGAACAGCGTGTCGAGCCCCTCATGGAACAGCGGCAGCCAGTGTTCCATGCCGGGATAGCGCCGGCCCTCGCTCACGGCTTCATAGAGCAGGTCGCCGCGCTGGGCCGCGCCGAACTGGGCGATATAGGCCATGCGGAAGCGGCGCATGGTCTCGGTGGTGAGCTGCAATTCGCTCATCGGCACCAGATCGAGCGCGCGCAGTTGCATCGCCGTGCGCTGGGTCTCGGGGTCGAAGGAGCGGATCGATTCCAGCGTGTCGCCGAAGAAGTCCAGCCGCACCGGCGCCGCCAGTCCCGGCGGGAACAGGTCGACAATGCCGCCGCGCACGGCATATTCGCCGGTGTCGCGCACGGTCGAATTGCGCATGAAGCCGTTCACCTCGGCCCAGGCCACCACCTCGTCGAGCGAGAGCGCATTGCCCGGCGCCGCCGAGAAAGACTGCGTCGCCACCATCTGGCGCCGCGGCACGCGCTGCAGTACCGCGTTGACCGTGGTCAGCACGATGGAGCCGGCCGCACGGCCCTTCACGCGGGCAAGGCGGGCCAGCGTCGTCATGCGGCGGGCGACGATGTCGCCATGCGGCGAGGCGCGATCATAGGGCTGGCAGTCCCAGGCCGGGAATGGCAGCACCTCGACGCCGGGCGCGAAGAAGGACAGCGCGCGCTCCAGTTCGCCCATGCGCTCGCCATCGCGGCAGATGACGATGAGCGTCGGCCAAGGGGCATCCTCGCGGGCGGCCAACGCGCGCGCGAGGTCGGCCACGACCAGCCCTTCCATGCCGCCCGGCACATTGGCGAGCGTGAGGGTGCGGCCCGGCGCGAGGCGGGTGGAGAGGGTGGAGAGCGGCGTCTTCATGCGTGCGGGGTCTTCATATCTCGGGAACGCCCTCACCCGACAGGTGGAACTGCCGGAAGCGGTGGAAAACGGGTGTGTCGAAACCGGGCTCCGGCGTGCCGCTGCCGAGCCAGCCGAACAGGTCCGGGTCCTCCACCTCGATCAGCAATTCGAAGTCGGCGACGTCCGGCTCGCTGAGCGTGGGCAGGTGCGCGTCGGCGAAACGCCCCATCAGCAGATCCATCTCGCGCGTGCCGCGATGCCAGGCGCGAAACAGGATGCGGCGGCGGCGGGGATCCAGCCCCGCGCTGGAAAGGGTGGTTCCGGTCATCTGTGCTCGCTGCTCGTGCCTCAAGGCCGGGAAAGGGCGAGTGTTTAGCGCGCCCTGCCCGCTCTGTCAGGTAGGCATTGGGCGAGGACCTGCATTCATCTGACCACGGCAATGCAAAAGGGTTTCCGCTGGATCCCGGATCGACGCGCCGCCTGCGGCGTCGCGTGTCCGGGAAATGGGGTCCTCTGCTTCCCGGACAAGCCGTACGCGCCCCGCATCGATGCGGAATTCCGCGCAGGATTCCTCACGCCGTTCCCCCGCCGCATTGCACCGGGCGCCGCCTTCGTCCACCTTCCCCGATCATGCGGCCGGACATTCTCAATTCCTATTTCGCCCCGATCACCGGCCTGCCGGGCATCGGCCCGAAGCTCGCCAAGTCGTTCAACCGCCTGCTCGGGCGGGAGGAGGGCGCGCGGGTGCTCGACCTGCTCATGCATCTGCCGGCCTCCACCATCGACCGGCGGGCCCGCCCCACACTTGCCGAGGTGGTGCCCGATACGGTGGTGACGCTGGAAATCCATGTGGACCGCCACGCCCCGACCCCGCCCGGCTCGCGCGCGCCTTATCGCGTCTATGCCCATGACGCGACGGGTGACATCGTGCTGGCCTTCTTCAAGGCCGATCGCAGCTGGATGGAGCGCCTGCTGCCGGTCGGCGAGACGCGCTGGATATCGGGCACCGTCACGCTTTATGACGGCATGATGCAGATGACCCATCCCGACCGGGTGGTGGATGCCGCCGGGCTGGCCAAGCTGCCGCCGATCGAGCCGGTCTATCCGCTGGTGGAGGGGCTCGGCCACGGCCATGTGCGCCGCGCCGTCGAGGCGGCGCTGGCGCACACGGGCGACCTGCCGGAATGGCAGGCAGCCGAGCCGGCCTACGGCTTCCACGCCGCGCTCGCCAAGGTGCACCAGCCGCACGATTCGCAGGACGCCGCGCCCGAGGGCCCGGCCTGGCGCCGCCTCGCCTATGACGAGCTGCTCGCCGGGCAATTGGCGCTGGCGCTGGTGCGGGCACGCACCACAAGGCAGGTCGGCCGTCCCAGCCTCGGCGATGGCCGGCTGGCGCGCGCCATTCTGACCGCCCTGCCCTTCTCGCTCACCGGATCGCAGAGCGAGGCGCTGGCGGCGATCCGCGCCGATCTCGCCTCGAATGACCGCATGCTGCGCCTGCTGCAGGGCGATGTCGGCTCCGGCAAGACCGTGGTGGCGCTGCTCGCGGCCACCACGGTGATCGAGGCCGGCCGGCAGGCGGCCTTGATGGCGCCGACGGAAATTCTTGCCCGCCAGCACATGAAGACCATCGCCCCGCTGGCGCAGGCCGCCGGGCTCACGGTCGCGCTGCTGACCGGGCGGGAGAAGGGGCGCAGCCGCGACGCCCTTCTCGCGGCGCTGGCGCAGGGCGAGGTCGATCTCGTCATCGGCACGCATGCGCTGTTCCAGGAGGGGGTGCGATTCCGCGATCTCGCGCTGGCCATTGTCGACGAGCAGCACCGGTTCGGCGTGCACCAGCGACTGGCGCTGGCCTCCAAGGGGGAGGCAGTCGACGTGCTGGTGATGACGGCGACGCCGATCCCGCGCACGCTGGTGCTCACCTATTTCGGTGACATGGATTCCAGCGAGCTGCGCGAGAAGCCGGCGGGGCGAAAGCCGATCGACACCCGCGCCATTCCTTCCGACCGGATCGACGACGTGGTCGCCCGGCTGGGCGTCGCGCTGGCCGAAGGGCGGCGGGCCTACTGGATCTGCCCGTTGGTGGAGGAATCGGAGACTTCCGATCTCGCCGCCGCGGAGGCGCGCTTTGCCGAACTGGCCATGCATTTCGGCGACAAGGTCGGCCTCGTGCACGGCAAGATGAAGGGCGCCGGGAAGGATGCCGCCATGGCCGCCTTCGCGGCCGGCGAGACCCAGCTTTTGGTGGCGACCACCGTGGTCGAGGTCGGGGTCGATGTGCCGGAGGCCAGCATCATCGTCATCGAGCATGCCGAGCGTTTCGGCCTTGCCCAGCTGCACCAGCTGCGCGGGCGGGTCGGGCGGGGCGATGCCGCCTCGACCTGCCTGCTGCTCTACCGCCGCCCGCTCGGCGAAATCGCCCGCCAGCGGCTGGAGGCGCTGCGCCATTCCGAGGACGGCTTCTTCCTGGCCGAGGAGGATCTGCGGCTGCGCGGCGAGGGCGACGTGCTGGGCACCCGGCAGAGCGGCTTCCCCGGCTTCCGCCTCGCCCGGCTCGATGTCCATGGCGATCTTCTCACCCGCGCCCGCGAAGACGCGGCAGACGTGGTTCGGAATGATTCCGATCTAGTCGGCGAGCGTGGAGCCGCGCTCCGAGTTTTGCTACACATCTTTGAGCGTGATGTCGCCGTGAAGCTTCTCGGTGCCGGCTGATGAGTGTGAGACAACGATGGAAGGACTTGCGCGCACGGCTCAGATGGATCCCCGCGATGACAAAAAGCAGAATGAATATTCCGTAACGTCACCCATGCGCTGGGCGATGTTTGCGCTTGGCTGGGTGTGCGTTGGCGTCGGCATTCTCGGCATCATCCTGCCGGGCCTGCCGGGCACCGTGTTCCTCATCCTCGCCGCCTGGCTGTTCTCGCGCTCCTCGCCGCGCTTCGAGAACTGGTTGCTGACCCATCCGCGCCTCGGCCCTTCCGTCGTCGCCTGGCGGGAGAACGGCGCGGTGCCGCGCTGGGCGCAATTCGTGGCCACGGGGAGCATGGCGGCGAGCTTCGGCGTCCTGCTGCTGCTCGGCCTGTCGACCCCGGTGCTCGGCATGATCGGCGCGACCTTCGTCGCGGTGTCCGCCTTTCTGCTCACCCGGCCGACCCGGTGACATCAGGACCGGTCGGCCTCATCCTCGCCGGCGGCCTGTCGCGGCGCATGGGCGGCGGCGACAAGACGCTGCGCCCGCTCGGCGGCGCCACGGTTCTGGCCCGAATCCACCGCCGCATCGGCCCGCAGGTGGATGCGCTGCTGCTCAACGCCAATGGCCCGGCGGCGCGCTTCGGCCTCGATCTGCCGCTGGTGCCGGACAGCCTGCCGGATACGCCCGGGCCCCTGGCCGGCATCCTCGCCGGGCTCGACCATGTGGCCGAGCATATGCCGCAGGCGCGTTACCTGCTCACCGTGCCGGCCGACTGCCCGTTTCTCCCCGCCGACCTCGTAGCGCGGCTGGCGGCGGCGGCCGCTGACGGAGCGGCCTGCGCGACGTCCGGCGGGCGGGCGCATGGCGTGATCGGGCTGTGGAATATCGCGGCGCGCGGGGCGTTGCGCCACCTTCTGGTCGAGCAGGGCATCCGCCGGGTGGATGCCTGGCTGGCGCGCGCGGGGGCCGTGGCCGTCGACTGGCCCGTCATGCCCTATGATCCGTTTCTCAACCTCAACACGCCGGAGGATTTCGCGGCGGCCGAGCAGATCCTGCAAGCTTATCCCGCCGCGTGATCGGCGACACGCCATGCGATGCTGTCGAGCGTCACGGCGTGATGCTCGACAGCATCGGCCACCGCCTCGGCATCGTTCAGATCGAGCACGGGCAGCGCCGCCTCCGGCAGCGGGCTGTCCGAGGCGATGGCCACGATATGGGGGTCGTCGGGGTGAATGAACGGCTTGCCGATTTCGGCGCGGTGGATCTCGATCTTGGGATGATGGTCGCGCTTGAAGCCCTCCACCAGCACGAGATCGACCGGGGCGAGGTGGGCCAGCAGGTCCGGCAGCTCCGGCTCCGGCGCGCCGCGCAGTTCGTGCATCAGCGCCCAGCGATTGGCGGAGGCGACCAGCACCTCGCGGGCGCCGACGACGCGGTGGGTGTGGGAATCCTTTCCCGGCGTATCGACATCGAAATTGTGATGCGCGTGCTTGATGGTGGAAACGGTGAGCCCCCGCGCCACCAGCACCGGGATCAGCCGCGCCAGCAGCGTGGTCTTGCCGGCGCCACTCCAGCCCGCAAAGCCGATCAGCCGCATGTCATTCTCCCCGTGTCTCCCGCGCCAGCGTCTCTCCCGCCAGTTCCTGCGCCGGCGCCACCAAGTCAAGGCGTGGATCGCCATGACGCCATCGGCACGGTCGATGAAGCCTCGACGCCGCGCCCCTTCTTTGCGGTTGCCGAACGCGCGGACATGCCCGACATCGATATCGGCCGCAGCGAGAAACGGGGAGCGGAATGAGCGAGAGCAGCGCGGAACGGCCGGCCCTGCCCGGCGACATCGTCCGGCTGGACCTGCGGGGGCTGAAATGCCCCCTGCCCGCGCTGCACACGGGCCGGGCGCTGGAACGCGCCGCGGCGGGAACCCGTATTCGTGTCGAATGCACCGACCCCATGGCGGTGATCGACATTCCCCATCTGGTGCACACGACCGGCCATGTGCTCGAAGCGCAGGAAACCGCCGCGCTGCCGCTGGTCTTCCATATCCGCAAGGCCGGCCCGTAGGCCGATGGTTCACGCCCCGTCGCGCCAGTCGAACGGCAGCGGCGCCTCGCGGAAGGCGAAGCGGTCGAGATGGCGGGCGACGACATCCTTCATCCGCTCCAGCACCGGCCCGTCCGGCGCCTCGATGCGCAGGTCCAGCGCACCGGGCAGCGCCCGCATGTGCACCCGCGCGCCCTCCGGCAGCGTCACCTGCCCCTGTTCGGGCGTGAACGCGACCTCCAGCTTGTGCGCCCAGTGTTTGCACAATTGCTGCAGGTAGCGGCTGGCATGAAGAGTGGGCACCTCGGCCTGTGTGATGGGCATGGGAATTCCTCGAAGCAATGCCCTGGGGCGGGCGCGGGAAGGTAGCCCGGCGCGCGGGGGATGGTGGACAAAATCCCGTGCGCACGGCCACATGGTGGCAAAATGGATATCGCGCCTCGGGGAGCGGAATGAAACCGTCACGCCGTGCCTTTGCCCTCGCCCTGCTGATCGCCGCTGCCGGCCTCGCCTCCCCGGCCGAGGCCCAGCCGAGCCTGACGCGCCCGCCCTGGGCCGGTGCCCCGCCCACCGCGAAGGGCAACGCGCCGCTGCCGACCCGCGCCGATACCCATGTCTATCTCCTGCGCGGTCTGTTCGGCGTGTTCTCGCTCGGCATGGACAAGCTCGCGCAGGAACTCGCCGCGCGCGGCTATACCGTGGAAATCCAAAACTGGGACGAAGCCGAAACGGTGATCCAGCAGGTCGCCGCACGGGCGTCGGGCGGGCACACCGGCCCGGTGGTCCTCATCGGCCATTCGCTCGGCGCCAACGCGGTCATCGAGGTGGCAACCGCGATGCGCGCGCGCGGGGTGCCCATCGTGCTCGGCGTGACCTTCGATGCCACCGAACCGGGGCCGGTGCCGGACAATGTCGCGGTGTTCATCAACTTCTGGGCCAAGGACGGTTTCGGCCGCCCGGTCCAGGCGGTGCCGGGCTATGGCGGCCAGCTGGAGAATTTCGATCTCTCCGACGTGCCGGACATCAGCCACACCAGCATCGACACGATGGACAGGTTCCACCAGTTCGTCATCACGACGCTGGATTCGATGACGCGACACTGAGCGGACAGTGATCAGCGCCTGGCGCGTGCGGGGCCCATGATCAGCGGCGTGCCGCAACTGGGTGGGGAGCAGTCGGGTAGCATGACCTGCGCCGCCGCGCCCTGCGGCGCCGGGCCGGGGGGCGGCTGGCGAACGCCGGTACGGGGCACGGGGCGCGAGGGCGCGGTCGACGTGCCCGCCGAGAGATCGGGGGTGGAGCCACCCGCCCCGGTGGAACCGCCCGCATTCTGGGCGAGCCCGGCGCCGGATGCCAGCACCATCACCATCGCGCCCGCCCACAGCCCAGCCACAATCCTGGCATTCATGGCCCCCTCCACCGCTGCTTGCTCTAACGCCGCAGCGGCCCGAAAAGTTTCCCGCTGGCCTTGCCCCGCCAACGGCCAACCCTTGAGCCCGGCCCCTGCCACGGGGCTCAGCTAGACTGACGGAGGCAGACGATGGCGCGGCCGGTTTTTGTATTCGGATCGAATCTCTCGGGGATTCATGCCAGCGGCGCGGCGCGCTGGGCCTATGAGAATCGCGATGCCGAATGGGGCGCGGCCTTTGGCCTCACCGGCACCAGCTTCGCCATTCCGGTCATGGATTGGGACATCCAGCGGCTGCCACTCAAGGAGATCCGCAAATATGTACGCCGCTTCCTTACCTTCGTCGCGGCGCGGCCCGACCTCACCTTCGAACTGACGCCGATCGGCTGCGCACCCGGCGGCTATACGCCGGCAGAGATCGCGCCGTTGTTCCGCGACGCGCCGGCCAATATCGCCCTGCCCGAGGAATTCCGCACCATCCTCGCCCCGTCCCCCGCTGCCGATCCGGCGCGGACTTAAGGCCGGCCCGTATAGGGGGCCCGTTCATTTGGCAGTAGAGAGCGCCAGCGCAGAGGCGACGGAAACCATTGAGGCGCAAGGGTGCGCGCGACAATCCCCATAGGGTGCACCTTTGGCAGCGACGGCGCCAAATCCGATCAAAAATGACAGAACCTTTGGCAGTGGACCGTCAGAATGGCCGGCGGGCGACCATCCAGCGACCGAAATGGCCGTGATCGTGATCGCTTATGGCGTCAAAGCCTTGAGATAGACGTAGCCGAGGCGGCGATTGTGGGGTTCGCCGGGCGCGGAGCCGGCGCCAGCGAAGATCGTGGCCGAGTGCAGGCCGGGACAGGTGCCATTCCAGCCGAAACTGTCGACGGCGGCGGTGATCTTGTTGGTGTCGACAGGGCAATCGAGGCCGAGCATCGTCAGCGCGGCGGGATAGAAGCCGACGCCGGCCGGATCGTTGTAGGTGATCCAGTCCGCGCGACCGTCGATTTAGACAATCTCCACTTGGCCGCCGCGATACTGGCACTTTTCGCCGTATTTTCCCTTTGCGCAGGACTTCGGGGCGCCGAGAACCTTTGCAACGTCCTGTTTGGGCTTGAGAATGATGCGGGGCAGAAAACGCTCTGCCGGCGCGCGCTACGGCATTGCCTCTGCCGCAGACTGAGGTCGGATCACGCCATCAGCGCCCATTACACCCATGTCCTCAGCGGCGATCGGCAGTGAAGAGCCGGCGAAGAACAGTGTGGCAGCAAAAGCAGCAAGCCTCATGGGCGGTTTCCTTTTCGCACGATCAAGCGGGCCTATCTAATGCATAGGCAGTGGGCATTTAAACCAACAGGATACCATCGCTCTCGTAATGGTTGACTGCTGGGCAATGATCAATCTCAGGCCAAGCGTTTGCCGGTGCCGGGTTCGGATGTCGTGAGCTCGTTGCGCAGCTGAACGCCGACCAGCTTGACCATTGTAAAGCGCTCGGCCGCGTCTTCCGTCGCCTCGGTGATAACGGCGTATTTCTGCGCGGTCATGCGGCCGAGATCGACCGGCGCCAGCGGAATGTTGAGGTCACGATAGGTCCGGACGATCATGTCGGTGATGCGCCCGAACAACTCGGCGTCGGGGGAAAAACGCTGCCACGGTTCCGGCCGATCATCGGTCGACCCCCGAACGCCCGTCAGCAGCCAAGCCGCATCGCATCCAAGCCGAACGAGGGCTTGAAGGAACTCGGCGTCAGGCTGTCTCGCGCCCCGCTCATAGCGCCCAAGTGTCTGCGTCGAGATATCAATATCCAAACGGTCGGCGAGATCGGCGAGCGTGAGCTTCTGCCCCTCTCGCCACGCCCTGATTCGCGCTCCAACCGTCACGGGCGGTCCCTTCGCATAAAAAACACCGTTCTGCAAAGTACGCGAGGCGATTTCGCCTCATATTTCGCAAAGGCAAAATGCTGAACGTAATCAAAAGCTTGATGAGGCATTGGTCGCGATAGACCGTTCAGTCGTTTTGCGAAGCGACTGAACATCATTGACACGACCAAATGGTCACGGCAAGGAAGTAGGAGACGGCATCGCCCGCCATCCGCCGCGCGCGCTCGGGGTCCTCAGGTACCGTCTTGTTTGCCTCGCTCACCGTACCCTCCGGCCGTTGGGTCATTATTGTTATGTGCATGACGTTACGTCTGGCAACCGCCTGTGCGCGGCGGGTTACAAGATTCGGAGCGCACCCCGTCGCCATTGGCCTTTGGGACACTACGCGGCGCTGCATGACACTTCAAAAAATGCCGGCACGCCATACCGGCGCGCTATAGCCACTGCCAAAGGTACCGGCGATCACTGCCAAAGGCGCCGGCTCGCTATAGCCCGCCAGGACGAGGGCGCTCCTGTTCGACGGGAGATATTCGGCGGGCAAAACGTGGTGAGCCCGTCGGGATTCGAACCCGAGACCCCATGATTAAAAGTCACGTGCTCTACCGGCTGAGCTACGGGCTCCCACGCACAGGGGGCTTAAGGGTTTCCCCGGCGGATGGCAAGCCGGGCGAGGCGCGGCTTTGTCGCAACGCACAGGCGAGCACGAGGCCCGGCCCGCCGACGGGCGGCGGCGGGCCCGGAGTAGGCGCGTCTGCCCGCACTTTTCGCAATTGCATTATCGCAAGGATGTCCTGTCGGACATACCGCTTCCGGTATGCCTGCAGCGCGGCTAGCTTTCGGCCATCGAATTTGGCGGGGCCACGGCCAATATCCCGTAACCCGATCCCCGCGACCCGATCCAGGAGCTGCAAAATGGCTAAAGTCCTCGTCCTTTATTACTCGTCCTATGGTCACATCGAAACGCTGGCCCATGCGGTGGCCGAGGGTGCGCGCGAGGCGGGCGCCACGGTCGACGTGAAGCGCGTGCCCGAGACCGTGCCGGAAGAGGTCGCCAAGGCGAGCCACTTCAAGCTCGACCAGGCCGCCCCGATCGCCACGGTCGACGACCTGAAGAATTACGACGCCATCATCTTCGGCTCGGGCACCCGTTTCGGCACGGTGACCTCGCAGCTGCGCAGCTTCATCGACCAGACGGGCGGGCTGTGGTTCACCGGTGCGCTGGTCGGCAAGGTCGGGTCGGTGTTCACCTCTTCGGCCACCCAGCATGGCGGCCAGGAATCCACCATCCTCGGCTTTATCCCCACCCTGCTGCATCACGGCATGGTCGTGGTCGGCCTGCCCTACGCCTTCCAGGGCCAGATGGGCCTGGATGAAATCAAGGGCGGCTCGCCCTACGGCGCCGCGACCATCACCGATGGCGACGGTTCGCGCCAGCCCTCGCAGATCGAACTCGACGGGGCCCGCTTCCAGGGCAAGCATGTCGCCACCATTGCCGGCAAGCTGCACGGCTGATCGGCCTCAGGCCTATCGGCCTGAAACCTTCGGGCTGAGTGACATCCAGGAATGGCCGGGCCCTGCGCCCGGCCATTTTCGTTGAGGCGGGCTCAGCGGGCGGGAATATCGCCGCTCGCCCAGCCTTCCTTCACCTGCGCCTTGAAGGCCTCGAACCGGCCTTCGGCAATCGCCGCGCGAATGCCCTTCATCAGGCTCTGGTAATAGGCGAGGTTCACCCAGGTCAGCAGCATGGAGCCCAGCATCTCGTCGCAGCGGATGAGGTGGTGGAGATAGGCGCGGGAATAGTCGCGCGCGGCCGGGCAGTCGCTTTCCTCGTCCAGCGGGCGCGGGTCGCTGGCGTGGCGCGCATTCTTCAGGTTGATCTTGCCGAAGCGGGTGAAGGCCTGCGCGTGACGGCCGGCACGGGTCGGCATCACGCAGTCGAACATGTCGACGCCGCGCGCCACGCTCTCGATAATGTCGTCGGGCGTGCCCACGCCCATGAGGTAGCGCGGCTTGTCGCTCGGCAGGATCGGCGCCACCGCCTCGATCATGGCCAGCATGACCTCCTGCGGCTCGCCGACCGCGAGGCCGCCGATGGAATAGCCGGGAAAGCCGATATCGATGAGCCCGCGCGCGGATTCCTCGCGCAGCGCCGGCACGTCGCCGCCCTGCACGATGCCGAACAGCGCCCGGCCCTTCGGCTGGCTCTCGAACGCCTTCTTGGAGCGCTCGGCCCAGCGCAGCGACAGTTGCAGCGCGCGGGCGATTTCCTCCCGGCTGGCGGGCAGCCGCACGCACTCGTCCAGCTGCATCTGGATGTCCGAGCCGAGCAGGCCCTGGATCTCGACCGAACGCTCGGGGGACAGTTCGTGATAGCTGCCGTCAATATGCGAGCGAAAGGTGACGCCCTTCTCGTTCATCTTCCGCAGGCTGGCCAGCGACATGATCTGGAAGCCGCCGGAATCGGTGAGGATCGGGTGCGGCCAGCGCATGAAGGCATGCAGCCCGCCAAGTTCGGCGATCCGCTCGGCGGTGGGGCGCAGCATCAGGTGATAGGTGTTGCCGAGCACGATGTCGGCGCCAAGCTCGCGCACCTGTGCGGGATACATGCCCTTGACGGTGGCGGCGGTGCCGACCGGCATGAAGGCCGGCGTGTGGACGATGCCGCGCGGCGTCACGACCTCGCCGAGGCGCGCCGCGCCGTCGGTGGCATTCAGGCGGTAATGGAATTCAGTTGGAACAAGGTTGGTCATGAGCGGGCTTGTGGCAGCAAAAGGCAGGCGTCGCCATAGGAATAGAAACGGTAGCCGGTGCGGATGGCGTGGGCATAGGCGCGCTTCTGGGGGCCGTGGCCGATGAAGGCGGCGACCAGCATCACCAGCGTCGAGCGCGGCAGGTGGAAATTGGTCAGCATCCCCTCGACATAGCGGAAGCGGTAGCCCGGCGTGATGAAGATGTCGGTCTCGCCGCGCCAGGGTGCCAGCGTGCCATCCTCCGCGGCCGCGCTTTCCAGAAGGCGCGTCGCTGTCGTGCCGACCGTGACGACCCGCCCGCCCCGCGCCTTCACGGCGTTCAGCGCATCGGCGGTCTCAAGCGAGACCTCGCCCCATTCGGCATGCATGCGGTGACCGCCGGTGTCGTCCGCCTTCACGGGCAGGAAGGTGCCGGCGCCCACATGCAGGGTCACGCGGTGGGTGGCAATGCCGCGCTCCTCAAGCCGGCGGACCAGTTCCGGCGTGAAGTGCAGGCCGGCGGTGGGCGCGGCGACCGAGCCCTCCTGGCTGGCGAACATGGTCTGGTAATCGGCGCGGTCGCGCGCATCGTCGGGGCGCTTGGCGGCGATATAGGGCGGCAGCGGAATATGGCCGATGGCGGCGATGGCGGCGTCGAGCGCCACGCCGGCCAGCGCGAAGCGCAGCGTGACCTCCCCGCCCTCGCCCTTGGCCTCCACGTTGGCCACCAGCCGCTGCACCCCTTGCGGCGGTGCAAACTCGATGACGTCGCCGACCGCGAGGCGCTTGCCCGGGCGGGCCAGCGCCAGCCACAGATCCGGGCCGAGGCGCTTGTGCAGCATCGCTTCCACCTGCACGCCCTCGCCCTGCGAAGTGGCGCGCCGGCGGATGCCGTCGAGCCGCGCGGGGACGACGCGGGTGTCGTTCACCACAAGCGCGTCGCCGGGGGCCAGCAGGTCCGGCAGGTCGCGCACCTGCGCGTCCGTCAGCTCGGGCTCGGCGCCGGGGCGCACCACCAGCAGCCGCGCCGCATCGCGCGGCGCAGCGGGGCGCAGCGCGATGCAGTCGGGCGGCAGCTCGAAATCGAACAGGTCGACGCGCATGATCCGGCAGTTCCAGAAACAGCGATCCCGGAGCACGCTCGCGCGTGTCCGGGATGACGCAACGGCGGAGGGGCGCGATCAGGCGGCCGAGACGCTCGCCGTGACGATCTTGTCCGGGTTCGACACCGGCTCGCCGCGCTTGATCTTGTCGACATTCTCCATGCCTTCGACCACTTCGCCCCACACGGTGTACTGGCCGTCGAGGAACGAGGCATCGCCGAAGCAGATGAAGAACTGGCTGTCGCCGGAATCGGGGTTCTGCGCGCGCGCCATCGAGGCGGTGCCGCGCACATGCCGGCCCTTGTTGAACTCGGCCTTGAGCTTCTTGCCCGAGCCGCCGGTGCCGTTGCCGAACTGGCCGTCGCCGGTCTGGGCCATGAAGCCCTCGATCACGCGGTGGAACGGCACGTTGTTGTAGAAGCCTTCAGTGGCGAGCTCGGCGATGCGGGCCACGTGGTTGGGGGCGAGATCCGGACGGAAGCGGATCTTGACCGGGCCCTGCGTCGTCTCAAGCAGCAGGAAGTTCGCGGTATCGGACATGTGTCTCTCCTTGGAAATTCGGGCACGTCGGGCGCACGAGGCCCCCTTCGCGCGGTAAAGGGAAAAAGCCGGGCGCCGGCGCGCCCGTCAGCTGGGAAGCGGGACGCTGGCCCCCCTCGGCGGGAAGGCGAGCCTGCCGGGCGCAGGCGCCCGTCACTTGGCGTCGGCGGCGACCTTCATCGAGATGATCTTGTCCGGGTTGGAGACCGGCTCGCCGCGCTTGAGCTTGTCCACATTCTCCATGCCGGAGACCACCTGCCCGATCACGGTGTACTGGCCGTTGAGGAAGGAGGCATCGCCGAAAGTGATGAAGAACTGCGAATTGGCGCTGTTCGGGCTGGAGGCGCGCGCCATGCCGACGGTGCCGCGCGTGAACGGCACCTTGGAGAATTCCGCCGGCAGGTTCGGGTAGCGCGAGCCCCCGGTGCCGTTGCCGAACTGGCCGTCACCGGTCTGGGCCATGAAGCCCTCGATCACGCGGTGGAACGGCACGTTGTTGTAGAAGCCCTCGCGCGCCAGCGTCTTGATACGCTCGGCATGCTGGGGGGCGAGGTCGGGGCGCAGCACGAAGATCACGGGACCCTTGGTGGTCTCCATGATGATCGCGTTCTGCGGATCGACATTCGGCGGCAGCTTCGGCGCCTGCGCGGCCGCCGGCAGGGCGAGCGCGAAGGTCAGGGCCAGAGCGGCGAAAAGGCTGCGGATCATGCGGGAAACTCCGTTGAGCGGGTCGCGGGCGGCGCCCGCCGCTAGTCGGCGCGCGCGAAGCGCACCTTGAGCCGGGCAAGGACGGCGGGCGGCACGAAGGCGGAAACATCCCCACCCATGGCGGCGATCTGCCTGACCAGAGTGGCGGTGATGGGGCGGGCCATGGGCGACGCGGGAAGGAAGACGGTCTGCACGCTCGGCTTCAGCGTCGCGTTCATGCCGGCCATCTGCATCTCATAGTCGAGATCGGTGCCGTCGCGCAGGCCGCGGATCAGCAGATGCGCGCCATGCGCCTGCGCGGCGTCCACCACCAGATTGCCGAAGGTCACGCAGTCGAGAGCGGCGCCTTCCTCTGCGGCGATCGGAGCGAACACCTCGCGCAGCATGTCCAGCCGCTCGGCCGCGCTGAACAGCGGCGTCTTGCCGGGATGGATGCCTACGCCAATGACCAGCCGGTCGGCCAGGCGCGCGGCGGCGCGGGCGACTTCCAGATGGCCGTTGGTCGGCGGGTCGAACGAGCCGGGATAGAAGGCGATGCGCGTCGCGCTCATGAGCGATCTCTCATTGCGCGGCCAGCGTTAGCCGCCTCCGGCGCCGGACGCAAGTCACGGACGCACGTCACGGGCAACAGACGCGCGCAACAGACGCGCGCGGAAGGCGGATGCGGAAGGCGGATGCGGAAGAGGCGGGCGGAAGACGTGTGCGCGTGGCCGCGCAGCCCTCAGCGCTCGCCGTGCGCGATCCATTTGACCACATTCGGCGCGCGGTAGTCGCGCATGCGGGCGATCAACTGCTCGGGCGTCTGCGCGACCAGCAGCATGTCGCGATGCGCCCCGCGCATGAACCCCTCGTCCACCACGTGATCGACGAAGGACAGCAGCCGATCGTAATAGCCGTCGATATTGAGCAGCGCGCACGGCTTGCCGTGGCTGCCGAGCTGGGCCCAGGTCCACACCTCGAACAATTCCTCCAGCGTGCCGATGCCACCCGGCAGGGCGACGAAACCATCCGCCAGTTCGGCCATCAGTGCCTTGCGCTCATGCATGGAGCCGACCACGCGCAGGTCCGAGAGGCCCTTGTGCGCGATCTCCTTCTCGACCAGCCGCTGGGGAATGATGCCGATGACCTCGCCGCCGGCCTCCACCGCCGCGTTGGCCAGCGCGCCCATCAGCCCTACCGAGGCGCCGCCATAGACAAGGCCGATTCCCTCGCGCGCCAGCAACCCGCCGAGCGCCGTCGCGGCATCGAAATAGGCCGGGCGGCGGCCCGCGTTGGAACCGAGAAAGACGCAGATGCGACGCATGTCAGGCTTCCCGAAATTGTGCCAGGGATGGCTTTGAAACGGCAACGGCGCCGTGGGGCGCCGCTGCGTGATACCCCTCAGGGCGGGAAGACGGCGTGGCGGGACGGGCGATCAGCCCTCCGCCCCCTCGCCTTCCTCGCCCTCTTCCTCGGTCACGTGCTCGACCGACACGACCTTCTCGTCCTCGGCGGTGTCGAACACGATGACGCCCTGGCTGCCGCGCCCGACGATGCGGATTCCGTTCACCGGGCAGCGGATCAGCTGGCCGCCATCGGTCACCAGCATGATCTGGTCCGCCTCCTCCACCGGGAAGGACGCGATCAGCGGGCCATTGCGATCGTTCACCGCCATGGCGACGATGCCCTTGCCGCCGCGGCGCGTGGTCCGGTACTCGAAGGACGAGGTACGCTTGCCGTAGCCATTCTCGGACAGGGTGAGGATGAACTGCTCGGCCGCGCCCATGGCCACGTAGCGCGCCTGGTCGATCTCGGCGGGCGCCGCCGGCTCCTCACCCGAAGCTCCCTCGCCCGGCGCCTCCTCGGCATCGAGGATCGCCTCGCCTTCCTCGCCCGCGCCGTCAACGCCGTTCTGCGCGCGGCGCAGCGCGTTGGCCAGCTTGATATAGGCGGTGCGTTCCTCGGAACTGGCCTCGATATGATGGATGATGGCCATGGAGATGAGCTTGTCGCCCTCCTCCAGCTGGATGCCGCGCACGCCCATGGAATCGCGGCCCTTGAACACGCGCACCTCCGTCACCGGGAAGCGGATGCACTGGCCCTTCGCGCTGGTCAGCAGCACGTCGTCCTGCTCGGTGCAGAGCTGGACGTCGGCAATCGCCTCGCCTTCCTCCAGCTTCATGGCGATCTTGCCGTTGCGATTCACATTGGTGAAATCGGACAGCTCGTTGCGCCGCACCGTGCCGCCGGTGGTGGCGAACAGGATCTGTAGCCGGCTCCACGTCTCCTCGTCAGGCAGGGCCATGATCGAGGTTATGCGCTCGCCTTCGGTGAGAGGCAGGATGTTCACCAGCGCCTTGCCGCGCGCCTGCGGCGCCGAGATTGGCAGGCGCCACACCTTGAGCTTGTAGACCTGGCCCTTGGAGGAGAAGAACAGCACCGGCGCATGGGTGGAAGCGACGAACAGCCGGGTGACGAAATCCTCGTCGCGCGTCTGCATGGCCGAGCGGCCCTTGCCGCCGCGCCGCTGCGCCCGGTAGGTCGAGAGCGGCACCCGCTTGACATAGCCCGCATGCGACACGGTAACGACCATGTCCTCGCGGGCAATGAGGTCCTCGTCCTCGAAATCACCTTCGGCCTCGACGATCTCGGTCTTCCGGGGCGTGCCGAATTCCGCTTTCACAGCAAGGAGTTCGTCCTTGACGATGGTACGGATGCGCTCGCGGCTGGCGAGGATGTCGAGATATTCGCGGATCTCCACCGCGATCTTGTCGAGTTCGTCGGCCACCTCGTCGCGCCCCAGCGCGGTGAGGCGCTGCAGGCGCAGTTCGAGAATGGCGCGGGCCTGTTCGGCGGAGAGCCGGTAGGTGCCGTCCTCGGCCAGCTTGTGGCGCGGGTCGTCGATCAACTCGATGAGCGGGGCGACGTCCATCGCCGGCCAGTGCCGCGTCATCAGCGCCTCGCGCGCGGTCGCGGGGTCGGGCGAGGTGCGGATGGTGTGGATGATCTCGTCAATATTGGCGACCGCGATGGCGAGGCCGACCAACACATGCGCCCGGTCGCGCGCCTTGCGCAGCAGGAATTTCGTGCGCCGGCTAACAACCTCCTCGCGGAAGGCGACGAAGGCGGTGAGCAGGTCCAGCAGCGTCATCAGCGCCGGCCGGCCGCCGTTCAGCGCCACCATGTTGGCGCCGAACGAGGTCTGCAGCGCGCTCATGCGGTACAGGTTGTTCAGCACGACATCCGCCTGGGCGTCGCGCTTGATCTCGAACACGACCCGCATGCCCTCGCGCGAACTCTCGTCGCGCATCTCGGCGATGCCTTCCAGCCGCTTCTCGCGCACCAGTTCGGCGATGCGCTCGATCATCGTCGCCTTGTTCACCTGGTAGGGAATCTCGGTGACGATGATGGCGTCTCGGTCCTTGCGCAGTTCCTCGATCGTGGCGCGCGAGCGCATGACGATGGAGCCGCGGCCGGTGAGATAGGCTTGCCGGATGCCGCTGCGGCCGAGGATCAGCGCGCCGGTGGGAAAATCAGGTCCCTGAATGAAGTCCAGCAGTCGCTCGATATCGATCTCGGGATCGTCGATCAGCGCGACGCAGGCATCCACCACCTCGCCCAGATTGTGCGGCGGAATGTTCGTCGCCATGCCGACAGCGATACCGCCGGCACCATTGACCAGCAGGTTGGGGAAGCGGGCGGGGAGCACGGTCGGCTCCTGCTCGCGCCCGTCATAATTCTCCTGGAAGTCGACCGTGTCCTTGTCGAGGTCGTCGAGCAGGTTCATGGCCGGCTTGGCGAGGCGCACCTCGGTGTAGCGCTCGGCCGCCGGGGGATCGCCGTCGACGGAGCCGAAATTGCCCTGCCCGTCGATCAGCGTCACGCGCATGGAAAAATCCTGCGCGAGCCGCACCAAGGCGTCGTAGATCGCCTGATTGCCGTGCGGATGGTACTTGCCCATCGTGTCGCCGGTAACGCGGGCGGATTTGTTGTAGGGCCGGTCCGGCGTGTAATTATTCTCGCGCATCGAGAACAGGATGCGCCGATGCACCGGCTTCAGCCCGTCGCGCACATCGGGCAGAGCGCGCGACACGATGACGCTCATCGCATAGTCGAGATAGCTGCGCGAGAGCTCCTCGGTGATGGAAACGGGCCGGATATCCGAAGGGCCGCCGCCCTCCGGCTTGATGGTATCGGAATCGGACAAGGAACCACTTTCCGTAGTTGCCGAACAGGTTCAACTGTCTAGCCGATTCCGCGCCCGCGCGCCAGCATAGACGACATTTTGCGGTCGCGAAATCACTCGATAACTCAATATGTTACAAGTTTTTTCCTGCCGTCGCGGCCGATCATGGCGGAAGCGTGGCGCGAGATGCCGCCGGGCGCTGCCCGCGCGACGTCAAATGAGGTGTCATGATACGCCTGACCGCGAGGCTGAGCGGGTGCTTGCGCGGCGATCCGGGGCATGTGCAGATGCGCTGGGGTGGGGGGATTGCGCGATGCTCGACTACGTATTCTCGGCTGCCGTCACCATGCTCGTCGTGATCGACCCGATCGGCCTTGCGCCGCTCTTCCTGGGAGTGACGGTCGATCTGTCGGCGCAGGAGCGGCGGCTGGTGGCCTGGCGCTCCTGCGCCATCGCGCTCGCCATCCTGGTGCTGTTCGGCGCGGTGGGGGCGCCGCTGCTCGGCGCGCTGGGCATTACCCTGCCGGCCTTCCGCATCGCGGGCGGCCTGCTGCTCTTCGCCATCTCGTTCGAGATGGTTTTCGGGCGGCGCACCGAGCGTAAATTCGACGTGACGGATGGTGAGATGCGCGCGCAGGTGCTGCGCACGCTATCCGTGTTTCCGCTGGCCATCCCGCTGATGGCGGGGCCGGGCGCGATCACCGCCATGCTGCTGCTCGCCGGCGAGGCCCGGCACGACCCCGCCAGGCTGGCGGCGCTGTTTGCCATCACCGTTCTGGTGATCGCCAGCTGCCTCGTCGTCTATCTCGCGGCCGAGCGGGTGAACCGCTGGCTGGGCGTGACCGGCAACGCCATTCTCTCGCGCCTGCTCGGCGTGCTGCTGACAGCGCTTGCCGTGCAGTTCGTCATCGACGGCATCCGCGCCTCGTTCCCCGGCTGACCGGCCGCGGAAGGGCTCAGCCGGGTGGAAGGACTCGGCCGGGTGGAAGGGCTCGGCCGGCAGTCCGTGACCGAATCCGCACTCGGTGCCGGCGCCGGCACGAACGAACCCGCCGACGATCCTCACCACCCCTCGCCGCAGAGAGAACCCGACAGGCGGGCCAGCCCCCCGTCCGGCGTGGCTGGCATCCCCCATCGACGACACCCGGTGAGCGACAATCCGCCGCCCACCGCCTGCCGCCCACCGCCTGCCGCCTGCCGCCACGCGCGGCAGCCACGGAGCCGGCATTCTCCGCGCGCCTGTACCGGGAGCTGTTCGACCGATACCAAGCCGCGTCAGAACGGGATTTCGTCGTCGAGGTCGCCGCCCCCGCTGCTGCCGCCACCGCCGCCGAATTTTCCGCCGCCGCCGCCGCCGCTCGCCGGCGCCGGCCGACGCTCGCCGCCGAAGGAGCGCCCGCCCGAGCCGCCACCGCCCGCACCACCGCCGCCGGAATAGCCGCCGCCGGAACCGAAATCGCTGCTCCCGGAACTGAAATCTTCCCCGCCCTCGCCGCCGCCACTGCCGCGGCTGTCGAGAATGGTCAGTTCACCGCGGAAGGGCCGCAGCACCACTTCGGTGAAATAGCGCTCGCCGCCCGACTGGTCGGTCGCCTTGCGGGTTTCCAGCTGGCCTTCGATATAGACCTTGCTGCCCTTGCGCAGATATTGCTCGGCGACCCGCAGCAGGTTCTCGTTGAAGATCACCACGCTGTGCCACTCGGTGCGCTCCTTGCGCTCGCTGGTGGCCTTGTCGCGCCAGGTCTCAGAGGTGGCGATGCGCAGGTTGCACACCCGCCCGCCATTCTGGAACGTGCGCACTTCCGGATCGCGGCCGAGATTGCCGATCAGGATCACCTTGTTGACGCTGCCCGCCATCATCTCCTCCGAAGTCCGGCGCCCACCGCGGTGCGCGCCCTGCCAAAACCAGCCATTACCAAAACGCGTATTCTATAGCCCAGCTCGCCACCGCCGCGCGCCCTGCCCGCGCCCTGCCCGCGCCTTGTCCACACATTGCCGCGCCCGCCCCGCGACATCAGCAGCAAACTGTTCTTGTTATGTTCCTAGCATTATGATTAACTCGATGCAACATACGGAGTCACCGGATTGCGCGGCGCGGGATGCGCACTATGTTCTCCTCGTGAAGCAACCAGAGCGTCGTGCCATGATGAACGATCCGCGCAACCGTCGCCGTGCCCAGCCCCGTGTTTTGGCGATCCGTATGGAGGACCTGCGTCAGGCGATGATCCGCCGGGCGTTCATGGCCGTATCCGCCGGACTTGCCGTGGCTGCAGGTCTTGCCGTGGTGTGGCACGGTTTCTGAGCTTCGTCGGGACGGGCGGCCGCCCCGCGATAGGTTTGCGTCCAGCCGCCCGTTTTAGTTGACCCGGCAAGAAGAGCTCGGAATGAAGGAACGCGCGATTTCTCCGCGTCGCGATGCGCGATCGATTACCATTCGTGGCGCGCGCGAGCATAATCTGAAGAATGTCGACCTCGAGATCCCGCGCGACAGCCTTGTCGTGTTCACGGGCCTGTCGGGTTCCGGCAAGTCGTCGCTTGCCTTCGACACGATCTATGCCGAGGGTCAGCGGCGCTATGTCGAGAGCCTCTCGGCCTATGCGCGCCAGTTCCTCGAAATGATGCAGAAGCCGGACGTCGACCAGATCGACGGCCTGTCGCCGGCCATTTCCATCGAGCAGAAGACCACCTCGAAGAATCCGCGATCGACGGTCGGCACCGTCACCGAGATCTACGACTACATGCGCCTTCTCTGGGCGCGGGTGGGCGTGCCCTATTCCCCCGCCACCGGCCTGCCGATCGAGAGCCAGACCGTCAGCCAGATGGTCGATCGCACGCTCGCCCTGCCCGAGAAGACCCGGCTGTTCCTGCTGGCGCCGGTGGTGCGCGGGCGCAAAGGCGAATATCGCAAGGAACTCGCCGAGTTCCAGAAGAAGGGCTTCCAGCGCGTCAAGATCGACGGCGAGTTCCACGAGATCGCCGACGCGCCCGCGCTCGACAAGAAGTTCAAGCATGACATCGACGTGGTGGTCGACCGGCTGGTGGTGCGGGGCGATATCGCCGGGCGCCTCGCGGATTCGCTGGAGACCGCGCTCGGCCTCGCCGACGGCATCGCCGTGCTGGAATTCGCCGACGAGAAAGAAGAGAACGGCGAGGCGCGCCGCATCCTGTTCTCGGAGAAGTTCGCCTGCCCGGTCTCCGGCTTCACGATTTCCGAGATCGAGCCGCGGCTGTTCTCCTTCAACAACCCGTTCGGCGCCTGCCCGGTCTGCGACGGGCTCGGCCATGAGAGCAAGATCGACCCGGACCTCGTGGTGCCGGACAAGACGCGCTCGCTGAAACAGGGCGCTCTGGCTCCATGGGCCAAGTCCTCGTCGCCCTATTACGGCCAGACGCTCGATGCGCTGGCCCGCCATTACGGCTTCAAGCTGAGCGTGCCGTGGGCGGATCTTCCGGCCAAGGCGCAGCAGGTGATTCTCCACGGTTCCGGCGCGGAGGCGATCCGCTTCGTCTATGATGATGGCATGCGCGCCTACGAGACCTCGAAGACCTTCGAGGGCATCATCACCAATCTCGAACGGCGCTGGCGGGAGACCGAGAGCGACTGGGCGCGCGAGGAGATCGGCAAGTATTTCTCCGCCGTGCCCTGCGCCGCCTGCCATGGCTTCCGGCTGAAGCCCGAGGCGCTGGCGGTGAAGATCGCCGGCCATCACATCGGCCAGTCGGCGCAGCTTTCCGTGCGCCACGCGCTGGCGTGGTTCACCGATCTGCCGGCCCGGCTGACCGACAAGCAGAACGAGATCGCCGTCCGCATCCTCAAGGAAATTCGCGAGCGCCTCGCCTTCCTGCTCGATGTCGGGCTGGATTACCTCACCCTCGCCCGCGCCTCCGGCACGCTGTCCGGCGGCGAGAGCCAGCGCATCCGCCTTGCCTCGCAGATCGGATCGGGGCTCACCGGTGTGCTCTATGTGCTGGACGAACCCTCGATCGGCCTGCACCAGCGCGACAATGAGCGCCTGCTCGGCACGCTCAAGCGCCTGCGCGACCTCGGCAACACGGTGCTCGTGGTCGAGCATGACGAGGACGCGATTCTCGCCGCCGACTATGTCGTGGATGTCGGGCCCGGCGCGGGCGTGCATGGCGGGCGCATCGTCGCCCAGGGAACGCCGCAGGAGATCCTCGCCAACCCGAATTCGCTCACCGGCAAATACCTGACGGGCGAACTCACCGTGCCGGTGCCCAAGCGCCGCAAGCCGAACCCCAAGCGGATGCTGCGCGTGGTGAATGCGCGCGGCAACAATCTGAAGAATGTCACGGCCTCGATTCCGCTCGGCCTGTTCACCGCCGTCACCGGCGTGTCGGGCGGCGGCAAGTCGACGCTGCTGGTCGACACGCTCTACAAGGCGGTGGCGCGGCGGCTGAACGGCGCGTCCGAGCCGCCCGCGCCACTTGACGGGCTGGAGGGGCTGGAACATCTCGACAAGGTGATCGACATCGACCAGTCGCCGATCGGCCGCACGCCGCGCTCGAATCCGGCGACCTATACCGGCGCCTTCACGCCGATCCGCGAGTGGTTCGCCGGCCTGCCCGAAGCCAAGGCGCGCGGCTACGGGCCGGGCCGCTTCTCGTTCAACGTGAAGGGCGGGCGCTGCGAGGCGTGCCAGGGCGACGGCGTCATCAAGATCGAGATGCACTTCCTGCCGGATGTCTACGTCACCTGCGACGTCTGCAAGGGCAAGCGCTATAATCGCGAGACGCTGGAAGTCGCCTTCAAGAACAAGTCCATCGCCGATGTGCTCGACATGACGGTCGAGGAAGGGGCGGAGTTCTTCAAGGCGGTGCCGGCGGTGCGCGAGAAGCTGGAAACGCTGGCGCGCGTCGGGCTCGACTATATCAAGGTCGGCCAGCAGGCGAACACGCTCTCGGGCGGCGAGGCGCAGCGCGTGAAGCTTTCCAAGGAACTGTCGCGCCGGGCCACCGGGCGCACGCTCTATATTCTCGACGAGCCGACCACCGGCCTGCATTTCGCCGATGTCGCCAAGTTGCTGGAAGTGCTGCACGAACTGGTCGAGCAGGGCAACACGGTGGTTGTGATCGAGCATAATCTCGAGGTCATCAAGACCGCCGACTGGGTGATCGACCTCGGTCCCGAGGGCGGCGATGGCGGCGGCGAGATCGTCGCGGCCGGCCCGCCGGAAGTCATCGCCACGACCGAGCGCAGCCATACCGGGCGATTCCTCGCCGATGTGCTGGCACGCCGGCCGATGAAGCCGCGCACCGCGGCGGAATAGCCGGGCGAGGAGCGGGCGACGCCGGGTGGGGCAGCGTTTCGGCGTTCCCCCGCGCCGAGGCGGGCACGTTCGTGGCTAGCGGTACGGAGGCTGACGCGATTGCCGCCGAGATGGGACATCGGACGGTCGAACGGTCCGAGCGCGGCGGCTGAAGTCGCATTTTTTCGGGAATCGGGGGGTGGTCGCCGGCGCGGCAACCTGACGTGGCTTGCCGATCCGCCGTTTCCCGGCAGTTCCGTTGAGCGGCGAGCCGATGGCGGGGCAATGGGAGCGGCGGGCGCTGATAGCCTCGCACGCGGCTGAATGAGAGCGTTTCGAGCGAGATGGCTGTCGGTTGGCGTGCAACAATGCGTCGAGACAAACATCCTGCGAGCCTCGTTTCGAGGCTCCTCCACGCGCGTCATCCCGGAAGCAGCGCAGGCCATCCCAGCGCCGACCATGTCAGCGCAGGCCATATCCAGGATCGTGACGCGGGGTTCTGGCGGAGGATCCCGGCTCTCCGTCTCCACCCGCGGCCGGGGTGACGGTTGCCTGAAGGCTTTTGTCAGACAGGCTTGCAACTCGCGGCAGCCGAGAGGCAGCCGAGGGGGTGGGCATGGGGTGGGCATGGGGTAGCCGCGCTGCGCGGAACGGCCGACACCCTGGATGCCAAGTCCCGAAGACGGCGCCGATCTCGCGGATTCCGGGATGCCGGATCAAGCGCCGCCCGGCTCGGGGGAGCGGACCCGTTCAACCCCACGGTCTCGCGCCCGCCGGAGGCGAACGCTCCATCCCGCCGCCTTCGCTTCGGTCCGGCCCTCAGCGCGCCTCGCCGAGCCGCACGATGTTCACCGTCGCGACGATCAGCACAAGCGTCGCGCCGAACTGGTGGGCGAGAGCGAGGTCGAGCGGCACCTGACGGAGCAGCGTCAGGATGCCCAGGCACCCCTGCGCCGCCACCAGGGCGAGGAGCAACAACGCCCGCCGGCCCACCGCGCCGCCGACACGCCGCGCGCTGAGCCACTGCCCGATGGCCAGCGCGAACAGCAGATAGGCCACCATGCGGTGATTGAACTGCACGGTGAGAACGTTTTCGAACAGATTCCGCCAGGCCGGCTGCTGGATGAACAGATTGCCGATCGGGGGAACGATATGCCCGTCCATCAGCGGCCAGGTCGTGTAGGTCAGGCCGGCATCGAGCCCGGCGACCAGCCCGCCGAGAAAGATCTGCAGCAGCACCACGGCGAAGAACAGCCGGCCATAGCTGCGCAGCCAGTCCGGCGCGGCGCGGGTGTCGCGCGGCGGCTTCAGCGAGACGGCGACCGCCACCGTGGCGGACAGGATGATGCAGGCGAGCGTGAGATGCGTGGCCAGCCGGTACTGGCTGACATCGACCCGGTTGACCAGGCCGGACGCCACCATCCACCAGCCGACCGCGCCCTGCAGCCCACCGAGGGCGAACAGCCCGGCCAGTTTCCAGCCGAGCGCCCGGTCGATCCGCCCGCGCCACAGGAAGAACAGGAACGGCAGCAGGAAGACGAAGCCGATCAACCGACCGAGCAGCCGGTGCCCCCATTCCCACCAGAAAATATACTGGAACGCCGAAAGGCTCATCCCCTGGTTGAGTTCGCGATATTGCGGAATCTGCTGGTATTTCTCGAACTCGGCCTGCCATGCGGCCGTGCCGAGCGGCGGCAGGATGCCCGTCACCGGCTTCCACTCGGTGATGGAGAGGCCCGATTCGGTCAGCCGCGTCGCGCCGCCGACCACCACCATGAGCACGATCATCGCCGCCACGAGGTAGAGCCAGCCCCGCACCGGGCGCAGCCGGTCAGCCCGCGCGCCGGCACCGGCCGGGGCGATCTGCTGCGTGGAGCGTTGATCGAGTGTGGTGTGATCCGAGGCCATGCCTGCACTCCTTGCGACGGCGCGCGCCGGCGCGGCGGCGATCGCCTGCCGCGTTTGCGCCGGTCATTCGCTTCCCGCGCGCCGCGCTGACGCGTTATCCGCCGGGCCGCTTTCCCCCCGGCGCGGCCAGCGATATAGAGGCCGCATCGCGCGCGCAACGGGACTCTTTGTCCCGTCCCGCCGCGTCCCGTTCGACCCCATCCGTCCGCCGGAGACCCGCACATGGCCGATCACGGTTCCCGCCTGCCGCCCCGCCTGCGCAAGTTCATCGGCACGGTGGCGTTGGTGGTTCTCGTCGTGACATGGGCACTCGGCGCCATGGCGCTGGCCCAGGGACGCGTCACCACCCTGCCCGGCTTCTGGCAGTTCGTCGCCTATGTCATTCTCGGGACCGGATGGGTGCTGCCGGCCGGATGGCTGATCGGCTGGATGCTGAAATATGACCGGCGGCCGGAGAGCCTGTAGACGGAAAGCCTGTAGGCGGCTCACGCTGCCCGCTGCAGGTGCGACACCGGCACGGCGAATGTCACCATGGCGATCTCGCCGAAGCCCTGTTCGGCAAGCTCGTCAAAGGCCTGTACCGCGTCGGTGGCCGCCCCGCCCGGCCGGGTCACGAGGATGACGGTCGGCTTCAGCGCGGCGATGCGCTGCGCACCCTCGCACGGCCCCAGCGGCGGGGCGGCGACCACCACATGGTCATAGGTCTGTTCCAGCGCGCGCAGGATGAGCACCAGCCGGTCGGCTGCCACCAGGCCATCGGCTTCACGGGCGCCCCGACCGGGCGGAATCACATGACAACGCGAGGTCGGCTCGCGATGGATGGCGTCCGAGAAGCTGGCGACGCCGAACAGCAGATCGGTGAGCCCTGGCGCGCGCGGATCATCCGTCAGTTCGTCGAGCGGCGACGCGGCGACATCCAGGCACACGATCACCACCCGCCGCTCGGTCGAGGCGAGGGCGCGGCCGAGCGCCAGCGCGCAGCGGGCGATGCCGTCATCGGGCGCGGCGCCCGTCACCACCACGAGACGCGCGGCCTCCCCGCGCAGTTCGACCAGGCGGGCGAGATCCGCCAGTTCGCCATCGCGCGAAAGGCGACGGCGCGGCACCGGCTCCTCGCCATCATCGAAATCGAGCGTTTCGCCACCGATCCACGGCAGGTGCTGCACGAGGCCCGACGCGGGAAGCTCGGGCGCGCTCAGCTGCGGGGCGGGCCGGGCAATGACCGCGCGGCGGCGGCGCAGCAGGGCCTCGCCGGCCAGCGTCACGCCGAACCCCGCGAGGGCCGCCAGAAGCGTGGCCGCGCCGCGCGTGGGCGGCAGGGCCGAGGCGAGTTCGGCCCGCGCCGCCAGCCGGGGACCGGTCGATATCGGGCCGCCCGGCTCCATGTTGAAGGCGGCCTTGGCCTGACGCAGCCGCACATAGCCATCCGCGAACGCATTGGCCACATCGGTGGCGAGCGCGGCGTCGCTGGCCACGAAGGACACCGCCGTCGTCCCGTCGCGGCGATCGGTGACGGTGAGGCCCTGCTCCACCGCGCGCAGGGCCGCGGCATCGGAGGAGCCCGCCGCGCCATCCACCATGCCGGCCAAATTGGCGAGGCGCACGGTCAGCGCGTTGTCGCTCAGGATCTGCCGGGCGAATTCGCGTGAGGAGATGATCTGCGAGCGGCTGCCGAGTCCGTCGGCCGGGCGGATATCCGCCGAGAGCAGGGTCTGCGCGAGATAACGCGGCGTCATCAGCAAGAGACACGCGCCACCCGCCAGCAGGCCGATGAGCGCCGGCAGCACGAGATGGCGGCGCCAGCCGGCATGCGCGGGGCGCGAGGGCGCAAGCGCCACTGTATCGCCATTCCCGGAAGGAAGCGGCGCGCGGGCGGCCGGCGGCGCGGCGGCGAGCACCTGCGCCGGCGTGCCCTCGGCCGCCGCCTCTTCCGCCTTGTTGCCCTCATGCATCATGAGGCCATTAGGCGGTCATTGTGGTTTCCACCGTGTTAAGAGGCGCCCCGCGTCCCCATCCCCACAGGCAGGCCGAAGGAGCGTGATTGCGGGAAGGCGGCTACCGCTGGCCGGGCCGGGGCGCGGGAGAACGCGCCTTTCGCGCTTCACCGAGGCGGGCGGTTCACCGCAAAGCCGAAAGCCGGACGCGATCCGGTTGAACCTACCTGATCGGATCCGGCGTTAGACGATTGATGGAGAAGGCGCGACCCGACCGGATCGGCCTGCGATCACACCGACGCGCTCTAGCCGCGTATGGCCCGTACCAGCCAGATGAGGATGCAGGCGCCGATCACGCCGGCGATGAGATAGCCGAACCAGCCGCCGAATCCCACGCCGAGAAAGCCGAACAGGAAGCTCGCGACGGAGGCACCGATGATGCCGAGAACGATGTTGAGTAAAATGCCGGTGCCGGTTTTCATGATCGAGGAGGCGATCCACCCGGCGAGGCCACCGATGATAATGGCGGCGATCCAACCAATCTGCGCGTCTTCCATGGCTAACTCCCAGCTATCGAGCCGCCATCTTAACGAGATTATCGGGATTTGGTTCCTGCCGATACCACCGGCCCAGGGCGGGCGGCGCTCTTTGCCGCTTTCCGCCAAGGCCATGCTCGGTTTGGAAAAAATGGTCGGAGCGAGAGGATTTGAACCTCCGACCCCTAGTCCCCCAGACTAGTGCGCTAACCGGACTGCGCTACGCTCCGATGCCCGAAGGCGTCGCCTGTCTAGCCATTTGCGCCGCGTGACGCAAGCGGGCGCTTGGTGGAAGCCTGTGGGGAACCCTCCGCGACCTCCTCTTCCGGCTCGGGACCGACCTCTTTCTCGGTCGCGGCGCTCAGGCGCTGGAACAGGCCGAGCGCCAGCAGCGTGGCGCAGGCGGCAGCGACCAGCAGCACGGGATAGACCATATGCGTGGGATCCTCGCGCGCCGTCTCGAACACCAGAACCAGCGCCTCAAGGAACAGGGCGATGACGATGGTGGAGAGAAACTTGGTCAGGCCGCGCCGGGTGTCGGAGGGCGTGCGCTTCTCGCGCCCGGCGGGCACCTCCTCCTCGAAGAAATATTTGGCGACATCGAACAGCGCGATGGCGACGATGAGATAGCCGACCACCTCCAGCAGCGGCGTGTGCAGCGGCGTGCCCTCGGCCAGGGCATGGGTGATGACGCTATAGGGCGCATAGGTCATGAGCACCGCCGCCACCGCCATGAGGGCGCAGGCGGCGATGGCGAAGACGGCGCGGATGAAAAGGCTCATGGCGGGTACTCTGTGGCGGTGCGCCGGTAACTAGGCCCCGCCACGCCGCCGGCAAGGGTGCGCACCTCTGGCGCACGCCGATATAATGGCGGCACGCCAAGGAGACGCCGATGCCCTCGCATGCTCACACTCACCACGCGGCACAAGGCCCGGAGGCCGGTGCGGAATCGGTTGCCGAACCGCTTATGCTCCCCCCGGCGCAGGAGATGCTCGCCCGGCTGGAGCAGCGCCGCTCGGCGCCGCTGCGCGGGCTCGCCGAGCCGGGGCCGACGCGGGAAGAATTGGTGCGCCTCGTCGCTCTCGCCGCCCGCGTGCCCGATCACGGCCGGCTGGCGCCATGGCGTTTCATCCTCATCGAGGGGGATGCGCGGCAGGCGCTCGGCGCGCAGCTGGACGCGCTCTATGCCCGGCAGAATCCGGAACTGCCGGCGGCCAAGGCCGACATGTGGACGCTGTACCTGTCGCGCGCGCCGCTCACCGTGGTGCTGGTGAGCCGGCCGGATGCGGGCGCCAAGGTGCCGGAATGGAATCAGGTCCTGTCTGCCGGCGCGGCCGGCATGGCGCTGACCGTGGCGGCGACCGCGCTGGGCTTTGCCACGCAATGGCTGCTGAAATGGCCGGGCCGCGACCCGGAGGCCGCGGCGCTGGTCGGCATCACGCCGGGCGAGCGCATTGCTGGCTTCATCCATGTCGGCCGGCCGGTCCGCCTCGGCGAGGACCGGCCGCGCCCGGCGCTGGAGCAGGTGGCGAGCTTCTGGACGCCCGCCACCGTCGTCCCCGCGTCAGGCGTGAACGATCAGCCTTCGACGTCGAAGGAGACGCCCTGAGCCAGCGGCAGCTGGCGCGAGTAGTTGATGGTGTTGGTGGCGCGCCGCATATAGGCCTTCCACGCATCCGAGCCGGACTCGCGCCCGCCGCCGGTTTCCTTCTCGCCGCCGAACGCGCCGCCGATCTCGGCGCCGGACGGGCCGATATTCACGTTGGCGATGCCGCAATCCGAGCCCTCCGCCGAGACGAAGGTCTCGGCCTCGCGCAGGTCGCTGGTGAAGATCGACGAGGAAAGGCCCTGCGGCACGTCATTGTGCAGCTTGATCGCCTCCGGCAGGCCGCCGACCCGCAGCACGTAGAGAATCGGCGCGAAGGTCTCATGCTTGACCACGTCGATCTGCGCGTCGAGTTCCACGATGGCCGGGCGCACATAATAGGCGTCCGCCGCCGCGTCCGCCCTCACCCGCTCGCCGCCATGGATGCGGCCGCCGGCCGCGCGGGCCGTCTCCAGCGCCTTCTGCATGCCCTCATAGGCCTCGGCGTCGATCAGCGGGCCGATCAGCGTGCCGGCGTCGCGCGGATCGCCGATGCTGACCGAGGCGTAGGCCTTGGCGAGGCGCGGCACCAGCGTGTCGTAGACGCTCTCGTTCACGATGAGCCGGCGCAGGCTGGTGCAGCGCTGCCCGGCCGTGCCCATCGCCGCGAAGGCGATGCCGCGCAGCGTGAGGTCGAGGTCGGCCGAGGGGCAGACGATGGCGGCGTTGTTGCCGCCGAGTTCGAGTATCGAGCGGCCGAAGCGACGCGCCACGCGCTCGCCGACGATGCGGCCCATGCGGGTGGAGCCGGTGGCGGAGATGACCGGCACGCGGACATCGTCGGTGAGCGCGGCGCCCACCTCGGCACCGCCGATCAGCAGTTGCGAGAGCCCTTCCGGCGCCCCGCCGAACGCGGCCACGGCGCGCTCGAACAGCGCCTGCACGGCGAGCGCGGTGAGCGGGGTCTTCTCGGAGGGCTTCCACAGCACGCTGTTGCCGCACACCAGCGCGAGCGCGGCATTCCACGACCACACCGCCACGGGGAAGTTGAACGCGGTGATGATGCCGACCGGCCCGACCGGATGCCAGGTTTCCATCATGCGATGGCCCGGCCGTTCGGAGGCGATGGTGAGACCATAGAGCTGGCGCGACAGGCCGACGGCGAAATCGCAGATGTCGATCATCTCCTGGACCTCGCCGAGGCCCTCGGAGACGATCTTGCCCGCCTCCAGCGTCACCAGCCGGCCGAGCGCGCCCTTGTGGGCGCGCAGTTCCTCGCCGAGCAGGCGCACCAGCTCGCCGCGGCGCGGCGCGGGCACGGTGCGCCAGGCCTCGAAGGCGGCCACCGAGCGGGCCACCGCGCCGGACACGGCGCTCGCCTCGGCTTCCACGACATGCGCCGTGATCTCGCCGGTGATGGGCGAGCGCGCCGCGCGCGTGCCGCCGTGCCAGGACGCCGGGGGAACGCCGAGGGACTGCAGGAGGTCGGCCACCTCCTGCGCGACCGGCTTGTGGACAATCCCCGCTTCGCTCTTCGTCGCCATCGAACTTCACTCCTTGGCCGACCTCGTCGGCAGATCTTCCAGCGCGGCTCCATAGCACCGCGCGGCGGCGAAAATCCATCGGGGCTTTCGTCCGATCGGCGCGCGCGCTTCCTCTCGCGGAAACCGTCGCATCATTTGCGAACGATAGTGATGGCACGCTTCGTACAGTATTGATTCGCTCACGTATAAGTAACTTGCGGGTGTGAATATCTGTCGCCAATGCTTGCAGATGAGGCTGGAATCGGGCACTCTGTGCATCACGTGTTGCTTATGAATTATGCCAACTATCCATCGATATTGCCCAGATCCGGCCACTTCATCGTGATGCCCCTGCCACATTTCCTTTCCATCCAGATTCGCATTGTGAAACTGGAGAAGGAACGAGGTATTGACGGCTTGGGGATCGGGACGGATTGCCACCGCGGCTTTCGCGATGGGGATCATCTTCGCCGCCGGCGGCAAACCTGCGCACGCTGATCAGAAGAAGACTTTTGCGACGTCCGGAATGGCGTCGTACTACGGTTATGGCGGCCGCACCGCCAATGGCGAGCAGCACAATGCGCGGGGCCTGACGGCCGCGCATCGCTCATTGCCCTTCGGCACCAAACTGCGCGTCACCAATCAGGCCAATGGCCGCTCCGTGGTGGTGCGCATCAATGACCGCGGCCCCTTCGTGCGCGGTCGCATCGTCGATGTATCGACCGCCGCCGCGGAGAGCCTCGGCTTCCGCTCGCGGGGTGTCGCCAAGGTACAGATCGCCGTGGTGGAGTGACGCCACGTCCGGACTCTGGATGACCAGAGACGGCAAGACCGGAGATCGGGAAAACGAGCGCGCGGGTCGAGAGGGCCCGCGCCTCCCCTCTGGCGCCTTCAGCGCCCCCAGCGCCCCTCGGAGCCCGCCTGGGAGCCCGCCTGACGGCAGGGAGCCTGCGCCGAGGGTCAGTTGCCCTCGTCCTCGGAAGTGCCGCTCTCGGCGCGCGCTGCCTGCAGGATGCGGCGGCACTCCCTCAGTTCCTGGAAGGTCAGGAGCAGGCGCCGTATATCATCCGCCGCCAGTTGGGTGCGCGGTGCCGCCAGACGTGGCTCCGCCGCGTGAAGCGCCGGCTCGCCCCGCGCCGGAGGGGGCGCATCGTCGTCATCCTCATCATGATCGGCTTCGCGGTCGATTCCGGGACGCGCGGGCTGCTCATCGTCGCTCTCATCGTCCATCCCGGGCTCGCGCTCGGGTGCCAGCGGCCGAAACGCGAAGCTCGGCCGGTTCTCACCGAGCGGCATCGGGCCGACCTGCGGCTCCGCGCGCCGCCCCTCGGGCGGGCCCGGCGGATGCAGATGCGGTTCTTGAAGATGCGGCTCATACAGGCTGGGCTGGCGCCGGCCGGGCTCGTGACGATGCGGCTCCTCGCGCGGCGCGATCTCCGGCAGCAGGGGCAGTTCGGGGAATTCCGGCTCGTCATCCAGCGGGTGACGGCCGACCCGCCTCACGGTGACGCCTTCCTCGGCCGTGCCGCCGTGCTGGCGCGAGGGCAGAAGGTTCAGCAGCCCGCTCAGCGCACCGCCCCGCGCGGGGGCAGCCCCCTCGCGTCCGCGCGCGCGCCCTCCCGCCTCAGGGAGGTCGTCATCGGCGATGTCGTCGGTGCGGCCGTCGTCATCGGCCCGCGCCGTGCCTCCACTCGCCGCGCCCTCACCCTCGATGGCCTGCCAGATGGCCTGCACATGGCGTGGCCCATCTTCCTTGAGGATGCGTTGGACACCCCGAATGGTGTAGCCCTCGGCATAGAGCAGGTGCCGGATGCCGCGCAGCAGTTCCACGTCGTCCGGGCGATAATAGCGCCGCCCCCCGCCCCGCTTCAGCGGGCGAATCTGCGGGAAGCGCGTCTCCCAGAACCGCAGCACATGCTGCGGCAGGTCGAGATCCTCGGCCACCTCGCTGATCGTGCGGAAGGCGTCGGGGCCCTTCTCCACGCTCGGCTACTCCTCGCGGTGGCTCACGAGCCGGCCTCGGCATCGTTGCCGTTGATCTGCTGCTTGAGGATGTTGGACGGCTTGAACACCATGACCCGGCGCGGGGCGATCGGCACTTCCTCGCCGGTCTTGGGATTGCGCCCCACGCGCTCGCCCTTCTGGCGCACCACGAAGGAGCCGAAGGATGAGAGTTTCACCGTCTCGCCGCGGGCGACGCAATCGGCAATCTCCGAGAGCACGGTCTCCACGAGCGCGGCCGATTCGGTCCGCGACAGGCCCACGCGCTGGTAGACGGCTTCGCCCAGATCTGCACGCGTGATGGTTCGACCGGCCATGCTACGCCTCCTTTATTGTTGGACTTTTCTAAATGGAGCCCGCAGCCTAGGCGCCCGAGAGGTGCGCGGTCAACGGCGAGATGCAGCAAGGGTTGCCCGACCGGCAGCCCTACCAGCGGATCAGCGCCGATCCCCAGGTGAAGCCGCCGCCCATCGCTTCCAGCAGCACGAGGTCGCCGGTCTTGATCCGCCCGTCCGCGTGGGCCGTGGCCAGTGCGAGGGGGATCGAGGCGGCGGAGGTGTTGCCATGCCTGTCGACCGTGACGACCACCTTCTCCGACGCGATGCCGAGCTTCGCGGCGCTGGCGTCGATGATGCGCCGGTTGGCCTGGTGCGGCACGAACCAGTCGATCGTCTGCGCGCTCTCGCCGGTCGCCTCGAAGGCATCGACGATCACATCGGTGATCATGCCCACGGCATGGCGGAACACTTCCCGCCCTTCCATGCGCAGGAAGCCGACGGTCTTGGTCGAGGAGACGCCGCCATCGACATAGAGCTTGTTCTTGTGCCGCCCGTCCGAACGCAGATGCGTGGTGAGCACACCGCGGCCGCCCGCGTCCTGGGCGGCGACGCCTTCCAGTACCAGCGCGCCCGCGCCATCGCCGAACAGCACGCAGGTGGTGCGGTCCGACCAGTCGAGGATGCGCGAGAAGGTTTCCGCGCCGATCACCAGCGCGCGCTTGAAGGCGCCCGACTTCAGGAAGCTGTCGGCGGTCGCCACCGCGAAGACGAAGCCCGAGCACACCGCCTGCAGGTCGAAGGCGGCACCCCGGGTGATGCCGAGCCCGGCCTGCACGCTCACCGCCGTCGCCGGGAACGTGTTGTCGGGCGTGGAGGTGGCGAGCACGATGAGGTCGATGTCGCCCGCGTCCATCCCCGCGTCGGCCAACGCCGCGCGGGCGGCGTGCAGCGCGAGATCGGAGGTCAGTTCATTGTCGGCGGCGATGTGGCGCTCGCGTATGCCGGTGCGCTGGACGATCCATTCGTCCGACGTATCCACGATCTGGGCGAGATCGGCATTGGTAAGCGCGCGTGCGGGCAAGTACGAGCCAACGCCGCGCACGACGGAACGAATGTCAGTCACGATGAAACCTGTAATTCGGCCGAAGCGGGAGCCGCCGCACCGGCGCGCGCACCAACCCGGGGACGATCGTTCATTCCCGCGGCGATGCGGGAAAGCAGCTGGTAGCGGACCATGTCGTAGCCGATGTCGACCGCCGATGCGAAGCCTTCCGCATCGGTGCCGCCATGGCTCTTGATCACCACGCCGTTGAGCCCGAGGAACACGCCGCCATTGGATTTGCGCGGATCGAGCTTCTCGCGCAGCGCGTTGAAGGCGCCCCGGGCGAGGAGATAGCCGATCTTCGCCAGCAGGCTGCGATTGATGGCGGCGCGCAGATAATCCGCCACCTGCTTGGCGGTGCCTTCGGCGGTCTTGAGCGCGATATTGCCCGAGAAGCCCTCGGTGACGACCACGTCCACCGTGCCGCGCCCGATATCGTCGCCCTCGACGAAGCCGTGATAGGCAAGGCCGGGATGGCTGCTCTCGCGCAGCGCCGTGCCGGCCTCCTTCACTTCCTCGACGCCCTTGATTTCCTCGACGCCGACATTGAGCAGCCCCACGGTCGGGCGCTCGATGTCGAACACGATGCGCGCCATGGCCGCGCCCATCACCGCCATGTCGACCAGATGCTGCCCGCTGGCGCCGATCGAGGCGCCGACATCGAGCACCACGCTCTCGCCGCGCATGGTCGGCCACAGGCAGGCGATGGCGGGGCGATCGATCCCGGCCATGGTCTTCAGGTTCACCTTCGCCATCGCCATCAGCGCGCCGGTATTGCCGGCGGAAACGGCACAATCGGCCTCATGCAGGCGCACGGCGTCGATCGCCTTCCACATGGAGGAGACGCGCCGGCCGTGGCGCAGGGCCTGGCTCGGCTTGTCGTCCATGCGGACCACGACATCGGTGTGGATGATCTGGCTCGCCTTCGCGAGGCGCGGATGCGCGGCGAGCAAGGGGCGAATGCGCGCCTCGTCTCCGAACAGGAGGTAGCGAATGTCCGGGTGGCGGACGAGCGCGATCTCCGCACCCGGCAGCACGACGTCCGGACCATGGTCGCCGCCCATCACGTCGAGCGCTATGCGGACGGTCGAAGACATCTAGCGGTGAGGTCTCTCAGATCGGGTACGCGCGGCCCGGAGGGAACCGCGGAGGCGATGAGGGCATGCCTCAGTTGGGCCGACATGACAATAGCGTCAGGCCATTTAGACCCAAAATGCCGCGCCTTGGCCCTACTTGTCCTCGTCGCGCAGGCGCGCCAGCGCGGCGAAGGGGGAAGCTTCCGCATCGCTCAGTTCCTCCACGCCGGAGAACGCCACGCCCGGCTTGCGCGGATAGGGATCGAGCCCGAGCGCGAGAAATTCCGCCACCACGCCGCCGACATCCACCGTGCCGTTGACCAGCGGATCGGGCAGATTGAGTTCGGTGACGTCGATTTCCGCCCCCGGCTTCACCTCCGGCAGCTTTTCGGCCGGCGCGAAATGCATGTCGATGTCTTCCGACACCGGCCCGTCGAAATTCTCCAGCGTGACGACGCAGGTCTGCGTCACCACGGCGTCGAGGTGCCCCGTGACCCGCACGCTGCCCCCGCTTCCGGGAACGAGGGTGACGGTGGCGGTCAGGACGGAAATGCCCGGAATGCCGAAATCGGCGGCAAGCGCCGCGCGCGTGGCGGCATCCGGCGCGAGCTTGACGGTGGTGCCCGTGTCGGGAAGGCTCGCCACCACTACCGGATGGCTCATCGGCAACGCATCGGTCATGACGGCGTGACCTCCTTGAAGTTGATGTCGGTGGCGGGCGGCATGGGCAGTTCGCCCGCCGCGAAGGTTTCGAAAGGCACCGCCGCGAGCGCGGTGACGGCGCGGCGCATATACAGCGCCAGGGCTTGCGCCTCGGCGAGGCGGGCGCCATCGTCCGCATAAACGTTGCGGTGGACGGCGTCCGCGAGGGATGCGTCGTCCGGCTCGGCCAGCGCCGCGTCATAGACGCTCACGCGGCCGTAGAAGGCCTCGGCGACGCGCTTCATCTTCTTCGGCACGGTGAGATCGCCCACGCCCATTTCCCGCAGATTGGCATCCATGTCGACACAGAAAGCGTCGAACACTCTCTGGGCGAATTCACGGCGCCCGGCGCTTTCGTCCTTCAGCCGGTGAAACAGCAGGAAGGCGTGCACGAGGATCATCTCGAACCGCCCTTCGATCGTGTCGGGCACACCATAAGCGGTATAGAATGCCGGATCGCGCGAGTGTGCCACGATCGCGCCATAGAGCCGCTGAATGGTCTCGCGTCCGTCGTTCCGGCGGAAGAAGCGCAGAATCATGACCGGCTCCCTGCCTCGCGCCGCCCGCCTCTGGCCGGCGGATGGTCGATGTGGGGGTTAGCGCGGGTCGGTGCCAGTGGCAACCCCGGACGGGTGCCCCGGGCCCGGCCGGCGCGGGGCAAGGTTGCGTCGATGGCGCCGCCTGTGCTTTCTGCGCAGCGCGCGTGCCGTGATTGGCGGCTGCGCGCTTTGCGACGGCGCGATGTGGCGGCGGATGGAGATGTGGTGATGGCAGTGACGCGCGTAACGCTCCTTGCGACCGCGATGGCGGCTCTCGGGATGGCCGGATGCGCCCCCGGCGATCTCAGCATGCCGGCCTCGACAATGGGCTTGCCGCGCACGCCGACGGGCTTCGTCTCCGAGCAGCAGCGCGGCTATGTGGCGACGCCCGGCGCGCTGGAGCAGATCCCGGTGGGGTCGAGCCAGGAGCAGGTGCTGCTCGTGCTGGGCACGCCCTCCACTGTCGCCACCGTGGATGGCGAGGTGTTCTACTACATCTCGCAGAAGGCCAAAAAGGTGATGTTCCTGCGGCCCGAGATCATCGACCAGCGCGTTCTCGCGGTCTATTTCGACCCCAAGGACAAGCGCGTGACCCGCATCGCCGACTATGGCCTGAAGGACGGCAAGGTGTTCGACTTCGTGTCGCGGACCACGCCGACCGGCGGACAGGAACTGTCAATTCTCGGCCAGTTCCTCAACGCGACCCAGTTCAACCCGACGCTCTGAGCCACCCGACGGCCGACGCGGGGCGCCGGCTGTCGTCAATCGCGCTTTCGCAACTTCGCGGGATCGATTCGCCTGGAGCATTTCGGGGAACTCCGGTTCGCCGAAGATGCTCCAGGTTCCCGGCTTGAGGTTCTTGGCTCCAGGTTCTTGGGCTCGACGCGTTTTCGTCACGCGATCCGGCATCCACCCCGCTCGAAAACGCTCTAGAAGCGCGTGGCGGCGAACGGGGCGGGATCGACCACCGGCGTCACCCCGTCCATCATGTCGGCGAGCAGGCGCCCGGTTATCGGGCCGAGCGTGAAGCCCAGATGCTGGTGGCCGATCGCCAGCCACAGGCCCTTCTGTCCCGGCGCGGCGCCGATCACCGGCAACATGTCCGGGAAGGCGGGGCGCGAGCCCATCCATGGCTCCGCTTCGGCCCGCGGGCCGAGCGGAAACAGGCCGCGCGCCAGAATTTCCGTCTGGTCGAGCTGGACAGGACTGCGGGGCGCATCGCGGCCGGCGAATTCCACACCCGTGGTCAGGCGGATGCCACCCTGCATCGGCGTGATGACATAGCCGCCCTCCTCGTCCAGAATCGGCCGCGCAAGGCTGGCATTGCCCTCGGGCCGGTAGTGCATGTGATAGCCGCGCTTGACCTGCAGCGGCAGATTGACGCCGAACGGCCGCAGCACGTCCATCGCCCATGGTCCCAGCGCCACCACCACGTTCGGCGCCTCGACGGCCCCCTCCTCGGTCTTCACCGACCAGCCCGCGCAGAACCTTGCCAGCGTGCGCGCGTCCCCGCGCAGCACCCGGCCACCAAGCTGCGGCAGGTGGGCCGCATAGGTCTGCGTCACGCCGCCGGGGCTGGAGACGGAGTGCGGGTCCGACCACAGCACGGCACCGGTGAAGACCGGCCGCAGCGAGGGCTCCAGTTCCAGCGCCTCGTGGATCGACACCTCGCGGGCGGTCAGCCCGTAATGGCGCGCGAGGGGGAACTCGGCGCGCTCGCTGGCGAGTCCGCCCTCGGTGCGGTAGAGCTTGAGCCAGCCGCCCTCGCGGAAGAAATGCCCGGCGCCGCTGGCCGCGCTGAGGCGCTGGTGCTCGGTGACGGTGTGCACCAACAGCGAATCCATGACGCGGGCATAGTCGAGTATGCGGGCCGGCGCCGAGGCGCGCCAATAGGCGAACATCCAGGGAATGAGGCCGGGAAGCGCGCTCCAGTGATAGCTCGCGCCGGGATTGCGGCGCAGCGCCACGTCGAGCAGCGCCTTCACGCTGCGCGGAAACGCGGTCGGGTAGATGGAAGCGCGCTCCACCAGGCCGGCATTGCCATAGGAGGTTTCCTCGCCCGGGCCACGCCGGTCGACGAGGACGACCGAGCGGCCGCGCTCGGCGAGATTGAGCGCAATCGACGTGCCGACAATGCCGGCGCCGAGCACGATCGTATCGGTTTTCATGGGAAGTCGTCCTAAGGCAGAGGCGGCGGAGCGGGCCCGAGAGCCACGCCCCGCCACACCGGCCCCGAGTCAGTTGATCGGGAAGGGGAAGTATTTCGCGTTGATCTTCTGATAGGTGCCGTCGGCCTGGATGTCCTTGATGGCCTTGTTCAGCATCTCGCGCAGTTCATTGTCTTCCTTGCGCACGGCGATGCCGGTCCCATCGGGGTTCATGTCGGCGAGGTCCGGGCCGATGAACTTGCAGCACTTGCCGGCATCGGTCTTCTCCAGCCATTCGTAGAGCACGAACTTGTCGGCCGCCACCGCATCGAGGCGGCCGGCGGCGAGGTCGGCATTGGCCTCGTCCTGGGTCGGGTAGAGCTTGACCTCCGAACCCTTGTACTTGTCCTCGAGATAGGTTGCCCCGGTCGTGGAGGACTGCGCGCCAAGCACCTTGCCCTTCAGCGCCTCGGGGGTGATCGCGGTGAGCGTCGTATCCTTGGGGGCGATGAAATTGCCCGGCGTCAGGTAGTAGGGAACGGTGAAGGCCACCTTCTCCTTGCGCTCGTCGGTGATCGACATTGAGGCGACGATGGCGTCGTATTTCTTGGCGAGCAGCGCGGGGATGATGCCATCCCAATCCTGCGCCACGAAGGTGCATTCAACCTTCATCTTCTCGCAGAGCGCATTGGCGATATCGATGTCGAAGCCGACCAGCTTGCCGGCCGAATCCACCGAGTTGAAGGGAGGATAGGCACCTTCGGTGCCGATGCGCACCTTCTTGATTTCCGCATGCGCGGCCCCGGCAGCGAGCGACATGGCCGCAGCCGCGGCCAGTATCCTGACGAATTTCATATCGTGGTTCCCAATCTCGCTGCCGTACACGGGCAGCTTGCCCGAAGGCTAGGCCCTGCCCCACCGCGAGGCAATGCGCGCTTCGCCTAACCTTTAGGCCATCCCGCCCTCAGAAATGGCTGAAGCTGCTCCGCGCGAAGGCGATCGGCGCGCCCCCCTCGTCCCGCACCACCAGCCCCTGCCCCGGATATGTGCGGCCGATCACCGCCGCGCCGATGCCCGCCGCGGTGGCGCGCGCATGAAAGGCATCGAGATGGGCGTCGGCCATCACGGCGAGAAGCTCGTAGTCGTCGCCGCCGGTCAGCGCCGTCTCCAGCAGCGCCGGCTCGGCGGTGATGGCGGCGCGGGCGGCATCGCTCAGCGGCACCCGGGCGGCGTCGATGGCGCCGGCCACATGAGAGGCCGCGAGCAGCTTGGCGAGATCGCCGACCAGACCGTCGGAAACGTCCATCGCGGCAAGGGCATGCGCGCGAAGGCTGGCCGCGAGCGCGAGGCGCGGGCGCGGATGCAGATAGCGCTCCGCCAGGAAGGCGCGCTGCGCGCCATCCAGCGCCGCGAAGCCGGGGCGGCCGGGATCGAGGCGCAATTGCAGGCCGAGCGCCGCGTCGCCGATCGTGCCGGTCACGACGATCGCCGCGCCCGGCGGGGCGCTGGTGCGCCGGACCATCTCACCCATCGGCACCGAGCCGAGCGCGGTGATGGAGACGGTGAAGGGCCCCGGCGTGCGCACCGTGTCGCCGCCCAGCAGCGGCGCGCCGTAGCGATCCGCATCCTCGCCGAGGCCGCGCGCGAAATCTTCCAGCGCGTCGGCCGACATGTCGGGCGGGATGGCGATGGCGAGCAGTACGCCGAGCGGCACGGCCCCCTTGGCCGCGAGGTCGGAGAGGTTCACCCGCATCGCCTTGCGGGCGATGGAGGCCGGCGGGTCATCGGCAAAGAAGTGAACGCCGGCGACCAGCGCGTCCTTGGTCAGCACCAGCTGGTGGCCGGGCGGCAGGTCGAGGAAAGCGGCGTCGTCCTTCAGCCCGAGCGCGCCGGGATGCCGGGCGAGCGGCTCGAACAGCCGCGCGATCAGGCGATCCTCGCCGGAGCCCGGATCCTTGCCGGGATTGCCTGCCGCGCCGGAACCGCCCGCGCTCATGTCCTCGCCCTCAGCCCGGGAACTCGGCGGGGCGCCGCTCGCGGGCGATGCCGTCCAGCACCGCATTCACCATGCCGGTCTCCTCGCGGTCGAGGAAAGCGGCGGCGACGTTCACATATTCGGCAACCACGACGCGGGCGGGAATGTCCGGCCGGGCAGCGAGTTCATAGGCGCCCGCGCGCAGCACGGCGCGCAGCACCACCTCGATGCGCTTGAGCGGCCAGCCATTCACCAGCGCGGCATCGAGAACGGGATCAACCACCCGCTGCTCGCGCACCACGCCGCCGACAATGTCGCGGAACAGGTTGAGGTCGGCGCCGGCAATCTCGTCGCCCTCGATCTCCTGGCCGATCCAGTGGCTTTCGAACTGGGCGAGGATCTCGGGCAGCGGGGTCGCCGCCACATCCATCTGGTAGAGCGCCTGCACCGCATTGAGGCGGGCGGCGCTCTTGCGCAGCGGCTTGTGGTTGACCGGCTTGGAGGTCGCGGGTTTGGCGGTTACGGGTTTGGGGGTCGCGGTCATGATCGCCTCACGCCTGCCCGACGCGGCGCTTGAGGCGCAGCAGGGTGAGCGCCGCCTCGACCGCGCCACCGCCCTTGTTGCCCTCGCTCACGCGGGCACGGACCCATGCCTGCTCGTCAGTCTCGACCGTGAGAATGCCGTTGCCGAACGGCAGCTGGCGCGCCACGGCGAGGTCCATCAGCGCGCGGGAGGATTCACCCGCGACGATCTCGAAATGATAGGTCTCGCCACGCACGACGCAGCCGAGTGCGACGGCCGCGTCATAGGGCGTGCCGGCAGCGGCGGCGGCATCGAGCGCGATGGCGATGGCGGTCGGGATCTCCAGCGCGCCGGGCATCGAGATGACCTCCGCGCTGGCGCCGGCGGCGGTGACGGCTCCCATCGCGCCGGCGAGCAGTTCGTCGGCGATGTCGTCATAGAACCGGGCCTCGACGATGAGCACGCGCGCGCCGTGGAGCGGCGTGAGGTCGGCATCGGAAGCGCGCGGCGGGCGTGGGCTCGCCATGATTGGAACCTCATGAAACTGGACGGGCCGACGAGGTAGACCCGTCAGCGGAACTCCGCAAGCCGCGCCGCGTAGCGGGCCATCATGTCGACTTCGATATTGACAGCGCCGCCCGGCTGGACATCGCCCCACGTCGTATGCGCCAGCGTATGCGGTATGAGCAGGCAGGAAAAGCGCAGACCGTCTACCTCGTTCACCGTGAGCGAGGTGCCGTCGAGCGTGACCGAGCCCTTCGCCGCGATGAACGGGGCGAGCGCGGCCGGCACCTCGAACACGAAGCGCGTCGTCTCGCCCAGATCCTCGCGCGCCACCACGGTGGCGACGCCATCGACATGGCCCTGCACGATATGGCCGCCCAGTTCGTCGCCGATCTTGAGCGCGCGTTCGAGATTGAGCCGCCCGCCCACCTGCCAGTCCCGCGCGGTCGTCACCGACAGCGTCTCCGGCGCGGCCTCGACCTCGAAGGCGTCGGGCTGCACCGCCACCACGGTGAGGCACACGCCCGAGCAGGCGATCGAGGCGCCGAGCGCGATGGTGGACGTGTCGTAGACGGTGCCGATGGTCAGCCGGCGCACGTCATTGCGCGGCGCGACCTCGCGGACGGTGCCGATATCGGTGACGATTCCCGTGAACATCTAGCGACGCCTCATGATGGTGAGCCGATCCGCGCCGTGCCGCTCGGTCTCTGTCACCGACAGATAGGTATCCAGTTGCGAAAGCGGCAGTCCCTCCAGCGCATCGAGCCCATCATGGCCCAGTTCGCGCGGCGCCTCGAAGATATCCGCCTCGTCGACCAGCCGGCTCTGCACGAAGGCGGCGGCGACGCGCGGGCCGGCCTCGACCATCAGCCGGGTGATGCCGCGCAGCGCCAGCAGCTTCACCGCCTCGTCGAGATCGAGCCCGCCCCCGGCGCGGCGGCGCACGCGCATCACCTCCGCCCCGAGACCGACGATCAGCGCCTCGCGCTCCGCCGGCGCATCCTCGGCCGCGAGAATCCAAAGCGGCGCGGTCGCGATGCTGCGGGCCAGCGCGCTGGTGGCCGGCAGCCGCAGATCGCTGTCGAGCACGATGCGCACCGGCGAGCGATCGAGCATGCCCGGCAGGCGGCAGGTCAGCAGCGGGTCGTCCGCCAGCACTGTGCCGATGCCGGTGAGCACGGCGTCGAAGGTGGCGCGCAGCATGTGCACCCGCCCGCGCGCCACCTCACCGGTGATCGCGGCGGGGCGGCGACCGGCGAGCCCGACCTTGCCATCGGCCGAGACGGCCAGCTTGAGCATGACATGCGGGCGGCCTTCCGTGACGCGGCGGATATGGCCGGCATGGGCGATCCGCGCCTCCGCCGCGCCGGGCCCGACAATCACCTCGATCCCGGCCTCGCGCAGGATGGCGAAGCCGCGGCCGGCGACGCGGAAATCCGGGTCTTCCACCGCCGCCACCACCCGCCGGAGGCCGGCGGCGCGGATCGAATCGACGCAGGGCGGCGTCTGGCCATGGTGCGAACAGGGCTCCAGCGTCACATAGAGCGTCGCCCCGTGCGCCGCCGCGCCCGCCTGCGCGATCGCCTGCGGCTCGGCATGGGGACGGCCGCCCTTGGACGTCCAGCCGCGCCCGAGCACGACCGGGCCGGCGGGCGTCTCGCGCACCACCACCGCGCCGACGGCGGGATTGGGCCAGGTCTGGCCGAGTTCGCGCCGGCCAACGCTGAGCGCGGCGGCCATGAGGGCTTCGTCTTGCATGTCAGGCTTCATCATAAGGGAGCGACGGCTGGCGGCGATGTTCGGCCGCATCAATCGTCGGCAAGGTTGGGGCGGCGGCGGGCCGGGGCGGCGGGGTCTTCGCCATCCCCGCCCTCACCCGGGCGCGGCTCCAGCTCGCCAAGCACGGCCTCGAAATCCTTGGCCTCGCGGAAATTGCGGTAGACGGAGGCGAAGCGGACATAGGCGACGTCGTCGAGCTGTTTCAGGCTCTCCATCACCAGCTCGCCAATGGTCTCGGAGGTGATTTCGCTTTCGCCCATGCTTTCCAGCCGGCGCACCAGGCCGGACACCAGCCGCTCGATCCGCTCGGGATCGACGGGGCGCTTGCGCAGCGCCACCTCGACCGAGCGCGCCAGCTTGTCGCGGTCGAACGGCACGCGCCGTCCCGAGCGCTTGAGCACGGTAAGCTCGCGCAGCTGCACGCGCTCGAACGTGGTGAAGCGGCCGCCGCAATCGGGGCAGATGCGGCGGCGGCGGATGGCGGCGCTGTCCTCGGTCGGACGGGAGTCCTTCACCTGCGTTTCGAGACTTCCGCAATAAGGACAGCGCATCGGTTCACCTGGGTTCCGGGGGCCTCAGCCGTAGATCGGGAAACGCGCGAGCAGTTCGGCCACCTTGCCGCGAACCGCCGCCTCGACCAGGCTGTCCTCGTCGGTGCCCTTCTGCGACAGCACGTCCAGCACCTCGGCGATCATGTCGCCGATCTGCTGGAACTCGCCCACGCCGAAGCCGCGCGTCGTGCCGGCCGGGGTGCCAAGGCGCACGCCGGACGTGACGAAGGGCTTCTCGGGATCGAACGGGATGCCGTTCTTGTTGGTGGTGATGTGGGCGCGCCCGAGCGCGATCTCCGACACCTTGCCGGTGAGCTTCTTCGGCCGCAGGTCGACCAGCATCAAATGCGTGTCGGTGCCGCCGGAGACGATCTCGAAGCCGTGGCCCTTGAGGTTTTCCGCCAGCGCCTGCGCATTCTCGACCACGTTCTTCGCGTAGATCTTGAACTCCGGCTGCAGCGCCTCGCCGAAGGCCACCGCCTTGGCGGCGATGACGTGCATCAGCGGGCCGCCCTGGATGCCGGGGAAGATCGCCGAGTTGAACTTCTTGGCGAGGTCCTCGTCATTTGTCAGGATCATGCCGCCGCGCGGACCGCGCAGGGTCTTGTGCGTCGTGGTGGTCACGACATGGGCATGGGGCACCGGGTTGGGATGCACGCCGCCCGCCACCAGCCCGGCGAAATGGGCCATGTCGACCATGAGATAGGCGCCGACCGAATCGGCGATGGCGCGCATCTTCGCGAAGTCGATATGGCGCGGATAGGCCGAGCCGCCGGCGATGAGCACCTTCGGCTTGTGCTCGTCGGCGAGCCTGGCGACTTCCTCGTAATCGATGCGCTGGTCGTCGCGGCGCACATTATAGGGCACCGGCTTGAACCACTTGCCCGACAGGCTCACCGGCGCGCCATGCGTGAGGTGGCCACCGGCGGCGAGGTTGAGGCCGAGGAAGGCATCGCCCGGCTGCATCAGCGCGAAGAACACGGCGGTGTTGGCCTGGGCGCCCGAATGGGGCTGCACATTGGCGAAGCCGGCGCCGAACAGCTGCTTGGCGCGGTCGATGGCAAGCTGCTCCGCCACGTCGACGAACTGGCAGCCGCCATAATAGCGCCGGCCGGGATAGCCTTCCGCGTATTTGTTGGTCAGCACCGAACCCTGGGCTTCCAGCACGGCGCGCGAGACGATGTTCTCGGACGCGATCAGCTCGATCTCGTCGCGCTGGCGACCAAGCTCGGCGGAGATGGCGCCGGCGAGCTCGGGATCGGTCTCGCCGAGCGTCGCTTCGAAGAAGCGGCTGATGGAGCTGGTGGATGAAGCGTGGGCTTCGGACGACATATTCCGGCCTCCCTGGCACGGGGCGGTGGCGACGCCTTCGGGCCGACCTCGCGTCGGCCCTTCGGAAATCAAGGCGGGTCGCTTAGCACAGCCCCTGCGGCGTTTCAAAGCACGCTCCCGGCAGGACGCCTTGCATCGACGCGGCGGCGCGTGCCGAGCGGCGCGACACGGGCCGGCCGGGATGACAGGACAAGCGCCGCTCGCCTATCGTCGGGGCCCCTTCCCCCGCGAATCCGGGACCCGCGATGAAGATCATCCACACGCCGCGCCATCTCGGCCATTCCGGCCATGTCGAGCTCAATAACGGGCAGATCGTGCCCGCCTTCGAGAAGCCCGAGCGGGTGGCGATGATTCTCGACGCCATCGGCGCGCGCGGCCTCGGTCCGCTCGTCGAGCCCACCGCGCACGGGCTCGACCCGCTGCTTGCGGTGCACGATCCCGCCTATGTCCGCTTCCTCGCGCAGGCCTGGGAATTGTGGACCGCCGAGGGGCGCGACACGCCAGCGTTGCCGAGCTTCTGGCGCGCGCCGGGCATGCGCTTCATCGAGCCGGACGCCATTGACGGCAAGCTGGGGCATTTCTCGTTCGATGCCGGCTGCTGCATCGTCGCGGGCACCTGGGATGCCGTGCAGGCGGGCGCCGATGCCGCGCTGACCGGAGTCGATCTGCTGTCCGGCGGCGAGCGGGCGGCCTTCGCGCTGTGCCGCCCGCCCGGCCACCACGCCCATGCGGGAACCATGGGCGGCTACTGCTTCATCAACAACGCGGCGGTGGCGGCGCAGGGCCTGCGCGACCGGGGCGCGGCCCGCGTGGCCATTCTCGATGTCGACTATCACCACGGCAACGGCACGCAGGCCATTTTCTACGAGCGCGGCGACGTGCTGGTGTGCAACATCCACGCCGACCCGATGCAGGAATTCCCCTATTTCCTCGGCTATGCCGATGAGACGGGCGCGGGCGCGGGTGAAGGCTTCAACGCCAATTTCCCGCTGCCCTGGGGCACGGACTACGAGGGCTGGAGCGCGGCGCTGGAGGCGGCCTGCGGGCGCGTGAACGCCTTCGCGCCGGACGCACTCATCGTGTCGCTCGGCGTCGACACCTACAAGCACGACCCGATCTCGCAGTTCCGGCTCGACAGCCCGGACTATGTCGGGATCGGGCGACGCATCGCCGCGCTGGGCCTGCCGACGCTGTTCGTCATGGAGGGCGGCTATGCGGTGGAGGCGATCGGCGTCAACGTCGCCAACACGCTGGAAGGCTTCGAACAGGCGTGACGAATGGGGAGGCGAGGGCCTGCGGGGAGGCGAGGGCCTGGAGCGCCCTCGCCTGCCTCACAGCCGGTAGAGGATCTGGTCGGTCCAGAAGCGCTCCAGCCGCTGCAGCGCCTTGTTGATCACCTGGAAGTCCTCGCGCCCGATGCCGCCGATCTGCTCGATCGTGGTGATGTGCTTGCTGTACAGCGCCTCGACGATGGCGCGCACTTCCTCGCCCTTGGGCGTCAGCTTGATGCGCACGACGCGGCGGTCGATGCGCGAGCGCTGGTGGTCGAGATAGCCGGCCTCGACCAGCTTCTTCAGATTGTAGGATACGTTGGCGCCGAGATAATAGCCCCGCGTGCGCAGTTCCGCGGCGGTGAGCTCGGCATCGCCGATATTGAACAGCAGCAGCGCCTGGATGGCGTTCACGTCCTCGCGGTCGCGGCGGGCGAATTCGTCATTGACCACGTCGATCAGCCGGCGATGCAGGCGCTCCAGCAGCGACAGCGCCTCCTGATAGAGCGGCGCGATCTCGTCCTGCGCCGCTTGCGCGGCCTCCTGACGCGCAAGCTCGCCCCGCTGCTCGCCCCGCGCTTCACCCCGCTTGCCGAATGCCACCACGCTCGTTGCCTGAGCTGTCGCCTTCATCTGCACACCCCGATCCGACCTGGGGATTATCTCCCTCTCATCCGCCGGAGTGTGGGGCGCGCGCTCTAAGGACGGCTTAAGCGAGAGCCTGAATCGTTAGTGAAAACTTATCCTTTACGGGGCGTTAGCGGGATCAGTCCTCGCTTTCGCGGGCCGCCTTGTAGGTCAGGAACGCGTAGATCGCGACCAGCACCGTCTCCACCGCCGCGACGATGAACAGCCGCCCCACGCCCTCGGGCGCCGAGGCGTTGATGAGGATCTGCACCATCGCCGTCACCAGCCACAGCACGACGCCCCAGGAGGCGCCGAGCCACAGGCCGACCGCCGCCACCGGGTTCATGATCGCCGCCCAGATCACCGCCGCCTGCGCGGCCAGCGAGAGCATCTCGAACCGGCTGGTCGTACCGTCCCACACGCCGCAGATCAGGGTCCAGCTGTAGATCGTCTTCAGCAGCAGGAAGCCGGCCAGCACACGCAGATACAGCACCACGCGGCGCTGCCAGGGCGGCAGTTCGGCGCCGGCCAGGCCTATGGTGGTATCGATGGGGTCATAGGGTGAACTCATCCCGCCTGAATACCCGAATTCGCGCTCAGGTCAGCAGCAATTCGTCGGGCAGCGGCTCATCCATGAGCGCGGCAATGGCGCGGGGATCGACCTCGTCCAGCCGCGACGGCCGCCAGAGCGGCGTCTGGTCCTTGTCGATCAGCACGGCCCGCACGCCCTCATAGAAGTCCGGGCCGTCCAGCAGGCGGGTGACGACACGGAACTCCAGCGCGAGGCATCCGGCCAGATCCAGGCCGAGGCCACGCTGCATCTGCTGGAAGGCGATGTGCACGCTGGTCGGCGAGGCGCGCCGGAGCGTGTCGCGCTGGGCGAGGGCGAAATCGGCCACCTCGCCCGCGCCCGCGCCCGCATGATCGAGCGCGGCGAGGATCGCATCGACGCTGCCGCCGGCGAAGATGCGGTCGATGACCGGGTACAGTCGCAGCAAGGCCGGCGCGGGCGCGTCGGCCTTCAGCGTGGCGAGGCTGCGCTCCACCGGCTCGCCGGCGGCCAGGGCCTCGATCAGCGCCGGCCAGCGGGCGGTGGGGACAAAGTGGGTGTAGAGGCCGAGCGCCACGGCGTCCGGCATGCCGATGCGCGCGCCGGTCATGGCCAGCCAGGTGCCGGCCCAGCCCGGCAGGCGCGGCAGAACGAAGGTCGCGCCGACATCGGGAAACAGGCCGATCGCCACTTCCGGCATGGCAAAGCCCAGATTTTCGCCGGCCACGCGATGGCGGGCATGACCCGACACGCCGAAACCGCCGCCGAAGCACAGTCCGTCGACCAGCGCGATGAACGGCTTGGGGTAGCGGGCGATGGCAAGGTCCAGCGCATATTCGTCGCGCCAGTAGTCGCGCGCCGCTTCCTTCCGGCCGGAACGCCCCAGCTCCACCATGTGCCGCACGTCGCCGCCGGCGCAGAAGGCGCGCTCATGCGCCGAGCGCAGCAGCACATGCGCGACAGCGGGGTCCTCCGCCCAGCGCGCCAGCTGCGCGTGCATGGCCCGCACCATCGCGTGGTCGAGCGCGTTCAGCGCCCGCGGCCGGTCCAGCGTGATGATGCCGGCCGCGCCGCGGACCTCGAATCGAATGCCGATGTTCTCGCTCACGCCGCCTGCCCTTCCGGATGCCCATGCTCGCCGTCGCACAGGCAATAGGGCCTCGCGGCGCCGGGGAAAAGACGGCGCGCGGCACGAGCGGGCGCGCCGAAGCTGCATTCGGGCCTGCCCGCGACGGCGGGGCGGGCCGGCCTGCGACGCTTTGGCGGGCAAGTACGCAATCGCCCCGCTCTACATATCGCGCTGACAGCTGTATGACGTTATAAGTATTCGAAACTGGTCGATGCGAGCGTGTCCATGACGATCCCCTTCGCCCGTCCCCGCCCCGCCTTTCTCGAGCCCTCGGGCCGACAGGATGCGTCGTCGCGGCTCGATCTGGCCCAGCGCCCGCGGCGCAACCGGAAATCCGAGTGGACGCGCCGGCTGGTGCGGGAAAACACGCTCACCGCCGCCGATCTCATCTGGCCGATTTTCGTGATGGATGGCAGCGAAGCGCGCACGCCGGTCTCCTCCATGCCGGGGGTGGAGCGCTTGACCGTCGACGAGGCGGTGCGCGAGGCCGAACGCGCCGCCGGCCTCGGCATCCCCGCCATCGCGCTGTTTCCCTATACCGACCCTGTCCTGCGCTCCGCCGACGGGCGCGAGGCGCTCAACCGCGACAATCTCGTCTGCCGCACGCTGCGGGCGATCAAGGCCGCGGTTCCCCATATCGGCCTCATCACCGACGTCGCGCTCGATCCCTATACGAGCCACGGCCATGATGGCCTGCTGGACGTCGACGGGCGCATCCTCAACGACGATACGGTGGCGGTGCTGGTGGAGCAGGCGCTGGTGCAGGCCGATGCCGGCGCCGACGTCATCGCCCCCTCCGACATGATGGACGGCCGGGTCGGCGCGATCCGCCGCGCGCTCGACGCGGCGGGCCATATCGACGCGCAGATCCTCGCCTACAGCGCCAAATATGCGTCCGCCTTCTATGGCCCGTTCCGCGACGCGGTCGGCTCCAATGGCTGCCTCAAGGGCGACAAGCGCACCTATCAGATGGACCCCGCCAACGGCATCGAGGCGCTGCGCGAAGCCGCGCTCGACATCGAGGAAGGCGCGGACATGCTGATGGTGAAGCCCGGCCTGCCCTATCTCGACATCGTCTACCGGCTGAAGGAGACCTTCGGCCTGCCGACCTTCGCCTATCAGGTGTCGGGCGAATACGCGATGATCGAGGCCGCCGCCCGCAATGGCTGGCTCGACGGCGAAAAGGCGATGATGGAGAGCCTGATGGCCTTCAAGCGCGCCGGTGCCGACGGCATCCTCACCTATTTCGCTCCCCGCGTCGCCGAGAAGCTGGCCCGCGAGGGCTGACGGCGCGCGAGGGCGAGGGCAGGACGCGGGAGACCGGCATCGCCCGCTTCACGGCCGCCCTTCTCCTGCTGCTGACCGCCCTCGCGCTTGGCGCCTGCGGCGCGATCATCGACGCCGACCAGGCGCGGATCTGCCGCTCCGCCGCACCGGCGCTGCACGACGCGAGCGTGGAGATCGTCGAGACCGCTCTCAACCCCGTGCCGGGCGCACCGAACGCGCTCAAACTCTCCTACCGCGCGCGCCGCGACGGCTTCGCCAGCGCGCACTGGATCATCTGCACCTTCGCGGCACAGACGGGAATCGGGCGCTTCGAACTGACCGCCATCGACACGGATCGCGGCGCGCTCAGCGACATCAAGCTCTATATCCTGCAACGCTGGGGCCTCGACGATCACCCGCCTGCGCTGGCGCGGCGCCCCCTGCTCCGGCTCGATGCACGCACCGCCTACTGGCTGCAGCAGACGCTGAACGGCATCGTCATGGCCGGCGTCTACGGGCTCATCGCCACCGGTTTCTCGCTGGTCTACGGCCTTATCGGGCGGATCAACCTCGCCTTCGGCGAAATCGCCGTGCTGGCGGGTACCAACATGCTGGTCGCGGTGGGGGTGGCGAGCCAGTTCGGGCGGCTGGGGCCGATGGCGCTCACCCTATCCCTGCTCACGGGGGCGGCGGCCGGCGCGCTGGCCAGCTGGGTGATCGGCCGCCTGGTGGTGCTGCCGGTGAGCCAGCGCGCGACCTCGCCGCAAGCCGTGCTCATCGCCACGGCGGCCGTCGCCATCGTGCTGGCCGAACTGCTGCGGATCACCGCGCCGGATCGCGTCAACTGGCTGCCGGCGCTGCTGAACCGGCCGATCTACATTGCCGGCACCCGCGGCTTCATCGCCACCGCCACCCCGGCGCAGCTTCTGGCGGCGGCGCTGAGCCTGTTCGGCGCGGCGGTGCTGCTCGGCCTCATCGGGCTGTCGCGCTTCGGCCGCGCCTGGCGCGCACATGCGCAGGATCCGCTCATGGCGGCCATGCTCGGAGTGCCGGTGCCGGCCCTTCGCTCCGCCACGTTTCTCGTCTCCGGCGCGGCCAGCGGGCTGGCGGGAACCATCGTCGTGCTGGCCTATGGGACGATTTCGCCCGGCGATGGGCTGGCCATTACGCTCAAAGCCTTGATTTCGGCGGTTATTGGCGGCATTGGCTCGGTGCCGGGCGCTTTTCTCGGCGCCGCCCTCGTCGCCGGCGTCGAAACCGTGTGGTCCTCGGCCTTTGATATCGCCTATCGCGACGTCGTGACCTATTCGCTCCTGGCCGGGTTTCTCATCCTGCGGCCAGGCGGTCTCTTCAATCGTGCGGCTCCTTCGCCGCGAGAATTCTGAGTATCTCGATGACCTTGCCCGTCACTCCCGCCGATGTCGCCGCTGCCCGCGAAGTGCTGGCCGGCGCGGTGCTGCGCACGCCCACGCTGCCGGCGCCGCGCCTGTCGGCGATTACCGGGGCGCATGTGTTCATCAAGTACGAGAATCTTCAGGTCACCGCCTCGTTCAAGGAGCGCGGCGCGCTGACCAAGCTGGCCAGCCTTTCCCCGGCCGAGCGCGCCGCCGGCGTGGTCGCCATGTCGGCCGGCAACCACGCGCAGGCGGTGGCCTACCACGCCGCCCGGCTGGGCATTCGCGCCACCATCGTCATGCCCATGCACACGCCCATCGTGAAGGTGGCGGCGACCGAGGCGCATGGCGCGCGCGTGGTACTGCACGGCGAATCGGTGGGTGACGCCAGCGAGGAGGCGGACCGCATCGCCCGCGCGGAAAGCCTCGTCTGGGTGCACCCCTATGACGATCGCTTCGTGATCGCCGGCCAGGGCTCCGTCGCGTCCGAAATGCTGGAAGACGCGCCCGAGCTGGAGGCGCTGCTGGTGCCGGTGGGCGGCGGCGGGCTCATTTCCGGCATGGCGGTGGCGGCGCGCGAGAAGCGGCCGGACATCGAGATCGTCGGCGTCGAGACCTCGCGCTATCCCTCCATGTGGAATGCGCTGCACCAGCAGAGCCTGCCCTGCGAGGGCACCACGCTGGCCGAGGGCATCGCGGTGAAGCAGGCCGGCGTGCTGACCCGCGAAATCGTCTCCGCGCTGGTCTCCGACGTGGTGCTGGTGGAGGAGCCGATCATCGAGCGGGCGGTCAACCTGTTCCTCACCCAGCAGAAGACGCTCGCCGAGGGCGCCGGTGCGGCCGGCCTCGCGGCGCTTCTCGCCGAGCCGGAGCGCTATCGCGGCCGCAATGTCGGCCTGGTCGTCTCTGGCGGCAATATCGACCCGCGCATCGTCGCGTCCATCATGATGCGGGAACTGGAGCGCGAGGAGCGCATCGTCAGCTTCCGCTTCTCCATGATGGACCGGCCCGGCGAACTCGGCATCATCTCGACGATGCTGGGCCAGCTCGGCGCCAACATCCTCGAGGTCGAGCACAAGCGCCACTTCCTCGACGTGCACGCCAAGGGCGCGCGGCTCGACGTGACGGTGGAGACGCGGGACCGCACCCATGCCGATCAGGTCTACATCGCGCTGATCGAGAACGGCATGGATGTCGCCCGCATCGACTGGCGCACCGGCAACTGACGGCCGGCGCGGGAAGGACGGCGCCGACGCGAGGCCAGCCGCCTTGCCGCCGGCGCTCGCCCTTCCCACCTGATGGGCGAGGAGGAACACCGCCATGAGCGACGCCAATTATTACGGGGCCCCCCGGCCCTACGCCTTCGACCCCCTCGCCGATCCGGAATATTTCCAGGGCGTGCTCGCGCGGCGCAGCCTCGCCTGTCTGATCGACGCGGTGATGATCTGCGCGCCGATCGGCCTGGCGGCGGTGTTCATCTTCGTGTTCGGTTTCATCACGCTGGGCCTGGGCTGGTTTCTCTACGGCCTGCTGAGCCCGGCCTTCGTGATCTGGGCGCTGGTCTATGCCGGCCTCACGCTCGGCGGACCGCGATCGGCCACCATCGGCATGCGGGCCATGGGGATCGAGATGCGCCTGTGGCATGGTGCGCCGATGTCGCCGCTGCTGGCGGTGCTCAGCCTCGTGCTGTTCTGGGTGTCGCTCAGCGTGCTGACGCCCTTCGTGCTGCTGGTCGGCCTGTTCAACGCGCGCCGGCGCCTGCTGCACGACATGATCCTGGGCACGGTCGTCACCAATAATGAAGAGCGCGCCGCTCAATTGCGGCCCCGCTGGCGCTGATCCCGGCGCGGACGACGCATCGAGTGCTTTGACCTCGCCGCGGTCTCTGGCAATCTCTGATTCCCCCTGACTGCGAACCACCCGTGACAGAACATCCGCGCGACACACCGCAGTTCTACCTGACCGCCCCATCCCCCTGCCCCTATCTACCGGGCCGGGAGGAGCGGAAGGTGTTTACCCATCTGGTCGGCGAGCGGGCCACCCAGCTCAACGACGTGCTGACCCATGGCGGTTTTCGCCGCAGCCAGTCGATTGCCTACCGCCCCGCCTGCGAACATTGCCGGGCCTGCGTCTCGGTGCGAATCTGCGTCAACGAGTTCATCGAATCGCGCTCCTTCCGCCGGGTGCGGCAGGCCAATGACGACCTTGTCGGCGACATGCGCTCGGCGGTGCCGACGGCCGAGCAATATTCGCTGTTCCGCGCCTATCTCGACAGCCGCCATGGCGATGGCGGCATGGCCGACATGAGCGTGCTCGACTACGCGATGATGGTCGAGGACAGCCATGTGCGCACCCGCCTGATCGAATATCGCCGGCGCGGGCCGGACACCGCCATCAACGGGCGCGGCCACGGCGCGCTGCATGGCGTGGCGCTGAGCGACGTGCTCGCCGACGGGCTGTCCATGGTCTATTCCTTCTACGAGCCCGACGCGCCCGCCCGCTCGCTCGGCACGTTCATGATCCTCGATCACGTGACCAAGGCCCGGGCCATGGGTCTGCCCTATGTCTATCTCGGCTACTGGGTCAACGGCTCGGCCAAGATGGACTACAAGCGCCGCTTCCTGCCGCAGGAGCGGCTCATGCCGGCCGGCTGGGAGCGGGTGGAGGGGTAGCCACGGGCGGTTGCCACTTTCAACTTGAGATTGCACATCCACGCAGGCATCATCCTCACGTTAGGGGGAGGTGCTGATGCCATTCACCATGATCAAGGGGACCTTTCACGTCGTCGGCTATTCTCCCGACGGGGACTCCATCCGGTTCAAGGCGGATGATCCGGTCCATTGGGCTCGTCTGTCGGGGCCGCCCGCGCGGCTGAACGCGCGTGGCCACGCGCAGCTTCGCATCGAAGCGATCGACACGCTCGAAACCCATTATTCGCCGCCATCAAGTGGGTCGGCGCTGCACCAGCCGCTCGATCTGGCCGAGGCCGCCGCCGACGCGCTGCTAAGCTTCGCCGGAATCCGCAATGTCGTGTGGAACGCGAATCGCACATTGGTAGCGTCAGCCTCGGACGGCACACGCGGCTACATACTCGCCCGAGCGGTCGAGAAGAACCGGCGCCCGGTGGCGTTCGTCTTCGCCGGCGATCCGCCGGAAGCCGATGGCAGCGACGCCTTTCTCGATCCGGAGCGGCTGACGGCCTCCTACAACTTTCACGCTGTCCAGGCGGGGCTTGCCTACGGTACCTTTTACACCGGCCTGTTTGCCGATCTGCGCGCAACGCTGATCGATGCCACCACGCAGGCCCGAGCGGCCAAACGGGGCCTGTATCTCGCTGACGTCGGCACAACCCCCTTTACCGTCGACGGGTTGAGCGACCTGACTGACAATCTGGTGGTCATGCCGAAGCTCTTCCGTCGCCTGGCTGAATATATCGGCTTCAATGGCAGCGTTCTCGGCTTTAAGGACAAGCTGGAAAGTTACGCTGAACCGGTGCTCGATTTGGCGACGAGCAATTTTACCCATTTCGACACGTTCATCGAGCAGGAACCGGGAAGCCTTGCCATCCGTATGACGCGCCTTCCTGAGCAGCTTGTGTTCGACGAAATGCCCACGCGTCCCATCAATGCATTCAGCACGTTGCTCGAGGAGCAGGAAGACCGATCCTTGCTCTGACGGCGCATGCCGCGCGGCAATGTCCTCAGAACCGGTTGTTGCGCGGAAAACCCTTGGGCGGGAGGCGGCCGGCGCTGGCGCGCTCGCCGCGCCATTCGGTGAGGTCGCTCACGGTCCAGGTACGCCCGGACGTGTCCCGCCAGGTGAGGCCGTCGGCGGCGCTGAACACCTTCACGTCGGACATGGCGCCGTCCTTGTAGCGCTGTAGCCGCACGCCGCGCCCGCGCGTCATTTCCGGAATCTGGCTGAGCGGGAAGACCAGCAGCTTGCGGTTCTCGCCGATCACCGCCACCGTGTCGCCCACGGCCGGCATCACCTTGCAGGCTTCCTGCGCGTCGACGCCGAGCACCTGCTTGCCCTTGCGGGTATTGGCGACGCATTCGTCCTCGGCCACGAGGAAGCCCCTGCCCTCCTTGGCCGTGACCAGCAGCTTGCGCCCGCCCTGATAGGGCAGGACGTCGACAATGTCGGCCTCCTGCTCAAGGTCGATCGACAGTCGCAGCGGCTCGCCATGGCCGCGCCCGCCGGGCAGCTTGGACGCGTCCAGCGTGTAGAAGCGGCCATTGGTGGCGAAGACCAGCAGCTTCGAGGTCGTCTCGGTGAAGAAGGACAGCTTGAGCTGGTCGTCGCCCTTGAAGGCGAGCGCGGAGAGGTCCGCCACATGGCCCTTGAGCGCGCGGATCCAGCCCTTTTCCGAGACGACGACGGTGATCGGCTCGCGCTCCACCAGCGCCTCGCTCACCGCATCCGCGCCATGGGCGGCCGCCTCGCCGAAGCTGGTGCGCCGCCGCCCGAGCGGGGTGTCCGGCCCGAACGCCTTGCGCGTCTCCCCGAGCTGCCAGGCGACCGTCTTCCACTGCCGCGCCTCCGAGCCGAGCAACGCCTCGATCTCGCCCTTCTCCGCGGTCAGCGCGTCGTGCTCCTTGCGGATCTCGAATTCCTCAAGCTTGCGCAGCGAGCGCAGGCGCATGTTGAGGATGGCTTCCGCCTGCACGTCGGTCAGTTCGAAGGTCCGCATCAGCTCAACCTTCGGCTCATCCTCCTCGCGGATGATGCGGATCACCTCGTCGAGGTTGAGATAGGCGATGAGGTAGCCGCCCAGCACCTCCAGCCGGTGGCCGATCTCGGCGAGCCGATGGCGGGAGCGGCGCAGCAGAACCTCGCGCCGGTGGTCGACCCACTCGCGCAGCGCCTCGGTGAGGCTGACGACCTTCGGGACCTGCCCGCCGACCAGCACGTTCATGTTCAGCGGGAAGCGGATTTCCAGCTCGGTGAGCCGGAACAGGCTCTCCATCATCAGCTCGGCATCGACATTCCGCGCGCGCGGCTCCAGCACGAGGCGCACATCCTCGGCCGATTCGTCGCGCACGTCGGCGAGCAGCGGCAGCTTCTTCTCGTTGAGGAGGTCGGCGATCTTCTCGACCAGCCGCGACTTCGGCACGCCATAGGGAATCTCGGTGACGACGACCGTATAGGAGCCGCGCCCGCTCTCCTCCTTGTGCCAGCGGGCCCGGAGGCGAAAGCCGCCGCGCCCGGTGGCGTAGGCATCGGCGATCGAGGCCGGCGATTCGATGATGACGCCGCCGGTGGGGAAATCCGGCCCCTTGACGAATTTGAGGAGGTCGTCGGTCGTCGCGTGCGGATGGGCGATCAGGTGCAGGCTGGCATCGATCAGTTCGGCCGCGTTGTGCGGCGGGATCGAGGTCGCCATGCCCACGGCGATGCCGGTCGAGCCATTGGCGAGGAGGTTCGGGAAGGCGCCCGGCATGACGACGGGTTCTTCCGTCGTCCCGTCATAGTTCGGGCGGAAGTCGACCGCGTCCTCGTCGATACCGTCGAGGATGAGGCGGGCGACCTCGGTCAGCCGCGCCTCGGTGTAGCGCTCGGCCGCCGCGTTGTCGCCGTCGATATTGCCGAAATTGCCCTGCCCGTCGACCAGCGGGTAGCGCTGCGCGAAATCCTGCGCGAGGCGCACCATGGCGTCGTAGATCGCCGCATTGCCGTGCGGATGGAACGAGCCCATCACATCGCCGACGATCTTCGCGCTCTTGCGGAAGCCCCCGCCCGGGTCGAGCCGCAACAGCCGCATGCCATAGAGAATGCGGCGATGCACGGGCTTCAGCCCGTCCCGCGCGTCCGGCAGGGCCCGGTGCATGATGGTGGACAGCGCATAGGCGAGGTAGCGCTCTTCCAGCGCCGCCTTCAGCCCGATCGGCTCGACCGAGCCCTGATCCTTCGGAATCGGTCCCTCTCCCATGGGTCTTGGCTACAGCGAATCAATCAAAGGAACAAGACGAGAACGCTGCTTATCCGCCCGCTATTCACCGCGAATCTGCGCCGCTCAGAGCCGGGCCGGCGGCAGGCGCGATGCGGCGCGGTCGAGCGCCGTGAACAGCGACTGGCGGGCATCGGGCAGGGTGAGCCCGCGCGGCGCGAACACGCGCTGGGCGAGGAAATGCCCGGTCAGCGCGAAGGCGGTGCGGATCTCCTCCGGCGGCGGGGGCTCGGCCACCTCGCTGATGAGGAAGAAGGGCAGGCCCAGCAGCCTGTCGCGCCACGGCTCGCCGGCATCGCGGCTCACCGCCCGGCCGGTCCTGGGCGAGACATAGAGCAGGTCATTGCGCCCGCCGGTCGCCGCGCAGCTGGAAAGATCGAGCCCGAAGCCGAGCTCGGACAGCATCATCAGCTCGAACCGCGCCACCATCATGCCGGTGAGGCGCGGTTCGGCCAGATGCTCGACCATGGTCTCGACGATGAGATGCAACCCGGGATGCGGGTCGCGCTCCGGCAGCAGGCGCAGCAGCGCGCCCACATGGGAGAGCGCGAAGGCCGAGTGCGCCTCGCCCATCAGCCGCCCGGCCCGCGCGCGCGTGACTTCCAGCGTGAAGGCGCCCAGATGCTCGTCGAGCCGCGCCCGCCAGCTCGCGCGCACGCTGTTTCCCGGCTGCAGTGCCGCCGCCTGCCGGCGCGAGCCGCCGCCGCGCACCAGGCCGAGATGGCGCCCATGCGCCACGGTGAGCAGTTCGACAATGGCATTGGCCTCGCCGTGGCGGCGAAGCCCGACGATGATGCCGTCATCGACCCATTCCATGGGCGTTCCGCCCCGTCAGTCCGACGACGGGAATTCGAGGCCCATCTCGCGGTAACGCTCGGGATCATCCGCCCAGTTCTCGCGCACCTTGACGAACAGGAACAGGTGGACCGGCTGTTCCAGAATCTCCACCAGCTCCTTGCGGGCGGAGGTGGAGATCGCCTTGATGGTTTCGCCGCCCTTGCCCAGCACGATCTTGCGCTGGCTTTCGCGCTCCACGAAAATGGTCTGCTCGATGCGCACCGAGCCGTCCGGGCGCTCCTGCCAGCTGTCGGTCTCGACGGTGGAGCGGTAGGGCAGTTCCTCGTGCAGGCGGTGGAACAGCTTCTCGCGGGTGATTTCAGCCGCCAGCGTGCGCATCGGGGCGTCGGAAATCTGGTCCTCGGGGTAGAGCCACGGCCCGAAGGGCAGCAGATCCCGCAACCATTCGCGCAGCTCGACAAGACCGCTTCCCGACAGCGCCGACACCATGAACAGCCGGTCGAAGGTGATGCGCTCGGCGATCTTGGCGGCGAGCTCCAGAAGGTTCTCGCGCTTCACCAGGTCGATCTTGTTGAGCAGGATGGCGCGGGGCCGGCGCACATCGACAAGGCCGCGGATGATCGCCTCCACATCCTCGGTCAGGCCGATGCGGGCGTCGATCAGCAGCACCACGGCATCGGCATCTCCCGCCCCGCTCCAGGCCGAGCGGACCATCGCCTTTTCCAGCCGCCGCTTGGGCGCGAAAATGCCGGGCGTGTCGACCAGGATGATCTGCGTCGCGCCTTCCAGCGCGATGCCGCGCAGCAGCGAGCGCGTCGTCTGCACCTTGTGCGAGACGATGGACACCTTGGTGCCGACCAGGGCGTTGGTGAGTGTCGACTTGCCGGCATTCGGCGCCCCGATCAGGGCGACGAAACCACAGCGAGTCGGAACGGCGACATCATTCATGCATGGACCTGTTCGAGAAAGGCGGCCGCGGCCGCCTTCTGCGCGTTCTGCTTCGAGGGACCGTCGGCCTCCACGGAGGCGAATCCGGGCACCTCGACGGCGATGCGGAAGAGTGGACTATGATCCGGTCCGGAGCGTTCCACCAGCCTGTAACCGGGCGGCGGCAGGCCACGGGCCTGCGCCCATTCCTGCAGCGCCGTCTTGGGGTCGCGGGCAGAGCCGCCCGCCAGCCGCAGGCGCGGGCGCCAGAAGCGCTCCACCAGCGCCTCGGCGGCGGGGAAACCGGCGTCGAGATAGACCGCGGCGAGCACCGATTCGGCGATATCGGCCAGGATCGCCGGCCGGTCTCGCCCGCCGGAGCGATCCTCGCCCGCGCCGAGCCGGATATAGGCGCCGACACCCATGGCGCGCGCCACCTCGGCGCAGCTATCCTCGCAGACGAGATCGGCCAGCCGTCGCGACAGCTCGCCCTCCTCGGCGCTGGTATAGGCGCGGTAGAGCATGTCGGAAACGACAAGCCCGAGCACATGGTCGCCGAGAAACTCCAGCCGCTGATAGGACCGCACCCGCGCCCGGCTGCCCTGCACGCCGGTAACGGCGCTGATATGGGTCAGCGCCAGCGCGAGATGCGCGCGATCCTTGAAGCGGTGTCCAAGGGCCTCCTCCAGCGAGGCGAGGCCGGCTTCATCGAGGGAAGCACGCGCGCCGCGCGTCATCGCACGAAGGAGAGCAGGCGGTCCCAGCGCACCGACCAGGGCCATTTCCAGAACTGCCAGGCGGCATCGCCTTCCTTCACCGAGAAGAAGATCACCTGCGCGCGGCCGATCAGGTTCTCGTAGGGCACATAGCCCACCTGGCTCAGAACGCGGCTGTCGGTGGAATTGTCGCGGTTGTCGCCCATCATGAAATAGTGCTCGGGCGGCACCTTGTAGACCGGGGTGTTGTCGTAGAAGCCGTTCTCCACGAGGTCGAGCGTGTAGTAGCTCACGCCGTTCGGCAGGGTTTCGGTCCAGCGCTTGACCCGCTGCACCTGCCCGTCGCCCTCGTCGTCCATCCAGTAGCCGGCATCCTCGCGCTTCACCGGCACGCCGTTGATGTGCAGCACGCCGCCGATCATCTGGATCTCGTCGCCGGGTAGCCCGATCACGCGCTTGATGTAGTCGGTCGTCTCGTCGCGCGGCAGCTTGAACACCACCACGTCGCCCCGGTTCGGCGTCGAGCCGAGCAGCCGGCCGCTGAACAGCGGCGGCGAGAAGGGCAGCGAGAAGCGGCTATAGCCGTAGCTGAACTTCGAAACGAAGAGATAGTCGCCGACCAGCAGCGTCTCCTTCATCGACCCGGAGGGGATGTTGAAGGGCTGGAACAGGAAGGTGCGGATCACGATGGCGATCAGGAACGCCTGGAAGATCACCTTGGCGGTCTCGCCGAGCCCGCCTTCCTTCTTTTTCGGTTCAGTCTTCGACGTCATATCGCCTTCCGCTGTACGCCGCGGATGTCATCGCCCGCCGGGGTGAGCGCTCCTATACCCGCTCGGGGGCCCTGCGGCAACGCGCCGTGGTCACGATTGCTCGACGTGACGGCACGTCACGCGCCATCTTTCGCAACCGCGCTGATGATGACGAAAGCCTGCGCGATCGGGCCGTCATCGGTAATGGTCAGATCGATGCGGGCATCGAAGCCCGGCGGGGTGATCGCTTCGAGCCGGGCCAGCGCGCCGCCGGTGAGTTCCATGGTCGGCCGGCCGGAGGGCTGGTTCACCACGCCCATGTCCTTCCAGAACACGCCCTGCGCGAGCCCGGTGCCGAGCGCCTTGGCGCAGGCCTCCTTGGCGGCGAAGCGCTTGGCGTAGCTCTCCGCGCGGCGCACCCGGCGCTCGGACTTGGCGCGCTCGATCGGCGTGAACACGCGTTCGAGGAAACGCTCGCCATGGCGCTCCAGCACCTCCGCCACGCGCCGCGCATCCGTGATATCCGAACCGATGCCGATGATCATGCCGCTGTCCCCGTGCCGATGGCGGCGCGCCCCTGCGCCATCGCGTGGCGCATCTGCCGGATGGCGCCCTCCAGCCCGGCAAAGATGGCCTCGCCGATCAGGAAATGCCCGATATTCAGCTCACGCACCGGCTCCAGCGCGGCGATGATCCCGGCCGTCGCACAGTCGAGCCCGTGGCCGGCATGGATCTCAAGGCCCAGCGCCGCGCCCTGCCGGGCGGCGTTCGCCAGCCGGGCGAATTCCGCCCCGGCCCTGGCGGTCTCGCCGGCGGCGACGAATTCGCACCACGCGCCGGTGTGAAGTTCCACCACCGCCGCACCGATATCGGCGGCGCGGGCGATCTGGTCCTCGTCGGGCGCGATGAACAGCGAGACGCGGATGCCGGCGGCGCCGAGGCGCTCCACCTTGCGGGCGAGGTCGATGCCGCCGCCCAGCACGTCGAGCCCGCCCTCGGTGGTGCGCTCCTCGCGCCGCTCGGGCACGAGGCAGCAGGCATGCGGGGCAAGATCGATCGCCAGCGCCACCATCTCGTCGGTCGCCGCCATCTCGAAATTCAGCGGCACGAGCAGCACGTCCTTGAGACGGCGCATGTCGGCATCGCTGATGTGCCGGCGGTCTTCGCGCAGATGCGCGGTGATGCCATCCGCCCCCGCCGCGCAGGCGAGTTGCGCCGCCCGCACAGGATCGGGCAACACGCCGCCCCGCGCGTTGCGCAGCGTGGCCACGTGGTCGACATTCACGCCCAGGCGGAGCGGCGGCACGATGCGCGTCATCGCCTCAGCCTTTCGCGCCCTGGATACTGCGGCTGCCCGGCTTGATCGCCGGCAGGGCGGCAAGTTCGGGCGGCAGCGCATCGGCGGGATAGGTGGGGATGTCGAGCTTGGCCAGCGCGATGAAGGGCACGCCAAGGTTTGCCTTGCCATTGGAACGATCGATCAGGCAGGCGGCGCCGACCACGTTCGAACTGTGCTCGGCAATGGCCGCGAGGCATTCGCGCGAGGAGAGGCCCGTGGTGACGATATCCTCCACCATCAGCACGCGGGCGTCGGGCGCGATGGTGAAGCCGCGGCGCAGCTGGAACGCGCCGTCCTCGCGCTCGACGAAGATGGCCTTGGCGCCGAGGTGCCGGGCCGTCTCATAACCCGGCACGATGCCGCCAATGGCGGGCGACACGACCACGTCGATCTTGCCGAAGGCTGCTTCCGCCTTCTCCGCCAGCGCCTTGCACAGGCGCGCCGTGCGCACCGGATCCTGAAAGATGAACATCTTCTGCAGGAAGACGGGGCTGCGCAGGCCGGACGACAGGATGAAATGGCCTTCCATCAATGCGCCAGCCGCACGAAATTCGGCCACGACCTCGTCTTGTGTCATCTCGATGCCCGGAAATTGTTGCGAAACGGCTTGAGCTGATAGCCGATCCGCCGGGCCGCGTCACGGCTGTTCGCGCCGTCAGCGGCCGGCGGCGGGCAAATGCGATGCCGTCCGCAGGCCACGCGCCCGCGCGCAGGCCAGCATCGCCTCGCCCGCCAGCTGCTCGACACGCCCGTGCGCCGCCATCGCGCCATCCCCGAGCAGGTGCCCGCAGACGGTCCGCGCGGCGCCGGTGAGGATGCGAAACGTTCCCTTGATCTGCTCGGTGGGCATTGGCGTCTCCCTCGCGTTGATGGGCGGCCGGATACCGCCGCGGGAATAACCCGCCGGCCGGCGACGGGTTCCCCTTCCCCGCGTTCCCGATCAGCCGTTCACCCGCTCCACGCTGGACACGACAGGGCGCGCCCGCAGGTCCGCAAGGATGCCGTTGAGATGGCGCAGGTCATACACGCCGATATCGATCACCATGCGGGTGAAATCGGCCGAGCGGGAGGACATGCGCAGGTTCTCGATATTGCCGTCGCGCTCGCCGATCACCTGGGCGATCTGGGCGAGCGAGCCGGGCTCGTTGGTCGCCACCACGACGATCTGCACGGGGAAACGCTGCGGGTCGTCCTCGTCCACGTCCCAGCGCACATCCAGCCAGCGCTCCGGCTCTTCCTCGAACTCCTGCAGCGCGGGCGACTGGATGGGGTAGACGGTGATGCCCTCGCCCGGCGTGAGGATGCCGACGATGCGATCGCCCGGCACCGCGCCGCCATTGGGCGCGAAATGCACGGGAAGCTCGCGGTTGATGCCGCGAATTGGGATGGCGGTCTTGGGGTCCGGATCGCTCTCGATGCCGGGAATCTTGAACTTGAGGCTCTGGCCGCGCTCAAGCTCGAACCAGCCTTCGCCATGCGGGGCGCCGCGCTCCTCGACGCGCGGACCGGCCCATTCCGGGTAGATCGCCTTGACCACGTCGTCGGCGCGCATCTCGCCGCGCCCCACGGCGGCATAGACATCGTCCAGCGAGCTGCGGGCGAGGCGCGGCACAACGCCGGCGAGGCGCTCCTCGGAAAACACCTTGCCCGCCCGCGCCACCGACCGCTCGACGATGCGCTTGCCGAGGCCGGCATATTGCGCGCGCACCGCGGCGCGGGTGGCGCGCCGGATGGCGGCCCTCGCCTTGCCGGTGGCGACGATCGATTCCCACGCTGCCGGCGGGGTCTGCCCCTCGGCGGTGATGATCTCGACCTCATCGCCATTATGCAGTTCGGAGACCAGCGGGGAGACCTTGCCGTTCACCTTGGAGCCGACCGCGCGGTCGCCCACGCCGGTATGCACGGCATAGGCGAAGTCGATCGGCGTCGCCCGGCGCGGCAGGATGATCAGCCGGCCCTTGGGGGTGAAACAGAACACCTGGTCGTGGAACAGCTCCAGCTTGGTGTGCTCGAGGAACTCCTCGGGGCTGGAGCCCTCGGCCAGCAGTTCGATGGTGCGGCGCAGCCAGGCATAGGCATTGGATTCGCGGTTGCCCGGCGCGGCCACGCCCGGCGCATCCTTGTAGAGCGCATGGGCGGCGATGCCGTATTCGGCGATGTCGTGCATTTCGCGCGTGCGGATCTGCAGTTCGACGCGCTGGCGGCCCGGACCGACCACGGTGGTGTGAATAGAGCGGTAATCGTTCTGCTTGGGCGTCGAGATGTAGTCCTTGAAGCGGCCGGGGACGAGCGGCCACTTGGTGTGCACCACGCCGAGCGCGGCGTAGCAGTCCTCCATGCGGTCGACCAGGATGCGGAAGCCGTAAATGTCCGAGAGCTGCTCGAAGGCGATCGATTTCAGCTCCATCTTGCGCCAGATCGAATAGGGCCGCTTCTCCCGCCCCCTCACCACCGCGACGATGCCCTTGTTGGCGATCGCGTCCGACAGCTCGCGCTCGATGGCGGCGACCAGCTCGCCATTGTGCTCCTTCAGCGCCTGCAGGCGGCTGCGGATGGATTCATACGCTTCGGCCGACAACTGGCGGAAGGACAGGTCCTCCAGCTCCTCGCGCATGTCGTGCATGCCCATGCGGCCGGCGAGCGGGGCGTAGATATCCAGCGTTTCCTGGGCGACGCGGTTGCGCTTTTCCTCCGGCACCCATTTCAGGGTGCGCATGTTGTGCAGCCGGTCGGCGAGCTTGACCAGCAGCACGCGCACGTCGTCGGCGATGGCGAGCAGCAGCTTGCGCAGGTTTTCCGCCTGCTTGGCCTGTTTGGAGACGAGGTCGAGCTTCTTGATCTTGGTGAGGCCCTCGACCAGCGCGCCGATCTGCGCGCCGAAGATGCGGTCGATCTCATCGCGGGTGGCGTCGGTATCCTCGATCGTATCGTGCAGCAGCGCCGCGACAATGGTCGCGTCGTCGAGCTTGAGATCCGTCAGGATGGCCGCGACTTCGAGGGGATGCGAGAAATAGGGATCGCCCGAGGCCCGTTTCTGGGTCCCGTGGGCGCGCATCGCATAGACATAAGCGCGGTCGAGCAGCGATTCGTCGGTGTTGGGATTGTACCGGCGGACGCGCTCGACGAGCTCGTACTGCCGCATCATGACAGATCAACCCGTGAGAGCCCGACTCGTCTCGCGCCGGGTTCAGCGAATATCGTCATGGTTCCGATCCGGTGCAAGTTGCGCGACAGCTGCAAAATCGAGGGCCCGGCCTGACAACAGGACAAAAGGCCCAGGCAGCCTTCGCAATCCAGATTTGAATTGCTCCGAAATTGCAACTATCGTTGGCCTATTCCTTGGGGGAAATATCGATCATGGAATGGCTGCCGTGGCTCGGATATCTCGCCCTCTATGTCGGCGGCGGCTTCGCGGGCTTCCTGGCGGCAGCCCTTTCACGCGCGGCTTCGAAAAGCTCACTCATGGACGAACTGGATCGGCTGCGGGAGCGCAACGATGAACTCGAGGCGCAGCAGGCCGACACGGCCGGCGAGCCGGTTTTCAGATCCAATCGCACGAACCGTCTACAACGCAACCGGCTGATCCGCGTCGTCAAAGGCTGATACCGGGTCCGAGGCTGATACCGGGTCCGAAAACGGCGACGCCGGCTTTCGCCGGCGCCGGGTGTCGTTCTGGATGCCATGCCGCGACGGGCATGAAGACCCTCGTCGTGAGGGTCCTCGGCGTGAGAGGCCTTGGCCGCTCAGCCTTCGTCGTCGTCGCTCGGCTCGGGGGGAACCAGTCCCTGCAGGCCGGCGAGCAGCTCTTCCTCGGTCATGCGGTCGAGCATGACGTCGGAATCGTCCGCGCCCTGCGAAGCGGACGACGCGATCATCGGAACCGTCTCGGGCTCGGGCTCGTCGACTTCCGTGAACTTCTGCAGCGAATGGATCAGTTCCTCGCGCAGATCGTCCGGCGAGACGGTCTCTTCGGCGATCTCGCGCAGGGCGACGACCGGGTTCTTGTCGTTGTCGCGATCGATGGTGATCGGTGAGCCGGACGCGATCGTGCGCGCGCGGTGCCCGGCGAGCAGAACGAGTTCGAAGCGATTGTCGACCTTGTCGATGCAGTCCTCGACGGTGACGCGAGCCATGCCTCGGCACTCCTGACGGTGTAATCGGAAAGCGCACGCCATAAACCAATGCGTGCTTCAGGGCAAGCCTTTCACCCCGATGCGCCCTCCCCGCCCTTGGGCGCGGTCAAAAAATGCTGCCGATAAACACAGGAAACACCACGCGGGCCGTCCCGCCGCCGCCACAATTGCGCTATGTCTAGGACCATTGGGGGGTCAGCTCGCTGCGCCGCGTCGCGGACAAGCGGGAATTGTTGTTCTTATTTCAGGTGTTTACCCATAATGACCCACGGCATGGAAAAGATCGCCTTATTCATCGATGGCGCCAATCTCTATTCGGCCACCAAGGCACTGAATTTCGATATCGACTACAAGCGGCTCCTCAAGGAGTTCCAGACCCGCGGCTACGTGCTCCGGGCCTTCTATTATACGACGCTGGTCGAAGACACCGAATATTCCTCGATCCGCCCGCTGCTCGACTGGCTCGATTATAATGGCTATTCGGTCGTCACCAAGCCGGCGCGCGAATTCACCGACAGCCAGGGCCGCCGCCGGATCCGCGGCAACATGGATATCGAGCTGGCGGTGAACGCCATGGAGCTCGCCGCCCATGTTGACCACATCGTGATCTTCTCCGGCGACGGTGATTTCCGCTCGCTGGTGGAGTCGGTACAGCGCAAGGGCGTGCGCGTGAGTGTGGTGTCGAGCGTGCACACCCAGCCGCCGATGATCGCCGACGAACTGCGCCGCCAGGCGGATGTGTTCATCGATCTGGTCGATCTCCAGGCCCGCATCGGCCGCGACCCGGCGGAACGGTCCAGCCGCATGCACGAGCCGCCGCGCTTCCTCGAACGCCGCGCTCCGGCGCCGGCCGCCGATGATGACGAGATGTCCGAGCCCTGAACCTGGATCCCCGAGCCCGGTGCGCGCGCCGACCATGAAGGTTTCGTCGAAGGTTTCGTCGATCCCTGCCCCCGCTGGCCACGCGGGGCCCGAGCCGGCGCGCGATTGCCCGCGCTGCCCGCGCCTCGTCGCGTTTCGCGAGCATTGGCGGGCGCAGGAGCCGGCATGGCACAACGCGCCCGTGCCCTCCTTCGGGCCGGAGGACGGGCGCCTGCTCATTGTCGGCCTCGCGCCCGGCCTGCGCGGCGCCAACCGCACGGGACGGCCCTTCACCGGCGATTATGCCGGCGAGCTGCTCTATTCCACGCTGATCAGGTTCGGCTTCGCCACCGGTGTGTTCGAGGCGCGGCCGGATGATTCGCTGCGCCTGCGCGACGCGCGGCTGACCAATGCGGTGCGCTGCGTGCCGCCGGAAAACAAGCCGACCACCGACGAGATCCGCAACTGCCGGCCCTTCTTCGCCGCCACGATCGGCCTGCTGCCGGCGCTGAGCGCCATCGTCGCGCTGGGCAAGATCGCCCATGACCAGGTGCTCGCCGCGCATGGCGAGACCCTGTCGCATCACAAGTTCGCCCATGGCGCGGTGCACCGGCTGGGCGATGTGGTGCTGTTCGACAGCTATCATTGCTCCCGCTACAACACGAATACCGGCGTGCTGACGACGGACATGTTCCACGCGGTGTTCGCCCGGGTGCGCGCGCATATCGACACGCTCGGCTGAGCCGGGCGCCGCGCTTCAGGGCGCGACCGGGGCCCACAGCACATCCTCGATGCGTGGCGCGCCTGCCGCCAGCATCACCAGCCGGTCGAAGCCGAGCGCAATGCCCGAGGCTTCCGGCATTTGCGCCAGCGCGGCGAGGAAATCCTCGTCGATCGGGTAGCGCTCGCCATAGATGCGCTCCTTCTCATCCATCCACGCATTGAAGCGCCGCCGCTGCTCCCCGGCATCGGTCAGTTCGCCGAAGGCATTGGCCAGTTCCACCGCGCAGACATAAAGCTCGAAGCGTTCGGCCACGCGCGGATCGCCGGGCTTGGTCCGGGCAAGCGCGGCTTCCGATGCCGGGTATTCACACAGGATGGTGGGCTGGCCGAGGCCGAGGAAGGGTTCCACCTTCTCCACCATGACGCGGCTGAACACATCCGCCCAGCTGTCATCCTCGGCGACGCGGATACCCGCCGCGCGGGCGCCATGCCACAGGCCATCGCGATCATTGCCCTCCGCTCCCACGCTGGCCATCAGGTCGATGCCCGCGAAACGGGTGAACGCCTCCGCGACGGTGAGCCGCTCGGGCGTGCGCCCGACATCGCAGCGCCGGCCGCCGAAGTGGAAGACCTGCGCGCCCACGGCTTCCGCAGTCGCGGCCAGCAGCGCGGAGCCATCGCGCATCAGCGCCTCATAGCCCTCGTAAGCGCGATACCATTCCAGCATGGTGAATTCGGGATGATGCAGCGCGCTGCGCTCGCCATTGCGGAACACACGGGCGAAGGTGAACAGCCGCTCCTCGCCGGCGGCCAGCAGCTTCTTGGCGGTGAATTCCGGCGAGGTGTGCAGATAGCGCGGTGTACGCGAGCCGTCCGGGCGCTCCAGTTCGGTGGCGAACGCCTTCAGATGCACCTCGTTGCCCGGCGAGACCTGCAGAATGGGCGTCTCGATCTCGATGAAACGCCGCGCGCCGAAAAAGCCGCGCAGGGCGCCCTGGATGCGCTGGCGCGCCAGCAGGAAGGGGCGCCGGTCGGCATGGCGCTGCGCCGACCACCAGGGCGAGAGGGAAAGCGGCATGGAACGGCTCCTCCAGCAACGCGGCCGGGGTTGGCGGATGGCGGGCGCGCGAGTATAGGAGGCGCCCAAAGGAATCCCCCGGTGCCTCCGCGCGATGCGGCGCACCCAACAGCCAGAGGACCTCTATGGTCAAGGTCATCGCCAGCACGCTGCGCAAGGGCAACGTGGTCGACGTGGACGGCAAGCTCTACGTGGTTCTCACGGCCGACAACATCCACCCCGGCAAGGGCACGCCCGTGACCCAGCTCGACATGCGCCGGATTTCCGACGGCGTGAAGATTTCCGAGCGCTACCGCACCACCGAGCAGGTGGAGCGCGCCTTGGTCGAGGATCGCCCCTACACCTTCCTCTATTCGGATGGCGAAGGCTTCCACTTCATGAACCCGGAGAATTACGACCAGGTGGCCGTCTCAAAGGACGTGGTCGGCGACCAGGCGGCCTATCTCCAGGAGAACATGCAGGTCATGCTGTCGGTTCACGAGGGCAACGCCATCGCCATCGAGCTGCCGCAGCGCGTGACGCTCGAAGTGGTCGAGACCGAGCCGGCGATGAAGGGGCAGACCGCCTCCTCCTCCTACAAGCCGGCCATGCTGTCGAATGGCGTGCGCTCGGCCGTGCCCCCGCATATCGCGGTCGGCACCCGCATTGTCGTGATGACGGCCGACGGCTCCTATGTCGAGCGCGCCAAGGACTGAGCGCGGCTTTCGACCCGGAATCAAAAAACCCGGCCAAGTGCCGGGTTTTTCTTTATTATCGGCCTGTTTCAAGAAACGCTAGCCGCGGTCGCGCATCAGCCGCTGCTTGTCGCGCGCCCAATCCTTCGCCTTCAGCGCCTCGCGCTTGTCATGCGCCTTGCGGCCGCGGGCGATGGCGATCTCGACCTTCGCCCGGCCCTGCTCGTTGAAGTAGATCTTGAGCGGCACCACGGTCATGCCCTCGCGCTCGACCGCCTGCCACAGCCGGGCGATCTGCCGCTTGTGCAGCAGCAATTTGCGCGGTCGGCGCGGCTCGTGGTTGAAGCGGTTGGCCTGCAGATATTCCGGTATGAAGGAATTGTAGAGGATCGCCTCGCCGGTTTTCGCCGAGACATAGCTCTCCGCCACCGTCGCACGGCCGCTGCGCAGGCTCTTCACCTCGGTGCCGGACAGCGCGATGCCGGCCTCGAACACCTCGCCGATCTCGAAGTCGAATCGCGCCCGACGATTGTCGGCCACGACCTTGTGGGGTTGCGTCTTCTTTTCGGCCATGTCGCTCCACGCGGGACGGCGTCCCGCTCCGTCCCGGCCTTTCAAAGCCGGATCCGATCCGATTGAACCAACCGGATCGGTGAACCCGTCTCCAACCCGATAGCAGAGAACGCGTCATCCCAACCGGATTGCGGCGCAATCCGGCCGGCGCGGGCTCTAGAGCTTTTCCGGTGAATTCCGGTTCACCGGAAAAGCTCCAGGTTATTGTTCTGACGCATTTTCTTCACACGAACCGGAATCCACTTCGCTCGAAAATGCTCTAGTTGATCAATCCGGCGTGCCGCATGGCATCGCGGACGATCTCCTTGGTCTTCTCGCTCACCGGCACCATCGGCAGGCGCGCCTCGTCGGCGATCTTGCCGAGCACGCTCAGGGCATATTTGGTGGGGCTCGGGTTGGTTTCAACGAACAAAGCCTGAAACAGCGGGAAAAGCCGGTCCTGCAGCTCCAGCGCCTTGGCGTAGTCGCCCGCCAGCGCCGCATCCACCAGTTGGGCGCAGAGCTTGGGCGCCACGTTGGAAGCGACCGAGATGCAGCCATGGCCGCCATGGGCGATGAAGCCGAGCGCGGTCGGGTCCTCGCCGGAAAGCTGGTTGAAGCCGGGCCCGAGAACCTCGCGCTGCTGGCTGACGCGGATGAGATTGGCGGTCGCATCCTTCACGCCGACGATGTTCTCCAGCTCGTAGAGCCGCGCCATCGTCTCCACCGACATGTCGATCACCGAGCGGCCGGGGATGTTGTAGATGTAGATCGGAATGCCGATGGCGTCGTTGATGGCCTTGTAGTGCTGGTAAAGCCCTTCCTGGCCCGGCTTGTTGTAATAGGGCGTGACCACCAGCACCGCATCCGCCCCCGCCGTCTCGGCGTGGCGGGCGAGGTCGATGGCCTCGATCGTGTTGTTGGAACCCGCGCCGGCAATCACCGGCACGCGGCCCGCCGCCTGCGCGACGGTCCATTCCACGACCTTCTTGTGTTCCTCATGGGAAACCGTCGGGCTCTCGCCGGTGGTGCCGACGGGCACAAGGCCGTGAATGCCTTCCTCGACCTGCCAGTCGACGAAGGCCCGGAACGCTTTCTCGTCCAGCACGCCGTCGCGGAACGGCGTCACCAGCGCCGTGAAGGATCCACGGAAGGGCAGCGTGTGAGGCATGAAGCGCTCCTCAAATACTCGCGTCATCTTCGCGTCGCGACCGCGCGGCGCTGCAAAGGGGCCATCAGATATCGCGTCGGCGCGCCGGAAGAAAGGGCCTTGTTGCTCCCGCTCCTGGCAAACTCCTGGCAAAGCGCGCCCGCGCGCGCACCCTGCCCCTGTTTCGCCGGGATGAGCGCCTAGGTTGCAGATCGAGACACCCCCGGGAGATCGCGCGGGGGTTGTGGTTAGCAATTCGTCAATAAGATCGCGCGACAAAGGGTGGGGACGGTCCTGGCCGGACCGAGCGTGATGCGGGTCTTGCACATCCGCCGGGAGTAGATGGCCCATGAGCAATTTGCCCACGACCAGCGTGGATTCGCGCGAGCCGGAAAGCCGCGCCGTGATGTCCGCCGGACAGATGCCAAAGGTTGCGCGCGTGCCGCGCGCGCGCCACCGCTTCCTTCTGCCGCTGATCGCGGCCGCGCTGCTGGGCACGACAGTCCTGCCCTCGATGTCCCGCGCCCAGGGCGACACCTCCTCGACGTCCACGCCGACACCGCCGAAGAAGGCGAGCACCGCCAAGAAGCCGGAGCCGAAAAAGGCCGACGCGAAGAAGCCTGATTCGAAGAAGGCGGACGCCAGGAAGTCCGACCCGAAGAAGATCGCCGCCAAGCCGGCCGCCAAGCCTGCGTCCGCCAAGCCTGCGCCCGCCGCCCAAGCCCTTGCCGTTCCCGCCGCTGCCGCGAGCGCGCCGGCCTTCGCGGCGCCCTCGTTCGGCGGCGCGGCGCCGGCGGATCTGCAGCGCGCGATCTCGCTGGTCGAGCAGGGCAATTCGGCCGATGCTCTGTCCCTTGCCGACAGCATGCGCGATCCCGGTGCGCAGGCGCTGGTGCGCTGGCTCGCGCTGCGCGTCACGGCGCGCGATGTCGGCTATGACCGCGCGGTCGCCATCCTGCAGGCGCATCCGACGCTGCCGACCCCGGTCGTGCTGCGCCGGCGCCTCGAATACCTGCTCTATGCCGAGAACAAGGATCCCCAGACGATCCTGGCCTTCTTCGCCGAGCAGTCGCCGCTTTCCGGCGAAGGCAAGATCGCCCTCGCCCGCGCCCTGTTCGCCGCCGGCGACCAGAAGGCCGGGGCGGCGTGGCTGCGCGACGCCTGGCACGAGGACGCTCTGTCCTCCGACACCGAATCGACCGTGATGGTCGAGTTCGGCGGCCTCCTGACGCGCGCGGACCACAAGTACCGCGCCGACAAGATGATCTATGGTGAGGATGCCGATCGGGGCCTGCGGGCCGCGCAGCGCGCCGGCGACGACGTCACGGCGCTGGCCCGTGCGCGCATCGCGCTGTTCGCCAAGAATGGCGATCCGGCGAAGCTGCTGGCCGCCGTGCCAGGCTCGCTGCGCTCCGACCCGGCCTATCTCTACGCGCTCGCCAAGCTGCAGCGGCGCAACGGCGACTATGCCGCTGCCGCTCGCACGCTGGCCTCAGGCCCCAAGGATCCCGTCGCGCTGGTCGATCCGGACGAATGGTGGGTGGAGCGCCGCCTCACCGCCCGTGGCCTGCTGGATTCCGGCGACGCCCGCGCCGCCTACAAGGTTGTGCGCGAGTCGGCCGTACCGGAGAACGAGCACAAGCGCGCCGACCAGCAGTTCACCGCGGGCTGGATCGCGCTGCGCTTTCTCAACGATCCGAAGACGGCGCTCCAGCATTTCAGCAAGGTCGCGGAAAAGCAGGTACACCCCGCCACCATCTCGCGCGGCTATTACTGGCAGGGCCGCGCCTGGGAGGCGCTGGGCTCCACATCCAATGCCCGCCAGCAATATGAGCAGGCGTCCCATTACAGCACCGCCTATTATGGCCAGCTGGCCGCCGCGCGCCTCAGCACCCCCACGGTGAAGGTGCACGCCGCGCCGGCCGCCAACGCCGCCCAGCGCGCCGCCTTCGCCCGCGACGAGGGCGTGATGATCTACAAGCTGCTGCAGAAGCTCGACAAGTCGAGCCTGCAGCTGGCTCTGGCCTATGATCTCGCCGAACGCCTGCCGGATGCCGCGCAACTCGGCATGCTGGCCGAAGTCGCGCGGGCCGACGGCGATGCCCGCACCATGACCACCATCGGCAAGATCGCGCTCAGCCGCGGCTTCCTGCTGGAGGCGGAAGCCTACCCGACCATCGGCATTCCCAGCTATCGGCCGATCGCGCCGGATGTCGACAGGGCGTTGGTCTTCGCAATCGCGCGGCAGGAGAGCATGTTCAATCCCGCCGCCCGCTCAAGCGCCGGCGCCACGGGACTGATGCAGGTGATGCCGGCCACCGGGCGGTCCATCGCGAACCGCGCGGGGGTGGCGTTCAACCCCGCCCAGCTCGGCAATCCCACGGTCAACGTGCAGTTCGGCGCGGCGGAGCTGCGCAGCCTGCTCGACAATTACCACAACAACTACATCCTGACCTTTGCCGGCTACAATGCCGGGCGCGGCAACGTCTCCAAATGGATCGCCGCTTATGGCGACCCGCGCGACCCGGCCGTCGACCCGATCGACTGGGTGGAGCGCATTCCCTTCTCGGAGACCCGCAACTATGTGCAGCGGGTGATGGAGAACGCGCAGATCTACAAGGCGCGCTTCGGTAGCCGCACCACGTTGCAGATCGAGGCGGATTTGCGCGGCTCGCGGCTGTAATCGTCCCTACCCTGCCGGAATCCGCACCGCGACGCCGGCAGGGTGAATGGGATGGCGCTTCAGGAGCGGGCTTGCCGGCGCAGGGTAATCGTCCGGCGCAGCCAGCATCCGCCGATGCAGCCGATGAGATAGGCGCCCAGCAGCATCAGCGCGGTCTCGATGGCGAATTCCATCACGGCTTCACCTCATCGGTTTCCGGCGAAGATGGCCGGCGTGATGGCGTGCAGCCGCTAAGCCAGCCCGTGACGAGGCCGAGGGCCAGCGCGCCGGTGAGGTAGGGCCAGAGTTCAAGTGCCAGATAGCCCATCGCATCACCTCACGATTACTTGCAGGCCGGCCTCCGTGGCGCCCTCGGGCCGGCTCTGCGCGATGGCGGCCGGTGCCCCGGTGACGAGGCGCTCCGGCGAAATTCCAGCTTCGACGAGATAGGCGGTCACGGCACGCGCCCTCTCGGTCGCCAGCGCATCGTCGGTGCCGGGCTGACGCACGCTGATTTCCACCACCGCATCGGAGCAGCCGACGGCTGCCGCGGCGATATGGTCGAGCAGCCCGCGGCTGGCCGGCGCGATGGCGGCGCCGCCATCGAGGAAGGACACCGTGCCGCGGGCCAGCACATCGTCGATCGCCTTCTGGCAGGTGGTGTTGTCGGTGGAGGCCGGTGGGGCGACAACATCAAGCGCGAGTTCCAGCGTGAAATCGGGCGGAAGCGCACGGGTCAGGTTGGCCCGGATCTGCTCGACCGCGCCGGCATAGAGCGCGGTGCCGGAAAAGCGCAGCTTGGCGTTGTCGAAGCGCGCCTCCCCGACGGAGAGCCGCGCCAGTTCCATGAGCGTGGCCTGCGCGGCTACCGCGAAGCCGGCCGGCGCGCCCTGCGCCACCGCCGACACATCGTTGACCGGCACGCCGAGCAGATCCGCCTTGGCGGCGGCCACCAGCTTCTCGTGCTCCTCGGGCGTGGGGTAGAAGCCGGATACGGTCAGCCCGTCGGCATCGAGGCGCAGGCCGAACACATAGGGCGAGACGACGGGCGGGCGCACGTCGCGCTCCAGCACGAAGCCGCCGGGCGGGGGCACGGTGGAGGCGGCCTGCACGGTGGTATAGGCGGCCGAATCGAGCGCCTCGCCGCTCAGGGACAGCGCCGCGCCATTGCCGCGCAACGCGCCGGTGCGCAGCTTGGCCAGCTGCCCCACGCCGAACACGGTGGCATTCACCCAGGCCTCGGCCGGCGGTCCGCCCGCGGCGATGCGCATCTCGTCGCTCAGCTTCACGCCGGGAAAGCCGGCCTTGATCGCATCCAGCACGAGGCGCTTGGCATCTTCCGAGGGCGCATAGCCGGTGAGCCGCAGCCCGTTGCCCCCGCGCAGCACACCCCACACGAAGGGTGCGACGGTGGGCGGCTCGACCGCGAACCGGGTCAGCGTATAGCCCTCGGGAAGCGAGCGCCGCGCGCCGGCCAGCGTGTCATAGGCGGCGAAGTCCGGCGCCTTGCCCTCGATGGCGACGGTGGTACCCGACAGCGAGACCTTGCCATTGGGCAATCGCCCGAGCTGGGACAGCGCGAATCCCACCGCCTTGAGCCAGCCATCGGCGGGGGGCGAGCCATCTGCCAGCCGCAACTGGTCGGAAATGGCGGCGCCCGGCACCGCCGCCCGCACCAGATCGAGCAGCGCGCGGCGCGCATCGCCCAGCGGAATATAGCCCGCCAGCGTCACGCCGTCCGCCTCGCGCGTCGCCGACCAGACGAAGGGCGACACGGCGGGCGGCAGCACGGCAAAACGGGCGAGCTTGAAATCGGCCGGCAGGTCGGTGCGGACCGTCACCTCCAGCTCGTCATAGGCGGTGAAATCGGGCGCGCGCCCTTCGATGGAGAAGGAATCATCCGACAGCGTGATGCGACCGGCCGGCATCCGGGCGAGTTGCCGGATGCCGAACACCACCATGCCGATGAAATCGCCCGCCGGCACGCCGCGCGCGCGGACCAGTTCCTTCGCCCCGGTCACGACCACGCCGGGGGTCATCTGGCTGGCGGCCTCGACGATGCGCCGGCGCGCATAGCTTGAGGGCACGTAGCCCTCCAGATGCAACTTGGAGCCGTCGCGAATCGCCGCGAAGGTGAAGGGCCGGCGCTCGGGCAGCAGGGTGGTGCGGTCGTCCACCCGCCCCACGCCGAACATCTGCGCCATCTCGGCGCGCACTTTCACCCGTGCTTCCTCGGACAGCGCCTCGCCCTCAAGGATCGCGTCGCGGCCGTCGAAACGCGCATGCGCCCAGGATTCGCCGATGCTCAGCAACAGCGCGTCGGCCCGCGCCGCGAGGGTCTGCTCGATAGGCGCGCGGGCGAAGACAATAGTGGCCGCGATCAGCATCGCGAGGAACGGCAATCCCTTCCACCAGGCCCGCCAACGACACATGAGACGCTTCCCCCGACCGCGCGACACATCGGCGGCCGTCCCCCCGGCCGCCGCGACGCGGCGCGAATTCACCATAGATCGAGGCGATCGGGAAGCGGCGTCAGCCGCGTCCGGCGCCGCATCATGCCCATTCGCCGCGCCGCATCACCGGCTCGGCCTCGCCGGAGGCCGTGATGCCGTCCACATCCACCTCACCCGATCCGATCATCCAGTCGATGTGGATAAGGCTGCTATTGGCGCCCCGCGCGGCGAGTTCCTCCGGCGAGAGCGAGGAGCCATTGATGAAGCACTTGGAATAGGACTGGCCGAGCGCGATATGGCTGGAGGCATTCTCGTCATAAAGCGTGTTGTAGAACAGCAGCCCGCTCTTCGAGATCGGCGAGGAATGCGGCACCAGCGCCACCTCGCCGAGCCGGCGCGAGCCCTCGTCGGTCTCCAGCACCTTGCCCAGCACGTCGGCGCCGGTGCGCGCATTCGCCTCGACAATGCGCCCGCCCTCGAAGCGCACCGCGATGTCCTGGATCAGCGTGCCCTGGTAGGAGAGCGGCTTGGTGCTGGCCACGAAGCCGTCCACGCGGCCCTTGTGCGGCGTGGTGAAGACTTCCTCGGTGGGGATATTGGCATTGCAGACGATGCCATTCTTCGCCGTCGAGGCGCCGCCGGCCCATTCATGCTCGTCGGCGAGCCCCACCGTCAGATCGGTGCCGGGCCCGCGGAAGCGCAGCGCGGCGTAACGCTTGGCGTTGAGCCGGGTGGTGCGGGCGTGGAGCTGGTCGTTATGCGCGGCCCAGGCCGCGACCGGATCGGGCGTATCGACGCGCGAGGCCGCGAAGATGGCGTGCCACAGCTTGGCGACAGCGATGTCCTCGGGATCCTCCGGAAACATCGCCTTGGCCCAGGCGGGCGAGGCATAGGACACGATGGTCCAGTTGATATCGAAGCCGGCGATGAGCGAGAGCGCGGGCATATAGGCCTTGGAGCGCGCGCGATTGGCACGCGAGACCTTCTCGGGGTCCTCATTGGCCAGCAGCGAGGGGTTCTCGCCCGAGATGGCGAGCCGCGCCGCGCCATTCCTGAACGCGCCGGCCATGCCCTCATAGAGCCAGCCGCTCGCCACGTCGAAGCTCTGGTCCGGCGCGTGGCGGAAGCGCGCGAGCGCGGCTTCCTCGTCGCTGAACAGCGTGGTGACGAGGCTGGCGCCGGCCTTGTAGGCATGCTCGGTGATGCGGCGCACCAGCGGCAGCGCATCGATCGAGGCGGTCATCACCAGTTCCTGGCCCGGACGCAGGCCGAGACCCACATGCACGGCGACCTGCCCCAGCCGGTCCAGCTGCTCCTCGTGCGAAAATCCGTGCGGGGATACGCTGGCGTGCTTGGGCATGGCCGTCTCCGAATGCTCGCGGCAGAACTGGGCACGCGACCGAACCGTCTCGTCCGACCGCGCGTCCGCCATAGAAGGGAGGCGGGAGGGCAGGCGTCAAGGCATGGCGATGCTCGACGCGAAAAACGGCGCGATCGCGGCGTGCCCTGAGACAAGCCGCGACCCGCCCCGCGCCGCGCCGCGCGCCGATGTCGCTCAAAGAGCGGCTTATTTGCTGATCGGCGCCTTTACCGGACGCACCGTCACCGTGCCGACCGGCGGGAACCAGGGATCGGTGAAGGTGCCGTAGCTCGGCCCCAGCGAGGGGAACCACGGACGGCCCTGCGGCAGCACGTCGGTCGCGTTATAGATGTTCGCTTCCACCGGGCCGAGATGGCGCACCTGCGGATTGAAATAGGCCGGCGGCAGGAGTTCGACCGCCTGCGCGCTTCCGGCAAAACCGGCCAGCGCACCAAACGCGGCGGCGGCGAAGAACAGACGGCGCATGCTGAACTCTCCCTGTTTCGCGCGGCACGGCCCCTTTGTGCGGCCGGCCGACGGATCGATCATAGCCTGCGATCGTGCGGCAATTTTATCATCTTGCCGGGCCGGAAGCGAGAATGCCTGTCATAGGGTCAAGTACGGGGGGAGGTGGCCCGCTCACCAGCCGATCAGCCGGTTCGCCACCACACCGGCCGCCAGTGCCAGCGCGAGGCTGACGGCCGCCGCAACCAGCACCGAGCGCCGCACCTGCCGCTGCAAGGCGCGATTCCTGATGCCGAAGGACAGGGCACGCGCCGCCTCATGGATGGCCTCGTCCGGCCCCGCCCAGACGACATGGCCGTCCGGCACGATCATGAGGTTCTCCGGCTTGCCGAAATCCTCGATCAGATGGCCATCGCCATCCCGCCCCGGGGCCGCGGCGGGAATGCGTTCGGCCAGCGGGCGCCGCTCGCTCGACCATGTGAAGACCGGCTTGCCGAGCGCCTGCGCATAGCCGATCTCGAAGGCGGTGCCGGGATCCATGTGATGGCCGCGAAACGGCGAGATGTTCGCCACAAGGCCATCGGCCTGCGCGATCATGTCGATGCAGTTGCGCCTTATGTCATCGCCCTGCCCGTCCAGCGGATAGAGCCCCTCCAGGCCGGCCTCCCGGCACAGGCGCTTCAGCCGCTCGCCCTCCGCAGCGGCATCGGGCCGGAACACGTCCGGTCCGGCCAGATAGAGGCGTGGGCGCATCGCGGCTCTCCGGTTCCGGTCCTTGCCGTGCTTAGCGCCCGCCCCTCACCCCGGCAACATCGTGCCGCGCGCGCGCAGCGCCGCATGCCAGCCGAGCGCCTCCTCGATGACGTGCGGCGTGTGCCCGGCCCGCCCGAGCGCCCGCTCGTAATAGTCGCTCAGCGCATCGCGATAGAGCGGATGCACGCAATTGGCGATGACCAGCCGCGCCCGCTCGCGCGGCGCCAGCCCGCGCAGGTCCGCCAGTCCCTGCTCGGTGATGAGGATATCGACATCATGCTCGGTATGGTCGACATGGCTCACCATCGGCACGACGCTGGAAATCGTTCCGTTCTTGGCGATCGACTTGGTGACGAACACCGAGAGATAGGCGTTGCGGGCGAAATCGCCGGAACCGCCAATGCCGTTCATCATGTGCGTGCCGCCGACATGGGTGGAATTGACGTTGCCGTAGAGGTCGAATTCCAGCGCGGTGTTGACGGCGATCACCCCCAGCCGGCGGATGACTTCCGGGTGATTGCTGATCTCCTGCGGGCGCAGCACCAGCTTCGGCTTGTAGCGCGGGAAATCGGGCAGCACGGCCTGATACTTGGCCTGCGACAGCGTGATCGAGGAGCCGGAGGCGAAATCGAGCTTGCCGGCATCGAACAGGTCGAAGGTCGAATCCTGAAGCACCTCGGAATACATGGTGAGGTTGTGGAACGGGCTGTCGATCAGCCCGTGCATCACCGCATTGGCAATGCTGCCGATGCCCGCCTGCAGCGGCTGCAGCGTGGTGGTCAGCCGGCCGAGCTTCACCTCGTGCTTGAGCAGATCGGTGAGATGGCCGGCAATGGCGCGGGTCTCCTCGTCCGGCGGCAGCACGGTGGAGGATGAATCGAGCTTCGATGTCACCACGATGGCAGCGATCTTCGAGGGCTCGATCGCGATGAAGGGCAGGCCGACGCGGTTCTCCGGCGCCACGATCGGGATGGGATGGCGCACCGGCCGCCGCGTGGGAATATAGATGTCGTGCAGCCCCTCCAGCAGCAGCGGCTGCGAGGTGTTGATCTCGACGATCACTTTTTCCGCCAGAATGGCGAAGCTCGCGGAATTGCCGACCGAGGTGGTGGGGATGATGCCGCCCTGCTCGGTGATGGCGACCGCCTCGATGACCGCGACATCGACGGGACCGAGCTGCCGGGTACGCAGCTGTTCCACGGTTTCCGACAGGTGCTGGTCGATGAACATCACCTCGCCGGCATTGATCGCCTTGCGCAGCGCCGGATCGGACTGGAACGGGATGCGCCGGGAGAGGACGTGCGCCTCGGCCAGCTGCTTGTCGAGATCATTGCCAAGCGAGGCGCCGGTGATGAGCGTGATCTTCAACGGCTCGGTCCGGGCACGCGCGGCCAGCGCCAGCGGCACCGCCTTGGCCTCGCCGGCGCGGGTGAAGCCGCTCATGCCCACCGTCATGCCGTTGCGGATATGAGACGCGGCCTCCTCGGCACTCACGATCTTTTCGAGCAGCCCGGCGTGACGGATACGTTCGCGATGCATGTTGCGGCCTGACGCTTAAGGGGGCGAAAACCCTTGGGGACGAGAGCCCCGGGAACCTTGCTCAAGGCCCGGCCCTCGCGGAGCCCGGCCCATGGAAAACGGGTGTCGCGCTCGGATAGCGCTCCGGTCGGCTCACCGCGATAGGACTTTGGTGCCGTGCGCCGCGCGCCATGCATCAGGCGCAGAACTGGGCAGGCGGAAGCGCGGCATCGAACACGCGAACGGGGCACCTCATTTTCCATCGCCAGAAAGAGCGGCGATACAAAATATATGAACGAAAATAACAAACTATAACAAAATCATATACGATATAGCAGCTACTCGATATTTATATGCAGCATCACTATCTGGAAATCTTTTTGTTGTGAGATATTCTAATTATAACTGCTTTATGTAATTTTTAGTATTTCATCATGTTTGTGATATACTTAGATATGCACTCACATCGTGATTTTCTAAAACCATTCACGTATATAATTCGTATACATACAATTTATGGTTGAGTTTTTTATCTGAATTTTAACTACATCGGTTGACATGCCGCGACGGCAACATTTAACCTATCGGCGCCTGCACAGAATTTGACTGCTTTCGAGTTTCGCGATCGATGCATCGCGTCATAATATATAAATATTGGACTTTTTGAATATAATATTCATTCTCATGGGATGAGATTTATCTGTGATTCGGAATGTATATATCGGAAGCCATTCACTTTCTGATTATTCCGAGTCCGCCGCAAATGATGTCCATATTCTGGACAGCTATAACATCATAATAGACTCTATCAGATCAGCAGCTGGCGAGGATGCTGCCGATTTCTTCGCCTTGCCGCAGGTCGTGCGGGGAAATGGCGCCTCCGCAACGTCTGTCGCGTGGTATGCGTCCAGTTCGGGCGCGATCCAGCAGTGGCGTGAACTGGACTTCCACACGCAGATCCGGGTTGCGGGCGAGGTCGGCGCCATTCTGGAACGGCTGCGCCCCCTCTTGTCCGATCCCGGCATCGGGCCCCTGCTTCAGCGCTGGCTCAACGTTACGGATATCGGCAACAATCTTCACCTGGTAGGCGGCCGCCCCGTTCTGGTGAACTGGGGTCTGCTCCCGAGCGCAACCGCGGCCTCCATGGACGCGCGCGACAGGGCTTTCGCCTCGAACCTCGGACGGTTCGCGCCCTGGCTGACCACACCTGCCTTCCATTCCCTTGAATCCGTTGAGCCGACCTCCCCCTCCCCCTCCCCCACGCCAACGGCCGCCCCGGCATCCCCTGTCGAACCGTCGCGATCCCAAAACGAGGCGGCGTCCCAGGTTCCGCCGGACGTGGGAGCGTCTTTTGCGGCCGAGGGGCACGTGGCGGCGATGACCGCTGCGCAAGCGGCGCCCGCCGGCCCCGCGCCATCGCGCGCGTGGCTGCCGGTCGCCATTGCCTGCGCGGTGGCTGCCCTGATCCTCATCCTGCTGCTCATCCCCGGAGTCCTGCTCTACCCGGACACCGAGGTGGGGCAGGGCTCGGCCGCCGGCACCGAGGCGGTGTTGCGCCAGCGCATCGAGGATCTGCAGCAGACGCTTCAGGCGCGAACCTGCCAGGGCGGCGCGGTTCCGGGATCGCCGCAGAACCTGCTGTCGCCGCGCTCGGGCGCGCTCGATCGCACGCTCTTTCCGGCAGCCGCCCCTTCAATCCTCCCGTCAAGCCCGGCCGGTGGGCGGCTGGCGATGATCGCGTCGGCCGCGCTCACGACCCGCTCGCTGACATGGTGAGGAGCGGGCGGCGTGCATAATACCCGCATCAATCGCACCGACGTCGTCTCCATTCGCCCGCTCGGGGCGGCCGTCCGCAGCGAGCATGCGCTGCTCGTCAGCCTGCTGGAGGAGCTGGGCCCGGACGCCAGCGGCCTTCTCGCCGAGCCGGTCTATAATCGCGATGGCTCGGTGATCGACTGGTATGTGCCCGGCCGTGTCGTGGCGCTCGACCTTGTTTCCGCACCGGCGGAGATTGCCGAGAGCGTCACGCAGAGCCTGGCCGAACTTGGGGCGCGCATCCATGCGCTGGCGGACCGGATCGAGCGGCAGGGGCATGCCGAAGACCGGGAGATGGCGAGGCTCCTGCGGGACTGCCTCACCGTTCCCAGTCGCAGTTGCATCTTCGTGGTGGATGGCAAGCCGGTTCTGACCGCCTGGGGCCACGTCACCGACAACGGCCAGGCGGTCAGGACCGGACTGCGGGTGCTGGAACCGCGTCGGCCGGTGGCGCCCCCAACGCCCCCGGCCGCCGCCGCCCCGCCGATGGCGCCGGCTCCCGGGCTTGCCGCCGCGCAGACCGCGGAGGCGCCACTGGCCGCCACCGCGCCGCGCTGGCCGCTCGTCGGCCTGCTGTGGCTCCTCTTCGCGGTATTGATTGCCGCGATCATGTACCTCCTGCTCAAGGCCTGCGCCTTCGGATGGCTGTTTTTCGGGTTCGGCTTCTCGAATTACTGCCCGGCCGGCCCCATCGCGACAATGGACCGCCTCAGCGGCCTCGGCGCGCAGGTCGCGGCCCTCGAACAGCAGCTCGCGCAGGCTCCCGGCGCCTGCGCCGCGGGGGCGATCGGCGGTGCCGGTGCATCGGGTGAGGCTGCGCTTCCCGACGCCGAAGCGACGCTTCAACGCGAGCGCGACGCGCGCGCCGGCCTGCAAACGGGGGATCTGGAGATAACCCTGCTGTGGGATGGCACGGCGGATCTCGACCTTTCCGCTCAATTCCTGTGCCCGTCTGGCCCGCAGGCCGTCGCGATCGACTATCGCACGATGTCGATCTGCGGGGGCGTTCTCGACCGCGACAACAATGCCAACCGGATCGATCCGGCGCCGGCCGAGCACATCACGTTTCCGAACGCTGAAACCGTGCCGTCAGGGCCCATCGACGTGGGTATCACGCTCTACAACCGCAATCGCGATACCAACCCGGACATTCCCTACAAGCTCGTCATTCGTCGGGGCTCGGATCCCCCCCGCATCATCGAAGGAGCCGTCAACGCCAGCGATACCCGCCAGCGGCGAAGCGTCGAGACGATCAGGAACTAGGAAAAACAGATGGCGCTGAAGCTGGCAATCACGCGAGACGATCTGGTCCTGGTCCCGAATACGGGCGTTCAGTTCGTCACGTACCCGTTCGATGTGAACGACCTCGACCGGTTCGACCGAAAGTTCATCGAGCGACCCCATGAGAGCGGCAAGACGACCGACGAGAGCGAGCCCCTCGACAGCTGGCGCCTGCTGCAGGGCTGGAACGACGACAACCCGAAGGAAGCGGCGGAACACCAGCCGGACGAAAGGGACAATTCCTACTCGATTTCCAATGAACGCGCCCTCGAACCCTTTCTCAACAAGTGGGTGCCGGTGCCTTATCTGCGCATCCACAAGGCGATGGCCGGCACCCGCCGGGAAAAATACGACGACGGCCCGACCAACTGGGTTCGCGTCCGTGTTGTCGAGGCCGCGCGCCGCACCGAGCCGGGGGGGCCGTCCCATATCGCCGTCTTCGCCTTCGACACGTCGGTCGACGAGGATATTCCCCTCGCCGAGAATGAAACCGCCACCCGGCCCTATGTCCCCTATACCGAGCCACGGGTGAGCGATGTCGAGAATCCGAGGACGTTCGGCTTTGTCTCGGAAATGGCCAAGCTCGACCGCTTTCTGTCCGACCTTCAGCTCGATCCGGGCACCGGCGACGAAACCGACTACCAGCGATGGGTGGTGAACTGGCTGGAAAAGCTGTTCATCGAACTGAAGGCGTTTTCGGTTGCTCCCCGCCGCCTCAAGCCCGGCGATTTCCCCCACCACCTCGAACATGCCGCCCGCTGGATCGGCCTTCTCGACCTGCTGGCGCGGGTCGTGGTGCCCGCGAAGGTGCGCTTCGCCGATACGCTGTCGGCGCGGCCGCGTTTTCAGCCGGTGAATGTCGACCTCATCCTCGATGTGGGCAACAGCCGCACCTGCGGCATCCTCATAGAGGATCTGCACAACCAGGACCGACTGGGGATCGACGGCTGCAAGACGCTGGAATTGCGGGACCTGAGCGAGCCCGAGAAGGTCTATTCCGAACCTTTCGAGAGCCATGTGGAATTTGCCCAGGCCTGGTTCGGACCGGACGACCTCTCACGCGATTCCGGACGGCAGCGCGCGTTTTTCTGGCCGAGCCTCGTGCGTGTGGGGCCGGAGGCGACCCGGCTGCGCAATCAGGGAGGTGGCAACGAGTCGCTCTGCGGCATGTCGAGCCCCAAGCGCTACCTGTGGGACGTGGCCGCGGCCAATCAGGCCTGGCGCTTCCCCGCGTCGGACTATGTGGACGGCACCATGCCGCCGATCGGGCTGAAGATCCGCCAATATCTGAACAGCAATGGCGATGTGCTCACGCAGGTGCGCAAGGAGAGCAAGCTCTTCCAGACCCTGCACCCCACGCAGTCGGTCGGTGGCCTCACCAAATGGAGCGCCCAGCTCACCTGCTCGCGGTCGTCGGTCTACACGTTCATGCTCGCGGAGGTCATCTGGCAGGCTTTCGTGATGATCAACAACCCGGAGATGCGGGCCAAGCGGAGCCAGAGCGAGGTGCCCCGCCGCCTCAACCGGATCATCATCACGCTGCCCACGGCGGTGCCGACCCGCGAACAGCGCATCATGCGCGCGCGGGCCCAGAGCGCGGTCAATCTGCTGTGGGACGTGATGGGCTGGACCGCGAACCAGCCGCGCGGCACCACTCCGCCGGTCGTTCAGGTCTCCTGGGATGAAGCCTCCTGCGTGCAGCTCGTCTGGCTTTACGGCGAGGTGGTCAAGAAATTCGGTGGCAATATCGACGGTTACTTCAGCCTGAAGGGAAAGCCGCGCCTTCCCTTCACGGCGGACGGGCCGCCCCGGCCCGATGCCCGGCCGGCGAACTCGCTCCGTGTCGCCAGCATCGACGTGGGGGGCGGCACGACCGACCTCATGATCACCACCTATTTTCACCATGACAACATGGCGATCGATCCGGTCCAGACGTTCCGCGAGAGCTTTCGCATTGCGGGCGACGACGTCACGCTGACGGTGATCGAGCGGGCGGTCATTCCCGCCTTCACGGCCTATCTGACCAGCCGGGGGGTGCGCCAGGCGCGGGAGATCCTGCGGCACCTGTTCGGGGGTAACTGGGCCAATATCACCGTGCAGGAAACCAGCCTGCGGCGCCAGTTCGTGCTGCAGGTATTCCTGCCGGTCGCGCTGAAGCTGATGGCGGCGTACGAGGCCGCGCCACCGCATGAATACCGGACGGTCACGGTCAAGACGCTGGGCGAACTGGTGCCGGAGGTGCAGGCCGTCCCGGCCGAGATACGCGCCTATCTGACGCAAGCCTTCGCGCAGCACGGATTGCAGGACCTCGCGCTGGAGGACATTCCGATCGCGCTGGACTTCAACGCCCTCCGTCTGGCGGTCCAGGAAACGCTGCGCAACGTGCTCGACAACCTTGCCGAGGCCATCCACCATTTCGACTGCGACATGGTGCTGATGTCCGGCCGCCCCAGCAAGCTTCCGGCCGTGATGGAGATGGTGGTCGATCGTCTGCCGGTGACGCCGGATCGCATTCTGGCGATGCACGAGTATCGGCCCGGTACCTGGTATCCCTTCAAGGCCGGCGACGGCATGCGGATCGGCGACCCCAAGACCGCCACCGTTGTCGGGGGCATGCTCTGCGCGCTCTCCGAGCGGCAGCTACCCAACTTCATGGTCTATACCAAGAATCTGCAGATGAGGACGACGGCCAAGTACATTGGTTATCTCGAGGGAAACAACAAGCTCAAGGACGAAAGCGTCCTGTTTGCCGAGACGGATGAAACCGTTCGAAGCCGGACGCGGACAAATCCGACCCTGAGATATTACTCGGAAATGGCGCTGGGCTTTCGGCAGCTTCCCTTCGAGCGCTGGATCGCCTCGCCTCTCTATCGGCTGCACGAGGACAAGCGAGGCAAGGAGCTCTCGAAGCCCGTCCTTGTCACGCTCGCGCGTGCCGAATTCGTCGATGAAGACAATCCGGACCAGCTTCTGGAGCGCGAGAGCGCCAAGGAGGAACTGCGCATCGAGGAGGCTTCCGACAACCAGCAGGCCAATGTCGCCAGCGCCATGTTCCTGACGCTGCGGACGATGGATTCAGCCGGCAGCTATTGGCTCGATTCCGGCGTGGTCACCGTTTGATGGAACCCGGCAGCAGGCATGCACACCCTCGGCAAGGAAGCGAACCGGCATGACTGACATCCGCGAAGCCGTGGCACAGGCCGCCAACGACACGGTTGGACAGATCCGCGCCGCGCTTGCCTGGCTCGACACGCCGAAGAATGCCGACCGCGTCGGCGACCCGCGCGGCGTGCTCGGCCGAGATCTGGCGCGCGGCCTGGTATCGGCACGACGCCTCGCCGAAGCCGCCCGACGGCCGATGGCGGTCGCGGTCTTCGGACCGAGCCAGGCGGGCAAATCGCATCTGGTTTCCGTGCTGGCCCGCAAGGAGGACACGCTCCATGCCCTGTTCGATGGCGAGCCGGAGCCGGTCAGCTATATCAAGCGGATCAATCCCGACACCGGCCGCGAGACGACGGGGCTGGTGACACGCTTCACGATCCACCGCCGGCCGACACCCGCGGGCTATCCGGTCGATCTCCAGCTCCTCAGCCATGCCGATATCATCAAGATCCTCGGCAATGCCTATTTCTTCGACGGCAATCCCGCCCGCTACGAGACGTGGCCGGAACGCGAGGAAATCGTCGCTCATATCGCGCCGTTCCGGGGCGGAGACGGCGTGCCCCGCATCGCCAATGGCCTCGATCCCGAAGACGTCTGGGAGATGGAGGAATATTTCGCCCGCTACCTCCCGGAATCGGAACTGACGCGGCGATTGAAGACCTCGGACTTCTGGTCGGTGGCCGCCAGCGCGGCGCCCTCACTGCAGATCGAGCGGCTGGGAACGCTTTTCTCCATCCTGTGGGGGCGGCACCAGGTACTGACGGACATGTATGTGAAACTGGTGGACGCGCTTCGCCAGCTCGGCTTCGCCTCGCAAGCCTTCGCCCCCTTCGCGGCCGTGGATGTGGCGAAGCCGGGCGTCGAGTCCATCATCGACATTGAATCGCTGAAAAAGCTGGCGCTGCCGACCCACGAGACCATCACCCTGCGCACGTCCGGCGGCGGCGAGGTGCCGCTCGCGCGCACGATCGTCACCGCGCTGACGGCCGAACTGCGCATCTGCGTGAAGGACAAGCCCTGGGACTTTTTCGAACATACCGACATCCTGGACTTCCCGGGCTATCGCAGCCGCGGCCTGAACCGGGAGAACGTGGACGATCCGGGCGAGGCGGGGGCGACCGGCCTCGCGAGGGCCCTGCGGGACCACCCCGCAGAAACGGTTTTCCAGCTCATCCGCCGCGGCAAGGTGGAATACCTGTTCCAGCGCTATGTCGCGGACCAGGAAATCACCGCGATGCTTCTGTGCATCAAGGATGGTCCGCAGGAGGTCGTCCAGTTGCCCGATGTCGTGGCCCGATGGATCGCGGCCACGCATGGCGCGACAACGCTCGAACGCCAGGGCAAGCCGGTGCTGCTCTATTTCGTGCTCACGAAGTTCGACCTGCATTTCGAGGAAAAGCCATCGGACGAGGCGCTGGGCCTCGCCGCGCGCTTCACCGGGCGGCTCGATGCGAGCCTGGTCAATCCCTATGGCTCGACATCCGAGACCTGGGTGAGGAACTGGACGGCAGGCCGTCCGTTCAAGAACGCCTTCCTGATGCGCAACCCCTCGCTCTCGAACCGGGCGATCTTCGAACTCGATGGTTCGCGCGAAGTGGATATCCTGCCCGGCCGGAAAGACTGGGTGGCGCGGCTCAAGGCGGCGTTCGTCTCGGTTCCGGCGGCACAGGACCACTTTGCCGATCCGGCGCGCGCCTTCGAGGAAATGATCCGGCTCAATGATGGCGGGGCGAGCTACATCGCCAGCGAGCTGGCCGGCGTGTGCAACCCGCAGATGAAGTCGGCGCAGGTTCGCGACCGCCTGCTGGCGCTCCGGGCGCGCGTGAGCGACATGCTGCAGCGCTATCACGTCTCCACCGATGTCGGAGAGCGGATTGCCGAGCGGCTGGCGGTTGCCGACCGTGTGCTCGACGATCTCTACCGGTGCGACAATGTCGGGCGAATGGGTTCGCTGATCCGGGGATTGATGATCGATCCCGGCGCGCTCTCCGACAGCGTCTACCGGGTCGATCTCTCGCCGGCGAAAGCCGCCTCCCCCGCTTCGCTCCCTGCTCCGGTGATCGTGCCGGCCGGGAGGGTGCGGCCCGGCCAGACCGCGGCGCCCGCCCCGGCCGCGACAGCCTCCCCCGGCGAGCGTCCGAAAGGCGGCGCCCTGGGCTCGGTGGCGGAGCGGCAGGCCCATGCCGCTCTCGAAGCGTGGATTCTCTCCATGTCCGATATCGCCGGCACGCCGGCCTTCACCGAGGAAATGTCCGTGGGGCCGGACAACATGCGGGAAATCGCAACCGAGCTGGCCGCGGCGGCGCGGCGGCTGGGCCTGTCGGAGCAGATCGCCGCGAAGATCGAGATGGAGGCCTTCGCGGCCGACCGTCGTGATCTGCAACTGGAGAAGGCGACGGTCATCTCGGCGGCGATCATCAATGCCTTCGTCGCCGATCTCGGCCTGAGGAAACGGCCCGAGGAGGAGCGCCGGCTGGTCCCCCTCGACAGTTCCTCCTCCGCCCTGCGCGCGATCTTCGCCGAGCGGCCCACCGCCTATGACGCCGCCGGCATCGCCGCCACGCCCGAGCCATTCCGGACCACCGCCACGGATGACTGGCTCTACGCCCTCTACAAGACCGTGCAGGACAACGCGGCGTCGGAAGGGGGCCTGTCGGTCGATCCGGTTGAGAACGGGCGGCTTGGATCCATCATCGCCGGGCTCTCGGGGCCGATCTAGGGATGCAGATGAGCCATGGCTGACGCGGTAACAAAAGCGGACGAACACGGGCCGGGCTATGCGTGGCTGACGGTTCCCTTCGCGGCCGGCTCCGATGTCCGGATCGAGCTGACGCGGAAGGACCGCAGCAGCAAGACGATCCTGGCGCCGGGCGGCTGGCAGGACCAGCCGGCCGGGCTTCCGGTCGCGGAGGTGAAGCCGGCTCGCGACGGGCAATCCGCCCGCCTGCTGCTGGGGCCCGCCATCTGCAACGCCGTCCCGACCGATCTGGATGTCGAAATCACGGTCTCGCACCCCTCCGCACCGGGCGGGCGGTGGATATCCGATGTGTTCTTCTGGCCGAGCATTCGCCGAACGCGCGAGGCCGGTGGCGGCCCGGTCATCGCGCGGCAGGTCGCGCGGGACGTCCCGCGGAATGTTGCCCCGGCCACGCCTGCAGCGGGAGCGGACAAGCCGCAGGAGTCCGGGGCGCCGATCGACGCCGGCGCCGGCAACGGTGTGGGGGCCGATATGTCGGCCACGGCCGGGCGCGTTCCCGGCATCGATGCCGCGCCGGCCGGCCCTTCCCCGCGGCCAGGGTGGATCTGGCTGGGCGTGTTGCCTGTGGTCCTGCTGCTGGCGGCCGGGACGGGCTACGCTTTCCACGCCGGTCTCCTGTGCGATCGGCTGGGCGTTTACTGCTCCCAGCCCCCGGAGGTTCCCGTCGCGCCGGCGGATGCGCCGGCCACGCCGCCGGAAACGGCCGCCGCCCCCCCTGCCCCGTCGCCCGCGACCGACCTGGCCGATGGCGGCCCGGAACGCTGGGCCGATGCCATCACCAATCCGCAGACGCCGCTCGATCAGCTCATGGAACTGGGCCGGGTGCTCAGGGGGCCGGGGCGGGACGAGGCCAGTGCCAATCAGGGCTTCGAGGCCATTTATGCCGCCGCGTTCAGGGGGCATCCGCCGGCGCTGCTCTGGATGGGTGAGGCCAACGATACCAGTCTCGCCGCCGATCCCGCGGGCCTCGGGCCGCAGCGCAATCCTCTCATGGCGGTGGATTATTACCGTAAGGCCGAGCAGGCCGGCGTGGCCGAGGCGGCGGCAAAGCGTGCCCAGCTCTGCGAATGGCTGAAGGAGCGTCGTTTCTCGGGGGACCCGCGCGCGCAGCAGGCGTGGGCGCATGGCTGTGAAGGATGACATGATGCGTTATCGACCGCTCCCACCCCGCCGTCCCCCCGCTACCGCTACTGCCCACGCTACTGCCCACGCTATTGCCCACGCCCTTGTCCGCATCGCGCTCTGCGGTTTCCTGGCCATGGTCGGGGGCCTGATCGCCGGCAGCCCGGCCCGCGCGGACACGGCTCTTCTCGTCGAGAACACGCGCACGCTCTACCAGCGCGTGATCACCAAACCTCAGGCCCGGATCCTGGCGGAACCGCGTACGGGCGCGGCGATCGTGACACCGGAGGTGCCGGCCTTCTCCATCCTCTATGTCTATGAACGCCGGGACGGTTATGTCGCCGTCGGGGTGAATGTCACCGGCAACCGGCGCGGCTGGATCGCCGCGGACAGGCTGGTCGACTGGAAGCAGTCGATCGTGGTCGCGTTCAATAACCGGGTTGATGCCGGGCGGCAGAGGCAGCTGTTCTTCCGGGAACGCGGCCCTCTCGCCGCCATTCTCGAGCGGGAGAACTTCGCCACCGAGATGGCGGGGCTTCGTGTCGCCGCGGCCGCGGGCCGCGCCGCGACGTCGAACGTCGTGTCGATCGAGCCGGAAACGGTCGTCGATATCGACCGGAACTTCTATCTGTTTCCCATTCTCTCGCATCAGGCTGCCTGGCTGCCTCTCGGGCAGGAGGGCAACCTGCTGGAGGTGGCGTCGATCACCGCCAGCCAGCAGCCGCCCGAACGAAGCGACTTCAAGGCGGGAGTGGTGTTCGTGGTCGACACCACGCGCTCCATGCAGCCCTACATCGATCGCACGAAGCAGGCGATCCGACAGATTCAGGGCGCGCTCACCCATTCGGCGGTCGGGGCGAATGTGCGCTTCGGGCTGGTCGGTTTCCGGCAGAACATATCGGCCAACCGGGCGCTGGAATACCACGTCAACTCGTTCCTGCGGCTCGACCAGCAGGCCGATGCCACGCGGTTCCTCGGCGCCATCGAGCGCGTGTCGGCGGCGCGGGTCTCCACCCAGGGATTTGACGAGGACAGCATTGGCGGCGTCAACGAGGCCACCGAAAATGCGGACTGGGACGGCTTCAACGCCCGCTTCGTGATCCTGATCACCGATGCCGGCCCGCGGGCGCCCGCCCTGGGCGGCAATCTCGCCGGCCCGATGGGTGTGGACCAGATCGCCGGAAAGATGGAGCAGAAGGGCATTCGCCTGATCACGCTCCACCTGAAGACACCCGACGGTCGGCCGGACCACGACTACGCCGCCGACAGCTATCGGCGGATGACGCAGCGCGCCGGGCAATCCTCCTATATCGCCGTCGGCGATGGCAGCGTGGTCGACTTCTCCTCCCAGATCGACGGCATAGCCCGGCAGCTGGTGGAGAACGTGAGGGCGGTGCAGGCCGGCCGGGACGTTCAGCCGGTGGACCAGACCCAGGGGGCCCAGCTCATGGCCCGCGCCGGGCGGGCCATGCAGCTCGAATATCTCGGCGCCGCCGCCGGCACCCAGGCGCCCGACTTCTTCAGGGCGTGGACGGCGGACAAGGCGCTGGAGGACCCGCGCATCGTGGCGCTCGATGTGCGCATCATGCTCACCCGCAACCAGCTCTCGACGCTGGCGGAAACGCTGCGCCCCATCGTGGAAACCGGCGAGGCCCCCGGTTCGCAATCCGATCCGCTCGACTATTTCCGCCGCGTGCAGGAACTGGCGGCGCGCGCCAGCAATGACAGCCGCCAGATCGCCGACAACACCCCGCTTGGCGCGGTGCTCGGCGAGTATCTCAGCAACCTGCCCTATCGGAGCCCCGTCCTGCTGATGACCGGGCAGGACTGGGTGACGCTCAATCGCGTTCAACAGCGCGACATCCTTCACACGCTGAAGTCCAAGCTGAGATTCTACCAGGAGGTCCATGCCAGTCCGGACCGCTGGGTCCGGCTCGATCCCGAAGCGAGCGAGGGCGAGATGGTCACGCTTCTGCCGCTCATCCAGATGCCGTGAGCGCGAACATGGCAGAACTCATCGGTCGCCAGATCCAGCGGATACTGAAAGACGGGCAGCGGCGGTTCCGGCTGGATATTCCCGCCTTTGAGCTTCGCCCGGGCGACCGGAAGGTGATCTTCGGGCGCACAGGCTCCGGCAAGACGACCGCGATGGACATTCTGGCACTGGCCTGCCATCCCGACACGGCGGCGCGCTTCGAGCTTCGCATGGGTGGGCGCAGTACCGACCTCGCCCGCGGCAGGCGCGACCACGCCCCTCTCAGGGCCAAGCTGTTCGGCTATGTCCTGCAGTCCAGTCCCCTATTTCCGTTCCTCACCTTCGAAGAGAATGCCAGCCTCGGGCAGCGGCTCGCGGGCCGGCGTGACAGCGGCGTCATCGCCGATCTCTGCCAGCGCCTCGGGCTGGATGCCGCGCCACGCACGCGGGTGTCCGATCTGTCCATCGGCCAACGCCAGCGCCTTGCCGTGGTCCGGGCCATCGCCCATCGGCCTTCCTTCATCCTCTGCGACGAGCCGACCGCCTCGCTGGACCCCGATACGGCGCGCATCCTCCTGCGGACCGTGCTCGACGTGGCGGACGAACTCGGCGCTGCGCTTCTCATCATCTCGCATGACCGGGACCTCACGCGCGGCCACGACTTCGAATATTTCGAGGTGGTCGAATGGCAGCCGGGCCATGCGATGCTTCGTCCGCAGGAGCGGGACGCGGCATGACGGGGCTGTTCCTGGGCTATTGCATGCTGTCGCGGCGGCCCGGTGCGGTCCTGCTCGCGGTCTTTGCCATTTCGGCCTGCATCCTGCCGACCCTGATCGTCTGGGGCATCAAGACAGGCTATATCGAGGCACTGGTCGACCAGCTCCGCCTCGATCCGGCCAATGTGGAGATCCGGCTGCGCGGGGACCGCGCGCTCACCGCGGATGACTTCGACGCCATCCGCTCTTTAGCCGGCATCGGTTATGTCGAGCCCACCACGCGGGGATTGTCGCTGCGCGTCTTCGTCAGTCGGGCCGATGGCAGCCGGCGAACCGAGGGCTCCCTGCTGCCGTCCACCCCCGGCGATCCGCTGCTGGAGAGGTTTGCGCCGCCGGCCGAGGGCGAGGTGCTGATCAGCGCGGATCTCGCAACCCAGCTCGGCGTGGCGCCGGGCGACCGGATCGAGATCGCCACCCGCCGCGATGGGGTGGATCCCCTCATGCGCATCCCGCTGGTCGTCGGGCCGGTGGTCCCGCGCGCACGACTGGCCGGCCAGCGACTTCTCGTCGCGCCGGACCTGATCGTCGCGGTGGAGAATTTCGTGGAGGGCTATGGGGTTCCGCGTTTCCGGATCGCAGGACGCGACCCGTCCGAACAGGAGCGCGCTTTCGCGAGTGCGCGGATCTACGCCCGAGACCTCGAATCGGTCGAGGCCGTCACCGAGCAGCTCAATGCGCTCGGCCACCGGGCCGAGGCCAATGTCGCGATGGTCTCGTTCGCGCTGCGGCTCAACCGCGCGGCCGATCTGCTCACCCTGCTGCTCGGAACCGTGCTGACGGTCGGCTCCTGCATAAGCCTCTGGGGCGCGCTGAGTCTTGGATTCCTGCCGCTGCAGCGACATATCGCGCTACTGCGGCTGATGGGCGGCACGAAAGGCGACGTCGCCAGCATGGTTTTCGGCCAGGCCGTCGGCATCGGATGCGCCGCCATCGTGTTCTCGGGCGCCGGGTTCATCGCGGTCGCCGCGCTCATCAATCCGCTGCTGGGCCATGTCGCGATCGGGTCCTCGGTCGTGTTCCTTTCCGAACGGCAGCTCGCCGCCGCCGCCGCGGCGACGGCCGGCGCGGTGCTGCTGGTCGCCGGCGTCTTCACGATCCGCTACTGGACCCTCGCTCCAACGGGAGCCCTGCGCGATGCGCTTTGATCGATGCCGCAAGGCAATGGCCCTGTGTCTGGCCTTGAGCCCCTGGATCGCCTTGCCCGCAGACTCGGCCGAAACCGGGTGGCGCAAGGAGGTGTTCAATCCTCAACCCCAGCCGGACGACATTTTTCTTCCCCTGCCCTGCGGGGGAAGCATGGCGCTGCGCAGGGTCGTCACCAATCAGGGGATCAACCGATCCGACACAGGCGCGCCGCTGCTGGATCGGGAATTCAGCATGGGACGTGTCGGCCGCGACGCGCTGCGCGGATTCATGGAGAACCGCCGCGAGGAATACATCGCAGGACCGATCGGCACCGCGAGCGAGAACTACTACCTGATCGGAAAATACGAGGTCAGCACCGCCCAGTACGAGGCGGTGATGGCCAAGAGCGAGGCGGAATGCCCGCGCATGGCGCCCGCGCAGGCGCTGCCGAAGACCGATATCAGCTGGTATGACGCGATCGATTTCAGCCGCCGGCTAAACGCCTGGCTCTACGCAGGACCGAACGGCCTTGCCGCGCTCGTGGCGCTTGGCATCACGGACGGGTATGTCCGGCTGCCCAGCGAGACCGAATGGGAATTCGCGGCACGCGGAGGCCTCGCCGTCTCGGATGCCGAGCGCGCGAACGAGCGTTTTCCCATGGAGGAAGGGCTCGACAACTATGCCTGGCACAACGCGCCGCAATCCGCCCAGGGACGCGTGAAGCCGATCGGCACGCGCAAGCTCAACCCGCTCGGGCTGGCCGATGTCTATGGCAACGCCGCCGAGATCGTCCTCGATCCGTTCCGCATGACCCGCGCCGACCGACTTCACGGCCGGATCGGCGGCTATGTGGTTCGCGGCGGCTCCTTCCTCGACGATGCGGGCAAGCTGAACTCCGCGGTGCGTGAGGAACTGCCGTTCTTCTCGCAGGTCACCCAGGGCGAATTCCATGTGCGCACCACCGGGCTGCGCATCGTGGTCGGCACCGCCGCCTTGTCCGCCGATCTTGACGTCGGCCGGCTGGAGGCCGCGGTCGCTGCGGTGCAGAGCCAGCCGTCCAACACGCTGGCGCCCGATGCCGCCGCGCGGCTGGGCAGGCTCGCCCAGCAGACCGAGAATGCCGGGCTCAAACGGCAGCTCGACGCCCTTCGAATGGAACTCGCCGCCGAGTTTGCACGACGCAACGACATCGAGGATCGGCAGATCCGGGGGGCCATCCTCAATGCCGGCTTGATGGCACGCGAACTCCAGCTCGCCTCCCGCGCGCTGGAGAACATCGCCAGCCTGCTGCAGGACGCCAATTATGACGGGCGCGAACTGGATCAGCGCAGCTTCGACGCGGAAAAGGCGAATTTCGACATGTTCCGCCGCCGCTACACCGACGCGATCCAATCGCTGGCCACGATTGCCGCGGCCCGCGTGCCGCCGGCGGCCGAGAGGGTGACGGCCGAACTCCAGGCCAGGGACAGCGAGCAACTGGCGCCCTTCGTTCGGATGGTCCAGCGGCAGGTGCGCGCCTATGCGCGCGGCGAGGTCACGGAGACACGGGACGTCATCAGCGGGGTTATCGGCCGTGACAAGCCGTGGAACTGACGCAACGGATCGAGACAAACTCGAAGGGGAATGGGCGAGATGAAGACGCAGGCAGGGTTATTCAGGAGACTGGCAATCGTCGCCGTCATGGTGATTCCGACCCTTGGACTGGCGGGATGCACGACGACGGGCGGCAGCAACCTGACGGCGGCGGAACAGCAGCTGCGACAGACCGAGACGAAACGCATCGCCCAGGGCGCGGTATACGGCGCCGCCACCGGCGCGGTGCTCGGCGCGGCAATCACCGCGATCGCGGGCGGCAGCAGCGATGCCATTGCGCGAAACGCGCTGATCGGCGCGGGTGCCGGCGCCGTCGGCGGCGGTCTCTACGCCAACAATGTCAACCAGCAGACGCGACCCTATGCCGAGCAGCAGGAGCGCTATGGCACGGTCATTGCGCAGGCTGACGCCAATATCGCGCAGTATCGTCGGACGGCTGAAGCGGCGGGCCGGGTGGCCAGCGACGAGGAAAACAAGATCTCCCGCCTCAACGTGGAGCTTCAGGCGGGGCGCGTAACGGCGGCCGACTATCGCAAGCAGATGGCGAACGCGCAGGGCAACGTGCGCTTGCTCGACCAGCAGATCCGCGACGCCTCGGCCGATATCGACGTGCTCTCCAAGGAAGTATCCGAGGGCGCGCCGGAAAGTGTACAGAGCCGGCAGGCCACATTGATCGCCGAAAAGGCGACGCTGGAGGACCGCAAGCAGCGGCTGATGCAGGCCTATAGCCGCGTCCCCGATTCCGTCGGCCTCAACATCTGAGCGCAAGATGAGAGGAATCATCACCATGCGGCGAAAACTCAGCACGGCGATATCCTTCGCCATCCTCACCCTGGCGGCGTCCGCCCTCGGCGGCTGCCAGACCAGCTGTACCGGAAACCCGGCAACGGACGATCTGTCCTGCGCCCGGCAGGGATTGAACTCCGGGCGCTATGCCCAGGATACCCAGGCCATGGCCATCACCGCGAACCGCCAGACGGCCATTGCGGCCGATGCGCGGCTGACCGCCGCCGTCGCGCAGCAGAGCGCGGACACCGCGCGGGCGAACCGGGCGGCGGTTCAGCGCAGTGTCCAGCAGCAGAATGCCGAGCTGGAACAGCTGCGGCGCGAACTGGCCGACACCGAGCAGCGCCTCGCCGGAGCCCGTTCCACCAGTTCGAACGCCGAGATCGAAGTCCTCGAAAGCGACGTGGCGCGCCTCCGAAGGCAGATACAGGCGCTGCAGACGCGCAGCTGAACCGGAGGGGGTCCCGCAGATGAGAATGCTGCACACGGCCGGATGGGTTCTGCTCACGCTTCTGCTCATCCTCGCCGGCTGGGTCATGCTGCAAGCCTGCGGGATATCCCTGTTCGGGCATCGTCTGGCGTGGTGTTCGGTGGCGGACACGGCGCCGGGCGGCTCGATCGCCCGGCTCTACCAGCAGGGCCTCGACCTGGAACGCCGCGTCGCCGACGCGCCGGCGTGCCAGGCTTCCCCTATTCCTGAAGGCGCGACCGGTTCGTCCGAACCGGCTCCGGTGACAGAAACGCCGGCGCAGCCATCAGGTGGCGGGCAGAATTGACGCCTCTTGGCGTTGATCACCCACGGTGAAGCGCGCGGACCTGCCGCACGCTCATTGCTCATATGCGACGCTGTAAGCCAGCTTTTTCCGCTCGATCCGCGCGAAGCCGGGTTCGCCGAGGTGCATACCGGCGATCAGCAGCCGATCCGAAGCGACCGAGTCCAGGAGCCTCGACCGCGTATCGGCGGCGAGAGGCGCATCCTGATCGAACGCGATCGACACCTCGGGGCGCGGAACCTGGATCTGGGGGAAATGAACGATATCGCCCCAGACCAGCAGGCTGTTGTCACCTGAATCGAGCCGATAGCCGGTGTGTCCGGCGGTGTGGCCCGGCAGCGGCACCGCCGTCATGCCGGGCAGCACCTCGCCGCCCTCAAAGGTGCGCAGCCGGTCGCGGTAGCCGTCGAACGCCTTTCTCGCCACGAGGAAGTTGCCCCGCGCGCGCTCGGGCGCGCGGCTGAGATTGCCGTCATCCTGCCAGAACGCGACTTCCCGATGGTGGGCGACAAGCTCGGCATTCGGGAAGACGGCTTGCCCTGAAGCGTCCATCAGCCCCCCGACATGATCGGGATGAGCATGCGTCAACAGGATCGCATCGATCCCGGAAGGCTGGATGCCAGCGAGGAGCAGATGGGCCTTCAGCCGGCCGCCCCATTGTTTGAAACCGCCGGCGCCCGCGTCGATCAGAACCGTGCGACCGCCTCCACGCACCAGATAGCCGTTGATATGAATCGAGGTGTGATTCGTTATCCCGGCACTTTCCTGCATATGGGAGGCTTCAGTCGGGTCGATATTCGCGAGGAAGTCGAAACTGGCGGTGAGATAGCCATCGCTGACTGCGGTGATGGTGAAGTCACCGACCTTCTGGGTGGGAAAGGCAAGATCGGACATCGCTTTTTCTCCTGGCATCCGCTCAATTTCGCGCGTGAATGCTCGACGCTTCATAGCCAAAGCAACGAATGCGCGCGGTGAGGCCGGTATTGCGCTCTATGGCGCCGTCCAGCCCTCCCAGAAACCGGTCCATGACCTGCGGCGTCCGAAAGGGCTCAAGGCGATACTGGATTTCCGCGAAGGCCGGGTGCCCCAGGCCATGACGGACGGCGACATAGACGATATGCACGTTCGCCAACGCGGCCCGGAGAATGCCGGTGCAGAGTTGTGTGCATTGCTCGGTGAGGTCTGCGAGGGCTTCGTCCGGCGGCATCTTGTCCGCCGGAATATAGATCGTGACATTCGGCATCGGTGCTACCGCGCCTTCCCGACAGCGGCGTCGACGTCATTCGTCAACTGCGCCGTCATCGGCGCATAGACATGGACACCTTCCGGTAGATGCCCGATGTCAGGCGCCTTGCCGCGTTCCACCTTGGCGAGCCAGCGGTGTTCCGGGAGCTTCTCCATGGCGACCGCCTGCATCGCATATGGGGTGAGGCCCAGCCGGATCAGAGGATCGGGGCCTGTGGCGCTCAACGCCAGATATTCACCCTCACCGATTGCCGGCGCGCGCTCGATGCCGGCATAGAGGTTCCGGTGCCAGTCGGTGATGTGCTGTTGCCAGCGCGCGAAATTGCCGCCGCCCTTCCCGCGGTATTCCTCGCCCGTCAGGATGTCGAGGCCGTCGATCGAGTGTAGGGCGAGATAGACCGGGCAGCCGCGGCTCAACGCCCTGAACCGCTGCGAGGTGTGGAAGCCGGTCACCGAAATGAGGGCGGGCAGCTTGTCCAGGCTGTAAAAGTCGTTCCATTCCGCTTCGCTGCTCGGATCGGCAAAGCTGCATTCCACGGTGTAGATCATCGGACCATCCTTAGCCGGTCGCTTGAGGCGATGGGCTTGTCTTTCGTTGATGTTTGATCATGATAATCACGCGATCTTGGGCCATATAGCGATATTCGCTCATTCTTGAGTGACTAAAGATCATGATGGATGTGCGCGTTTCGCGCCGCCGCCAGGGAGACGCGCATGCGCCGCAAGATTCCCAGTCATTCCGCGCTCATGGCCTTCGAGGCGGCCGCCCGTTACGGCAGCTTCGCGCGGGCGGCGGACGAACTCACCCTGACCGAAGGAGCGATCAGCCGCCAGATCGGCCGGCTGGAAGCCTTTCTCGGCGTCACGCTGTTCGAGCGGATCGGCAACCGCGTGCGGCTCCGGCCGAACGGCGAGCGTTATGCGGCGCAGGTTCGCGAGACGCTCGATCGTCTGGAGCACGACAGCCGCTATCTGATGGGCCAACCGGAGGACGGCGCGAGCCTCGACATCGCCACTCTGCCGACCTTTGCCACACGCTGGCTCATCCCGCGCCTGAAGCGGTTTCAGGAACGGCGCCCAAACATCACCCTGCATCTGACGGAGCGGATGGAGCCATTCATTCTCGCCGGCAGCGGGTTCGACGCCGCCATCCATTTCGAGCATCCCGCCTGGACGGGAATGCGGACGCACCGCCTGCTGCATGAGGTGCTGGTTCCGGTCTGCCATCCGGCGCTGATCGCGGGGCGGAACCCGGCGACGGCCCTCGACGCGCTGCCGCGCCTTCATCGCCGCCAGAACCCGGATGCCTGGCAGCTCTATGCGCAGGAGACCGGGATAACACTGACCAACCCGGCGATCGGCGCGCGCTACGATCTTCACGCCATGCTGATCGAGGCTGCGCTCGCCGGCCTCGGGGTCGCGCTGGTGCCGCGTCTTTATATCGAAACCCTGTTGGCAGAAGGTCGCCTGGTTTCGCCTTGGCCGGATGGTCGGTCGATCTCCAAGACCTTTTGCCTCATCCTGCCGGAACCGATCCGATTGAGTGACGGTCCAATACAGGCTTTTGCGCATTGGCTCCTGGAGGAAGCGCAATCTGCCAATTCAACGCCCTGATGCCAGCCTACCTGCCTCCGGCCCGCCACCCGGCCCCGACAAACGGGCAGAACGAACAGCTGAATCCAGATCCTGCGGCGCTGGGGGCAATGGCGTGGATGTCGTTCTCATCCCGGTCTCGGGCGGCCCGCCGCTTCGGCCAAAATAGCCAACATTGCGGACGCGATACCGACCAATGCCGCCGTGGCCGATCCGTCATGGCCGATCCGCCATGGCCGCGGCCGGATCGGCATCGTCACGCAGGTCGGATGCCGTTTTTAGCCGGCTTTTCCGCCTTCCCACCCCTTTCGCCGCGTTTACCGGCTGCGTCCACCAGCCGCTGGAAGGTTGGGCACTCCATATGTGAGGGCGCCGGGCAATCGGCGACATGGCGCAGGGTGTCGCGCAGCGCCGTCAGCTCGCGGATCTGCCGGTCAATCTCGTCCGCCTTCGCGTGCAAGGTGGCGCGCGGCAGATCCGGCATGCCGTTCCTGCCGAACATCCCAGCGATCTCGTGGAGCGAAAAGCCGGCCGATTTGCCCATTGCGATCAGCTTGAGCTGCAACAGCACCTCGGGGGCAAACTGTCGGCGCAAGCCGTGCCGGGAGACCGAGGAAATCAGCCCGGCTTCCTCATAATAGCGCAGCGCCGAGGGCTTGTTCCCGCTTTTCTCCGCGACCTCTCCAATATCCAGAAACTTCATGCTTGACCTCAAGTCGACTTGAAGTGGCAGCCTACTCCCCAACGAATACGGAAGCAAGAGGTCGAGACGATGGAACGGTCCAGTTCAGGCATGGCGGAGACGGCGCAAACGGGCGTCACGATCACGCTGGCGCTCGCGATGCTGCTGGCCGCGCTCGGCACCAGCATCGCCAATATCGCTATGCCGACGCTGGTCGAGGCCTTCTCGGCGCCGTTCGCACAGGTGCAGGCGGTGGTCGTCGCCTATCTCGCGGCGCTCACGGTCTGCGTGGTGATCGCCGGTCGGCTCGGCGACCGTCGCGGGCTGAAGCCCATGCTGGTGGCCGGTCTCGCCGTGTTCGCGCTCGCCTCGCTGCTGTGCGCCATCGCCCCGAGCCTGTTGCTGCTGATCGGCGCACGGGCGCTCCAGGGCGTGGGCGCGGCCTTCCTGATGACGCTCGCCATGGCGCTGATGCGCCAGACCGCCAGCGAGGCGCGTGTCGGGCGAGCCATGGGCCTGCTCGGCACGGTATCGGCGCTGGGCACGGCGCTCGGCCCCTCGCTCGGCGGGCTGCTGATCCCGCTGACGGGATGGCGCGGCATCTTCTGGGTGCAGGTACCGTTGGCAATTGTGGCCCTGATACTGGCGATCGCGATGCTCCCGGCCGAGCCCGTCAAGGAACGGGCACCGGCCATTCGCCTGCGCTCGGTCGTGAACCGGAGCCTCGCGTCAAACCTTCTGGTGAACATTCTCGTCGCCGCCGTCATGATGACGACGCTGGTGGTAGGGCCCTTCTATCTCGCTCTCGGGCTTGGACTGCCGGCGACGCAGGTCGGTTTCGTCATGGCGATTGGGCCGGTGATTTCCATCTTCAGCGGTGTTCCGTCCGGACGGCTGGTCGATGCCCGGGGCAGCCATCGCGTGCTCGCCATCGGCCTTGCCCTGCTGGCGACAGGAGCGTTGCTGCTGGCGTTCCTGCCGAACGGGATCGGCGTTGTCGGCTATGTGCTCTCCATCATCGTGCTGACGCCGGGCTATCAACTGTTCCAGGCCGCCAACAACACCGCCGCGCTGGCCGACGTCGCCAGGGACCAGCGCGGCACGGTTTCCGGGTTGCTGGGCCTGTCACGCAATATCGGCCTGATTGTCGGCGCGTCCGCCATGGGCGCCGTCTTCGCCTTCGGCGTGGGGATGGAGGAGTTCGTCCGCGCGACGCCATCGGCCATCGCCTCGGGGATGCGGCTGACCTTCCTGCTGGCTGCCGCCATGATGCTCGCCGCGATCGCGGTCACCGTAGGAAGGAGCAACTCCGCCAAACGCGCGCGTTAGTCGCCACGATCCGCGCCAAGGGGTGTCGAACCCGCCGCCTCAGAACCAGCGCGGGCTCGGGAACGATGAAACGGAGAACTTCGTCGATGCCATTCGCCTCTATAGCCCTCTAAATGGAGCTATGGGCAAATGGCTCAAACGCACGGGAAGCCGTTGGCTCCGGGGCGGCGACCCGCATTCTATCGAGACTTGCTGACCGCACGGCGCGGCGCGGCAGCGGACATCATCTATGTGCATGCACGCTGGCGAACACCGGATGGCGCGGCGCAATCTGGTCGAGCGTGATCTCTTCAAAGCGCGTGGCGAAAAGGGTCGCGGCCTCTGCCATAGTATCCACCATCACGGCGTTGACGTTCTTTTCCACCAGGCACTCGGATGGCTCGCTACGGTTGCCGATGGCGAAAAGATTGGGACGACCAAGCGCTTACGCCTTTCACGGATCGTGTCGATCTGATCCGGGGCATCATCGAACACGCTCCCGCAGGCCCATTTGATGGCGCGACATGCCTTCTCACGCTGCATCACCTCGACCGGAACGAGCGACTGCGGACGCTGAAGGGTATTCGCCGCCGTCTTGGGCCGGGCGCCCGGCTTGTGGTCGCGGAGCACTCGGCGCCGGGTTCTGACCCCGAGCGCGGGATGGCGCATTCGGTCGCCTTCGGCGATCGTGAGGGCCCCGATTGGGCAAAGGCGGCGGCCACCAGCAGGATGACGATCGAGCGCCTGCCATTGCTTACGCCGGCCGAGGAAGAAGACATGCTGCGCGGGGCCGGTTTCACCGACGTGGAGCTGTATTACGCCGCCTTCTCCTTCCGCGGCTGGGTCGGAACGGCCGGCTAGCGCCACCGACGCGCCCGGTCAGTCGAAAATGTCGGGCTATGATGCAGGATCGACAGTCCACTAGCCGGCCTGCTCGGATCGGCGTCAATCTCGAACGGGAGAGGGCCATCGGCGGTTTATGGCGGGCCGTGCCCGATTAGATTGAGCACGACGTCTACGCTATGGGACGACGAGGCAACCCAGACGCCAACTGGAAATGAGGAAGCCGGGTGCGAATAGCAATCGATACACTCGGCACCAGAGGCGATGTGCAGCCCTATATCGCGCTTGCATTGGGATTGATGGCGCGCGGTCACGAGGTGCAAATCGCGGGGCCCGTTCAGTTCGACGTCATGGTTCGCGAACATGGCATCGCCTTTGCCGCGCTTCCGGGCGAATTCCTGGCGTTGATGGACACGCCCGAAGGCAAAGACGCGATCGCCGGCGGTGGTGGCTTCAGCGCCGGGCTCAAACTTTTGAAGCATGCACGTCCGTTGATGCGGCGCCTGCTGGACGATGAATGGGCGGCCGTCAGAGCTTTCGCGCCCGATGTGATCGTCCACCATCCCAAGGCGATTGCCGCGCCACACATTGCCGAAGCTCTTGCATGCCCGCACATACGTGCGTCGCCGCTGCCAGGCTTCACACCAACCGCAGACTTTCCCAGCCCAATGCTGCCGTTTGCTTCCCTGGGCCCGCTTAACCGGGCCAGTCATGCGCTGATGATCAAGGGAGCAGATTGGCTTTTCGGCAAGCAGATCCGTGACTGGCGGGAGACGTCGCTGGGGCTCGCGGGCCGCCGCTCCGATGCGGTCAGGTTCTTGGGCACGCTCTATGCCTATAGTCCGCATGTCGTCCCGGTTCCGCCCGACTGGGGCCGCGATGTGCTCGTCAGCGGCTATTGGTTCCTCGACGATGAGAGGTGGCGACCGTCCGACGCGTTGACAGCATTCCTCGATGCCGGCGAACCACCTGTCTATGTCGGCTTCGGCAGCATGCCCGGGCTCGATCCTCCGCGAATGACCACGATCGTGCTTGAGGCTCTCGCCAGAACCGGCAAACGCGGGCTGCTGGCAACCGGAGGCGGAGCGCTGGAGGCGCAGCGCGTGCCTGGCAACGTCCACATCATTGCCGGCGTGCCACACGACAGGTTGTTTCCCCGGGTTGCAGCGACCGTGCATCATGGTGGCGCCGGAACCACCGCGGCGTCTCTGCGCGCCGGCAAGCCCGCTGCCATCTGCCCGTTTTTTGGCGACCAGCCGTTCTGGGCAAGGCGTGTCGCGGAGTTGGGCGTGGGCCCACCGACCATCCACCGAAGAACGCTGTCGGCCGAAAGCCTGGCGGCGGCGATTACGGCGATGGATGACCCGGAGATGCGCCACCGGGCATCCACTCTTGGCGTCGCGATCCGACAGGAAGACGGAATCACGGCCGCCGTGACATTCATCGAGAGCAGGGTAACCGGACAAGCTGTTTAGCCGGCCACCAGCAGAAACGCGGTAACACGGAGCAATCCGAAGGTCAGATCTCGGCCTCCGGCCGGGCCGGCGAGTCCGCCTGCAAGGGGCGAACGGTGCCCATGGAGACGTTCGACCATCTGGTCACCCGCCACGTTGCCGAACGCGTGCGGATGCCGGCGCGCTTCGGCGGTCCTGACAGTCGCCGCATAACGTGTGACCGTTTGTCGATCACTCAGATGGCTACCGCGCTCGCCCCGCACTGACTGTCACAATTTGAAACCCGGTCGAGACACCCCGGCGATATCCAGGACCCAGAAAGGTCGGTGGATAAACAGAGGCCGCTTCCGGCCACCTGAACCAGGGTTCCGCCATGCTCGGGAAGATCATATTCGCTGCCGCTCTGGCTCTCGCCGCGCCGGTTGCCAGTGCCGCCACCACGGCCGTCGCCGTCACCAACGTCAATCTTCGCGCCGGGCCGTCGACGGTCTATCCCGCCATAACCGTGGTGCCGACAGGCGCCGCCATCACCACCTTCGGCTGCGTTGCTGGCTATAGCTGGTGCGACATCGGCTTCGGGCCTTATCGCGGCTGGGTGGCGGCAGACTACATCCAAGTCGTCTATCGCGGAGCGCCGGTCGTGCTGGCGGCGCCTGTGGCGCCAGCGGTCGGCATCACCGTCGTGTCGTTCAACCGCGCCTATTGGGACCGCTACTATGTCGCCTATCCCTGGCACAGGCACTGGGCAGCCTATCCGCCTTATGTCACGCCGCGGGTGACCTCGGCCAACCGCTCGGTCACCTGCACGGGAGGCACCTGCGTCGGCGTTCGCAGCGCCACGGGGGTCCATGGCGGCTCGACCGCCCAGACCCGCACCTGCACTGGCGGGGCCTGCACGTCGACCCGGGTCACTGCCGGTCCGAATGGCGGCACGGCGGCGCGCACGCGCAGCTGCGCCGTTGGTCAGGGCTGCACGACCAATCGCGCGGTCGTCGGCCCCGGCGGCGCTGTGCACACCGGCTCGCGCAGCTTCCAGCGCTGGTGATCGGACGTCACCCGATAAAGAAGGCCGGGAGCCTGCGCTCCCGGCCCTTTTCTTTTCGGCGCGTGACCGTCAGAGCGGCATGCCAGGCGCCTCGCTGCGGCGCCATTGCAGGAAACGGATGATCCGCTCGACCAACGTCGTCTGCATCTGCTTGGCCATGCTCATCTGTTCGGGCGTCAGCGCCGCCTTGAGTGTGGAGACCGCGTCCTGCAATGCGCGGGCCTTCTCCGCCCGCTCGATGGCGGCGCCGGCAATGTCCTGCGCGAGGTCGAAAGCCTGTGCCTCGGCGCGCTGTTTCTCCTGCGTCCAGCGCTCGAGCCGCTCGCCTGAGGGCAGAAGCGCGATGAGCGCCGTTGTGTAGCCGCGCCAGGCATCCATCTGGTCGCTCCGGATGCCGAGCGCGGTTTCCTGTGCCGAGAGCAGCAGGCCGGCAACGAGCCGAATGGCTGTCGGATCGAAGGCCGGTCCCGGTTCGCTCACGAACGGCTCCTGCTCGCATGCCCAGGGCCCGGTGGGCGCGGTCAGCTCCTGCGCGCTCCCGAATGTGGGTATGGCGGCGGCGACGAGGCCGAGGACGGCCGCTGCGCCGGCTATCCGTGTGGTCAGTCTGGTCGGGAATGTGGCTCTCATGGCATCAAGTCCTTTGCCGTTGCTGAGGCGGCAAGGGTGAACAGCCAAGGTATCGCCGCTCGAACCGCGGCATGTCGATTTGTATCAGCCCGCAAGTTCCGCCCGCGGCAACCGGACCCGGACGGCAAGCCCCCCGCGCTGGCTGGTGTCCAGCTCGACACTGCCGCCGTGCCGCTCGACCAACCGGCGGACGATGGTCAGGCCGAGGCCCGTCCCGCCGCTGTCGCGATTGCGCGAGGACTCCAGCCGATGAAAAGGTTCGAAGACGCGCTCGCGCTCCTCGGCGGGGATGCCGGGGCCCTCGTCCTCTATGACCAGCACCACAGGCGAGCCGCTGGCATCGATGCGGGCGAAGGCGCGCTCGCCATAGCGCAGCGCATTGCCGACGAGGTTGGCGATAACGCGCCCGAGCGCCTTGTCGCCCATCGCGACCCATGCCGGGCCGTCCGGCATGTCGAGGACGAGGCGCGCGTCGTTCTGCTCGGCGCCGTAGCGGCGCAGCGCGGCCGCGACGTCGGCGGAGGCCGGCTCCGTCGGGGCAAAGGATTCCTGCGCGAAGTCGAGTGTGTCTTCCACCAGCGACTGCATGGCTTCGACATCGGCAATGGCGCCGGCGCGGTGGCGGCTCTCCGGCAGCATCTCCACGCGCAGGCGCAGGCGAGTGAGATAGGTGCGCAGGTCATGCGAGATCGCGCCGAGCGTCAGTGTGCGGTTGCGCACCAAAGCGGCGATACGCTCCTGCATCGCGTTCACCGCGCGGATCAGCGTGCGCAGCTCCGGCGCGCCGCGCTCGGCTATCGTGACCGGGGCGATGTTCTCGCCGACCCTGTCGACCTCGCGGGCGAGACGCGTAATCGGCCTCATCTCGCGCGCGACCGCGACCAGCGCGGCCAGAGCGACAAGGACGCCGAACAGGCCGGCGAAGAAGCCGATCGGCACTCCGAGCAGCCGGACGGTGACGCGGTCCTGGATATCGAGCCAGAGATAGCCGCCCTCGGCCAGTCCGACATAGACGCTGAGCATGTCGCCGCGCCCGTCTTCACTGGGTCCGTCGAGGCGCACGAGCACTTGCCGCCCCTGCGCACCGCGCAGCGCCAGTGCCATCCGGATGGAACGCTCGATACGTCCGATGCCCTTCGTGGGGTCAAGATCATCGGGTAGGGCGGGAATGATCGTGGCGGTGCGGCCGTTCTCGCTGAAGGCCTCCACCAAAGCGGGCCGAAGATCGGCCGGCACCTCGTCGACCAGTAGGGCCAGAGACGCGATCTGCCGCGGCAGCGAAGGCGGCGCCTCGCCGAGAGCCCGGCGCCCCTCGCCCGCACCGAAATAGAAGACCAGCGCCAGCAGCTGGATGGCGAACAGCGCCACCGCGACGATCAGGATGATGCGGGCGAGCAGGCCGAGACGCATGGCCATCCGCCTCAGACCTCGTGCACGTCGGCCGAGAACAGATAGCCGACATTGCGCACGGTGGTGATCGGTTGCTCGGCCTCGCCGAGGCCGCGGGCCAGCTTGCTGCGCAGCCGCGACACGGTGACGTCGATGGTTCGGTCGAACGGGTCGCCGCCGGCGCGCCCGCGTGTCCAGTCCAGCAACTGGTCGCGCGAGAGCACGCGGCCGGGCCGTTCGAGGAAACAGGTCAGCAGGTCGAACTCGGCCGTGGTGAGAAGCACACGCTGCCCCCTCTCGTCCGCCACCGTGCGCGCGTCGAGATCGGCAATGAGCCCCGCGAAACGCCGCCGCCGCCGCTCCGGCACGCCCGCGGACAGGGCACCCGACGCGCGGCGCAGCAAGGCGCGGATGCGCGCCAGCAATTCGCGCGGGTTGAACGGCTTGCCGAGATAATCGTCGGCGCCGATCTCCAGCCCGACGATGCGGTCGATGTCGTCATGCTTGGCCGTGAGCATGAGGATCGGCACCCGGCTTCTGGTCCTGAGCCGCCGGCAGATCGCCAGCCCGTCTTCGCCCGGCAGCATGATGTCGAGGATCACGAGGTCGGGCATGCCCCGCATCAGCGCCCGGTCCATCAGGGCGCCGCTTCCGACCGCCTCGACGTCGTAGCCCTCGCCGCCGAGGAAATCGACGAGCAGGCTGCGAATGTCGCGGTCGTCTTCGACCAGAAGCACTCTTGCGGCTGTCATGGCGCTGGCATGACAGCGACGACGGAGCCGCGCAAGCCATCCCCGCGGCCTCGATACAAACTGCAACAAAAAGCCCCGGCGCGGAGACATGGCCGCAAAACCCCACGCCGATATTCGCTTCCGTCGCCGTGCGCAGCACAGCCGTTCCCGGCGGCATGGCAGGCGCGAACCTGCCCCCATGGAGCCCGTCGCGGTCGGCCGCCCCCCAGCCGGGCGGGCTCCATGGTCCTGCACCCCAACCCGCTAAAGGAGCCGACCTCATGGATCGTGCGTTCTTCCTTCGCGCCGGCCTCGTGCTGGCTTTCGCCACCCTGCTCGGCGCGGCCTTCTCAGGAGCCGCGTCGGCACAGAACCTCTCGCGTGCACAGGCAGAGGCTGTCCGTGCCGCCTGCGAGGCGGACATCCGCGCCACCTGCCCCGGCGTGCAGCCAGGCGGCGGACGCATCCTTCAGTGCATCAAGGCCAATCCCGACAAGATCTCCCAACCCTGCAAGGAGGCTCTCGTCGCCGCCAAGGCTACCCCCGCCCCGTGACCCGCCCCCGGCCGCCCTTCACCCGGATGCCCTTGTCATGAACGTCCAGCCGGGCCTCGACCCGTTCCTGTCGCTGGAGGCGCCCCTCCCGCGCCCGCGTCGGCGCCATGGGCTTCGGCTGACCGTCCTCGCGGCGGTGGTTCTGGGGATCGGATTCGCCGGCCTGCGTTATGTCTATCCGCATGCGGTCGAGGGTGAGATTCTGCGCCCAGGCATGCTGGATGTGGAGCTTCAGGGCCCCGGCACATTGTCGGCCTTGACCGAGGCCAGCGTCAGTAGTCGCATCCAGGCCCGCATCGAGGAACTCGCTGTCGACCGCAACGACGTGGTCGGCACGGGCGAGATACTCGCCCGCCTCGCCTTCGATGACCTCAGCGGTGAGCTTGACGCCGCCGAGGCGAGCGCCCGTGCCGCCGAGCGCGGGGTGGCCGCCGCCCAAGCCGAGCGCGACCACGCCGTCGCGACGCTGGAACAGGCGCGCGCGACGCATGAACGGCAGGTCGCGCTGCTCGCCAAGGGTGTCTCCAGCGCCGCCGGGCTCGAAGACGCGCTCGCCGCCCGCCGTCAGGCCGAAGCCGACGTCGCGCGCGCAGGCCGCGCCATCGAGCAGGCCGAGGCCGAGCACGATGCCGCGAACGCGCGCATAGCCGTTGCCCGCGTCCAGCTCGACCACAGCGTGCTGCGTGCGCCGATTTCCGGCGTGGTAGTGTCGCGCACGCGCCATGTCGGCGAGGTGCTGGCGCCGGGCAGCGAGCTGCTGCACCTCGTCGATCCGGAGAGCCTTGTGCTGACCGCGCGACTGGACGAGAGCGCCATATCCGCTGTCCGGCCGGGACAGGCGGCGGAGATCACCTTCACTCGCGCCGAGGAGACCATCCGCGGCCACATCCTCAGGCTCGGGCGGGAGGTCGACCGGGAGACGAGGGAATTCGAGATCGACATCGCGCTCGATACGATTCCCGCGAACTGGGCGCTCGGCCAGCGCGCCATGGCGCGCATCATCATCGAGCGGCGCGGCCCGCTGCTGACCGTTCCAACGTCGTATCTTGTCTGGCGCGACGGGCGCCCCGGCGTATGGATCGCTGCCCGCGGCCGTGCGCGATGGCGCGAAGTAACGCTGGGCGAGGCCGGCGCGCGACGCGTCGAGATCCGGCGCGGCCTCGATGCCGGCCAGGAGATCCTCAAACCTGGCGACCTCTACCCGTTCATGCGCGCGCGCCTCGCCGGAGCGGCCCCGTGAATCTGGCGCTGAAAGATACGCTCCACGCACCGACCCGCTTCGCGCTTACCACTCTCGGCATCGCCTTCCTCGTCATGGCGGTGATCGGCATGACCGGCCTCTATCGCGGCATCGTCGAAGATGCGCTCCTCATCATCGACCGGATCGATGCTGATCTCTGGGTCGTGCAAGGCAAGCGCGCCGGGCCTTTTGCCGAAGGTTCCGCCGTGGCGGCCGACATGGACCGGCGGGTCGAGGGCGTGCCCGGTGTCGCGGATGTGCGGCGCTTCACCCAGTTCAGCCAGCAGTTCAGCTTCGCCGGTGCCCCGCGCCGCGCCACCGTGACCGGTGTCGACGTGCCGCGCGACAATGGACACTGGTTGTCGCTCGCGGAAGGTCGCTGGCTCGGCGGCAGCCGCTATGAGGCCGTGGCAGATGCGAGCACCGGCCTGAAGGTCGACGACCGGATACAGCTTGCGCGCGACGTCTATACGATCGTAGGCCTCACGCGGCACATGGTCGATTCGGCCGGCGACGGACTGCTTTTCGTCGGCATCAATGACGCTGCCGTCATCGCGCGACGCCGCACATCGGAAGAGATCCATCTCGCGCGCGCCGCCGGGACCGGCGCTGGCGCCGTGAGCGCCGATGCAAGCTCGGTGGCGCAGGACAGCAAGATCTCCGCTGTGCTGGTGCGGCTCGATCCCGCCGCCGACACCGCGCGCGTGATCGCCACCCTGCAGCGCTGGGGCGACGTGCGGGTCATGACCACGGGCGAGCAGCGTGATCTGATGCTCAATGCCCGGCTCTGGAAGCTGCGCCTCCAGATCCTGACCTTCACCGGGATGATCCTTCTCATCACCGCCATCGTGGTGTCGCTCATCGTCTACACCATGACCCTCGAAAAGCTGCACGTGATCGCTCTGCTAAAGCTGATGGGCGCGCGCGAGAGCGTCGTGGTCCGTCTCATCGGCCAGCAGGCCGCACTCATCGGCATCGCCGGCTACGCACTTGCGGTCGTCCTGGCATGGATGATCTTCCCTTTCTTCCCGCGCCGCGTGGTGATGCTACCGCCCGATCTTGCGCAGATCGCGCTTGCCCTTGCTATTGTCTGCACCGTCGCGGCGTGGGTCGGCATCGCCCGCGCCTCGCAAGTCGAGGCACGCGAGGTGTTGTCGTGAGCGGCGCACCCGTGCTTTCGGTGCGCTCGCTCTCACGCCACTACGCCACCGGTGGCGGGCTGGTACGCGCGCTCGACGGCGTCTCGCTCGACGTTGCTGCTGGCGAGCTGGTCGGCATCTTCGGGCCAAGCGGCTCGGGCAAGAGCACCTTCCTGATGCTCGCCGGGCTTCTGGAGAATCCGACCTCCGGCGAGGTCTGGCTGGCGGGGGAGAGGGTTTCCCACGCCGACGCCGACCTCGACTCGCTGCGCGAGATACGCCGCAAGCGCATCGGCTTTGTGTTCCAGAAGGCGAATCTGATCCCTTTCCTGTCAGCGGTGGAGAATATCGCGCTGGGCCTTGAGCTCGCGGATGTAGCCCCTGCCGATGCCCACGCCCATGGAAGACGGCTGCTTGCCGCGCTCGATCTCGTACATCGCGCCGATCACCTGCCGGCGAAGTTGTCGGGCGGCGAGCAGCAACGTGTGGCGGTGGCGCGAGCGCTTGCCAACGCTCCGCCGCTCATCCTAGCCGACGAGCCCACGGCCGCGCTGGACAGCGTACGCGGCCGTCAGGTGATGGAGATCTTCCGCCGCATCGCCGGCACGCGGGGTGCGGCCGTGCTGGTGATCACACATGATCCGCGCTCGACCGACCTGTTCGACCGCATCGTGCACTTCGAGGACGGGCGGATATGTGTGGGCAAGGTCGACCGATGATGATGCTGATGTGATCGCCGAGACTGTACCGGTTGATGCCGACGTTTTCCCGCCAATTCTCCTGGCGCAGAGAAGCGGAAGACGATGAAAGTATTGAAGTTTTGGGACGCGCAGAAGGGCGTTCGTCCTGCAGCCAAACCCTCGCGGCTCAGTTCTGTTGCAGATCGCGCAGATAAGCGCAAAACATGCGGGTTAATCCGGCGGCATAGGCGTCGATCTCGGCGGTGTTTCGTGGCGTTGACGAGAACTGCTTGCCGGCCGCGCTCATCGCGGTCGTGATCAGATCGATGGCCAGTCGCCGGGTCTCTGCCGAGGCCTCGGGAAGCGCATCCTGCATGAAAGCGTCAAACACCTGGGCTCCAGCCTCACGTGCTTCGCGTGTCTCTTTCGCGTCGCGGTAGAACGGCGCCGCGTCAGCGAGTGCCACGCGCAATGCTGCCTCCTCGCATTCCGACAGGATGAATGCTCGACGCGTAGGGCATGTTGCTTGCCGGTCGGCCTTGGCGGCCCAGCGGCAGCTTACGTGGCGAAATCGCAGACTGTGGCCGCTAAGCGAATCCGAGAAGCAACGTCTTCGCCATTTCTCTTGCCTGCGAGGCAAGTTCCTCATCCCGCAGTTCGCCGGCGGTCCAGAACGAGAGAATGCCGCGAAAGGCAAAGGCGAGCTGTTCCGGCAAACAGCGCAGCGCTTTCTCCTTGCCCGCCCCAGTCAAGCCTTCGCCGGGGCCTAGCGCCAGCGACCATAAGGTCGTGGAGTGCGCCAGGACCTTTCCGGGGGAAGGACCGGCCGTGCCGATCCAGCCCATCACAATGCGGGTTACGGGCACGAGGGCGTATTGGAGGAATCGTCCATGGATGATCTCCAGCGTCAGTTCGCGGCCAACGTCTTCGGGCCCGTCGCGATGATCAAGGCGGTGCTGCCTGGCATGCGCACGCGGCGTCGCGGCCACATCATCAACGTCACGTCCATGGGCGGTTTCATCACCATGCCCGGGATCAGCTTCTATTGCGGCAGCAAGTTCGCGCTCGAAGGCCTCTCCGAGGCGCTCGGCAAGGAAGTGGCGAGCTTCGGAATTCGGGTGACGGCGCTCGCGCCCGGCCAATTCCGCACCGATTGGGCCGGGCGCTCGATGGATCGCACGCCGCGCAGCATTGCCGACTATGACGCGGTCATGGACCCGATCCGCGCCGCACGGCAGACCAAGAGTGGCAATCAACCCGGCGACCCGCGCAAGGCTGCGCAGGCGCTGCTCGCTCTGGTCGATGCCGAGAACCCGCCGGTGCGGCTGTTTCTCGGCGAGGACGCTTTGGGACTGGTCGACCAGAAACTCGGCCGCATGCGCGACGAAATCAGCGCATGGGAGGCGCTTTCGCGATCCACCAGCTTCGCATAGTGAGCGATTGTATCCTCCGAGGTTAGGAACGAAACCGAAACCGCGACGATCTCAGACAGCACCTGCGCGGCAGCATGGGCGAGGTTGGAGGTGGCGTGTGCGCCTTCATCAACCGGAGCGGACGCGCTATCGCCCCGCAACGAGCGTTTGAGCGTCCGCATCCCCACTTCCTGCGTTGGAATCGCGAGCACTGCTTCACGGGGAAGCGTGCCGCAGCGCGCCGGGCACCGTCCGGCTCGGAGCGGGGCACACCCCATCGTGGCGCTGACCAGCCGGAAGCTATGCCGCGCCGACGCGGCCCTCGGGCGAAGCCGATCGTCGAGTTCCCCGAGAGCGACGGGCGTCCCTGGACGGACCCGCCCTTGTTCGCCGATGCGCTCGATCTTCACATGCGCCGCCATGGCGATACGGCAAAGCACCTCGCCCGTGTCCTCGAGGCGAGCGCGGCTCAGGTCGATGCCACGGCACTCAATCTGTGGCGCCGCGGCGTGAAGGTGCCGCGCGCCTCCCGAAGTCTCGCGGCACTGGAGCTTATCGAGCGGCGCTACCGCCTCCCGCCGGGCTACTTCCGATCGAAGCTGCCGAACGGAGACCGCTGCACCTCGGCGGGTACCATTGCCGGCATCAGTCGAGCCGAGCGGCGACGCCTCGCCTGGCACCTGCCGCATGATTTTGATCGGCGCCCGTTGAGGGAGCGGGAGGAGATCCTCGAATGGGTGCAGCGCGTGGTGATCACGGGAACGACCGACTATCGGCGCTTCCAGGCTGCCGCCATGAAGCAGCGCTATTCGATCCGGTTTCCCGGCCTGCTTGACCAATCCGCCCGGCCGCGCGGGCTGTACCGGTTTTGCCGGGAGGAGGATGGATCGCTGCCGGATCCGGACCTCGCGAGTGCGGCGCTCGATGCGCCGCCCCAGCTAACTGAGGAGATGGCCGATCTCGTCCGGTTCAAGACGGCAACGCTGATGGCCTTCGGCTATCAGCGCAGCGGCGTCTGGGGCGAGGAGACGGCGTCGCAGAAGGTCGAGCATCTCGGCCTGATGTTCGGTGCGCTGGCTGCGTCACCCAGCGGCGCGGTCCATGGCTTCGGCGTGCCGCTAGAGAATCTGAGCTTCAGTCTGCTGGTCTTCCCGATCGTGTGGGACTGGTACATTCAATGGCGGGAGCGTCGGCGCGGCTTCTACACCGCGTGGGAAGTCGACATGCTGCGGATCGCTGCCGCGCTCAGCCGGTTCTTCCGCGATGCCTTTGGGCTGGAGATGTATATCCGCCGCCTCGCGAAGCACGGCGTGCGGCTCGTCTCCATCACCCAGGAGCTCGGGGATGATCCGGCTCAGGTCATGATGCGGCAGGTCATCGCCCTGTTCGACGAGTACCAGTCGGGCGAGAACGCCAAGCACGTGCTGCGGGCCATGAAGGAGAACGCCCGGCAGGGTTTCTATAACGGCTCCCGCCTGCCGCTTGGCTTCACCCTCGAAGAGGTCGAGAAGCGAGGCCATCGCACGAAGAAGCGGATCATCGTCGATCCCGTGGAGGCCGAGCTGGTGCGGCTGATGTTCGATCTCTACCGGCAGGGAGATGGCACATCGGGCCCCATGGGCATCAAGGAGATTACCAAGCACCTCAACGCCAAGGGCTACCGCACCCGTCTTGGAGCCCGCTACGGCGTCGGCACCATTCACGGTATCCTGACCAATCCCGTCTATGTCGGGGAGTGGAGCTTCAACAAGCGAAGCTCGAAGACGGGGCAAGTGAAGCCTCAGCACGAGGTTATCCCGATCTCGGTGCCGGCCATCCTGGAGCGCCGCACCTTCGACAAGGTACAGAAGGCACTTAGGGCTAAAAGCCCGCACAACACCGCCACGGGTGATCTCGGGTCCGATCCTGCTGACGGGGCTTGCCTATTGCGCCTGTTGCGGCAGCGCCATGACGTTGCGCACCGGCACTTCGAAGAGCGGCAGGGTCTATCGCTATTACAGCTGCTCGACCTCGGGCCGGGTCGGCAAGTCCGCCTGCAAGGGGCGAACGGTGCCGATGGAGAAGCTCGACCATCTGGTCACACGCCATGTCGCTGAACGCGTCCTGATGCCGGAGCGGTTGGAGGCGCTGCTACAGTCCGTCGTCGACCGGCGGGTGAAAGCCGATGCCGAGGTTCAGGCACGGATCGATGAACTATCCCGCGAAAGAACGACAGCAGAAGACAAGCCGCGGCGGCTCTATCAGCTTGTCGCGGACGGCATCGCTGAGCCGGACGACATGCTCAAGGAACAGATTGCCAAGCTCAAAGCAGACCGGGACCGTGCACATTCGGCGCTGGAGCGGATCGAGAATCAAGGTGCCGCCGCAAGCCGGCTTGATCCGGACAAGCTGGCCCGGTTCGGGCAACTCATGCGGTCAAACATCACAGAGGACGAGGTACCGTTCCGCAAAGCCTGTCTGCGCTCGCTGATCGACGCTGTCGAAGTCGACCAGCACGTCGTGCGCATCCACGGATCAAGGACGGTGCTGGAGAGAGCCGTACTCGCCGACCGCGCCACCCAGCCGGGTGTTCGCGGTTTTGTACGGAAGTGGCGCGCCCTAGGGGAGTCGAACCCCTCTCTCCACCGTGAAAGGGTGGCGTCCTAACCGATAGACGAAGGGCGCGCAGGCCGGGTTCTTATAGGCAAGCCGGCGGCGGTGCACAAGCGGTCCCCGCACCCGTCATCCACAGGCTTGCGACGTCTCGTCCCCCGTCCCCCGTCCCGGAACATATCCGCTTCCGGCGGAACGCGAGTGTCGTCCCGGCAGGATCTTGCAACGGGTGCGGCGACCCACGCTGGCAGGCGGCGAGACAAGCCCGGCCGTACTCGTGGTCTCCCGCCACGGCCGGGTGTGTTCGCGCGCGCTTTCGTCTTCGCAGCCGGCATCTTCGCAGCCCGGCATCCATACCGTGGCGAGACGACGCCGCGGTGAAGGGGATCGGCAGGATTTAACACTGGAATGGCGCCCGACCTGAACGGGCGCCACGCCAGCCGTCCACCTGCCGGCCAGCCCGCCCTGGCGCGGCCCGACACTGTCGCCCTGCCCGGCGGGCAACCTGCCGGCCCCGATCCGGGGCTACCGCGCTGGCGACCTCACCATTTGCCGGTGTTCGGCATCGAGGACCAGGGCTCCTGCGGGGGGCGGGCGCCGCCCTTCTGGAGCAGTTCGATCGAGATATTGTCCGGGGAGCGGACGAAGGCCATGTAGCCATCGCGCGGCGGGCGGTTGATGGTCACGCCGCCGTCCTGCAGCTTCTGGCAGGTGGCGTAGATATCGTCCACCTCATAGGCGAGATGGCCGAAATTGCGGCCTTCACCATAGGGTTCCGGATCCCAGTTATAGGTAAGCTCCAGCTCGGCCACGCCCTTCTGGCCCGGCGCGGCGAGGAAAACCAGCGTGTAGCGCCCCTGCTCCACCTCCTTGCGCCGCACCTCTTCGAGGCCCAGCTTGTTGACGTAGAAATCCAGCGACGCATCGATGTCGGTGACGCGAACCATGGTGTGAAGGTACTTCATGGGTCCTCTTGGGGGCTTGTCGCGGCGCCGGCGGCGCCGGTGGCGATAGTGGCTGAAAATATGACGATGGACGATGACATCAAGGCGGCATGCACCGAACTCGGCGCGATCCTCACCGGCATGCGGCGCGGCGTCGCCTTCACCGGAGCCGGCCTATCGACCGAAAGCGGCATTCCCGACTTCCGCTCGCCGGGTGGGCTGTGGACGCGCAACAAGCCGATCGATTATGGCACGTTCCTGTCCGACCGGACGATGCGCCGCGAGGCCTGGCGTCGCCGCTTCGCCATGGAGGAGGCTTTCGCCGGCGCGGCGCCCGGGCGCGGCCACCGCCGGCTGGCGCAATGGCTCGCGGATGGCCGGCTGGCCGGCATCGTCACGCAGAACATAGACGGTTTGCACCAGGCCTCCGGCGTGCCGCAGGAGCGTCTGGTGGAACTGCATGGCAACACGACCTATGCCACCTGCCTCGACTGCGGCGAACGCTATGAACTTGGCTGGGTGCGCCAGCGCTTCGAGGCCCACGCGCACGCGGTGCCCGACTGCCTCGACTGCGGCGGCCCCGTCAAGACCGCCACCATCTCCTTCGGCCAGCCGATGCCGAAGGCGGCCATGGTGCGCGCGCACGAGCTGACGCGCGCCTGCGACGTGTTTCTCGCCATCGGTTCCTCGCTGGTGGTCTGGCCCGCCGCGGGCTTTCCCGTGGAGGCCAAGCGGCACGGCGCCACGCTGGTGATCATCAATCGCGAGACGACCGAGTTCGACGAAATCGCCGATCTGGTGATCCATGCCGATATCGGCGACGTGCTCGACGCGGCCGCCGATGCGCGATGAGGGCGCGTGCCGATGACGCGTGATGCAGGGCACCGCGAGGCTCCCCCTGCCCCTGTCCCCACCTGATGCCGGGAAGCCACTTGACGCAACTGCCGTACGCCGGCCGAATCAATTTGGGTGTTTTCGTGGCGTCTTCGGGTGCTATGCTTTGCGGGAATAGAATCATGAAACGCTGGCAGGACGGGCGCTGGCAGCATGGGCGCCGGCTGGATAGCGGTGCCTGGCGTTCGCGGGGGTAAGTGGCCGATGGTGTCGGATGGTACGCTGCCACGACATGGTGCAGGCGAGCGTCGTTCGCTTGAAGACGAGGCGGATGCCACCGGCACAGGCGAGGGTCCGCTCGTCCAGATCGCCGGCACCATCAAATGGTTCGACCTTTCCAAGGGCTATGGTTTCGTGGTGCCGGACAATGGCGGCGGCGACGTTCTGCTGCATGTCACCTGCCTGCGGCGCGGCGGCTTCACCACGGCGCAGGAAGGCGCGCGCGTCGTGTGCGAAGTGGTGGCCCGCGATCGCGGCTTTCAGGCGCTGCGCGTGATTTCGATGGACGCCTCCACCGCCCTGCATCACAGCCAGCTGCCGCAGGCGCGCACCCATGTCACGGTGCAGCCGGTCGGCGGCTTCGAGCGCGCCTGGGTCAAGTGGTTCAACCGCCTGCGCGGCTTCGGCTTCCTGTCGCGCGGCGAGGGCACCGAGGACATTTTCGTCCATATGGAGACGCTGCGGCGCCACGGCCTCACCGAGCTGCGCCCTGGCCAGATGGTACTGGTGCGCTTCGGGCCCGGCCCCAAGGGGCTGATGGCCGCCGAGGTGCGGCCCGACGGGGCCTCGACGCCCTCCTCGCACTAGCGCATAATTCGGTCGGCTCAAGCGTGCCGGCCATCGCCACCGGACTTGAGCCCTCGCGGCCAGAGCTTTGTCCCGCCGGGTGAGCCCGCGCGAGGCAAGGCGGCTTTGGGCTCCATAGCATCAAGGGAAGGCGCCCGGCGCCCGGTTCCATATGAGTTCTTCTGCTTCTCCGGCCGTGCCTTGCCCGGCGGTCCTTGCCTCGCCCCTGCCCGCCTCGATCAGCATGCCGCCCGTTGCCCGGCCGTCATTGCCGGCGTGGATGATGGGCGTGCTGGCGTTCATTTTCGCGCTGGTGCTCCTCATCCTCCCGGCCGCCAGCGCGGTATTCGAGCCGCTGACGATCCAGACGAAGAACGGCCCGGTCGCCTTCACCGTCGAAATGGCGAGCACTCCGGCGGAGCGCGCCAAGGGGCTGATGTACCGCACGGAACTGGCGCCGAATGCCGGCATGCTGTTCGATTTCGGCGTCGAGCAGCCGATCTACATGTGGATGAAGAACACCTATATCCCGCTCGACATGGTGTTCATCCGCGCCGATGGGCGGATCGCCAGCATTGCCGAGAACACCACGCCGCTTTCCACGCAAACCATCGAGTCCGGCGGTTCGGTCAAGGCGGTGCTGGAACTGGCGGGCGGCACGGCGAAGGCGCGCGGCCTCGCGGTCGGCGATCAGGTCGTGCACAACCTCTTCGCGCCAAAGTAGCGTGGCCCTGTAACCGCTGTCAGCTGACCGCCGCCCGTCAACCGCGGCTTGACGCGGCACGCGGCGGATGCGATGCCGCTTGATATGTGCTTGGCACATGTTCGGGTTTCGGGGCATAGCGCAGTCCGGTAGCGCGGGAGTTTTGGGAACTTCAGGTCGCAGGTTCGAATCCTGCTGCCCCGACCACCCACCTGATGGCCGAACCGACGAGTTGCGCGCGGCGCGGCCCCATCATGAAAATGGCGCCCCGCCCGGCCCGGCCGACCGCCGGAAGCCCGTCTGTGGCAAACGGGTTTCCCCTGCGGGCCCGGTTTCCCCTATGAGCCGGTTTTCCCTGCGAGCATTGGACGACCCGCCGCTTTGCGCGCGCCCAACGCCCGATGCGCGCGATGCCCGCTTGCCAGAACGCGACCCTCGTCTTAAGCAATCCTCAGGTCGCCGTCTGGGCCGCCGCCGGATCGGGTGTAAGGGTTTTCAGGGGCTCGCGGCACGCGGCGTGCCGAGCCTCGGCCATCCGCAAGGCGAGGCCGCCAGCGCGCCGGGCAAGGGAGCGAGTTGAATGGTTGCACGCATTTACAAGCCGACCCGCAACGCCATGCAATCCGGCACGGCCAAGACCAAGCTCTGGATGCTCGACTATGAGCCCGAGGCGCCGCGTCAGGTCGAGCCGCTGATGGGCTATACCAGTTCGTCGGACATGAAGAGCCAGCTTCGCCTGCGCTTCGAGACCAAGGAAGAAGCGATCGCCTATGCCGAGCGGCACGGCATCGCCTACCAGGTGCAGGAGCCCAATGAGCCGGTGCGCCGCCGTATCGCCTATTCCGACAATTTCAGCTTCCGCCGCCTGGGTCAGTGGACCCACTGAGCGACCGGGTCATCCTTCGTCGACAGGTCGTGCCGCGTGCCGCGCGGCGCGTTTTTGGGCCGCGTAGCTCAGCTGGATAGAGCAGCCGCCTTCTAAGCGGCAGGTCGCTGGTTCGAGCCCAGCCGCGGTCGCCAATATTCGGCGCTAATATCAACACCTTGCGCCACGTAACAACGCAGTCGGTCGAGACCATAACAGGCACATTCCGGCCGCCAATGCGGCTTTCGTGACAGACGGTCCCGAGCCAGCGCTCCGGCGTTTGTGTCAGGACGCGCCGGCCGCCTGCCGGGCGGCAAAAGCGCTGGCCGCCTCCTCCAGATCCTCGAACACCATGTCCGCGCCGATGCGGCCCAGCACGCCCGCGCGTTCCAGCAACTGGCGCGGCGCATAATTCAGCTCGGCCAGACCGAAGGCGACGCCGCGCCCGGCCGCCTTCGCCCGCACGTCGTCCAGCATCGCCGCCGCTGTCGAATCGAGCTGCACCACGGCGCTCGCATCCAGCACCAGCCAGCTTGCATCGGCGGGCATTTCGGCGATCAACTGCTCCAGCCGCTCGCGGACATAATCGACGTTGAAGAACAGCAGGCTCCCCTGGATGAGGCACAGCGTGAGCCCCGGCACCGGCCGCGCCTCGGGAAAGCGGTGCAGCTTGTAGAAGCCGGAACGGCCGGGCAGCCGCCCGAGCAGCGCGTCGCGTGGGCGCATTTCCTTCAGCAGCACATAGAGCAGCGTGGCCGAGACGGCGACGATGACGCCGTTGAGCACGCCCAGGCTCACCGCGCCCCACATGCCGATGAGCGCGAACGCGAATTCCATGCGGCTGATATGCCAAAGCTCCCGCAGGCTCTTGAGGTCGATCAGCCCGATGGACGCCGCGACGAGGATCGCCCCCAGCGCGGGCGCCGGCAGTAGGCTGAGCGCATCGTTGAGGAAGACCAGAAGGCTCGCCAGCGCCACGGCCGCCACCACGCCGGCCAGCTGGCTGCGCCCGCCGACCGACAGGTTCACGGCGGTGCGCGAATCCGACACCGTCACCGGAAAGCCGCTGAACACGCCGGTGACGAGATTGGCGCCACCGAGGCCGCGCAACTCCTCATTGGCATCCACGGCGAAGCCGCCCCGCGCGCCGAAGCTGCGCGCCGCCACCAGCCCGGAACTGAAGCTCACGAGCCACAACGCGCCCGCGCCCAGCAGCAGTTGCTGAAGCGGCACGGCAGCGGGCACGGGGACGGAAAAGGCCGGCAGGGATTGCGGCAGGCTACCCACGACCTTGATCCCGAGCCCGGCGAAATCGAACAGGGCCGACCCCGCCATCGCCACCGTCACCACGACCAGCGGTCCTGGAACCGGCGATTTCAGCCGCTCCAGCAGCAAGGTCAGCGCCAGCAACGCGCCACCCAGCGCGACGGATGGCCAATGTACATCGCCGGCCTTGCCCACGAGTTCGAGGATCGGCGCGACGAGCCCATCGGACGCGATGGCGAGCCCGGTGAAGCGGCCGATCTGCCCGACCATGATGGATATGGAAATGCCGCTGATGAAGCCGATGAGAATCGGCCGCGAGAGGAAGGCGGCAATCTCGCCGAGCCGCAGCCGACCGGCGATGAGGCACATCCCCCCGACGCACAGGGCGAGCAGCGCGGCGGTCGCGACCCGGTCGAGGCCGGGATCCTGCGCGAGGATGGAGGCGAGCACGGCGGCCAGAACGGTCATGGTCGCCGCGTCCGGGCCCACCACCAGCCGGTGCGAGGGCCCCAGCAGGGCATAGCCGAGCAGCGAGAAAATGCTGGAATAGACGCCCACTTCCGGCGGCAGGCCGGCAATGGCGGGATAGGCGACGGCGCTGGGAATGGCGACGGCGGCAATGGCCAGCCCCGCCATCACGTCGCGTCCGGCCCAGCTCATGCGGAAGCCGGCGAAACCCTTGAAGAATGGCAAGGCCAGCTTCATCGGACCACTCCTGCGCGAAGGCCGGTCTTGTTAAGTCGCCTCGCGCGACATGATGTTTCGCGTCGTCACCGATGAACACCGATACGCCCGGCAGCGATGTTTGCGTTGAGCAGGCTCAACCGCATCGCCGCCGACACCTCGGGTGGCCACAGTCTGGCGCGGGCCTCCAAAGCGCGCGAATCCTCCCCGCGCGGTCACTCCGCCCCCTCCGGCTCCTCATAGAGCTCCAGCGGCAGCCCATCGGGATCCGCGAAGAAAGTGAAGCGCCGGTCGGTATAGGGGTCGATTCGAATCGGCTCGACGACGACGCCAAGCCGCGCGAGCCGCTCCGCCTCCGCCGCCAGATCGGACACCGCGAAGGCGAGATGGCGTAGCCCGCAGGCCTCCGGCCGGCTGGGCCGCGGCGGCGGATCGGGAAAGGAAAACAGTTCGATCCGCGCATTGCCGGCGTCGATGTCGCATTTCCAGGAAGACCGCGCCGCCCGCCACGCCTCGTGCAGCACGGCAAAGCCCAGCACATCCACATAGAAATGTTTCGAGCGCCCGTAGTCGGAGCAGATGATCGCTATGTGATGGATGCCGCGCATGGAGGCCAGCCTAGCGCGGCCGGGTGCCCCCGCGCCAGCCCGGATGCGGCAGGCCTCGATCAGCCGGCCACTCGTGCGCGGACGGCGCGGGCGGCCCTGGCGAAGTTCAGCGCCAGTTGCGGCGGGCGGTCCCGGCGATAGGCCACGACCAGGCCGACGCGCGGCTCGGGCGCACGGACCGGCCGAAACGCCACGCCCGGCACGTTGAGGTGCCCGAGCGAGGCGGGCACCAGCGACACGCCGAACTCGGCGGCGACCAGCGACAGGATGGAGGCGATCTGCGGCGCCGGCTGGCCGAGCCTTGGCTCGAAGCCGACCGCGCGGCAGGCGGCGAGCGCGGCATCGTGCAGGCTGGTGCCGACAGAGCGCGGCGTGAGGATGAGCGGATCCTCCTTCAGCCGCGTCAGGTCCAGCGGCTCCGCACCCCGGGCCTCGGGATGGCTGGCCGGCAGCGCCGCCACCAGCGGCTCCTCCATGAGGCTCTCCTCGCGCAGGTCCTGCGGGTCCGATTCGGCCGGACGCAGAATGGCGACATCCAGCCGCCCTTCCACCAGGCTGGAGAGCAGCACGAAGGAACTGGCCTCCTCGATCCTGAGCTCGACATCGGGATAGGCGCGGCGGAACGCGCGGATCGCCGCCGGCACCAGCGGGTTGAAGGCGGCGGTGCCGGTGAGGCCGACGCCGAGCTGGCCGGTTTCGCCGCTGGCCGCACGCCGCGCGGACCGGATCGCGACCGTGGCCTGATCGGGCATCGTCGCCACGCCCGCGCGAAACGCCCGGCCGGCCTCGGTCAGTTCGGCCCCGTGGGCCACCCGGTGGAACAGCTGCGCGCCGACTTCCCTCTCCAGATCCTTGATCTGCGAACTGAGCGGCGGCTGGCCGATGCCGAGGCGCGCCGCCGCGCGGGTGAAGTTGCCCTCCTCCGCCACGGCCAGGAAATAGCGGATGTGGCGCAGCTCCATGTCCCTACCTCTCCCATACATTCTGCAGATAGCGAACGTCATTTCCATATATTGGACGGATGCCGGCGGCGTGGCTATCTCCCTGTCGAAACAGGAATGGCCTCCGATGTGCCCACCCGCGATAGCTGCCGCAATCACTGCCGCCCCCGCCCTCCTCGCCCCTTCCCCCGCGCCCGCGATCGACACCGCCCGCCCCGGCCCCGTGATGGGCGCGCCTGTCGGCTGGATCCGTGCCGGTACGGCTGCCTATCGCCGTGCCGGGCTGGCGCTGTTCCTCGCCGGATTCGCGAGCTTCTCCCTGATCTATTGCGTGCAGCCGCTGCTGCCGGCCTTCGCGCAGAGCTTCTCGCTCAGCCCGGCGGAAAGTTCGCTGGCGCTATCGCTGACCACCGGCCTGCTCGCCTTTTCCATCGTGCTGGCCGGCGCCTTCTCGCAGATGCTGGGCCGGCGCGGGTTGATGTTCGGCTCGATGCTGCTGGCCGCGCTGCTCAACCTTTCCGCCGCGCTGGCGCCGAGCTGGCACGGGCTGCTGGTGGCGCGCGCGCTGGAAGGCTTCGTGCTCGGCGGCGTGCCGGCGGTGGCCATGGCCTATCTCGCCGAGGAGATCGAACCCGGCCATCTCGGCAAGGCGATGGGGCTCTATATCGGCGGCACCGCCTTTGGCGCGATGATCGGCCGGGTCGGCATGGGCCTGATGACGGAGTTCACCTCCTGGCGCGCGGCGCTCGCGGTGCTGGGTGTGCTGTGCATCCTCTCGGCGGTCGGCTTCCTGCTCCTGCTGCCGCGCCCGCGCAATTTCGTGCCGCAGCGCGATTTCAGCCTGAGCTTTCACCTCTCCGCCTGGGCGGGGCACCTGCGCAACCGCGCGCTGCTGCGGCTCTATGGAATCGGCTTCCTGCTGACGAGCATCTTCGTCACGCTGTTCAACTATTCCACCTTCCGCCTCTCCGGCGCGCCCTATCATCTCAGCCAGACGCAGGTGAGCATGTTGTTCCTGGCCTTCGGCTTCGGCATCGTTTCGTCGTCGCTGGCCGGCAGCCTGGCCGACCGCTTCGGCCGCCGGCCGCTTGTGCTGGCCGGCTTCCTCATCATGCTCGCCGGCGTGCTGCTCACCATGGCGTCGTCGCTGGTCGCCATCGCCGGCGGCGTCGCGCTGGTGGCCACCGGTTTCTTCATCGGCCATTCGGTGACGAGCAGTTCCGTCGGGCGGCTCGCCAGCCTGTCGAAGGGCCATGCCGCCTCGCTCTACCTGCTGTTCTACTATATCGGATCGAGCGTCACCGGCTCCATCGGCGGCTGGTTCTGGGAGCACGGCGGCTGGGTTTCCATCGCCGCCCTCACCGGCGCACTGGCACTGGCCGGCGCGATTCTGGCGCTCGGCCTGCCGGCACCAAACGAATCCTCCCGCTCCGACTCTTGCCGCTCCGGGGCTTCCCGCCCCGACTCTTGCCGCACCGGGGCGCACCGCGGCGGGTGAGCCTCTCCGCGGTGCCCCGGGCGCAAGAGAGTCGCGGGCGGGAGGTGTCCATGGGCCCCACTTTGGTGGCACGCGCCGCTTCCACCGGAGCGCAAATACCGGCAAAACAGGTCCATGGATATTTTTCACTGGGTCGCCGTGGTCCTGTCGACCATGCTGGGCCTCGGCATCGCCCGGCTTCTCACGGGCTTCGTCATCGCCTTCAAGTCGCGCCATCGTGGTGGCATCGACTGGCTGCCTCTATCGGTGGCGGGCATCGTGCTGGGGGAAATCCTGCAGTTCTGGTGGGCGCTGGCGGAACTTGCCACGCGGCCCGGCTGGAGCCTGGGCGATTTCAGCTTCCTGGTGCTGCTGGTGATGCTGCTGTTTCTCGCGGCGGCGCTCATCGTGCCCACCGATACCGATGTGACCAATCCGTCCGAGGCCTTCGCCCGGGATGGCCGCTGGGCGCTGCTGCTGCTCGCGCTCTATCACGGCGTCGCCATCGCCGCGAATGGGTGGTTCTGGAACAGTCCGTTGCGCTCGGTGGGAACGCTGCTCGTGGCGTTGCTGGCCGTGACGAGCGCCGCGGGTGCCCTCGCGCCCGGCCGCGCCGCGCAATCGGCGGTGGTCGTTCTCTACTGCGTGCTGGCCGTGGCGGGCGTGATCATCCTCTCGCCTATCCGCTACTAGCGCCGTGATCGATCCGAAAGGGCTCGCGTTTCATACGCTGGAGCGTTTTGAGATAGCGAAACTCGTTCACCTTTCGCGGAAAACGCGCTGACGCGAGCCGCCGCCGCGAGGCGCCGCCGCGCGCGACTGCGGGATCGGCGGGAGGAGCGCCATCCGGCGGAGCTGCCCTGCGCAGGAAAAAAGGGGCCGCGCATGGCGGCCCCTGTCGTGTCGCGATCGCGGCGTCTCAGGATTTCGGCATCAGCACGGTGTTGATGACATGCACGACGCCGTTGGACTGGAGCACGTCCGGCGTCTCGATGGTGGCGGTGTGGCCGGCCTGATCGACCACCACCCATTTGCCCATCTTCTCCTCGACGGTGAGCGTCTGCCCCTCCACCGTCTTGAGCGTGGCCTTGCCGCCGTGCTTCATCGCGTCCGCCTTGAGGTCGGCGGCCGTCAGCCGTCCGGGCACGACGTGATAGGTGAGGATCGCCGTGAGCTGCGGCTTCATCTCGGGCTGGACGAGCTTGTCCACCGTGCCGGGGGGCAGCTTGGCGAAGGCGGCATCGGTGGGCGCGAACACCGTGAAGGGCCCCTTCCCGTTCAAGGTCTCGACAAGGCCGGCTGCCTTGAGCGCCGCCACCAGGGTCTTGAGATTGCTGGCCTTGGCGGCATTCTCGGGGATCTTCGCATCCGACATCATCGACGCGCCGCCTACCATCACGGTGGTTGCGGCCATGGCCGGGACAGCGATGACCGGTGCGGCGATGAGCAGGCCGGATGTGATGGCCGTCAGGGCGAGGTTCGTCAGCTTGAGCGTCATGGGACGTCTCCTGTGAAGACCATGCGTGCTGCAGGGTCGTCAGCTCTACGAACCCCGCGCGCCGGAGGCTCAGCCGATCAGGCGTTCGTGATGCGGGCCGGATGGAGGCTGCGCGATGGGCGCGGAAGTGCCGGGGCGATCCGGCGCGGCGCCGGTTCGGCCCATGCGGCAAGACGCGGTCGCCGGAGATCGGTTGCGCGCGCGGCGGGAGTGGCGCGCCGGACTGTCGGCATGAGCGGGCTCAAGGCCGGAGAAGCGACAGACGGGACCGGGGCGGGCGCGACGACGACAGAGCGGAGGATGGCCGGAAGCGCGGCTTGGACGCGCGCATTGCGGGCGATCACCTTCGGGCGACACGCGCCATCAACGCGCGGCGGGCGGGCGCCGGAAATGCAGGGGTGAGCCGCAGACTTTGTCAGTCGAGGGCCTTGTCAACCACGGGCTTTGCCACGGGTCGGGCTGGGTGCGGCGCGCTCGGCTGTCGCGTCGCTGGCTTCCTTGGCGAGGCGAGCCTCACGCAGGCGGGCGGTCTTCGCATCGCGGCGAACCGTCTCCTGCTCGACCATACCCATCGCGACGCGCGAAATGGAATCGGCCTTGGTTTCGGACGGTGTCGGCCGCGGCTTGAACGGATTGTTCTCGATCTTCTTCGCCATCGCTCGCATCCCCGACATGAAAAAAGGCCGGGTTACCCCGGCCTTCCCAAAATTGCCTCGACGATCGGTGCCAGTACATCCGTGGTCAAGGACCGGAGGCAATTCCTCACGCGGCCTTGATGTTGCCGGCGGACTGCTTGCCGGTGCGGCGGTCGGACTCGATGTCGAACGACACCTTCTGACCATCGCTGAGGCCAGAGAGACCAGCACGCTCCACGGCGGAAATGTGGACGAACACGTCCGAACCACCATTGTCAGGCTGAATGAAGCCGTAGCCCTTCTGCCCGTTGAACCACTTCACGGTTCCTGTCGTCATGACGATACCTTTTTAATCGACATAGAAATTCAATCATTCGCGTTACCGCGAATGTCACGTAAGCATCGATTTGAGAGGAAGTTCGCCACGGCGCCGAAGCGCAAACAAAATTCAACGTGCAGATCGATTGGGACACTATACAGCTAATCGCCAGTATTACAAGCCCATAGCTGGCCTATTTTGGTTCGGAGGGCCTCGCGGCGGCAGCGCCCGGAGCACCGCGGCCGAGCAGGGGCTTCTTCTTCGGCGCGGCAATGAGACCATCGCGCACGGCCTGCTTGCGGGCCGCCTTGCGCGCCCGGCGAATGGCCTCGGCGTCTTCGCGATTGCGGCGCTCGGAGGGCTTCTCATAGGCACGCCGGGCCTTCATCTCCCGAAAAATACCTTCACGCTGCATCTTCTTTTTGAGGACGCGCAGCGCCTGGTCGACATTATTATCCCTCACTAAGACCTGCAAAGCATTTCCGATCATGGGCTTCTCGGCGAAGCCGTTTCAACCTCGCGGCGATATTGCCGGAAGCTGTCTCAATATGGACCTTTCCGCGCAATATTGAAATGCCGCTCCGGGACCGGCAAGAATTGGCGCTCGCCGCGCCGGTGCGGGCGCGCGAATTCGATCGTTCCACATCGCGACAAGGCCGCCGGGGATGCGGTTTATTTGGATCCGCACGCCGATCTCGCGCATGTCGCGAAGGAGGAACCGGAACGCGTGCCGGGCTGATGCACCCGCGCGATACCCGGCCATCCCGGCCCTGTCATGCGGCCATTGGCGTTGGCGAAGCCAGCCCATCTCGGCTAAGCAGGATCGGCCACACGCGATCCCGAGCCGCGCCCTCATCCTGGATGTCGACGGAGTTGGAATGACAGACGCGCAGAACGTGAAGCAGCGTTTCATCGAGGATTTCGCCGTGCGCCATGGCCTTGGCACCGACACTGTCGAGACACTGCTGCGCGCCGTGGCGGCGGGCGGTGGCACCATGGCGCAGTTCAGCCATCCGGAGCTGGGCGGCATGGGGCAATGGTCGCGCGGCGGCATGATCATGGTTGGCGACATGTTCAACCAGGGCCTCAAATACCGGGTCGACACGCTGTGCACGGAGATTTCCGATGCGCTGGCGCAAAATCCCGCGCTCGGCGCCGAGCCGCGGCCTTACGGATCGGGCGGCGGCTTCTCCGGCACGGGCAACTGGTGGCCGGCCGAATTCGGCAATCCGAGTTCCTCGGGCGCGCAGAACGACCTGCGCTATGCGTTCTTTCCCGGCGCACGGCGTCTGGTGATCGAGAAGGCCGGCGCGCAGGCGATCTATGATACCGGCGAGCACATGATTTCCGGCGTGTCGCAGCAGCAGGGCAGCGACCCGTCGCTCCGTTTCTCCAGCCAGTTCGGCACGGTCTGGCTCTCGGCGCTGCCGCGGGTCGACAGCCCTTACCGGGAGAGCGACGCCCGGTACGACAACCTGGAGCAGGAGAGCGGCTGGAACGCCGCGCCGGCGCCGATGGCGGACACGGCGCCTGCGAGCGCGCAGTCCTTCCAACACGCACCAGCACCCGCACCCGCACCTGCCGCCGCACCAGCCCCCGCCGCCGCACCCGCCGCGCGGACTGCCCAGTCTGGCGCGAGCGGCAGCGACGATATCTTCGCGATTCTTGAGCGCCTCGCCGACCTGCGGTCCAAGGGCATTCTGTCCGAGGAAGAATTCGCGACCAAGAAGACCGAGTTGCTCGCGCGCCTGTAGACGCCCCCGCGGACATCGGCAGGACAGGACGCGACATGTCCACGGACGCTCTCGCAACCCGCGCCGATATCTGGCTGTGGCACGCGCGTTTCGTGAAGACACGTGCCCTGGCGGTCGAGGTGATAGAGCGCGGGCGCGTGAGGTTGACCCGCAGCGGCCAGCAGACCCGGCTGGACAAGCCGAGCCGCGCCGTGCGGCCCGGCGACGTGCTCACCATCGCCCTGCCCCACCGCGTCGTGGTGGTGCGAATTGAGGCGTTGCCGGAGCGACGCGGGCCCGCCGAAGAAGCGCAGGGCCTGTACACGCTGCTCTAGATTCACGCTCCCGAGCGCCCGGCTCCGCAGGTGGATCATACCGCGGACATGGCGATGCGCATGGCGCGCCGGTGCGGCGACCTTGCATGGCGAGTGATTCGCACAATGACACGCGAGGTGGAACGCAGATCGGGGGATGCAATCGAGCCGCGCGAGGCGAAGACTCGCAAGCTGCCGCTCACCCTTGCCGGGGAGGTAGCCGAATTGTTTGCGGCGAGCCACGGGACGCAGGCCACGATTTTAAACGGCGCGCATCGCTCTGAAGGACCCGTCTTCACGGCGATTGGCCGGATCTCGGGTTGAGTGTCTCCGCCATCCCGTGGCGGGCATAAATGTCTCGGCAGAGACCGGCCCATATCAGCGGACGCCGGTAAACTCGAGCGGCACCCCGCCGAATGCCTTCGAGCATGCGGCGGGGCGTGCTGTCGATCCTGCGTCAGGCGGGGCGGATATCCCCGGCCGACTGCTTGCCCGAACGGCGATCGGTCTCGATTTCATAGGAAACCTTCTGACCATCGCTGAGGCTCTGCAGGCCGGCGCGCTGCACGGCGCTGATGTGGACGAACACGTCCTGCCCGCCCTGATCCGGCTGAATAAAGCCGTAGCCCTTCTGTTCGTTAAACCACTTCACGGTACCGGTCGCCACGAAACTTCCCCTAGATTGACTGTCTTGCCATCGTCGCTCGGTGTCGAGCTTGGCTACCGATCTAGCATAGATCGCGGCGCAGGCACCATGCCTCTCCCACTGTCGATGGCCGGCAAATGTGCGCGCTCCGCCCTGTCCCGCGCGGATCCTTGCCGTGGGCGGTGCGCCAGAGCCCCCAGATGCGTCGCGCGCAGGTCTGGAAAGTGCCAGTTGAGCGAGGTGCGCTCGCGGGACCGTTGGCGCTTGAGCACCGATCGGGGCGAATCGTCCACACCACCGCCACCGCCCTAATTTCCGGCGAGACCGCGTCCACGCGCCGGCGTCAGGCGGGGCGGGACGACGCCTCGGTGATCCGCTCGTGGATCAGATGGCAATGACGCACCAGCCGGGGCAGGCCGGCCAGATGCCGCTTCAGCGGCGTCTCGATGGGGTAGAACAGGATGTTGGCGATAAAGCCGTAAATGGCGGCATCCGCGCTGCCGGGTTCCGCGCCGAACAGGAAACCTTTATCCCGCAGCAGGCCCTCGATCGCATCGAGATCGGCGATTCCCCGGGCATAGGCCTGCGGCGGCTCAAAACGACCGATTCCCTGATAATGGTAGCGCTGCGCGTTGTAGCTGCGGGCACGGAGAAGGTCGTCTTCGGTGAGCGAGGGATGCTGATCGCGCAGCGCCGCGCTGAAAGCCGGCCAGAACGCCTCGTCCTTCCATCGCGAATAGGACATGACCCAGTAGAGATCATCCAGCGTTCGCCGCAACATCACGCCGGTTTGCCGTTGCGCAAGCGACAGCCCCGCATCGAGATCGGCCCCGTGCCGCCGCGCGACATGGTCGATGATGGCATCGCTGTCGCCGATGACCGCGTCATCATCCGTGATGTAGGGCAACTGGCTGCGCGGCGCCGACGACGCATCGAACAGATGGCGATGGACGAACGGCACGCCCGCAAGCCTGAAAAAGGCAAAGACCTTCAGCCCGTATCCATTGTTATCGGCGACGCCGAACAGGGCAGGATAGGAAAAGAGGGTGATCATGCCTGCCCCCGGGAGAGAATTCTGACCTGAGCATCCGCCCCGCTCTACCTCTCGGCAGGAGAGGCAGCCGCGCGCGGCCCGCGCTCAGCTTCGCATGAATCGGTGAAATCGGCGCCACGCTTTCCATCCCTCGCCACGACGGCGGATGCCGCGCCAGGCTTCGCTATGGGCCGGCCGGCGGCGATGAGCCTGCCGGCGCCTCGTGGGCCGTCATGCCCGGGAATCAGCGGGGGTGAGTCGGAGCGCGGCCGACACGGCGGAGGCCGGAGCGCGCCGGCTCCCTCAGGCGCGATCCGGAAACAGGCGCTTGCTGAGGATGGCATGGACCCCCCAGTTGCCGTCCACCACCTGGGTGATGCCGAAATCGACGGCCGCCGACATCAGCGCGATGGCCTCGTCCTCGCTCAGGCCCTTGGTGGTCATGAGGAAACGCCGCACCTTGCGGAAGGCATCGCGCATGGCAAGATCGAGCGAGGATTTCGCATAGACCTCGCTTTGGCCGTTGGCGCCGAATTCCGCGAGATAGTTGGGGTGGCTGAAGCCGGTCAGCACCCAGCTCTCGGGGGTCTCGATCAGCGGATAGGTCAGGTCGGCGAGCACGGTGCCGGCAATGTCGGCCTTCTTGTGCAGCACGACCCGGAAGGTTCCGGTCATGGAGCACTCGATGGCCGTGCCGGACAGTTCCCCATCGCCCTGCGCGGCGTGCGGATCGCCCACCGAGAGCAGCGCCCCCGGAACCGATACCGGGAGGTAGACCGCCGCGCCCTTGCCGAGCCGCCAATTGTCGAGATTTCCGCCGAAATAGGCGGGGGGAACGGAATCCACCAGCTCCGCCTCGCGCGGGGCCACCGCGATGACGCCGAAATGCGGCCGCAGGGGGATGCGCACACCCTCCAGCACATTGGGCCTGGGCAGGATCGTCTCCGGCTGAACCAGCACGCCGGGATAATCATACAGGGCGTGCCGCGTGCCCGAGGGATCGGTCTGGGGCTCCCAGCGATAGGAATGGATGGCCCGCGCGTGGGGCTCGTCCGTCGCCGTGAAGATCTCGTAGATCGTCACGGTCTCGCGCGGATGCGGTTCGTCGAGAAATTCCGAATAGTGGAAGCCCCACCAGGCCGCGACGCTGCTGCCGAAAACCCGGCCCGCGTGATCGGGGTGGCAGGAAGGGCGCGGTTCGATGTCGAGGATGCGCACCTCCAGCACATCGCCCGGCTGGGCGTCGCGCACGGCGATGGGTCCGGTGCAGATATGCACGCCGAAGCCCTCGCCGGCGCCCCGGCCAAATACCGATGCATCCATCGGCCCGGCGCCGCGCCGGTCCACGGCCTTGGAGCCGGGCGTCCAGTGGAAGACGCTTTCCGCGCCGGGATCGCCTTCGATCATGCGCTCGGGATCATCCGAGGCATGCTGCGTCAGCGTCTCGATCGTGACGATGTCGCCCGAGGCGATCTCGATCAGCGGTTTGAGAGAACGGCTGAAATAGCCCCAGTGAATGTTCTGGGCGTTCACCGGCAGGTAATGGCGCATCGGCGCCTGCGGGGTGCGCTCGGGCCGCGCGGCCCCGCCCGGCGCCACGATGCGGCGCGTGTCGGGATCGGCCCGGGCCTGACGCGCGCGCAGCTGCGCGAGAGCCTCCTGTGGCCAGCCGCGCTGGCCATTGGGCAGGGCCGCCTGGTTGTCCCGCGTGGCCTCGCGCCGGCGCAATTCGCGCGGCGGCAGGCCGAAGCGCTCGCGAAACAGCCGGCTGAAATGGGCGGAATCGGAGAAGCCGTAGCGATAGGCGATTTCCGAAATGGGAACGGCCGCCTCGGCCGCGTTGGCGAGATCATGCCAGGCGCGCTGCAGCCGGCGCTCGCGCACATAGTGGCTGAAGCTTTCGCCGGTGCTCTCGAACAGCTTCTGCACGTAGCGCTCGGAAATGCCCTCGGCCTGCGCCACCTCGGCGACCGAAATATCCTCCCGGCCGATGCTGCGCTCGATGATCGCGTAGAGGCGCTGGAGCAGCGCCGCGCGACTGGATGAGGGATCGGCCGTCGTCGTCACCAGATCGGCGGAAAGCTGGAGCAGAAGCTCGGCCACGCTCTGCGCGACCGCCTCCCATTCCGGATCGGAGAGCCGGTCGAGCGCGCCCACCGCCGCGCCCGTGGTGCCGGCGAGAATGCCGGCCAACCCTTCGGCGGCGAAGACGCGGGGCGGGCAGGCCGCAAGCGAGGGGGCCTTTCGCCCGCGGAACGCTTCCGGCACCACTGACAGCACGAGGGCGCGCAAGCCGCGCTGGAACTGCAGCTGCCAGTCGCTCTCGCGCGGAGCGAGGATGATCTGCCCGGCCCGCACGATCTGCCGCTCGTCGCCCACGGTCAGCACCGCGCTGCTCTCAACCGGCAGCACGAGGAGCGGCAACCCTCCGCGCGAGGGCAGCGAGCGCAGGATCGGGGCATCGGCCGACACCCGGCCGAGCCGCACGCCGGCGGAGGAAAGCCGCCACAGCGCGGTGGCCTGTACCGGCGCACCGCTGCGCGAGCCCAGACATTCAAGGCCAAAACCGCGCAGAACATCCTGCCATGCACGCTCGCGCACATCGCCGGAATAGGATTCGCTTGTGAACGGCTGCGCGCTCATGGTTCCGACCTTGGCATCGGAACCATTCAAGCAAGAACCATGCCCTGCCCGCGCCATTGCGGCGGGCCCGGCGGTTCAGCGGCCCGCGAACAGGCTCTTGCGGATCGTGCCGGTGACGCCCCAATTGGCATCGACCACCTGCGTCACCGCGAAGTCGGCGGCCACCGACATGAGCGAGATCGCCTCGTCCTCGGAGAGTTTCTGCGTGGTCATGAGGAAGCGGCGCAGCTTGCGGAAGGCATCCCGCATCGCGCCATCGAGGCTGGAGCGCTTGAGAATTTCGTTCTGATGGTCCGGGCCAAGCTCGCTCAGGTAGTTGGCGACGCTGAAGCCGTAGACCGACCAGACATCGTCATTTTCCAGCAGCGGATGGGTCAGCCCCTCGAGAATCGTGCCGTCAAGCTCCGCCTTCTTGTGCAGGACGAACTCGAATTCGCCGGTCAGCGAAATCTCGATGGCCGTGCCGGACAGTTCGCTGTCGCCCTGCGAGGCATGGGCATCGCCGCAGGAGAACAGCGCCCCCGCCACCGCGACGGGGTAGTACATCCGCGCACCCTTGGCGATGCGCCAGTCATCCATGTTGCCGCCGGTATAGTTGGGCGGAATGGTGGAGACGTAATCCGCCTCGGCCGGTGCCAGGCCCATCGTGCCGAAATGCAGCCGCGCGGGCACCTTGATGCCGGAAAGGATGCCCTCCTTCCTGACGACCGTCGCATGGTCGACCCGCACGCCGGGATAATCGATGGTGGGATGGACGATGCCGTCCGGGTCGGTCTGCGGCGTCCAGAGATAGGAATAGAGCGCCGTCACCGACGCCTCGCCCATGTCCAGCTCGTAGATGGTCACGACCTCGCGCGGCTTCGGCTCCTCGATCAGGTCGTTGTACTGGAAACCCCAGTTGGCCGAAGGATTGGAGCCGAAGAAGCGGCCCCTGTAGGCCGGATTTGCGCTGGGGCGGGGATAGGTATCGATCACCCGCACCTCCAGCACGTCGCCCGGCTCCGCGCCCTCGACGGCGATCGGGCCGGTGAGCAGGTGAACGCCGAGCCCCTCCCCCGCGCCATGGGTGAACGGCCCCTCGGTGGCGCCCGCCCCGCGCCGGCGCAGCGTCTTCTCATCCTTGGTCCAGAGGAAGATTTCCTCGGCGGCCGTATCGCCGGCGATCATCCGCTCGTAATCGTCATTGGCGTGGTGGGTGATGCTCTCCACCGTGACGCTGTCGCCCGAGCGGATGGTGAGCACCGGCGCCAGCGTCCGGCTGAAATAGCCCCAGTGAACGGTTTCCGGCGTGGCGGGCAGATAATGCTTGGTCATGTCGGGCCTCTGATCTGACACGGGTGGTCCGGCCGCCGCGAGGGCGGGCGACGCACCGCTATTCGGCGTTCATGGTGCTGAGGAAACGGGCGGTGAGCGGATGGCTCGGGGCCCGCAGGACCTGCTCGGCCGGCCCCTGCTCGATCACGGTTCCCTCGGCGAGAAACACGATGCGGTCCGCGACTTCGCCGGCGAAACGCAGCTGGTGGGTCGAGATGATCATGGCGAGCCCCTCCTCCACCGCGAGGCGGCGGATGACCTCCAGCACCTCGCCCACCAGTTCCGGATCGAGCGCGGAGGTCGGCTCGTCGAGCAGCAGCACGGCGGGACCGGGCGCCACGGCGCGGGCAATGGCGACGCGCTGCTGCTGGCCACCGGAGAGATGACGCGGCAGCGCATCGGCACGGTGGGCAAGCCCGACGCGCTCCAGCAATTCCTGCGCGCGCCGGTCGGCGTCCAGGCGCGACAGGCCCTGCACCCAGCGCAGGGGGCCGGCGATGTTCTCCCGGGCGGTGAGGTGGCCGAACAGGTTGAACTGCTGGAACACCATGCCGACCCCCACGCTGGCGCGCATCTGCGCGATGCCGCGTGGGGAGAGCGGGCGCCCCGCCTCGTCACTGCCGAGCAGGCGGCCACCGACGCGGATCGCGCCGTCCTGCCAGCCCTCCAGCCGATTGATGCAGCGCAGCAGCGTGCTCTTGCCCGATCCGCTCGGACCCAGCAGCGCGACCACCTCGCCGGCACGCACCGAGAGCTCGACGCCCTGCAGCACGGGCTGGGTGCCATAGCTCTTGCGCAGGCCCTGCACATCCACCGCGACATTGTTGCCGGCCAGACGCCGGGCCCGCGCCGCGCGATCCAGCGGCACGCTGCCCTGAGGCGGGCGCGCGGCCTTCGCCGATGCCGGCGGCAGCGGATCGGCGACGATTTCCGCGAGGATCTCCGCCGCGACATCGGGCGGCGTCGCCACCGCCACGGCGGCCGGCTGGCCACGACCGGGCGACAGCGCGCGCAGGAAACGGGCAAGCTGCTGCTTCGGCGGCGGCCGATCAAGGTCGAGCAGCATCTCGACGACGATCTGGATCGCCGCGATGGCCCCGGTGAGGATCAGGTAGATCAGACCGGAGGCGAAAAAGACGGAAAAGAAGTCGAAGGTCGCCGAGGCGAGCTGCGTCGAGCGCAGCGTCAGCTCCTGCACCGCCACGACCGAGGCGAGCGAGGAATTCTTCAGCGCGCTCACCGCCTCGTTGCCGAGCGCCGGCACCATGGAACGGATGGCCTGGGGGGCGATCACCCGGCGCATGATGGCCGCCGGCGTCATCCCCAGCGCCTGGCCCGCGCTCACCTGCCCGCGATCGACGCCGATCACGTTGGAGCGCAGGATCTCGGCGATGAAGGGCGCCTCGTTGAGCGCAAGGGCGAGCCCGGCCGCCGCGATGGCCGAGAGCTTGATGCCGATCATCGGCAGGGCGTTGTAGCAGAACACCATCTGCAGGATCAGCGGCGTGCCGCGGAAGATGATCGAATAGGTGCGCGCGACGATGGCGAGCGTCCGAAACCGGCTGAGTTGCATCGCCGCCAGCACGACGCCCATGGCCAGCCCGCCGAGCAACCCGAGCAGCGTGATCAGCAGCGTGTAGCCCACCCCGTCGATGAGGTAGGGCATGCGCAGATAATGCAGGAAGAGATCCATGGGCCTCATCGCGATCCTGGCAGACCCGGCCGCGGGCGCTTGGCCCACCCGCGGCGCGGGAGGAGTTGAAGGACCTCAGTCGGCCAGAACGAGGGTGGGCGCTTCCAGCTGCTCGGCCGGCAGGTTCCACTTCTTCATCAGCTCGGCCTGGAGGCCGGCCTTCTGGATTTCGGTCAGCGCCGCCATGACCGCGTCACGGAACTCGACCTTGTTGCGCGGCACGGCGATGCCCACGGAATAGGGCAGCGTCACCGCCGTCGCCTTCGCCAGCTTGTCGGGATAGGCCTTCACGGCGCCGTCGACCGTGTTCACGTCATTGATGTAGGTGTCGGCCCGACCGGCGAGAATCGCCTGGATGCAATTGGCGTTGTTGTCGAACAGCAGGATTTCCGGCGCCGGCTTGCCGGCCTTCTTGCACTCGGCTTCCAGCGCCTGGATCAGCGGCACCTCGACATAGCCGGTATTCTCGGCCGCCACCGTGCCGCAGAGCGACAGGTCGATGCCGGTAATGCCCTTCGGGTTGCCCTTGGCCACCAGCACGCCATCGAACACCTTGAGATAGGTGATGAAATCGGCCGCCTTGGCGCGGTCCTTGGTGGCGTAGATGTCGGAGATGACGATGTCCGCCTGGCCCGCCTGAAGCGTGGTCAGCAGCGACGCGAACGTCACCGGCGTGTAGGTGATCTTGAAGCCGAGGCAGTCGCCGATGGCCTCGCCGAGATCGATATCGAAGCCGATATACTTGGACGGGTCCTTGGGATCGATGGTCTCGTAGCCCGGCGTGTGCGGGTTGATGGCGTTGACCAGCGTCTTGCCCTTGAGCGAGGGATACTTGGCCTGAAGCGCGGCGCAGGCGGCCGGAGCCGCGGCCTTCGCCTGCTGCGGCAGGCCGGCCACCATGCCGGTGATGGCGACGGCGAGGCCGAGAGCGCCGAGCAGCGCCGACCGGAGCGGCGCGGCGCCAATGTCGCGACTCCCGCCGAAATGCCTGATGAGATTGAGTGCCACTGAACCTTCTCCTCTGCTTCCGCACGCCCATGCGCGGTGACGGGGACTGAGGCGCCGAGTGTGGCGCAGGACCTCCGCGGGATACTTGTCTCTGGGCGCACCGATTGTTGTACGGGCAGCTGCCAACATTCAGGCAAGCACTGCCCAATGCATGAGCATGTCCAACGGATCACCGGCGATGGAGCGCCTGTCGCTTGCGCCGGATGAGCCTGTCAGGGCCCCAATGGGTGAGGATTTCGCCCCCGCGCCTGCCGGAACGCGCGGCTCACAATCTGGCAGGGATGATTGGCCGGGCGGTGCGTGGGGCCGCCGCCCCCCTACGCCTCGATGATCGCCGACGGCGAGAGGCTTTCGATCGCGCTCAGGGCAGACGACCATGCGATGGACGCGGAGGCCCCGGCAGCCCGGGAGGCTTGCCGTCCCCTTCCCCGAACCCGTCAAAAGCCGGCATCGCGATCCACCATCACCGGATCGGCCATGAAAGGCGCTGTCGGTCTCCGATTGACGGCATCGGATCGCCGAGGCGCCGGCCCGCAATTTTCAGGAAACGGCCGTCAACCAACCGCCATAGCGCGACCGCCCATCGTCAGACGAACGTTCCAGCGACGGAACAGGAACCTATTGCGCAGCAAAACGCTATTCCATCAGGCGGCGAAATATTCGGCTTACACAACCCGAGCAAGTGATGTTCAAGGGCAAGGCGGTCATCCTCATTGTCGAGGATAGCGCGATCATTCGAATGAGTGCCGTGGACCTTGTCCTATCCGCGGGTTATCTGGCGCTGGAAGCCGGCAGCGCCGAAGAGGCCATTCAGATTCTCGAATCGAGAGCCGACGTCGACCTGGTCTTTACCGATGTGCAGATGCCGGGAACGATGGATGGCGTCAGGCTGTCCCACTACATACGCGAGCGCTGGCCGCCGGTGAAGTTGATCGTCGCTTCCGGCAAGGCGATCGTCGCAGAGAGCCACCTTCCCGAGGGAAGCCGGTTCTTCTCAAAACCCTATAATGACCACGCGATCACCGACACGATCGGTCGCCTTCTGTCGGGGGATGCCGGCTGATTCCGGCTTGGCTGTCAACGTCCCCGCGCCATCGTCCGACGCCGCCGCGGACCGCGCCGGGCCCGGCATCGTCGGCTTGTGCTGATGGCTGGCGCGAGGCCGTACGGCCCGTCATCCGAGCGGATGGCCGTCAAAGGGCTGTTGCGTAGGCGCGCGAACATGCCTTGTATGCCGCCCGGCGGGTTCAGCGCGAACCGGCCTGCACAGTCTGGAGAGTAACATGGCCGACATCGTCATCATTGCCTACGAGTCCGAAGCCAAGGCGGAGGCCGCGCGGCAGGAGCTTCTGAAGCTCCAGAAGGAATATCTCATCGAGCTTGGCGATGCGGTCGTGGCGGTCCGGCAGGAAGACGGCACGATCAAGCTGAACCAGATGGTGAACACGACACTTGCCGGCGCGGCCTCGGGCGGGCTCTGGGGCGGCCTCGTGGGCCTGCTCTTCCTCAACCCGCTGATCGGCATGGCCGTGGGCGCCGGCGCCGGCGCGCTGGCGGGCAAGTTCACCGATGTCGGCATCAATGACGACTTCATCAAGGATGCCAGTTCCGCGCTCGGTCAGGGTCAGGCGGCGCTGTGCGTCCTCATCCGCAAGGTGACGGCGGACAAGGTGGTCGAGGACATGGCCAAGTTCGGCGGCACCGTCCTTCACACCAACCTGACGCACGAGCAGGAAGAGAAGCTGCAGGCCGCGCTGAAGGGCGCCTGAGAACGTCCGCTTCCGGGAGGCCTCAAGCCGAGGCCTCCCCACCCCGCGCGTGACGTGGCGGGAGACACGGATCACCGGTGTCTCCCGGCATCGCAGAATGGCATGGTCATGTGGCTTTCCGGGGCGGAGAGAAGCCTTGCGCGGCCGCTTCCAAGCCCAAATCCGGTGTCCCGAGCGGGCACGGCTGCCGTAGTCCTTGGGCGGTCCGTTCGGGGAACGTCATGCCGAGGAATGACGAGACCTTCAAGCGGCCACAGGCCCAGCTAAAGGGTCTCATTTGATTCTTCGCCGAGTCGCGTTCGATTTTGCGCGCATCATCGGCTCGAATTCAGGCCCGCTCCGAACGCTGGCCACTACCCCGGAAGGGACATTCGCGGCGCTCGGCGTGCCCAGTTTGGGGCTGAAATGGCGGAGACGGAGGGATTCGAACCCTCGAGGCCCTTTTGGGGGCCTGCTCATTTAGCAAACGAGTGCCTTCAGCCTCTCGGCCACGTCTCCAGCTGGGGGACTTTCCCTTGGTTGACCCAGGGCGTCATCCAGCGGCGCTCTGTCTAGGTTTCCGAGGCCCCCGGGTCAAGGGCAAAGGCGGCGGCGCCCACTGCCCATTATGACAGCGCTCACGGTTGCCCGCGCTGGCCGAACATCACCTTCTGCGCTTCCTTGTCCGTGGCGATGTCGATCCGGGCGCGATCCTCGGCATTCACCGACATGCCGCGCCGGACGCCGGGGCGCGCCAGCATGCGCTCCAGCCAGGCAGCGAAATGGGGAAATTCGGCGATGGTCTGCCCCTGCCGCTCCCACAGCTTCGCCCAGCCGATGCAGGCCATGTCGGCGATCGAGTAGTCGCCGGCGATGAAGGGGCGGTCAGCCAGACGCTTGTTCAGCACGGCGTAGAGCCGGTGCACCTCGTTGGTGTAGCGGTCGATGGCATAGGCGATCTTTTCCGGCGCGTAGATGCGGAAATGATGCGCCTGGCCCGCCATCGGCCCGAGGCCGCCCATCTGCCAGAACAGCCACTGGTCCACCTCGACGCGGCCGCGCTCATCGGCGGGATAGAACAGGCCGGTCTTGCGCCCGAGATATTGCAGGATGGCGCCTGATTCGAAGATCGAGATCGGCTGCCCGTCCGGCCCTTCCGGATCGACGATCGCCGGCACCTTGTTGTTCGGCGAGATGACGAGGAAGTCCGGCTTGAACTGCTCGCCCCGGGCGATGTTCACCGGCACCACCTCGTAGGGCAGCCCGCACTCCTCCAGCATGATGCTGATCTTCCACCCATTGGGCGTCGGCCAATAGTAGAGCTGGATCGGTTTGGTCTGAAGCTGAGCCATGGGTTAGCCTTCCGCCGCCACACCCCTCGGGGCGCCTGTGCATCAGAACTAGGACCGCTGCGGCCGACTGGCAAGCCGACCCGCCGGAACGGCAGGTTCCGGCCTCGCCCAATGATGCCGGACGGGTTAGGGTTCGCCGCGCCAGTGTGGCCCGAGCCGCCGCCAACCCCGTGATTTTCCGGCCTTGTCGCCGCCCGGCCGCGGGTGGACGGGGCCAGCGCCCCAGGGAGCAGATGTCGCCGTGAAACGCTCGTTTCCCCCTTCGGCCCGCCGCCGCCCCGCCCTGCGCCTCGCGCTCGCGGCACTGATTCTCGCCAGCCTGCCGCTTTCGGCACCCGGCGCGCGGGCGCAGGCGCCCTCCCCGGCCAAGCTGTGCGCCGACCGCTGGAACGAGTTGAAGGCCAGGGGCCAGACCGGCGACCAGACCTATCGCGATTTCGCGCAGGCCTGCATGGCGCAGGCCGGGAAGGGAGACGCGAAGCCGGATGCGGGAGGCAGCGCCCCGCCGCCCACCGTCGGCCAACGCCCGCCCACCGGCCCGGCCGCGGCTGCGGCGCAGCCCTCGATGAAGCAGTGCGCCGACCTGTGGAACGAGATGAAGACGAAGAACCAGACCGGCCGCCTCACCTATCGCGATTTCGCCCAGCAGTGCCTCGCCGGTTCGCCGGGCGCCGAACAGCAGCCTCCCGAGGCCGTCCGGCCGCGCAGCTCGGTGCCCAGCGCGGGCACGCGCCCGGCCGTGACGCCGGCTCCGGCGCCGCCGCCCGCGCTCCAGCAGCCGCCCGGCGAGAATGACCGCGCGGCGCTCGAGCGCTGCAATGGCGAATGGCAGACCTACAAGGCGCGGTACAATCTCTCCGGCGCCAAGGCCTGGCACGTCTTCATGGCGCGCTGCCTGCCGTGAGCCGGCGGGCGGGCCCTCAGCCCTTGTCCGCCCGCCAGCCCTTGTCTGCCCGCCAGCCCTTGTCTGCCCGCCAGCCCTTGTCTGCCCGTCAGTCCTTGTCCAAGAGGTCGATCTTGAAGCCGTCGAGCCGCTTCTCGAAACCGGCGCGCTCATAGAAACGGTGCGCGTCAAGGCGCTGCTTGTTCGAGGCGAGTTGCAGCGAGGCGGCACCGCGCCGCCGCGCCTCCTCGATGGCAAAGGCCATCATCGCGCTGCCCACCCCCTGCCCGCGCGCCTCCGGGTGCACCTGCACCGCCTCGGCAATGGCCAGAAGTGCCCCGTGGCGGGTCAGCGCGCGCATGAGGGTAAGCTGGAAGGTGCCGAGCACGCGCCCGCCCACGCGCGCCACGTAGAGGGTCGTGCGCGGATCCTCCGCGATCGCCGCGAAGGCCCGCTCGTAATCGGGCCGATCGGCCGGGTCCGCGCTGTCGCGCACGCCGAATCGGGTTTCGAGCGCGAGTATGCCGACAATGGCCGGCAGGTCGTCCCACCGCGCTTCCTCGATGCAGACAGCAAGCGACACGACGCGATCCCGGCCCGAACGCCGGCGCCTCTCCGCTGAACTGCCGCTCACGGAAAAGGCTCCAGCCTGTTGTTCACACTTGCTTTCCCGGCGCGAACCGCCATCCGCGCCCGAACGCGCCTAGATGCCGAGCTTGCCCTTGAGCAGGTCGTTCACCGCCTGCGGGTTGGCCTTGCCGCCGGTCTGCTTCATCACCTGGCCGACGAACCAGCCGAGCATGGTGGGCTTGGCCTGCACCTGTGCCACCTTGTCCGGGTTGGCTTCGATGATGGCATCCACCGCCGCCTCGATGGCGCCGGTATCGGTGACCTGGCGCATGCCGCGGGCCTCGACGATCGCGCGCGGATCGCTGTCCTTTTCCTCGCCGATGATGAGGAGAAGCACATCCTTGGCGATCTTGCCGGAGATGGTCTGGTCGGCGATGAGGTCGACAAGGCCGGCGATCTGCGCCGGGCGGATATGCGTCTCGGCCACCGGGAGGCCGACCGAATTGGCATAGGCCGATACGTCGCCCATGATCCAGTTCGCTACCGCCTTGGCGTCGCGCGCGGTGCCTGCATGAGCCACCGCCGCCTCGTAATAATCGGCCGTGGCCTTCTCGGCGACCAGCACGTCCGCATCATAGGCCGACAGGCCATACTGGCTGACGAAGCGCGCCTTCTTCTCGTCCGGCAGTTCCGGCAGGTGCGCGGCCAGTTCGGCGACGAAGGCGTCGTCGAATTCGAGCGGCAGCAGGTCCGGGTCGGGGAAATAGCGGTAGTCGTGCGCCTCTTCCTTGGAGCGCATGGAGCGCGTCTCGCCACGGCCGGGGTCGAACAGGCGCGTCTCCTGGTCGATCTTCCCGCCATCCTCGATGATGCCGATCTGCCGACGCGCCTCGGTCTCGATCGCCTGACCGATGAAGCGGATGGAATTGACGTTCTTGATCTCGCAGCGCGTGCCCAAATCATCGCCGGGCTTGCGCACGGAGACGTTGACGTCGGCGCGCAGCGAGCCTTTTTCCATGTCGCCATCGCAGGTGCCGAGATAGCGCAGGATGGTGCGCAGCTTGGTCACATAGGCCTTGGCTTCTTCCGACGAGCGCAGATCCGGGCGCGACACGATCTCCATCAGCGCCACGCCCGAGCGGTTGAGGTCGACCAGCGACTGTGTCGGGTGCAGGTCGTGGATCGACTTGCCGGCGTCCTGCTCCAGATGCAGGCGCTCGATGCCGACCTCGATCTGGCCGTCCACGGTGTCGACCAGCACCACGCCCTCGCCGACGATCGGGTCCTTGAACTGGCTGATCTGGTAGCCCTGCGGCAGGTCGGGGTAGAAGTAGTTCTTGCGGTCGAATACCGAGCGGTTGTTGATCCGCGCCTTCAGGCCCAGGCCGGTGCGCACCGCCTGCTTCACGCATTCGGCGTTGATGACGGGCAGCATGCCCGGCATGGCCGCGTCGACCAGCGAGACATGGCTGTTCGGCTCGCCGCCGAATTCGGTGGAGGCGCCGGAGAACAGCTTGGAATTGGATGTCACCTGCGCATGGATCTCCATGCCGATGACCACTTCCCAGTCGCCGGTCGCGCCCTTGATCAGCTTCTTCGGGTCGGCGGGGCGGGCGTGCATGTTCATGGGGCGGCCTCGTCAGAACGCGGTTTGTCGGCCGTTTCCCTACTCCGTGCACCGCGCAGCCGCAACCGCCCCCGCCCCTTCGCGCTGTGCCGGGGCGTCGCGATGGCGTAACGATCGCGGCGCGATGCGTGAAATTCCGCGAAGGAGCCGTGCATGTTCAGTCTCGACGCGCTGGAGGACGCCCTCCGGCAGGTTCACGAGGTTTTCCCCGGCACGAACCAATATGCCTGGCCGCTGCTGGGCCGGCGCGCCGGCGCGGATGTCTGGGTGAAGCACGAGAACCACACGCCGACCGGCGCCTTCAAGGTGCGCGGCGGGCTGGTCCATCTCGCCCGGCTGGCGCGCGAGGGCGGGGCACCGCACGGAATCATCTCCGCCACGCGCGGCAATCATGGGCAGTCCCTGGCCTTCGCCGGTCGCCGCTTCGCAATACCCGTCACCATCGTCGTGCCACACGGCAACAGCGCGGAGAAGAACGCGGCGATGGTCGCGCTCGGAGCCCGCCTCATCGAGCATGGCGAGGATTTCGATGCCGCGCGCCAGCACGCCATGGTGCTCGCCGCACGGGACGGGCTCGCCTTCGCGCCGTCCTTCCATCCCGACCTCGTTGTCGGCGTGGCGACCTGGGCGCTGGAACTGTTCCGCGCCGCGCCGCCGCTCGACATGCTCTATGTGCCCATCGGCCTAGGCTCCGGCATCTGCGGCGCAATCCGCACCCGCGACCTGCTCGGGCTGAGCACCGAGATCATCGGCGTGCAGAGCGCCCATGCGCCGGCCTACGCGCTCTCGGTGGCGGCCGGTCGGCTGGTCGAGACCACCAGCGCCGACACGAAGGCCGACGGGCTCGCCGTGCGCATTCCCGACCCGGCAGCCCTCGACATGATACGGGCGGGCGTGGCGCGCATGGTCACGGTGAACGATGACGAGGTGGCGGCGGCCATCCGCATCTATTGGACCGACACCCACAATCTGGCGGAGGGCGCCGGCGCCGCGCCGCTCGCCGCGCTCCTCCAGGAAAAGCAACGCCTCTCCGGAAAGCGGGTAGGCGTCGTGCTGTCGGGCGGAAATATCGACCTCGCCGTCTTTCGGGACTGGGTGGCGAACGGGCAGGCCACTCCATAGCCGGCTTGCGCCAGATCAAGGCGCGGGCGACGTGCCCGTCCATTCTGCGTCGGGCACAGGAGGCACCCATGCGCGTGGACACGATCGACGAACGTCTGGCTCTTTTCCGCCGCATGATGGAGCATGCCGGCCTGACGCCGGAGGAGCCTTCGCTGGCGGCCGATGAACTCGCCGCCGCCGCCCAGCGCTGCCTCGGCTGCCGCGTGGCGGACGAATGCCGCTCCTGGCTCGGCGAGGTTCCACAGGAGCAGCCGCTCCCCGGCTTCTGCCGCAATGCCGAGCCTTTCCGGGACTGGGTATGCCGGCAGGTGGCGGCGGAAGTCGCCTATCTCGACGATTCCATCGGGCGGCTCGAAGCCGCCCGCACCGCGCAAGACCGGGACGGGACCGGCGTCTAGCGCCGGAGGCGGGGCAACCTCAGCCGAGCCGCTCGTTCTCGTAGGCGATCACCCATTCGATCAGCACGCGCCAGAGCTTTTCCACCAGCTCGGGCGGCACACCCCTGGTCTCGGCCGTGGCCATCACCTTCTCGACCACGTCCTCGACGCGCTCGGGCAGCAGCGCGGCGAGGCCTTCCGCCTGCTTCACGGCGATGACGTGCTTCACCACCTCGAAGCGGCGCGCGAGCAGATCCACCAGTTGCGCGTCGATGATATCGATCTCCGCCCGGAAGGGGGCGAGGCAGCGCTCGTTATCGGGCAGCACGCGGGCCATCACCGCCACCACTTGTCCGTCACGTCGAAGCGGCCGGCGGCGTCCTCGATCACCTGCGCCAGCGCGAACAGGCCCTCTTCGCCGAACGGGCGGCCGATCAGCTGCAGGCCGAGCGGCAGGCCTTCCGAGGAAAGCCCCGCCGGCACGGCGATGCCCGGCAGGCCGGCCATGTTCAGCGTCACGGTGAACACGTCCTGCAGATACATCTCCACCGGATCGGCGCCCGACTTCTCGCCGATGCCGAAGGCGGCCGAGGGCGTGGCCGGGGCGAGCACGGCGTCGATGCCGTCGGCGAACGCCGTTTCGAAGTCGCGCTTGATCAGCGTGCGCACCTTCTGGGCCTTCAGGTAATAGGCATCGTAATAACCGGCGGAGAGCACATAGGTGCCGATCATGATGCGCCGGCGCACTTCGGCGCCAAAGCCCGCGGCGCGGGTCTTCTCGTACAGCTCGGCAATGTCCCGGCCCGGCACGCGCTCGCCATAGCGCACGCCGTCATAGCGCGCGAGATTGGAGGAGGCTTCCGCCAGCGCCACGATGTAATAGGCCGGCAGCGCATATTTGGTGTGCGGCAGGCTGATCTCGACCACTTCCGCCCCGGCGTCGCGCAGCATCTGCGCGCCCTTGTCCCACAGGCTGGCGATCTCGGACGACATGCCCTCGACGCGGTATTCCCTCGGGATACCGATGCGCTTGCCCTTCACCGACGCGCCCACCGCCGCCTCGTAATCGGGCACGGCGAGGTTGGCGCTGGTCGAATCCTTGGGGTCGTGCCCGGCCATGGAGCCCAGCAGCAGCGCCGCGTCGTTCACCGAGCGGGCGATGACACCGGCCTGATCGAGCGAGGAGGCATAGGCGATGATGCCCCAGCGCGAGCAGCGGCCATAGGTCGGCTTGATGCCGACCGTGCCGGTAAAGGCCGCCGGCTGGCGGATCGAGCCGCCGGTGTCGGTGCCGGCCGCCGCCGCGCAGATATGCGCCGCCACCGCCGCCGCCGAGCCGCCGGAAGAGCCGCCGGGCACGAGGTTCTGGGTCGATCCGCGACGCCGCCACGGGTTCACCACCGGGCCGAAGGCGCTCGATTCGTTGGACGAGCCCATGGCGAACTCGTCCTGGTTCAGCTTGCCGAGCAGCACCGCGCCATCGCGCCACAGCTGCGAGGTGACGGTCGACTCATAGGGCGGAACAAAATTGCCGATGATGTTCGAGCAGGCCGTGGTGCGCACGCCGTTCGTCGCGAACATGTCCTTGATGCCGAGCGGAATGCCCTCCAGCCGGCCGGCCTCGCCCTTGGCGATGCGCTCATCGCTCGCCCGCGCCATGTCCAGCGCCTTTTCCGGCGTGGCGAGCACATAGGCGTTGAGCGCGCCGGCGGCCTCGACCGCCTCGACATAGGCGCGGGTCAGTTCGGAGGCGGAGAAGTGGCCCTGCGCCAGCCCCTCGCGGGCGGCGGTGACGGTGAGACGGGTCAGATCCGACATGGCGCTCACTCCACCACCTTGGGAACGGCGAAGAAGCCGTCTTCGGCCGCCGGAGCGTTGGCCAGCACGCGATCGGGATAGAAGCCGTCATTGACCACGTCCGCCCGCAGCGGCAGCTGCATGGGAATGACGCTGGTCATCGGCTCGACATTGGTGGTGTCCACCTCGCCGAGTTCATCCACGAAGGCGAGAATGGCGTTGAGCTCGCCCTGGAGATGGGCCACCTCGTCCTCCGTCACGGCGATGCGCGCCAGATGCGCCACACGCCGGACCGTCGCCTGATCCACCGACATCCGAAATCCCAGTTCAACTGAAAACAGACGCGCCCTATAGCAGGCGGACACGCCGCCTCGCAACGCGCCGCGCCGGGCTTCGGTGGAGATCGGGGCCGTAATGACACATGCCGGGGGCTGCAACACCCCCGGCATGTGCCGCATTCAACTCCCGGGCCCGGCCCGAAGCCGGACATGGGCCGCGTCCGCATTCGCCGGCCTCAGCCGTCGCCCTTGTTCAGGACTCCGCGCTTCGGCACTCCACCCTTGTCAGGACTTGGCCTGCTTCAGGCACGGTGCGGCGGCCTCGGCGTTGTCGCGGGCGGCGCTACGGCTGATCTGGCCGGACATGACCATCGGCTTCACCACATCCATGACGACGGTGCGCGGATCGGCGCCCGCCACGACCTGGCCGACGGCGGCGGCATAGATGGCCTGGGCATCGGCCGGAAGCGCGGCGGCGCAGGCATCGCCGGCGGCGCGGTTGGCGTAGGCGGCCGAACCGGCAGCCAGCATCACGGCGAGGCAGGTTGCGCCGAGGACGCGGCGCGCAAGGCGGGTATGCATGTCGTTCATGATGTTCACTCCCTTGGGGTCGAAAAACTCAGCGCAGTCCGGCGCGGTTGACCGGGCCACCGCCATTCACGCCGGGACCCGGCCGGGCCACGGCGCGGGCATTGGCATTGACGCCGGCGGGACCGGCCACGCAGCCCGCCGGGTATCCCGGCCGCGTGCAAGCGACCGCCGCGCGCGCAGCCGGGGCGCCCGCACCGGCAACGCAGCCGACGGGGAAACCGGGCCGCGTGCAATAGACGACGGCGCGCGCGGCCGGCGCCGGGGTGGCCACCGCCACGCAGCCTGCCGGGTAGCCCGGCCGCGAACAGTAGATCACCGCCGCCTCGGCGGGCGTCTCGGCGAAAGACAGAGCCGTCGCGGTCAGCAGCAGCGCACCGGCAAGCCACCGCACCGCACGAACCGGACGAACCGTAACGACGTCGGAAAGGGTCATCTGGGCTTTTCCTTCAGCTGTTCCGCACCGCAAGTGGGCGCATATTCGGGGGGCGAAGCTCGAGCGCAATGTCGATTTTTGGTCTCATTTCACCTAAAGTGCAGCCATGATTTCCATCAGCACGGCGTCATGTTCAACACATATCATGATCGCTCCGGGCAGCACGCCGCCCGAGCAGCAGGATGAGTGTGCCCGGCTACGGGCGCATGCGCAGTTTCCCGAGGTCGCGCGCCGGACCGTCGCCGCCCTCGACAGCGGCTACCGCGAGCAGTTCCTGCTGGCGCGGCTGCTGAACGACCGGGCCCGCATCACGCTCGCCATGCTCATGCTCGACATGCATTTCGAACCGGCGGACGCACCGGGCCTGACGGCGGGTCGGCTGAAGGACGAGGCAGTGCGCCTCGGGTTGTGCAGCCCGGGACGGGTCGCCGCGGTCCTCGCCTTGTGCCGCCTGCGCCGACTGGTGGAGCCCGCGCTCGATTCGGACCGACGGCGCAGACGGCTCAACGTGACCGACCGCCTGCTCAACCTCCACCGGGACCGCTGGCGCGTCACGCTGACCGCTCTTGCCGCCCTTGCCCCCGAGGGCGCCATCGGGCTGGCCCGGCTGGAGGAGCGGGCCTTCCTCGCGCCCTATGTCGCCGTGCTGCTGCGTCCCTTCCGCCGCGGCTGGCGCCTCGTCCACGACGTGCCCGCCCTGGAATCGTTCATTGAGCGCGACGGCGGGCTGGCGATCGCCTTCGCCCTGTTCGAGGCCGCTCATACCGGCGAGGCCCTCACCGCCGCCCATCTCGCCCGCGCCTACGGCCTCTCGCGCTCACATGTCGCCGACATACTGGTCAAAGCGGCGGCGGCCGGGCTGGTGACGCGCTGCGATTCGGCTCCGCTCGGACGATCGGGGGGACAGATGGCGACCCCGGCGCTCGTCGAGGGCATCGAAAGCTTCGTGGCCATGGTATTGGCGGTGCAGGTCATCGCGGTGCGCGAAGCCATGGCGTTCAGCGGCGATGCCCAGCCCGCCCGGCTCGAACAGCCCGACGCCAACGCGGCGGAATAAGCGCGGGCGATGGGGCCCAACGCCCCTGTTCAGCCCAGCCGCTTCTCCAGCGCCAGCCGCAGGCCGAAGGCGATGAGGATGCCGCCGGTCAGCGCATCCAGCCCGCGCACCACGCCGGGCCGGCGCAGCAGACGCGACAATGGCCGGGTCGCGAGAATCAACGCGGCAAACCATGCAATGCCCATCACCGCATGGATGAACGCCATGATGACGCTCATGAGCGGCACGTTGACGCCCGCCGGCATGAATTGCGGCAGGAAGCTCACATAGAAGACGCCGACCTTCGGGTTGAGCAGATTGGTCATCAGCCCGCGCAGGAACCAGTTGGCCGACCCGTTGGTCGACCCGTTGGCCGGCCCGTTTCCCGATCCGCGTACGGCTGGCCCGGCGGCGGCAAGGCCGGTCGCGCCGCCGCGCACCGCGTTCACCAGCAGGCCGATACCGAGATAGAACAGGTAGATGGCGCCGGCGAACTGAAGGATCGTGTAGGCGAGTTCGGAAACCGCGAGCACCGCGCCGAGCCCCAGCCCGGCCATCGCCCCCCACAGGACCGAGCCGGTGGAGATGCCGAGCCCGGCCCGAAACGCCGGCTGCCCGCCTTCCACCGCCGCCGTGCGCAGCACCAGCGCCGTATCGAGGCCCGGCGTGAGGGTGAGCAGGGCGGCCGCGAATGCGAAGGCCAGCAGGGCGGTCGCGATGTCCATGGCGGTCTCCAGGTCGGCGGCTTCGATCGGGAGTGTTAGAGCATTTCCCGATCGCCGCACATCACCGGGTGGGAAAACACGTCCGGCTTCCCGATCCGGCGCCCCCGTCCCGCCGGCCGGTCAGAGCCGGGCGAAAGGCGTCGCGACGTTTTTCTCCGGCACCACCACCGTCGCCTCGCCGCCCACCAGCGTCGTGAAGCGGTCGGCATTGGCCTCCAGCAGGCCGAACGTGGCGTAATGCGCGGGGATGATGGTGAGCCCGCCGAGATAGCGCGTCACCGCCAGCGCCGCCGATTCCGGCCCCATGGTGAAACGGTCGCCGATCGGCACGATCACCACGTCCGGCCTGTGCAGTTCCGCGATCAGCGCCATGTCCGAGAACAGGTCGGTATCGCCCATGTGCCACACGGTCGGCTCGCCCGGCGCCTTCACGACGAGGCCGTTGGCATTGCCGAGATAGACCGACGCGCCGTTGACGATCATTCCCGAGGAGTGATCCGCCCGCACCATGCTGACGGCGAAGCCGTCGAGATGGATGGTGCCGCCGGTGTTCATCATTTCCAGCTTGGCGACGCCCTGCGTGCCGAGCCAGCTGGCGAGGTCCGCATTGGCCACCACGGTGGCGCCCGTCCGCTCGGCAATGGCCACGGTGTCGCCGACATGGTCGCCATGGCCATGCGTCAGCAGGATATGCGTCACGCCGGCGGTCGCCGCCTCAACGCTGCCGGTGAAGGCCGGATTGCCGGTCAGGAAAGGGTCGATCAGCACGACCTTCTGCGCGAATTCCAGCCGAAAGGCCGCATGCCCGAACCACGTGATCTTCATTGCCGTTTCCTCGCGAGTGTCGGCGGAGAGTCGGCCGCAAGATAATGCGCCGCCCTCGCCGCACAAGGCGCGACTTGCCGACCCGCCCGTTGCACCGGCCCGCCCGCCGCAATCGCCGGAGAAGTGGCTTTGCCGCGGCAGGCGTGCTAGGCGCTCGCGCCATGCTAGCCCCCATCCTTTCCGTCACCGAGGCCGCCCCTCTCCTGCCCCCGCGAGGAGGACTGATCGGGCTCGACCTCGGCACCAAGACCATCGGCGTGGCCAGCTGCGATCCCGAGCGCCGCCTCGCCGCGCCGGTGGAAACCATCACCCGCAAGCAGTTCACCCCCGATGCCGCGCGCATTCTCGCGCTGGGCGCGGCGCGGGGGGCGGCCGGCTTCGTCATCGGCCTGCCCGTCAACATGGATGGCAGCGAGGGGCCGCGCGCGCAGTCCTCGCGCGCCTTCGCCCGCAATTTCGCGCGGCTGACCGAACTGCCGATCATCCTGTGGGACGAGCGGCTCTCCACCGCCGCCGTGGAGCGGGACATGATCGCCACCGACATGAGCCGCGCGCGCCGGGCGGAGGTGGTGGACCAGCAGGCCGCGACCTTCATCCTGCAGGGCGCACTGGACCGGCTGCGCCACATCGCCGGGCAAGGCTGACCACGGAGAACTCGACATGGCGGCGGTGCTCGGCGCGCTGGTTCCGGTGTTCCTCATCATCGCGCTCGGCGCGGCGCTCAAGCGCGGGCTGCTGCCCGAAGCCTCGCACTGGATCGCGCTGGAGCGGCTGACCTATTACGTGCTGTTCCCGGCGCTGCTCATCGTCAGCATCTCGCGGGCGAGCCTCGGCAATGTCGCGGTGCTGGAAGTGTCGATCGCCCTGCTCGGCTCGGTCGGCCTGCTCGGCCTCGTGGTGAGCCTCCTGCGTCGGCCGCTCACGCGCGGGCTGGGTTTGACGGGGCCGGGCTACACGTCGCTGTTCCAGGGCGCGCTGCGCTGGAATACCTATATCGCGCTCGCCGTCTCCGGCACGCTGGCGGGGCCGGCGGGGCTCGCCGTCGCGGCGGTCGGGCTGGCGGTGCTGATTCCCTCGCTCAATGCCATGAGCGTGCTGGTGCTGGCCCGCCATGGCGAGAACAGCGTGGCCGGGACCCGCAACCTGCTGCTGCAGCTGGCGCGCAACCCCTTCATCTGGTCCTGCGCCATCGGCGCGGCGATCAACGCCCTGGCCGTGCCCATCCCGCCGGTGATCGTCACGTTCGGCGACATTCTCGGGCGCGCCTCGCTGGCGCTCGGGCTGCTGGTGGTGGGCGCGGGGCTGCGGCTGGGCGACCTGCGGCGCCCGCGCCCGGCCACCTGGTTCACCTGCCTTGTCAAGCTCATCGCCCTTCCGGCGGTGGCGGTGGCGATCGGCTTCGCGCTCGGGCTGAAGGAGGTCGACCTGATGATCGTCGCCGTCGGGGCTTCCGTGCCCTCGGCGCCGAACGGCTATGTGCTCGCCCGCCAGATGGGCGGCGACGCACCGCTGCTGGCCGAAATGCTCACCGTGCAGACCCTGCTCGCCGCGCTCACCATGCCGGTGGTGATCGCCATCGTCAGCCATCTCTAGAACGCGAATCGGGCGGCACGCGGCCGCCCGTCAGGTCTGATCACGTCCAAGGATCGATCAGCACTGGGTCCAGTAGCCGGTGCCGCGGTGCGGGTTCACCTCGACCCAGCAGCGACCATAGCCGGACGAGCGCTGATAGGCGGGGCGCCCGCCATAATAGCCCGGCCCGGACTCATAGCCGCCCTGGTAGCCGCCGCGATAACCGTCATCATACGAACGGTTGCGCTGGGCCTGGTTGGCGATGATCGCGCCGGTGACGACACCCGCGCCGATGCCGATGGCCGCGGCGCAGCCCGTGTTGCACTTGACGTTTTCCACCGGCAGCGCGGCTTGCGTGGTCGCGGCTCCGGCGGCACCCGCGCCGCCCAGCGGCAGCGCCGAGGCGGGAACGGCGGCAAATGTCAGGGCGGCGGCGAGGCCCATAGCGGCAAGCTTGCCGATTCCGGCCTTTCGAAAGGTCGTCTCCGTCATCGCATGTGCTCCTGTCCTGCGATCCCAATGATCGGGGGAGCAACGCGCCAATCCTCCGGCGGTTCCCCAGCGCCGATCCGGCGCGCCGCACGGAAAGGTCGGGAAAGCGCGCCAAATCGCTTGCGGCAGGGGCGCGCTGCGTCTATCCAGCCGACTTCGATATGACATCGAACCCCGCATCCAGTTTCACCCTCTCCCGCCGGCATCTGCTCGGCATCGAGGGGCTTTCGCCCGAGGAAATCGTCGGGCTGCTCGACCTCGCCGAAGAGTTCGTGATCCTCAATCGCCAGGTCGAGAAGAAGCGGGCGACCCTGCGCGGCCGCACGCAGATCAACCTGTTCTTCGAGGCGTCGACGCGCACCCAGTCCTCCTTCGAGATCGCCGGCAAGCGGCTCGGGGCGGACGTGATGAACATGGCGGTCGGCAATTCCTCGCTGAAGAAGGGCGAGACGCTGATCGACACGGCGGCGACGCTCAACGCCATGCACCCGGACGTGCTGATCGTGCGCCACAGCGCCTCCGGCGCCGTCGAACTGCTCGCCCGCAAGGTCGACTGTTCGGTGGTGAATGCCGGCGACGGGGCGCATGAACACCCGACGCAGGCGCTGCTCGACGCGCTCACCATCCGCCGCAACAAGGGGCGGATCCAAGGGCTCACCGTTGCCATCTGCGGCGACATCACCCATTCCCGCGTCGCCCGCTCCAACATCCTGCTGCTGCAGGCATTGGGCGCGCAGGTGCGGGTCATCGCCCCGCCCACCCTGCTGCCGGCCGATATCGAGCGCTTCGGCGTCGGCGTGTTCCACGACATGCGCGCCGGCCTCGCCGATGTCGATATCATCATGATGCTGCGCCTGCAGCGCGAGCGCATGAACGGCTCCTTCGTGCCCTCGGTGAAGGAATATTTCCACTTCTGGGGCCTCGACGAAGCCAAGCTGCGCTTTGCCAGGCCCGACGCGCTGGTGATGCATCCCGGCCCGATGAACCGGGGCGTGGAGATCGATTCGGCGGTGGCCGACGGCGCCCAGTCGCTGATTCGCGAGCAGGTCGAGATGGGCGTCGCCGTCCGCATGGCCGTGCTGGACGCGCTGTCGCGCACATTGCCCGGAAACCTGCCCCATGCGTGACCCCCGCCCCACTCTCCTCGCCGGCGCGCGCATTCTCGACCCCTCGCGCGACCTCGATACCCAGGGCGACATCCTGATCGCCGACGGGGTGATCAAGGACATGGCCGGCAGCCTGCGCAATGCCGGCCTGCCCGACGGTACCGAGATCGTCGATTGCCGCGGCCTCATCGCGGTGCCCGGCCTCGTCGACATGCGCGCCTTTATCGGCGAGCCGGGCGCCGAGCACCGCGAGACGCTGGCCTCGGCCAGCCAGGCGGCGGCCGCCGGCGGCGTCACCACCATCATCTGCCAGCCCGATACCGACCCGATCATCGACGAGCCGGCCATCGTCGATTTCGTGCTGCGCCGCGCCCGCGACACCGCCATCGTCCATGTCCATCCCATGGCCGCCCTCACCAAGGGGCTGGAGGGGCGCGAGATGACCGAGATCGGCCTGCTGCGGGAGGCCGGCGCCGTCGCCTTCACCGATGGCACGCGCTCGGTGCCGACCGCGCAGGTGCTGCGCCGTGCCCTCGTCTACGGGCGCCATTTCGATGCGCTGATCGTGCATCACACGCAGGACGCCTCGCTGGCCGGCGAAGGCGTGATGAACGAGGGCGAGCTTGCCTCGCGCCTCGGCCTCGCCGGCGTGCCGAAGGCCGCCGAGGCGATCGTGCTGGAGCGCGACGTGCGGCTCGCCGCCATGACCGGCGGGCGCTACCACGCGGCCTCGCTGACCTGCGCCGAATCGCTCGACGTGCTGCGCCGCGCCAAGCAAGCCGGCCTGCCGGTGACGGCCTCCGCCTCCATCAACCACCTGACGCTCAACGAGCGCGACGTGGTCGGCTACCGCACCTTCTTCAAGCTGACCCCGCCGCTGCGCGCCGAGCCGGACCGCCGCGCGCTGGTGCAGGCGGTGGCGGACGGGCTGATCGACGTCATCGTCTCCGATCACGACCCGCAGGATGTCGACGTCAAGCGCCTGCCCTTCTCGGAAGCGGCGTTCGGCGCGATCGGGCTGGAAACCATGCTGGCGGCCGGGCTGCGGCTGGTGAATGACGGCAGCGTGGAGCTGATGACGCTGATCCGCGCCATGTCGACGCGGCCCGCCGAACTGCTCGGCCTGCCCGCCGGCACGCTGCGGCCGGGCCGCTCGGCCGACATCGCGCTCATCGACCCGGACGCGGCGTGGCTGCTCGATGCCGCGACGCTGAAGTCGCGCAGCCGCAACACGCCGTTCGACGAGGCCCGTTTCGAGGGCCGGGTGGTGCGCACGCTGGTGGCCGGGCGGACGGTGTTCGAATACGTGTGAACCACGCGGCGGCGCACGCCGCCGCGTCATTCACTTTCGCGCGAAACCCATTAAGGTCGAGGCATGAGCTGGTCCCTGCCCACGCTGTCGAGCTATGCCGCGTTGCTGCTCGGCTATCTTCTCGGCTCCATACCGTTCGGCCTCCTGCTGACGCGGGCGGCCGGCACGCAGGATATTCGCAGCATCGGCTCGGGCAATATCGGCGCGACCAACGTGCTGCGCACCGGCCGCAAGGGCCTCGCCGCCGCGACGCTGCTGGGCGACGCGCTGAAAGGCACGGTGGCGGTGCTGCTGGCCCGCTATCTCATCGGCCCCGAGGCGGCCTACCCCGCGGCCTTCGGCGCCTTTCTCGGCCATCTCTTCCCGGTCTGGCTGGGCTTCAAGGGCGGCAAGGGCGTGGCGACCTTTCTCGGCGTGACGCTGGCGCTGATCTGGCAGGCCGCGCTCGTCTTCGCCCTGTCCTGGATCGCCATCGCTTTCGTCACCCGCTACTCCTCGCTCTCCGCGCTGATCGCCAGCGTGCTCACGACGCTGGCGGCGCTCATGTTCGGCGCGTCGCACACCGCGCTGGTGCTGGGCATCCTCACGGTGATGCTGTGGTTCATGCACCGTGCCAATATCGCGCGGCTGCTGGCGGGCACCGAAGGCAAGATCGGCAAGAAGGGCTGAGCCATTGTCCGGCCGCGGCATTCACCTCGATCCCGACCAGCGCCGCGACTGGCTCCGTCTCATCCGCACCGAAAATGTCGGGCCGCGCGCCTTTCGCGGCTTGATCAACCGATTCGGCGGCGCGGCGGCCGCGCTAGAGGCGCTGCCGGGCATGGCGCGGCGCGGCGGGCGGCTCATTCCCCCGCGCATTCCCACCCTGGCCGAGGTCGAGGCCGAGATCGCCGCGCTGGAGCGCATCGGTGCGCGGCTGGTGGCGCTTGGCGAGCCGGAATATCCCGCCCTGCTGCGTGAGATCGACGACGCGCCGCCGCTGATCGCCATGCGTGGGCGGATCGAACTCCTGTCCAGGCCGGCGGTGGCCATTGTCGGCTCGCGCAATGCCTCCGGCGCCGGGCGGACCATGACCGCGCGCATCGCCCGCGGGCTCGGCGAGGCCGGCTGGCTGGTGGTGTCCGGACTGGCGCGCGGCATCGACGCGGATGCCCACGCGGCGAGCCTGGCCACCGGCACGGCGGCGGTCATCGCCGGTGGGCTCGATCGCCCCTACCCGCGCGAGAACGACGCGCTGCACGCCCGCATCGTCGAGCAGGGCGTGGTGCTCACCGAAATGCCGATGGGCTGGGAGCCGCGCGCACGCGATTTCCCGCGTCGCAACCGGCTGGTGTCGGGCATGACGCTCGGCGTGGTTGTGGTGGAGGCGGCGGAGCGCTCCGGCTCGCTCATCACCGCCCGGCTGGCGGGCGAACAGGGCCGCGAAGTGCTGGCGGTGCCCGGCTCGCCGCTCGATCCGCGCGCGGCCGGCACCAATGGCCTCATCAAGCAGGGGGCGGCGCTGGTGACGGGCGCCGACGACGTGATCGAGGTGCTGTCCTCGCTGCGTGGGCGCCCGTCGGCCTTCCGGGTCGAGGAGGAGCCCGACATGGCGCTCGACATGTTCGAGCCGAGCGACGATGCGCGCAGCCGGCTGCTCGGCCTGCTGGGCACGACTCCGTTGCCGGTCGACGACCTCGTCTCGATGGCCGGCTGCAGCGCCGCCGAGGCGCAGATCGTGCTGCTCGAACTTGAGCTTGCCGGGCGGCTGGAGCGCCACGCCGGCGGGCGCGTCTCGCTGCTTGCGTGAGCTCCCCTGAATGCGCGCGGGCGGATGCTCCCGCCATGTGATTGCGTGGATCGTCCGCGCGCGCCCGCTTCAGGAGCGATCGACCTCCGTGTCCTCGTGAAGCGGGTTTTTCAGTCCGCGGGCCTCGTCCCGCGCCATCTCCAGCAGATAGCGCAGGACGTGCAGGTTGTGTCCCGCAGCCAATGTCGCGAGTTCGTGAGCTATATCGGCGATATAGCTCACGACTTCGCGCTTCGGTTGGAAATCGCGATCAATATCGTGCACGGGGCGCCTGTCGCTGAGGATCGGGAGGACGATCGTCAGCCAGGCCGACGAGCAATGCGTGCAACCTTTAGGTGCAAAATGGTCGATATAAATTATCATTAATTGTCATTCGTCGGAAGTCTCGCGGCCAAAAGGTGTGTCCGAAAAGCCGTGCGAAACCGTAAATCGTCATCGGCGATGACGGCGAAAGGCCCTGTTCGGCCGGGGAGCGGCGACGCCCTATTTGACAGGGCGGGACAGCTACCCCATTTTCCGGGCCGCTTTGGGATGAACATATAACGAACGCGGCGGACGCATGCAGGTCGTCATCGTTGAATCGCCTGCAAAGGCGAAGACGATCAATAAATACCTTGGATCGGGCTACGAGGTTTTCGCCTCGTATGGGCACGTGCGCGACCTTCCAGCGAAGGACGGCTCGGTCGACCCCGAAACGGATTTCACCATGCTGTGGGATGTCGATCCCAAGTCGCAGAAGCGGCTTTCCGACATCGCCCGAGCCGTGAAGGATGCCGATGGGCTCATCCTCGCCACCGACCCGGATCGGGAAGGCGAGGCGATTTCCTGGCATGTGCTGGAGGTGCTGAAGGAAAAGCGCGCCCTCAAGGACACGCCGGTTTCGCGCGTGGTCTTCAACGCCATCACCAAACAGTCGGTGCTGGAGGCGATGAAGCATCCGCGCACCATCGACGCGGCGCTGGTGGACGCCTATCTCGCCCGGCGTGCGCTCGACTATCTCGTCGGCTTCACGCTCTCGCCGGTGCTGTGGCGCAAGCTGCCCGGGGCGCGCTCCGCGGGGCGCGTTCAATCGGTGGCGCTGCGTCTCGTCTGCGACCGCGAACGCGAGATCGAAACCTTCGTCCAGCGCGAGTACTGGTCGATCGCGGCCCTGCTCGCCACCCCGCGCAGCGAGACCTTCGAGGCGCGGCTGGTCGGTGCCGACGGCAAGAAGATCACCCGGCTGGATGTCGGCACCGCCGAGGAGGCCGGCGCCTTCCGTCAGGCGCTGGAGGCGGCCGATTACAAGGTGCGCAGCGTCGAGGCCAAGCCCGCGCGGCGCCACCCCTACCCGCCCTTCACCACTTCCACCCTGCAGCAGGAAGCCAGCCGCAAGCTCGGCTTCGCGCCGGCCATCACCATGCGCATCGCCCAGCGCCTCTATGAAGGCGTGGACGTGGGCGGCGAGACGGTCGGCCTGATCACCTATATGCGAACCGACGGCGTCGACATGGCACCGGAAGCCATCGCCGCGGCGCGTTCGCTCATCGGGCGCGATTATGGCGATCGCTACCTGCCCTCGGCCCCGCGCAAATACACCGCCAAGGCCAAGAACGCGCAGGAAGCGCATGAGGCGATCCGCCCGACGGAGATGTCGCGTCTGCCCCGGGACGTGATGCGCCACCTCGAACCCGAGCAGGCCAAGCTTTATGAGCTGATATGGCTGCGCACCATCGCGAGCCAGATGGAATCGGCCGAGATGGAGCGCACCACGGTCGACATCGACGCCGTGGCGGCCGGACGGACGCTGGAACTGCGCGCCACCGGCACGGTGATCAAGTTCGACGGCTTCCTCACCCTCTATCGCGAGAGCCGCGACGACGAAGAGGAAGAGGAGGAGAATCGCCGCCTGCCCGGAATGTCGGCCGGCGAGCGCCTCGCCAACAAGGGCATCAAGGCCGAGCAGCACTTCACCGAGCCGCCTCCGCGCTATTCCGAGGCGTCGCTGGTCAAGCGCATGGAAGAGCTGGGCATCGGCCGCCCCTCGACCTATGCCTCGGTGCTCGCCGTGCTGCGCGACCGCGAATATGTGCGGCTCGACAAGCGCCGGCTGGTGCCCGAGGACAAGGGCCGGCTGGTCACCGCCTTCCTGGAGAGTTTCTTCGACCGCTATGTGGAATATGACTTCACGGCCGATCTCGAGGAAAAGCTGGACAAGATCTCGGCCGGCGAACTCGACTGGAAGGACGTGCTGCGCGACTTCTGGCGCGATTTCGCCGCCGCCGTGGGCGAGACCAAGGATCTGCGCGTCTCCGAGGTGATCGACCGGCTCGACGAGTTGCTGACCGCGCACATGTTCCCGCCCAAGGAAGATGGCACCGACCCGCGCCTGTGCCCGCATTGCGGCACCGGCCGGCTGTCGCTGAAAGTCGGCAAGTACGGCGCCTTCATCGGCTGCTCGAACTATCCCGAATGCAAATATACCCGCCCGCTGGCGGTGCAGAACGGCGATCCCGACAAGCCGGCGGAGGGGAACGGCACCCGCGTGCTCGGCACCGATCCGGCGACGGGTCTCGAAGTGACGGTGCGCGATGGCCGCTTCGGCACCTATCTTCAGCTTGGCGAGGCCAAGGATGGGGAAAAGCCCAAGCGCTCCAGCCTGCCCAAGGGGCTCGCGCCGGCCGATGTCGATCTCGACACCGCGTTGTCCCTGCTGTCCCTGCCGCGCGAGATCGGCCGGCATCCCGACAGCGGCGACCCGATCCTGGCGGGCATCGGCAAGTTCGGTCCCTATGTGCAGTACGGAAAGATCTACGCCAATCTGGAAGCCGATGACGACGTGCTGTCGGTCGGCATCAACCGGGCCGTGGCGCTGATCGCGGACAAGCAGAACAAGGGCCCGGGCCGCGGCCGCGGGGCCACCGGCGGGCGGGCGCTGGGCGATCATCCCACGCTTGGCGGGGCGATCACGGTGCGTCCGGGGCGGTTCGGTGCCTATGTCAACCACGGCAAGGTCAACGCGACTCTGCCCAAGGACATGGATCCCGAAACCGTCACGCTGGATCAGGCAGTGGAGATGATCACCGCCAAGGGCGGCGCCGTGCCGGCCAAGGCGCCAAGCCGCGCGTCGGCTGCCAAGGCCGCGACCGGCGCGACGGAAGGCAAGGCCTCCAAGGCTCCCGCGAAGAAAGCGGCGGCCAAGAAGACCGCCGCCAAGACGGCAACGAAAACGGCAACCAAAACCGCGGCCACCAAGGCTCCCGCCAAGAAGGCGGTGAAGGGCGCCTAGCGTCCTTCACCTCGCCTCGCGCCAGGGCCTTCACGGGAGCGTTCCCCGCGAAGGCCTGCGCGGGAATGAGATCGCGAGCGGGTGCGCTATTCGGTCAGCGTCGGTGCCGGCGCATGGCCCGAGCGCAGCGGGCGCTCCTCCATCAGCAGCAGCGCGACCAGCGAGATCGACAGCGCGGCGGCGGCGGCAGCGAACACCCAGCGAAATGCGCCGGCGAGCGGGCCGACCCGCGTCTCCCCGGCCAGCAGCGCCTCCAGCAGCGAGCCGCCCTCGATGCCGGACATGCCGATGACGATGGCGCCGAATCCGGCCGTCAGCACCGCGCCGCCGAGCGATCGGAAGAAATTGACCACCCCCGTCGCCGTGCCCATCTGCGGCAGCGGGACGGCGTTCTGGATGGCGACGGTGGAGACCGGCAACACCGTGCCAAGCCCGATGCCCACCACGCCCATCGCCGCGCACACCGTGAAGACGTGCAGGCCGATCGGCCACACCGCCAGAATCAGCAGCGCGGCGATCGCCGCCAGCAGCCCCACGAACGACAGGCGCTTGTAGTGCACTGCGCGGCTCATCATCCGGCCCGCGCCGGTCGCCCCCACCACCACGCCGCCCATCAGCGGAATCAGCGCCATGCCCGAGGCCGAGGCGCTGAGGCGCAGCACACCCTCGAGATAAAGCGGCAGCTGGATCGACAGGCCGATCAGCGTTCCCATCGCGAAGGCCGCCGCCGGCACCCCGGTGCGCACCACCTGGTTGGACAGCACGGCGACGGGCAGCAGCGGCTCGGCCGCCGTGACGACTCGCACGGCGAAGCCCGCCCACACCACCGCCGATCCGGCCAGAAGGGTGATGATGGGTGCCGAGGCCCAGGCAAACCGCGTCCCGCCCCAGGTGAGAGCGAGCAGCAGCAGCACGGTCGCCACGCACATCAGTCCGGCACCGAGAATGTCCAGCCGGTGCGGGTGGTGATGCGCCGGCAGCCGGCGCAGCGCCCGGTCGCTCATGGCGGCCGCGCCGATGCCGAGCGGAACGTTGATCCAGAAAATGAGCGACCAGTGCAGGTGCTCGGCGAAGAATCCGCCGAGAATCGGTCCGGCAATGCTGGAGGTGATGAACACCGCGGCGAAATAGGCCTGGTAGCGCCCACGCTCGCGCGGGGCCACGAGCAGCCCGATGATGGTCTGCGCCAGCGCGATGAGCCCGCCCCCGCCGAGCCCCTGCACGGCGCGCCCGGCGATCATCCACATCATGCCGGGGGCCAGCGCGCACAGCACCGAGCCGATGAGAAACAGCGCGATCGACGCCAGCAGCACCGGCCGGGGGCCGTGAATATCGGCCAGCTTGCCCACCAGCGGCGTCACCGCCGTGCCGGTCAGCAGATAGGCGGTGACGACCCAGGAAATGCTTTCGAGATCGCCGAACTGCGCGCCGATGGTCGGCAGCGCGGTGGCGATGATGGTCTGGTCCAGCGCGCTGAGGAACATGGCCAGCATCACGCCGATGATGATGGTGCGAATCTCGGCATGGGCCAGCTGGTAATCGGCAGTGGGGGAGTGGGCGTCCATCGGGCAGCTTTCAGATCGGGGGTCCCCGCCCCGGGGAGCGCGCGGCAAAATCGGCGCATAAACCATCAATTGCAAGAGACCGCGCACGCCATGGCGCCCTGACGCCGCGTTGCCCGGTCGACGCGGCTGCGCGTAACCGCTAGCGTCGCAACGTCATTCACGGACCCCTGACCAGTGCGCAAACCCTTGAAGCCGAAGATACGCAAGCCCTCCTCGCCCCGTCCGCCCCGGGGACTGCCCACTCGCGAGGAGTTGATGGCGTTCATCGCCACGCATGGCGGGGATGTCGGCAAGCGGGAGATTTCACGCCATTTCGGCCTCGATGGCAGCGACCGAATCATTCTCAAGGACGTGCTGCGCGAACTCGCCGAGGAAGGCGTGATCGGGCGCAAGCGCCGCAAGCTGCATGTCCCCGGCGCCCTGCCCGCCATCGTCATGGCCGAAATTGTGGAGCGCGACGAGGACGGCGAACTCATCGCCCAGCCGGTCGACTGGGACGAGGAAGAGCAGGGCGAGGCGCCGCGCATCCTCGTGCGTCTGGCGCGTCGCGGCCGGGTGGCCGGGCCGGCGCCCACCATCGGCGACCGCGTGCTGCTGAAGACCGAGGAGATTCCCGAAGCGGACGGGCGCATCCGCCACAATGGCCACGTGCTCAAGCTGATCGACAAGGCGCGCGCGCTGACGCTCGGCATCTTCCGGCGCGACGCGCAGGGCGGCGGGCGGCTCGTTCCCGTCGACAAGCGCAACATGGGCCGCGAACTCGCCATCCCACCGGATTTTGCCGGCGATGCGGAGGAAGGCGACCTGGTGGCGGTGGAGGTGGTGCGCCACCATGCCTATGGTCTGCCCATCGCGCGGGTGAAGGAGCGGCTCGGCTCGGTGGCCACCGAGAAGGCGATCAGCCTCATCGCCATCTACGCGCACAGCATTCCCAGCGTGTTTCGCCGTGAGACCCTGGCGGAAGCGGAGGCGGCACGGCCGGCCACCCTCAACGGGCGCTTTGAGACGCGCGAGGACTGGCGCGACCTGCCGCTCGTCACCATCGATCCGCCCGACGCCAAGGACCATGACGACGCGGTGCACGCCGTGCCGGATCTCGATCCCGACAATGAGGGCGGCTTCATCCTCACCGTCGCCATCGCCGACGTGGCGGCCTATGTGCGCCCCGGCAGCGCGCTGGACCGCGAGGCGCTGGTGCGCGGCAATTCGGTGTATTTCCCCGACCGGGTGGTGCCGATGCTGCCCGAGCGCATTTCCAACGACCTGTGCTCGCTACGCCCGCTGGAAGACCGCCCGGCCCTGGCCGTGCGCATGGTGGTGGGCGCCAATGGCCGCAAGAAGCGCCACAGCTTCCACCGAATCATGATGCGCTCAGCCGCCAAGCTCGCCTATGCGCAGGCGCAGGCGGCGATCGATGGCCGGCCGGACGACACCACGGCGCCGATCCTCGACGAGGTGCTGCGCCCGCTCTGGGCGGCCTACGCGGCAGTGAAGACGGCGCGCGATGCCCGCTCGCCGCTGGAACTCGACCTGCCCGAGCGCAAGATCCTGCTCAAGCCCGATGGCACGGTGGACAAGGTGATCGTTCCCGAGCGGCTGGACGCGCACAAGCTGATCGAGGAATTCATGATCCTCGCCAACGTCGCCGCCGCCGAGACGCTGGAGGAAAAGCGCACCCCCCTCGTCTACCGTGTGCATGACCAGCCTTCGCTGGAGAAGATGTCGGGCCTGCGCGAATTCCTGCAGACCCTGGACATCAAGCTGGCCAAGAGCGAGACGGTGCGCCCCGCCCAGTTCAACGAGATCCTCGCCCGCGTCGTCGGCACCGAACTGGCGCCGCTGGTGAACCAGGTGATCCTGCGCAGCCAGGCGCAGGCGGAGTACGCGCAGGAGAATTACGGTCATTTCGGCCTGCATCTGCGCCGCTACGCGCATTTCACCTCGCCGATTCGCCGCTATGCCGACCTCATCGTGCATCGCGGGCTGGTCCGCGCGCTGGATTTCGGCCGCGACGGGCTGCCCGAGAGCACGACCCCGGAGCAGCTGGCGGAAATCGCCGCGCGCATCTCGGCCAGCGAGCGCCGCGCCATGGCGGCCGAGCGCGAGACCATCGACCGGCTGATCGCCCACCATATGGCGCAGCAGATCGGCGCGACCTTCCATGGCCGCATTGCCGGCGTCACCAAGGCCGGGCTGTTCGTCGCGCTGGACGATACCGGCGCCGACGGCTTCATTCCCGCCGCGACGCTGGGCCAGGACTATTATCTCTATGATGAGGCCCGCCACGCGCTGATCGGCGAGCGCAGCGGCGAGATGCACCGGCTGGGCGACCGCGTCGAAGTGAAGCTGGTGGAAGCCGCGCCGGTGGCTGGCGCGCTGCGCTTCGAGCTACTATCGGAAGGCGCACGGGTCGCGGGCGGCCGGCGCGGATCGGGAGCACCGGGACGCGGCGGCTACCGCCGCCCGGACCAGCGCTCCGCGACGTCCAAGCGGCCCGGCAAGCGGCGATGACGCCCGAGAGCGATTGGAGGCAACCGGCAATGACCGCACGGCAGATGTCGACGCCCCCGATCGGCGGGCACAAGATGGCGGGCGGGCCCGCCCGTCCGGTGGGGCCGGCACTGATCAACGGTTTTCGCATGCGCTGCCCGGCCTGCGGCAAGGGCGCGCTGTACAACGCCTATCTCAAGGTGAACGAGACCTGCCCGAGCTGTGGCGAGGAATTGTGGCATCACCGGGCGGACGATGCCCCGCCCTACATGGTCATCACCCTTGTCGGCCACATCGTCGTGCCGCTGCTGCTGACCGTGGAAATGGCGCTGCGCCCGGCCCTGTGGATCCACCTCACCATCTGGCTGCCGCTGACGCTCATTCTCGCGCTCGTGCTGCTGCCCCCGGTGAAGGGCGCGCTGATCGGCTATCAATGGGCGCTGCGCATGCACGGCTTCGACCCGGCCGATGGCGAGCATGACCCCGTTCCTCCCAGCCGCCGAACCTGAGCAGCCCCCGCGATGATCCCGACCGACGTTTCCGCGCGCTTCGATGCGCCGCGCGCCCTCGCGACCGAGCCGACCGCCCCTCGGACCGCCCCTCGGGCCGCCGCTCCCGTGCGTCCGGTCGATGCGGCGACGCTGGTGCTGGTCGACCGCTCCCGGCGCACGCCGCGCCTCCTGCTGGGGCGCCGCAACCCGGCACTGAAATTCATGCCCGGCAAGTTCGTCTTCCCCGGCGGGCGGGTCGATCCGCAGGATCGCCGCGTGCCGGTCTACGGCATGCTCGACACCGAGAGCGAGCGCCGCCTGCTCGCCCGCGTCGTCCGGCCGAGCGCGGCACGGGCGCGCGCGCTGGCGCTGGCCGCCATCCGCGAGACCTGCGAAGAGACCGGCCTGCTGATCGGCACGCGCGAGGCCGGAATACCGGAGAACCTGCCGCCGAGCTGGCAGGGCTTCGGCGATGCCGGCGTGTTTCCCAGCCTGGAGGCGCTGACCTTCGTGGCCCGCGCCATCACCCCGCCGAGCCTGCCCCGCCGTTTCGACACGCGCTTCTTCCTCGCCGATGCCGGCGAGATCGCCCACCGCGAGGAGCGCAATATCGGCCCCGACACGGAGCTGGTGGAACTCGCCTGGATGACATTCAGCGAGGCCAAGGCCGCCGAGGTGCCGCGCATCACGCTTGTCATCATCGAGGAAGTAGAAGCCCGGCTGAAGGCGGGCAATCGCCCGTGGACGCCGGTGCCGTTCTATTTCGCGCGCGCCGGCCGCATGTTGCGCGAGACGCTGGCCTGATGGCGGATCGCCGCAGCCGCCGGGTCCGTCGCGGCTGACCCGCCGCCCGATCCAGAAATGCCCGTCATGCTGGCATTGCCAAAAGTCATTCGACTTTCACGGCGCATGGTTTAGACGAGGCGGCCGCTGGAGAATTTTCGCCAAACACGCGTTCGGCGAAAATTCCTCAGGTCTTGCCTTGATGCGTTTTCTTCACGCGAGCCTGAATCCGCTTGGTTCGACGACGCTCAAGAGGCCCTCTCAGGTGACGCCATGCATGCCCCGGTCGCGCGCCGCGACATCAATATCGCCTCCATCGCCGCGGCCATCGGCGCCATATCCGCGGTCGGGCTCGGGCTCGCGCTGTCGATTCCGCTGCTGGCCTTCGAGCTCGACGCGCGCGGCATTTCCTCGACCTGGATCGGCATCAACACCGCGGTCGGCGGCGTGGCGACCATTGCCCTCGCGCCCTTCCTGCCCAACATGGTGCGCCGCTTCGGCGCGGGCCCGCTGCTGCTGACGGCCATCGCCACGGCGGCCGTGAGCCTGCTCGCGTTCAAGGTCACGTCGTCCTTCCCGCTGTGGTTTCCGCTGCGCTTCGTCTTCGGCGCGGCGCTCTGCGTGCTGTTCGTGGTCAGCGAATTCTGGATCAACGCCGCGTCGCCGAGCAACCGGCGCGGGCTGGTCATAGGCATTTATGCCACGGTGCTTTCGGCCGGCTTTGCCGGCGGGCCGGCGATTCTCAGTCTGGTCGGCACCACGGGCTGGCCGCCCTATCTGGCCGGTGCCGCCTGTATCGGGCTCGCGGCCATTCCCGTGATGATCGGCGCGGCCGGAGCGCCGTCCATCGAGACCGAAAGCTCCGGCGGCGTGCTGAGCCTGCTGCGCATTGCGCCGGCGGCGACGCTGGCCGCCTTCGTGTTCGGCGCGGTGGAGACCGGACTGGTCAATTTCCTCCCGCTCTATGGCCTGCGGCGGGGGCTCGACGCCCCGCAGGCGGCGCTGCTGCTCACCATCGCCGAACTGGGCAATGTGGCGCTGCAACTGCCGATCGGGCTGCTGAGCGACCGGCTGGACCGGCGCAAGATGCTGCTCGGCTGCGGCATGGTCGGCATCGTCGGTGCTTTTCTCATGCCCTACCTCGCCATCGACGGCTGGGCGATGTGGGCGACGGTGTTCATCACCACGGGAATCGTCGCCGGCCTCTACACGATCGGGCTCGCCCTGCTGGGCGCCCGATTCGACGGGGCGGCGCTGGCCACCGCCAATGCAGGCTTCGTGATGCTGTATTCGCTCGGCCTGATCCTCGGCCCGACCACGGTGGGCGGTGGCATGCAATTGTTCGACCCGCACGGCTTCGCCTGGGCCATTGGCGGCTTTCTCGTGATGTATGCCGTGGTGGTCGCCGGCCAGATATGGCGCGACCGCTGAACGGGAATTCTTGACATTCGCGTCCCGATCACGGATACGGACGCCAACGAGCGGCACCTATGCCGCGCGATCCAGATAAATTCGGCGTGGCTGCGGCCACGTAGCAGGAGACCCGGTCAATGGCCAAGGCAACGACCATCAAGATCAAGCTCGTGTCCAGCGCCGACACCGGCTTCTTCTATGTTACCAAGAAGAACTCGCGCACCATGACCGACAAGCTGGTCGTGAAGAAGTACGATCCCGTCGCGCGCAAGCACGTCGAGTTCCGCGAAGGCAAGATCAAGTGATCCGCACGTTCAGCTGAGCCGGCGTCGCCAGACGCCGCCGCTGGAACAAAAAAGGCGCCGAAAGGCGCCTTTTTTAATGCTGCGATCGCCCGGCCAGACGCGGACCGTGTAGCGGACGGTGTCGCGGTGGACGAGGTCGCGGTGCCGGATCGGTGCATCCCTTGCTCGCCCCCGGCGGGCCGGGCGGCGGAATCGGTGATCGGCAGGCAGTGGTGAGGAGAGGCCATCCAACACCACCGCCCGCCGACCGAACCCTACGGACCCAGGAGATGCGGCGGACCCGAGCACTCCGCAGGGCAAGGCGATACCGCTATAAAGCTAGCTCAACCGTGGGCGAAAGCAACGGGGTTGCGAGGCTCTCGACAACAAAGTCGAACTAGTTTCGCAAGATTCGCTCCCCCGGCCGCATTGGTCGAACGGGGCGTGCGCTGCCGGCCGGTTCGCCCCGACTCACTCGTCGGGGAGAAACTGGCGGACCGTTTCCAGGAACTTGGCGACGGAAATGGGCTTGGACAGATAGGCTTCGCAGCCGCCCTCGCGAATCCGCTCCTCGTCGCCCTTCATGGCGAAGGCGGTGACGGCGATGACGGGTATGGCCTTCAGCTCCGGATCGGCCTTCAGCCGACGGGTGACATCGATGCCGGAAATCTCCGGCAGCTGGATGTCCATGAGAATGAGGTCCGGCCGGTGCTTGCGCGCCAGATCCAACGCCTCGAGCCCATGCCGGGTACCGAGGGTCACATAGCCGTGGGCTTCGAGAAGATCGTTGAAGAGCTTCATATTCAGCTCATTATCCTCAACGATCAGAACGGTCTTGGACATCGGGCGTGGGTCCGTTGCGTCTTTGAGTTCGTCGTCGACGGTCCGCACGCGGGCCACTATCCAGCAGGCGTCGGCCGCTCTTCGTGAGCGCAGCCTACGCCCGCATTCCTTACGGAACCGCAAATGCACAGTCGCAGATCGAAGTCATTGTCCACCGGACAGGCCGCCCGCGAGGTCGCCCTCGGCGCGCTCGGCTTTCTCGCCGCCGATCCCGAGCGGATCGGCCCCTTCCTCGCCGAGAGCGGTCTCTCGCCCGCCGACCTGCGCGGCATCGCGGGATCCACGCCCTTTCACGTGGCGCTGCTGGACTTCCTGATCAACCGGCAGGATCTTCTCATCGCCTATGCGGGCGAGGCGGGCATCGATCCCGGCCATGTGGTGGCCGCGCGTGAGATCCTCGCCCATGACGGGACCAAGGGGGACTGAGAGGCGCCATGGCGGGCGAGCCGGCCTTCTGCCGCGATTGCCTGCATGAGGCGGGCGATGCCATGCGTTGCCGCCATTGCGGCAGCCCGCGCATCACCCGCCATGCCGAGCTTGACCGCCTGCACATCGCCCATGTCGATTGCGACGCCTTCTACGCGGCGGTGGAAAAGCGCGACGATCCCGCGCTGCGCGACGTGCCGGTCATCATCGGCGGCGGCAAGCGCGGCGTGGTCTCCACCTGCTGCTATCTCGCACGGGTCAAGGGCGTGCGCTCGGCCATGCCGATGTTCAAGGCGCTGGCGCTCTGCCCCGAGGCCGTCGTGGTGAAGCCGAACATGGCGAAATATGTCAGCGTCGGCCGGCAGATCCGCGAGCGGATGCTGCACCTCACGCCGCTGGTCGAGCCCCTGTCGATCGACGAGGCCTTTCTCGACCTTGCCGGCACCGCCCGCCTGCACGGCGAGAGCCCGGCACGCGCCCTCGCCCGGCTCGCCCGCGCCGTCGAGGCGGAAATCGGCGTCACCCTCTCGGTCGGGCTGGCGCCGAACAAGTTCCTCGCCAAGATCGCCTCCGATCTCGACAAGCCGCGCGGCTTCGCGGTGATCGGCGCGGCCGAGGCGGCCGGCTTTCTCGCCCCGCGCAGCGTCGGCACCATCTGGGGCGTGGGCAAGGCGACGCAGGAGCGGCTCGCCCGCGAGGGCTTCCGCCTCATCGCCGATCTGCAGGCCGCGGATGAGGCCACCCTCGCCCGCCGCTTCGGCAATGAGGGGCTGCGGCTCCACCGCCTGGCGCGCGGCATTGACGAGCGCCGCGTGAACCCCGAGCGCGAGACCAGGAGCGTCTCGACCGAGACGACCTTCGATGTCGACATTGCCGAGTTCCGCGCGTTGGAGCAGGAACTCTACGCCCTCTCGCGCAAGCTCTCCGACCGGCTGAAGGCCGCCGGCCATGCCGGGCGCACGGTGACGCTGAAGCTGAAGACGGCGGATTTCCGGCTCATCACCCGCGCCCGCTCGCTGGAGGATCCGACCCGCCTCGCCCACCGCATCTTCGAGCACGCGCGCGAGTTGCTGGCGAAGGAGGCGGACGGGCGACGCTTCCGGCTGATCGGGGTCGGCGTCTCCGAACTCGCCGATCCCGCCCTTGCCGATCCCGCCGACCTCGTCGACATGCAGGCCACCAAGAAGGGCAAGGCGGAACTGGCGGTGGATGACCTGCGCGCCCGTTTCGGCAAGGCGATCATCGATCGCGGCATCCTGCTCGACAGCCCGCGCGGACGCGGGCCGACCCAGCCCCACCGCAACGTGCCGGACGAATCGCGGGCGGATGATCCGGCTATTTCGAGCAATTCTCCTGCGGCAGCGCCTCGTAGGAAGTGAGCGTGCCGCGCAGCGCGAAATCGCCATAGTCGAGCTTCAGGGCGCGGCTCACGCCATTGTCGAACAGGTCGAAGCTGATCGTGTAGTCGGGCGTCTGCGCGGCGGCGCCGCGCTCGTAATAGCTGATCGTCACGGGGTAGCGCGTGCGCCCGGCGAGGTCGCCGCTTGTGGCAACCTCTTCCAGCCCCTTGGGATCGGCCGTGCCGCGCCCGATGACCGAGAGCGTATCGTAGATCTTCTTGGCATCGGGCGAGCCGTCATAGACCGGCGCCTCAAGGGTCGCCTCGTGCTGCTGGGCGGCGGCGAGCACGCGCAGCACGTGCTGGGTGGGCAGAAGCACGGTCTTGCCGAGTTCCAGAGTGGCGGAGGAGGGCTTGGTGGCCGTCACCACCAGCCGGCCATCGCGGCGCTCGGCGACCCCGTCGGCCTCCTCGGGCGCGGAGCCGTTGATCGTGTTGGTCACGCGGAAGCGGTAGGCGTTGGAATCGCCATCCTCCCAGGTGGCCGTGTCGATGGCGCTGTTCACCCGCCCGCCTTCGGTTTCCAGCGCGGTCGCCTGCCGCAATTGCACGGAATAGCCGGCGCAAGCATCCCCCCGCAATTCGTACACGATCTCCCCCTTGGCGGCGTTGATGCGCTTGGAGGGCTTGGCGCCATCCAGCGTCAGCGCATAGGTCGCCCGGTGCGGCGAGAGTTGCACGGCGCCGGCCGGCACCACCGCGGCCAGAAGCAGCGCGAGCGCGGCGAATCCGGGCAGGGATTTGCCGCGTGAGGATGGGCCGGGCAAGGACAGGCGCGGAAACGCGCGGGCGGGCACGGGTGCGGGCATCAGGTTGGATTTCCCTTCGGCGAAGGCGCACGACTTGCGCACGGCTGGTCGATCAGACAAACATCGCACCCCGAACACAAGGCGAGAACAAGGGCGACATGTTGGCAGGCTCCAACGCGCCCTTCACGCAGCAGATTAGCATGGAGATTGACATGTCCGGTACGGTTGAGGCGAAGCTCGCGGCTCTCGGCATCACCATTCCCGCCGCCACCGCGCCGGCGGCCAATTATGTGCCGACCGTGATCAGCGGCAACCAGCTGTGGATTTCCGGACAGATCTCCGTGGCCGAGGGCAAGTTCCTCGCCGGCAAGCTCACGGGTGAGGCCGATATCGAGGGCGGCCGCGCCGCCGCGCGCCAGTGCGCCATCAACATCATGGCGCAGGTGAAGGCCGCGCTCGGCGATCTCGACCGGGTGAAGCGCGTGGTCAAGCTGGTGGCCTTCGTCAATTCCGCACCGGACTTCACCGACCAGCCCAAAGTGGTGAACGGCGCCTCCGACCTCCTCGTCGAGGCGTTCGGCGATGCCGGCCGCCACGCGCGCTCGGCGGTGGGCGTGGCGGCACTGCCGTTCAATGTCAGCGTCGAGATCGAGGCGGTGGTCGAATTCGTCTGATCCCCCGGCAGCCCGATCGGCAGGTTCTCATGAACACCCCCGCCTGGCTCACCGCCCGGCCCATCGCCCACCGCGCGCTGCATGATGCGGCGCGCGGCGTGATCGAGAACACGCCCTCCGCGGTGGATGCCGCGCTGGCGCGGGATTTCGCCATCGAGGTGGACATCCAGCTTTCCGCCGATGGCGAGGCCATGGTGTTCCACGACGACACGCTGGAGCGGCTGACCACCGCCACCGGGCCGGCCCACGCCCTCACCGCCGCCCAGTTCAGGGCGACCGCGCTGCGCGGCACGGCCGACCGCACGATGACGCTGCCCGAGCTGCTGGCGCGGGTCGCCGGCCGCGTACCGCTGATCATCGAGCTGAAGAGCCGGTTCGACGGCAATCGCGCCGTGGCCGAGCGGGCGGCACTGGACCTTGCGGACTATGCCGGCCCGGCGGCGCTGATGTCGTTCGATCCGGATCTGGTCGAGGCCGTGCGGCACCTGGCGCCGCGCATTGCGCGCGGCATCACCATGGAACATGCCTATGACGACCCGGAATGGGACATGCTGAGCCCGGCGACCAAGTTCGCCTGGGGAAATCTGCTGCATTTCCCGCGCACACGGCCGGATTTCATCGCCCACTACGTGAAGGAACTGCCCTCGGCCCCGGTCGCGCTGGCGCGCCGGACCTTCGCCCTGCCGCTGCTGACCTGGACGGTGCGAACCGCCGGGGACCGCGCGGTTGCGGCCCGCCATGCCGACCAGATGATCTTCGAGGGCTTCCTGCCCTGAATGCCCTTCGGGCGCGGCCGGCGGGGCTGTTCTCTTTGTCGTGAACACTCTTCCGCCGCCGCGCGAAGGCGCGCAGATTGTCGCCATGCCTTCCGTGCGCCCGCCCGAGCGATCCGCCCCCATGCCTGACGAGACGATTACCCTGCGCGTCGAGAGCGACATCACAAAGCTCTCGGCGGCGGACTGGAACGCCTGCGCCAATCCCGCCTCCAACGAAGAGCAAACAACGCCCGGCACGTCGTTGTCATTGAACGGTGATTCGGCCTCGGACACCCCTCCTCGCCAGACGGAGCCTCCTGCCACGGGCGGTGAGGAACCCGCCTACAACCCCTTCGTCTCGCACGAATATCTCTCCGCGCTGGAAGAATCCGGCTCCGCGTCGCGGGCCACCGGCTGGCTGCCGCAGCATCTCGTTCTGGCCGATGCGGAGGGTGTGCCGCTCGGCATCTGCCCCGCCTATCTCAAGTCGCATTCGCGCGGCGAATACGTGTTTGACGAAGGCTGGGCGGACGCATTCGAGCGCGCCGGCGGGCGCTACTATCCCAAGCTGCAGGTCTCGGTGCCCTTCACGCCCGCCACCGGCCCGCGCCTGCTGGTGCGGGCGGGAGCGCCGGCAATGGGCGTGCGGCAGGCGCTGGGGCGCGGGCTGCTCACGCTGGCGCAGATGCGGGGCGCCTCCTCCGTTCACGCCACCTTCCTCGGCGAGGGCGATGCGCAGGCGCTGGAGGCGGAAGGATTCCTGCCCCGCACCGACCAGCAGTTCCACTGGCACAATCGCGGCTATGGCGACTACGAGGCCTTCCTCGGTGATCTCGCCTCGCGCAAGCGCAAGGCGATCCGGCGCGAGCGGCGCGAGGCGCTGGGAGACGGCATCACGCTGCACTGGCTGACCGGGAACGACATTACCGAGGAGGCCTGGGACGCCTTCTTTGCCTTCTACATGGAAACCGGCTCGCGCAAATGGGGGCGCCCCTATCTCAACCGGCAGTTCTATTCGCTGATCGGCGCGCGCATGGCGGAGCGCATCCTGCTGGTGATGGCGAAGCGCGCCGGGCGCTGGATCGCCGGCGCGATCAATTTCATCGGCTCGGATGCGCTCTATGGCCGACACTGGGGCGCCATCGAGCAGCACCCGTTCCTGCATTTCGAGGTCTGCTACCATCAGGCCATCGAATTCGCCATCGCGCGCGGACTGAAGACGGTGGAGGCCGGCGCGCAGGGCGAGCACAAGCTGGCACGCGGCTACCTGCCCGTCACCACCCGCTCCGCGCATTACATCGTCGATCCCGATTTCCGCGCGGCGGTGGCGCATTATCTGGAACGCGAGCGCCGCTATGTCGCTGACGCCGGCGCCGAGTTGAGCGAGCTTGGCCCGTTCCGCCGCGATCTCGATCCGGCCGAGCTGGACGAGCCGTGACCGCCCTGCACTCTTGTGCCCAGACTTGACCGCTCGCGCCCGGCTTGTCATCAGGTCGGGCCGACAGGGGAGAATTCCGATGGCCTATGATCCCGGCAACATCTTCGCGAAGATCCTGCGCGGCGAATTGCCCGCTTACCGCGTCTATGAGGACGCGCGTGTTCTCGCCTTCCTCGACATCATGCCCCGCGCGCCGGGCCACACGCTGGTGATCCCGAAGGCACCCTCGCGCAACCTGCTGGATATCGAGCCGGACGATCTGGCCGCCGTGGCCACCGCCGCCCAGCGCATCGCGCGGGCGCAGATGACCGCCTTCGAGGCGGAGGGCATTACCGTGACCCAGCACAACGAGCATGCCGGCGGGCAGGAAGTGTTTCACCTGCATGTGCATGTGATTCCCCGCCGCCTCGGCGTCGAGCTGAAGCCGCCGCTGTCCTACAAGGAGACCGCCGAGGTGCTGGCCGAGCAGGCCGCCCGGCTCAAGGCAGCGCTGGCCGGCTGAGCGTCAGCCGACGCCGAGCCACCAGGCACCGATCACCAATACCGCCTCGCCGGTGAGCACGCCGGCCAGTACCGAGCGGCGCATGGCGAGGAAGCCGGCAATGCCGCCGCCCACCGCGCCGAGCCGTAGCCAGAGCGGCAGCGCCACCAGCGCGCCGCTCGGCACCAGCACCAGCCGCGCCACCACGGCGGCAAGCAGCGCCGTCGCCACGGCGCGCACCCATTGCATCAAGAGGCTGTTCTCATCGATGCGGCGCCCGAACAGCACGCCGAACACGCGCCAGACCTCGTTCGGCAGGAAACCGACGAAGATCACGATGAGGATGGCGGTGAGTTCGTTGCTGTAGAAGCTCACGCGCGGCGCCTCAGTCCGTAGCGTGCGACGAGGAAGGCCAGCGTGCCTCCGCCGACTCCCGCCCAGAACAGGTCCAGCCCGCCGGGCGAATTGGCCACCAGCGGCGAGATCGCCGCCCCGAGCGCGATCGCCAGCCAGTCCACCGCCTGCCGGGCGTTGCGCACCAGCAGGATGGTGAAGGAAATCGGCGTCAGCAGCAGCAGGGCCACGGCGAGCGGGCCCGGCAGCGCATTGGTGAGGTAGAAGCCGAACGCGGTGCCCGCCATGCTCAGTGTCGTGAGGCCGACGCCAAGCCCGCAGGAATAGACCGGGCGCGCGTGTTCCGGCACGTCGGGCAGCAGGCGGAATCCCTCCACCCACATGGTGACCGCGACGAAATGGGCGCAGAGCAACTCCCGCCACAAACGGGGGCGCGGACCGCGCATCAGCGGCATCAGCGCCACCACCATCGGCATCAGCCGCACGCCCGAGAGGCAGACCGCCAGCGCCAGCGCCGGCAGCGAGGTGCCCGCGCCAAGACCGCCCACCAGAATCACCTGCGCCGGCAGCGCCCAGACGAGCAGGGTGGAGAGCAGGCCGGCAAGAATGGGAAAGCCCACATCGTGCATCAACCCGCCAAAGCCGATGAAGGTCGCCACCAGCACAAAGCCGGGCACCGCGCAGGCCCCCGCCATGCCGCGGAAAAACCAGCGAATCGAGGAAGCCGGAGCGAGGGATGGCGGCGGAACAGGCGAAGGCATGATGCGAAACCCGATGCCGACCGTTCATCGCCCCCGTCGCCGCTGCCGTCAAGCAGGAGCGCCCCCGCGCGCCGCATGCCGCCCATGCCGAAATCCGGTGGCGCCATGGCGAGAGGCGGGCCGGCCATGCAGGGGATATGAAAAAACCCGCCGCGGCACGGGGCCGCGACGGGGTTGTCTCTCCTCAAGGGCGGAATGGCACCGCCCGGCTTGTCACGCCTTGACGAGCGGAACCTTCGGCACCTTCGAGCCGCTGGGCCCAGGCGCGGGGCCTGCACCCTCGCCCGGCTTCTTCACCTTGGCCGCGCCCGTGCTGCGCCGACGCGGCGCGCGCTTGGCCTTGACCGGCTCGATCTTCTCGGGCTTGGGCGTGATCGGCCCTTCCGGGAACTCGAAGCCGAGCGTGGTGGCGCCTTCCTCGTCGGTCTTCACGACCACGCGGACATGCCCGCCAGTGCGCAGCTTGCCGAACAGTACTTCGTCGGCGAGCGCCTTCTTGATGTGCTCCTGGATCACCCGGCCCATCGGCCGCGCACCCATCTGCTGGTCGTAGCCGCGCTCCACCAGCCAGGCGGTGGCCGCGTCGGAAAGCTCGATCGTGACGTTGCGGTCGGCGAGCTGGGCTTCCAGCTGGAGCACGAACTTCTCCACCACCAGCGCGATCACCTCGTTGTTGAGATGCGCGAAGGTAATGGTCGCGTCGAGGCGGTTGCGGAACTCCGGCGCGAACAGGCGGTTGATCGCCTCCACGTCGTCGCCCTCGCGCTTGGTACGCGTGAAGCCGAAGGCCGACTTCGACAGATCAGCCGCGCCCGCATTGGTCGTCATGATGAGGATGACGTTGCGGAAATCCACCTGCTTGCCGTTATGGTCGGTCAGCTTCCCGTGGTCCATCACCTGCAGCAGGATGTTGAACAGGTCGGGATGCGCCTTCTCGATCTCGTCGAGCAGCAGCACGCAATGCGGATGCTGGTCGATGCCGTCCGTCAACAGGCCGCCCTGGTCGAAGCCGACATAGCCCGGAGGGGCGCCGATCAGCCGCGAGATGGTGTGCCGCTCCATATATTCCGACATGTCGAAGCGCAGGAGTTCCACACCCAGCGAGGAGGCCAGCTGCTTGGCCACCTCGGTCTTGCCGACGCCGGTGGGGCCCGAGAACAGGTAGGAGCCGATCGGCTTCTCCGGTTCGCGCAGGCCGGCGCGGGCAAGCTTGATCGCCGAGGCCAGCGCCTCGATCGCCCTGTCCTGCCCGTAGACGACGCGCTTGAGCGTGGTCTCCAGCGCCGCCAGAACCTCGGTGTCGGTCTTGGAGACGGTCTTTGGCGGGATGCGGGCGATGGTGGCGATGGTCGCCTCGATCTCCTTCACGCCGATGGTCTTCTTGCGCTTGGCCTCCGGCAGCAGCATCTGCGCCGCGCCCGATTCGTCGATGATGTCGATCGCCTTGTCGGGCAGCTTGCGGTCGTGGATGTAGCGGGCCGAAAGCTCCACCGCCGCTTTGATGGCCTCGTTGGTGTAGCGCAGCCGGTGATAGTCCTCGAAATAGGGCTTGAGGCCCTTCAGGATCTCGATCGCGTCCGGCACGGTCGGCTCGGGCACGTCGATCTTCTGGAAGCGGCGCACCAGCGCGCGGTCCTTCTCGAAGTACTGGCGGTACTCCTTGTAGGTGGTCGAGCCGATGCAGCGCAGCGTCCCGGAGGCGAGCGCGGGCTTGAGCAGGTTGGAGGCATCCATCGCCCCGCCCGAGGTCGCGCCGGCGCCGATCACCGTATGGATCTCGTCGATGAACATGATGGCGTCGGGATAGGCCTCGATCTCCTTCACCACCTGCTTGAGGCGCTCCTCGAAATCGCCGCGGTAGCGGGTTCCGGCGAGCAGCGCGCCCATGTCGAGCGAGAACACGGTCGCCTTCTTCAGCACGTCCGGGACCTCGCCATTGACGATGCGGCGTGCAAGGCCCTCGGCGATGGCGGTCTTGCCCACGCCGGGATCGCCCACGAAGAGCGGGTTGTTCTTCGAGCGACGGCACAGCACCTGAATGGTGCGCTGGATTTCGCTGTCGCGGCCAATCAGCGGATCGATCTTGCCTTCGCGCGCCTTCTTGTTGAGGTTCACGCAATAAGCGTCGAGAGCGTCGGCCTTCTTCTTGGTCTCTTCCCCGGTCTTCGTCTCCGTCTCCTCCTCGGCGCCGCGGACCGGACGACTTTCCGACATGCCGGCGCGCTTGGCGATGCCGTGGCTGATGTAGTTGACCGCATCGTAGCGGGTCATGTCCTGCTCTTGCAGGAAATAGGCCGCGTGGCTCTCCCGCTCGGCGAAAATGGCCACCAGCACGTTGGCGCCGGTGACTTCCTCGCGCCCGGAGGACTGGACGTGAATCACGGCGCGCTGGATGACGCGCTGGAAGCCGGCCGTCGGCTTGGAATCCTCGCCGCTATCCTGCACGAGATTGTCGAGCTCGGTGTCGATATATTCGACCAGATTGCGGCGCAGCTTCTCGGTGTCGACATTGCAGGCGCGCATGACCGCGGCGGAATCCTGATCGTCGACCAGCGAGAGCAGCAGGTGCTCCAGCGTGGCGTATTCGTGATGGCGTTCGTTGGCGAGCGCGAGGGCCCGGTGAAGCGACTGCTCGAGGCTGCGGGAGAAGGTGGGCATCGGGACCTCTTCGTTTAGCCGTCGCGGAGCGTCACTTCTTCTCCATGACGCACTGCAAGGGATGCTGGTGCTTTCGCGCGAAGTCCATCACCTGGGTGACCTTGGTTTCGGCCACTTCATAGGTGTAGACACCGCACTCGCCCACGCCATGCTGATGCACGTGCAGCATGATCTGGGTCGCCTCCTCCCGATTCTTGGTGAAGAAGTGCTCCAGCACATGCACGACGAACTCCATTGGCGTGTAGTCGTCGTTGAGCAGGAGCACCCGGTAAAGGCTGGGCCGCTTCACCTGCGGCTTGGTGCGCGTGATGACCGCCGTGCCCGGCGCGTTGTCGTTGCGCCGGCGACGCTCGTCGTCGGCCATCAGGGTGTCGGGCAGCTTGGTCATCACGGTTGCAGACATTCGGGCGGGACCTTGCCGGACGGATGCCCGGGGTTACGGGATGTATAATATGTACGCCTGACGGGCGGCGCCAGAGGCACGTTGCGTATCCGCCGTCGCATTCCGGTGACCATCGCCCCTCGCGCCCTGCGCTTTCGCCATTTCCGCCATGTCATCTCGGTGACAGGGATGGCCTCGGGCGGCAAAACGAAAAGAGGCCCGGCGCGGGCCGGGCCTCCTTCACAATGTCGCGGGCGACGCTGCATCCCTGCTGCTCCGCATCAAACGGAGCCGCCGGCACGGCGCCAGGCCCGGAATCAGGCCCTGGACTCAAGCCTGGGACTCAAGCCTGCGGGCAGCCCTCGGTGGGCCGCCGCCGGCGAACCGGCCTCACTTGACGGCGGGCAGCTTGCCGAGCACGCCTTCGTAGGGCTTGTAGGCTTCCTTGGCGAGATCGGCATAGAGCTCGCCGATCTTGGTCGCCTGGGCGACATAGCTCTCGTAGGCGCTCTTGAAATAGGTGGACTGGATCTCGACCGCCTTGTCGATGGTCTTGGCGCCGAACAGCTTCTCAGCGACGGCGGTGCCTTCCTCGAACGACTTCTTGGAATAGTCCGCCACTTCGACGGCGATCGCCTGGACGCCCTTGGACACGGTGCCGAAGCTCTTGACCGCGAGTTCCATGTTGTCCTTGCCGAGCTTCTGAACGTCTTCGAAATTCTGCATCATGATCCAGCTCCTTTGATGCCACCACGCGGCGCCGAGGCTTGCTCGCCCGCGTCCAACGGGATCGCGTTTCCCTGATTGCAACCCTAATGCGGCGCAGCATCTCCGTCAATCGATTTTTGTGCAGTGCAATATGACGCCCGGCGGCGTCGGAGCCACCGGCATACCTGCCCTTTTTATCGCCACAAGGAGCGGCTTGATGGCCGGCAGTTTACCACTTCGTAACCGCATCCTTTTTAAGGTTGCGGTAGTGATTGCCCGGCAACGTTCCTTGACTTTTCGAGGCTAAGGGGCCGGCGGCCAAGGCCGCTCCCGGTGTCGGGCTTTCGCCGGATTTACAGGTTCCGGCTCGAACCGGAACCAAATAGCGGGACGGATAGATGCGGGTTCCGGTGATCATTGGCACTTGTCTGGCGCGAGCGGGCGTGGCGCTACTGGCGGTTTCGCTGCTTGGCGCGGGCGTTGCCGATGCCGCGACGAAAAAGAAGAAGCAGGCGCGCAACAAGTCGGTCGTGACCCGCACGGTCGCCACCAGCGGCGTGTGGAAGCGCGGATATTCCGACATCGTCATCGACGCCAATACCGGCAAGGTCCTGCACGAGGACAATGCCGACGCCCTGCGCCACCCGGCCTCCGTCACCAAGGTCATGACGCTCTACGTGCTGTTCGAGCAGCTGGAATCGCGGCGCATGACGCTCGGCACCCAGCTGCGCGTTTCTGCCTATGCCGCGGCGCAGCAGCCTTCCAAGCTCGGCGTCAAGGCGGGCTCGACCATCTCCGTCGAAGACGCCATCCAGGCCTTGGTCACGCGCTCGGCCAATGACGTCGCCGTGGTCATCGCCGAGAACATTGCCGGCGATTCCTCCAGCTTCGCGCGGCAGATGACGCAGCGCGCCCGCTCGCTCGGCATGTCGCGCACCACCTTCAAGAATCCGAACGGCCTGCCCGATCCGCAACAGGTGACGACGGCGCGCGACCTCGCCACGCTCGGCCGCGCCATCCAGGAGCGCTTCCCGCGCTATTATGCGTATTTCTCCACCCGCAGCTTCGTCTATCGCGGCGTCACCATTCCCAGCCACAACCGCATGTTCGGCCGGATCGAGGGCGTGGACGGCATCAAGACCGGCTATACCGCAGCCTCGGGCTTCAACCTGCTGACCAGCGTCAAGCATGAGGGCCACTACGTCATCGCGGTGGTGATGGGCGGCACCAGCGCCGGCTCGCGCGACAACCGGATGGTGGCGCTGCTCAACGACAGCCTGCCCCGTTCCTATGCCGGCCGGCAGATGGTCGCCCGCATGAATGCCGCCCCGGCCCTGTCGACCGATGACGAGGCGCCGGCCGCCGAGGTGGCTGTCGCCGAGGAGCCCGAGGCGGCTCCGGTTCCCGCGCCGCTGCCCCCTCCGGTCGTCGCCACCCGCGCTCCCGCCACGATCGCGGTGCCCACCGCCAGCCCGCGCCTCGCCATGGCTTCCGCCGCCGGCACCGACATGCTGACGACGGCCTCGATCCCCACGCCGGCCCCCGCCCCGGCCCCCGTTGCGCGTGAAGCCGCCCCCGCGGCGCAGGTCGGCACCGCCCAGCCGATCGTCCCCGTTGCGGTCAAGACCGTCCCGGTGGCCCGCCCGGCCGCCCCCACCGCCACGCTCAGCAACCAGCCCGGCATTCTCGGCACGCTGTCCTTCTCGAGCGTGGATGGTTCCAGCCCCGTCGCGATGTCGGCGACAACAGCCCAGACGGCGCCGGCCCAGCGCGCGATCAAGCAGGTCAAGCTTGCCAGCGCCGGTCCGACCGAGCTTCCCCGCCAGGAGGCCGAGGCGGCCGAGACCACGGCCCGTCCCCGTGCCGGCGGATGGGGAATCCAGATCGGTGCCTATGGCAGCGAGGCGGATGCGCGCGCGCAGATGGCGAAGGCCAGGGAGAAGGCGTCCGGCCAGCTCGCCAGCGCCGAGCCTTACACGGAGCAGGTCGCGAAGGGCTCCTCGAAGATCGTTCGTGCGCGCTTCGTGGGCTTCGACGCCCAGGCCGCCGCCCAGAAGGCCTGTCAGGCCCTCAAGCGCAGCGCCTTCAGCTGCATGGTCTTCCGGAACTGACGGGTGAAATCAATGTATCTCGAGCAAGACGTCCTTGGCTTCGTTCACCCGGGCAGCGAGATAGTTCGACCCGCCCTGATCGGGATGGAGTTTCTTCATAAGGGATCGGTGGGCCTTGCGGATGTCATCCGCCCCCGCGCCCGGCTGAAGCCCCAGGATCTGGTAGGCCTCCTCTTTCGTCATCGTGCCGCTGCGCGGCGGATGAGCGCTCCGCCCGCCCATGTCGCCCTGAGCGTGTTCACGCCAGCCGGGCGCCCGGCGGTCAAGATATGCTTCGAGTAGCTGACGGCTCTCGGGGTCGAGGTCGAGGGCGAGCCGGGCAATCTCCGGCACGGGCAACCCTTCGAGCGACTGGCCGGCCAGCGATCCGCTGATCACCGTGCCCGACAGCCGCCCGCTATCATGGTCGAGCACCATGTCGAGCGCGGCGGTGCGGACCGAGGAGGTCCGGCCCTTGCTGGGCTTGAGCCGCTGCCAGGGCAGCGCGTTGCCGAGGTTCCAGCCAATCAGCGACAGGCCGAATATGCCCAGAGGCAGCGCTGTCTCGAAATGACCGCGCATTCCGAGGAAGCCGGCCACCAGCAGGGTGAGCGCGCCCCCGACCATGCGGCCCATGCGCGCCAGCGACTTGGAATCCGCCCGCCCGAAGGCCTTGAGGCCATAATAGAGCAGCGCGACGATGGCCGCGCCGATGAGAAGATTGATCATTGTGAATCCCGCATCGCGGCGAGGAGCTGGCGGGCGCCGGCGGAAGACGCGGACAGCGCGGTGAGGGCCTGCGTGCCGCCCGCGGCATAGCGCGCGGCGGCCCGCAGCAGGGCCCGCAATTGCGCGCTCGCACCGGCATCGAACCGGCACCACGCCCCTTTCGTCAGCCGCGCGATTTCGCGGAAGGCGCGCTCGGCGCCCGGGTCATGCCCCTCCTGGAACAGGAATACCGGGATGCCGCGCACGGCCAGCGGACCGGCCTCCGCGCAGAGGTGATCGAGCGTCTCCTCCATGGCATCGCCGATGAAGACCACCGCGCCGAGCGGCCCGCGCGCGGCTTCGGCGCCGGCGTGCTTGAGCACCCGGCCGATCTGCGTTCGCCCGCCGCGACACGCGATCCGCCCCATCAGCGCGCCGAACCGGGAGGCATCGGCGATCCAGGGCGATGCCCGGCATTCGCCGATGCCGCGATAATAGACCAGCTGAATGTCGAGCCCGCCGACCGCCGCCGCTTCCTCGAACATCTCGGCCTGCAAGGCGCAGGCGAGATCCCAGGTCGGCTGTCGGCTCATCGTGGCGTCGAGCGCGAAGATGAGCCGTCCGCGGCTCTCCACCGGCGCGGGAGGGCGGGCGCGCACCTCCGCGAGGAAGGCCGCGACCTGCGAGGTGGCGGACGGGAGGGGAACTGTGGGTCGTGTCTTGTCTGAAGTCATGATCATCCGCCGGATTCGGCGCGAGTGTAGCGGCGACCTCGCCGTCTCGAACAGCCTCCTCCCGAACGGTTGACCGGCGAAGGCCGCCGGCCCGCCGCGTGCGGCGCAGCATGACGCGCCCGAATGGGCGCGCCCGCCGCATGGGCGCGCCTGCGACGGGCGCCCCCATGCCGGGGAATTCCCTTGGCGACGAAAAGGCATTAGACCACGACGCGCTCTTCCCGCCCCTGCCCTTCCGCCAGCGGATGAACCATCATGCCGTCCTCCTCGCCCCGCATCCGCACCCTTCACACCGTTGCCGAACTGCGCGCGCAGCTGCGTGCCTGGCGCGCGGGCGGCGAGCGGGTGGCTCTCGTGCCCACCATGGGCGCGCTGCACGCCGGCCATGTGGAACTGATGAACGTGGCGCGGACACTCGCGCAGCGGATCGTCGTGTCCATCTTCGTCAACCCGACGCAGTTCGCCCCGACCGAGGATCTCGGTCGCTACCCCCGCACGCTGGCGGCGGACCTGGAGAAGGCCGGCGCGGCGGGCGTGGACATCGCCTTCGTGCCGGATGTCGCAGAAATGTATCCGCCGGGCTTCGCCACCACCATTTCGCTCGCCGGCCCCGCGCTCGGGCTGGAGACCGATTTCCGGCCGACCCATTTCGCCGGCGTCGCCACCGTGGTGGCCAAGCTCATCCTGCAGACGGGGCCGGACGTCGCCCTGTTCGGCGAGAAGGATTACCAGCAGCTGCAGGTGATCGCCCGCATGGCGCGGGACCTCGACCTGCCGGTGGAGATTGTCGGCGTGCCGACGGTACGTGAGCCGGATGGCCTCGCCCTCTCCTCCCGCAATGTCTATCTGAGCGCGGCAGACCGCGCCGCCGCGCCGGCCCTGCATCGCGCGCTGCAGGGCGCGGCGGCGGCGATACGGGCCGGCGGCGATATTGCGGAGGCGGTGGCGACCGCGCGGGCGCAGGTGAGCGCCGCCGGCTTCGCGCTCGACTATCTGGAGGCGCGCCACGCTCGCAGCCTCGCCCCGATCGCCGCGCGCGAGGAAGGGCCGATCCGGCTGCTGGTGGCCGCGCGGATCGGCGCGACGCGCCTCATCGACAATATCGGCGTCGACTGAATGCGGCGGTTTGCTCGGGTCAGACCACGCCGAAATAGCTGACCGCCATGCCGAGGATGACGAGCACGAGGCTGATGCCGAGCACGTAGCGCATCGGTCGCACCTCAACCGCCTGCCGCTCTTCCGGCCGCGCCTTGACAACGACCTCGCCGTCCTCGACCACGCGGCGATCATCCGTATCCTGGGTCATCCGTTCGCTCCGTTGCTGTGGCTTCGGAGGGACAACGCCCAGTGGGGGTGTGAAGTTTCCCCAAGGGGATCAGAGCAGGCCGAGCGCGCGCAGTTCGCGCCGTAATTCGTCCGGCAGCGGAGCCTCCTCGCCGCCGGTGGCGAGGTCGGGCGGCGCATCCTTGGCGGCGAGATAGCGCCAGCCCTGGAACGGACGGCTCGGGCGCGGGCTGACCCGGTGGACGACCGGATCGAGCACCAGCCGGCAGCGGCGGATGCCATCCGCATCCACGAAGGGCCGGATATCGGACAGCACCTGCCGGCAGGCGACTTCGCCCTTGATAACCCAGTAGAGCGAGCCGCCGGCCAGCAATTCGTCATTGCGCGTCGGCACCATGCGGGTGGTGTGGAACGGTTCGGCCGGCTCGCCCCGCGCGATCCTGGCGGCGCCATTCTCGGCGATCCATTCCTCCAGGTCCTGGACCGATTCGGCACCGACACAGAGCTTGAGCAGATGAAGCGGCATGTTCGAACGGTTTCGGGCCAGGGCGTTTTCGAGCGAAGGGGATACCGGTTCACGAGCCTCACCCTGATTCAATGAAGCGGGGAAAGGCTCCGGGGAAGCAGTCGCGGCGCGAACCGCCAGCCGCGCCTTATACGCGCTTCACCACCGGCCAGTCGACCTCGTCTTCCGGCAGCACCTCGCTCTCCGCCAGCGCCAGCGTCTTCCATTCGACAAAGGCGGAATGCGCGTGGATCGCATCGACATAGGCGAGCGCGACCGGGCCGACCTCGATGCCATAGGTGCGGATCCGCGTGGCGACCGGCGCATACATCGCATCCGCCCCGCTGAAGGCGCCGTAGAGGAACGGCCCGGCTTGCCCGTCACCCTGCCCGAAACGCGCGCGCGCCTCGCTCCAGCGGCGCTCCAGCGCCCGCACGTCCTTCAGCGCCGCCTCGGGCAGTTCCCGGGTCTCGATCGGCCGCCACAGGTTCATGGGCGCCACCGAGCGCAGGGCGCCGAACCCGCCATGCATCTCGGTGGCCAGCGAGCGCGCATGCGCCCGCGCCACCGGATCGGCCGGCCAGACGGCCTTGCCCGGAAACCGCTCCGCCAGATGCTCGAGGATGGCGATGGATTCCCACACCACGGCCGGCCCGTCCAGCAGCACCGGCACACGGCCCGCCGGCGAATGCGCCCGCACCTGCTCCTTGAAGTCGGCCGCGCCGAGCGACACCGTGGCCTCCTCGAACGGAATGTCGAAGGCCTTGAGGGCCAGCCAGGGCCGGAGCGACCACGAGGAATAGTTCTTGTTGCCGATCACCAGCTTCAGCGTCATGGTCCGTCTCCCACACGAATGGTTGCGCAGGATCGACCGGGCGACGCCGCGAGGCAAACGCACAGATGAAATGCCGGCCATCAGAAGCGGTGATGGCGCGACCGACCTGCCCCGCTGCCAGGCCGCCTGAATCAGAACGGCCCGGACCTGTGCCCGGGCCGCGATCCGCGGCGGTCATGGATATCCATTGAATGGCTGTCGTGAAGTAGCCCGGTCAGCCCGCAGCCACCTGGACGGCCTGAAAGCCGCCGAACAGGTAAACCAGTGCCACAAGGGCCAGGAAGGCGATGACAGTCCAGCGTGCGACTCCCCAACAGGAGCGCTCGGATACGGAGTTCATCGAAAATCCCTAGATTGATTGGCCTCCGCACGCGCCGGATGCGACTCCGGTCTCAGCGCGCGACGCATTGATATTTAATGAAACGTGAACTTATTCGCAATCGCAAAATGGTCACAATGCCACGCGTCGCGCGCAACCCTGACACGCGGCGGTCGCCGAATCGGGTATTCCTTGAGCAGGTGCTGCCTGCGGAACGGGCCGGCATGATTGCCGGTGCGCCCGGCCAGCGTCGGTGCGGTGCGCCGATCTTCATCCGAGATGTGAGGTTCGTGGCGTAAGGCGATGTTGGGATTTACCGCTTTGGACGGGCTTGCCTTCGCCGCCTTCCTCGTGGCGTGGGCTGCCTATCACCATTTGATGGAGGGTGAATGGGCCGAACGGCGCTCGTTCAACCGCCGCATGGACCTGTTCCGCCTCGAATGGATGCAGCGCATGCTGGCGCGGGAGAACCGGATCGTCGACGCCCAGATCGTCGCTGCGCTGCAAAACGGGACGGCCTTCTTCGCTTCCACCTCGCTGCTCGCCATTGGTGGCACGCTGGCCATCCTGCAATCGGCCGACGCGGTGATGGCGATCTTCTTGGACCTGCCCTTCGTCACCTCCAACCGCTCCAACTGGGAGCTGAAGACGCTGGGCCTGACGCTGATCTTCGCCAATGCCTTCTTCAAGTTCGCGTGGGCCTATCGGCTGTTCAACTACACCACGATCCTGCTCGGCTCGACGCCGCCGCCCGCCGAGGCGGGAAGCGCCCACGCGCATGCCCATGTGCTCAAGGTCGCCCGCATGGCGACGCTGGCCGGCCGCCATTTCAATCGTGGACAGCGCTCCTTCTTCTTCGCCATCGCCTATCTCGGCTGGTACGTGAACGCGTGGGCGTTCATGGCGGCGACCACCGCGATCTTCATCGTCATGACCAACCGCCAGTTCGGCCGGGATGCCCACTGGGTTCTCGACGACGGGGATTCCGATCCACTGGCCATGTCCCGGAATGCCGGGATTCATCGCGACAACGAGCCGGATGCCAGCTGATGAGCGAAACACACCCGCCCGCCCCCACCGCCGAACCGAACTCGCCGGATCTGGAGACGGAGGCGGCGATCCTTCACCTCGCCGCGAATGCCCCCAAGGGCCGGTCCATCGCGCCGGAGGATGTCGCCCGCGCGCTCGTCGACGGGCCGGACTGGCAGGCCCGGTTGCCGCGGGTGCGGCGCGCGGCGCTGCGGCTGGCCCATGAGGGGCGGCTGGTGATCTATCGCAAGGGCAAGCCGATCGACCCGGACGAGTTGCGCGGCGTGTACCGGCTCGGCCTGCCCTCCGGCTCCGATACCGCCGGCACCCATGACACCGAGGGCACGGCCGACTGAGCCTACGGCGCGGGGAACAGCGCGTCGGTGCGCCCGGTCCAGTAATAGGCCGCGAGGCCGATCCACTGCCGCAGCGCGGTATCGAAGAAATCGAGCCCCTGCGCCACGGAATCGAAAGGCTGCCACCCGGGCGCCTGCCCCGTCGTGCGGAAATCGACGGGATAGGCGACCACCGGAAATCCCGCGGCGCGGAAGCAGCCCATGGCGCGCGGCATGTGCAGGGCGGAGGTGACGAGCAGCCAGCGCTCGCCCGGCTTCGGCTCGGCCAGCGCGCGCGAGAACCGCGCATTCTCCGCGGTGTTGCGCGAGCGCGTCTCGAACGCCACCCGCGCGGGATCGACGCCCAGCTGCGGCAGCGCCATCCGCACCACGTCCGCCTCCTGCATCGCTGCCGGAAGGAGCGCGCCGCTGCCGCCCGAGAACAGCAGGCGCGCCTGCGGATAGCGCCGGCTGAGATCGGCCAGCGCGAACATCCGTTCGGCCGATTCCTGGAAGGCCGGCTGGCCGCGCGCGGCGGTGATGCCAGGCAGTTCGGCGCCGCCGAGCACGATGACGCCGTCCACCGGGCGGCCATCGTCGACGAAGGGCGGGAAGCGCTCCTCGAGCGGCACGGTCAGAAGCCGCCCGAACGGCCCGAGCCCGGCCAGAACCAGCCCGATCACCCCGATGGACGTGAGCACGGCGCCGACCCGCTTCCAGCGCGCGAGGACGAGGAGCCCGGCGAGGGCGATCATGGTCAGCAGCGTCGACGGCACGCTGACCATCCAGAGCAGCTTGGACGCGGCAAAGAACATCGCGGTCCCCGCTCAGTTGACGAGGCGGGGGTGCCGGGCGGAATCGGGCCGCTTCGCCCGTTCGAGATAGCGGTCGATGCTGCTGAACGGCACGGGGCTGGCGAGCAGGAAGCCCTGCACATAATGACAGCCGACCGATTGCAGGTAGCGCAGCTGGTCGCGCGTCTCCACGCCCTCCGCCGTGACCGTGATGGCCAGCGCGCGGGCCAGCCGCACCACGCAATCGATGATGGCGGCGGCGTCGTCGCTCTGGCTGATATTCTGCGTGAAGCTGCGGTCGATCTTGATCGTGTCGACCCGAAAGCGGCGGATATAGCCGAGCGATGAATAGCCGCTGCCGAAATCGTCGAGCGCGATGCGGATGCCCATGCTGCGCAGCGCGGAGAGCGCGGCGAAGGCTTCCGCGTGGTTGCCGAACAACAGGTTCTCGGTGATCTCGATCTCCAGCCGCTGCGGCGGGAAACCAGTTTCCCGCAGGATGGCGGCGACGGAACCCGCGAGGTCGTGCGAGCGGAAATCGACCGGGGAAAGGTTCACCGCCAGCTTCACTTCGCCCCAGTCGCGCGCCTGGGCGCAGGCGCGGCGCAGCACCCACATGTCGAGCTCGGTGATGAGGCCGGTCTGCTCGGCGACCGGGATGAACTCGCCGGGCGAAATCAGCCCCTGAAGGGGGTGGATCCAGCGCACCAGCGCCTCGAAGCCGACCACGACCTCGCCGCTGACAGAGAATTGCGGCTGGTAGTAGACGGTGAGTTCGTCGTGCCCCAGCGCCCGCTTGAGCTCCAGTTCGAGATCGCGGCGCCGGATCAGCTCGCGTTCCATGCTGGGCACGAACAGCCGCAGCGCACCGCGCCCCTCGGACTTGGACCGGTAGACGGCGATATCCGAGCGCCGGATCAGCTGGCTCGCCTCCGTCCCGTGATCGGGCGCGATCGTCGCCCCGATCGATCCGCCGATCACGAGCATCTGTCCGGCAATCGATACCGGCTGGCGGATGGCATCGAGCACCACCGCCCCGATCGCCGCCACCTCGTCGTCTTCCGGGCCGACCGTGGCGAGCAGCACGAACTCGTCGCCGCCGAAGCGGGCCGCCAGCATGCCCGGCAGGTCGAGCGTGTTGAGGCGCTTGCCGATCTCGGCGAGCAGCAGATCGCCGGCATAGTGGCCCAGCGTGTCGTTGATGTCCTTGAAGCCGTCGAGGTCGAGGAACAGAACGGCGAGCCGTTGCTGCGGCGTCACGCGCGGAAGACGCTCGGCGAGCGCGCGCATCAGCATGGAGCGGTTGGCCAGCCCGCTCAGCGAATCGATATAGGCGAGCCGCGTGGCCAGCGCCTCGCTGGCGGCAATCTCGCGATTGGCGCGACGGGCGTAGAAGAGGATGATCGCCGCCGCCACCAGCAGCAGCACGGCCGTGCCCAGAAGGGCGGGCAGCAGCGCCCGCAGCAGTGCCGCGCCGGGGTTCTCCGGCTCCCAGTTGAGCCAGGCGGGCGCGATGGCGCCATCGTGAAACGGCACGGCCACCGACAGCCGCTCCGGCGACGGGGGCGTGTCGGACACCGCCGGATTGGTGACATGCAGTTCGGCGACCACGTCCCGCAGGAAGTCCCCATCGAGGAAGATCACCGTCACCGCGACCGGCGGCACCCGCTTGGGCGAGACCACGCGGCCATAATCGGGGGTGATGCTGATGGCCCCGACCAGCGCCGGCCGGCCCTCGATACGCAGATACCCGGCCCGGAAGATAGGCTCCACCTGGCGCGGCCGCGTGTTCTCGCTCGCGCTGCGCGGAGCGACCTGTGCGAGCCGCGTGGCCTGGTCGAGAAAGGCCGCCTGCACCCCGCGCACCAGCGGCATCAGGGCCTCCGAATCGAACGGCGCGCGCTCGACCTTCACCAGTGTTCCGTTGACGGAGGCGTAGCCGAGCCCGCCTTCCAGCACGACATAGGAGCGGTCGTGCCCCTGCGTCTCGTGCAGCCACTGGCCGAAATTCTCGTGAACCCACTCGGTGTCGAGGAAATAGGCGGTGCGCAGCACCGACTCATCCCAATGCGCGAAGCTCGCGAGGTCGCGCTCCATGTCGCCGGCGCGCCGCTGAAGCGAATCCAGCATCAATTCGGCCCAGCGCGCGCGGGACGCGGCATCGACCCGCTCGGCCGCGATCAGCGAGAAGGCGACCATGGCCGCGATCGCCGCCGCGATGACCATGGCGACGGCCAGAATGGTCCGGTCGCTCTTGGGCGACGCCTCGTTCCCGCGTATGCCGGCCGACGGGGTGTCGTGAGGCGGGAAATCGGGAAGACGACCGGTCGGCGCCCTCATCCCTTTGCCTCCATGGATTCGCCGGCCACTCTAGCGAGATCCCCACATATAGCTTCAAGTAAATCAATCTTGGACTGCGCCGTCTACCTGTCGTCGCCGCCCGTCCACGCCTCCCATTGCGCCCCGCGCGCCAGGGCGGCGCGCTAGGACGGCGCGCCGCTAGAACCACAGCGAGGCGATGCCGAGGAAGGCGAAGAAGCCGACCACGTCCGTAATCGTCGTCACGAAGGGGCCCGAGGATACCGCCGGATCGACCTTCAGCCGGTCAAGCGTCAGCGGGATCAAGATACCGCCCAGAGCCGCCGCGACCAGATTGATGATCATGGCGAGGCCGATGACGAAACCGAGATCCATGACGCCGAAGCGGGCGAACACCACCGCCGCCATGATCACCGCGAACACCACGCCGTTGAACAGGCCCACCAGCAGTTCGCGCGCGACGATGCGCCGCGCATTGCTCGGCTTCAGTTCGCGGGTGGCGAGCGCGCGCACCGCGACCGTCATGGTCTGCGTGCCGGCATTGCCGCCCTGGCTGGCCACAATGGGCATGAGCACGGCCAGCGCCACCATGCGCTGAAGCTCATTCTCGAACAGGGCGATGACGAAGGAGGCGAGATTGGCGGCGATCAGGTTCAGCAGCAGCCAGGCGAAGCGGCTCTTGGCGATGTACCAGAAGCTGTCCGACAGTTCTTCGTCGCCCGCCACGCCGCCGAGCGCCTTGAGGTCCTCGTCCGCCTCCTCCTGGATCACGTCGACGATGTCGTCGACCGTGAGCACGCCGACGATGCGCCCGGCCGCGTCCACCACCGGGGCGGAGATCAGGTTGTAGCGCTCGAAGATCCGCGCCACGTCCTCCTGGTCGTCCAGCACGTTGACCACGTGACGGTCGGGCGTGACCACCTCGCCGAGCTTGGTGCCGCGCTTGGTGCGCAGCAGCCGGTCGAGCGGCACCGAGCCGCTGAGGCGGAACGTCGGATCGACGATGAAGACCTCGAAGAAAACCTCGGGCAGCCCCTCGGTCTCGCCGATATAGTCCAGCGCCTGACCCACCGTCCAGAACGGCGGCAGGGCGATGAACTCGGTCTGCATGCGCCGGCCGGCGCTCTCTTCGGGGTAGTCGAGGCTGCGCTGCAGGGCGGCCCGCTCGGGCACCGACAGGCCGGCGAGAATCTCCTGCTTCTCGGCGTCGCCGAGGTCTTCCAGAATATAGACCGCGTCGTCCGAATCGAGGTCGCGCATGCCCTCGACGACGGTCTGGGTCGACAATTCCTCGAGAATGCGGACGCGGGTGGTCTCGTCCAGTTCGGTCAGCGCGGTGAAGTCGAAATCGGCGCCGAGCAGTTCGATCATGCGCGGCCGGTCGGGCGGCGGCAGCGCCTCGATCAGCCGGCCGAGGTCGCTCTCGTGCAGGTCGGCGATGAGGCTGCGCAGAATGTCGCGCTCACCCGCCTCGATGGCGCCGACCACCGCTTCCACGAAGCCTGGCGCCTCGATGCGGTCAATGTCATGCTCCCCCTCGCGTCCCACATGCGCGGATCGGGCGGCGTCGTTCTCTTCGCGCATGCCGCACTCCGGTTGACAGGTTTCTGACGGAGATCGAGATTCGAATGGCTGGAGCCGTTCTTAGGAAGCGACGCGGGGGAAGGCAATTCGAACGGCCCGCAGGCGCCGTCGTGCCCGCGCCGTCGTGCTTCGCGGGCAACAGGACGAGGGCAGGATGGCAGGGGAATACGCGCGTCTGATCATTTCCGGCCGCGTGCAGGGGGTGGGATACCGCGCGTGGTTCGCGCGGGAGGCGGAGCGGCGCGGCCTCACGGGTTGGGTGCGCAATCGCCGTGACGGCAGCGTCGAGGCGCTGGTCGCCGCGGATACCGCGACCCTCGGGGATCTGGTCGCCGCCTGCCGGCAGGGTCCGTCCGCCGCCCGGGTCTTCGAGATCGAGATCCTCGCCGCGGGCGAGAGCGACATCGCCCTCCTCGCCGGCGTCACGGTGCTGCCGACCGCCTAGAGCGCTTCCGTGTTTCACGGACGCGCGCTAGATCTTGTCCGTACGCCTTTTCTTGACGCGAACCGGCATCCACTTCGCTGGAAAAGGCTCTAATCGTCGACCGTCGGGCCGAACACGTCCTCGAAGGCGCGGCGCAGGGCGATGTCGGCATCCTCCATCGTCACCGGCAGGCCGAGGTCGACCAGGCTGGTCACGCCATGCTCGCGCACGCCGCAGGGCACGATGCCGTCGAAATGGCCGAGATCGGGCTCCACATTGAGCGAGATGCCGTGCATCGTCACCCAGCGACGCACGCGGATGCCGATGGCGGCGATCTTGTCCTCGCCCTCCCCGGCCTTGGTGGGATGGCGCACCCACACGCCGACACGATCCTCCCGCCGCTCGCCGCGAACATTGAACGCGGCGAGCGCAGCGATCAGCCATTCCTCCAGCGCCGCCACATAGCGGCGCACATCCGGCGTGCGGCGCTTGAGATCCAGCATCACATAGGCCACGCGCTGGCCCGGCCCGTGATAGGTGAACTGCCCGCCCCGGCCGGTCTGGAAAATGGGGAATCGGTCGGGCTCGACCAGATCCTGCGCCTGCGCGCTGGTACCCGCCGTGTAGAGCGGGGGATGTTCCAGCAGCCACACGGTCTCGTCGGCGCGGCCGCTCGCGATCGCCTCGGCCATCCGGTCCATCTCCGCCAGCGCCTCGGGATAGCCGACGGGTTGCCCGGCCACGCGCCAGCGCACCGGCGCGCTGCCCGGCGCGGGCCGCAGCAGCGCCGCCAGTTCGTTGCGCGGCGGTTGGCGCGGCAGCTGGCGCGGCAGCTGCCGCTTCGTCAGGCCCTGTTCGGCACTCTCGTTTGCATCGTCCTTCATGCTCCCACAGATAATCATCGCCGTGGCATCTGTCTGCCCCGCGTGCTGTCCCGCCCACCGGCACGGCGCGCCCGAGCTATCCACAGGCCGGGACAGGACCCGGGCGGCCCTTGTGGACCCTGATTTGATCTGTTAGACGATGCCCCGCCCGGACGGGCTGCCAACGGCCTCAGGCTTCGGCGGTTCGATGGGGGAAGATGCGGTCGTGGCGGAATTGGTAGACGCGCTGCCTTGAGGTGGCAGTGGGTAACACCGTGGAGGTTCGAGTCCTCTCGACCGCACCAACCTTTCTTGGTGCATTGTCAGTAGGTTATTGATTTTCAAGGCTTTCCGGTCGCCTCCTTGGTCCAGTGAGGCGGTCCAGATGAAGATGGCGTACCCTCCCCCGAAGCGTGATCCGAAGTCCGGCAATTGGCGCTTTCGGAAGGTCGTTCCTGAGAGACTCCGGCAGCAGATAGGGCGCGGCGAGATTGTCCGCTGGCTCGGCACGAACGCAGCCGAGGCCCGGAAGCTAAACGCCGACTTGCATCTCGAATGGGACGCCAAGTTCGCCTCCCTGTCGAAGGGCGTCACGACGCTTACCCGCAAGCAGGCACGGGCACTGGCTGGCCGCTGGTACCGCTGGTTCGTCGCGTCGCGCGAAGATGACCCCGGAACAGACCCCGAAGGCTGGCTCCTTACCCTCGAAACTCTCCGCGATTTAGAGCCCCATGGCGGCGTAGTCGATGATGGCTCCGACATGGAGGAGCACGAACGGCCGCGCGGTCCTCGCACCACGCAGCGGGTGCACGCATTCCTGCATGACCACGGAAACCTCGCTCAGTTCTTTCTGAACGAAGGCGTGACGCTGGCGGACGGGTCCCGGCCGATCTTCATGGAGGAGATGGAGGAAGAATTCTTCGCTGCCCATCACCGCCTCATGAACCTTGCGCGAGGCGACTACCGGAAGGACGATAGGCTTGAGCAGTTCCCAGAATGGAAACACCCCGCACCGGCCGCTACGGCGCCCGTGAAGGCGGCGAAGGCTTCTGCCGATAAGCTTACCCTCCCGGCTTTGTTCAACCTCTGGAAGGCCGGCAATCCGCAGGCATCCCCCGGCACGATCAAGGTCTATGCGCCGAAGATTGAGGACTGTGACGCTTTCCTAGAAGGGCCGGATGCGCGGACCATATCGGTAGATGACATATGGCGATGGGCAGAACACCGTCTCACCGTCAAGAAGCTCTCGCCCAAGACCGTGCGTGATAACGATATCGCCGCGCTGAAGTCCGTCATGGGGTGGGCGACGACGCGCGAGGGCGGGCGCCTCCTGATATCCAACCCGGCCGCCGAAGTGAAGATGAAGGCGGTGAAGCAGGTCCGGGAGCGCGAGCCAGTGTTCCGGGAGGCTGAGGTGCGCGCCATTCTCCGCGCTGCCCTTGCTGTGACCGATGACCCCAAGAACCCCACGAAAGCGTTTGCGAGGCGTTGGGTTCCTTGGCTGTGCGCCTACACGGGTGCGCGCGTGCGGGAGATAACGCAGCTTCGCGGTGCGGATATCTATCAAGAAGCCGGCGTGTGGGTGATGAACATCACGCCTGAGGCGGGCACCGTGAAGAATGGCCATTCTCGGCGCGCCTTCCTGCATGAGCATCTTCTGGAACTCGGGTTCCCGGAGTTCGTTCGTGCTCGGGGACAGGGACCCCTATTCTATGACCCGGAGCGGCGCACCAAGGCAGACGCCAAGACATCGCAGGCGGAAGTCCAAGCCATTCACCTCGCCGCGTGGGTGAGGAAGGAGGCGAAGCTGGATGCCCGCCTCAACCCGAACCATGCGTGGCGCCATACCTTCAAGACACGGCTTCTGGAGGCCGGCGTAGAGCAGGGCGTGCGTGACCTTCTGGTCGGTCACACCGTATTCGGCGTGGCAAGGTCTTATGAACACGCGAGCGCGACGTTCTTCGCGGCTGAGTTGAACAAGGCACCAAGGTACTCGCTTGAGGATGCACCTTCGGCAGGAGCCAACAAGCTCACACCTCGCGAGTTTCCTTCGGATCTTCCGACAACCGATTGATTGTCAATAGTTTTTCGTCATTTTCCTTATGCCTCTTATAAATGGAAGGAAGAGTCTTGTACATAGAGGCCCGTGACGGAGACCGGGATGGTGGTTCCCGCCTTGATCCTCGCCTCCTCCACCATGATCCGCCTCACCTCCTCACTCTTCGACGCTGGCGTGAGGAGGCCATCATGGATGCCGAGGCCGACAATTCCCCGTGCCATCATCTCCTTCAGCACCGAAACCAGTATCTCGCTCTCCGTGTGCATCAGCCTCAGACCAAGGCCCGCGCTGAGACACGGAGCAAGAGCCGGGTGGCGGGCGAGAACAGCCGCCCGCACCTTGGCGACGGTCCAGCCCTCGGGGAGAGACGCCTCAGCGTCCGCCCCATCCCCCGCCTCCGTGAGCGATGAGGGCCACGCGTTCCGCCTGTGCGTGTCGTTCAACAGGACGTTCACCGCCGTCTTCACCGCCGCGCGGTGCCCCTCCAGCCCCGGCAAGGCGTACATGTCGCCCTCGGGAGGTGTCGCCCCCACATGGGCATGGGCCAGCCTCACGGCCATCTGCCCATAGTCCAGTTCGGCAACCGGCTCGCCATTGATGCGGATGCCGGCGCGGCGCTCCGATTTCATGGTCTGCCAGAAGCCCCCGAAGAGGCGCCCCGAGAGGTCGAAGGTGAACGCAGCATCCGTGTCCCCCGCTTGCCGCACGAAATGACGGCGAAGGGTCCGGTTGCTGGTGTCCACCGGCCCTAATCCATCCTCCACGAAACGGATGTCAGCGGATGAGAGGAAGCCGTTCAGGGCCTTCATGTCGTGCCGCATGGCGTCCGCCTCGGCTGCGTCGGGATAGTTCACCAGCTTCCGCAAGGGGGCCTCTCCGGACGGCATTGAAGACCGCACCTTCTGCGACAGGATGATGGTCTCCTCCCCCGGCACCCGGCCGAAGTCCGCCAGGGTGACGCCAGCCCCATGCACCCGCTCACGGAACGCCTCCGTGGGCGCCAGAGACGACGCCTCATGCCGCTTCCCGGTCCATTGCCAATCCAACACCCCAAGCTCGCCAAGAGTCCCCAGCAACGCCCGGAGCGGCTCCCCGAGCGCCCTGTTGGCATAGCGCGTCGCGCCCCTCGCCCCGTTCCCCGTGAGGACCGCAATCCGGCCGGTCTCCGGCGGCACCAGCACGGCATGGGCGAGGTTCGCCACCACGACCTCCACGGCCGTCTCGAAATGCCGCTGATCGACGGGCTTACGGGCTCGCTTTCGGGCACCCGAGGCGGCTTCGTGCGCGTCGACCATGGCGCGGATATCGGCCACCAGCGCCAACAATGCGGGGCCTCTGGCGCCTCGCCAATCATCGAACCAACGGTGCCGAGCCGGCGGGAGTGTGGCGTGTCTCATGGGGACTTCCTGCGGCATCGGAGGGGGACGTTCAAGCGTTAATTCACGAGTGATTTAGGTGGAATAAAAGGGATAGACGCCCCCTCACACGGCCATCCACAACTATCCCCCGCGAGGCCCCGTCAGGCCCGCGTTGGCATCGTCGTTCGGTCCATGTGAGGAGGCGCATAATTCACGCGAATTGTCTGTTATTCCTATAGTGGGGTATTAGCAGACAGTCGCTGTGAATAAGCCCCTCACTCCTCCCAAGGGAGCCCCTCCGGCGGGACCTCCGGGGTCACTGCCGGCACCGGCTTGGGCTTCCGCTTCGGGGCGCCGTTCTCCATCACGTCAGCCATCCACGGGCCGAAGGTCTTCACCTTCTTCGCGGCAGCGTTCGCCACAAGCTGGTCGAGGCCCGCACGGGTGAGGAAAATGGCCTTGGAGAAGGTTGGTGCCTGCCGCCCCTCGGAGGCGTCGAAGTCCTCGCCCTTGAGGAGCAAACGGTTCGCGTCGGCCACCTTGAGGCCCGCGAGGATGGGGCGTGTGCCATGGGGCGGCTTGGGCACGTAGCCGATGGCTAGGAGGACATCCTGCGCCATGAGCATGCGACCATGGGCGGGGTGCCGGGTGGCGCGGATGGCATGGACGCCGAAGCGCAGGGTGGCGAGAATGGGGGACGTAGGGGCGTGCGTGGGGGTGGCATCGGTCATGATGCGGCGGGCTCCGTGGTGTGGTGGGAAGGGATAGGCGCGTGGCGAGTCAGGGATGACCGGTGACGGCCGTGGAGACGTGCCGGCTGGCGGAATACCGGCGCGTGAAAGCGCCCGCTCAGGGACTCGCTAGGGGCTCCCCGAGGCGGGCGTGAAGATCATCAGGGGCTTGGCAGAAGCTCAGGCTCCGGCGGGTTCAGCCGAGACGACACGCTGCACGGCGGACACCCCAATCCCCAGCGTCTTCGCCACCTTCAGGATGCCCATTCCTTCGGCCCGGAGCGCCCGAATGCGGGCCTCCACGTCGGCGCCGATGGTGGGGCGACCAAGCTTGGTGCCGTCCGCCTTGGCGCGCGCGAGGCCGGACTTGACGCGCTCTTGGATCATCGAACGCTCGAACTCCGCGAACACGCCCATCATCTGGAACATGGCCCGGCCGGCAGGGGTGGAGGTATCAAGGGCTTGCTGGTGAAGGTAGAGGTCCGCGCCACGGGCATGCAGTTCCGTGAGGAAGGACACGAGGTCCGGCATGGAGCGGCCGATGCGGTCCACCGACCATGCGGCGACCATGTCCACCTCACGGCGCGTCACGGCCTTGAGCAGGGCATCGTAGCCGGGACGATGCTCACGGCCCTTGGCGCCGGAGATACCCGCGTCCTCGAAGACGGCAACCACGTTCCACCCGGCCCGCTCGGCAACCACCTCAAGCTCGCGACGCTGGTTCGCGGTGGTCTGCTCGCCCGTGGACACCCGGAGATAGAAGGCAACGCGCTTGGTGGACATCGATCAATCCTCGCTCGGAACGACATACCGAATACAAGTGGTTACGGTATGTCGTCAAGAGCCTTCGCGAGGCGTTGAAAATGCTGGAGCGGAAAGAGCGATTTTCGAGGGGGTTATCGGTATGGGGTCCCCGAGCCGCCTATTGCCCCACACACCGTACCTACCTATGTTCGTACGCCATCCCGTCTACGTCCCCCGAGGAGCGCGCCATGGTCGCACTGAAGCTCAGCAAGGTCGGCAACTCCGTGGGAGCCGTGCTTCCCAAGGAGGTCCTCACCCGCCTCAATGTCGGGCAGGGAGACACCCTTTATCTCACCGAGGCCCCGGACGGGTATCGCCTCACGCCCTATGAGCCGGAGTTCGCGGAGCAGATGGAAGCGGCGCGCGCCATCATGAAGAAGCGCCGAAACGTGCTGCGGGAGCTTGCCAAGTAGTGGAACCGCGATGGGTGTCCAAGGCGGTCATGCTGGCGGTTCACGATGCGCAGATAGCCGAGCACGGCGGGGGTTCGGGCCTGCGTGACGAAGGCTTGCTGGAAGCGGCGCTGGATCGACCACGGAACCTCTTCCACTATGGCCGGCCCGATATGGCGGACCTCGCTGCCGCCTATGCCTATGGCATCGCGAAGAACCATCCCTTCGTGGACGGCAACAAGCGCACCTCGCTCGTGGCCTGCGAACTGTTCCTCGCCCTCAACAGCCTTGAGATGACCATGGCGGACACCGAGGCGGTGACGACATGGCTTGCCTTGGCCTCTGGGGAGTTGAGCGAGGAAGACCTTGCCGAGCGCATCCGGCGGGCGATGCGCCCCGCAGGCGAAGACTGAGGTGGACATGGTGATGATGACCATCATCCGTTCACCCTCCCCGGCTTCTCCGGTGCTCTCTAGGTAAGGGCCTCTCCTTCCACCTATGGGAGCCATAAGGGCACCCCTCGGGCTGGCGCTAGGCTGTCTCTGAGAAGGAACGGAGGGTGGGGTTGATGATGATTGTAATCTTCCATCCTCATCAATACCCCCATATCCATCCTTCTCTATGGTCTCCATTCAGCGGGACACCGCAGAAGATAAGTCTATGATTCCCCTTGATCGTGGTCTTACCCCGCACAGGGGCACTCGGGCTCTCCTATAGTGGGGTGTTAGCGCGCAAGGGGTGGATGAATATTTATCTTCATCCCTTGACGATTGGTCGAGGTGTACAGGTTTTACGGGCGAGAGCTTATCCCTTGGCGGGCACGATTGGCGCTCCACGGCGAAGCACCAATCCCGCCTAGTAGGTCGGATCACCCGGAGCCCGATGCTTCGCGGCGCGGCTGGCCTGTTGTTGCAGGCGCTTGCGCTCCTCCCGCTGCTTCTCGAACGGCGTCGGTTCCCTCAGGATGGGCGTTCCGTCCGGCTTGGTCCCGATGACGTTACGCGAGGGCGAGCGGCTGAATTCCCTCATGATGCGGGAATAGTCGTCCTTCTCCTCCCGCATGAGGCGATGCCGTTCCGCAGCCCGTGCCGCAGCCGCGTCAAGCTCCTCCTGTGCCGCCGCGTCCACGGCCACCAGCTTGCCCTCGGAGACCATGGCGAAGGTCTCGGAAATGAGGATGAGGGCGTTGTCGGCGTCGGGAGTGTCCGCCTTGGCGATGATGAACGCGGCCTGCGCCTTGGTGAGGTGATACTCCGTGACCGTCTGCACGCGGCCTTTGCCCGAGACGATTGGCGCTCCACGGTGGCGCACCAATCCCATCGCCTCCAGCAACGGCAAGTGACGTTTGATGAGCTTTCTGATGTCTCCCGGCCGCTTATAGCCGAGCGCCTCGGCAAGCTCGATATCGCGGAAGGTCCGCTCCCCTGCCGCAGGCAAGGGCATGGTGGCCGTGGTCGTGATGTCGTTCATGGATGTCTCCGGTTCCGCTGATGGTGATTGGTGGTGACGTGCAGGGACACAGCGCGCGCCGCAGAGGCGCCCCTGATGGGCAGCTTTCGGGATGGTGTTGATTGGGCTGAGGTCAATTACCAGCGCCCACAACAGGCTCGGAAATGAACCGCAGCACGGCCCCATGAGCCGCCGCAGGGGCGCGCCGGGGACGCGCTACGCCGACAGCTCAGGGCGTTCCAGCCGTCTCTGGAGGGGCTCCTAGGCTGGCCTCCTGCGCCTCGCGGGCAAGCTTGCGCTCCTGCTCCCGCCGCTCCAGCCAGCCCTTCAGATAGGTCGCCATGGCCTCGTTCTCCGTGGCGATGAAGCCGGCATTGCGCTGCCGCCTGCCCTTCTTCTGGCGCCTCCGCGTGAACCGCTGGCGAAGCTCGACATAGCCGGCATCGCCCTCAGCCGAGCCACGGCGCCACATGTCCGCGATATCCGCCACCTCCTGCGCCACGACCATGCGCGCCTCCTCCCGCGTCAGCCCCTCCCCGCCCCCGTTGATGCGCAAGAGGTGGTCGTAGTCGGTGCACTCGTGCCGAATGAAGGTGTTCGCGAGGATGCCCGCGACTTCCCCGAGGCGCCCGTAATAGCCACGGTTACGCGCCCGTTCGATCAACCTTCGGCGGACCCGGTAGCCGCAACGGGGATACATGGCCGTGAGATAGGTACGGAGTTGCTCAAGGAAGGCCGCGCGCTGTTCGGGCGTGGGCACCGTGGCCGGGTTGTCATCAGGTGTCATGGCACCCCGAGAATAGGGCCGGGAGGCGCCACGGTGGAAGGCGTTCAGGGCGAGTCAGATTGACTCACCAGCGGCCTACAGCACGGCATGGCGGGATACATCGCGGCAGCATCAGGCGGGCGCTGGCGGGGCTCTTAGGCTGGCCTGAGGGTGCGCGCCCCGCCATCCGAAGACCCGCGCGATTTCCCAAGTCGCGCGCGCCTTCAGGAAAAACGGGCGCGTCCGCTCGGGAGCTATTCCGTGGGCGCGGGGGCCTGGGGGGTATCGCGCGCTTCTTCCTATTTCAGATACGCGCTCAAATTTTCGCCACGGAATATTCCGGGTCCCCCAAGGCAGCGCTCTCACACCGCCTCGGGGTCTTGTTCATCCGCCGCTCACGTCACCTCGTCGCGGCGGCAGGGGCGTAGTCGGGCAGGCCCTTCGACATGAGGCCGAAGAGCGTCACCACGGGAAGCGTGTTCTGCCAGATCAGCGGGCGCAGGACCGAACGGACTTCCGCCTTCGACATCGCCCGGCCCTGAGCGAGCGGCTGGACAATGGCGTTGATGGCAGCGGGCACGTCGTCGATCAGCCCCGTGGTCGGGTTGCCGAACCACAGGTCCGATGTCTGGTCGGTCGAGCGGCTGTTGAAGACGCCCTTGCGCCCCACCGCGCGCATCGCCGTGTCGACCAGAAGCGGCACCAGGGCGGACATGCCGGTACGCTGGAAGCCACCCAAGGCGATACTCTGGACGGACAGGCGGTCCTCCAACTGCTTCTGTGACAGGCTCGGGGACACCGCGAGGGTCTGCGCCACGTGACCGAGCATGCCCGCCAGCATGGTCCCGAGGAGCGTGGTGACGCTCTCCCTGTCCCACATGTGGATGTTGTGGAGCATCTGCTTCGAATGCGCTCCGATCACGAAGACGCGGAACTGAAGGAGCGTCTGCGCCACCGGATGCGACATCCACGGCAGGAGGAGGCCGGCGGAATTGTCCTGCACCATGCGCCGCCCGCGCGCGTGAACCGCCCGCTCGAAATGGGCGCGCGCCTGAAGGTCCTGCCAGTCGTCCAGATTGAGCCGCGCGAGCTTGAAGCTGGAGCCCGGTTCAAGGGTCCGATGCCGGCGCATCTGCTCGAACACCCGCTCCGCCATGTCATCGGTAAGCCCCATCGCCCGCAGCCGCTGCACCGAGGTCGTGGCTTCCCCGTTCGCCGCGCGGGAGAACCAGTGCAGAATGGCCGACGTGGACCAGCGGTGCAGGAAGGTGTTGATGGCGTTCATGCCGGACACTTCCATGGTGATGCGCTTGGCGATGCCCAAGGTCTTTTCCACCTTCTGCATAAGCGGGCTGGTCTCATAGGCGGTTCCCCATTCCGCCTCGGTCGAAAGCTGCCAATCCCCCGCGCTGCGCAGGCGTTCCGCACCGCGACCGAACACCGCCTCCATTTCCGCCGCGAACTCGCCCTTGAGCTTGCCCGTGCGGACATCGCGAAGCAGCACGCGCAAGTGCGGGAAGCCGGCGAGCGCCGCTTTCCAGCCCGCCGTGAAGATGGCGCCAATCTCCGGGGCCTGAGCGAAGCCGAGCTGGCCCCCAACGCGGACCAGCCCGTATTCCCGCCATAGCCGCAGGGCGTGCGCCGTCGCCGTGCTCTGGTCATAGAGCGGCACACCGGCGGTGCTCGTGTGGAGATACTCGATCTGGCGTTGATCGGCCCTCACCTTGGACTGCGGTTGACCGATATCGTCCGCCACCGCCGCCATCTTCTCCAGCATGTTGTCCAGCTTGCCCGGTCCCCCGAGACCATCGACAAGGACGTGACGCTCGCCATCGACAACCTTCTCAATGCGCACCTGAGCGAGCGCAACCTGTCCCGACATCTGCCTGTTGTAGGAGGCCATGAGCTTGCCCGCGTTCTCCTCCAGAAGCAGTTCCCCGAAGGTGGTCACGGTGCCGTCCGGCAGTTCCACCCGGAGGCCCTCGTCCAGCATCACGCGGTGCTTGGCGCGGGACACGGAACCCTTGTCGATGGGGCGGGAGAGGTGCCCCATGACGCTCTCGACAGCCTCCGGGTCCACGCCGGGGAGGTCCTGAAGCAGCCCGCGAAGGCCCTCCAGATCATCCGCGAACATCGCATTGGCGGCACGGGGGTGCATGTCGCGGGACAGCTTGCGAAGAACCATGACGTAACCCCGGCTGATACTGGCGAGTGCCTTCGGGTCGATATCAGGCTGCATCTGGCGGAAGGACGCGGCAACGACATCCGCCACCCCGCCATGGCCGAACTTCGCCAGGGCTGCATTGAGCTTGGTGTAGGAGAACACCCGGTTCATGTAGTTGGGCAGCGGCGGTATCGCGGGGTCGAAACCGGGAACCGGCGCGCGCTGACCGGGAAGACCTATCGCCCGGCCGGGGTCGACGCCAAGGGCGTGGTAATCGTCCAACCACGCGGCCACCTCCTTCACCGCCTTCATCACCTCCGGGTCGAAGCTGCGTGTCGGATCGAGGTTGCGGCGCGCGCGGGTGATTTCGATCTGGAACGCCTCGCGCAGCTTCTCCCGCTCCCAAGGGCCAAGGTCGCGGGCATCCGCCCACGCCTTGAAATGGGGTTCGATGGCGTGGGCGCGGCGCGTATCCATGACGCTGAAGAGCCGCCCCTGCTCCTGCGATGCCGACCAGTTGACGGGAATGTCCCGGTCGATATTGCCCACCGGCTCCTCGCCAAGGGCGTTGCCGAGCATGCGGGTAAGCGGGTTGTCGGACTTCTTCGCCGCGCCCGTGGAGTCGAGCAACCGCAGCGGCGCCATGGCGGCCTTGGGCGCGTTCTCCTCATCGGCCAGACGAATGAAGTCGTTCGCGTCCTGCCGAAGCGGGACCTGTTCGACACCCTGAGCGGCGCCCACGGAACTGTCCTTCGGGCGCAACGGGACGGCGCTGTACGTGGCCTCGATACCTTCCACGTCCTTCTTGGCGCCCTTGGCAATCTCGGCCGCTTCCTCAGCCATGTGCGGCATCTTGCTCAGTGCCCCGAAGGTGGCCCCGAGGAACGCCCCGCCGGCCGCAGAATACAGCACCTGATCCCATTCCGAGTTCGGCTTCAGGCCCTCCTCAGCCGCCGAGAGGCCGGCATTGACACCCGCCCCGGCCAGCGCAGCCGCACCCACGCGCTCCAGCCGGGAGAGCTTGGAGCCCCACATGATGGCATTCGCGGTGCCGCCCGTGGCGAACCCCACGCCGAGCCCGATGGGGTCCCCGAAGGCCGCCGCGATGCGCGCTGCGGTGCCCGTGATGCCGGCCTCAGAAAGCTCCTGCTGGCGCTGCATCTGGTCAAGGATTTGCTGGCGCGTGGCGAATGCCTGCTCCCGCGAACCGACGCTCTCGAAGGCGCTCCAGCGGTCCCGAGGGATGCCCACGGTGAGCTTGTCCAGTTCCTCCTTGTCGAGCCGGTAGTTCGGATCGTCATGCTTCATCCAATCCATGCCGAGTATCCAGCCCGTGAGGCTGTCCTCGCGCGCGGCGTGGACGATGGTGGTTCCGAGCGACGGCCCGCCAGCGGCCTCCCGCGCGGTGTCCTCGGTCATCTGTTCGGGGACCGTCTTCACCTGCATGGGGGCGTAATCGGCAGACGCGATGTCCGGCACCCCCAGCAAGGCCGCAGCCTTGGACCGGTGCGCGCCCATCTGCGTCTCTACCTTGTCCTTCACGGTCCCCGGAGCGCCACCGTTCGCGGCATCGGAGGCGCCATAACGGCCCACGCCGCCCGCATTGATGGCGCTGTAGATGTCCAGAAGGCCCATGCCGGGTTTCACTCCGGTGTCCTTGAGGTAGCGTTCAGCGGCCTCTACCTGCGCCGTGACGGGCATGTCCTGCGTCACGCCGTATTTCTGGCGCTGCGGCTCGCCCCACTGGATCAAGCCGCGATGCTCGCCCCACTGCGTCGTGGGGCCTTTCTTCCACGGATCGAAGGTGCCGGCGGTCTCGTAGGACATGGCCGTGGCGAGGTCGAGAGGGTCCACGCCAAGGCGCTTCGAGGATGCCTTGATGGCTTCCGAGAGTTCGTTCTGCTGGGTCATGAGGTGCTCGTTCATGCCGGACAGAGGCCGGCGAGAGGACAAAAGAAAACCCCCGCTCATGTGCCGCTCTTGCGGCATGCAAGGTGGGCCTGAACGGGGGCGTGGGCGACGTGAGGGGTTTATGAGTGCAGGCGACAGGGGAAATCTTTGCCAGCCGCTACGTTTCAGTTTAGGTCAGAGGTAAAATGGTCTCCTCACAGAAGGCAGGAGGATTCGTGGGCTCATTCTTTATGGCCGTGGGAACCGTTGGGTCCTTCATTACAGGCTTTCAGGCCGCCGCTTGGCTGTATGCCTTAATTCTCGCAGCGGTTTGGGTCGTCGGCGCTGCGCTTCGCCAGTATCATCAGACACTCGGCATTGCTCGCGATGGCAGTATTGGCGCTTGGGTGGCAATTCAAGGGGCCTTGAGCCTCATCCTTAACTCGATAATCTACGGAGTTGGATACTTGGCCGGTTCGGCTTTCTAGCCTCTTTCATCACGCTCCGAAGCCCTCAAGCTGGAGCTGGGCCGACACGAGGAGGTCGAGGAGTTCTTCCTTGGATTTCCCCCGCAGGTCCTTGAAGAGTTCCTCACGGCGGGCGGACATCTGTCGAACCTTCTCATGAAGTTCTCGGATGGTGGCCGCCTGCTTTTCAGCGCGCGCGTCCCGCTCTTTGGCCTCTCTCTGGAAGGCCGCCTCCCGCTCAGCCTCCCGCGCGGCCCACTCCTCCCGTTCGCGGCTGAACTGTGCTTCCCGCTCTGCGTTGCGCTTCTTCACTTCGTCAGCCGCGCGTTGAAAGTCCGTCTTCTCGGCATCCGGGAGGAACTCGCGCGCCCTCGCAACGGTCGCCTCAGGGGTCATGCCGAACTCCTTTGCGAAGCTGGCGAGCTTGCCTGAGGCGGCCTTCTGCTCCGCTTCCGTGGCGCCTCGGGTGGCGAGGGCGTGGAATTTCAGGGCACGTTCGGCGTCCTCGCGGGTGAAGGAGCGGGTGGTGGAAGGTTCGGGCTGGCGGGGCGTGGAGTGGGCGTCGAGGAAGGCGTTCAGGCTGTCCCCCTGCTCAAAAGAATCATGCGTGATCTTTTTAGCTACGCGCATGTACCGGACGGCTGTCTGGTAGGAGAACGCGCAGTTGTCCGCTACCCACTTCTTAAATTCACCGTGGATACAGCTCCTCTTCGCCTCAAGCAGCGCCTCCCCGGCCCGCTTCGCCTCCATCAGCATCGACTTGCCATGGAACTGCACTTGCCGGTGGGCGTCGTTGATTTCCCGAGCGAGGAACGGGAGGTCGATGACAGGTACCGGAACGGTGCTGGAGATTTCGAGGTTGTTCATGGCGGGGGGCCTTAGGCTGCGGGGCTGAAAACGGAAACGCCCGCCACAACGGCCTTTTCAGGGAGCCGAAGGACGAGCGCTTGACGTATCGGCAGGCGCGCGATGCGTGCCAATTTGTCGATAGTGGGGGGTTAGCCTCTGGACCCGGCCGGCATGGGGCGGGACGATCCATAATTGCGATAGTGAGGGGTTAGCCCTGCCGCCCTCACCCGAGCACCCCGAACACCGTGCTCACCAGCCCATAGGCCGGCACGATGAGCGACAGCACGACACCGAGAAGCCAGCCCTTAGCACCCCAATAGATCATTCCGAGGGGCGCGCTGATGCACCAGCCGATGACAAGGAGCGCGGCACCAATGCCGCCCAAGCGGTCAAGGAACGGGGACATGATCAGGCCCCCGAGGCGGATGCGAGGCGTTCCGCGAGGCGCCGCTCAACCTCGGCTTCAAAGGCCGCTTCACGGGCAGCTTGGCGGGCCGCGTCATCCGCCGCCCATTTCGCCCGCATCAGGCGGGAGGCGCTGGCGTCAACCTCGTCCTGCACCCGCCAAGCGCCCACCTTCGCGTCCATGAAGGCGGGCCGGAGCTTCCACATGAGGCGCATCCAGAGGCGTCGAACGCGCCAGCTATTTTCACCGAAGGCAGCGCGATACAGCATCGCGGGCACCAGCGCGGCAAGCAGCACGGGGACGCCAAGGACACACCAAGGCCAATGACCGATGCGCTGGAGAGCCTCGGGAACGAGAATGTAGGCGCCGCTGCCACGCTCCGGCATCACCATTTGGAAGCGACACCCCAGCGCGCGAAGCTCCACCCATCCCTTTCGAACACACCGGAAGGCGGGCGCATCGTCATCCCCCCGGCGCATATGCGCGCTCCCGAGGACCGGTAGGGTGACGAAGATGCCCTCGCCCCAGAACCACAAGCGCGGTGCCGTCTCGTCGAGGTAGGCTTCACGCTCCTCCTGCGATGGCGGGTTAGGCATCCCACCGCCCATCTTGCGCGCCTCAGCCGCGACAAGGTGAGCCACGTCTTGGTAGAGGTCGGCGTGGCGCGGGGGCGGCAGGATGAAAGCCGGGGTATAGTCAGGCGCAAGCTCAGTCATGGTGAAGATGCCCTTAACGAAAACGTGAGGGCACCTGAGTAGGGGGCCAAGACTCCTCACGTCCAACAAGTTTTCTGAGTCGATCCGGCCGATGGATTCACGGAGGTGATGGATATTGACCAGCGCGCAAGGCCCTCAGCGTCGCCCGCAAAGCATGCGCAGGACGCTCTCACCGGCCTCTGTGAGCGTGTAGCCCTCCGTTCGTCCATCCCGGTGCGGCACGGATCGAATGAGGTGCAGCCCTGCAATCTTCCCGTCACCAGCGCGAAGGCATTGCAGGTGCCGCGACAAGGACGATTTGGGCGATGATGTCTTCGGTAGAAGTTCCGCGAGAGATTTGCCTGAGTGCTCAGTGACAAGAAGCAAGGCTGTTACCAGTTGAAGCGGCATCACGTCGAAGCACAGCGACATACGGATGCAGAACTCAAGAAGCTCTCGTGTCGATTTCGGTGTTGGTTCCTGTCCCATTTCCGCCCTCCATGAGCCATGGATAGAGAGCTATTCGCCAGCCGGTCAATGCCCGTTACACACGCGTGTTGGCACGACCTCGGGCACAAGTGTCACGATTTGTGCCCGCGACGGCGACTAAGCGTTTGACGCGCTTCGATCCGGGGCGGGATAATTTATCCCGTGTTTCGCTCTCGGGTGCGACAGCCTGCCGCAGTTAATCCACGCTGCGCTACAATGCCCCTCACGATCCACCTTCAGGAGCCCTTGCCGTGCAATTCGTGCTGACCGCTTACGACCACCCGAACGCCCTCCCGGTGCGTCTGGAGGCCCGCCCTCTCCATCTCGATTATCTGCGTTCCATCACCGCGCATCTCGTCTTCGCAGGGCCGATGCTGGACACGGAGGGCAAGCCGCTGGGGTCCATCATCGTCTATGAAGCGGAAGACCGCGCGGCAGCGGAGAAGCTCGTGACAGAGGACCCGTACAGCAAGGCGGGGCTGTTCGAACGGGTGGAACTGAGCGGGTTCAGGACGGTGGTGAAAGATGGCGTTGTGGCGGGCTGAAGGGCAATCGTCAGTTCCCCCCGACGCCACGCCGTGAACACCCGAATGACCTCCGCGCGGGCCTGCTTGGCTTTCTCGGTGCGGGACAGGAGGCAGACGAGAAGGGCCTGCTCTTCGTTGAGGTAGTAGGCGGTTCCGGGGCGGCCTCCACGAGGGCCGGAGGTTTTCTCGCGGCGCGAGATAACCCCGAAAGCCGCCAGCTCGGCCATGTTCGGCTTGATGACGTGGGTTCGAATGTTCTCCGGCTTTGCCATCCCGAGGTTCACCGCAAGGTCCGTGTCGAGGATGCGGGGTTCCTCCAGCGCCTTCGGCGCCTGTTATCGATGGTCGCGAGGGTGAGGGCATGACCTCCTCCCGCTCCTCAGGTAAGGACCTTCCTTCCATCTATAAGAGGCATAAGCACCGCGCCACGGTGCCCTATCGGCACCCCGAAGGACATAGCCGCCGGTCTTTCGGATGGTCGGGAGGACCTCCTTCGTCACCCAATCCAGCCGCGCCAGCGGCGCTTGGAACGCCCGAGCCTGCGGCTTGTCGGAACGCATGATGAGCTTGTAGAGGCCACTCTCGGAGATGAGGACAACGTGGCCCCCGAAGCGTTTCCCCGTCCACCCCTCAATCCGATTTAGGGGTTCGCGGCGAACCTCATCCGGGCCGAGAATACGGACCGCCATCGCCGAGTTTGGCTCTCCGCCGCTCATATAGACGCCAATAGCTCGGCACACGTCAGCCGCAATGAACCAGGGGTTCCTCTCCAGCGGCACCACGCGGATGCGATAGGTGGTCGTGGCGTTGCCGGAGCGGGTGGTGAAGTCGACGGTGTGGACCGCCTTCCGCGCCTTGTACTCGTTGCCCCACGCAATGGCGGCCTCTCCGGGGTCTGTGAAGTCCGGCAGAAGCGGCGCGGCGGGGGCGCGAAGCTGCGCCTCCATGCGGTTGAATTCTTCGATGTAGCGGACCTTGAAGGCGAGTGCGGTTTTCCCGGTGAAGCCCATCGCGAGGAGCGTGAAGCCGTCGCGGGTCATGTCGAAGAGGCGAACTTCCTTGCGCGCCTTGTCGTGGTACTCGGAGCGTTCAACGAACAGGCCATCCAAATTTGGAGAGCCTGCCGTAGCCCATATCAGGGCATCGATGTCCCGGAGAACGTGAGCGTGCTGCTTCCCGAAGAACGCCGCAACGTCCCGGCTGGAGGCGTAGACGGTGCCGTTCCGGTTGTACACGGTGGGGGTGGTGGTCAGGGCAACGGCGCTAGACAAGAAAGCGCATGTTCCTATCGGTCAGGCGCACTCCGTCGAGATAAGTCGGTTCTGGCGGGAAACGCCCAACATGCCTAAGCGCTCCTCGCGCGGCACCAAGAGCTAGGCCACCGACGCCAGCCACCGTGATAGAAACCGCTACATCGGCGGCAACTCCGTTCGGCATGTTAGCAGCGCCTTTCAAGAACGTGCCGACCACGCTTTCCGCTGCTGCCTCGACAATCAGCCCAACAAATTTCATCATTGCAACACCCCCGCAGATGCGCGGCCAATACACCCCATGTTCGTTGAAGGATTTAGGCGAAAGTTAGCCCTCTAACACCCCGCCCACGTGCCGCTGAAAGGCCACCGCATCGGCCCTGTTAGCAAAGCATATCAGCACCTCCCGCACACCATTCCTGCGCCTGCTCACGGGCCTTTCCCGATGGGAACGGTAGAAGCTCGCGCCCCGCATATGGTGGCTTGTCACGTCCGCCTCAGGGAACACAACGCGGTACGGATGCCCCCTGAGGATGGCGCAAGGGGCAATCTCACCCTTCCTGCGGCTGCTCATGGCGATTGATCCACCGCGACGGGCGGCCTCTCAGATACCCCCAAGACGCGCCTCTACGGGCCTCGTCCACTCGCCGCTGCAACACAGCCTGCCCAAGCAAAAGGGCGCGTATGGTCGCCCTAGCGTCCCCTGCGCACGTCTCTAGCGCCTCGTCTATGGCCTCCTCGGGGACCGTGAAGTCGTCGTCTTCGGTGGATGATTCGGGGGCCTCAGGCGGGGCGGAAGGCTGGACGTGGGCATTCGCGGGCATGGGCGGCTTTCTTCGTTCGTCATCGAAACACGAGAACGAAGAGAGAACAAGCGAGAACCCCGATCCTTCCCCTGCTACGCTGCCGGGGATGCAGCGAGGGAACTGGAGCCATGTGCGGACGCTACAGCCAGGAATATACGTGGGCAGAGGTACACGCCTTCAGCCAGCCGCTCACGCTCTCAGGACCCGCCTCGAACCTCCAGCCGCATTACAACATCGCGCCGACCGAAATGGCCGGGGTACTGGTTCCCCAAGCGGACGGCTCCCTGCGCTATGAGCGGATGCGCTGGCAGCTTGTGCCGCGCTGGTGGAAGAGGAGCCTCAAGGAGGTTCCCGCCACGTTCAACGCGCGAGCCGAGGAGGTGGCGGGCAAGCCGATGTTCCGGGACGCCTTTCGCTCCCGCCGCTGCATCATCCCGGCCTCGGGCTTCTTCGAATGGAGCGGGCCGAAAGGGGATAGACAGCCTTGGTACATCACCGCCGCATCGGGCGAACTGCTCGGCTTCGCGGGCCTCTATGACCGATGGAGGAACCCCGAGACGGGCGAGGAGGTGCCAAGCTGCACCATCATCGTCACCACTGCGAACAGCTTCATGGGGCAGATACACGACCGTATGCCGGTCATCCTCGACAAGGCGGACTGGCAGGCGTGGCTTGAGGAGCCACGCGAGGATTTGCTGAAGCCGGCCCCGGAGGGACTGTTGCGGCGCTGGAGGGTGACGCAGGCGATGAACAGCAGCCGCTACAAGGAGGCGGATGCGATTGAGCCGGTGGAGGGGGCGGACAGGGCGGCTATCGGGGCTTGATTTTGGTCCAGTGTTTTGGTCCAGTACGACCGTCCGGCGACCTGATGAAATCCAGCAATATCAACGGTTTTCGAGCCTTCATCGAAAATCGAGTCCTCTCGACCGCACCATCTTCTGACGAGCAGAACGTACGGCGGCCCTCGGGTCGCCGTTGTCGTTTTGGGCTCCGGCATTCCCGTTTTCCCGTCTGCTGCGCTTGCGTTTCACCCTCGGGAGCCTGCGCCTCTCGCAAGGCCGCCGCAGGCGAACTGGTCGCAAGGCCTGTCGCAGGCGAACTGGCGGGCGAGCGCCGCGGCTTTGCCCCCTGTGCACGCCGGATGAACGGGATGGACGCGGGCCGGCCCGATACGGCCCTCCGCGTGGCCGGAGCCGCCCGAGCGGCCGCTGGCGGCGTTCCGGGTCTCGGGCTGCCTCTGCGGCTCGGGCTGCCTCCGCGGGATGATCACACAGCCACCGCTCGGCCGTCGCTTGCGCCGCTCGGCCGTCGCGCGGTCACCGCTCGGCCAATGGCGAGGGATGCTACGGCTTCGCCGCCGTGGTCACTCCGGCCGGCACCACGTGCACGACCCGGTAGCCCTTCGCCTTGAGTTCGGCGAGGAAGGCAGGAACCATCCGCGCGGTCTGCTCGCGGGTGTCGTGCAGCAGGATGATGCCGCGCCGCTGGTGGTCGAGCCGTTCCATCAGCAGTTTCAGCTGCTGGTCCGGTGTCATCGGGTTCCAGTCGCTCGCCCACAGATCGGCGCCGAACGTATCGATGCCACGATCGCCGAGATATTTCAGCAGTTCGGGCGAGGAGCCGAATCCGGGAAAGCGGAAGAAGGGCGAGCGCGGGTGCGGGCCGGCACTGCCATAGGCCGCCTTGTCGACGCTGACGAAGCCCTTTTCGATATCCGCCACCGCCTTGTCGAACGGCAGGTCCGCCAGCGTCATCGGGTGGGTCTGGCTATGATAGGCGACCGTGTGGCCCTCGGCGACCAGGCGCCGGGCGAGATCGGGATGGGCGGTGGCATTGCGCCCGATCAGGAAAAAGGTGGCGCGCACGCATTCCTTCGCCAGCGCCCTGAGCACCGCCGGCGTGGTGCCGGGATGCGGGCCGTCATCAAAGGTCAGCACCACCTCGCCATCGGCGAGGTCGAGCGTCTGGGGAAAGTGCTTGGTGCCGAGCTGGAGGCCGGCGGCGGGCACCTCCATCACGCGGGAGGTGCCGAGCGCGCCCTCGCAGGGCGCGGCGGCGCGGGCGGGAAGCGCGAGAAGGCCGAACGCTGCCAGCGTGGCGAGCGCGTGCCTGAGAAGGCCGGGCATGTCGACTCCGGATCGAAACCGAGGAAACGGTTGCCTAGAAGCGAATGGATGGAAAACGCGTGACCCGATCCAACGGAACCGCCATCGGATCGGCGCGTGCTCCAGCTGTTCTGTCCCGGCATTGCGCGGGCGGGGCGACAGCCCGCGCGCAGCGAAATGCCCGGCGCGCGGAGCCATGGATCGCCTTCTGGGCGTTTGGATGGCCGACCGGGTGGGATCGTGACAGCGAACGTGGCAGCGAAACGCGAATCCGTCCCAAGCGCTGCGCGCCACGCACAGCAAGGAGGCCATTCGGGGTGCAGCTTGGCGCCCGCGCGTTCGACCGGACAAGCCTAGTAGGCGTTGGGATGAACCGCGACGCGGATCGTCATGAACAGGATCTTGATGTCCAGCCAGAGCGACCAGCCGTTGATATATTCGAGGTCGGCCGCCACGCGCTGTTCGATGTCGGCCCGGCTGTGGGTCGCCCCGCGCAGGCCCCTCACCTGCGCGAGGCCGGTGACACCGGGCTTCATCGAATGGCGGCTCCAATAGTCCGGCACCAGTTCCCAGAACAGCGCCCCTTCCGCCCGCGAGCCCAGCGCATGCGGGCGCGGGCCGACGAGGCTCATGTCGCCGATCAGCACATTCAGCAGTTGCGGCAGTTCGTCGATGCTGGTGCGACGCAGGATGGCGCCGATGCGGGTGATGCGGGCGTCGCCACGCGAGGCGGAGACCGCCCCGGCGGTATCGACCGTGTCGATGCGCATGGTGCGCAGCTTGAAGCAGCGATAGGTGCGGTTGTTGCGCCCCACCCGCTCCTGAATGAAGAAGACCGGACCGGGGGAATCGAGCTTCACCAGCAGCGCCGCCACGGCGATGATCGGCCCGGCGATCAGCATCAGCCCGCCTGTCACCAGCAGATCAAACAGACGCTTGGCCGCCCGCTCCACCATGTTGAGCGGGCCGCGCGAAATGACCAGCGTGGGATGGCTCTCCCAGTGCGACAGGGCTAGCGGCTGCACGTCGCCCAGATCGGCGACGATCTCGGCATCGAGGCCGCTGAGGCGCATGGCCTCGCTCCATTTCAGCCGCTCCTGCGAATCGGAGAAGGACAGCACCACGCGATCGGCATCGCGCACGGCTCGGCTCAACGTGTCGAAGAAACGGGGATCGGCCAGCGCCGGCACCAAACCCGCCTGCCGTACATCGATCAGCGTGGTGGCGCGGTTGCCGGAACGGCGTCCGAGGCCGACACCGTCGGTGAGAACGATGAAGCGCGGCTCCACGACGGTGCGGAACACACGTCGTATCACAGCAGATCCCACGGCGCGGAACAGCACCAGCAGTGTGGCGGCGAGCAACAGCGAGTAGCCGGTCTCCAGGCGCGAGGTCATCTCGGAGACCTTCAGCGCGAACATGGCGGCGAAGCTGATGCCGGAAGCGATGAGCAGCGCGGAGACTGCCGCCGTCACCGAGCGGCCGAGCGAGCGCAGCGTCCTCAGCCAGTAGCCGTGCAGCACGAGAGCGGCGAGGAGATAGGTCGGCGCGAGCAGAACGAAAGTCTGGGTCCAGTTGCCCCCCAGAAGATCGCCGGTCTTCAGATAGGCACCCAGCCCGCTGGCGGCAACGATGGCGGCCATGTCGACGACGACAGCGCCGCCGACCAGGCCGAGGCGCACGAGATTGCGATGACGCCACAGGAGGCTCTGCCCCTTGCCGACGCCCCCCTGTGCCGCGTGAGACATCCGCCTCGCCACTCCGACAAAGGCTCCCATCTCGGTCATCGGCAACTGCCCCTCACTATCCAGACACCGCAACCAGGTTGCACTGCGGCATAGAAGGTTGCAGCGCCTTTTTCCAGCCACCCAGAGATTGTTCGAATACAGAACTAATTTGTTCTGAGCTCGTCGTCACTGGTTATCGAGTATAGGTCACCATCAACGCCTTATGCGGGGTTAAGCCAATATGAATGCGCTGCGCTCAAGTTTATTTTCGCGCGCATGTTGCTGCAATGCATCGCGCCGTCGATGCGGCGCGTGCATATAACGCAAAGTCAACTTTCCGGCGCGTCCACAATCGGATCGTATTGGCCTGCATCAAAGCCCAGCACGTTCCAGCTTTGCTGCATGTGCGGTGGCAAGGGAGCCGAGACGTCTATCAGCTTATCCGCGCGCGGATGAGGGATGACCAGCCTACGCGCCAGAAGATGCAGCCGGTTTTGGAGCCCCCCCGGCAGCGGCCAGTTCTCGACGTTGAAATACTTGGGATCCCCGACAATGGGATGACCGATATGGGCGGCGTGGGCGCGCAACTGGTGTGTGCGGCCGGTGACGGGCTTCAGCGACAGCCATGCCAGCTTCTGCGCCGCATGATCGACCACGGCATAGTAGGAAATGGCATGGCTCGCCTCGTCGTCGCCATGGCGGGCAATCCGCATGCGCTCGGCCGCCTCGTCCTTGGCGAGGTAGGTCGAGATGCGCCCCTGCGCCGGGCGCGGCACGCCGGGCACCAGGGCCCAGTAGACCTTGCGCGCCGAGCGCGAACGGAACGTCTTGGCCAATGTCGACGCCGAGAGCCGATTCTTGGCGATCAGCAGGATGCCGGACGTATCCTTGTCGATGCGGTGCACGAGACGCGGCTTCTGGCCATCATCGGCGCGCAGCGCTTCCAGCATGCCGTCGACATGGCGATAGGTGCCCGAGCCGCCCTGCACGGCAAGCCCATAGGGCTTGTTCAGCACCAGCACGTCGCGGTCCTCGAACAGCGTCATGGCCCGGAGGGCGGCGGCATCCTTGTCATCGGCGCTGGCGCGCTTCACCGCCGGCGCGGCGAGGTGGTCCGCGCGCGCGCGCGTCACCGGGCGAGAGGCGGGTGAGCGGCGAACCTCGTCATCGGACGTCTCGTCATCAAACGCCATATCTTCCGGAATGTCGTCTTCCGATGCCGGCTCATCAGGCGCCGTGTCGTCCGGCGAGGCCTCACGCGGCGCCCGCCCGCGTGGCACGGTCTCGCCGCGTGCGCGGCGCTCCTCCGCCTCCAGATAATCGGCGGTCGAGAGCTGCGGCTTCTCCTCGAGCGGTGGGACGCGTACGCTCTGGCCGGCAGCCAGCCGCGTGTTGGTCTTCACCCGGCCGCCATCCACGCGCACCTGCCCGCTGCGCAGCAGCTTCTGCAGGTGCCCGAAGGACAGGTCAGGGAAATGCGTCTTGAACCAGCGGTCGAGCCGCATGCCCTCCTCGTCCGAATCGACGCGATGGATTTCAACAGCCATGGGTCGGGTACTCCTCACGCCTGCACATAGCCGAGACGCGGCCTCACGTCACGCGACTGCGCGTGCGAGCGCAAGCCCGGCGAACACGGCACCCCGGAAAATGGAGACCGAACCGCCGCTATTGGACGCAGAGAGGCCGATCTTGCCGCGTTCCGCCAACATCGCGGCATCTGGCGAGACGGAGGAGAGGGTTGGGAAACCGCCGGGCCGACGTGCCGCCTGAACCGCCGACTTCCCCCGAGGCCGACTTCCCCCAATTCCGACTTCCCCCAAGCAAGAAGTCGCGCACGGGACCTACTTGTTGCCGCCCTGTCGCTCCGCCTTGAGGCGGGCCCAGTATTCCAGCCGCTTCTTCACATCACGCTCGAAGCCACGCTCATTCGGCACGTAGAACTCTGCCCGACGATCCCCGGCGAGTTCATCGGGAAAGAACTGCTGTCCCGCATACGCATCGGGATAATCGTGGTCGTAGCGATAGCCGGCGTGGTAGCCGAGTTCCTTCATCAGCTTGGTCGGGGCATTTAGGATGTGCTTGGGCGGCGGCAGCGAACCAGTCGACTTGGCCAGCGCGATCGCCGCGTTGAACGCCGAGTAAGCCGCGTTCGATTTCGGCGCGGTGGCGACATAGGCGATGGCCTGCGCCAGGAACAGCCGCCCTTCCGGCCAGCCGACGCGATCAAACGCGGTCCACGCGGCCACCACCTGCGGCATCGCCTGCGGGTCGGCCATGCCGACATCCTCGGACGCCGCGCAGGCGAGGCGGCGGAACACCGTGCCGGGATCCTCCCCGCCCACGATCATGCGCGCCGCCCAGTACATGGCGCCGTTCACGTCCGAGCCGCGCAGGCTCTTGTGGAAGCAGCTGAGCAGATTGTAGTGCTCGTCTTGCCCCTTGTCGTAGATCGGCGCCCGCTTCTGCATGGTGGCGGAAAGCGCGGCGATATCGAGCTCCGGGCCCGGCGGCAGCGCCAGCAGTTCTTCGGCGAGGCCGAGCAGATAGCGCCCGTCGCCATCCGCCATGCCGGCCAGCGCGGCGCGGGAATCGGGGTCCAGCGGCAGGCGCCTCCCCTCCAGCGTCTCCGCGCGCTGCAGCAGCCGCTCGATCGCCTCCGGGTCGAGCGACTTGAACACCAGCACGCGCGAGCGCGACAGCAGCGCCGCATTCAACTCGAAGGACGGGTTCTCCGTCGTCGCGCCGATCAGCGTGATGGTGCCGTCCTCCATCACGGGGAGAAAGCCGTCCTGCTGGGCACGGTTGAAACGGTGGATCTCGTCCACGAAAAGCAGCGTGCCCTGCCCCACGGCGCGCCGCCCGCGCGCGGCCTCGAACACCTTCTTGAGGTCGGCCACACCGGTGAAGATGGCGGAGATCTGCTCGAAATGCAGGTCCGTCTCGCGCGCCAGCAGCCGCGCCACGGTCGTCTTGCCAGTACCCGGCGGGCCCCAGAAGATCAGCGAGCCCAGCGAATGATGGGCGATCATCCGGGTGAGCATGCCTTCCGGGCCGGTCAGATGCTCCTGCCCGACCACCTCGCCGAGGCGCTGAGGCCGCAGCCGGTCGGCCAGAGGGCGTGGGGCCCCCGTTTCAAGTCCGGCAGTCGCGAAGAGATCGGCCACGGGCGCCTCAACCGGGGAGCATGGCGGTCAGGGTGCGACCGCCACGTTGCAGGGTGATGCGCCACACCCGAGAGGGCGTGGTGGTGGCACGCACCAGATCGGCGGTGCGCGTGATGGGCAGGCCATTCACCTCGCGGATGACGTCACCCACCCGAAGGTTGGTGGCATCCGCTGGCGAGCCTTCCGCCACGGCGGTGACGACCACGCCGCTATCGGCCTCGACCGTGCGCAGCTCCTCGGCAACCGCGGGCGAGAGATTGACCACCGTCGCCCCGCCGAAGGGTGAGCGGGTCGAGACCGTCACCTCCTCGCGCGGGGTCGTCTCCGGCGCGGTGAGCAGCGGGATGGTCAGCGTCAGCGGCTTGCCCTGGCGGATGACCGACACCTCCACCGATCCGCCGATCGGGCGGGTGGCGAAGCGGTAGCCGAACGCGTCCGGATCGTCGGTCTCCTGGCCGGCAATGCCGGTGATGAGATCACCCACCTTCAGCCCGCTCTTCTCGGCCGGACTTCCCGGCCGGATGCTCTGCACCAGAGACCCCACCGGGCGCGGCAGGTCGAGCCCCTCGGCGATATCGGCCGTGACCGATTGCAGGCTGGCCCCGAGCCAGGGCCGGCGCACCGACTTGCCGCCGGTCAGCGCCGATTCGAGCACGACGCGCACCATGTCGGCCGGAATCGCAAAGCCGATGCCCTGCGAACCACCCGAGCGCGAGAAGATGGCCGTGTTGATGCCCACGACCCGCCCGGCACCATCCACCAGCGCGCCGCCGGAATTGCCGGGATTGATCGCCGCGTCGGTCTGGATGAAGAACTGATAGTCGGTAATTCCGACCTGCGTGCGCGCCAGCGCGGAGACGATGCCCTGCGTCACCGTCTGCCCCACCCCGAACGGGTTGCCGATGGCCAGCACGATGTCACCGACCTGCAGGTCGTCCGACGAGCCGAGTTGCGCGGCCGGGAACCCCGCCTTGCCGTCCCTGAGCTTCAGCACCGCAAGATCGGTGCGCGGGTCGCGCAACAGGATATCGGCATCGAACTCGCGCTTGTCGGACAGCGACACGCGCACCTCGTCCGCGCCGTCAATGACGTGATTGTTGGTCACCACAAGGCCCGAGGCATCGACGATGACGCCGGAGCCGAGGGCGCGCTGGATGCGCTCGCTCGGACCACCGAAGCCCGGGCCGTTCGGCGCGCCGAAGAAGCGCCGGAAGAACGGGTCTTCCAGCAGCGAGGGCCCGCGCCGCGCCTGCACGGTGCGCATGGCATAGACATTGACGATGGCCGGCGCGGTCTTGGCCACGATGGGCGCGAAGCTCAGGCCGATCTCGGCGCGCGAGGCCGGCACGCGCGGCTGGGCAGCCAGCGGCGGCGGCGTCTGGGCCACGGCCGGAAGGATGAGCAGGAGACAGCCGGCGAGGAAAGGGGCGATGCGTTGCATGTGCGAGATATAGCCCTCGCCTCGCGGCGGAAAAAGGGTGCACGACGCGTAAGGCCCCTTCACCCGCGAAAAGAAAAAGGGGCGGTGAAAACCGCCCCTTTTCAAAATCACCATATGCCTCAGATCAGGCCGCAGCTTCCGCCGCCTTCGTCGCCTCAAGGCGGGCGAGATCGGAGGCGCCCTTGGCGGCTTCATCGCGATCGACCAGCTCGATCACGGCGATGGCAGCCGAATCGCCATGACGGAAACCCGCCTTGATGATGCGGGTGTAGCCGCCATTGCGCTCCTTGTAGCGCGGGCCGATCACGTCGAACAGCTTGCGGACGACCGCAACGTCGCGGATGTCGGCAATCGCCTGACGGCGGGCATGCAGACCGCCGCGCTTGCCGAGGGTGATCAGCTTTTCCACGACCGGGCGAAGATCCTTCGCCTTCGGCAGCGTGGTGATGATCTGCTCGTGCGTGATCAGGGCCTGCGCCAGGTTGGCGAACATGGCCTTGCGGTGTTCCGCAGTGCGGTTGAACTTCCGATACGTCTTGCCGTGGTTCATGGCGAGTATCCCAAATGCGACGGCTTCGAGCCGGTGTTGAGGAAGGCGGCTCGACCGCCGCGTCTAATGCTCAGTAGTGATCTTCAAAGCGCTTGGCGAGGTCTTCGATGTTCTCGGGCGGCCAGCCCGGCACTTCCATGCCAAGATGCAGGCCCATGCTGGCGAGAACTTCCTTGATCTCGTTCAGCGACTTGCGACCGAAGTTCGGGGTACGGAGCATCTCCGCCTCGGTCTTCTGGATCAGGTCGCCGATATAGACGATGTTGTCGTTCTTCAGGCAGTTCGCCGAACGCACCGACAATTCGAGCTCGTCGACCTTCTTCAGCAGTGCCGGGTTGAAGGGCAGCTCCTGGATGGCCGGGCTCTCGGTCTCGCGCTTGGGCTCCTCGAAATTCACGAAGATCTCAAGCTGATCCTGCAGGATTCGCGCGGCATAGGCGAGCGCATCCTCGGGGCTCACCGAACCGTTGGTCTCGATGGAGAGGGTCAACTTATCATAGTCGAGAATCTGGCCCTCGCGGGTGTTCTCGACCTTGTAGGAGACCTTCTTCACCGGCGAATAGAGGCTATCGACCGGGATGAGACCGATCGGCGCATCCTCGGGCCGATTGCGATCGGCCGCAATGTAGCCCTTGCCGGTGTCGACGGTGAATTCCATGCGGATCTCGGCGCCATCATCGAGGGTGCACAGCACCAGCTCGGGGTTCAGCACCTGCACGTCGCCGACCGTCTGGATGTCGCCAGCGGTCACGACACCCGGTCCCTGCTTCTTCACCACCATGCGCTTCGGGCCGTCGCCGGCCATCTTGATGGCGATGTCCTTGATGTTCAGGACGATGTCGGTCACGTCCTCGCGCACGCCGGGGATCGAGGAGAACTCGTGCAGCACGCCGTCAATATGGACCGAAGTCACAGCGGCGCCCTGCAGCGAGGACAGCAGGATACGACGCAGCGAGTTGCCAAGCGTCTGGCCGAAGCCACGCTCCAGCGGCTCTGCGACGACGGTGGCAAAACGCTTCGGGTCGCTGCCGAGGGCGACCTCGAGCTTCTCGGGCTTGATCAGCTCTTGCCAGTTCTTCTGAATCACGACGTCACCCTTGCTCTCGACGATACCCCGGGCATCCTCGCCCGACTGCACCGTCCCCCGGCTCCGCCGGGAGGGAATGCCAAACGCAGCGGTCCCGACGGCGCCGAGACGTCGCCGGACGGAATGGCGTCAGACGCGCCGACGCTTGCGCGGACGGCAGCCATTGTGCGGAATCGGGGTGACGTCGCGGATCGACGTCACCGTGAAGCCCGCCGCCTGGAAGGCGCGCAGCGCCGACTCGCGACCCGAACCCGGACCCGACACCTCGACCTCGATGGTGCGCATGCCGTGATCGGCTGCCTTACGGGCGCAATCCTCGGCAGCCACCTGCGCGGCATACGGCGTCGACTTGCGCGAACCCTTGAAGCCCATGGCACCGGCCGACGACCAGGCAATGGTGTTGCCCTGCGCATCGGTGATGGTGATCATGGTGTTGTTGAACGAGGCGTTCACATGCGCGACGCCCGAGGCGATGTTCTTGCGTTCGCGGCGCTTGATACGGGCAGCTTCTTTAGCCATTTGACCTTCGATCCTTCAGGCGCGCCCGTCGTTCCAGGCGCTCGGGACAATATGCTTGGTTGCGGTGCCGGCCGCTCGCGCCGCCGGCGGGGAGAAGGCGGGCCAGGGCCCGCCCGATCACTTCTTCTTGCCGGCGATCGGCTTGGCCGGACCCTTGCGGGTGCGGGCATTGGTATGCGTGCGCTGGCCGCGAACCGGCAGGCCACGACGGTGCCGCAGGCCGCGATAGCAGCCCAGGTCCATCAGGCGCTTGATGTTCATCGACACTTCGCGGCGCAGGTCGCCCTCGACCAGATAGTCGCGATCGATGGTCTCGCGGATCTGGGACACTTCCTGGTCGGTCAGCTGGTTGACGCGGCGCTCCAGCGGAATCCCGACCTTCGACACGATGTCGGCGGCGTGCTTGGCGCCAATGCCGTGAATATACTGAAGCGCGATGATGACGCGCTTGTTGGTCGGGATGTTGACGCCTGCAATACGAGCCACTTCGCTCTCTCCATGTACGCCGGCAGTGCCGGTGATGATTGACCCCGCGTCCGGTGGAGACCGGCCCCTGCGGAGATACATGCAATGTCGCCCGGCATCAGCGAATGATGTCGGAAAGTGACGATCGCATGAGTGAAGCGCGGCACATAGAGCGATTCCGCTCACATGTCAAGCCGCGCCGTGTTTCGTCAGACCGTTTCGAGAACGTCCGAAATCGCCCGCGTCACGTCGTCGATCGGCTTCATGCCGTCGACCTCAACCAGCAGCCCGCGCCCGGCGTAATAGGGCGCCACGACCGCGGTGTCGCGATTGAAGGCTTCCAGGCGGGTCTTGAAGATCTCCGGATCGTCGTCCTTGCGCACCGGCTCCCCGCGCGCGGCGGTTTCGCGCGCGCGCTGCAGGATGCGGTCCACCAGCTTTTCCTGATCGACCTTGAACTCGATCACCGCATCGAGCTTGAGGCCCTTCTCGGCCAGAATGCGGTCAAGAGCCTCTGCCTGCGCCACGGTGCGGGGAAAGCCGTCAAGGATGAAGCCCTTCGATCCGTCGGGCTGGTCGATCCGGTCGGAGATGATACCGATCACGATCTCGTCCGAGACCAGCTGGCCGGCTTCCATGACCGCCTTGGCCTTGAGGCCGATCGGCGTCTCGTTTCGCACCGCCTCGCGCAGCATGTCCCCCGTGGACAGCTGCACGATGCCGTGGCGCTCGACCAGGCGCTGGGCCTGGGTGCCCTTGCCCGCCCCTGGCGGTCCGAGCAGAATCAACCTCATCGACGCTTCCCCCTGAGCTTGGCCTTCTTGACCAGACCCTCATATTGATGCGCCAGCAGGTGCCCCTGGACCTGAGCCACCGTATCCATGGTCACGCTCACCACGATGAGCAACGAGGTGCCACCGAAATAGAACGGGACTGCGGCATACGAGATCAGGATCTCGGGGAACAGGCAGACGATCGCAAGGTAAGCCGCACCGATGACGGTGATGCGAGTCAGCACATAGTCGATATACTCGGCGGTCCGCTCACCCGGGCGGATACCCGGGATGAAGCCGCCATGCTTCTTGAGGTTGTCCGCGGTCTCGGTCGGGTTGAACACGATCGCGGTGTAGAAGAAGCAGAAGAACACGATCAGCAGCACGTAGAGCAGCATGAACAGCGGCTGCCCGTGGCCGATCAGCGTCGTCACCGTTGTCAGCCAGGACGGTCCCTGCCCCTGCATGAAGCTCGCGACCGTGGTCGGGATGAGCAGCAGCGACGAGGCGAAGATCGGCGGGATGACGCCCGAGGTGTTCAGCTTCAGCGGCAGATGTGAGGACTGCCCCTCATACAGCTTGTTGCCGACCTGACGCTTCGGATACTGGATCAGCAGCCGGCGCTGGGCGCGCTCCATGAACACGATGAAGGTGATGACGGCGACGACCATCACGATCACGCCGAGGATCACACCGGTCGACAGGGCGCCCTGACGGCCGAGCTCCAGGGTGTTGGCCATAGCCGACGGCAGTTCGGCCACAATCCCGGCGAAGATGATCAGCGAGATGCCGTTGCCGATGCCGCGCGAGGTGATCTGTTCACCCAGCCACATCAGGAACATCGTGCCGCCGGTCAGCGTGACGACGGTCGAGATGCGGAAGAACCAGCCCGGATCCGACACGACGGCGCCCGAGCCCTCGAGGCCGACGGCGATGCCGTAGGACTGGAACACGGCGAGCACCACGGTCAGGTAGCGCGTGTACTGGTTGATGGTCTTGCGGCCCGACTCGCCTTCCTTCTTCAGCGCTTCCAGCGTCGGCGACACGGTCGTCAGCAGCTGGATGATGATGGAGGCGGAGATGTAGGGCATGATGTTCAGGGCGAAGATCGCCATGCGCGAAACCGCGCCGCCCGAGAACATGTTGAAAAGGCCGATAATGCCCTGCGACGCCGTGCGGAACACGTCGGCAAGCGCATCCGGATTGATGCCGGGCATCGGAATATAGGTGCCGAGCCGATACACGAGAAGCGCACCCAGCGTGAACCAGATGCGCTTCTTGAGTTCATCGGCTTTCGCCAGAGCACCGAAATTGAGGTTTGCCGCGAGCTGTTCTGCTGCCGAGGCCATGGGGCTTCGCTCCCTCACCTGTGCCCTGAAAAGGCGGAAGGCCTGACGTAATCGTCAGACCGCCATTTCGCCAGCGTCGCCCTTGGACGCCAGCAGCGTCACAGTGCCGCCGGCCTGCTCGACCGCCGCCGTGGCCGACTTGGTGGCATAGGCCACTTCAAGCACGACCTTGCCGGTCAGCTCGCCGCCCAGCACGCGCACGCCGGCCTTGACGCGGCGCAGGACGCCCGCCTCGACAAGCGCCGCCTGGGTGATGGCGACCGTCGCATCCAGCTTGCCAGCATCGATCGCGATCTGGATGCGATCGAGGGAAACCTCGTTCCAGTCCAGTGCGAAGATGTTGTGGAAGCCGCGCTTGGGCAGGCGACGATGGATCGGCATCTGGCCGCCCTCGAAGCCCTTGATCGCGACGCCGGTGCGCGAGGTCTGACCCTTCACGCCACGCCCGCCGGTCTTGCCCTTGCCGGAACCGATGCCGCGACCGACGCGCATGCGCTTCTTGCGCGAGCCGGCGTTGTCCTTGATATCGTTAAGGCTGCTCATCGCCAATCTCCTTGCGTCGTCACGCTTCGACGACGCGGACGAGGTGGCGAACCTTCTGGATCATGCCACGCACGGCCGGGGTGTCTTCGAGCGTCGAGCGACGCCCAAGCTTGTTGAGGCCGAGGCCGATGAGGGTCGCCCGCTGATCTTCCGGACGGCGGATCGCGCTGCCGGTCTGCTCGACGGTAACCGTCTTGCTGCTGTTCGCCATGATAAGCTCCACTACCTCTCAGGCGCTCAGTCGGTCGCTTCGGCGTCGTCGACGCGACGGCGCGACTGAAGCTGCGAGACCTTCAGGCTGCGGCGGGCAGCCACCAGACGCGGGCTGTCCTGGTTCTTCAGCGCATCGAAGGTCGCGCGAACCATGTTGTACGGGTTGGACGAGCCGAACGACTTCGCCACCACATCCTGCATGCCGAGCGTCTCGAAGACGGCGCGCATCGGGCCGCCGGCGATGATGCCGGTACCGGCCGGAGCCGCGCGCAGGATGACCTTGCCCGCGCCATGATGGCCATGCACGTCATGATGCAGCGTCCGTCCCTCGCGCAGCGGCACGCGGATCAGCGCGCGCTTGGCGGCTTCCGTCGCCTTGCGGATGGCTTCCGGCACTTCACGCGCCTTGCCGTGCCCGAAACCGACGCGGCCCTTCTGGTCGCCGACGACGACGAGCGCCGCGAAGCCGAAGCGACGGCCACCCTTCACAACCTTCGCGACACGATTGATGTGGACCAGCTTGTCCACGAACGTGTTGTCGCGATCCTCGCGTTCACGCTCACGTTCACGAGCCATGATCTTATCCTTGTCGTTCTGCGGGAGATCCCGCTCGTGATTAGAAGTTGAGACCGCCCTCGCGGGCGGCCTCGGCGAGCGCCTTGACGCGGCCGTGATAAATGAAGGCGCCGCGGTCGAAGACCACGTCCTTCACACCGGCTGCGACGGCGCGTTCCGCCACGAGCTTGCCGATCGCCTGAGCCGCCGCGACATCCGCGCCGGTCTTCAGGCTGTCCCGCAGATCCTTCTCAAGCGACGACGCGGCGGCGATGGTCACGCCGCGCGCATCGTCGATGATCTGCGCATAGATGTGCTTCGACGAGCGATGCACCGAGAGGCGCGGCCGCCCGTTCGCCGTCGCGCGCAAGGCACGGCGGACACGCGCCTTACGGCGCTCGGTAGCGTCCTTATACTGAGCCATGGTTCGGGTCCGTTACTTCTTCTTGCCTTCCTTGCGGAAGATGAACTCGCCCGCGTATTTCACGCCCTTGCCCTTATAGGGCTCGGGACCGCGGAATTCGCGAATTTCTGCGGCGACCTGGCCGACCTTCTGACGGTCGATGCCCGACACCACGATTTCGGTCGGCTTCGGCGTGACGATCTGGATCCCTTCCGGGATCGAGTAGATCACGTCGTGGCTGTAGCCGAGCGCCAGGTTCAGGTTCTTGCCCTGAACCGCCGCGCGATAGCCGACGCCGCTGATCTCGAGCTTCTTCTCGAAGCCCTTGGTCACGCCTTCGACCAGGTTCGCCACCAGCGTGCGGGACAGGCCCCACATCGCGCGATGGCGGTTGGTCTCGCCGCGCGGTGCGAACAGCACCGTGCCGTTGTCGAGCGTGACGCCGATTTCCTCGACGACGTTCACTTCAAGGGCGCCCTTGGGGCCCTTCACCGTGACCGTCTGGCCATCCACGCTGGCGGTGACGCCGGCCGGGATGGTGATGGGGGCTTTACCGATCTTGGACATGTGCTCTCTCTCCCTCCCCGATCAGAAGACCGTGAAGAGGACCTCGCCGCCCACGTTCTTCTCGCGGGCTTCGTGGTCCGCCATCACGCCCTGCGGCGTGGAGACGACAGCGACGCCGAGACCGTTGGCGACGCGCGGAAGGGTCTTGACCGACGAATAAACGCGCCGGCCAGGCTTGGACACGCGGGAGATCTCGCGGATCACCGGCTCGCCATCGTAATATTTCAGCTCGATCTCGAACTCGGTGCGGCCGTTCAGCGGCTCCGAGGCGGAGTAGCCCCGGATGAAGCCTTCAGCGGCGAGCACTTCGAGAACGCTGGCCCGCAGGCGCGAACCGGGCGTGGAGATCTTCTCCTTGCGACGGAGCTGCGCGTTGCGGATGCGGGTGATGAGATCGCCGATCGGATCAGTCGTGGACATGGTCAGACCCTCCTCACCAGCTCGACTTGACCAGGCCGGGGATCTGCCCCTGCGACCCGAGCTCACGAAGCGCGATGCGGCTCATCTTGAGCTTGCGGTAATAGGCGCGCGGACGACCGGTTACTTCACACCGGTTGCGGATACGCACCTTCGCGGAATTACGCGGGAGCTGCGCGAGCTTGAGGACCGCGGCGAAGCGCTCCTCAATCGGCAGTTCCTTGTCGTTCACGAGGGCCTTGAGACGCGAACGCTTGCCGGAATAGTTCTTTACGAGCTTCCGGCGGTGTTCGTTCTTCTCGACCGCGCTCTTCTTCGCCATATGACTTTGCTCCTAGTCTCCGCGTTTGGGGCCTTGGCCCCACTGCCGGAAGGGGATGCTTACTGACGGAACGGGAAGTTGAGGGCCTTCAGAAGCGCGCGCGCCTCGTCGTCCGTCTTCGCCGTCGTGCAGACGATGATGTCCATGCCCCAGGCCTGATCAACCTTATCGTAGTTGATCTCCGGGAACACGATATGCTCCTTGATACCGAGAGCATAATTGCCCCGGCCATCGAAGCTCTTGGGGTTCAGGCCGCGAAAGTCGCGAACCCGCGGCAGGGCGATGGTGACGAGTCGATCGAGAAACTCGTACATGCGCACCTTGCGAAGGGTGACCTTCGCGCCGACGGGCTGGTTTTCACGCAGCTTGAAGTTCGAGATCGCCTTGCGGGCCCGGGTGACGACCGGCCGCTGGCCGGCGATCAGCGCGAGGTCCGCCGCGGCGGTCTGCACCTTCTTCGTGTCGGCAGTCGCCTCGCCGACACCCATGTTGATGACGATCTTGTCGACCGTCGGCACCTCGAGAGCGTTCTTGTAGCCGAACTGCTCGATCAGGGTCTTGCGAACCTCGTCCTCGTAGAAGGACTTCATCCGCGGGGTGTAGCTGGTCTCAGCCATCGATCTTCTCCCCCGAGCGCTTGGCGACGCGCACCTTGGTGCCGTCTGCCTGCACAAGGAAACCAACGCGGGTCGGCTTGCCATCCTTGGGATCGGCAATCGCGATGTTCGACAGGTCGATGGAAGCCTCCTTGGAGATGATTCCGCCTTCCTGGTTCGCGCTCTGGCGCTGGTGGCGCTTCACCAGGTTCACACCGCGCACCTTGGCGGTGTTCTCCTTCGGAAGCACCTCGATCACCTCGCCGCTGCGGCCCTTGTCGCGGCCGGCGAGGACGACGACCTTGTCGCCCTTCTTGATTTTCGCGGCCATCAAAGCACCTCCGGCGCCAGCGAGATGATCTTCATGTGGTTCTTCGCGCGCAGCTCGCGCGGAACCGGCCCGAAGATACGCGTGCCGACCGGCTCCTTGTTGTTGTTGATCAGCACGGCCGCATTGCGGTCGAAGCGGATCACCGAACCGTCGACGCGACGGATGTCCTTGGCGGTGCGAACGACAACCGCCTTCATCACGTCGCCCTTCTTGACGCGGCCGCGCGGGATAGCTTCCTTCACCGACACCACGATGATGTCGCCGACATGGGCATATTTACGCTTGGAACCGCCAAGCACCTTGATGCACATGACGCGACGCGCGCCGGAATTGTCCGCCACGTCGAGATTGGTCTGCATCTGGATCATGACGCACCTATTTCTCGCAAAAACTGCGCGCACCAGTCATGCCGGCACGCGCCCCTCAATCCCGTTTCCGGGCGCTCAGACTTCAGCCCGCTTCTCGCCCTGGACCACGATCCAGTTCTTGAGCTTGGACAAGGGGCGGTGCTCCTCGATCCAGACGGTGTCGCCTTCCTTCCACGCATTGCCCTCATCATGGGCATGGTACTTCTTGGAACGACGGACGGTCTTCTTCAGCAGCGGATGGGTGAAACGGCGCTCGACCCGGACCACGACGGTCTTGTCCTGCTTGTCGCTCACCACGACGCCCTGCAGCAAACGCTTCGGCATCGCTATCTCCTCACTTCGCCTTGGCCGCAGATGCGGCCTTCTGCGCCTGGATGGTCTTGGTCCGCGCGATGTCGCGGCGGACCTGACGCACCCGCGCCGTGTTCTCGAGCTGGCCCGTCGCCTTCTGGAAGCGCAGGTTGAACTGCTCCTTCTTCAGGGACAGCAGTTCGTCCTGGAGTTCGTCCACGGTCTTCGTCCGAATGTCGGAAGCCTTTGTCATCATCTCCCCCGTCACTCAGCGATACGTTCGACGAAGCGCGTCTTGATCGGCAGCTTGGCCGCGGCAAGCGTCAGGGCCTCACGCGCGATCTCCTGGCTGACGCCATCGATCTCGAACATGATTCGGCCCGGCTTGACCTTGGCCGCCCAATATTCCGGGGCGCCCTTGCCTTTACCCATACGAACTTCGGTCGGCTTGGACGACACCGGCACGTCGGGGAACACGCGAATCCACACCCGGCCCGCACGCTTCATGTGACGGGTGAGCGCGCGACGCGCGGCTTCGATCTGACGCGCGGTAACGCGCTCCGGCTCCAGGGCCTTCAGCCCGAACTGGCCGAAATTGAGGTCAGTTCCGCCTTTCGCAGCACCGTGGATACGGCCCTTGAACTGCTTGCGGAACTTCGTGCGCTTCGGTTGCAGCATGACGCGCCTCTTATTCCTTCTTTACCGATCTCACGCCGCGTCGCGGCGCGAGGAACGACCACCCGAAGATTCACTCTCCGCCTGGCGCTTGTCCTGCGCCATCGGGTCGTGCTCCAGGATCTCGCCCTTGAAGATCCAAACCTTGACACCGCAGGTGCCGTAGGTCGTGAAGGCGGTGGCCGTACCGTAATCCACGTCCGCGCGCAAGGTGTGAAGTGGCACGCGCCCTTCACGATACCATTCCAGACGCGCGATTTCCGCGCCGCCGAGGCGGCCCGAGCAGTTGATACGGATACCTTCCGCGCCCAGACGCATCGCCGACTGCACCGCGCGCTTCATGGCGCGACGGAACGCCACACGGCGCTCCAGCTGCTGGGCGATCGATTCGGCAACGAGGCGCGCATCGATTTCCGGCTTGCGAATCTCGACGATGTTGATGAAGACCTCCGAGGAGGTCATCTCGGCAACCTTCTTGCGCAGCTTGTCGATGTCCGCGCCCTTCTTGCCGATCACCACGCCCGGACGCGCCGAGTAGATGGTGACGCGGCACTTCTTGTGCGGGCGCTCGATGACGATCTTCGACACCGCAGCCTGCTTGAGCAGCTTGTGCAGCACTTCGCGGATCTTGATATCCTCGTGCAGCAGCTGCCCGTATTCGCCCTTGCTGGCGAACCAGCGCGAATCCCAGGTGCGGTTGATGCCGAGCCGCAGCCCGACGGGATTAACCTTCTGACCCATCAGACCTTCTCCTCGACTTCACGCACCACGATCGTGATATGCGAGAACGGCTTCTCGATACGGCTGGCACGCCCGCGCGCACGCGCCGCGAAGCGCTTCATGACCAGCCCCTTGCCGACATGAGCCTCGGCGACGATCAGATCGTCGACATCGAGTTCATGATTGTTCTCGGCATTGGCGATCGCCGATTCCAGGCACTTCTTCACGTCGCCGGCGATCCGCTTACGCGAGAACTGAAGGTCGGCGAGCGCTGTCGCGACCTTCTTGCCCCGGATGAGACCCGCGACGAGGTTGAGCTTCTGGGGGCTGATTCGCAGATTGCGAGCAACCGCCTTGGCTTCCGTATCCGCGAGCGAGCGCGGACGAGCTGCCTTACCCATGACCCTGCCTCTACTTGCGCTTGGCTTTCTTGTCCGCCGCATGCCCGTAATAGGTACGGGTCGGGGCGAACTCGCCGAACTTGTGGCCGACCATGTCCTCGGTCACCGCGACCGGAACATGCTTGTTGCCGTTATAGACGCCGAAGGTAATCCCGACGAACTGCGGCAGGATCGTGGAGCGACGGCTCCAGATCTTGACGACGTCGTGACGACCCGACGAACGTGCGGCTTCCGCCTTCTTGAGGAGGTAGCCGTCGACGAACGGACCTTTCCAGACCGATCGAGACATAATTCAGTTCCCCTCGCTCACTTCTTGCGGGCGTGCCGGCTGGACACGATGAACTTGGTGGTCGACTTGTTCTTCCGGGTCTTCTTGCCCTTCGTGGGCAGACCCCACGGGGTGACCGGATGACGGCCGCCCGACGTACGGCCTTCGCCGCCGCCATGCGGATGATCGACCGGGTTCATCGTGACACCGCGGTTATGCGGGCGACGGCCCAGCCAGCGCTTGCGGCCGGCCTTGCCGAGGTTGGTGTTCATGTGGTCGGGGTTGGACACCGCGCCCACCGTGCCCAGGCATTCGCCATGAACAAGGCGCTGCTCACCCGAGTTGAGGCGGATGATGACATAGCCCTGGTCGCGGCCGACGATCTGCGCATAGGAACCGGCGGAGCGGGCAATCTGGCCACCCTTGCCGATCTTCAGCTCCACATTGTGCACGATCGTGCCCACGGGGAGATTGCCGAGCGGAGCCGCGTTGCCGGGCTTCACGTCCACGCTCTTCGACGCCACAACCTTGTCGCCGACAGCCAGGCGCTGCGGCGCCAGGATGTAGCTGAGCTCGCCGTCCTCATACTTGATGAGAGCGATGAAAGCCGTGCGGTTGGGATCATACTCGATCCGCTCCACCACCGCCGTCACATCGCGCTTGGTGCGCTTGAAGTCGACGAGGCGGTAGGCCTGCTTGTGGCCGCCGCCGCGGAAACGGACGGTGATCCGCCCCATATTGTTGCGGCCGCCCGCTTCCGACTTGCCCTCGGTCAGCGTCTTGATCGGCTTGCCCTTGTACAGGCCCGAGCGATCGACGATGACGAGCTGACGGAGGCTCGGCGTTACCGGCTTGAAGGTTTTGAGCGCCATGTCTCTGATCCCTTAATCCCGGCTCACAGACCCGACGTGATGTCGATGGTGTGCCCCTCGGCGAGGGTCACGACCGCCTTCTTCACGTCGCTCTGCACGCCCTTGCGGCCCTTGAAGAACTTCGTCTTCCCCTTGCGGACCAGCGTGTTGACGCTCTCGACCTTGACGTCGAAAAGCTTCTCGACCGCCTCCTTGATCTGCGGCTTGGTAGCCGTCAGAGCAACCTTGAAGACGACCTTGTTGTGCTCGGACGCCGCCGTGGCCTTCTCGGTGATGACCGGGGACACGATCACGTCGTAGTGGCGCGGATCGAGACTCATTTGAAGCGCGCCTCCAGAGCGTCGACAGCCGCCTTCGTCAACACCAGGGTGTGACGGCGCAGGATGTCGTAGACGTTGATGCCCTGGACGGGCAGAACGTCGAAATGGCCGATATTGCGGGAGGCAAGGCCGAAATTGGCATCGACTTCCGCGCCCGAAATCACGAGCGCGTTCGACAGGCCGAGACCCGCCAGGCGCTCCTTGAGCAGCTTCGTCTTCGGCTCGGCCAGCGTGGCGTCGTCCAGAACGAAGATCGCCTGCTCCCTCGCCTTGGTCGACAGCGCATGCTTGAGGGCAAGCGCGCGGACCTTCTTCGGCATGTCGCTGGCATGGCTGCGCTGGACCGGACCGAAGGCCCGGCCGCCGCCGCGGAACTGCGGAGCCGACGCGGCGCCGTGGCGAGCGCCGCCGGTGCCCTTCTGCTTGTACATCTTCCGCTTGGTGCGGTTGATGTCCGCGCGCGACAGGGTCTGGTGCGTGCCGGCCTGGCGGCGGGCAAGCTGCCACACCACCATGCGGTGAAGGATGTCCTGACGCGGCTCGAGACCGTAGATCTCATCCGAGAGCGTCACGGAGCCGGCTTCGGCTCCTTCAAGGGTTTTTACGGCGAGTTCGACCATCACACATTCTCCTCGGCCTGAGCCTCGGTGGCGGGGGCCGCGTCGTTCGCCGCCTCGGTGCCCGGCAGCCGGAACTTGCCCGGCTGCGGCGCCTCGGCCGGAAGCTTCTTCTTCACGGCATCGGCGACCAGGATCCAGCCGCCCTTGTTGCCGGGAACCGCTCCCTCGACCGCGATCAGGCCACGCTCCACGTCGGTCAGCACGACCTTGAGGTTCTGCGTGGTCACCGTATCGGCGCCCATGTGGCCCGGCATCTTCTTGTTCTTGAAGGTCTTGCCGGGGTCTTGACGACCACCGGTCGAACCGATCGAACGATGCGAGACCGACACGCCGTGGGTGGCGCGCAGGCCACCGAAATTGTGGCGCTTCATGCCACCGGCGAAGCCCTTGCCGATGGAGGTGCCCGTCACGTCGACGAACTGGCCGACCACGAAGTGATCGACAGTCAGCTCGGCGCCGACCGGGATCAACTCGGCCTCCTCGACGCGGAACTCCGCCATCTTGCGCTTGGGCTCCACCTTCGCCACGGCGAAGTGGCCGCGCAGCGCGCGGGTGGTGTTCTGCGGCTTCGCCTGACCGACGCCAAGCTGGACGGCCGTGTAGCCGTTCTTCTCGAGCGTACGGTGGGCAACCACCTGGCAATTATCGACTTTCAGCACAGTGACCGGAACATGTTCACCTGCATCATTAAAGATGCGGGTCATGCCGACCTTCTGGGCGATGACGCCTGACCGCATGGCCGTGTCCCTTCGCCTTCTCTCAGAGCTTGATCTCGACGTCGACACCCGCAGCGAGGTCGAGCTTCATCAGCGCGTCCACGGTCTGGGGGGTCGGGTCGACTATGTCCAGCAGACGCTTGTGCGTCCGCATCTCGAACTGCTCACGCGACTTCTTGTCGACGTGGGGAGAACGATTGACCGTGAATTTCTCGATCCGCGTCGGCAGCGGAATGGGGCCGCGAACCTGGGCGCCCGTGCGCTTCGCCGTCGAAACGATTTCACGCGTCGAGGCGTCGAGTATGCGATGATCGAACGCCTTGAGGCGAATCCGAATGTTCTGGCCGTTCATTGACTTCAGGCTCCCAGAGGGCTCGTCAATAGGGCTCTATTACGAGCACCACGAAAAAGGGGCGCAGGCGATCCCGCGCCCCTCGGGATTGGTTAGATCACTCGATGATGGATGCGACGACACCGGCGCCGACGGTGCGACCGCCTTCGCGGATGGCGAAGCGCAGCTTCTCTTCCATCGCGATCGGCACGATCAGTGCAACGTCAACCGAGATGTTGTCGCCCGGCATCACCATTTCCGTGCCTTCCGGCAGCGTCACGATGCCCGTCACGTCCGTGGTGCGGAAGTAGAACTGCGGACGGTAATTGGTGAAGAACGGCGTGTGGCGGCCGCCCTCTTCCTTCGTCAGGATATACGCCTCGGCCTTGAACTTCGTGTGCGGCTTCACCGTACCCGGCTTGCACACGACCTGGCCGCGCTCCACGTCCTCGCGCTTGGTGCCGCGCAGGAGAACGCCGACATTGTCGCC
>NZ_JAUSVR010000003.1 GCF_030814815.1 Ancylobacter amanitiformis | reverse complement strand
GCCGGCCCCCCCCCCCCCCCCCCCCCCCCCCCCCCCCCCCCCCCCCCGCCGCCCCCCCCCCCCCCCCCCCCCCCCCCCCCCCCCCGACGCGCTACGACGATGGAGCGCGCGGCCCCCTCACCCCAGCCCTCTCCCCCTCGGGGAGAGGGAGTCTGGCGGCTCACGTCACAGCGCATCGAACGCTCCCGTCCTCTTGGCCAGCGTCAGGAACAGCGCCATGACCAGGATCGGCACCAGCGAGAAGGCGGCCGCCAGCGGGACGTTCCCGGCCGTGCCCTGCTGCATGTAGACCGCCTGCCCCAGCACCAGCGCCGAGGTGCCGATGATCTGCGGCACGATGTAGTCGCCGAGCGTCAGCGAGAAGGTGAAGATCGCCCCCGCCACCACGCCCGGCATGGCGAGCGGCAGGATCACCGTGCGGAACACGAGGCCCGGCGCGGCGCCGAGGTCCCCCGCCGCCTCGATGAGATGGGCCGGCACCCGCTCCAGCGCCGCCTGCACGGGCAGGATCATGAAGGGCAGCCAGAGATAGGTGAAGGTCAGCACCATGCCGGTATAGGAGACCGAGAGCGAGGGCCCGCCGACCAACGGCAGCGCCAGCCACGCTTCCAGCGCGCCACCGAGGCCGAGCCGCCCGGCGAACCAGCCGATGGCACCCTCCTTGGCCAGCAGCAGCTTCCAGCCATAGATTTTGACGAGATAGCTCGACCACAGCGGCATCATCACCGCGAGATAGAACCCCGCCTTCACCCGCGGGCCGGCATAGCGGGCGGCATAATAGGCGATGGGGAAGGCGATGATGGCGCAGAGCAAGGTCACCACGGCGGCGATGGCGACGGTGCGCTGCACGATGTCGAAATTGGCCGGGCGGAACAGCTCCAGCAGCGTCGCGGTGGTCGGCTCGCGCACAATGGTGCCGGAGAACTCGTCGATGGAGAAGATCGACTGGCCGAGGAAGACGAACAGGCTGCCGAGATAGACCAGGCCGAGCCAGAGCAGCGGCGGGACGAGCAGCAGCAGGGTGAGCAGCCTGGCGCGACGGACCAGCAGGTCGGAGAGGCGGCGCAGCGCTCCGTCATGCGGATCGGGCAGGTCGAGGGTGGAAAGGCTCATCCCTCGCTCTCCATCGGCTGGAGGGCGGCGCGGGGAATGGCGAGCCGCACCGCATCGCCTATGGCGACGCCGCTGGCGCTGGCCGGCACGGTGGCGACAAGCGACGGCCCCCCGGAGGTGCGCACCGCCACCCGCCGCACCGGCCCCTGATAGGACACGTCCTCGACGATGCCCTCGACCACCGCCGCGCCCATGGGCGGCGTGGCATTGGGCGCCAGCAGCGCGATCTTCTCCGGCCGGAGGCTGGAGGGGCGCTCCGCCCCGCCGAGCGCGAGCGCCTGCGCCGCGCCGAGCACATTGGCGGAGCCGACGAACTGGGCGACGAAGCGGGTCGCCGGACGCTCATAGACCTGCTCGGGCGGCCCGACCTGCACGATCCGCCCCTCGTTGAACACGGCGACGCGGTCGGCCATGGACAGCGCCTCGCCCTGATCGTGGGTGACGAAGACGAAGGTGAGGCCGAGCGCGCGCTGCAGGCTTTTCAGTTCGCTCTGCATCTCCTCGCGCAGCTTGAGGTCGAGCGCGCCCAGCGGCTCGTCCAGCAGCAGCACTTTTGGCCGCACCACCAGCGCGCGGGCGAGCGCGACGCGCTGGCGCTGGCCGCCGGAGAGCTGCGCCGGGCGCCGCGCCTCCATGCCGGCGAGCTTGACCATGGCGAGCGCCTCGCGCGCCAGCGTGTCGCGCTCCGCCCGCCCGACGCCACGCACGCGCAGGCCATAGGCGACATTGTCGCCGACGCAGAGATGGGGGAACAGCGCGTAGTCCTGGAACACGGTGTTCACCGCGCGCCGATAGGGCGGCAGGCCCTCCACGCTCTCGCCGAAGATCGCGATATGGCCGGCATCGGGCTGCTCGAAGCCGGCGATGAGGCGCAGGCACGTCGTCTTGCCCGAGCCGGAGGGGCCGAGCATGGCGAAGAACTCGCCCGGCGCGATGGCAAGGTCCACCCCGTCGACCGCCCGCACCGTGCCGAAATGCCTGACAACACCGGCAAAGCGGACGGCGGGCGTGACAGGCGGCGGCGCGGGGGCATGCATGGCGAGGCGATCCGGCAAGGTGGTTAGAGAAGAATGACGCTGCGCGAAGTCCTGCGCGAAGTCCTGCGCGGGGTCCCGCATCTGCGTTCCGCCTGCGGCGTCACCGGTCCGGGAAACGGCGTGACGTCGTGTCCCGGACCCGCGGAGGCGAAGCCGAAGCGCAGAGCGGGGACCCAGCGCAAAGCTGCGCCGAAGGCGCCCTCAACCCCACCCCTTTACCGTTGACGGGAGAGGGGCCCGTGGCACGGAACGGGTGGCGCCTCATCGCCCGCCGAGCACGGCGATGTAATCCGACACCCAGCGGTAATAGGGCACGCAACCGGCGGCCTGGGTGGCGCATTTGGCGACCGGGGTGCGCCAGAACTTGATCTTCTCGAACTCCTCGGCGCCATTGGTCTTGCAGCCATCGGCCCCGAGCAGATCATTGCCCTTGCACGCCGCGGGAACCGAGGGCACCGAGCCGAACCAGGCCGCGAGGTCGCCCTGCACCTTGGGCGAGAGCGAATGCTCCATCCACATATAGGCGCAGTTCGGGTTCTTGGCGTCGACATGCATCATGGTGCTGTCGGCCCAGCCGGTGGCGCCCTCGGCCGGAATGGTCGAGGCGATCGGCTTCTTCTGGCTGACCAGCAGGTTGACCTGGAACGGCCACGAGGACGAGGCGACGACGCCCTCATTGGTGAAGTCGTCCACCTGGATCATCGCGTCGTGCCAGTAGCGCTGCACGATCTTGCGCTGGCCGCGCAGCAGGTCGAGCGCCGCCTTGTACTGCTCCTCGGTCAGCTCGTAGGGATCCTTGATGCCGAGCTCGGGCTTGTGCGCCATCAGATAGAGCGCGGCGTCGGCAATGTAGATCGGCCCGTCGAAAGCCTGCACCCGGCCCTTGTTGGACTTGCCGTCCGGCAGGGTCTGCTCCTCGAACACCACGTTCCAGCTCTTGGGCGCGGCACCCTTGAACGCCTCCGTATTGTACATCAGCACATTGGAGCCCCACTGGTAGGGCACGCCGTAATTCACGCCGTTCACCGTGTGCCAGGGCGCGTTCTGCAGGCGGTCGTCGACGGTCTCCCAGCTCGGGATCAGCTTGGTGTTGATCGGCGCGACCTTCTTGCCGGCGATGAGGCGCAGCGAGGCGTCGCCGGAGGCGGTGACGAGGTCGAAGCCGCCTTCGTTCATCAGCGCCACCATCTCGTCCGAGGTGCCGGCGGTCTTCACATTGACCTTGCAGCCGGTCTTCTTCTCGAAATCGGTGACCCAGTCATAGGCCTTGTCGGTCTCGCCACGCTCGATATAGCCGGGCCAGGCCACGATATCGACCTGCCCCTCGCCCGGGCCGATCGCGGTCATCTCCGCGGCGAGCGCGGGCTGGAGGGTGAGCGAGGCGCAGGCGACCAGCGCCGGCAGATGCAGATAGCGGCTGTGCATGTTCTGTCCCTCTGTTCCGCGGGCACTTTCGGCCCTTTGAAAACCAGTGTGCCGCTGCGTCCGGCCCCGCGCCACACCAAAGATCAGAACCGAGCCATCGGAAAAACCGATGAGTATTTGCTAGGCTTGCGGGATGGGATGAAACGAGTGGCTGCGCCTTCGGCGAAGAGTCTTTGCGCCGGGTCCCGGATCGGCGCGGCACGTCGTGCAGCTTGTCCGGGAAACAGCTACATGTCCCGGACAAGTGACGCCGCAGGCGGAATGCCGAGCCGGGACCCAGCGCAAAACTCCGCCGCAGGCGGCACCCCCCTCACCTCCCCCGCCCGCCATGCCGGGTGGCTGCCACCGAGACGAAGCCGGCAGCGGCGGGGGATAGCGGCGAGCCGCGCCGCCAGGCGGTCGCCACTTCCACCGCCGGCACGTCGTCGATCAGCGTGCGGGCCTCGATCTTGTCACCTTCCAGCGACCATGGCCGATAGGTCAGGTCCGGCAGTACGGCGACGCCCGCACCGGTCGCCACCAGCGAGCGCACCGCCTCCACCGAGCGGGTGCGGAAGGCCACGGGCGGGCGGATGCCGAGCCGGCGCCAGACGATTTCGGAGGCTTCGGCAATCTCGTCAATGGTGAGCAGCACATGCGGCTCGCCGGAGAGAGCGGTGAGGCTCACCCGCTCCTCGGCGAGCGCGGGATGGCCGAGCGGCAGCCATACGCGGTAGGGCGAGATTTCGACCGCCTCGGTCTGCAGCGCCGCCGAGCGGCGTCCCGGCGGCAGCACCATCACCGCCACGTCGAGTTCGCCGCCGACCAGCAGATGCTCCAGATAATCCGCCGCATCCTCCACCGCCTCGACGGCGACACCGGGAAAGGCGCGACGGAAGCGCGCCATGAGGTCGGAATAGATATAGCCGGCAACCAGCGGCGTGACCCCGATCGAGAGCCGGCCGGTCAACGCCGTCGCCTCGGTGCCGGCCAGCGCACGGCGGGCATCGGCGACATCGGACAGGATCTTGCGCGCGTGGCGCAGGAAATGGTGCCCCTTGAGGGTGAGGTCGACCCCGCGCGCGTGGCGCTCCAGCAACTGGAAGCCGAGATCGAGTTCCAACTGGCGCAGCGCCTCGGTCACGGTCGATTGCGAGATGGACAGCGTCTGCGCCGCCGAGGACACCGAGCCATTCTCGGCCACGGCCACGAAATACTGAAGCTGCCGGAGCGAGAAAGCCATCGGAGGATCCGCGAGAGACCGGGTTTTCCGATGGTATCACAGCAGGCGCCTCTGGCGAGGGCCTCGCGGCACGCATTCCCGGGCCAGCGTGACGCCATCCGGGAAGATACGCCGTCGCCGTCAGCGCGCCAGCAGGCTTTTCAGCTCGAAGCTCTCATCGCCCGCCTGCTCGGGGGTGAGAACCGGCGTGCCGGCCAGCAGGCGGCGGCCGAGCATGTGGTCGGCCGGGCGGTTGACGCTTTCGATCGCGGTCAGCACGCCGTCGCGGAAGCGGAACACCGAGAAGCGTCGCGAGGCCGGGTCGCCGCGCAGCACGGCGCTGTCCGTCGGCCCGGCGAGGCCGACCATCTGCAGCTTGAGGTCGCCCTGGTCGCTCCAGAACCACGGCACCGCCTCGAAGGGCGCGGACTTGCCGGTGAGCCGCGCGGCGAGGCAACGCGCCTGGTCCACCGCGTTCTGCACCGATTCCAGCCGCACCATTGCCGGTTCATTCTTGCCGCCGGCGAAGCGGCTGGGATAGGCCACCGCATCGCCCAGCGCCGAAATAGCGGGGTCGCTGGTGGCGAGATGATCGTCGACCACGATGCCGTTCGCCACCTCCAGCCCCGCCTCGGCCGCGATTTCCACATTCGGCACCACGCCGATGCCGACCAGCACGAAATCAGCCGGATGCACCACGCCATCCGTCGTCTTCACGCCGGTGACGCGACCCTCGGCACCCTCAAGCCCGACGACACCGGCCCCGAGCAGCAGGGTCGCGCCCAGGTCGCGGTGCGCCTGCGCGAAGAAGGCGGACATCTCCGGCGACACGGCGCGCCCCAGCGGACGCGCGGCCGCCTCGATCACCGTCACCTCATGGCCGAGCGCACGGGCGACCGCGGCGAATTCCAGCCCGATGAAGCCGGCACCGATCACCACGACATGGCGCGCGCCCGCCAGCGTCGCCTTCAGCGCGTCGGCATCCGCGCGGGTGCGCAGGTAATAGACGCCGGCAAGTTCACGTCCCGGCACGGGAAGCGGCCGGTTGCGCGCCCCGGTGGCGAGGATGAGATGGGCATAGGACAGGCTCTCCCCGCCCTCCAGCCGCAGGCGGCGCATGGCACGGTCGATGCCGGTGGCGCGCGCCTGGATGAGTTCGATCCGGTGGTCGGCATAGAAGGCGGCGGGGCGCAGTTCGATCTGCTCGATGCCGGCATCGCCCTTCATATAGGCCTTGGAGAGCGGCGGGCGCTGATAGGGCAGGCCCGGCTCGTCGCCCACCAGCGTCAGTGGCCCGGAGAAACCGGCCTCGCGCAGCGAGGCGGCGGCCTGAAAGCCCCCCTGGCCCGCACCGAGAATGACGATACGTTCTTCCGCTCTCTCGTTCATGCCGTCCTCGGGTTCCTGCTCACGACGCCCTGCGGGCCTTGGCGACCAGCCGGTCGCGCTCGTCATAGATCGCCTCGCGGATGCGCGCCATGAACTCGGCATCCGGCAGGCCGGGCGGTATGGGACGCAGGAAGGAGACGGTGATGGTGCCCGGACGGATGAGGAAGCTCTTGGCCAGCCAGAACAGGCCGGCATTGTGCACCATCGGCACGACCGGCACGCCCAGCGCCTTGTAGAGCAGCAGCACGCCGCGATGGAATTCCGCCCGCTGGTCCACCGGCTGGCGCGTGCCCTCGGGGAAGATCAGCAGGCTGCGCCCTTCCGCCACCGCCGCGCGCCCCTCGCGGAACATCTTCTTCATCGCCGCCCCGCCGCCCGCGCGGTCGATGGCGATCATCGGCGAATGCCGGAGGAACCAGCCGAAGACCGGGATGCGGTACAGTTCCTCCTTCAGCACGATGGCGACGTCCGGCACCAGCGTGGCGGCGGCTATCGTCTCGAAGGTGGACTGGTGGTTGGCGACATAAAGCGCGGCCCCCGCCGGCCGGTTGCCCTCGCCCATGGTGCGGCAGGCCACGCCCACGAGACGCAGCAGCGCCAGCACCCCGCCGGCCCACATCCGCGAGAAACGGCGGGTCGCCCGAGGCTCCCTGCGCAGCGCGTAATAGGGGATCGTCAGCGCCAATAGCGCCGTCCACAGGACCAGCAGGACGAGGAAGAGGGAGGAACGCAGGCGGGACATCGGGGCGCGGATCTGGAAGCAGCGGATGACAGGGGCGAGGCAGGTGGCAGGATCTAGAGCATTTTCGAGCGAAGTGGATTCCGGTTCGCGTGAAGAAAATACGTCAGAACAATAACCTAGAGCTTTTCCGGTGAACCGGAATTCACCGGAAAAGCTCTAGCAGATCCGCGCCGGCTCAGGGAGGGCCGCCAGTGCCCGGGACATCGGGCCGCGGAACCCCGCGCGGCGGTGCGCTCAGCCGCTGCGCCCCGGCGAGCCCTGCGGCTCCAGCAGGGCGAAATGATCGACATCGAACATGCCGAAATCGGTGATCTTGAGATGCGGTATCACCGGCAGCGGCAGGAACGCCACCTGCAGGAAGGGTTCGGCCAGCACCACGCCCAGCGCCTTGGCCGCCGCGCGCAGCGGGATCAGCGTGTCATGCACCTCCTCGAAACTGCCGGTGGACATCAGCCCGGCAACCGGCAGCGCCAGTTCGGCCGTGACCTTGCCCCCGTCGGCGACGACGAATCCGCCCTTCAGCTCGATGAGCCGGTTCACCGCCGCCGCCATGTCGGCGTCATCGGCGCCGACCACGCAGATATTGTGGCTGTCATGGCCGACCGATGAGGCGATAGCGCCGCGCTTCATGCCGAAGCCATGCACGAAGCCCCGCCCGATATTGCGGTTCTTGCCGTGGCGGGCGACGACGCAGACCTTGACCGCGTCCTTGTCGAGATCGACCCGCTTCTCGCCGTCGACGATCGCGAGGTCCAGCGCCACGTCCTCGGTAATGATGCGGCCGGGCACCACGCCCATCACCCGCGTCGCGCTCGTCGTGGCGGGGATGCGGAAATCCGACGCCGCGACCCGCTCGGCCTTCATGGATTCCAGCCCCACCGGCGCGATGAAGCTGCGGGTGGCGAACAGTTCCGGTGTCACCAGCCGCCCGGCGGAGATGACCTGGCGGACCGAGCAAGCCTCCAGATCGTCCAGCAGCACGATATCCGCCCGCCGGCCGGGCGCGATGAGGCCGCGATCGGTGAGCCCGAACGCGTTCGCCGCCGACCAGCTGGCCACGCGATAGACATGATGCAGCGGCGCGCCATGGGCGATGGCCGTGCGGATCATGAAGTCGAGATGGCCCTCCTCGGCGATGTCCAGCGGGTTGCGATCATCCGTGCAGAAGGCGAGGAAGGCGGAGGTGTCGGCGCAGATGAGCGGGATCAGCGCGTGCAGGTCCTTGGAGACCGAGCCCTCGCGGATGAGCACGGTCATGCCCTTCATCAGCTTCTCGCGCGCCTCGGGCAGCGTCGTTGCCTCGTGCTCGGTGCGGATGCCGGCGCTGATATAGCCGTTGAGGTCGCGCCCCCCAAGCAGCGGCGCGTGGCCGTCGATATGCCCGTCGGAAAACGCTTCCAGCTTGGCGAGGCAACCCTCGTCCTTGAACAGCACGCCGGGAAAATTCATGAACTCGGCAAGGCCGATGCCGGAGGGATGGCCACGCAGGGCGACGAGGTCGGCCGCGCTCAGCTCGGCCCCGGAGGTCTCGAAGGCCGTGGCCGGCACGCAGGAGGACAGCTGCACGCGCAGGTCCATGATGGTCTGCTCGGCGCAGCGCTGGAAATACGCGATGCCCTCCGCCCCCAATACGTTGGCGATCTCGTGCGGGTCGCAGATCGCCGTGGTCACGCCATGCGGCAGCACGCAGCGATCGAATTCCAGCGGGGTGACGAGGGAGGATTCGACATGCAGATGCGTGTCGATGAAGCCGGGAACGGCGAACAGCCCCGTGCCGTCGATTTCGCGCGCGCCCTCATAGCGGCCATAGGTGCCGACGATGCGGGAGCCGACCATGGCGATATCGGTCTCGGTGATCGTGCCGGTGATCACGTCGAGCAGCTTCACGTTCTTGACGACGAGATCCGCCGCGGCAACGCCGCGCCCCGCATCGATATAGCGGCCGAGGGTTTCAGCGTCGATTGTCATGGCGAAACTCCGGTGAGGCGCGGGCGCGCCCTTTATGGCAGGCGGACGGGCCGCGCCGCCACCCCCAATTTCCCGTTCACAGCAGCACCCCGTCCACCGGACGCGGCAGGTCGGGCAGGTCGGTCTCGCCCAAAGCCTCGCGCAGGTTGATCTCGATCATGCCGGCAATGGCGCCGATCGGCACCGCGCTGGAATGCAGGCTGAACGGCTCCTCCATCTCGTCGCCCAGCGCGTCGAGGCCGAAAAACGTGTAGGCGACGAGCCCCGCCACGATGGGCGTGCCCCAGCCGATCACGTCGGCAAAGCCGAAGGGCAGCAGGAAGCAGAAGATGTGCGCGGTGCGGTGCAGCAGCAGCGTGTAGCCGAACGGCACCGGCGTGGTGCGGATGCGCTCGCAGGCGGCCGCGGCGTGGCACAGTTCCTTCAGCGAGCCGTCCAGCATGGAAAATTCGATATCCGAGACCAGCCCGCCGGTGCGGGCCGCCGCCAGCCGCGTGCCGGCCTCGCGCAGCCGCGCATCGGCGGGAAAGCGCCATCGCCCCGCCGGCGCCACGCCGCGCAGCAGATCGACCAGTTCGCGGACATAGGCGATCACCGCCTCGATGAGATCGCGGCGCAGCGCCGGGCCCGCCTCCCCGCGCGCTTCCAGGACGAGGCTCTGCCGGGCAAGGTCGCGCACGGCCGCCACCATCGCGCCCCACTGCTTGCGCGCTTCCCACCAGCGGTCGTAGCAGGCGCTGTTGCGGAAGGCGAGGAACACGGAAAGCGCGATGCCGACGAGCGAGAACGGCGTGCCGTCGAGCGTGGGTACCAGCCCCGGGCGCCAGGCATGGCCGCCGACCACGGCGGCGGACAGCACCATGACGAACAGGCATTGCGGCCACACCCGCCGGATCACCGACCCCTTGAGCGTGAAGAACAGTTCGAGATAGCTCGGGCGTTCGCGGACGATCATTCCGGCACCGGATCGGGACATCCCCGGGAGGATGGCGGGCGCCGGGCCGGGGATCCACGCGTGACGCTAGACCATTCGCCCCGCATCCGCTCCCGGGAACGCACGACGGGAACGCCCGCCCGCGCCCTCCCCGCGCCGGGACAGGCTCACGCCGTCTCCGCGCTCGCCCCATCGAGGCGGGCCATGTCGGTCGGCGAAAGCGTCAGCGCCGCCGAGGCGAACAGGTCGCCCAGTTGCTCGACGCGGGAGGCGCTGGCGATCGGCGCGGTGAGGCTCGGCCGCGCCATGATCCAGGCCAGCGCGACCTGGGCCGGGGTGGCGCCGCGCGCCGCCGCCACCGCGTCCAGCGCGGCGAGGATGCGCAGCCCCCGCGCGTTGAGATAGGTCTTCACCACATCCCCGCCGCGCACGCTGCTGGCGGCATCCGCGGGCACGCGATATTTGCCGGTGAGGAAACCGGCGGCGAGCGCGTAATAGGCGACGACGCCCAGCCCGTTGCGCTGGCAGATCGGCTCGATCTCGGCCTCATAGCCCGCGCGGGCATAGAGGTTATATTCCGGCTGGACCACCTCGTAGCGTGGCAGGCCCTCGCGCGCCGAAACCGCGAGCGCATCGAACAGACGCGAGGCGGTCAGGTTGGACGCACCGATGAGGCGCACCTTGCCGGCCTTGATCAGCTCGTCATAGGTCGCGAGCACGTCCTCGAACGGCGTTTCCGGATCGTCCCAGTGCGAGAAATACAGGTCGACATAATCGGTCTGCAAACGCTTCAGCGACGCCTCGATGGCGGTGCGGACATAGTCGGGCTTCAGGCAGCGCTTGCCGAGGCCCATGTCGCTGCCGACCTTGGTGGCGAGCACGATTTTCGCGCGATTGCCGCGCGCCTTCATCCATTTGCCGATGATGGTCTCGGATTCGCCGCCCTGATTGCCGCTCGCCCAGCGTGAATAGACATCCGCCGTGTCGATGAAGGTGAACCCCGCCTCGAACAGCCCGTCGAGCAGGCGGAAGGAGGTAGCCTCGTCGGCGGTCCAGCCGAAGACATTGCCCCCGAAACAGAGCGGCGGGACCAGTATGTCGGAGCTGCCAAGGCGGCGAAGTTCCATGCGTCGTTCCTCCGGCTTCATGCGCCGCAGCCTGGGCTGCGCAGGTGCGACTCTATGCCAGCGCGCGACGGCGGCCAGCCACCCCCCAGTTGTAACGTCCTCTATGTCGACCGCGTGTCGCGGATCGCGCCCCTCACGGGAAGCGCGGGGCCGATCGCGCGAGGGTCAGAAGCCGTCCTCGTCGCGATTGCCGACCTCGATCAGTTCCACCGCATGGCGCTGGCACACCTCCCGCAGCGAGGGCGAGGAGACGACGTCGGTGACAAAAGTGTCGACCTCCTGCATCGCGCCGATGCGCACCGGCGCGGAGCGCTCCAGCTTGGAGCGGTCGGCCACCAGGATGACCTGGCGGGCATTGTCGATGATGGCGCGGGCCACCTGCACCTCGCGGTAGTCGAAGTCCAGCAGCGTGCCGTCCTCCTCGATGGCCGAAGCGCCGATGACCGCATAATCGACACGGAACTGCCGGACGAAATCGACCGCCGCCGAACCGATCACCGCCCCGTCGGCATGGCGCACCGGCCCGCCGGCCATGATCAGTTCGATCTTGGGATGGCGGTAGAGCAGCGTGGCGACATTGAGATTGTTGGTGATGACCAGGAGATCCTCATGGTCGCCAAGCGCGCGGGCCACCTCCTCGGTGGTCGTGCCGATATTGATGAACAGCGACGCCCGGTTCGGCACCATGGCGGCGGCGGCCTCGGCGATGGCGCGTTTGGCGCCCTGCGCCATGGCCCGACGCGCCTCATAGGCGACATTCTCCACGCCCGACGCCACCACAGCCCCGCCATGCACGCGCGACATGAGCCGGCGCACGCACAGGTCGTTGAGGTCCTTGCGAATGGTCTGGGGCGAGACTTCGAAACGCGTGGCGAGGTCGTCCACGCTCACGCGCCCCTGGGCGCGCGCCAGCACCAGAATGTCCTGCTGGCGTGAGGATATGGCGTTCATCCCGTGGCCCGTTCCTGCCCCCGCGCCGGCGGGACGTCCGAGAGAATGATTCTGTCACAATCCTGCACAATGGCGGGACGAGCGCAAATAATCGCTTAGCTGCGCTGCAGCATGGGCGCCGGCGCCAGCAGGGCCTCCACACGGCGTTGCAGCACCGGCAGGTCCACCTTGCCGCCGGAGGTGCGCGGCCAGTCCTCCAGCGCGAGAAAGCGGCGCGGAAGCTTCGCCGTGGGCAGGTGGGCGCGCGCATGGGCCCGCAGCGTCGCCTCTCCTGCCGCGCCCGGACCGCGCAGCACCGCGACCATCTCGACCCCGCGCAGCGGATCCGGCAGGCCCAGCACGACCGCCTCCTCGATGCCCGGCGCCGCGGCCAGCACGGCCTCGACCTCCTCGGGATAGACATTCATGCCGGCCGTCACCAGCATGCGCCGTTCGCGCCCCGCGAGGGTGAGATAGCCCGCCGCGTCCAGCCGGCCATGGTCGCCGATGGTGAGGAAGGCGCCCGCGCGCCGTGTCTCCGCGCCGCCCCCGCAGGCATAGGCGTCGAACAGCATCGTGCTGGCGACCCAGATCGCGCCCGTCTCCCCGGCCGGCAGGTCCCTGCCCGCCTCGTCGCGGATGGCGAGGGCGACACCGGGCGCCGCCCGCCCCACCGATCCCGGCGGGGGCGTCTCGCCGGGGCGCACCAGCGTGATGAAGCTCATCTCGGAGGCGCCGTAGAACTCGGCGATGCCGGCGTGGGGAAACACCGCCGCCACCGCCGCGCGCGTCTCCGACCGCCATTTGGCGCCGCTGATCAGGATGCGGCGGATCGTGGGACAGGTCAGCCCCTCGGCCGCCGCCACCTTGGTGAGCATCTGCAACTGCGTCGGCGTGGCGTAGAGCGCGGTGACATCATGCCGGGCGATGAGTTCGAGCGCCCGGAGCGGGAGAAACTGCCGCAGCATCACGGCCGTCGCGCCGATATGCAGCGCATGCACCACGCCATAGAGGTGCAGCGAGGCGGACAGCCCGCCGGGCGCCAGGATCACGTCGTCGCCGGAGAGGCCGAAGACCTCCTCGCTCACCGCGAAACTGTCGATCCACGAGCGATGCGCGCGCCGGTAGCCCTTGGGCACACCGGTGGAGCCGGAGGTGAAGCCGACATAGAAGGGCTGGTCCGGCGACACCTCGACCGCCGGCACGGGCGCGGCATCGGCGGCGTCGCCCTCGGCCAGCGCGAGCGGGGAGCCGAGCGCGGCATCAATGCTCGCGCGATAGGTGGCGGGCCAGGACGGATCATAGACCAGCGCGGCGCGCCCGCCGGTCGCGCAGGCGAAAAAGGCGGCGACCAGATCGGGCGAATTGCCCATGCCGAGCGCGACATCCGCTCCCGGCGCCACGCGGCTGGCGATCCGGCCGCGCCAGCGCGCCACGCGCACCGCAAAGGCGGCACGGGTGAGCATTTCCTCGCCGCAGATGAGGGCCGGGCGTTCCGGGGCCTCCAGCGCGAGCGCGTCGAGCCGGTCGCCGATGCGGTGCGCCACGGCGTCAGCGGGCGCGCGAGAGCAGCGCCTCGGGCAGGCCCCGCGCCACGGTCTGGGCGATCAGCGCGGTGAGCACCGCCTTGATGGCGTCGCCGGGAATGAAGATGAGGCTGGCCTTGGTGGCATCGAGCAGCGACAGCTTCGCGTTGAGCGCCATGCCGACAATGCCGAACGCATACATGACAAGGATGCCGCCGACCGCCGCGGCGACCAGCGCCGCCGGAAAGACCGGAGCCTTGCGCAGCGCCTGCATGATCCAGCCCGCGACAAAGGCCGCCGCGATGAAGCCGAACATGAAGCCGACCGAGGGCCCGAAGAACACGCCCAGCCCGCCGCGCCCGCCGGCCAGGATCGGCGCCCCGAGCGCGACGACGAACAGCATAAGCACCATGGCCAGCGCGCCGCGCCAGGCCCCGAGCATGACCCCCGCCAGCATCGCCCCCATGCTCTGGGCGGTGATGGGCACGCCGGCCGCGAAAGGAATGTCGAATCGCGGCAGCAGCCCGAGCACCGCGAAAATGGCGGCATAGAGCGCGATCTGCACGAGCGAGCGGTCCTTCATCGGTGGGTTCCTCCGGGTGCGCCGCCCCGCGCGGCCAGCGCCTCGGCGGTATGATGCGACATTCTCAGCGTCTGGATACAGAAAGGCGCCAGCAGCCGCCAGCCTCCGCGTCGCCCCGAACGGGCGCGATGGGATTCGTTGAGCGCCTCCCACAGCGCGAATAGCAGCGGCACGAAACGGATCATCATCGCCACCGCCAGCGCCACCGCGCGCGGCGACACGCCGACAAGGCGCAGCGGGCTCAGGATCGGCTCCACCGCATCCATCATCGCGTCCATGCGCGTCGTCATGGTCACGGCATTGGCCAGCAGCACCATGGCGAGCAGGCGCGCCAGCACTGCGAGGCCGAACGCGACGTCGCCATTCCACGCGTGGAACGCGAAGAGGATGGCGAAGACCGGCCACATAGGCCGCACCAGCGCGATCTGCCGCAGCGCCGCGCGCCCGAGCGAGACATAGAGCGCCAGCGTGCCGGCCAGCAGGCCCGCCATCACGGGCAGCGAATCGAAGGGCGCCACCGCGAGGCTGACCAGCGCCAGCGCCAGAAGCTTGCCACCCGCGGGGAGGCCATGCAGCCAGGTGCGCTCGGGCAGATGGAGCGAGATCATGCCAGCGTTTCCGCGAAGGCGCGATAGGCGGCGATCACCTCGGCCGGCGGACCATCGCCGCGCACCCGCCCCTCATGCAGCCAGACCACACGCTCATAGCTGGCGAAGGCATCCAATTCATGGGCGATCAGCAGCACCTGCTGCGGCAGCGTGGCGATCAGCGCCTCCAGCCGGCGGCGGGTCGGCAGGTCGAGGCTGGAAAAGGGCTCGTCGAATACCAGCACCTGCGGTTCCATGACCAGCACGGCGATGATGCACAGGAACTGCTTCTCGCCCTCCGAGAGCGCATGGACAGGCCGCTCCGCCCAGTGCGCGCGGCCGAAGCGGGCGAGCGCGGGCACCGCCTCGCGCTGCGCCTCGCGACGCGGCCGGCCGGCCTGCTCCAGGCTGAAGGCGATTTCCTCGGCGACGGTGGGAAAAATGATCTGATGGTCGGGATTCTGGAAGATGAAGCCGACCTTGCGCGGCAGTTGCTCGGCCTCCTCGCCCGCATCGAGCCCATGGACGACCACGCGCCCCGCATCCGCCGCGAGCAGCCCGTTCAGCAGCCGCACCAGCGAGGATTTGCCCGAGCCATTGGTGCCGATCAGGCCGACCCGACGTTCGCAGAGCGCGAGCGAGAGCCCGTCGAGCACCCGCCGCCCGCCGCGAAGGAGGGTGACGTTGTCGAGCAGGATGGACGAAGCTTTCGGCACAGGCGGGGTCCGGCGGCAGATGACGGTGAAACGGGCGGGCGGCGATGCGGCGTCGTAGCGCTGCTTATTGGCGCCGGAATGCCGTCCTGTCGATACGGCGATGGTCCGGCTCGGCCTCACCCGCCCGCGCCGGCACGCGCCGCCCCGCCCCTCAGGGTCGCCAGGGTGAACCTGCGGAAGCGTGCGAAGGCCGCCCGCGCATCGCCCGCGCGGGCCCGGATGACCGCGCCCTCATACGCGTCGATCACATAAGCGGCCGTCTCCGCCGGATCGAGCGAGGCGTCGACCTCGCCGGCCTGCTGGGCCTCGCCGATGAGGACGGCGAGATCGAGTTCCCATGCGGCGAAAACCTCGCCCAGCTGGCCGCGCAGTTCCATGCCGAGCCCCGGCGCGGCCAGCGCCAGCACGCCGTAGAGACACCCCGCCACTCCCTCTTCGGACATGGTCTCCCGTTCGAGATGCGCCAGATGCCGCTCCAGCCGGGCCATCGGGCTCAAGCCCGCATCCGCGAACAGCGCCTGCCGGATCTGCCGATAATGGTCGGCATAGGCGGCGAGAACCGCGCCGGCAAAGTCCTCCTTGCTCGCGAAGAAATGGTAGAAGGAGCCCTTCGGCACGGCGACCGAGGCCAAAAGCGGACCGATGCCGGTGCCCTCATAGCCCTGCTCCAGCATCGCCTTGCGGCCCGCCGCGACAATCCTGTCGCGCGTGGGGATTTTGACTTCCATCACTAGACGACCGGTCTACTATAATTTAATCATCCATCGATCCGATCACAGCGAGGCAGCCATGTCCATCATTCATGCGCGCTCCGTGGGGCTCGCCACCGTGCTCCTCGCCACGCTGCTGTTCAGCCTGGTGGGCCTGCTGGTGCGCATGGCGGGCCTCGATTCCTGGTCCATCGTGCTGTGGCGCTCGCTTTTCGGCGCGCTGGCGCTCGGGTTGATCTGGCGGATCTCGGGCCGCGACAAGGCGGGCGCCCTGCGCTCGGTCTTCTCGAAGGCCGGCCTCGTCACCGTCGCTCTCGCGGTGGGCGGCAACATCGCCTATATCGCGGCCCTCAAGCTCACCTCGGTGGCCACGGTCATGACCGTCTATGCCGCCCTGCCCTTCGTCACCGCCGCCATGGGCTTCCTCGCGCTGGGCGAGCCGCTGAGCCGGCGTTTCGCCGCGGCGGCCGCGCTGGCCGCGATCGGCATCGTGATAACCGCGGGCGCGGCGATCTCGGCCGGCGACATGGCGGGCATCGTCGTCTCCTTCGTGATGACGGCGAGCTGGGCGGGGCTGCTGGTGCAGGCCAAGAAGCACGCCGCGCTCGACCTGACGCTGGTCAGCCTGCTCTCGTCGCTCGGCGCGATGATCCTCGTCCTGCCCCTCGTGCCCCTGAGCCTGCCCCCGCTCGATTCCCTGCTCGTCTGCGCCCTGCTTGGCGTGCTGACCTCGGGCCTTGCCACGGTGCTCGCGCTGGTCGGCGGGCGGCATATAGGTTCGGGCGAAACCGGGCTGCTCATGCTGCTGGACGTCGTGCTGGCGCCGCTCTGGGTATGGCTCGCCTTCGGGGAAACGGTCGGGCTGCCCGTGCTGATCGGCGGCGCGCTGGTCGTTGCGGCGGTGGCCGGTTATCTCGTCAGTGGCACGGCCCGCCGCCCCGCGAGCTGCCCGGCCGCGTAGGCGGGCCGGAAAGCGTCCGTCTCACAGCATTTCCAGCGCCCGCTTGCGGCCCGGCGGCGGAAAGGCGGCATCCAGCGCGGCGAGATCGTCGGCATCCAGCGCGATATCCCTGGCGCGCGCGTTCTCGCGCATGTGCTCTGGATCGGACGCTTTCGGGATCGCGATGTTGCCGGGCGCGCGCAGCACCCAGGCCAGCGCGATCTGAAACGGCTTGGCGCCATGCTTGGCGGCAATGTCGCCCAGCACGCCGCGCGTCTTGATGCGGCCCTGCTCGATCGGGCTATAGGCCATGAGCGGCACGTGGTGCTGAGCCAGCCACGGCAGCAGATCGAATTCCGGTCCACGCCTGGTGAGGTTGTAGAGCACCTGGTTGGCGGCGCAGCCCTCCCCGCCCGGCGTCTCGGACAGCTCGTTCATGTCATCCGTGTCGAAATTCGACACGCCCCAGTGGCGGATCTTGCCCTGGCTCCTGAGATGCTCGAATCCGGCAATGGTCTCGGCCAGCGGCACGCCGCCCCGCCAGTGCAGCAGATAAAGATCCAGATGGTCGGTCTTCAGCCGCTTCATACTGCGCTCGCAGGCCGCCACGACACCGGCGCGGCTGGCATTGTGCGGATAGACCTTGCTGACGAGGAACACCTTGTCGCGCAGGCCGGCCAGCGCCTCGCCGAGAAAGCTCTCGCAGGCGCCCTCGCCATACATTTCGGCGGTGTCGACCAGCGTGAGGCCAAGTTCGATGCCGAGGCGGATCGATTCGGTCTCCGCCTTCCGCGCCCCGGCGCGCTCGCCCATCATCCAGGTGCCGATGCCGAGCGCGGGAACACGCGTCCCGCCGGGAAGAACCACGCCGCTCATCATCCGACCTCCCTATTCATACATGCTGCGGAGTGCCATTGCCGCGCGCGCCGCGCAAGCATGCTATCAAGTGCGCCGCAGGAAGTCCCCGCGCCGTGGAGCCCGATGACCCCGTCCCCCGGACCCGACGCACCGCATAGCCAAGAGCCCGACTGCCGGGAGCCCGACAGCCCGGAGCCCGACAGCCCGGAGCCGGGCCTCGCCATCGGCCTCTCCGCCGTCATCGTCGCTGTGACCGGCGATGATCCGAAAGTGCTGGCCATCCGCCACGCCAATGGCCGCGAGGGGCTGCCCTCCGGCCCGCTGGAGCGCGGCCACCGCACGCTGGAAATGGGGCTGCGCTCCTGGGTCGAGCGGCAGACGCTGCAGGAACTCGGCTATGTCGAGCAGCTCTACACGTTCGGCGATCGCGACCGGGGCGAGGATGGCGCGCGCGCGCTCTCCCTCGCCTATCTCGCCCTGGTGCGCGAGGCGCGACCAGCGGGCGACGCCGATGCCGCCTGGCAGAGCTGGTACCGCTACTTTCCCTGGGAGGACTGGCGCGACGGCCGGCCGGCCGTGCTCGACCGGCTGGAACCGGGCCTGCGCGCCTGGGCCGCCGCCGCCGTCAATCCACGCATGGCGGAGACCCGCGTCGAGCGCATGAGGCTGTGCTTCGGCAGCGCGGCGAGTGGACAGGAAGCGGGCTGGCAGGGAGCGGGCTGGAACGAGGCCGGCTGGAATGAGGAGCGCGTGCTGGAGCGCTATGAACTGCTCTATGAGGCGGGGCTGGTCGCCGAGGCCCTGCGCGAGCGCGGCGCGGCGCGCACCGCCGGCACGCCGTCCGGCATCGAGATGCGCGAGGACCACCGGCGCATGCTGGCGCTCGCCATTGCCCGGCTGCGCGGCAAGATCAAGTACCGCCCCGTGGTGTTCGAACTGATGCCGCCCAGTTTCACCCTGCTGCAATTGCAGCGCACGGTGGAGGCGCTGTCGGGCGGGCGCCTGCACAAGCAGAATTTCCGCCGGCTGGTCGAGCAGCAGCGCCTCGTCGAGGAGACCGGCGAGACCACCAGCGAGACCGGCGGGCGCCCGGCCCGCCTCGTGCGCTTCCGCCGCGAGGTGCTGCTGGAACGCCCGGCGCCCGGCGTACGGCTGCCCGGCGGCCATGGGCGGCGGGCGTAGGCACGATTCTTCCGGCCATGGCCGCCGGTGGGCCGCTCGTCCGTTTCGCGGTCAAGCGGCAGGCCGTGCCGTGGAGAGCCGGCACGATCCCCGATTCTCGCGCTATCCCGGCTCGACGGCTTCGCCTTCGGCCGGGATGACGGCGTGAAACGAGCGGCGCGCCGACGCCCGCTCTTCCAGTGCCTAATCCTCCATCGCCTCCAGCTCCGCGATCATCCGCTCGATCAGGCCGAGGCCCGTCTGCCAGAAGGCCGGATCGCGCGCGTCAAGCCCGAACGGCTTGAGCAATTCCGAATGATGCTTGGTGCCGCCCGCCGCCAGCATGGCGAGGTAGCGCTCGGCGAAGCCGTCGGCGGCATTCTCGTAGACGGCGTAAAGCGAGTTCACCAGGCAGTCGCCGAAGGCATAGGCATAGACATAGAACGGCGAATGGATGAAGTGACCGATATAGACCCAGTAATTTTCATAGCCGGGGCCGAGATGAATGGCCTCGCCAAGGCTCTCGCCCTGAACTTCCAGCCAGATCTGGCTGATGCGCTCGGCGGTCAGCTCGCCATTGCGGCGTTCGGTGTGGATGCGGCGCTCGAATGTGTAGAAGGCGATCTGGCGCACGACCGTGTTGATCATGTCCTCCACCTTCGAGGCCAGCATCGCCTTGCGCGCCTTGGCATCCGGCGCGGCCGCCAGCAGGCGCTGGAAGGTGAGCATCTCGCCGAACACCGAGGCGGTTTCCGCGAGGGTGAGCGGGGTCGGCGCCATCAGCGCGCCATTGGGCGCGGCGAGCACCTGGTGCACGCCATGGCCCAGTTCATGGGCCAGCGTCATCACATCACGCGGCTTGCCCATGTAGTTGAGCAACACATAGGGATGAGCCGAGGGCACGGTGGGGTGCGCGAAGGCGCCGGACGCCTTGCCGGGACGCACGCCGGCATCGATCCAGCTCTTGTCGAAGAAATCGCCGGCAATGGTCGCCATGCGCGGCGAGAAGGACGAATAGGCGCCCAGCACCGTGTCGCGCGCCTCGTCCCAGCCGATGGTGCGGGTTTCGACCTCCGGCAGCGGCGCGTTGCGATCCCAGTATTCCAGCTTGTCCTTGCCGAACCACTTGGCCTTGAGCTTGTAGTAGCGGTGCGCGAGCCGCGGATAGGCCTCGTGCACCGAGGACACCAGCGCATCCACGACCGAGCGTTCGACGCGATTGGCGAGATGGCGGGAATCGGCAATGTCCTCGAAGCCGCGCCAGCGGTCGGAAATTTCCTTGTCCTTGGCCAGCGTGTTGGTCACGAGCGTTAACAGCCGGGCATTCTCGTTGAATACCTTGGCAAGCGCCTCCGCGCCGGCCCGGCGCTTGTCCTCCTGCGACTCCGCGAGGAAGTTCAGCGTCTGTTCGAGCGGCAGCTTCTCGCCCTCCACCTCGAAGCGCAGGCCGGCAATGGTCTCGTCGAACAGGCGGTTCCAGGCCCCGCGCGCGGTGACGCCCTTCTCGTGGAACAGTTGTTCGATGCGGTCGTCGAGCTGATAGGGCTTCTCGGCCCGCACATCCTCGATCCACGGCCGGTACCGACCGAAGGCGGGGTCGCCCAGCGCCGCTTCCATCCTGGCGTCATCAAGCCGGTTGAGTTCGAGCGAGAAGAACAGGAGATGCGTGGAGGCGTCGGTCAGCTTCTCCTGCACGTCGCCGTAGAACTTGGCGCGCACCGGATCGGTGGTATCGCCGGAATAGACCAGGCCCGCATAGGAATAGAGCCGGCCCAGGCGATCCTCGATCTTCTCGTAGCGCGCGACGATGTCGGCGAACTGGCCGCCGGCGTCGGCCGCATCGAGAATGCCGGCGAGCTTGCCCTTGTAGGCCTCCTCGAACGCCGCGGTCTCGGCGGCGGCGCGTTCGAGATCGGCGGACAGCTCGGGCGAATCGAGCCCGGGATAGAGATCGCTGAGGTCCCACTGGGGCAGCGTGCCGAGAGCGGTGGCGGCTGCGGAATCAGGCGAGCGGGTGGTGAAGGCGTTCAGGTCGAAACGGCGCAGCATGATCACTCCGGCGGGGAAACGTTCCTCTGTGCCTTGAATATCGTGCGTAGCGGCTCGCTATCAACCACGCCGGCGGCATTCATTGTCGCCACCTGCCCGCCGTTGCGCTCCCCGCCCCCAACCCATCACGGCGCTTGCCGCCGCTTGCAGGTATCTTCATGCTGTCGCCCGAACAGGGATGGAGGGAACTCGCGTGGCGCCGAAACGGGCTGGAATCATCGTCGCGATCGTCACCGCGCTGACGGCGGCGCTCGGCAGCGCGCAGGCGGCGCCGCAGCGCATCATCATCGTTCGCCACGGCGAGAAGCAGGCGCCGCTCACCCTGTGCAGCATCGGCAAGGAGCGCGCGCGGGCGCTGGCGGCGCAATATCTCAGCCCCACCAGCGACATGAGCCTGCTGAAGGACGTGAAGCCGGCCGCCATCCTCGCCATCACGCTGCACACGCTGGAAACCGCCCGCCCGGTCGCGGCGGCGTGGGACATGGCCATCGCCACCAACTCCCTGATGCTCATGCCCATTCGCAACACGCCCTACTTCAACGGCCTGATCAATGTGCAGAACCGCAAGGTGGTGCGCGACCTCATGGAGAACCCGCGCTGGCATGGACAGACGGTGGTCATGGTGTGGGAGCATTTCCACATCGCCAGCGAGGCGCTGGAGAAGGAATTCGCCGGCCAGAAGGTGACGCTGCGCCAGCTGCTGAACCTCGACAAGGTGAAGGGCGTGCCGGGCGGCGTTCCCAAGACCTGGCCGAACGATAACTATAATTTCTTCTGGATACTGGACTATGACAGCGTGAACGCAACGATTCCGGCAAAATTTACCGTCATACGTCAGTTTTTCGCGCCACCCTTCGCGAACCTGCCGTCCAATGACTGGGGAGCGCCGGAGGTGCTGCCGGCGGGAACCGGCTGCACCTGAAGCGCCCTCGCGCGGCGACAGGATTCAGCGACGCCGCGCTCGGCGCCGCGCCGTCATCAGTTGAAGCTGCGCTTCACCTTCTGGCCGGGCGAGTTATAGCCTTGGTAGAGCGGCGCGAAAATCGGCTCGAACAGGCCGTTGCGGTGGTTGTCGCGCACCTGCTGGCGGCGCACCTTCTCGCGGCCCAGCACGTCTTTCTGCTCTTCGCTGCCGATCGTCGGCAGCGGCCGGGTCGAGGTTGAGGTGGCGTGCGCCGGCAGCGCGGCACCCAGCACAAAGGACGCGGCAATCGCGATGGTCGCGGTGACGCCGAAAGTTTTTGACAACATTTCCGTCTCCCGTTGAAGTTGAACTGAAGTCATAACGCTGCCCTCGCGTCCAAGTTCCCCAGGCCGCTGCACCAGCCCCCGCAAGCGCTGTACGCCTGCCCTCGCCAGATCCGGGCCTCCAGCCTGAGGATCGCCTGCGTTCCGCCGGGCGCCCGGAAGCCACGCCTTGGCCAAACGTGCTCCATGGGAACTTGCGCGCGGCGGAAGCGTTGAACCGGCATGTCCCATGCGTCCGCGCCGCCCGCTCTCACGTCGCCCGTGCTCGATCCCCCGCTATGCCTGCGCACGGCGGATGGCGTGGCCTATGTCGGCTCGCTCGACGAGGCTCTCGCCTTCGCGCTGACCCACCCGCTGCCGAAGGGCGATTTTGAGGGGCTGATCCGTCGCCTTGAGGTTGCGCGCGAAAGGGAAGACGTCATCGAGGCCGGCAATGCGTTCCGCTGGTGGGCGCAATCGAACGGAATTCTGATCGAGAACGGCACCGCGCGCTGAACGGCGGGCACATTTCCACGCCGCTCGCTCGATTGGCCGCGCGCCGTATCTGAAACGCACGCATCGGCCCGGCGAAACCAGGCCGGGGCCCTCGCCGTCGACAGAGGGGGCACGCTTGGGTCGCTGCGGCAGGCATAGCGTGAGCCTGTGAGCCTGACGTCCCGGCTCCACGCCGGCATGTTGCCGCAACCCCATCACCATCTTGTTACCTGTCGATGGATCCGCGCGCGCGCCGGCGACCATCCTCACAGGCACGTATTTCGTAAATGAACGAATTGTGCGAGAAAATGACGAGAAATCATTTCGACCCTTGAGACGCATGAGTTACGGCCGAATGCTTCTGGATACCGTCAAACATCGCGTGGTGGCGCGGGTTTCAGGCTGGCCGACATGAAGCCCGCTGTCCGAGACATCCTTGTTCTCGGCCTGATCGGAATTGTCGCCTATGGTATCGCGCTCTATTTCGGCCTGCATGAAACGCTGCACGCGGTTTTTGGGCGTAGCGAAAGCTGGCATGCCGACGAGCTGATCGTCGCCATCCAGATCATGGCGCTGTGCGGCTTCGCCTATGGCGTGATGCGCCTCAAGGATCTGCACGCAGAGGTCGCACGGCGCGGCGCGGCCGAGGCCAAGGCGGAGTATCTCGCCTTCCATGATCTCCTCACCGATCTGCCCAACCGCCACTTCGTCGAGCAGCGTCTGCCCTCGCTCTGCCGGGCGCGGCGATTGAGGTCGTTCTTCCTTGTCGATCTCGACAATTTCAAGCGGGTGAACGACGTGGCCGGGCATCGCGGCGGCGACGCCACGCTGCGGACAATCACCAGACGCCTGAGCGCGGAGCTTCCGCTGGCGGTCATCGCCCGGATGGGCGGCGATGAATTTCTCGTGGCCCTCCCGGTTGGGGCTCCCGAGCAGGCGCAGGCCCTCGCCGAGAGGATCCGCGAGGTGATAAACGGCCCCATCACGTTCAGCGGCATGACGCTGCACGTGACGGCCTGCATCGGCTTCACCACGCTGGCGGCGGCCGACGATCTCAAGGATGCCGTCACCTGCGCCGACCTCGCCCTGCACGAGGCCAAGCGCAACGGCCCGGCCAGTTGCTGCGCCTACACGCCCGAACTGCGGCGGGAACTGGCGGCCCGGCTGGCAACCGAAAGCCGCCTGCGCGAGGCCGTGGCCGCCGACCGGATCGACGTGCACTTCCAACCGCTGGTGCGCCTGACCGATGGCAGCATTCACGGCTTCGAGGCGCTGGCGCGCTGGAAGCTGGAGGATGGCTCCAGCGTGCCGCCGGACGTGTTCATCCCGATCGCCGAGGAGGCCGGCCTGATCAGCGATCTGTCGACGCACCTCCTGCGCCGGGCCTGCAGGACCGCGCTGACCTGGCCGAGCGGCCTGATCCTCGCCTTCAACATTTCGCCGCTGCAACTCGTCGACATCCTGCTGCCGGAACGTATTCTTGCCGTGCTCGCCGAGACCGGCTTTCCCGCGCATCGGCTATCGGTGGAAATCACCGAATCGGGGTTCGCGGCCGATCTGGAGCGGGCGCTGGACATCATCGGCCGGCTTCGCGAACAGGGCGTTCGCATCGCCATCGACGATTTTGGCACCGGCTATTCCAGCCTGTCGCAGCTCGCCAATTTCCCCGTCGACAAGCTGAAGATCGACCGCCAGTTCATCGCCAACTTCCTCACCAGCGACAAGCAGATGAAGATCGTCCGCGCCATCGTGCAGATCGGCCTGGGGCTGGGGATCGCGACACTCGCCGAAGGGGTGGAAACCGAGGAGGAGCATCGCCGCCTGCGCGCGCTGGGCTGTCAGCTCGGACAGGGCTACCTGTTCGCGGCGCCCATGCCGGCCGACGAGGTGGCGACCTATCTCGCGGGTCTGTCCGATCCGGGCGCACCGTAGCGGGCGGCGTCGAAACCCTGGCATTCGGCGCGAGACGTTCCGAGAGGAGACGTTCCGAGAGGAGACGTGCTGACGAGAGACCCGCTGTGGTCACGCTCGGGCGCAATGCCCCATAGGCACGCAGCCACCCTCCCCGGCCGATAGCGTTTCCAGCAAAGCCGATTGCGTGTCGCGCAACGAAACGCGCGTCAGCGCCTGTTCTGCAACTCGCTTGGAAGAAGACCGCCATCCCGGTCGCTGCCGGAGGCAGAGATCTGGAACCGGCCACGACACCGTTGCGATCCCGTACATGGCCTGCGGCCCTTACAGGAGGACGCTGGCGGAGGACGCTGGCGAAATAGGTGCCAGACGGGCTGTCGCAACAGACCCCTGCCCCGGCCCAACCGAAGGGCCGCTCCATGGCGCGGCCCTTCCTCACAAGCGGATGTCGATGATCGCTCGGCCTGGCCCCGCGATCGACGCCGAAGGCCGGGTGCCGGGCCCGTTTTCAGAACTTGTAGTTCACGCCGGCCCGGACAACGCTGAACGCCGTGTCCAGCGTGACGCCGCCGGCGATGACCGGGTCGGTGACGCTGTAGACGACCTGGCTGCCGAGATCGACATAGAGATATTCCGCCCGAATGGTCCAGTTATCGGTCAGCGCGTATTCGGCGCCACCGCCCACGGTCCAGCCCCACTGCGTCTGCGAGGTGCCCTGCGTGGTTGCCATCGTGTAGCCCGTGAGCGAGCCGGACACCGCTACATCCGTGTCGACCGAGCCATAGGCGACGCCGCCCGTGCCGTAGACCAACAGGCGATCCCAGGCATAGCCCAGGCGCGCGCGCACCGTGCCGAACCACTCGACCTTGCTGCCGATGCTGTACTGCGTGCCGCCAATGGCGACCAGCGAACTGAGCGGGCCGTAGAACAGGTTGCTGCCACCGGCACTGTCGCTGAGGTCGGCCCACTGGAAGTCGGCCTCGGCGCCGATCACCCAATTATTGTCGAACTGATAGTTATAGCCGACCTGGACGCCACCGGTGATGCCGTCGGGACTGAGCGAGGCCGAGTCGCCATAGTAAAGCGACATGGCCGAGACGCTGTAGGAATAGTCCATGTCGCCCCAAGCATAACCCAGATTGCCGCCGACATAGAATCCGGTCCAGCTGAAACTCGGGATGACGATAACCGGCTCGGCCTTTACCGGCATGGACATGTCGGCGGCCTGGACGCCCCCCGCCACCATCATGCTTCCCGCAACGAGCACGGCACAGCTCAGCTTGTTCATGACACTCCCCCCGCCTCTAGGCTGCCTCTATGAATATCGGCCAAATAACGACGCGGCTAGTGCAGAATCGCAACATAGGGTTGCCGTATCGAGTTATCGCGAGTCTTCACTCTCTTCTCGCAAGTATCCTGCTGCCGCATGACGATACGATCTGTTCGAAAATGGTATCAAGATATAGATTAACTCTGCGTCATATGCGCCGCGCGCGGGCATCCGCGATAAGACCGATCGCCCGCGCCATAAGGAAACCCGCGACGCACGAGCGGCAAATCCGATGTTCAGAACCGGCCGGCGCGCGGACAAGGAGGGTTCTCGACGGAGGCCGGCGGGTGGTGCCCCTTATGGCATATTGACGCCGCCTTTATGCAGCTGTTATCCATCTGTATAACAATCGCCTCGACCTGTTGCCGCGCAGCGCTGGCAACCGGCAGGGGCGGTGATGGAGGCAGCTGATGTCCGCGCGCGGAGCCCGGGAGATGGCGCCACGGCCCCGATGCCTGACGCAACGGGTTCGCGGACGGCACAGGGCCGGCACGCCCGGTCGCGCGCGCAACGCCTCGCGGGCCCGCGGATGCCCGACCCGGCCCGCCGCCTGGCGGGCGTCATGAGCCGGCGCAATTTTCATCGCTGCACCGAGGCGGAGCGTCGTCACGACCTGATCGAGGCGACGTTGGACTGTATCTCCGAGGCGGGCCTGCCGGGCGCCACGGTGCGCCAGATCGCCATCAAGGCCGGCGTGACGGCGGGGCTGATCCGCCACTATTTCGATTCCAAGGAGATGATCCTCCAGGAAGCCTACAAGGTGGTGATCGCGCGGCTGACCGAGCGGGCCAAGCTGGTCAGCGGCACGCCCGAGGAGCGCCTGCGCGCCTTCATCCTCATCAATCTCACCGAGCCGGTCGCCAATAGCCGCAGCCTCTCGCTGTGGGCGTCCTTCATCAGCCGTGTCGGCGTCGATCCCGCGCTGGCCGCCATCCATCAGGAGGGCTATCTCAGCTTCCGCCTGTCGCTGGAGGGCCTGCTGGGCGATTTCCTCGCCGACCGGGGCGAGGCCCCCGACCCCGCACGCCGGCGCGCGCTCGCCATCGCGATCAGCGGGTTGCTCGACGGCCTGTGGCTGGAGGGGTGCCTGGCCGGAGAACTTTTCGAGGAGAGCGAGCTCATCGCGATCGCCTTTTCCTCGATCGAGGCGCTGATCGGCCACCCGATCGGCGCGGCGACCGCGATAGAGCAGGACGGGGAGTAGACACGATGCATTACGCATCCATCACGGACAGGCTCGCCAGCCTCGGCTCCGAAAAATGGGCCGTTCATATGGAGGCTCGCCGCCGTCGGGAACTGGGCGAGCCGATCATCGAGCTGACCATCGGCGAGCCGGACCTGCCGCCGCACGCGGCGCTGATCACGGAGGCCATCCGCTCCATGAATGCCGGGCGCCACCGCTACTCGAACGGGCGCGGCGAACAGTCGGTGATCGACGCGCTGGTGCGCAAATATGCGCGGCGCCGTCCCGGCGTGACCGGCGATAACGTGCTGTGCTTTCCCGGCACGCAGACCGCGCTCTTTGCCGTCATGCTCGGCCTTGTCGAGGCCGGCGACGCCGTGCTGGTCGGCGATCCGCTCTACGCCACCTATGAAGGCGTCATCCGCGCCACCGGCGCCGATCATGTCACCGTGCCGCTGCGCCCGGAACACGGCTTCCACCTGCAGGCGGCCGATCTCGAACGGGCCATCACCCCGCGATGCCGCGTGCTGCTGCTCAACACCCCGCACAACCCGACCGGGGCCGTGCTGACGGCGCAGGAGATCGCCGCCATCGGCGAGGTGTGCCGCCGGCACGACCTCTGGATCGTCAGCGACGAGGTCTATGAGGAACTGATCTTCGACGGCGACTTCGCCTCGCCCTTCGACGATCCCGCGCTGGCCGAACGCACCATCGTGTGCTCGTCCATCTCCAAGTCGCATGCCGCCCCCGGCTTTCGCAGCGGCTGGGCCATCGGCCCGGCGGAATTCACCAGCCGCCTGCTCGCGGTGTCCGAGACGATGCTGTTCGGCGGCCAGCCCTTCATCGCCGACATGACCGCCTATGCGCTCGACACCTCGCTCGACACCTCGGCGCAGATGCGGCGCGCCTACAAGCGGCGTGCCGACCTGATCGCCGCCCGCCTCGCCGGCGCGCCGGGGCTGGAGCCCATGCCGCCGGAGGCCGGGATGTTCATCCTGGTGGATGTGAGCGGCACCGGCATGAGCGGCGAGGCCTTCGCCTGGACCCTGCTCGACGAGGAGCAGGTCGCCGTCATGCCCGGCCACGCCTTCGGCGCCGGGGCCGGCAATTTCGTGCGTATCAGCCTCACCGTGCCGGACGACAAGATCGAGGAGGCGTGCCGCCGCATGGTCGCCGTCGCGACGCGCAGCCGTCTTCGGGAAGCCAAGCGGGCCTGAGCGGAGCCGGAGCGAACAGCCCGGCGGCGGCCACGGAGGACGGCCGCCGCCGGCCCGGAACCCGATCGCCGGGACCGGCATCCCCGGCCTCAGCCGGCCGGCCTCCGCTGTCCCGCCTCAACCATGGGCACCGAGACGCAGGCCCTTCACCCAGTTGCGGCACAGTTGCATGCCCTCCTCGGGCCGGAACGAGGACGGGTTCAGGCACCAGGCTAGCCACAGCCCGTCCAGCAGCGCGGTGAAGGCGATGGCCGCGAGGCGCACATCGCCGATCGCGAACCCCTCGCTGGCGGCGAGGTCGCCCAGCAGGCGCTCGACGGCAGCGACATAGTCCGAATACTCGCCCTGCTGGGAGGCGCTCATGCGCGGCGAGTGCAGCACCAGCCCCCAGAACACCACCCACACGCCCAGCACATCACGATCGAACAGCACGGGCGAAAACGACGCCTCGATGAAGGCATCGAGCCGCTCGTGCGGGGTGGGCGCGGCCGCCGCCACGGCGTCCATCAGCGCCTGCAGCAAGCTCCCCGACATGATGTCGAAAGCATAGGCGACCAGTTCGCTGATCTCGCCGAAATGATGCGTGACCAAGCCCTGCGTCACCCCCGCCTCGGCGGCGATCTGACGGACCGAGACGCCCGCATTGCCGTGCTTGAGGATGCAGCGCAGCGCCGCCTCGCCCAATTGGCGGCGCCGATCCTCCGGCGCCTGCCGGCGGAAACGCGCCCGCTCTTTCCTCTCGCCACCCGCGTTCACGCCCGCCATGCCCCGCCGCAATGCCTTGCCACCATGCCTCGCCACCTTATGCCATTGACGGCCACTCTGGCCCGACCGCACGAGGCGCGCAAGAGGGGCGCACGCGCATTTGACGCCATAACGCATTGATTATAATCGTTGTTCTTCTCTTGTTATACGATCTTATAATTTCTCTTGCGCACGTCATGCCGCCATGCCTATCCTTTCAACCAATGACCCGCCCTCGATGGCGGGCGGGGAACGGGGTTGAGCCATGGCGCGGGATTCTCGCTACGACGTGCTGTTTGAACCGGTGCGCATCGGCCCGGTGACGGCGCCGAACCGCTTCTACCAGGTGCCCCACGCGAGCGGCATGACCAACGCGCTGCCGCGCGTGCGCGCCGCCTTCCGCGAGACCAAGGCCGAGGGCGGCTGGGGCGTGGTGTGCACCGGGGCCTGCTCCATCGACGAGACCTCCGACGACGCGCCCCTGCCCTTCGCCACGTTGTGGGATCGCAACGACATTCATGCCCACGCGCTGACCACCGAGGCCGCGCACCGCCACGGCGCGCTGGCCGGCGTCGAGCTCTGGCATGGCGGCGCCTCGGTGATGAACCGTTCCAGCCGCCTGCCGCCGCTCTCGCCCTCGGGGATTCCCTGGATGGCGACGCATGTCGGCTTCATGGGCAACCTGCGCCCCAGGACCATGGACAGGTCCGACATTCGCGCGGTGCTGCGTTGGCAGGCCGAGGGCGCGCGCAAGGCCCGCACGGCCGGCTTCGACATTGTCTATGTCTATGCCGGCATGGGCTATCTCGGCTACGAGTTCCTGCTGCCGGAATATAACCACCGCACGGATGAATATGGCGGCCCGATCGAGAACCGGGTGCGTTTCGTGCGCGAGATGCTGGAGGTCACGCGCGACGCTGTCGGCAAGGATTGCGGCGTGGCGCTGCGCGTCAGCCTGGAGGAATTGCGCGGCCGGCCGGGCCGGAACCAAGCTTCCGAGGCGCATGAACTGGTCGCGCTGCTGTCCGACCATGCCGACCTGTTCGACGTGAAGATGGATTCCAGCCCGACCGACTGCTCGCCCTCGCGCTTCTCCGGCGAAGGCAGCCACGAGCCGGTGATCGACTTCGTCAAGACCCTGACCGACAAGCCGGTGGTCGGTGTCGGCCGCTTCACCTCGCCGGACATGATGGTGTCGCAGATCCGCCGCGGCGTGCTCGATTTCATCGGCGGCGCCCGCCCATCCATCGCCGACCCTTTCCTGCCCAACAAGATAAGGGACGGCCGGATCGAGGAGATCCGGGAGTGCATCGGCTGCAACATCTGCATCTCCAGCTGGCATGACGGCGTGCCGGTGCGCTGCACGCAGAACCCGACCGCCGGCGAGGAATGGCGCCGCGGCTGGCACCCCGAGCGCGTCACGCCCGCCGCGCGGCCGGGCAAGGTGCTGGTTGTCGGCGGCGGGCCCGCCGGGCTGGAATGCGCGCTCACCAGCGCGCGCCAGGGCCATGAGGTGACGATCGTCGACGCCGGCACCAGCTGGGGCGGGCGGCTCACCTTCGAGAAGACGCTGCCGGGCCTCGCCGCCTGGAACCGCGTGGCCGACTATCGGCTCGGCCGGCTCAACGACATTCCCAATGTCGCGCTCTATCTCGATAGCCGGCTCGGCGTCGACGACATCGTCGAATTCGCGCCCGACCACCTCGTTCTCGCCACCGGCGCGCGCTGGACCCGCTCGCTCTATTCGTCGATGGAGATTCCGGTCGGGACGCTGGAACGCGAAAAAGTCTACACGCCCGACGACATCGCCGCCGGCCGGCTGCCGGAAGGGCCGACGCTCGTGTTCGACTTCGACAATTACTATTATGGCGGGGTGCTGACCGAGCATCTGGCCAGCCGGGGTATCGAGGTCGCCTATGTCACCCCCGCGGGCCAGGCCTCGGCCTGGACCATCATGACCAACGAATTGCCGCTGGTGCACCGGGCACTGGCCCGTCGCAACATCCCCGTGACGACACTGCACCTGCTGAAGGATTTTGACGGCGAGACCGCGACGCTGGCGCATCTATTCACCGGTGAGGAGACCAGGATGGCCTGCCGCTCGGTGCTGATCGTCGGCCTGCGCGCGCCGCGCACCGATCTGCAGGAGGCGATTGCGGCGCGGCGCGGCGAGATCGATGCCGCCGGCATCCGCAGCCTTGTCACCATCGGCGACGCGCTGGCGCCCGGTGCCATCGCCCATGCGGTGCATAGCGGCCATCTGGCCGCGCGCGAACTCGGCCGGAGCGGCGGCCGCGCCTATTATCTGCGCGACACGCCGATCACCGACCGGGAACCGGCATTCGATCGGGCGGAAGCCGCCGAATAGGGGGAGTGCCATGTCCGTAGCTCCCGCCGCCCCGCCAGCCACTCCGCCGGCCACCCCGCCAGCCACTCCGCCAGCCGGTCCTCCCTCCGGCATGTCGCGCTTTTCCATCGCCTCGCCGCTGGCCGGCGGTGCGTTTCACGCCATGGGCTCGGGCCTGTTCCACACGCTGCTACCGCTGCGGCTGGTGGCGGACGGCCATGGCGCGGAGGCGGTCGGCCTGGTGGTCGGCGCGGAAGGCGCGGGCTTCCTGCTGGGATGCATCGGCTCGGTCCGGCTGATCCGCTCGGTGGGCGAAGTCCGTGCCTATGCCGCGCTGTCGGCGAGTTCGGCCGTGCTCATCCTCTCGCTCGGCACGCAGCCCCCGCTCATCGCCTTCATGGCGATACAGGCGGTGATCGGCTTCTCCAATGCCGGCCAGTCGGTGGTCATCGAGAGCTGGATGAACGCCATGGTGCCGAACCGCAGCCGCGGCCGCATGCTCACGCTTTATGTGGTGCTGCTCGGCCTGTTCTACGGGCTCGGCCAATTGCTGGCGACCGACATCGATCCGGCCGGGCTGCCGCTGCTCATGCTGACGGCGGCGTTCTACCTCGCGGCCATCGTGCCGGTGACGGCGATCTGGGTCGGCGAGCCGCAATTGCACGTGCCGATGGGCGTCCGGCTGTTCCACACCTTCAAGGTCTCGCCCATCGGGGCGCTGGCCTGCCTGATCACCGGCCTGATTTCCTCGACCTTCTCCTCCATCGGCCCGCTTTACGGGCTGGACATGAACTTCCCGCAGAAGACCATCGTGCTCCTGATGGCGGCCACCCAGCTCGGCGCGCTGTTCCTGCAATTCCCGCTCGGTTACCTCTCCGACCGTACCGATCGCGGCGTGATGATGCTGTGGCTGGCCATCGCGCTGGCACTGCTCTGCGCAGGCTTCCTGCTGGTGGACGGAACGACGCCGGTCTGGGTGTTCCTCATCCTGTTTTCGGTTTTCGGCGGCATTTCCGAGATCTTCTATCCGCTCGGCGTCGCCCATGCCAACGACGCCGCCGAGCCCCGCGAATTCGTGCCGCTCTCGTCGAACCTGCTGCTCATCTGGGCCTTTGGCGGCACGGTGGGGCCGGCCGTGGTGACGATGGGGATGCCGGCTTTCGGCTCGGCCATCTTCTTCGTCTACGCGCTCGCCATCGCCGTCCTGTTCGCCGCCCTCACCGCCTGGCTGCGCTATGGCCGGCCGCCGGCGAAAGCGCGCGAGCAGTTCGTGGCGTATCCGCAGACATCGCCGATTGTCTACGAATGGGGCCCCCACGACCAGCCGGACGAGACCGGCAGGGGGGCGCCATGAAGAGCCATATCAAACGCCCCGCCAGCCTCCGGCGCCGGTGAGTTTCCACCGCGTGACGTGCCCACCGCGTGACGTGCATCCCGCGTGACCTGCATCCCGCGCGCGCCCCCCCGGTGGGCGGTGCGACGGGCTGCGGATTTCCTGTCCACCGACACGCTGCGCCCCGGCAAAAGGGCCAGCCTCGTCCCGCCGTGGAGGTCCTGGTCCATGCTTGGCTTCATCCTTCGCCGAACCGCGATCGCGATCGCCATACTGCTGCTGGTGGCGCTGCTGCTGTTCGCGATGATGCACATGATTCCGGGCGATCCCACCGTGGTGGCGCTCGGCCCGCGCTCCACGCCGGAGATGCGCGAGGCCTTCCGTGCCATGATGGGGCTCGACCGGCCGGTGCTGGATCAGCTCGGCCTGCTGCTCGTGCGCCTCGCGCAGGGCGACCTCGGGCTGGACGTGTGGAGCCGCCGCCCGGTGCTGACCATGGTGCTGGAAGTGCTGCCCTATACCGTGGCGCTGGCGCTGGCGAGCTTCGTCTGGGCGCTGGCGCTCGGCCTCGTGCTCGGCTGCGTCGCCGTGGTGCATCACGGCAAATGGGGCGACTGGCTCATCGGCGCCGTCTCGGTGTCCTTCGTCGCCGTGCCCTCCTTCGTCGTCGCGCTCTATTCGCTCTTGATCTTCGCGGTGTGGCTCAACTGGCTGCCGGCCATCGGCGCCGGCGAGCCGGGAGATATCGGCGCCCAGCTGCGCGCGCTGATCCTGCCCTCCTTCGCCGTCGGGCTCGGCTGGGTCGGGTATATCTCGCGGCTGGTGCGGGCCGCGATGATCGAGGCGATGGGCGAGGATTATGTGCGCACGCTGCGCGCCTATGGCGTGGGCGAAGGCCGCATCATCTACCGCTACGCGCTGAAGCAGGCCCTGCTCGCCATCCTCTCCGTGATCGCCATCGGCTTCGGCAGCCTGCTCACCGGATCGATCTTCGCCGAAATCGTGTTCACCCGACCGGGCCTCGGCAAGATGACCTATGACGCGGTGATCTCGCGCAATTTCCCTCTTGTCATGGGCACGGTGCTGGTGACGTCGGCGCTCTATGTCACCTGCATGATCCTCGCCGACGTCCTCAGCGCGTGGCTCGACCCGCGCGTGCGGAGCGCGATCTGACCATGGCGATGCTGACGGACGCCGCGACGCCGAACCCTACGACCGAGGCCACGGCCTCGCACGAACCGCGCGCCCTCGCACGGTTCGCCACCACACTCGCCCATGTCCTGTCGACACCGCTCGGCGCCATCGGCCTCGCCCTCGTGCTGCTGATCGTGCTCACCGCGCTGCTGGCCCCAACGATCGCGCCTTATGATCCCACCGCGATCAACGTGAAAAATCGCCTCGCCGATCCCTCGCTCGCCCATCTGCTCGGGACCGATCAACTCGGCCGCGATCTGTTCTCGCGGGTCATTCTCGGCACGCGCACGGCGATGACGGTGGCTCTCACCGCGCTGGCCACCGCGCTGGCGCTGGCGCTGCCGCTCGGGCTCGTCGCCGGCTATGGCCCGCGCTGGCTGGATGGGCTGATGGTGCTCATGTTCGACAGCATCAGCTCGCTGCCGATGATCATGCTGGGCCTCGCCGTGGTGGTGCTGATCGGGCCGGGCCTGCCGACCGTCATCCTGGTGATCGTGCTCTACTGCGTGCCCTCCTATGCCCGGCTGGTGCGCACGCAGACGCTCAGCCTCAAGTCGCGCGATTTCATCAAGGCCGAGCAGGCGATGGATGCCGGCACGCCGCGCATCCTGTTCCGCCACCTGCTGCCGAACGTCATCGGCCCGCTGCTGATTCTCGCCTGCCTCGACATTTCCACCGTCATCACGCTGGAGGCGGGCCTCTCCTTCCTCGGCCTCGGGGTGAAGCCGCAGATCCCGAGCTGGGGCAACATCCTCAGCGACGGCTTCGCGGTCATCCGCAAGAGCGCCGTGCCTGTCGTGGCGGGCGGCGTGCCGCTGGTCCTCGCCACGCTCGGCTTCACCTTCTTCGGCGAGGCGCTGCGCGATGCGCTCGACCCCAGGCTCGCACGGGAGCGCCGCCCATGAAACCGCCAGTGCTGAAACCGCCTCCCGTGAACGCGCCGGTGCTGGACATGCACAATGTATCGGTGTCCTACGGCGCGCATGTTCCCGCCGTCCTTGGGGTCGACCTCACGGTTCGCCCGCGCGAGATCGTCGGCATCATCGGCGAGAGCGGCTCGGGAAAGTCCACGCTCGCCCATTCCGTGCTCGGCCTGCTGCCGAAGACCGCGCGGATGAGCGGCGAGCGCTTCATGCTGGCCGGCGCCGACATCCTCAAGGCGGACCGCACGGCGCTCGCCGCGCTGCGCGGCCCCTCGGCGGCGATGATCTTCCAGAACCCGATGACCGCCTTCAGCCCCATCCACTCGCTGGGGCGCCAGCTCACCGATCTGCTGTGGCGCGATCATGCCCAGTCGGGCGCGCAGAAGCGGGCCCGCATCGTGGCCGCGCTGGCCGAGGTCGGCATTCCCGATCCGGTCGGCCGGCTGGATGCCTTTCCCTTCCAGCTCTCGGGCGGCATGCTGCAGCGCGTGGCGATCGCCGCCGCCCTGTTGATGCAGCCGGCGCTGCTGATCGCCGACGAGCCGACCACCGCGCTCGACGTGACCATGGAGGCGCAGATCCTCCATCTCATGCGCTCCCTGCGCGAGCGGGCCGGCGTGTCCATTCTCATCATCTCGCATCACCTCGGCGTCATCGCCGAGATCTGCGACCGCGTCGCGGTGATGTATGCCGGGCGGATCGTCGAAGAGGGAACCGTGGAAGCGATCTTCCGCGACCCCCGCCATCCCTACACGCAGGCCCTGTTCGCCTGCGAGCCGGCGCTGGTACCCACCGGCGTGCGCCGCCTCCCGGTCATTGCCGGCGAGGTGCCCCGCCCCGGCGGCCGCCTCTGCGACTTCGCCGCGCGCTGCGCCGTCAAGGCCGCGCGCTGCCTGGAGCAAGCGCCGCCCTGGACACGCTCGGGCGAGTTCCCCGTGCATCATGTCCGCTGCCACGGCAGCGCGCTGTCGGGAAACGTACCTTCGGGGCGCGGGTCATGAGGAAGCAGCCAGCCCTCATCGAGGCCGACGGGCTCTCGGTCGCCGTGCCGGGCCGCGGGCTGCCCTTCCTCAGGGGTGCGCCGCTGTCGATCCTCGCCGAGGTTTCGCTGGCCGTCCGCCCGGGCGAGATCGTCTGCCTGATCGGCGAGAGCGGCTCGGGCAAGACCACGTTCGGGCGTGCGCTGCTCGGCCTCGTCCGGCCCTCGTCCGGCAGCATCGCGGTCGATGGCGTGGCCCTGCCCGATTTCTCGGCCCGCAGCTTCCGTGCGCTGCGCCGGCAGGCGGCGCTGCTGTTTCAGGATCCGGTGAGTTCGTTCAACCCGCGCCAGCGCATCGGCGCGATGATGGCGGAGCCTCGCCACATCGCCGGGGTGGGCTCCACGCGGCTGGCCGATATCGTCGCGCTGGCCGGGCAGGTGGGCCTTGCCGAGCGCTTCCTCGCACGCTTCCCGCATGCGCTCAGCGGCGGGCAGGCGCGGCGCGCGGCGGTGGCGCGGGCGCTGTCGGTGACGCCAAGGCTGATCGTCGCCGACGAGCCGACCGCCGGGCTGGACGTCTCGGTGCAGGGCGGGGTGCTCAACCTGTTCCTCGACATACGCGAGCAGCACGACACCGCGTTCCTGCTCATCACCCACAACCTTTCGGTGGTGCGCCACATCGCCGACCGCATCGTCATTCTCTATCTCGGCCGGGTGGTGGAGAGCGGGCGCGCGGGCGACGTGCTGCGTTCCCCCCGGCATCCCTACACGCGCGCGCTGCTCGATTCCGAGCCGGTGCCGGACCCGGCCCGGCGGCGGGCCGAGCCGCCGGTGATCGGCGAGGTGCCCAGCATCGCCCGTCGCCCGACCGGCTGCGAGTTCCACACACGCTGCCCCCGCGCCCAGCCCAGATGCAGGAGCGAGGCGCCGGTTCTGCTGGATGAGCCCGGCGAGCGCCAGGTTGCCTGTCACTTTCCGCTGCCGGAGGCGGTCAACATCCCCGCACCGGGCCGGCGGATGGCCCAGTCCTGACAGTGCCGACACGTTGCAACAAAAACACAGAGGGAAGACCAGCATGCTCCAGCTTTCCACCAACCGGCGGCGCTTCCTCACGGGCGTGGCTGCCGGCGCCGCCGCGCTCTCGCTGCGCCCCGGCCTGTCCTATGCCGTCGAGGGCGACACCCTGCTCGTGCGTGCCGCCTCCGATATCGAGATCCTCGATCCCGCCTTCCAGAACGGGCTGCTGGAAGAGGAGATCGGCCGCTGCCTGTTCGTCTCGCTCAACCGGCTGGACGACATGCGCAGCGGCGTGCATCTGCGCCCCTATGCGGCGCGCAGCCTCAACCAGACATCGCCAATCGAGATCGCCTTCGAGCTTCATGACTGGCTGGCATGGACCGGCGATTTCGGCCCGGTGACGGCCGAGGACGTCAAATATTCCTTCGAGCGCGTCGCCAACCCGGCCAATGGCTCGGCCTGGGCCTATGCGTTCGACGCGCTCCGGGAGGTGGAAGTCACCGGCACGCGCACCGGCATCATCCATCTGAAAGCCCCGTCGGCGCCGTTCGCGGCGACCTCGCTGCCCTATTACATGGGGCACATTGTCTGCAAGAAAGCGGTGGAGGCTGCGGGCGGCAAGTTCACCACGGAGGTTCCCGCCACCGCCGGCCCCTATCTCATCGACAAATGGGTGCCCAAGCAGAGCGTTGCGCTCAAGCTCAACCCGGGCTGGAAGGGCGAGCCACCGGCCTTTGCCCGCGTGAAGTTCCAGATCATCACCGATGACGAGGCCGCCGCCCTCGCCTATGAATCCAGGGCGGTCGACTATTCCCGCATCAGCCTCAACACGCTGGCGATCTACAAGGACAAGCTGCCGGAGAAGACGGCGCTGATCCAGCACAGCGGCAACCGCTTCGCGTGGCTCGCCATCAACGTCAACAACCCCAAGCTGGCCGACCCGAAGGTGCGGCGCGCCATCCAGCACGCGATCGATGTCGGCCAGATCATGGACGGTTCCTATTCCGGCCTCGCCGCGCCCGCCACCGGCGTCGTGCCGCCGGCGCTGATCGGCCATCGCGAGGCCATTCTCTATCCCGCCGACGCCGCCAGGGCGCAGGCCCTGCTGGCCGAGGCCGGCGTTTCCGGGCTCAGCCTCGAACTGGCGGCGATGAACGACAAGACCAGCCAGCTGACCTGCCAGATCGTCCAGGCGCTGCTCGGCTCGGTGGGCATCACGGTCGACATCAAGCCCTATGACGAGGGCGTCTACTGGACGCTCGGCGACAAGAGCGCCGGCGATACGTGGAAGACCCTCGATCTCGTGCTGATGAACTTCGCCGGCGGCGTCGACCCCTCGGAGAACCTCACCTGGTTCCGGCCCAAGCAGATCGGCATTTACAACTGGTCGCAATTCGACAGCCCGGAATTCGAGGCGCTGTACGAGCAAGGCATGGCGGAGACCGACCCGGACAAGCGCGGCGCCATCTACCGCAAGATGCAGGATCTGATGGAGGAATCCGGCGGCTTCGTCTTCATCACCCACGAAACCTTCGCGGCGGTGGCGCGGCAGGGGTTGGAACCCTGCATCCTCGCCGACGGCTATGTCGACGTGACGCGCTTCCGCAAGGATTGAGGCAAGCGCCAACGCGCGCGGAACATGCCGGTTCGGGGAACTCCCCCGGATCGGCAAGCTCGTTACCCATGATCGCGCGCGATCCACCGCTCGCCGCTGCGCTCGAACACCGTTTCGCCGCCCTCGCGGGCGGTGAGTTGCCAGCTCAGGTGAAACCGCGTGGCGTCACAGGTGAGCCGGACGCGGGACCGCGTCTCGACATCCGCCCCGCCGGCGACGAAACCCATCTCCCAGCCGGTGTCCAGCACGGCGGAAAGCGGATCGCCACCGGTGATCTCCATCCGGTCCACCGCGCGGGCGGCGGTGACGATCTGCCGGTCGGGAAGGCCGACGCGTCCGAAATCGCTGGTCAGCTCCAGCGTCTCGCGGCCTGAGCCAACATCGATGGCCATCGCGCGGCGGTGCTGCTCCGGCGCGATCTCCACCGTCTCGATCGGTGAGGAAATCTCCACGGCGGCAAAGGCCGGCGCCCCCTCCCCCGGCACGGCCCGGCGCACCGGCAGCGACAGCGTCGCGGTGCCCGCGGCGAGCCGGATCACCGACGGCTGCGGCGAGGGCCAGAGAATGGGCCACAGCCCGGTCGAGAGCACCAACCGGAGCCGATGCGTGGGGGCGAAGCGACGGCCGGCATGGTTAAGCGCGATCCGCGCGCGGAACGCGTCCCCCGGCATCAGCGGCTGCGGCTCGCCGCTGCCCTGGCGATGCGTGAGATTAAGGCATCCCCAGGTGACGAGGGTGGAGGTGCCGTCGGGCGCCACATCGCAGAGCCGGGCGACGAGTTGAGCCCCGGCGACATCGCAGCGGGCGCGCAGGTCCACCACCGGCGCCCCGAGCAGATCGAACGCTTCCGTGAGCGGCTCGGTGTCGAAGCTGAGGCCGAGGCCGTCGTCGCGCCGCTGGTCCAGCGCCATGTCGGGCACCGTGCCGCCATAGCCGCCATAACGGCCGAAAGCCTGCGCCGTCGTCACCGGCGACGCGATCACCAGTTCGCCACCCGGACGGGCGTCGGGCGCGAGCGTTCCCGTGTTGAGACGCAGCACCTGCGCCGCGATGTTCGGCGAGGGCCAGCCGGGCTCGGCCACCCAGCGCCCGGGATGCTCCGCATAGAAGGGCGCCGGCGCGTGCGGCTCGGTGATCCAGGCGGTATAGGCGGGCTCGTCCATGATGCCGGTATCGACGCCGCAGAGCCAGTGCCGCCACCAGCGGATGGCCTCCTGCAGATAGCCGATCGCCGGCCCCGGTTCGCCGAGAAAGGGATAGGCATGCGACCACGGGCCGACCAGCCCCTTGCAGGGGCCGGACAGGCCTTCCAGCAGCCGCGGCACCGCGTTGGAATAGGTGTCGTCCCAGCCGCTGATCGCATAGACCGGGATCGCGATGCGGGAAAAATCCTCGCAGACCGAGCCGCGCCGCCAGTAATCATCGCGCCGCTGATGCTGCAGCCAGCGCTCCGACCAGCAGGTCGACGCCTCCAGCCGCTCCCGCCACATCGACCGCCAGCGCTCGCCGACAATCTGCGGATCCGGCGGAAGGGCGCCCAGCGCCAGCATGAAGGACGACCACATGGCGTCCTCGGTCAGGAGGCAGCCGCCGACATAGTGCACGTCATCGGCATAGCGGTCGTCGGAGCAGCACAGGGCGATGATGGCCTTCAGCGCCGGCGGCTGGCGCGCGGCGACCTGCAGCGCATTGAAGCCGCCCCAGGAAATGCCGGTCATGCCGACCGCGCCGCTCGACCAGGGCTGTGCCGCCAGCCAGGCGATGATGTCCTCGGCATCGTCGAATTCCAGCTCGCTATATTCGTCGGTAAGCACGCCCTCGCTGTCGCCGGAACCGCGAATGTCGACCCGGCAGCAGGCAAAGCCGTGTCCGGCGACATAGGGGTGCATCTTGGCGTCGCGGAACACCGTGCCGTCGCGCCGGCGATAGGGGATCAGTTCCAGGATCGCTGGCACGGGGTTCTCGCCGGCATCGGCGGGAAGCCAGAGCGTCGCCGCCAGCCGCACGCCGTCCCGCATGGGGATGAAGACCGGATCGAAGCACGTCACCGCGCGGGGAAAAGCGTTCACGACGGACATGAGGTCTGCACTCCTGCGCTGCGGCCAGCGGACGGGACGCCGGCCGACGGCAATGGACGGGGTTCAGGCGGCCTGCCCCCGCCGGCCATCGAGCAAGGTCGGCGGCAGAAGCCGGCGACGGACGAGCAAGGTCGGCGGCCGAAGCCGGCGACGGACACCTTGGCGGGTGTCGCGGGACCAGGAGATGAGCCTCCGCGCCCGCGCCTTCGCCTTCGCCTTCGCCTTCGCCTTCGCCAGCGTGACGTAAGGCAAAGACGCGCGATAGCGGACGCGCCGTCGTCACTGCCCGTCACTCGTTCGAAGGCATTCACGGGGCCCAAATCCACGCATCGCCGGCGCGCTCCATAAGCGGCCTCGTCGTGACAAGGGAGCCGGCTACAATCATGTTGGCCGGCCCGCCACCGCCGGTGAATGGCCGGCATGCTTGCCCCGAGGCCGACATGTCCGGTGACGGCAGGGTGCGGCGCGCCGGTTCAGCTCTCGAAATCGGGGGCCACGGCGCGGATCAGCCGCACGAAGGCGTTCCATTCGGGATCATCCAACCCGCTTTCGGCGTGCAGCGAATCCCAGCTCTCCGTCTGGCGAGCGGTGAGCTCGGCGATCTCGGCCGTCGGCAGCCGCAGCGCACGCCCGGTGGACAGCGCCGCCAGCTGCGCCTGGCAGGCACGTTCGAGATAGTACATCAGGATGAACGCCTCGCCGACCGTGCGCCCGCAGGTCATCAGCCCGTGATTGCGCAGGATCATCGCGTTCCTGGTGCCGAGGTCGGCCACCAGCCGGTCGCGCTCGGACATGTCCAGCGCGATGCCCTCATAGGCGTGATAGGCGACGCGATCATAGAATTGCAGCGCCCACTGGTTGAGCGGCAGCAGGCCCTCCTCCATGCAGGAGACCGCGACGCCGGCCACGGTGTGTGTGTGGAGCACGCAGGCCGCATCCGGCCGGGCCGCGTGCACCGCGGAGTGAATGGTGAAGCCGGCGGCGTTGATGCCGTGGCCCAGAGGATCATCCACGATGCTGCCGTCGAGGTCGACGGTGACCAGTTCCGAGGCCTTCACCTCGTTGAAGCGCAGACCATAGGAATTGAGCAGAAACAGTTCGCGACCGTGCATCTCGGCCGACTGCGGCGCCTTGGCGGAAATATGCGTGAAGATGCTGTCATCCATCCTGAAATGGGCGATCAATCGATAGGCCGCCGCCAGATCGATGCGTTCCTTCGAAAGATTGCGGTTGTCTGCCTGAGCGGCCAGCACACCCATGTCGAACTCCCTGCGATGGTCTTGTGTTTAAAGGGTTCGCGACGCACGCATCCGCGCGAGCGCCGCCCTCGGGACGTCACGTGCTCACACGTCATGCCCAAATGTCATGGCCAAAGGTCTCTTGCCGGCGGGAGCGCCCGCGGGGCCGCTCCCATTCCGCCCCGATCAATGCGCGTCGGCAATCACCAGTGCATTGGCGGGGATTTCCTCAAGCTCGGCCTGGCGCCGTGCCGCCGCGGCCCGCGCCACCTCGCGCCGGCGCATGATCTCGTAGCCCACCGCCCCGACAATGGTCAGCGCGATCAGGATCACGCCCAGCGCGTTGACCGCCGGAGTGAGGCCGGTGCGCACCTTGGAGGCGATGTAGATGGTCAGCGTGATGTCGGTGCCACGGGTGAACAGCGTGGTATTGTAGTTCTCGAAGGACTGGAAGAAGGCCAGCACCCCGCCCGCGACCAGCGAACTGCGCAGATAGGGCAGCAGGATCTTGCGGAATACCTGCGGATGCGAGGCGCCCAGATCAAGCGCCGCCTCCTCCTGGCTGCGGTCGAGCCGCTGCAGCCGCGCCAGCACCATCAGCATGATATAGGCGGTGATGAAGCTGGACTGGCCGATCACCGCCAGATGCAGGCCGCCCTTCACGCCGAGCCGGTCCCAGAACACCAGCGTCGAGATGCCGATGATCACGCCCGGCGTCAGCAGCGGCGAGACCATCACCGCATAGACGAAGGTGCGGGCCTGCCGGTGCAGATTGTCCAGCACCATGGCGGCGGCGGTGCCGAGCGGCACCGACACCAGCACCACCGCCACGCCCACGATGAGCGAATTGACGAGGCCTTCCCACATCTGCGGGTCGTTGAAGAGGGCGTCGAACCACTTCGTCGTCGTGCCGAGCCACGGCGTCACGGTCGGGAAGCGGCTGGAGTTGAAGGTCGCGATGACCATCACCCCGAGCGGCGCCAGCAGGAAGAAGAAGAACAGCACGAGATAGGCGCGGATGAGGATGTCGCTGCCGGTCAGTTTCCGCATCGACCCGCCCTCACTTCGCGATGTCGGTGAGGCCGACGCGGAAGATCCGCATGACCGACAGGATGAACACGACGCAGAGACCGAGCAGGATGAAGGCATAGGCCGAGCCGCGCGGCCAGTCCTGTCCCTCGAAGAACCAGATGTAGATCGTCTCGGTGAACCAGCGCGTGCCCGGCGAGCCCAGCACGGCCGGCACGATATAGCTCGACGCCGCCAGCACGAACACCATGATCGAGCCCACCGCGATGCCCGGCTTGGCGTGGGGAATGACGATGCGGCGATGGATCTGCCATTCCGGGGCGCCGAGATCGCGCGCCGCCTCGACCTGGCTGATGTCCAGAGTCTCGATGGCGTTGATCAGCGGGAACATCATGAACAGGATGAAGGCATAGGTCATCCCGATCAGCACGCCGCCCGAGCCCGACAGCCAGCGATAGGGCTTGTCGAGCAGCCCCATTCCGAGCAGCGCGCTGTTGAGCGGGCCGTTATAGGCGAGGATGATGTACCAGGCGAAGGTGCGCAGGATCTCGTTGATCCAGAACGGGATGATGAGCAGCAGGATGAGCAGGCCGACCTGCTCGGGCTTGGCCGCCTTGGCGAGATGCCAGGCCACGGGATAGCACACCACCAGCGAGATGAAGGTGACGAGCGTCGACCCCCAGATGGTGCGCAGGAACACCCGGAAATCATCGGGCAGCTCGCCGTTCAGCAGGTCGATGCCGGAGAATAGCGAGGCATAGTTGGAAAGCGTATAGACGTCGTTCGGCCCGCCCTGCTGCGTCATGGGCAGATTGGGATGGAACGAATATTCCGCCATGACCAGATAGGGCAGCACCACCATCATCAGGACCCAGATGGCGGTCGCGGCGATCAGCAGGGTGGCGAGCAGCGCGCCGTAGCGGTGATAGAGTTGCACCATCCCGGTCAGGCTCCGTTGGCCGCCAGGACCAGCGCGTCCTGCGGAGCAAAACCCACGGTGAAGACGCGATCGCCGACGAGATCGGTCAGCGAGCCGTCATTGGAAATGTGCATCGACAGCGGCTTGGCGCCATCCGGCTGCTTCAGGTGGACATTGGCGAAGGCGCCTTCGAAATCGACATGGTCGACCGAGCGCGACAGCACGTTGGGATTCTCCGGCGTCGGCCCGGCCACCGCGAGCGGCTTCAGCCGTTCGGGTCGCACCAGCATCACCACCTGCGTGCCGACGCGGATGCCGCGCGGATTGCGGCCTATGAGGCGCCCGTCGCCGGTCTCCACCACCGCCTGACCGCCGGCCACCTCGGTGATGCGGCCGGTGAACACGTTGTTCTCGCCGACAAAGCCGGCGACGAAGGCGGTGGCCGGCTCGTTATAGATCTCCGAGGGCGGCCCCACCTGCTCCAGCTGGCCACGCGACATGACGCCGACGCGGTCGGACATGGTGAGCGCCTCGCCCTGGTCATGGGTGATGTAGATGAAAGTCAGGCCGGTGCGGCGCTGGATGGCGCGCAGTTCGGCCCGCATGTGCTGGCGCAGCTTCAGGTCGAGCGCGGAGAGCGGCTCGTCCAGCAGCATCACCTGCGGCTCCACCGCCAGCGCACGCGCAATGGCCACGCGCTGCTTCATGCCGCCCGACAATTCGTCGATCCGCTTGTCGGCAGCGTCGGGCAAGGCGACCAGTTCGAGCAGTTCCTCGGCCCGACGCCGGCGCACGGACTTGTCGACGCCGCGCATTTCCAGGCCGAAGGCGATGTTGTCGGCCACGGACATCATCGGGAACAGCGCGAGATTCTGGAAGATCAGCGCGGTCGGCCGCTTGTTCGGGCCGTTGCCCTTCATGTCCTCGCCGCCGATCAGGATGCGTCCCTCGGTCGGGTTCATGAACCCCGAGATCATGCGCAGGATCGTCGTCTTTCCGCAGCCCGACGGGCCGAGGAAGGAGAAGAACTCACCTGCCTTGATGTCCAGGGACACATTGTTGACGGCGACATAGCTGGCGAACCGCATCGTCACGCGGTCGAGTGAAACGTCCCGGCTCATCGGTACTCCCAGCGCTGGGAACCGGTCGACCCTCGATCGGCCGACCGGCACCGCTTCAATCAGGCGGACATGAACTTCTTGGCGTATTCAGTGCGCCGCGTGACGAACCACGAGGCCTGGCCGGGCTGCCACCACAGCTTCTTGAGCGCGTCGCCGGGATAGGCCGCTTTGAGGAAGGCCTTCTGCGAAGCATCCGCCAGTTCGACCGCGCCCTTGGCGCAGGGGTTGGAGCCGAACGCCTTGGCCCACAGCGCCGAGCCCTCGGGCGAGTTGACCCACGATACCCAGGCATAGGCCTGGTCGACATTCTTCGCGCCCTTGAGCAGCACGAAGTTCTGCAGCCACGACATCGCGCCTTCGGCCGGGGCGAGATAGGCGACCGGGAATTTCTCGGCCTGGAGCGCCGCCGCCGAGGTATCCCAGCAATGGCCGATGACGCAGCCATTGGTGCGGAAGGCGCCCTGCGCTTCGTTCTCGTTCGACCAGAACTGCGCGACATTGCCGCGCTTGGGCGCCAGGAACTTCAGGATGGCGTCGTAATTGGCGATCATCTTGGATTCGTCCTTGTACGAATCCAGGAACTTGTGCGGCAGCTTGCCTTCGGCATCGAGCGCGCGGCCGGCCGCCACCAGGCCGGAATGGCCGCGCAGGGTCAATTTGCCGGCATAGGCATTGTCGAACAGGTCCATGAGCTTGGCCTTGCCGTATTCAAGCTTCACGTCGTCGGTATTGAAGGTCAGCGCCTCGGTGCCCCACACGGAGGGCAGGGAGATGCGCTTGCCGCCCATCGAGGTCATCTCGCCGGCCATGCCTTCGAGGAAAGCCGGCTCGATGCCCGCGGCATTGGCCTTCTTCTCGTCCCAGGGCTGGATGAAGTCGTTGTCGGTCCAGCTCGCCAGACGGTCGGCGGTCGGCTCGCTGATGTCGAAGGCGCCATTGGTCGCCGCGCCGGTCTTGGCCTGGGCGACGAACTCGTCCTGGCTGCCGAGGCCGGTGAACTTGACCTTGATGCCGGTCTTCTTCTCGAATTCGGCGAACACGGCCGGGAACTGGTCATAGCCGGCCCAGCCGAGGAAGTTCAGCTCGCCCGAAGAGGCGAGAGCGCTCTTCACGAAAGCGGGGGCGGCGACCAGCGCCGCGCCGGCGGCGGCGGTTCCCTTGAGCAGGCTGCGCCGGGTCAGTCCGGAAGTGGAAATGCGCGACATCGTGTTTTCCCTCTGTGGAATTTTTGCCTGCGGTAGTTTCGACGTTCAGCGAACCGAGGTCGTCTCTCCGTCTGTTCGTTGGTGACGCACGGTGCCGGCAGAGCCGGATGTCATGCGATTTTCTTGCCAAGATCCTTCAGGATTTCGCGCGCCGCATTATGGCCGGGGATGCCGGACACCCCGCCGCCCGGATGCATCGACGAGCCGCAGATATAAAGGGAGGCGATCGGCGTGCGATAATCAGCATAGCCCGAGATCGGCCGCTGGAAGAAGAGCTGATCGGGCGATAGTTCGCCGTGGAATATATGCCCCTGTGGCAGGTTGACCACGCGCTCGATGTCGGGCGCGACCAGCAGCTGTGCCTCGATCACGTCGTTCCGGAAACCGGGCGCGAAACGCTCGATGGTCTTGAAGATCGTGTCCTTGAAATTGTCCTTCTCGGTCGCCCAGTCGCCGCCCTTGAGCGTGTAGGGAGCATGGCCGCCGAACAGGTTGACGACATGCTTGCCGGGCGGGGCCAGCGTGTCGTCGACAATGGTCGGCACGACAGGCGTGATGAAGGGCTCGCTCGAGTACCAGCCATATTTCGCGGCGTCATAGGCCCGCTCGAGATAGTCGATATCCGGCGCGATGTGCATGTAGGTGGGATAGGAAAACGACCCGATGGCGCCCTCGCGCCGGACCCGTTCGAGGATCTTGTATTGGGGCGGGCGCTCGCAGGCGATGTTCATCTTGAACGCGGTGCCCATGGTCCGGTAGCCCTTGATCTCGCGCACGACCTCATCGGGGAGATTTTCCGCGCCGACAAGATCGAGATAAAGATGCGGGGCTGACGCATTCGAGGCGAAAATCTTGGCGCGGTAGGTCCGCCCGTCGGCGGTCGCCACTTCGGTGGCGCGCCCATTGCTCGTGCGGATTTCCTTCACTTCCGCCCCGGTGATGATCTCGACGCCGAGCGAGGTGACGGACGACGCCAGCGCCTGGGTGATGGATCCCATGCCACCCTTGATGAAACCCCAGCCGCCGGCGCCCTCATGCTCGCCCATCACATGGTGCATGATGACATAGGCCGAGCCCGGCGATTTCGGCCCGGCAAAGGTGCCGATGGACGCATAATAGGCAAGCACCGCCATCACGCGTTCATCTTCGAACCACTCCCGCAGGAAGTCATAGGCCGACATGGAGAGCATATCGACGATGCGATACATCTTGCGGCCGACCTTGCGGTACTTCCACAGGAGCTTGCTGGCGTCCTTGAAGGTCTTCCAGTCCCGCCGTGCGGGGTCGATCGGCGTCTCCCACAGGACCTGCCGGACGATCCGGGTCGCCTCCTGCAGATAGGCGTCGAAGGCGGGATAGATCTCGGCATCGTGCTTGGAGAAGCGGGCGAAGGAGGCCTGCGTCTTCGCCATATTGTCGGAGAAGGTGATGTAATTGTCGCTGTCATCGACCGGCGACACCATGTCCGAGCAGGGCAGCACCACGAGCCCGTGCTTTTTCAGCTCGAAATCGCGGATGACGCGCGGGTGCAGCAGGCTCATCAGGTAGGAGAAAATCGAGGCGCGGAAGCCCGGCGCGATTTCCTCCGTCACCGCCGCGCCGCCGACGACGCCGCGCCGTTCCAGCACGGCCACCTTGAGCCCGGCGCGGGCGAGATAGCCGGCGCAGACCAGGCCATTATGGCCGCCACCAATGATAACGGCATCGAAATCGCGCGCGAGCGCGTTCGGAACCACGGACATGGTTTCACCATCGAGAAAGACGAAATTACAGGAGAAGCGGCGGAATTTCTACACGATTACTAGTAGGAAGGCGGCGTGATCGCCCAGATCACCACCGTCTCCTGGGTCGAGATATTGCGGTATTTGTGGGGACGCACGGAAGCAAAGCCGAAGCTGTCGCCCGTGTTCAGCAGATGCGTGACCCCGTCGACGATGAGTTCCAGGGAGCCGGCCATGACATAGCCGGCCTCCTCGCCGATATGCGTATAGGCTTCGCTGCCGACGCTGGCACCGGGCGCGAGACGGCAGAGCAGAAGTTCGAGCTGGCCTTCCAGCGAGGGCGACAGCAATTCGTCGACGATGCCCCCGCCATAATCGAGCGTCTTGCGATGCCCGCGCCGGACGGTGATGCCGTCCGCCGCCGGCTCGACAGGCCCCTCCTCGCGGAAGAACCAGCCGATCGAGACGCCGAGCGCCGTGGCGATCAGGTGGATGGCCTTGACCGAGGGTTCGGACAGCCCGCGTTCGACCTGGCTGAGCAGACCCACGGACAGGCCCGTCTGCTCGGCGAGCGCGGTCAGCGTCATGCCCTTGTCGTGCCGCAGCACCCGGATCGCATTACCCAGCCGCGCGCTGATCAAATCGGCCTTCTTCGGAGAAGCCGGCGAATCCTCGACCGTCGCGGCGCTGCGACTCATCCCGCGTCCTCACTCTGCCGCCGCGGCGATCGGTCCATCGAACCGCAGCGCCTCCTCGCACATGCGATCGAAGGCGATCACCGCATATTCCTCGGACTTCGATAGCGGGGCCCGCGGGAAGACGCCACCATTAATATTCTTCTGCACCTTGGTGATCACTTCCAGATCTTCCGTGATGATCTGGGCAGACCAGTCCGCCGTCTTCTGGTTTTCTTCGGCCTTCTCGGGCGAGATGTCCTCGAAGAAATACCAGTTGATATGCTTGAGCTTGCCGGGGCCGAGCGGCTCGACGGTAGCGATCGAGGAGCCCCAGTCGTAGAGGTTCAGCATCAGGAAGGGGAAGCGGTAGAGATAGCAGCCCTGCGTGTCATCCGCCGCGCGGCCCGGCGCCTGCAGGTGGAAGTATTTCTGCTCGGGAAATACGTTGATCTCGTAGCGATCAATGTCGAGCGTGGCACAGAGGCCGGGATGCATCGCCCGGCAATGATAGCATTCCAGATAATTCTCGCCGTAGATCTTCCAGTCGACGTCGACGACGCGCTCTTTCTTGTTGAAATAGTGCTGCCGCTCCAGCGGGAAAGGCGCGGCGAGATCGACCACCGGGCCGAGCCATTCGACCAGCGAGGGGCCGCCGCGGTCGAGGCGCACGAAGACGAGGCCACGCCACTCCTCGCAATCGGCCGCGACCAGCCCCCATTCCGAGGCGTCGAACTTGGTTTCCGTGCCGAAATTCACCGCCTTGAAAAGGCGCCCGTCCCGGCGGTAGCTCCAGCTGTGATAGGGGCAGACGATCAGCCCGCCGCAGGAACCGGTCTCGCCCGAGACGAGCTGCGCGGCGCGGTGGCGACACAGATTGTGAAAGGCACGAACCTTGCCGTCATCGCCGCGGATGGCGAAGATGCCATGCCCCGAGAGTTCTCCGGTCACATAGTCGCCGGGGTTCGGGATCCGCTCCGACCACGAGAACAGCAGCCAGTTCTTCGCGAAGATCTGCTTGCGCTCGGCCTCGAAACGTACGGGATCGCGATAGGCGGATGCGGGAAGGGACCATTCGGCGTCATTGCCAAGCATCATCTCATTACCCCGGCTGGATTGTTCTTATCTTCATGCTAGTGAAAATTGGACGTGTTGCAAGGTGGTTTTTTTTGAGATATGAAATTTCGTGTCGACGGCCCGCTTCCCTCGGCCGCATGGCCCTTCCGCCTGTCGTTGGAAGTCGAGGCCTCCTGATAAGATCGCGCATCCGTCGCGATAATACTGCCGATGACCTCCGCGGTCGCGACACTAACCGTTCCATCGAACAGGAGTTTCACTCCTGCGCGACCCATCAGGTTGGCTCTTCATGAAAAGCGCAGGCATCTATCTGTCGCAACTGCTCGAGATCTATGGCGTCGACACCGTCTTCGGCATTCCGGGCGTGCACACGGTTGAACTGTATCGCGGACTGGCCGGAAGCTCCATCCGGCATGTGACGCCGCGCCACGAGCAGGGCGCCGGCTTCATGGCGGATGGCTACGCCCGCGTGACCGGGCGCCCGGGCGTGTGCTTCATCATCACCGGCCCGGGAATGACCAACATTCTCACCGCCATGGCGCAGGCCTATGGCGATTCCGTCCCCATGCTGGTCATTTCCACGGTCAACGCACATGGCCGGATGGGCTCGGGCGAAGGCTGGCTGCATGAACTGCCCCAGCAGCAGGCGCTGGTCTCCGGCGTCTGCGCCTTCAGCCGCACCCTCCACACGGTCGAGGAAATCGCCCCGGCGCTCGCCCAGGCCTTCGCCGTGTTCGGCGGCGAGCGGCCGCGCCCGGTGCACCTCGAATTGCCGATCAACGTGATGCTGGCCGCGGCGGATCACCTGCCGCTGCCCGCCACGGTCAGCCGGCTCGCCCTGCCCTCGCCCAATGCCGCCTCGCTCGAAGAGGCGGCGCGCCGGCTCGCGGCCGCGCGGAAGCCGCTCATCCTGGCGGGCGGTGGCGCGGCGCGCGCGGCCGCGGAGGTGCGCGCGCTGGCCGAACGGATCGATGCCCCCGTGGCGATGACGATCAACGGGCGTGGCATCCTGCCGCCGGAACATCCGCTCGGCGTCCACCTCACCGCCAGCCTGCGCGGCACGCGCGAGTTGATCCGCGAGGCGGACGTGGTGCTGGCGCTGGGCACGGAATTCGGTGCGACCGATTATGATTTCAATGCCGATGGCGGCTTCGCCATTCCCGGCCAGCTGATCCGCGTCGACATCGACCCGCGCCAGATCATGCGCACCATCCTGCCGCAGCTCGGCATTGTCGGCGATGCCGGGGCGGCGGCCCGCGCGCTGGCGGCGCTCATCCCGCCGCGTCCGCGTGGCGGCGGCGCGGCCCGCGCCGCGGCGGTGGCGGCTCACTACACCAGGGATATCGCGCCCGACATGCGCGGCGATCTCGTGCTGCTCGACGCGGTGCGCGAGACCCTGCCTGGTGCCATCATCGTCGGCGATTCCACGCAGCTGGTCTATGCCGGCAACATCGCCTTCGCGGCAGCGGCGCCCTCCAGCTGGTTCAACTCGGCCACCGGCTACGGCACGCTGGGCTATGGCCTGCCGGCGGGCATCGGCGCCAAGATCGCCGCGCCCGATCGCCCGGTCGTCGTGCTCTCCGGCGATGGCGGCCTGCAATTCACCCTTGCCGAACTCGCCAGCGCCGTGGAAGCGCAGGCGCCGATCATCCTGCTGCTGCACGACAATGGCGGCTATGGCGAGATCAAGTTCTACATGACCGCGGCGCAGGTCGCCCCGCTCGGGGTCGACCTCGTCAACCCGGACTTCCTCGCCGTGGGAACGGCGTTCGGCTGGGCGGCGGAGCGGATCCACGATCCCGACCAGTTGGCGCCGGCGCTGCGGGCGGCGGCGTCCCGAGCGCGCCCGACCCTGATCCTGTTCGGCGATGATCTCCGCCGGATCGCCCGGGAGCGCGCACCCGCTTCCCGATAGAACGCCCGGCCGGTTCATCCGCGCCTCACCAACGCCCCTGCCCCTCGCCGGCCACCCCCGCCGGATCGAGGACGGCCGCCCTTTTCACGCCCCTCGCTGGAGACTGTCCATGTCCAAATTTGTATTCCGCACCGGCGAAGCCACCGTCCTCGCGGCCAAGGGCCAGTACACCGACGCCATGCCCGAAATCCTGATCGGCTCGGTCGACGGCCCGGTCGGTGCCGGCTTTGCGAGCATGCTCGGCCAGGTCCAGGGCCACACGCGCATGTTCGTCATCCGCGATCTCAACCAGCTGGTGCGGCCGGCCACCATCATGACGACCAAGGCCACCATCGAATCGGCGGCCTATGTCGGCCTGCTCGGCGGGGTGGTCCAGGGTGCGCTGGGCGATGCCATCGTCGATTCGCTGGCCGAAGGCGTGTTCCCCGACGACGCGACCGAAGAGCTGTGCATGATCGCCACCGTGTGGCTCGATCCACGCTGCGCCACCCATGCCGAACTCGACAAGCGCGACCTCTACCGCACCAATTATGAGGCGATGAAGCTCGCCATCAGCCGGGCAATGCGGGGCGAGCCCACGCGCGAGCAGCTCATCGCCAATCGCCAGACCATCCAGCACTACGCCCTGAAGGGCGTGCTCGGCTGAGCGGAACGCGCATTCCGACTCTCCCCTCCGGCGGGCCATTGCGCCGGAGGGGAGAGCCTCGCAGCCATCTGACGCAAACAGCGCCCCCGCGACACGCCGGGGCGCTGTCTGATTCGTGCGTCATCCTGTTCGGCATGCCCCTCGCGGCCGATGGCGCGCACGGGGGCGAATGGCGCCCCTGGCTACGGCGCCATGATCTGCGGCACGCCGCAATTGGGCGGCACGCAATCGGGCAGCTTGATGTCGGCCGCCTTGCCTTCGGGCGGCGGGCCCGGCAGCGGCACCAGTTCCCCCGTCAGGGGCTGGGGTCCATCCGGGCCCGGGCTGAGATTGTCCGAGTTGCCCGGCTGCGGCGGTGGCGGATTGATGATGCTGTTCAGCGACGGGTTCGCCTCCTGGGCCAGCGCAGGCAGGCCCAGCGCTGTGAACAGCAGAGCGACGGCGAAACAGCTAGCGGAAACGATCTTCTTCATTGCGAGCCCCCCGGCACGAGCCGACGAGGACATTACCACCGGTAATGCCTGTGAAGAAGCCGCGCCACGCGGGAATCGCACGCGGATTCGGTTGCCCACGGGCGCAAATGCCGATGCCGCGCAATCGGCAGGATAGCGCCCGCCCCGCCCCCGTGTCGCCACGTCCGGCAAAGCCGCGTCCGCGCACCAGCCATGACGCCAGGGATGGGTCAAGACTTCGCAGCCAGACAAGACTTCGCAGCCAAACGCGATACCCGCGCGCGGGCGCCCGGCGGATTGGCCTGAGGATATGGAGGGGCTTGGGGAATGGTGGGCGCGACAGGGATTGAACCTGTGACCCCCTCGATGTCAACGAGGTGCTCTCCCGCTGAGCTACGCGCCCATTCCGTGGTCTCTTGCGAGCGGGGTTTCCCTATATCCATAACGCCGTCGCGGCGCAAGCGGTCCTCGGCGACTTGATGGCCGCCGTGGATAACTCACGCCGCGAGCATCTTGCCCACCTCGTTGACGAGGTCGCGCAGGTGGAACGGCTTGGACAGCACCTTGGCATCCTTCGGCGCCTGGTTGCCGGCATTGAGCGCGACCGCGGCGAAGCCGGTGATGAACATCACCTTGATGTCGGGGTCGAGCTCGGTCGCCTTGCGCGCCAGCTCGATCCCGTCCATTTCCGGCATGACGATATCGGTCAGCAGCAGTTCGAATGGCTCCTCGCGGAGCCGATCATAGGCCGAGCGGCCATTGTCGAACGAGACGACCTCATAGCCTGCATTCTCCAGCGCCTTCACGAGGAACCGGCGCATGTCGTGGTCGTCCTCGGCGAGCAGGATCTTCAGCATCCCTTGCACCCTGATTCCCCCGGGCCCCCTTCCCCGTCGGCCGGCAGTGCCGGTTGCACGGGAAAGCGCCCTGACTTCAATGAACTGAGCGGAGACGAACCGTCCGGATCGCCTTCATCCGGCACGCGTCACGCCCAGGCGACGGGAGCCGGCGGACCGGTGCACGTCGACACATTCCCAACCGGTACTCCCGCGGCTGTTAGCACATCGTGAATCCGCGCCGGATCGGGGCGGCAAATCCCGCATTCGGCCCCCACGCGGGAGCAGCTGTGTCTTCATCCCCACACATCTCGCGCCAGCGTACACTCATCGCGTGCGGCGCGCGGCCCGCGTTCACATGTTTGCAAAGGCACGTTAGCCGGCGAGTTGAACGTTTCCGCCGCGAAACGCTCATGTTAGACAGGCCAATCAGTTCAATGCCTCGGGTCGCGGCGCCGCAGCGCCGGCACGCCCGGGATGCACGGCAGGCAGGCGGGTCGAAGGGGCATGATGGCCGTCATAGCGGACACGATCGACCCGGCCTTCGAGGTCGTGCAGCCGAGCCAGCCGACGGCCCTGCCCTTTCTGTTCAATTCTCCCCATAGCGGGGTGGTCTATCCGCGCAGCTTCGTGGAACAGGCCCGGCTCAAGCTGCCCATGCTGCGGCGCTCGGAGGACACGCTGGTCGACGCGCTGTTCCGGGACGTGACCGGATTTGGCATGACCTTCATGCGCGCGCATTTTCCACGCTGCTATCTCGACGTGAATCGCGAGCCCTATGAGCTGGACCCCCGCATGTTCGAGGGCCGTCTGCCGGCCTATGCCAACACGCGCTCGATGCGGGTTTCAGGCGGGCTCGGCACCATCGCCCGGATTGTCGGCGAGGCACAGGAAATCTACGGCCGGCGCATCCCGGTGGACGACGCGATCCATCGCATCGAGACGCTGTACAAGCCCTATCACCGCACGCTGCGCCAGATCATGGCGCAGATGCAGCGCCAGTTCGGCGTGGCCGTGCTGGTGGACTGCCATTCCATGCCCTCCAGCTTCCAGCAGGAGCGCTCGCGCATCGATTTCGTGATCGGTGACCGCTACGGCACCAGCTGCGCCACCATCATCACCGATGTGATGGAGACCGAGCTGCGTCGGCGCGGCTATTCCGTGGTGCGCAACAAGCCCTATGCCGGCGGCTTCATCACCGAGCATTACGGCAATCCCGCCTCGGGCATGCATGCCATCCAGATCGAGATCAATCGCTCGCTTTATATGCATGAGCCTAGCTATCAGGCGTCTTCTGCCTTCGATGATGTTCGTCGCGACCTGCTCGACATGGCGGTGTCGCTGACGAGAATCGCCCAGATCGAGCTGGCCGGCATCCGCACCGCCGCAGAATGACCAATCGTCTCAAGACGATAGCTCGATCCTGACGAAAATTTTATCGGGTGATGCAAAAGGCCGCATAAGAGCCTTGCATTTTGGACATGAGACCTATACCAATTCTGCACGCTCGGTTCCGGAGCGCCATCCCCCTCCCTTGTCGAGGCGACGCCGCGAAGTGCGGAGGGGATAGGTTGACCCGGAAAGCCGGCTGCCCTTCTGGGCCTCGGGACGCCAAGTGAGGAATGCCCCACAGAACGGCCATAGCCGTCCGGGTAACGCCTCGCCCCGATGCAAAAGAAAGAGGCCGCTCACGCAAGGCGGGAGCGGCCCAAGTCTAGGGAGGAAACGCCCAAGGAGGGCTGTACGGAGCGACGCCAATCGCTGCGTACGAGAAGCAAGATGTAGGTGCATTGCGGAATAATCAAGGCGAACAGCCGATTTTCTGGCATACCAGATACACCTTCCACCCCGTTGTGGCATTAATGTCGCGAAAGGGGTAACAGAGAACCGCTTACCGCACCCGATTGACGCCCGACGCATGCCGGGAAGGCATGGCTCACACGCCCCACTGGCTTGAGCCCTCCCCTCCCGTGCGCGCGTCGGGTTTGTTTTTGCCGGAATCTCCCCCGCGCATCGCCCGCCCCTCCCCTCGCTGAATGACGATACCCCTCGCCGGCCGGCGGACGCGTGCGACGTTCGACGCCGGCCGGTCGGAACAGGCGCGCGCGGCGGCGGCGCTTCGCGAAGGCACGCGACATGCCGACAGGCCGGCGAGCGCAGCCTGACGCAGCGGCGGCGAGGACCGAGGGGAATGGAGGGGCCCGGATCGGCGCGTCCGAGGGTGCCGCCTGGGGCGCCGCCTGCGCGTTCGGCAGGCCGGAAAAGAAAGAGGCCGCTCACGTTGCCGGAGCGGCCCAAGTCTAGGGAGGAAACGCCCAAGGAGGGCGGCAGAACGGCAACGCCAATCACCGTACTGCACTGCAGCAATATATACCCCTGCGCCGCACAACAGACAAGAGCCAAAGCGAAAGAAACGAAACCAAAAAGCCGCGATCAACGTGCGAATATCGAAATTCGCGCCCTCGACGCGCCTCGACGCTTGATCCATATCAGATCGCGATGACGGACGGATCACGGTCGCGGCCGCGCCGGCGACGCACCGGTCCACAGGCCGGCAGGCTCGCGCAGCCGGTGGATCAAAGCGTTAATTTTCAGAGGGTTATAAAAAGAAAGGGGCCGCTCACGTTGCCGGAGCGGCCCAAGTCTAGGGAGGAAACGCCCAAGGAGGGCGGCGGAAGGGCAACGCCAATCACCCTGCCGCACTGGAAATAATATGGCAGCTTCACTTCCCGAGTGCAACAGCAGGCGCTGCCCAATCCTTGATCCTGCCGGAATAGCAGCCATGCGTGGAACGCAGGCCATCGCCGCCCACCAGCGCGCGCAGAGGCGTGCCGGGCGCAGGGCTGGCTCTCCATGGCGCCCGGCACGCCTCTCGCCGCGAATGCCTCGTTCGGAGGCTCGCCCGCTTTTGCGGCGATGGCGTCGCGCGGCCGGTCCCGCTGCCGCCAGCCTGTCATTGCCGAGTGGCGCGCCGGCCGATATGCGTGTGCGGCGGATGGCGGCGGCGACCGCGCGCAGACCAGCATGGAGTGGTGCGGCTATGGGTGCGGTGGATTTCGAGAACTTCGTGCACGAACTGGCCACCGTGTCGGGCCAGGCGATCCTCCCCTTCTTCCGCACCGCGCTCAGCGTGGAGGACAAGAGCCGCGGCGCGGTGTTCGACCCCGTCACCGCGGCCGACCGCGCCGCCGAGCAGGCCATGCGCACGCTGATCCGCCGTACCTTTCCCAGCCACGGCGTGCGCGGCGAGGAATTCGCCGACGAGAGCCCGGACGCGGACTATGTCTGGGTGCTGGACCCGATCGACGGCACCAAGTCCTTCATCGCCGGCATGCCGGCCTGGGGCACGCTGATCGGCCTCACGCATGAGGACCACCCGGTCTACGGCATGATGCACCAGCCCTTCATCGGCGAGCGCTTCTATGGCGATGGCGCGCAGGCCCGCTACCGTGGCCCGGCCGGCGACCGGCGTCTCGGCGTGCGGGCCTGCCCGGCGCTGGAGGAGGCCGTGCTCATGACCACCAGCCCGCTATTGATGGGCGAGGTGGACCGCGCCCGCTATGTCGAGGTCGAGAAGCGCGCGCGCCTGCCGCGCTATGGCGGCGACTGCTACGCCTATTGCATGGTCGCCGCCGGCCATGTCGATCTCGTCATCGAGACCAATCTCAACGAATACGACATCCTGCCGCTGATCCCGATCGTCGAGGGCGCGGGCGGCATCGTCACCAATTGGGAAGGCACCGGCGATCTCTCCGGCGGCCGGGTCATCGCGGCCGGCGACAGGCGCGTGCTGGAGGCCGCGCTGAAGGTGCTGCAGGCAGCCTGAGCCCCGCATGCGCGCGACCTCCCTCGCCCATCCGGAACTGGTTCATGCGTCGCTGCCGGGAATGAAGGCATCGAAGGCGGCGAAGAGCGGCTCGCGAAAAATGTCGCGCTCCTGCAGCAATTCGTGCCGCGCGCCGGGAATCACGATGTGCGAGCCGGCAATCAGCCGCATCGCGAAACGCTCGATCGCCGGTGTCGAGACGATGCGGTCGGCGCCCGCGGCAATGATCAGCAGCGGCTGGCGGATGGCCCGCGCCGTCGCGGGATCGTTGAAGCGCTCCATCAGTTCGAAGGCGCTCGCCATCCAGCCAATGGTGGGCGGACCGACATCGAGTTGCGGCTGCTCCAGCGTGACGGTCAGGTTGCGGGCGAAGCGCGCGGGGTCGGAGGTCAGCCGGTTGCCCTCGAAATGCAGTTCGCTGAGCCGCTTCACCTTGCCGGTCGGCACATAGGCCCGCGACAGGCCAATGCCGTTCAGCACGCGCGCCAGCCGGCGCGCCGCCACATCATGCTTGATAAGCGACAATTCCAGCATCGGCGCGGTGAGGAACATGCGGTCGAACAGCCGTTCGCCGAGCCGCGCGGATTCGAGCAGGATCGCGGCGCCCATGGAATGGGCGAGTGCATAATAGGGCGGCGGGCATTCCGGCAGCACCACCTCGCGCATGAAGGCTTCCAGATCGAGCTGGTAATCGGCGAAGTCGCCGACATGGCCCTTCATCGCATTGCGCAGCAGCCGGTCGGATCCGCCCTGCCCGCGCCAGTCCGGCATCGCCACCGAAAAGCCGCGCCGGAGGAGGTCGCGCGCCGTCTCGTAATATTTCTCGATCTTCTCGGTGCGCCCGTGGAAGACGCAGACCGTGCCACGGCTCGCCCCTTCCGGCCGCCAGCGGGCAAAGCGCAGCCCGAGCCCGTCCTCGGTTCTGAAGACGCCGCTTTCCGCGCCCTCGGGAACCGGATTGTCCTTGGTGCTGAACAGCGTCATCCGTGCGGCATCTTTCGGTCTGCGCGTGGGCCCGGAGGCCTTACACCGGAGCCGAGGCGCTTCACAAGGCGCACGGGCGCTTATGTCCCGCGCGCCGGGCAGGAAGCGCGGCTCAATAACGCTGGTCGCCGAAGCCGATCACCTTCATGCCGTTAATGGCCCCCGACAGGGCATCGACGATCACCTGAACCCGCTCGCCGCGCGGTCCGTTCGCCTCCAGCACCAGCGTCGGCCCCCGGCGGCGCACCACCGAGACATTGTTGAACCCGCGCGCGGTGAGCATGCGGATCGCCGCGCCGTCATCGACCGGGCCGCCCCCGCCCCCGCGCGGCGGCGGTACGTCATAGGGCGCATAGGCGCCCGGCGCGGGACCATAGGGACCGGGCGCAGGCCCATAGGCGCCCGGTGGCGGGGCCGTCTGGGCATGCACCATTCCCCCGCCCGGAACGCCGGCCAGGATCACAGCCACGGCCCCGGCCCCGAAACCGGCCACGACCAGGGCAACCCGCCTTGCAGAGATGCGCGAGACCACGCTGTCGCACTCCACGCGCTTGGGGAACGTTCCGCCCCCTCCCTATACCGCCGGCACTGAATAGCGCCCGATCCGCCTGTTCATCCGCCGTTCATGTTGGCGATCGGAGCGGAGGCAATGATTGCGCGGGCACCCTCTTGCGCGCCTGCGCGGCCTTCCTATCTCGAACCTGTACCGGCCCTGAGGCGGTACATCGAACGGGTCCGGCTCAGGCGAGAGGACCCGCCCCTGCATGTCGCTTAGAACTGAGGATATGCCATGCGTACGTTTGACTTTTCCCCCCTCCACCGTTCCACCGTCGGCTTCGATCGGCTGTTCTCGCTGCTCGACCAAGTCGGCAACGTGGATACCGGCACGACCTATCCGCCCTATAATATCGAGCGGACCGGCGAGAATGCGTATCGCATCACCGTGGCGGTCGCCGGCTTCACCGATCAGGATCTCGATCTTGAGGTGAAGGAGAACACCCTGTCCATCCGGGGCGAGCGGCGACCCGACGTCTCCGCCAAGGGCGGCGAGGTGCTCTATCAGGGCATCGCCGCGCGCGCCTTCGAGCGCCGCTTCCAGTTGGCGGACCATGTGGAAGTTCGTGGCGCCAGCCTTGCCAACGGCCTGCTGCACGTCGATCTCGTGCGCGAGATTCCCGAGGCGATGAAGCCTCGGTCGATTCCGATCACGGTCGGCGCTTCCGCTCCCCGCGCGATCGAGGCCAAAACCGCCGCAGCGAAAGCGGCAGCCTAGGATTGACGCCCCGGCCGCGGCGAAAGCGGCGGCCGGGGATCGATGTTGCCGACCTGTCGCCCCGGATCACCTCTCCCCCGCACGCGCGGTGCTTGGGGAGGGCAACCATCCACACGGCGTCCCGGGAAACCGGGGCGCCTCTTGCATTTTCACGGCGCCAGCACAGGCGTTCCCGACGGCGCCGTGTCCTGCGGCGGCGCCTCCGTGGCCGCGGTGCCCCGCACCACCACCGAGGCCGTGCCGGCGGAAGGCTGACCGCCACCCGTCCCGGTTCCCACACCCGTCTTGCTGGTCGTCGTGGAGGGCGCAGCGGCAGCGGGGGGGGCCGTCGGGCCGGTGCCCGGCGGCACGGCGACGCCCGGAATGACGCGCACGCCTCCTGCCGTCGGCGCCGCATCGGCCGCGGGCTTCGCAGCCTCCTGTTTGCCGGTCTCCTGCTTTGCCGTCTCGGGCGGGGAATCGGGGAGCGATTGAGCGGAAGGCGGCGTGGAGGCCGGCGCCGGATCCGGCGCGATGACCGCCGTCGCCGGCGCGGCGGACGGCTCGATGGGCGCCGGGGCGGGAACGGTGGCGACCTCCGGCGGCCGGGCCGGGGGGCGGGGCACGGCGCGCGGCACGTTCGCGACCGGCGGCGCGGAAACGGCCGGTGGCGGGGCATAGCGGCGCCCGTCCGGCGCGGGGCCGAGCGGCCGCATCGCCAGGATCTGGCCGGAACCGATATCGATGCGCACGCGCTGGCGCGTTCCGCTGCGATCGGTGGCATCGACCACATAGGTCGGGCCATCGGCGCGCACACGCCCGATCGCCCGCATGCCCATGGAGCGCAGCATGGGCTCGACATCCTGCGGCGGCAGCCCGCCACGCGACCCGTAAGTCGGCGGCGGGCCATAGACGGGGGGAGGACCGTAGGCCGGCGGAGGTCCGTAGACGGGCGGGGGGCCGTAAACAGGTGGGGGGCCCGGATAATAGCCGGGCGGCGGGCCCTCGTAGCGATCGACATAGACACCGCCGAAGGGCCGGAAATAGACCTGCGCGCCGGCCGGCGACACGGCCAGCCCCGCCATTCCCGCAACCAGCGGCAGCAGCAGGGCACAGGGCAGGCGCCGCACCCGCCGCGACCGGCGGGAGGCCGCGACGGCAGACGAAAGGACTGGCTTCATGGGCAGCGTCCAGGTTGAATCATTCCGGAAGGTCATTGAAGGCAGCGAATGCGGCACGGGCGAGACCACGGGCTTCGGCAGCGCGCGCCCCCGCATGACCGGCGGCGGCCGAGGCGGGCCGGCCCGCCCAACGCGGCAGCGTGCCTCATTTACGCCCAATCCAGACAGTGCCGGCCGGGCAATGGCGTTGCGCCAACCGGCATATCCCCTTAACGTTCGTTGCGCCGGGATCGCCCCCTTCGCAACAAGTATGAAAATTCGCCGGGCTGGGATGCACGGGGGCGCTTGTCGGCACGCGCCAATTCTGGCATCTTCGCGATTGATAGGGAAGCGATGCTGTCCTATAATCGCGACAGGCCAAAGCCGGGCACCGCCATGGCATGGCCGATGCAGATCGATAATGACGGCGGCGTGCATCTTCGCGCAGCAATGCTCTGCGAAGCTGGGCAAGGTCCGGGACGCCGATGGACAGACCCGAAGGGAGATACGGGGATGAGTGAGGAATTTGGCGGCACTGCCGCGCGCATGATCGGCGAGGCTGCGGTTCGTCCGGCCACGACGGATCGCGCCGCCAAAACCATTACCCATCTCGATCCGGGCCTGCCGCGCGCGCAGGGACTCTATGACCCGCGCAATGAGAAGGATTCCTGCGGCGTCGGCTTCATCGCCGACATCAAGGGCCGCAAGTCGCACGCCATCGTGCAGGACGGGCTGAAGATCCTGCTGAACCTGGAGCACCGCGGCGCGGTGGGTGCCGACCCGCGCGCCGGCGACGGCGCCGGCATGCTGGTGCAGATCCCGCACAAGTTCTTCGCCAAGGAAGCGGCCAAGCTCGGCTTCGCGCTGCCCGAGCCGGGCAAGTACGCGGTCGGCCACGTCTTCCTGCCGCGTGACGGCGAAGGCCAGCAGATCGTGCGCGAGACCTTCGAGCGCGTGGTGGCGGCCGAGGGGCAGGTTCTGCTCGGCTGGCGCGACGTGCCGACCGACAATACCTCGCTCGGCCACACCGTGCTGCCGACCGAGCCCCGGCATGTGCAGGTATTCGTCGCCCCCGGCGAGGGCAGCGTGGATGAGGCGGCGTTCGAGCGCCGCCTGTTCATCCTGCGCAAGGTGGTGTCGAACGCGGTCTATGCCGCCAAGGACCCGCGCACGGCGGGCTATTACGTCGTGTCGCTGTCCTGCCGCACGCTGGTCTACAAGGGCATGTTCAACGCCGATCAGCTCGGCGCCTATTATGCCGACCTGCATGACGAGGATTTCGAGAGCGCGGTGGCGCTGGTGCACCAGCGCTTCTCGACCAACACCTTCCCCGCCTGGTCGCTCGCCCATCCCTACCGGATGGTGGCGCATAATGGCGAGATCAACACGCTGCGCGGCAACGTGAACTGGATGGCGGCCCGCCAGGCTTCCGTCGACAGTGAGCTGTACGGCAACGACATCTCCAAGCTCTGGCCGATCTCCTATGAGGGCCAGTCGGACACCGCCTGTTTCGACAACGCGCTCGAATTCCTGGTGCAGGGCGGCTACGAGCTGCCGCACGCGGCGATGATGCTGGTGCCCGAAGCCTGGGCCGGCAACCCGCTGATGGACGAGGAGCGGCGCGCCTTCTACGAATACCACGCCGCCATGATGGAGCCGTGGGACGGGCCTGCCGCCATCGTCGCCACCGACGGGCGCCAGATCGTCGCCATGCTCGACCGCAATGGCCTGCGGCCGGCGCGCTACATGGTGACGACCGACGACAGGATCGTGCTCGCCTCGGAAATGGGCGTGCTCACCTTCCCCGAGGACGAGATCATCACCAAGTGGCGCCTGCAGCCGGGCCGGATGCTGCTGGTCGACCTTGAGGAAGGCCGCCTTGTGCCGGACGAGGAGGTGAAGACCGCGCTCGCCCAGGCTCATCCCTACAAGGAATGGCTCAAGCGCACCCAGCTGGTGCTGGAAGACCTGCGCGCGGTGGAAGCGCGCGAGGTGCGCACCGACGTGTCGCTGCTCGATCGCCAGCAGGCCTTCGGCTACACGCAGGAAGACCTCAAGCTGCTGATGGCGCCGATGGCGACCACCGGGCAGGAGGCGGTCGGCTCCATGGGCAGCGATACGCCCATCTCGCCGCTGTCGAAGAAGTCGAAGTCGCTGTTCACCTATTTCAAGCAGAACTTCGCGCAGGTGACGAACCCGCCGATCGACCCGATCCGGGAAGAGCTGGTGATGAGCCTGGTCTCCTTCATCGGGCCGCGGCCGAACATCTTCGACCTCGAAGGCAATTCGCGCCGCAAGCGGCTCGAGGTGCGCCAGCCCATCCTCACCAATGCCGACCTGGAGAAGATCCGCTCCATCGGCTTCATGGAGGAGCGCTTCGACACCCGCACGCTCGACATCACCTACCCCTCCGACAAGGGCGCGGCGGGCATGGGCGATGCCGTGGAGCGGCTGTGCGAGCGCGCCGAGGCGGCGGTGCATGGCGGCTACAACATCATCATCCTGTCCGACCGCCTCACCGGGCCGGACCGCATCCCGATTCCCTCGCTGCTCGCCACCGCGGCCGTGCACCATCACCTGATCCGCAAGGGCCTGCGCACCTCTGTCGGGCTCGTGGTGGAGACCGGCGAGGCGCGCGAGGTGCATCACTTCGCCTGTCTGGCCGGCTATGGCGCGGAAGCGATCAACCCCTATCTCGCCTTCGAGACGATGATCGACATGCGCGTCGACATCCCCGAGGAGGTCGACGAGTACGAGATCGTCAAGCGCTACATCAAGTCGATCGACAAGGGCCTGCTCAAGGTCATGTCCAAGATGGGCATCTCGACCTACCAGTCCTATTGCGGCGCGCAGATCTTCGACGCGGTCGGCCTGAACAGCGAGCTGATCGCGAAGTATTTCTTCGGCACCGCCTCCTCCATCGGCGGCATCGGCCTCAATGAGATCGCCGAGGAAACCGCCATGCGCCACCGCGACGCCTTCGGCGACGCGCCGGTATACCGCACCTCGCTGGATGTCGGCGGCGACTACGCCTACCGCCTGCGCGGCGAGGAGCATGCCTGGGACCCCGAGACGGTCGCGGTGCTGCAGCACGCCGTGCGTGGCAACGCGCAGGACAAGTATCGCCACTTCGCCAAGCTGGTGAACGAGGCCGGCCACAAGACGCTCAATATCCGCTCGCTGTTCCGCGTCCGCCACGCGGAGGAGCTCGGCCGTCCCGCCATCGCGCTGGACGAGGTCGAGCCGGCGGTGGATATCGTCAAGCGCTTCGTCACCGGCGCCATGTCGTTCGGCTCGATCTCGCGCGAGGCGCACACCACGCTCGCCATCGCGATGAACCGCATCGGCGGCAAGTCGAACACCGGCGAGGGCGGCGAGGAAGCGACCCGCTTCAAGACGCTGCCCAATGGCGACAGCATGCGTTCGGCGATCAAGCAGGTGGCTTCCGGCCGCTTCGGCGTGACGGCGGACTATCTCGTCAATGCCGACATGATCCAGATCAAGATGGCGCAGGGTGCCAAGCCCGGCGAAGGTGGCCAGCTGCCCGGCCACAAGGTGGATGCGGTCATCGCCAAGGTGCGCCATTCCACCCCGGGCGTCGGCCTCATCTCGCCGCCGCCGCACCACGACATCTATTCGATCGAGGATCTGGCGCAGCTGATCTTCGACCTGAAGAACGTGAACCCGGAAGCCGACATCTCGGTGAAGCTGGTCTCCGAGGTCGGGGTCGGCACGGTCGCGGCCGGCGTCGCCAAGGCGCGCGCCGACCACATCACCGTCTCCGGCTTCGAGGGCGGCACGGGCGCTTCCCCGCTCACCGCCATCAAGCATGCGGGCTCGCCCTGGGAGATCGGCCTCGCCGAGGCACACCAGACGCTGGTGCTGAACGGCCTGCGCGGGCGCATCGCCCTGCAGGTGGACGGAGGCCTGCGCACCGGACGCGACGTGGTGATCGGCGCGCTGCTCGGCGCCGACGACTTCGCCTTCTCGACCGCGCCGCTGATCGCGGCCGGCTGCATCATGATGCGCAAGTGCCACCTCAACACCTGCCCCGTGGGCGTCGCCACGCAGGACCCGGTGCTGCGCAAGCGCTTCAAGGGCACGCCGGAGCATGTGATCAACTACTTCTTCTTCGTCGCCGAGGAAGTGCGGGAGATCATGGCCTCGATGGGCATTGCCAGCTTCAACGAGCTGATCGGCCGCTCCGAATGGCTGGACAAGCGCGTGGCCATCGAGCACTGGAAGGCCAACGGGCTCGACTTCTCGCGCATCTTCGCCAAGCCCGATGTCGGCCCCGAGGTCGCCATCCGCCACACCGAGCGGCAGAACCACCCGATCCAGCACGTGCTGGACCGCACCCTCATCCACCAGGCCATGCCGGCGCTGGAGAGCGGGGAAAAGGTGGTCATCCACACGCCGATCAAGAGCATCAACCGCTCGGTCGGGGCCATGCTCTCGGGCGAGGTGGCCAAGCGCTATGGCGATGGCGGCCTGCCGGATGACACGATCGACATTCATCTGACCGGCACCGCCGGCCAGGCCTTCGGCGCCTTCCTCGCCGGCGGCGTGTCGATGACGCTGGTGGGCGAGGCCAACGACTATGTCGGCAAGGGCCTGTCGGGCGGGCGCATCGTGGTGCGCCCCGCGGAAAATGCCATCATCGTGCCGGAGAACTCGATCATCGTCGGCAATACCGTCCTGTACGGGGCGACATCCGGCGAGGCGTATTTCCGCGGCGTCGGCGGCGAGCGCTTCGCGGTGCGCAACTCCGGCGCCATCGCCGTGGTCGAGGGCACGGGCGACCATGGCTGCGAGTACATGACCGGCGGCGTCGTCGTCGTCATCGGCCAGACCGGGCGGAATTTCGCGGCCGGCATGTCCGGCGGCGTGGCCTATGTGCTGGACGAGGATGGCACCTTCAAGAAGCGGTGCAACCTCTCCATGGTCGATCTGGAGCCGGTCGAGGAGGAAGAAGACCTTCTGGAGCGCCTGCATCACCATGGCGGCGACCTGGAGTTCAAGGGCCGCATCGACATCATGGCGGATATGGGCCACCACGACGAGGAGCGCCTGCACCAGCTCATCGCCAAGCACCTGCACTATACCGGTTCGCAGCGGGCCCAGACCATTCTCGACAACTGGACCGAGTATCGCGGCAAGTTCGTCAAGGTCATGCCGGTCGAGTACCAGCGGGCGCTGCGCGACATGGAGAAGATGCGCGGCCTGCAGGCGGCCGAATAGGCCGCCGCCTCGCCCGCGCGGGGTTCGACGCGGGACGGCCCGAAAGGGCCGTTGGCGCGGCCGTGTGCCGCGCTGTCATTTCCCAACTGGCATGATTGATGTATCTGCACCGGGGGCTGGAACGCCTCCAAGGTGGCGGTGCTCCGCGAATAGAGGGCGCAATGGGTAAGGTTACGGGCTTTCTCGAGATCGATCGGCGCGAGGCGAAGTATCAGCCGGCGTCCGACCGCATTCGCCATTTCCGCGAGTTCACCCTGCCGCTGCCCGATTCCGAGGTCGTCAACCAGGCCTCGCGCTGCATGGATTGCGGCGTGCCGTTCTGCCACGGGCCCAATGGCTGCCCCATCCACAACCAGATCCCGGACTGGAACGACCTCGTCTATAACGGCAACTGGGAAGAGGCTGCGCGCAACCTCCATTCCACCAACAATTTTCCTGAATTCACCGGCCGCATCTGCCCCGCGCCCTGCGAGGAGGCCTGCACGCTGAATCTCGAGGACGTGCCCGTCACCATCAAGACGGTGGAGCAGGCCATCGCCGACAAGGCGTGGAAGGCCGGCTGGATCAAGCCCGAGCCGAACCCGCACAAGACGGGCAAGAAGGTCGCCGTGGTCGGCTCCGGCCCGGCCGGCATGGCGGCTGCCCAGCAACTCGCCCGCGCCGGCCACGAGGTGCATGTCTATGAGCGCGAGCCCAAGGCCGGCGGCCTGCTGCGCTACGGCATTCCCGACTTCAAGATGGAAAAGCACTATATCGACCGCCGCGTCGCGCAGATGGAGGGCGAAGGCGTCACCTTTCACTACGGTGCCAATATCGGCGTGACCGTGCCGCTCGACGAGCTGCTGGCCGGCCACGACGCCGTGCTGATGTGCGGCGGCTCGGAGGCCCCGCGCAACCCCGGCCTGCCGGGGCACGAGCTGGAAGGCGTGCACTATGCCATGCCCTATCTGGTGCAGCAGAACCGCCGCGTCGGGCGCGAAAAGGAGGGCGACGAGCAGCCTATCCTTGCCGCGGGCAAGCATGTCGTGGTGATCGGCGGCGGTGACACCGCCTCCGATTGCGTCGGCACCGCCTTTCGCCAGGGCGCGCTCTCCGTGCACCAGCTCGACATCCGCCCGGTGCCCCCGATCAAGGAAGACAAGCTGGCGGTATGGCCCTACTGGCCGACCAAGTTCCGCACCTCCACCAGCCAAGCGGAAGGGGCCGAGCGCGAATTCGCCGCCGCCACCCTGTCCATCGAGGGCAAGAAGGGCCGCGTCACCTCGGTGAAATGCGCCCGCGTCGATGCCCGGCGCCAGCCCATCCCGGGCACCGAGTTCCACATCAAGGCCGACCTGATCTTCATCGCCCTCGGATTCGTGCACCCGCTGCATGAGGGAATGCTGGAGCAGGATGGCCTGTCGCTGGACCCGCGCGGCAACGTCGCCGCCTCCGATAATGACTACGCCACCAGCGTGCCCAAGCTGTTCGCCGCCGGCGACATGCGCCGCGGCCAGTCGCTGGTCGTGTGGGCGATCCGCGAGGGCCGGCAGGCCGCGCAGTCGATCGACCTGTTCCTGATGGGCGCTTCGGTCCTGCCGCGCTGAGCCGTCCGGCCATCCGCGCCTCGACCACCGCGCGCATTCTCTCACGGCGCCCTCCGGGGCGCCGTTTGCTTGTTGGCCCTCCGCGGCGCCATCGGCTCGTTGGCCCGATGACCCTCCGGGGCGCCGTTTCCTTATCTCAGATGACAGCCCTCCGGGGCGCCGGATCAGGGCGCCACAGCCGCATCAGGGCGCCACAGCCGTGCTGCCCGTGCCCGAGGCGGGCGTGTCGGGCGCGGCGATGGTCGGCAGCGGCGCGTCGTCCGGCATGGGTCCGACGAGCGGCGCGCTGGTCGCCGCCGGTTGCCCGACCGGCCAGCGAAAATCATCCGTCCTCCCCGTGACCGCAGGCAGCGCCGCGCCGCTGACCAGCACGCGGGCCGGCTCGGGTGTCGCCTCGGCAACACCTTCCTGCCCCACCGGCGTCACCACCGCACTGGCGGCAGCCCCCCCGGCCGCCAGAGGCGCCGCCCCCGGCGCGCCGGCCAGCGTACGCGCTCCGCTCACCGCCCCGCCCGTGAGCAGGATGATCGAGGGACGGGCATCGGCCGGATTGGCCGCGGCCGCCGGCGGCTCGCCCGGCCGGGCGAGCAGATCATCAAGCTCGCGATCGACGAAGAACGCGAGCTTGCGCCCGCCGGCCCGCGTGAAGCCGAGCCCGTCGGAGCTGCGCAGGCGCCGGCGCTGACCATCCACCGCCGGCCCCGACATCATGAACTTGCCATTCTCATCGACGAAGCCGTCCGTCACATCCACGAAGATCAGCCCGGCGCGCTCCACATGCTCCTTGAGCAGCACGTTGAACTGCGTGCGGCGCTGGTTGGCCGCGTCGTCCTCCACCGGCGGCAGGCCGACCACCACGACCGGGCGTCCCGCGAGCTTGAGCCCGAGCAGCACGTCGTCGAGACGGCGGCCATAGATCTCGCGCCAGCGCTCGTCCAGCGGCTCGGCGCGCCCGGCGGGATCCTCGATCGGCACCAGATCATTGGCGCCGGCGAACAGCACGGTCACATTGGCCTGCTCGCCGGCGGGCAGCTGGCGGGCGGTACTCAGCCAGTCGAACGGGCTGCCCGGCCCGAGACCCGAGCCCGCCTCGCTCTTGCCGACCACCACCACGCCCTCGCGGTCGGCGGCGAAGGCATCGGCCAGCCCTTGCGCCAGCGACGCGGCATAGTCGTCGCCAAGCACCAGCACGATCTCGGACACTTTCGCATCGGCACGCGCCGCGGCCGCATTGTCATAGACCGCGCCGCGCGGCTCGGCCGGCGGCGCGATCACCGGCGCGCGGGCGACCGGCGGCGCGGGCGCCGCATCGCGCGGCACGCGCGGGGCCACCGCGCGCGGCGGGCTGTCGCCTCGGAACAGGTCAATGAGCGGCTGGAACGGCGACCAGCTGCGCGGCGCGGCCGGCGGCGCCTGGCGGGCCTGCTGGCGCTGCTGGGACTGGAACTGGCGCGAGGGCTGCTGTTGCTGGCGTGTCGGCTGCTGCTGCCGGGCGGGCGCCTGGCGCTGCGGCGCGGGACGGGCCGCCGGTTGGCCGACATCGCCCGGCGGCCGGAACCAGTCGCTCTGCGCCTGAGCCGGCAGGTTCCCGACCGACAGGAGAGCGCTCAGCAACGCGCCGGCGAGGAACGTCCTGAACGCCTGCCGGATCCCTCGCCCCTGTCCGAAGCCGCGCGCACGCATGAACTGCCCTTGCCTGACGTCACCCGCCGGTCCCGTGAACCATTATAACGGTTCTTTCAAGACCCGCATCGCGGACCGATGTCCGGGCGACCAAGTGCCGTCACTCAAGTGCCGTCACTCAAGTGCAATCACTCAGGTGCCGTCGCGCCCGCGCAGCGAAGCGAGCACCTCGTCGGACGCGAGCCCATCGGGCACCAGACCGGCGCTCACCTGATATTCACGCACCGCGGCGCGGGTCTTCTGGCCGAGAGCGCCATCATGGGTGCCGACATCATAGCCGCGCGACGCCAGCCGCTGCTGCAATTCCGTGCGCTCCAGCCGCGAGAGTGCCCGCGCATCCTCCGGCCAGGGCTGCACGAAGGGCCCGCCGCCGCGAATGCGGTCCGCGAGATGCCCGATCGCCAGCGCATAGGCATCCGCCGGGTTGTAGGAGAGGATCGCCTTGAAATTGTCGGTCATCAGAAAGGCCGGCCCCTTGGCACCCGCCGGGAGCAGCAGGAAGGCCATCTCGTCGCCGCCGGGCATCGCTCGCCCATCCGGGCGCCGCACGCCCAGCGCCCACCATTCGCGCATCGGCTTCTTGAGCTTCTTGTCGGCCAGCAGATAATCGAAGCCGCGCGGCAGATCCACCTCATAGCCCCAGCTGCGCCCCGCCACCCAGCCGCCGCGCTTGAGCTTCGCGGCGGTCGAACCCATCGCATCGGCGACCGAATCGACCACGTTGCGATGCCCGTCGCCATCGAAGTCCACCGCGTCGCGCTGGAAGGCGGTGGGCATGAACTGGGTGAGCCCGAAGGCGCCCGCCCACGAACCGCGCAGGTGGGTCTCGGGAATGTCGCCCTTGTCGAGAATGCGCAGCGCGGCGACGAACTCGTCGCGGAAATAGGGCTGCCGCCGGCCGACACAGGCCAGCGTGCCCGTGGCCTGCAGCACGGGATAGGACCCGCGCGCGCTGCCGTAATTGGTCTCGATGCCCCAGATGGCGGCGACGACATAGGGGTCGACGCCATAGGTGCGGCCCACGGCCTCGAACACGGCGGCGTTCTGCGCCATGGCCTCGCGGCCGCGGGTGATGCGGGTTTCGGAGACCAGCATGGTCACGTAGTCGCCCGTGGTCCGGGTGAATTCGGGCTGCGTCTGCAGCTTGTCCATGATGCCCATGTCGGGCTTCAGCCCGGCCGTGTAGCGGCGGAATCCGGCCGGGGACACGCCCTGCGCCCGCGCCATCGGCTCCAGCGAGGCGATGCAGCGGTCGAAATTCGCCTCGGCACGCGCCAGCGCCTGCGGGGTCATTTCCGGATGGGTCGATGCCGTCGCCGGCGCCGCCGCGCGGGCGGGCGCGGCCGGCCGGGGCGACGGGGCATTGGCAACCGCGGCGGCGCGCATGGGGGACGGCGACGCGAGCGCCCCCGTCACCTCGTCGGGCGAGGCGCAGCCGGCAAGGCCGAGACATAGCAGCGCCGCACCCGCAAGCTTTGGCCCCGCAAGCTTTGGGCCTGCAAGCATCGGCCCCGCAAGCATCGCCCCCGCAAGCCCGCCGGCCGGCTGGCGGCCTCGCACCGATATCGCCGATGCCGGAATTCCGGATGCCGCTGTGCCTTTCGTCATGACGCCTACCCTTACGCAAACCGCAGGGCGGGATTAGGAACCCCTCAAGGTTTCATCGATCTTAACGGCGGGGCGATTCGCGCGCGAACATGCCCTTGCGGTAGGTGACGTTCGCCGGCGCCGATGCCGCGCGGACGTGCTAGCGTGCGGTTCGCGGCAGATGCGACGGTATCGCAGGGTGCAAACGGCATCGCCGTCACAATGCGTTTACCGAGCCTGTGTGAAACGCGGGGGTAAGGCGTTAAGTTGAACACAGGCAGTCTCCTGCCATCCCGTCACCGGTGTCTTAGGCTCCCCAAGGCAGTTTCCCGTTCATATGGCTAAAAAGATCCGCAAGGCGATCCTCCCCGTTGCCGGTCTCGGCACGCGCTTCCTTCCCGCCACCAAGGCGGTGCCCAAGGAAATGCTGACCGTCGTCGACCGACCCGTCGTCCAGCATGTGGTGGACGAGGCGCGTGCCGCCGGCATCGAGCATTTCGTGTTCGTGACCGGGCGCAACAAGGGCGTCATCGAAGACCATTTCGACCGCCAGTACGAGCTTGAGGCCACACTGTCCGAGCGCGGCAAGCATCAGTTGCTCGACACGTTGCGCGAGGAAACGCTCGGCCCCGGCAAGACCAGCTTCACCCGCCAGCAATTGCCGCTCGGCCTCGGCCATGCGGTGTGGTGCGCGCGCGACCTCATCGGCAACGAGCCCTTCGCCCTGCTGCTGCCGGACATGCTGCACAAGCCGCGCAACGGCCGCGGCTGCCTGGCGCAGATGGTGGAGGCGTATGACCACACCAATGGCGGCAACCACATCGCCGTCTATGAGGTGCCGCCGGAGCAGACCGACCAGTACGGCATCGTCGGGCTCGGCGACGAGGTTACCGAAGGCGTGCACAAGATCGGCCGCATGGTCGAGAAGCCCAAGAAGGAGGTCGCCCCCTCCAACCTCGCCATTTCCGGCCGCTACATCCTGCAGCCGGAGATCTTCGACCTGCTCGCCACGCAAGAGCGCGGCGCCGGCGGCGAGATCCAGCTGACCGATTCCATGCTCAAGCTGGCCAAGAAGCAGGATTTCTACAGCGTCACCTTCGACGGCGCGATCTATGACTGCGGCTCGAAGCTCGGCTTCCTCACAGCCAATGTCGCCTATGCGCTGGCCCGCCCCGACATTGCCGAAACCTTCCTGCCCGAATTGCAGGCGCTGCTGGCACGCAGCTGAGGCGGAACGTCCTCCCGGCCGGCGCGGCGACCACCGCGATCGGCCGGGGCGATCCGAAGGCACCGGCGCGCCCCCCTACGACCTCCAGAAATCCGCGGCACCGTCGGGCAGCGTCGCCAGCAGCCGGTCGAAGGCATCGCCGTCAATATGCCGGCGCAACGCCCGCGCGACGTCGGCCAGGCACGTCTCGGGCGCGAAATTGTGGTGCTGGCGCAGGGCCTGGACCTCGCGCGTCATCGCCACCCGATCGGAAAAGGGCAGGACCGGCGCCAGCGGGTCCCAGTCCGCCACGAAGATCGCCCGCAGCACTGGGGGCAGGATGCCGGCGAAACGGATCGCCTCGGCAAGTTCGAGCCGGCGCCGGAAAACCCGCAGCACGCCCTCGACCATCGTGTAGGTCTGGTTGCGGGTCGTCAGGCCCGCCTCATCGCGCGCCGCCGCGAGAAATCGCTCGAAATCCTCGCTGGCATGCTGAAGCTCCATCGGCATCGGCACGGCTCGTCCTCCCCTCATTCCGCAAAAAAGAAGGCCCTCCCCGGGGGGGGGGGGGGGGCCTTCCATGTCCAACGGCGTCGCGCCCGTGCCGAGCGGTCAGGCCGCTTCGTCCACCGCGCCGGGGCGGGTGTCGAACAGCAATTCGTTCGCCCCGCGCTCGACCCGCACGATGTCGCCGTCCTTCACCGTGCCGGCGAGGATGCGGCCGGCCAGCGGGTCCTGCAGCAGCTTCTGGATCACCCGCTTCAGCGGGCGCGCGCCATAGGCCGGGTCGTAGCCCTTCTCGGCGAGGAAGTCCCGCGCCTCGGGGGTGATCTCCAGCGCGATCTTGCGCTCCTCCAGCAGCTTGTCGAGCCGCTTGACCTGGATGTCGACGATCGCGCCCATCTGGTCGCGCCGCAGCCGGTGGAACAGCACGATCTCGTCGACGCGGTTGAGGAATTCCGGGCGGAAGTGCCCGCGCACCACGCCCATCACCTCCTCGCGCACTCCTTCCGAATCCTCGCCGTCCTTCTGGTTGACCAGATACTCGGCGCCGAGATTCGAGGTCATGATGATCAGCGTGTTGCGGAAGTCGACCGTGCGGCCCTGCCCGTCCGTCAGGCGCCCGTCGTCGAGCACCTGCAGCAGCACGTTGAACACGTCCGGGTGCGCCTTCTCCACCTCGTCGAACAGCACGACCTGATACGGCCGGCGCCGCACGGCTTCGGTGAGCGCCCCGCCTTCCTCATAGCCGACATAGCCGGGAGGCGCGCCGATCAGCCGGGCCACGGAGTGCTTCTCCATGTATTCCGACATGTCGATGCGCACGAGGGCGGTATCGTCGTCGAACAGGAAGGAGGCCAGCGCCTTGGTCAGCTCGGTCTTGCCGACGCCCGTGGGGCCGAGGAAGATGAACGAGCCGATCGGCCGGTTGGGGTCCTGCAGACCCGCCCGCGCGCGGCGCACCGCGGTCGAGACGGCCTCCACGGCCTCCTTCTGGCCCACCACGCGGGAGGACAGCACTTCCTCCATGCGCAGCAGCTTCTCCTTCTCGCCGGTCAGCATCTTGTCGACCGGAACGCCGGTCCAGCGCGAGACGACGCCGGCAATGTGATCGGGCGTCACCGCCTCCTCCATCATGGTGCCGGAAGCCACCTCGGCGGCGAGGTCCTTTTCCTCGATGGCGGCGAGCTTCTTCTCCAGCGCCGGAATGGTGCCGTAGGCGATCTCGCCGGCCTTCTGGTACTCGCCATTGCGCTGGGCGATGGCGAGGTCGGCCCGCGCCTTCTCAAGATCGCTCTTGATCTTCTGCGCGTCGCCGAGCTTCTCCTTCTCCGCCTTCCAGCGCGAGGTGAGCGAGGAGGACTGCTCCTCCAGATTGGCCAGTTCCTTCTCCAGCTTCTTCAGCCGGTCCTTGGAGCCCGCGTCGGTCTCCTTCTTCAGCGCCTCCTGCTCGATGCGCAGGCGCACGATCTCGCGATCGATGCTGTCCAGCTCTTCGGGCTTGGAATCGACCTGCATGCGCAGCCGCGAGGCCGCCTCGTCGATCAGGTCGATCGCCTTGTCGGGCAGGAAGCGGTCGGTGATGTAGCGGTTCGACAGCGTCGCCGCCGCCACCAGCGCACTGTCGGTGATGCGCACGCCGTGGTGCAGTTCGTACTTCTCCTTGATGCCACGCAGGATGGACACCGTGTCCTCCACCGACGGCTCATTGACGAAGACGGGCTGGAAGCGGCGGGCGAGCGCGGCGTCCTTCTCGATATATTTGCGGTACTCGTCCAGCGTGGTGGCGCCGACGCAGTGCAGCTCGCCGCGCGCCAGAGCGGGCTTCAGGAGGTTGGAGGCGTCCATCGCCCCCTCGGTCTTGCCGGCGCCGACGAGGGTGTGCAACTCGTCGATGAACAGAATGATCCCGCCCTCGGCCGCCTGCACTTCCGACAGCACGGACTTCAGCCGCTCCTCGAACTCGCCGCGATATTTGGCGCCGGCGATGAGCGAACCCATGTCGAGGGAGAGAAGGCTCTTGTCCTTCAGGCTCTCGGGCACGTCGCCATCGACGATGCGCAAGGCGAGGCCCTCGACGATGGCGGTCTTGCCGACGCCGGGCTCGCCGATCAGCACGGGATTGTTCTTGGTGCGGCGCGACAGAACCTGGATGGTGCGGCGGATTTCCTCGTCGCGGCCGATCACCGGGTCGAGCTTGCCCTCGCGCGCCGCCTCGGTGAGGTCGCGGGAATATTTCTTCAGGGCGTCATAGGCGTTCTCGGCGGTGGCGCTATCCGCAGTACGACCTTTCCGCAGCGCCTCGATGGCAGCGTTGATCTTCTGCGGGGTGGCGCCCGCCTTGGCGAGGATCTTGCCGGCCTCGCTGTCCTTCTCCAGCGCGAGCGCAAGGAGCAGCCGCTCGACGGTGACATAGCCATCGCCGGCCTTCTTTGCCGCCTGCTCGGCCGCGTCGAACACGCGCGCCGTCGCCGGCGCGAGATAGACCTGGCCGGCGCCGGAACCCTGCACCTTGGGCAGCTTCTTCAGCGCCGCTTCGGTGTCCGCGAGCACGATGCGCGGATCGCCACCGGCGCGCTGGATGAGGCCGGCGCACAGGCCTTCCGGGTCGTCGAGCAGAACTTTGAGCAGGTGCTCGGGGGTGAATTGCTGGTTGCCTTCGCGCAGCGCAAGCGACTGGGCCGACTGCACGAATCCCCGCGCGCGCTCGGTATAGATCTCGAAATTCATGGCTCTCGCCTCCTTGCCCCACGTCCGCCCTCACGAGGCACGAACGCATCAACGGGATGACGGCGCCCGTATCCCGGCCACCGCAGCGGACCCCGATCCGGCGATCCGCTGAAGCTCATGTAGTGTGGCGAAACGGCAACGGAAGAGCCTTGAGCCGGGTCAAGCCGCGAATTTTCAGCCGGGCACGGCGGCAGGCCGCACGGCTGGGCGGGCCGCGGCCTCGCCCCCCGGCGCCCCGCCCGCGAGATAGGCGGCCGCCGCCACCAGCGCCACCCCGCCGAGCGTGAGGAAGGCCGCGGGATAGCCGGCATATTGCGCCACGAAACCGGCCAGTGTCGTCGAAAGCGCGGCGCCCACCCCCTGCGCCGTCATCACCACGCCGAGCCCGACATTGAACCGCCCCGTCCCCTGCAGGATGCGGGCGACGATGCCCGGCGTGGCGACGCCCAGCAGGCCCGCCCCGACGCCGTCCAGCATCTGCACGGGAAACAGCGCGAAGGCGATGTCCCACTGCGCCGCCGCCGCGGCGATCATGCCGCGCAGCGGCAGCGCCGCCAGCGCCATCAGCAGCACCAGCCGATAGCCGCGCGAGCGGGCGAGATGGGAGGCGATCAGCGCCATCGGGATCATGGTCGCCTGCGCCACCACCACGGTGAGCGCGGTGAGAGCGGAAGGGTCGCCCGCCCCGCGCGCCACCATGCCCTGCCCGAACAGCGGCAGCATGGCGCCATTGCCGAGATGGAACAGGCCCATGGTGAGAGCCACCGTCAGCAGCCGCTTGTCGGACAGCAGCGTGCGCCAGCCCTCCGCCTTGTCCCCCGCCGCCGCCGGCGAGGCCATGCCCCGCGCGGCCTCGTGGTCGATCTCCCCCGGACGGATCGCCAGCACCGAGAGGATCGAGCCGACCGCCATCGCCGCCATCAGCGCGAACACCGCCGGCAGGCCGAGCCACCAGCCGAACAGGCCGGCCAGCACCGCCGCGAGAATGTTGCCCGCGTGGTTGAACGCCTCGTTGCGGCCGAGTTGCCGATCGAATCCCCCCGCCCCGACAAGGCCGAGCGTGATGCCGGCCACCGCCGGGCCGAGCGCGGCGGCGGCGATGCCGTTGACGCCCTGCGCCACCGCCACCACGCCGAAACTCGGCGCCATCAGGATGGCGATGGACGCCGCGATCACCACCGCCGAGCCGACCACGATGATGGTCCGCTTGGCCCGGCTCGAATCGACCAGAGCCCCCATCGGGATGGTCGCCACCATGCCGGCGAGGCCCCCGAGGGTCATCACCAGCCCGATCTCGCCGGGTGTCCACTGCTTCTGTTGCAGGAACACCCCGAGGAAAGGCCCGAGCCCGTCGCGGACATCGGAGAGAAACAGGTTGAGCGAGGCGAGAGCGGCAAGCGAGGAAACGGCGGCCATGCAGTGCATTCCGGTATGAGAGTCTCGCCGGGTCGGCGCCGGGGGCGGGCGGGCGCCTCTCGCCGGAGCCCCCGAATCAGGCCGGCCGCTCAGCCAGCATCAGGTAGTTGACCGCGGTGTCGGAGGAACGACGCCACTGGTCCGCCAGCGGATTGAACACCACGCCCTCGCGATCGATCACGCTCAGGCCGCCGGCCTCCAGCGCCCGCGCCAGTTCGTCCGGGGTGACGAAGCGGTTCCAGTCATGCGTGCCCCTGGGCAGCCAGCCCAGCACATATTCGGCACCGACAATGGCCAGCGCGAATGACCGCGTGGTGCGGTTCAGCGTCGCGGCGAACAGCAGGCCGCCCGGCTTCACCATCTCGCTCGCGCGGGCGAGGAACAGGGCGACATCGGCCACGTGTTCCACCACTTCCATGGCCAGCACCACGTCGAAGCGCTCGCCCGCATCGGCGAGGTCCTCGGCGGTGACGGCGCGGTAATCCACGGGAATCCCGCTTTCCTGTGCGTGCAGGGAGGCGACGCCGATATTTCGCTCGGCCGGATCGATACCCACGACTTCCGCGCCCATCCGCGCCAGCGGCTCGCTCAGCAGCCCGCCGCCGCAGCCGATATCGAGCAGGCGCAGCCCTTCCAGCGGGCGCATCTGCCGCGAATCGCGACCGAAATGCTGGACGATCTTCTCGCGCAGATAGCCGAGCCGCACGGGATTGAACTTGTGCAGCACCCCCATCTTGCCGCGCGGGTTCCACCATTCGGCGGCAAGCGCGGCAAAACGCTCCACTTCGCGGGGATCGACAGTGGTTGCGGTCTCGGACATCGACACTCTCTCGGCACAGAACGCTTCAGGCGGTGCGGGCCGTGGCCCGAACCATTCCAACCTCGCCCCCTGGCCGTTGCGGGCGGGACGCGAGGTGGATATGTATACGCGCCTTTTCGACCGGGGGCCCTCTCTCTCTCCGGCTCGACCCCGACAAAAGAACACGAATACGGTTTCCCAGAATGGCACGTCTTGTGATGAAGTTCGGCGGCACGTCGGTCGCCAACATTGACCGCATTCGCAATGTCGCGCGCCATGTGAAACGGGAGATCGAAGCCGGCCACGAGGTCGCCGTCGTGGTTTCCGCCATGGCCGGCAAGACCAACGAACTGGTCGGCTGGGTGCGCGAGACCGCGGTGCTGCACGACGCCCGCGAATATGACGCCATCGTCGCCTCGGGCGAGCAGGTGACATCGGGCCTGCTGGCCATCGCTCTGCAGGAAATGGGCATTCCCGCCCGCTCGTGGCAGGGCTGGCAGCTGCCCATCTCCACCGACGACGCGCATGGCTCGGCCCGCATCCTCTCGGTGAGCGGCGACGAGATCGTGAAGCGCTTCAAGGAGGGCGAAGTCGCCGTCATTGCCGGCTTCCAGGGCATCAACCTCGCCACCGGCCGCCTCACCACGCTGGGGCGCGGCGGCTCGGATACCAGCGCGGTAGCGGTCGCCGCCGGCATCAAGGCCGACCGCTGCGACATCTACACCGACGTCGACGGCGTCTACACAACCGACCCGCGAATCGTCCCCAAGGCGAAGCGGCTCGACAAGATCGCCTTCGAGGAAATGCTGGAAATGGCCTCGCTCGGGGCCAAGGTGCTGCAGGTGCGCTCGGTCGAGCTCGCCATGGTGCACAAGGTGCGCACCTTCGTGCGCTCCAGCTTCACAGACCCGGACGCGCCGGAGTTGAAGACCGCCGGCGACCCGCCCGGAACCCTGATTTGCGACGAGGAGGAAATCGTGGAGAGTGAAGTCGTAACCGGCATCGCCTTCGCGCGGGATGAAGCCCAGGTCAGCATCCGCCGCGTGCCGGACAAGCCCGGCATCGCCGCCAGCGTGTTCGTGCCGCTCGCGGAAGCGAACATCAATGTCGACATGATCGTGCAGAACATTTCGGCCGAGGGCTTCACCGACATCACCTTCACCGTCCCGACGGCGGATTTCGAGCGCGCCAAGGCCGCGCTCGCCGCCGCGCATGGCGAAATCGGCTTCGAGACCATCGTCGGCGCCACCGATGTGGTGAAAATCTCCATCATCGGCATCGGCATGCGCAGCCACGCCGGCGTCGCCGCGCGCGCCTTCAAGGCGCTGTCGGAACGCGGCATCAACATCCGCGCGATCTCCACCTCCGAGATCAAGATCTCGGTGCTGATCGATGCGGCTTATACCGAGCTTGCCGTTCGGACGCTGCATTCTGTATACGGGCTCGACGCCTGAGCCAGAGCATGTGTCGACGGGATGGAATCATCCGGTCGACAAGGATTTGCTCACGTTTTTGAGTCGGGGGCGTTTTATCCGCGCGGATGGCCCCATCCGCGCGACAAGATCTCCAGCAGGGCGCGGCATGAGTCGCGTCCCCAGACGGATCGTCCGGGTTGCAGCGCCCGGAAACCGAGGACTGCCCATGCGTGGCGCACTCGGCGGCCCGCGCGTTTTGTTGCGGCGTCTCCGCGAGGTCATGGCGGAGCCCGTCAGCGCGCAGGACCGCCTCGACAAGATCGTGGTGCTGATCGCGGCCAACATGGTGGCCGAGGTCTGCTCGGTCTATGTGCTGCGCGTCGACGGCACGCTCGAACTCTACGCCACCGAGGGCCTGAACCGCACCGCCGTGCATCTCACGGTGATGCGCATCGACGAGGGTCTCGTCGGCACGGTCGCCCGCGAGGCGGAGCCGATCAGCCTCTCCAACGCGCAGGCCCACCCCGCCTTCTCCTACCGGCCGGAGACGGGCGAGGAGATCTACCATTCCTTCCTCGGCGTGCCGATCCTGCGCGCGGGCAACACGCTCGGCGTGCTGGTGGTGCAGAACCGCGCCCACCGCTCCTATACCGAGGAGGAAATCGAGGCGCTGCAGACCACCGCCATGGTGCTGGCGGAGATCATCGCCTCGGGCGAACTCACCGCCATGGCGCTGCCCGGCGCCGAGCCGGCCGCGCGCCGGCCGCTGCACCTGTCCGGGCTCGCCCTGTCCGAGGGCATCGGCCTCGGCCATGTCGTGCTGCACGAGCCGCGCATCGAGGTGACCAAGGTCATCGCCGACGACCTGCCGGCCGAGCTTGCCCGGCTCGACCACGCGGTCGACACGCTGCGCGCCTCCATCGACATCATGCTGGAGGACGAGGGCGTCGCCCGCGTCGGCGAGCATCGCGACATTCTCGAAACCTACCGCATGTTCGCGCATGATCGCGGCTGGATCGGCCGGATGCGCGAGGCGGTGCTGACCGGCCTCACCGCCGAGGGCGCGGTGGAGCGCGTGCAGTCGGACACCCGCGCCCGCATGCTGCGCATGACCGACCCCTATTTGCGCGAGCGCATGCACGATCTCGACGATCTGGCGAACCGCCTGCTGCGTCAGCTGACCGGACGGGCCGGCGGGCCGGACACGCTGCGGCTGCCGGAAAACGCCATCATCGTCGCCCGCAACATGAGCCCGGCGGCGCTGCTGGACTATGACCGCACCCGCATTCGCGGCCTGGTTCTGGAGGAAGGCGCGGCGACGAGCCACCTCACCATCGTCGCCCGCGCGCTCGGCATCGCCGCGGTCGGCCATGTCGAGAACATTGTCGGGCTGGTCGATTCCGGCGACGCGATCATCGTCGACGGCGTCTCCGGCGAGGTGCAGGTGCGCCCGCCCGCCGATGTCGAGACGGCCTATGTCGAGAAGGTGCGCTTCCGCGCCAAGCGGCTCGAACAATATGCCGCGCTGCGCGACCTGCCGACCCGCACCCGCGACGGGGTGGAGATCGAACTGCATCTCAATGCCGGCCTGCTGGTCGACCTGCCGCATATCGACGAGACCGGCGCGACCGGCATCGGCCTGTTCCGCACCGAACTGCAATTCATGATCGCCTCCGCCTTCCCGCGCACCAACGAGCAGCTCAAGCTCTATCGTTCGGTGCTGGACGCGGCCGGCGACCGCCCCGTGGTGTTCCGCACCCTCGATATCGGCGGCGACAAGGTGCTGCCCTACATGCGGGCGATCGAGGAGGAGAACCCGGCTCTCGGCTGGCGGGCGATCCGTCTCGGGCTCGATCGGCCGGGCCTGCTGCGCAGCCAGATCCGCGCGCTGCTGAAGGCGGCGGCCGGGCGCGAGCTGCGGCTCATCTTCCCGATGGTGTCGGCGGTGGAGGAATTCGACCGCGCCCGCCACATCGTCGAGCGCGAATTGACCCATCTGCGCCGCCATGGCCACGCGCTGCCCGAGCGCGCGCTGATCGGTGTGATGCTGGAAGTGCCGGCATTGCTGTTCCAGCTCGACCAGCTGTTCGAGCGCATCGATTTCGCCTCGGTCGGCTCCAACGACCTCGTGCAGTTCCTCTATGCCGCCGACCGGGGCAATCCGCGCGTCGCCGACCGGTTCGACCCGCTCGGCCCCGCCTCGCTGCGCGCGCTGAAGCTGATCGCCGACAAGGCCATGGCCCATGGCAAGCCGGTGACGCTGTGCGGCGAACTGGCGTCCAAGCCGCTGGAAGCCCTGGCGCTGGTGGCGATCGGCTATCGCAAGCTTTCGCTCTCGCCGGCCTCCTATGGCCCGGTCAAGGCCATGCTGCTGGAACTCGACCTCGGCGCGCTGGCCGCGGCGATCACGCCGCTGCTGGAATCGGGCACCGAGCTATCGACCCTGCGGCCGCAGCTCAAGGCCTTCGCCGAGATGGCCGGCCTGCCGCTGTGAGGACCCACCCGTGACGGCCCTTCCCGACGCCCGGCTCGACCAGCTCCTCGCGCGCCACGCCGAGATCGAGCACGCCCTCTCCGCCAGTCCGGATGCGGAGACCTATGTTCGCCTGTCGCGGGAATTCTCCGACCTCGGCCCGCTGATCGACAGCGTGAAGGCGCTGCGCGCCACCGAGCGCGAGCTGAAGGACGCCCGCGCACTGGCGGACGACCCCGCGGGCGACCGGGAGATGGCCGCCCTGGCGCAGGAGGAGGCGGCCGAGCTCGACGCGCGGCTGGAGAGGCTCGCCCTCGCCGTGCGCCTCGCCTTGCTGCCCAAGGATGCGATGGATGAGCGCGGCGTCATCGTCGAGGTACGCGCCGGCACCGGCGGCGACGAGGCGGCATTGTTCGCGGGCGACCTGTTCCGCATGTATGAGCGTTTCGCGGCGCTGAACGGCTGGTCGGTGGAGGTGCTGTCCACCACGGAGGGCGCCGCCGGCGGCTACAAGGAAATCGTCGCCGCGCTGCATGGCAACGGCGCCTATGCCAAGCTGAAATTCGAATCCGGCGTGCACCGGGTGCAGCGCGTGCCCGAAACGGAAGGCTCGGGCCGCATCCACACCTCCGCCGCCACGGTCGCGGTGCTGCCGGAGGTGGAGGATGTCGACATCGCCATCAACGAGGCGGATCTGCGCATCGACGTGTTCCGCGCCTCCGGCGCCGGCGGCCAGCACGTGAACAAGACCGAGAGCGCGGTGCGCATCACCCATCTGCCGACCGGAACCGTGGTGGCGGTGCAGGATGAGCGCTCGCAGCACAAAAACAAGGCGCGCGCCATGGGCATGCTGCGCGCGCGCCTCTACGACGCCGAGCGCGAGAAGCGCGACAGCGCCCGCGCCAGCGAGCGCAAGCTGCAGGTGGGCTCGGGTGACCGCTCGGAACGCATCCGCACCTATAATTTCCCGCAAGGACGCGTCACCGACCACCGGATCGGGCTGACGCTGCACAAGCTGCCGGAAATCCTCGCCGGCGATGCCCTGGGCGAACTGGTGGACGCGCTGACCACGGAATATCAGGCCGCGCTGCTGGCGGAGGCCGAGAGCAGCGGCTGGGGCGAGCGGTGAGGCTGGTGCGGTGATCAGCCGCAGCGAGCTTCTCGCCACTCTCGCCCGGCGCCTCGCCGAGGCGGGCCTTGAAGCGCCCGAGCGCGAGGCGCGTGCCCTGCTGCGTGCCGCTCTTGGTCTCTCCGACCTCGATCTCATCGTGCGCGGCACGGAAAAGGTGGCGGAGCCCGACGCGGTCCGCCTCACCGCCCTCGCGCGGCGCCGCGCCGCCGGCGAACCGTTCGCCCGGCTCATCGGCCGGCGGGAGTTCTGGAGCCTGGATTTCGCGCTCACGCCCGAGACGCTGGTGCCGCGCCCCGAAACCGAGACGCTGGTGGAAGCGTCGCTCGCGCTGTTCCCCGATCGCGCCGCACCCTTGCGGATCCTCGATCTCGGCACCGGCAGCGGCGCCCTGCTGGCGGCGCTGCTGTCGGAATATGCCAACGCCCACGGCCTCGCCGTCGACCGTTCCGAGGGCGCGGCGCGGACGGCCCGCGACAATCTCGCGCGGCTCGGCCTCATCGCCCGCGCGCAGGTGATGGTGGGCGACTGGGCGCAGGCGATCGCCGCGCCCTTTGATCTGGTGGTCTCCAATCCGCCTTATATCGCCGCCACGGATATTGCCGGGCTCGATGTCGACGTGCGCGACCACGATCCGCGTCTCGCACTCGACGGCGGCCCGGATGGGCTCGACGCCTATCGCGCCATCGCGAGCACCCTCCCCCGCCTGCTGGCACCGGGAGGGCGCGCCGTGCTGGAACTTGGCATCGGGCAGGAGCGCGATGTCGCCCTTCTGCTGGCGGCGGCCGGACTGCCGGCGGACGGCGCGGCGCGGCGCGATCTGGCCGGGATTGCCCGCGCTTTGGTGACCGTTCCGGCTTGAATTTCACTGCGGCAGTGCAAAAAAGCGCTTGGAACAAGGGTTCGAACCGACTAGTGTTCTTCATAGGAATCGACCCGAGACATTATCCGCACATGGTGAAACGGCCTGTGATTTCTCTTCGGAGTGATCGTGGCTGGCGCTAGCGGTGAGCATCTGAAGAAGGTGCCGTGTGTGTCTCGTGCGGACGAATGCTTCACGGTTTTGTTGGTGCGGCCTCGGTTGCACGACGAAGCATGGGAAGGGCAGATGCGCAGGGAAGCGCACGCCTGATTTCGGTCGAGTCATTTCGACCGGAATCGTTCGCGGCAGGCTTTGCCGGCCGCGGCGCATCCGGAGGATGCACTCCCATGGAATGAGGTCCAACGGTCGGGAGGCGACCTGCGGCACATGCTGGCGACGGGGCTTTGTTTTGCCCTGTGTCCGGCCTGGGCCGGGTGTTTGCCGATCGAGGGCTGACTTTCCGACGTTCCCTCCCAAGGCTCCGGCCGGAATGGAAGGGCGACGGACAACCAAGGCGATTGACACGCCTGTAGCCGGTCCGGGATGTCCCCACCGGCGGCGTATGGGCATCAGAGATCCATTTCGATGCGAAATAATAACCAGCAGAAGCGTATGCGTGGCCGCAACAACGGCAACCGGCGCAGCCAGAATCCGCTTACGCGCGTCTACGAATCGAACGGGCCGGATGTAAAGGTGCGCGGCACCGCTCAGCATATCGTTGAGAAATACCAGCAGCTCACGCGGGATGCGCAGGCCTCCGGCGATCCGGTCGCTGCGGAGAACTACCTGCAGCACGCCGAGCATTACTACCGCATCATCCTCGCCGCGCAGGCCCAGTTCGGCGTCCAGGCGCAGCCCTTCATCCGTTCCGACGAGGATGACGAGGACGAGGATTTCGAGGAAGGCGGCACCGAGGGGCAGCCGAGCTTCCAGGGCCGCGAGCCGCAGCCCAATCGCGAAGGCGGCTATCGGGACAGCGGCCAGCGCGACAATGGTCCGCGTGAAAATGGCTCGCGAGACGGTGGACAGCGCGAGGGCGGAAACCGGGACGGTGGAAACCGCGACAGCCAGCCGCGCGACTTCTATCGTGACCGCGATCGCGATGGCCAGGGCCGGCGCGACAACCGCGATCGCAACCAGGATCGTAATCAGGACCGCAACCAGGATCGCGGCAGTCAGGATCGCGGCGCTCCCGAGCGGGTGCAGGACCGCGCACCGCGCGAGGAGCGCGGCGACTATCGCGAGGCACGCGACACCCGTGAAGGGCGTGAACCGCGCGAGGGCCGCGAGCCGCGTGAAGGACGTGAGCCGCGCGAGGGGCGCGAGAACCGCTGGCAGCGCGACAATAACCGTCCCTTCCGCGAGCCGCGGGAACCCCGTGAGCCGCGCGAGGCGGCCGATACCAGCTATCGTGATCCCGCCCAGCAGCCGCAGCCCCGGCTGGGCCCCGAGGTCGAGGGTGAGATCGGCCTTCCCGCCTTCATCACGCAGAGCAGCGCCGCCTCGGTGAGCCCCACCGCGACGCCGGCCCCGCGTGTCGACACCGCCCGGGCCGAGGCGCCCAAGGCCGAGGCACCGAAGGCAGAGGCATCGAAGCCTGAATCGCCGAAGGCTGAGGCCCCCAGGGCGGAAGCCGCGAAGGTGCAGGCTCCGGCCGCCGAGATGTCCGCCCCGGCATCCGACGCTCCCGCCGAGCCCACCCCAGCACCGAAGGCCCCGCGCAGCCGCAGCCGCGCCGCCGCCACCTCCACCGCCCCGGAAGCCGCCTCCGTTCCAACCGCGGAAGCGGCTGCGGGAGACGAGGGCGAAGCCCGCGCCCCGCGCGCGCGCCGCCGTCGCTATCGCCGCGCCGAGACGGAAGGGGAAGCCGGCTCCGATGCTCCCGAGCCGGCAGAGGCGGGCGAGTGAGCCCGCCCCTCTCCCGCGGGAGGCACGCCTGACTGGCGGGCGGAACATGTGAAACGAGAAAGGCCCGGCAATGCCGGGCCTTTTCATTTTCCAAAGGTCATCATCCGGGTCGAGCGCGGCCCGTGTCAGAGCTCGATGCGCACCGGGTCGCCCTCGGCGATCAGGCCGCCCTGCAGCACCTCGGCGAAAATGCCGCAATCGGTATGCCCGAAGCTGCGCATCAGCGTGGCCGGCACGTCCATGTCGCGCTTGGCGCTGGCTGGATCGACATTGGTCGCCGCACAGCGGAAAATGCGCTGCGTCACCTTCAGCTTCACATGATTGCCGATCTCGATGGTCTGGCCGACCAGGTCGAACTCCTCCCACGGCTCCATGCCGTCGAGATAGAGATTGGCGCGGAACCGCAGCGGATCGACCGGCTGCCCGATGATGTCACCCAGCGCCCGGCAACTCGCGAGGTTGATCAGCGAGATGAAGCCTTCCGTCGTGTCGACGAAACGGAACCCCGCCGGCGCCGCCAGCACCTTGGGCGCACCGCGCAGTTCGTAGCGGAAATGGCGCTGGAAGAAGAGCTCGATCGCCGCCCGCCCCTCCTCCGTGCCCAGATTGCCGCGAACCACCTCCGCCCCCTCGTGGCGGATGACCAACTCGGCGGTCGCGTCGTCATAATGCGCATCCAGCGCGGCAAGCCGCTCGTTGCGCATCAGCATGAGAAACTTGATCTTTGGCTGGAAGCCCGGCGTCTCGGCGCTGAAGCCGGAGGGCCCGTTCTCGATGGCGAACAGCCGGTCGCCGGGGAAATAGCGGCCCGCCTCCAGGTCCACCACCTCCATCCGCTCGGGCGTCAGGCCCTTCACGGGATAGCGGAAGATCTGGGCGATGGTGGCAAACGTGACCGGACCGGCCAGAACCGCCTCCGTGGAGGACGGGCCCTCGGCCAGGGCATCGTCGAAAGTCTCGCCGTTCTCGGTCGATTCGCTCATCAGGATCACCATATAGGGTTCGCCCCGCTCCGTCAGCGGGGAGATAGGGCCGCCGCAAGGTCGACGCCGCGTATTGTGCGCAGATTGTCGATCTGCGGCGGGCAATGTCGTGGACGCGCGTTTTTGTAGCACGCGTAGTGGGCGTGTCTTATTTTACGCTTTTCCTCAAGGGGCGAATCCGTATCAAATCAATCCGGTTTCCTCGCGGGGAATTCCTCCTCGCGCGGGAAATTGCAGGAGGCGGCCATGCCAAGGCTTTTCACCGCCCTCGAAATTCCGTCAAACGTCGCGGAAACCCTGTCCATGCTGCGCGGCGGCCTGCCCGGCGGCCGCTGGATCAGCCCGGAATTCTACCACGTCACGCTGCGTTTCATCGGCGATGTCGACCACGCGGTGGCGCGCGATGCCGCAGCCTCGCTCGACGAGATCGACCGTTTCGGATTCGATGTGACGCTGCAAGGGGTCGACCAGTTCGGCAATCACAAGCCGCATTCGATCTTCGTCGGCGTCAAGGCGAACGAGGCGCTGTTCGACCTGCAGGCGGAGCACGAGCGGGCGATGAAGCGCATCGGCCTGCCGCCCGAGGGACGCAATTTCCGCCCCCATGTCACGCTGGCGCGCCTGCGCGATGTGGCCCCGCGCCAGGTGGCGGAATATCTCGCGCTGCGCGGCTATTTCCGCAGCCCGACCTTCGAGGTCTCGCGCTTCGTGCTGTATTCCTCGCGCGATTCGGTCGGCGGCGGGCCCTACCGGCTGGAGGCCGCCTACCCGCTGATGTGACAGCGCATGTCGCCGGCCCCATTGCGAAAAAGCCGGGCCGGGGCCATCTCGATTCGCGTGGAGGAGGCAGCATGGCCGCACAGTCCGACCCGATATTCGACGAACACAGCCCGTCCGGCATGGCCGGCGCGGACGAAGAGCGCGTGCGTGCCGGCTTCTGGCGCAAGCTCAGCGCCGCCGCTACCCGCATTCCGTTCGCCGAGGATGCCACCGCGGCCTATTATTGCGCGCTCGACACCCACACCCCGATGCGGGTGCGCGCAGTGCTGTTCGGGGCGCTGGCCTATTTCCTGCTCCCCTCCGATGCGGTGCCGGACTTCCTGCCGATGCTCGGTTTCGGCGATGACGCAGCGGTCATCGCCACCGCGCTCAACCTGCTGGCCAGCCATATCACCCCCGCGCATCGCGGCGCCGCGCGCGAGGCGATGGAACGGCTGCGCCAGCCCTGAGGCGATATCCTCAGCTCTGTTTACCGGTCGTTCACCATGGCCCTCAATTTGCCGCCATGGCTCGCGCATTTGAGCGTCAATGGCGCCGCTTTACCGCCGCAAGGGTTCACAGCCGCCGACCGGGCGGATATCCCTTGGGCGGCTTGATCGGCGAATCGTACGAATCCGCACAGCGGCAGCACCTATTGAGGAGGACAGAGACCATGGCACGACATTTCGTGCGCGCGGCACTCGCCAGCTTGGCATTGGTTATCGTCGGCACGGCCGGCGCCAGCGCTCAGGGTGCACCCAAACAGCTCGGCCAGTTTGGCGACTGGGGTGCGTATCTGGACGAAAGCGGCAGCGGGAAGATCTGCTACGCCCTCGCCCAGCCCAAGAGCCGGCTGCCGGCGGGATTGTCCCGCGATCCCGCCTATTTCTTCATCTCCACGCGCACCGCGGAGAACGTGAAGGGCGAGGTGAGCGTCGTCATGGGCTTCCCGCTCAAGGAAGGCGTCGACGCCACCCTTACCATCGGCACCGAGAACTTCGGTCTCTACACGCGCGGCACCGGCGCCTGGGTGCGCAACGCCGCCGAGGAGACGCGCCTCGTCAACGCCCTGCGCAAGGGTCGCGATGTCGTGGTGAAGAGCACCTCCCTGCGCGGCAATGTGACGACGGACAGCTACTCGCTGTCGGGCATCGCGGCCGCCATCGACCGCGCGGCGCAGGAATGCCGCTGACGCGGGCGCGGTGCATTTGCGGCGGCGTGAGCGAAGACCGCTGACGCCGCGCCGCTTCGTGCTCTAAGATGCCGGACTGGGCCGCCCTCCCGTTGACACCGGGCGGCCTTCCGCGAGCGTCCGAAGGACCAGCCCCGAGGAACGACATGTCGGTCGAACTGCGTCTCGTCCCCTGCCTCGCCGATAATTACGCCGTGCTGCTGCGCGACACCGTCACCGAGGCCACCGCCGTCATCGATGCTCCCGAGGTCGCCCCGATCGCCGCGGCGCTGGAGCGCGAGAACTGGGCGCTGACCCATATTCTCGTCACGCATCACCACACCGACCATATTGCCGGGGTGATGGCGCTGAAGGAGCGCTTCGGGGCCACCGTGATCGGCCCCAAGGCCGAGCGCGATACCATACCCGGCCTCGACTTCGCCGTGGTCGATGGCGACCCGGTCGCGGTCGGCAACCTGGTGGGACGGGTGATGGAGACACCCGGCCATACCAAGGGGCATATCGTCTTCCTGTTCGAGGAGGACCGCCTGCTATTCTCCGGCGATACGCTGTTCGTGATGGGCTGCGGACGCCCCTTTGAATGCGATCCGCCGGTCTTGTGGGAATCGCTGCTGCGGCTGCGCGCCCTGCCCGACGACATCGTGGTCTATTGCGGCCATGAATACACGCTGTCCAATGCCCGCTTCGCCCTCTCCGTCGATCCCGACAACGCGGCGCTGGCCGCGCGGGTGACGGAGGTCGAGGCGCTGCGGGCCGCCGGCAAGCCCACCCTGCCCACACTGATCGGCGCGGAGAAGGCGACCAACCCCTTCCTGCGCGCCGACGAACCCGAGCTGGCCGCACGCATCGGCCTTGCCGGTTCGGAGCCGGGCGCCGTGTTCACCGAACTGCGCAGCCTGAAGAACAGTTTCCGCGGCTGAAGACAGCGATGAGCGAAGCTTCGCCCGAACCGCCCTCACCCGAACCGCCCGCCGCCGTCACCAGCGGACACCTCGCCGGGACCCCGACGGTCGCGCAACCGACAGCCGCGCAGGTCATCGCCCGACTCGGGCTGCGGCCCCATCCCGAGGGCGGCCATTTCCGCGAGACCTTCCGCGACCCGCATCCGGCTGGCGAGGGCCGCGCGGTCTCGACCGCGATCTATTTCCTGTTGGCGGCCGGGGAAGTCTCGCACTGGCATCGCGTCGACGCGGCGGAAGCCTGGCATTGGTATGCCGGCGCGCCGCTGGAACTACGCATCGCCGGCGAAGCACCTGAACCGGTCGAGGTCCACCGGCTGGGCCCGGATGTGCTGGGCGACGAGGCGCCGCAGGCCGTGGTGCCGCGCGGCGCCTGGCAGGCGGCGCGCAGCCTCGGCGAGTGGACACTGGTCGGCTGCACGGTGGCCCCCGGCTTCGACTTTGCCGGCTTCGAACTCGCCCCGCCCGGCTGGTCGCCGCGCTGAGTGATGCGCTGAGCGATCCCCGCGCGTTCAGCGCCGCGCCAGCAGCGTCGCCACCACGGCGCCACCGACGATGAGCGCGCAGGCGAGGCCGAGCGACCAGCTCGCCGTCGCGAATCCCGCCGCCACCAGCAGCAGGGTCGACAGAACAGGCGCGGCGTAGGAGGCAACGCCGAGCAGGCGGATGTCGCCGCGCTTCATGCCGATGTCCCAGGTGTAGAACGCGATGCCGACCGGGCCGATGCCGAGCGCAAGAACGGCAAGCCACTCGCGCCCCACGGGCCAGATGGCCGGCTCGAACAGCAGGTGGCACAAGGCGGAAAGCGCCGCCGTGGCGAGGCAGAAGCCGGCCACCACTTCGGTCGGCACACCCGCGAAGCGCCGCGAGGCGACCGAATAGACCGACCACACGATGGCGCACACTCCGGCCGCAAGATAGCCCGGCACATAGGCTGCCGCGAAACCGAAGCCTCCCGCCTTCGCACCCAGCAGAACCACCGTGCCGGCCAGCCCCATCAGCGCGCCGACAATATGCGCCGGGCGCAGCCTCTCCCCCGGCAGGAAAGCGGAGAACAGCACGATGAGCAGCGGCCAGAGATAGGCGATCAACCCGGCCTCGGCCGGCGGCGCGAGCTTCAGCGCGGAAAAATAGAAGAAGTGGTAGCCGAACAGCCCGCCCACCCCGTGCAGCCACACCGGCCAAGGCTGGCGGAACACGGACAGGCCCACCCCGCGCGCGAGCCCGGCCAGCAGGCCGACGCTGCCGCCCACCGTGAAGGTGAGCGCGGTAAGCAGGAAGGGCGGCACGGCACCGGTCGAGGATGTCGCGAGGGCGAGCGTCGCCCAGAGCAGGATGGCGGTGAAGCCGATGAGCGTGGCGGTCATGCGGGACATGGGAAGCGGCACCAGGGGCGGGAAAGCCCGCTTAGCCCATCACGCCCGCCCGCGCACGCATCAAGTTACCCGCCGCCGCCTTCCCTGATTGGCACAGCGCGGATCGGCCGGATACCAATCCGGCAGCGCGTCACAGGGTGCGCGTCACAGGGAAGGCGCGACAGGATCACGGGAGGGGAAACCGCGCGTCCCGCCCACGCGCTTCAATCCCTCCCGCAGACCGACCCCTCCCGCAGACTGACGGCGAAGCCGCCCGCCACGGCTCTCAGACGATATACTGCCCGCCATTCACGCTCAGCGTCGAGCCGGTGATGAAGGCGGCCTCGTCCGCCGCGAGGAACACCACGCAGCGGGCGATTTCCTCGGGTTCCCCGAGCCGGCCGACCGGAATCTGCGGCAGGATGCGCTTTTCCAGCACTTCCTGCGGCACGGCCTTCACCATTTCCGTGCCGATATAGCCAGGGCAGATGACGTTGACGGTAATGCCCTTATTGGCGTTTTCCTGCGCCAGCGCCTTGCTGAAGCCGATCTCGCCCGCCTTGGCGGCGCAATAATTGGTCTGTCCAAGCTGGCCCTTCTGGCCATTGATCGAGGAAATGCTGATGATGCGGCCGAAACCGCGCTCGCGCATGCCCTCGATGACATTGCGGCACATGTTGAACACCGAATTGAGATTGGTGTTGATCACCGAATGCCACTGCTCCGGCGCCATCTTGTGCAGCATGCCGTCACGGGTGATGCCGGCATTGTTCACGAGAATGTCGATCGGGCCGAGCGTGGCCGTCACCTCGGCGATGCCGGCCTTGCAGGCCTCGAAATCGGCGACGTCCCATTTGAAGGCCGGAATGCCGGTCTCCTCGGTAAAGGCGGCCGCGGCGGCGTCATTGCCGGCATAGCTGGCGGCAACCTGGTACCCCGCTGCCTTCAAGGCCCTGCTGGCAGCCGCGCCTATACCGCGCGTGCCGCCGGTGACCAAAGCAACACGTGACATCTCACTCACCCCCTCTGGCGTCCTTCCCAAGGAACCGCACGACGGCTTGTACGTCGTTTTTTCGCGGCGGCAAGACAGGCAGCCCCGTGAGGCACCGCGCCTTGCCGCCCAGCCTTTTCACCGGCAGCCTGGGCTGTGTCTGACCCGCATCCGCGACATGCCGGGCGCGCCGGGGCGCGTCAGTCGCGTTCCACACACATGGCGATGCCCATGCCGCCGCCGATGCACAGCGTCGCCAGGCCCTTCTTGGCGTCGCGCTTCTGCATTTCATAGAGAAGCGTGGTGAGCACCCGCGCGCCGGAAGCGCCGATGGGATGGCCGATGGCGATGGCGCCGCCATTGACGTTCACCTTGGACGTGTCCCAGCCGAGATCCTTGTTCACCGCGCAGGCCTGCGCCGCGAACGCCTCGTTGGCCTCGATCAGGTCGAGGTCGGCGGCGCTCCAGCCGGCCTTTTCCAGCGCGCGGCGCGAGGCCGGGATCGGGCCGGAGCCCATGATCGCCGGATCCACGCCCGCCTGCGCCCAGGAGACGATGCGCGCCAGCGGCTTGGCACCGCGGGCGGCCGCGGCCGCGGCGGTCATCAGCACCAGCGCGGCCGCGCCGTCATTGATGCCCGAGGCGTTGCCGGCCGTCACCGTGCCGTCCTTGGAGAAGGCCGGGCGCAGCTTGGTCATCGATTCGATGGTGGCGCCGTGGCGGGGATATTCGTCATCCGCGACGATGATGTCGCCCTTGCGGGTGGAGATGGTGACGGGAACGATCTCGTCCTTGAAGCGACCGGACTTCTGCGCCGCCTCGGCCTTGTTCTGCGAGCCGACCGCGAAGCTGTCCTGTTCGTCGCGGGTGATCTGCCACTGGCGCGCCACGTTCTCGGCGGTGGTGCCCATGTGGTAGCCGTTGAAGGCGTCCCACAGGCCGTCCTTGATCATGGTATCGACCAGTTCAAGATTGCCCATCTTGGTACCGTTGCGCAGATGCGCGACATGCGGCGCCTGGCTCATCGATTCCTGGCCGCCCGCGACCACGATATCGCTGTCGCCATTGAGGATCGCCTGGTAGCCGAGCGCCACCGCGCGCAGGCCGGAGCCGCACAGCTGGTTGACGCCCCAGGACGGGCTTTCCACCGGGATCCCGGCCGCGACCGAGGCCTGCCGCGCCGGGTTTTGCCCCGCGCCGGCCGTGAGGATCTGCCCCATGATGGTCTCGCTCACTTCGCCCGGCGCCACGCCCGCGCGCTCCAGCGCAGCGGCAATCGCCACCTTGCCGAGCTCATGCGCCGGCAAGGACGACAATGCGCCGTTGAACGCGCCGACTGCCGTGCGTGCGGCGCCGACGATCACGATATCGTCTTTCATCAAACAGACCCTCCCGATCTGGTTCTGAAGGCACGTTGGCCGGCTCGCCGTCCCATGATGTTTACCCGCGCCCTTCTTTTTCTAAATGTGCCCGCATGGTGAGTGGCGCAACTGATTCATGTCAATGGGCCCCCGAATTTGCCGGCCGCAACGGAATGCATGAAGGGGCCGTCCTCGGGAAGCGCCGGATCAGGTTGCATAATCCTGTGGCGGGGCGCCTGGAAACGTCCTAGAATTTTTTAAGGGAAACGACCAAGGCGACTGGATCACAATGGCTAAATCCAACGAACCCGTCACCATCAAGAAATACGCGAACCGCCGACTGTATAACACCGGCACAAGCACGTATGTGACGCTCGAGGATCTCGCGCAGATGGTGAAGAACGGCGAGGATTTCGTCGTCTATGATGCGAAGTCGTCTGATGACATCACCCACTCCGTGCTGACCCAGATCATCTTCGAGCAGGAAGGAAAGGGGCAGAATCTTCTGCCGATCAACTTCCTGCGCCAGATCATCCGCTTCTACGGCGATAGCATGCAAATGCTCGTGCCCCGCTATCTCGACATGTCGATCGAGAACTTCACCAAGGAACAGGGCCCCCTGCGCGAGCAGTTTACCAAGACCTTCGGCGTCGGCGGTTTCGGCGTGATGGAGGAGCAGGTGCGGCGCAACATGGAAATCTTCGACCGCGCCTTCAAGATGTTCCTGCCCAATGCCCGCATGGACGAGGCCGCGGCGACGGCCGCCGCCGCCCCGGCCCGGCCGGATGATTTCGACGAGTTGAAGCGTCAGGTGGCCGACATGCAGCGGCGTCTCGACCAACTGGGCGACGGAACGAAGAAGGATTGACGCCGCGCGCCGGCGGCGCATCCACGCGGCAGGCTGGCCCCGCGTTCAGGCTTGCGCGGGAGTGTCGCCGAGGGGTGATGGCCCCTGCGCCAGCCCGATCAGTTGCCCCTGCAGATAGGTGCATCCCCATTCGGCGAGTTGCCGGGCGGTCGGCTCGTCCAGCACCCATTCGGCAACGGTTTCCATGCCGAGATTATGCGCCAGATCGAGCAGCGCGCGCACGAAATGGCGGTCTTCCGCGGATTCCATCAGCGTGCAGATGAAGCTGCCGTCGATTTTCAGCAGGTCGACGCCGAGCCGGCGCAGACTGCGGAACGAGGTGTAGCCGACGCCGAAATCGTCCATCGCGACCCGCACGCCCCGCTCCTGAATCCACCTCACGCGCCGGCGCATGACATCCAGGTCGAGGATGCCGGCCGCCTCGGTGATCTCGATGATCAGCCGCGCCCCGCGCCCCGCGCCCGTGCCCTCATCGAGGATCCGCAGCCAGACATCATCATGGATGCTGGTCGGCGAGACATTCACCGACAGGCGCAGCCCGGCATCGCGCGCCAGCGCCGCCAGCGCCAGTTCGAGCGAGCGCCGGTCGAGCAGCACGGTCAGGCCGAAGCGATCGGCGACCGGCATGATGGTCGCCCCGTCATGCATCCTGCCGTCGCGCCCGCGCACCCGCACCAGCGCCTCGTGAAACTGCACGATGCGGGTTTCCGTAGCGGCGATGGGCTGGAACGCGAGGAAGACGCGATTCTCGCCAAGCGCCGAGAGCATGTCGTCGACGAAGCGCAGATTGGCCCGTTGCTGGAGCGCGTGGTCGCCGGCCGCGTGGAAAGTCTCGAAACTTCCCGCCCCCCGGGCACGGGCGCTGCGCAGGGCGTCACGGGCATGTGCGAACAGTTCCGCCGCCCGGCCGCCATCGCGCGGCGCCACCACGGCGCCGGCGGACACGCTGGCGGTGACCAGCCCCGCGCTGGTGCGGAAGGGCGTGGCGTTCACCCGCGCGAGGAAATGCGGCGCCAGCGCCAGCCTTTCCGCTGCGAGAAGCAGGCCGAACTTGCTACCCGAGAATCGCGCCAGCACCTCGCCCGAGCCGCGTTCATCCCGCAGGCGCCTCCCGACGGCATCGATGAGTTCGTCGCCGATCTCCGAACCATAGGCCTCGTTGAGGCGGCCCAGGCGATCGAATCCCACCATGAGGAAGCCGAATTCCGCGTCTCCGCCCGCCGCCTCGGCCAGCTTCCGCTCGACCAGCCGCGTGAGATGCACACGCCCGGCCATCGGGTCGGCCCCGCCCTCCCCCGGCGCAGCATCCATGGCAGCATCCAAGGCGGCATCCATGAGCGCTGCCGGCACAGGCCGGACCATGCCATCAATGCGCAGCAATTCGCCATCCGTGTCGAACAGACCGACGCCGCAATCCTCCACGCGGAGCGTGGGCATGAAACTGCCCGGCGGGGGCAGCAGGCAATAGCTCGTCTCGAACAGCCGTGTTCCCGCCTGCGGGCCATGGATCGCGCTGACTCGCGCCGCTTCCGCCCGCGACAGGCCGGAGCCGCTGGCGATCAGCCCGTCATAGGCCTTCCCGCTCTTCAGGTGATCGCCGCGCGCGGGGCCCAGCATCGCCTCCGCGCCCTCGCTCCACACCATCCGGTCATCCGGCGGCGTCCAGCGATAGGCGGCAGCCCCGAGGTCGCGGATCACCTGCGCGACCGCGTCAGGCGCCAGCACATCGGGCTCCGCTCCGCCCCGGCGAGACTTGTCGATCATGGCGCGTCGGTCACCAGCCGCGAGACGGCACATTCATGCAAAACCGCGCCGGACCGCCCGCGGCGCGAGGCGTCCGCTTCTCGAATCAGCCCATCACCGCGCGGACGCCCGGCGAGAACCCGCCGGATCTATTGCGTCGGGGTCGCGGCGGCCGAGGGCGGGGCCGCGGCAACCGTGGTCGTTGGCAGATAACGGCCCATGCCGTCGAAGTGAATGCCGGTGAGGCCCGGCAGGGGCACGCCCTGCGCGACGCCGCCCTTGCGCGCCTGCGCCAGCATGCTGCTGATCTCCGGCGCCGCCGCCGCCAGCTGCGCGAACTTGCCGTGGTTGAAACCGTCCGACGACTTCACATTGGTCATGTCGACCACGACGGCGCCCAGCGCGACAAGATCCTTGTCGTCGGTATAGGCGCCGACGCGCGGCTTGTCGCCGGCGATGAAGTCGGAGAAGGCGAGCGCCTTGTCGTCGCGCGAGACGATGACGAAGAACGGCCTGTGCGGCGTATTGAACCGCTTGAGCTGCGATTTGAAGACGTCGACATCGATATCCGGCGAGGCCAGAACGATATTGCCGATCTTCTCCTGCGGCACCGGCTTGCCGGAGATCTGGATCTGGCGCAGCGCCTCGACCGTGACCCAGTTGCCCATGGAATGCGCGAGAATATTCACCTTCTCCGCGCCGCTGTCGAAGGCGAGACGGATGGTCTCCTCCAGCCGGTCGCGCGCGGCGGTGGCACTGTTGGTGTCGTAGACATAGTCCTGGATGCCGCCGCGCGAGGCCCAGGTGAACAGCACCGGCACGGCGGTCGACTTCGAATCCTCCGCCATCTGCGTGAAGCGGTACAGCGCCTCCGAATACAGCGTGTTGAAGCCGTGCACGAAGATGAACACCTGCTTCTGCCCCACCGGGCGAAGGGCCAGCTCGGCCTTGAGGTCGCTCGTGAATTCCTGCGGCGTGTCGCGATAGACCGCCTCGCGCACCACCATGTCGGTGGCGGGGTTGGGCTTGTCGCGCGGAAACTCCACCATGCCCGGCTTGTGGGTCGGCGGCACGCTCATGTCGACGCGGGCAAAGCTCAGGCCCGGCGTGCGCTCGCCATTGTAGAACACGCCCGGCCGCGGATCCCGCTCTCGCGAGGAAGCGACGAGGATGACGTGCTCCCGCGTGCCTGGCACCTGCGTCTCGACCACGGAAAGAGCATCGGGCCCGGGCCGCGAGGCGCAGCCGGCCAGCGCCGACAGGCAGATCAGCGCCGCGGCGACCCGCAGCAGAGGTTCCGAGATCTTTCCCCGGCAGAAGGCGACATGCCCGACACGCAACACAGCCACTCCCCCAGATCGACACGATCAGTCATAGCATCGCGCAGAGCGGTTGAGAAATGACCAATGCGGCCACGCTCAATTGCGGCACCCGCCATTGCACGGGGCGAGCCATCTGCCGATACGCAAAGGCCGGCCCCGCAACGAGACCGGCCTCAACGCCAGAGCGTGTTCTGCGACGTCATGCACCTCGCGATACCCTGCCTATTCCGATACGGGAACCAGCCGGCATCGATCAGCGCAGGCGGAGCGAGGCCCCGCCGGCCGGGCTCACGCCTCGACCTTGACCTTCAGCACCTGCCGGCCCTTGTACATGCCGGTCTTCAGGTCGAGGTGGTGCGGACGGCGCAGTTCGCCGGAATCCTTGTCCTCGACATAGGTCGGCTTGGCGAGGGCGTCCGCCGAACGGCGCATGCCGCGACGCGACGGGCTGGTCTTCTTCTTCGGAACGGCCATAGTCTTCTCCTGTGCCGGCATGGCTCTCGCCCTGTCAGGGCCGGCGCCGGGTCGTGCGTAATTCGAGTGGCGGCTTATACAGACTCAAGTGCGCGAGCGAAAGGGGGCCCGCACGCCCTTTTCCCCGGCCTCATAGCCCGTTTTGGCGGGCTCGCCAAGCGGGGACACCAAGCCGGCGCGCGGTTTCTCCCGCAGCGTCACGAGCCGAGGCCGAGACAGGCGGTCAGTTCCGGCCCCTCGCGCGGCAGGCGGGCGACCAGATTCCCCGCCAGCCGGCTGAGCCCGGGACCCGGCTTGCCGGCATCGCGCCTGTAGGGATTGGGCAGCATCACCGCGAGCAGCGCCGCCTGCCGGGCCGAAAGCCGACCGATGCCGCTGCCAAACGCCCGCTGCGCGCCCGCCTCGGCACCGAATTCGCCGGTCGGGCCCCATTCGGCCAGGTTGAGATAGATCTCGATCTGGCGCCGCTTGGACATCACCGCGTTGAGATAGAGCGCGAGCGGAAACTCCAGCCCCTTGCGGATGAAGCTGCGCCCCGGCCAGAGGAACAGGTTCTTGGCCAGTTGCATGGTGATGGTGGACGCCCCGCGCGAGGGCTCGCCATCGTCCGAATCGTCCATCGCGTTCTGCAGCTCGACGAAATCGACGCCGTCATGGGCGCAGAAGCGCGCATCCTCCGAGGCGAGCACGCTGCGGATCAGCGCGGGCGAGATGTTCTCGATCGGCACCCAGATGCGCGTCACCGGCTCCAGCATTGCCTGCCGCCACAGCATGAGCGTGGAAACCGGCTGCACCACATTATAGAGCAGGGCGAGCAGCAGCGGCGCCGCCACCACGACCAGCGCCACCCGCCAGGCCCACCATATCAGAACGCGCATCCCGATCCCCTTGCCGCGCGACATTACCCAGCGGCGACGCGGCGGTCGACCATCGATCGAGTGTTTCGCGCGCCCGCCGCACGCCAGCGCCGCATTGGCTCTGCCCCTTTCGCGGCACGCCCTGGCTGCGTTTCCCTTGACCGGCCGCGACGGCTCGGGCAGGCAAACTCAGCCGCAGCCGACAGCCAGAGGGTGACATCGATGAGCATCGCCGCCTCCGAGGACCTCTCCGCCCGCCTGATGCGGGCGCTCGGCGACTGCGCCGCCATGGTCACGGAGTATATGGACGGCGCCATTGCCCGCGCCGGCGGCCCGAGCCCGCGCCTCGCGGCGGCGATGCGGCATGCCGCGCTGGCGGGCGGCAAGCGGCTGCGTCCCTTCCTCGTCATCGAATCGGCGGCCCTGTTCGGCGTGGCGCGCACCGCCGCCCTGCCCGCCGCCGCCGCGCTGGAATGCGTGCACTGCTATTCGCTGGTGCATGACGACCTGCCGGCCATGGATGATGACGACCTGCGCCGCGGCCAGCCGACCGTGCACCGCGCCTTTGACGAGGCGACGGCGATTCTCGCCGGCGACGGCCTTCTCACCCTCGCCTTCGAGATTCTCGCGCGCGAGGATGCCGGCCCCGACGCGCACGCGCGAATCGCTCTGGTTGCCGGGCTCGCCCGCGCCGCCGGCGCCGGCGGCATGGTCGGCGGGCAGATGCTGGACCTCGCCGCCGAGGGCCGGTTCGCCGCCGCCGGACGCGGTGCCGCGACAGCGGGCGACATCGAGCACCTGCAGGCGCTCAAGACCGGCGCGCTGCTGCACTATGCCTGCGAGGCCGGCGCCGTGCTGGGCGGGGCGAGCGCGGCGGAACGCGCCAGCCTCGAGACCTATGCCCGCGCCATCGGCCGCGCCTTCCAGATCGCCGACGACCTGCTCGACGTGGAAGGCGATGCGGGCGAGGTGGGCAAGGCGGTCGGCAAGGATGCCGCCGCCGGCAAGGCCACGCTGGTGGACCTGATGGGCGTTCCGGGCGCGCGCGCCGAACTCGCCCGCCTTGTCGAGGAGGCCCGCGCGGCGCTGGCCGGCTTCGGCAGCAAAGCCACACTGCTCGCCGAAGCGGCGAACTTCATCGCCAACCGACGCAATTAGTACTTCTCTCATCTCGACGCGGCGATAAGTTGCGACCATATGTTATCGTGACGTAAGTCGCGTCGTCCGAAGCCGGCGTCGCCTGGAGGTAAAAATGCGCGTCAACCCGATCATGCTCGCGACCCTGATGGCTGGCGCGGCCTTTGTCGCCGGCACGTTCGTCGTCGCCGCGCCCGCGCAGGCGCAGGAGACGCGCATCATCATCCGCAAGCCGCCTCCGCGCTCTTTCCTGGATCCGGGCCCGGTGGTGAAGCCGGGCACCGCGCGCGACCTCAACTATGTGTTCGCGACGATCCCGCGCTATCCGACCTATGGCGATAACGGCTCCATCACGGGCACGCGCTGGCCGCTGCCGAGCGCCTTCGACCTGCCAGCCTATTGATCGCGCCGGCCTGTTGATCGCGCCGGCCTGCGGAACGGGCCGGGAGGTGGGTTTCACCCTCCCGCTTTTCCAAGCGCCCCGTGCCGACCGCCCCGTGCCGATCCCGCATGAAAAAAGCCCGGCTCGCGCCGGGCTTTTATTTTATCTGCCGATCCCATTGGCAAGACCGCCGGCATGAGGAGCGCGAGCCCGATGGGTCGCCGGCCCGGAAACCGCCGAGCTCATGCCGCCCTGTTGGGTCAGGCCGCCTTGGCCAATTCGGCGATGACCGCATCGCCCATGCCCGCCGTGCCGACCCGGGTCATGCCTTCCGACCAGATATCGCCGGTGCGGTAGCCATCCGCCAGCACGCCGGCAATGGCGGCCTCGACGCGATCGGCCGCCTCGATGAGGCCGAAGGAATAGCGCAGCGCCATGGCCAGAGAGCCGATCATGGCGATCGGATTGGCGACGCCCTGGCCGGCAATGTCCGGCGCGGCGCCGTGCACCGGCTCATAAAGCGCGCGGCGCTTGCCGCTGATCTCTTCCACCGCGCCGAGCGAGGCGGAGGGCAGCATGCCGAGCGATCCGGTGAGCATGGCGGCCACGTCGGAGAGAATGTCGCCGAACAGGTTGTCGGTGACGATCACGTCGAACTGCTTGGGCGCGCGCACCAGCTGCATGCCGCAGGAATCGGCAAGTTGATGTTCGAGCGTCACGTCATTGTAGTCGGAGCCGTGAACCTCGCTCACCACCTGCTTCCACAACACGCCGGTCTTCATGACGTTGTGCTTTTCGGTGGAGACCACGCGGTTCTTGCGGGTGCGCGCCAGCTCGAACGCGACGCGGGCGATGCGCTCGATCTCGTAGGATTCATAGACCTGCGTGTCGATGGCGCGCTTCTGACCGTCGCTGAGATCGGTGATGGTCTTGGGCTCGCCGAAATAGACGCCGCCGGTCAATTCGCGCACGATCAGCACGTCGAGACCCTCGACCAGATCGCGCTTGAGGCTGGAGGCGTCGGCGAGCGCGGGATAGCACATGGCGGGACGCAGATTGGCGAAGAGCTGCAGGTCCTTGCGCAGCCGCAGCAGGCCCGCCTCCGGGCGCACTTCATAATGGACATTGGCCCATTTCGGCCCACCGACGGCACCAAGCAGGATGGCGTCCGCGGCGAAGGCCTTGGCCATCGCCTCCTCGGAAATCGGCTGGCCGCAGGAATCATAGGCCGCGCCGCCGACGAGGTCCTCCTCGATGGCGAAGGAGGCGAGCCCCTGCGCGTCGAGCCAGCCGATGACCTTCTTCACCTCGGCCATCACTTCGGAGCCGATGCCGTCGCCGGGGAGGAGGAGGAGCTTGTGGGTGGCCATGGTTTCCCTCGCTTGCGCCTGTAGAGAATGCCGATGCTGCGATCAGTCATAGGGCCAGCGAGTGCTAATGGCTGGCGCGAGGACTGGCAAGCGGCGGCAGGGCCCCACCGGCAAAAGAACACCGCCGGCGCGTGGGCCGGCGGTGGGAGGGAGGCAGGTCGCCTGATCGGCCGGGCCGGCGGCGAGGCCGAGCCCCGACGGACGGCACGGAAACCTTGTCCGGCAGGCCGCAGGGCCGGAGCCCGCCGACGCAACGCCGGAAGGCTCTCGCCTGCCGCCGGTCAGATCGTCTTCTTCGACATCTCCCCGGCGATGAAGTCGGCCTGCCGCAGCGCCAGCGCCACGATGGTGAGCGTGGGGTTCTCGGCGCCGCCGGTGGTGAACTGGCTGCCATCGGAGACGAACAGGTTTGGCACGTCGTGCGTCTGCCCGTGCTTGTTCACCACGCCGTCGCGCGGCTTCTCGCTCATCCGGTTGGTGCCGAGATTATGCGTCGAGGGATAGGGCGGCGTTGGCATGGCCCGCACCGCGCCGACCGCCTCGTACATCGCCGTGCCCTGCCGGTAGGCGTGGTCGCGCATGGCGACGTCGTTGGCGTGGTCGTCGAAATGCACGTCGGCGACCGGCAGGCCATACTGGTCCTTCACGCTGGTGTTGAGCGTGACCCGGTTGGTCTCCTGCGGCATGTCCTCGCCGACGATCCACAGGCCGGCCATGTTGACATAGCCGTCCATGGCGGAGGTGAAGGAGCGGCCCCAGCCGCCCGGATCGAGGAAGGCGGCCATGAAGGGCAGGCCGAGCGAGAGCGTCTCCAGCTCATAGCCGCCGACGAAGCCGCGCTTGGTATCGAAACCCGCCTCGTCGCGCACGATGCCCGCCATGGTGGTGCCGCGATACATGTGCACCGGCTTGTCGAACACCGCGTAGACCGAGCCCGTCATGTGGCGCATGTAGTTGCGCCCGACCTGGCCGGAGGAATTGGCCAGCCCGTCCGGGAACATGTTGCTGGCCGAATTGAGCAGCAGGCGCGGGCTCTCGATCGAGTTGCCGGCCACCGCGACGATGCGCGCCTTCTGCCGCTGCGTCTTGCCGTCCTTGTCGACATAGACGACGCCCGTCGCCTTGCCGGAGGCATCGTGCTCGATCTTCTGCACCATGCTCTGCGGGCGGACTTCGAGATTGCCGGTGGCCTCGCCGCGCGGGATCTCGGCGATCAGCGTCGACCATTTCGCGCCCGACTTGCAGCCCTGGAAGCAGAAGCCGATCTGCTGGCAGGAGCCGCGATCGGCGCGCGGCTCGCTGTTGATCGCCATGCGGCCGGTCGAGACTTCCTTGTAGCCGATCTTCTTCGCGCCGGCCTCGAACACCTTGAAATTGTTGTTGCCGGGCAGGCCGGGAATGCCGTTGGTGCGCGTCACGCCCATGCGGTCCTCGGCCTTGGCGTACCACGGCTCCAGCTCTTTCAGCGTGATCGGCCAGTCCAGCAGGTTGGCGCCCTCGAGGCCGCCATAGGTCGAATGGGTCTTGAACTCGTGCTCCTGCAGACGCAACGAGGCGCCCGCCCAATGCACGGAAGAACCACCCACCGCCTTGACGATCCACGCCGGCAGGTTGGGGAAGTTCTTGTGCACGCGCCACGAGCCGGACGTGGTGCGCATGTCGGTCCAGGCCAGCTGGGCGAAGCTGTCCCACTCGTTATTGATGAAGTCTTCCATATTGTGGCGCTGGCCGGCCTCAAGGATCACCACCTTGATGCCCTTGAGCGCAAGCTCGGTGCCCAGCGTGCCGCCACCGGCGCCGGAGCCGACAATGACGACGACGGAATCATCGTTCAGATCGAAGGGTGCAGACATGTTCCCACTCCCCTCACAGCCAGGCGAGATCGTTGAAGCCGCGGTCGATGTAACCGCCCTTGTCGGCCGAGGAGCCCTCGTAGCCGAAGATCGGCCACACCTCCTCCTGGTTGTAGAGACCGACCACCAGTCCGGAGCGCACCTTCTCGAAGAAGGCGCCGCCCTCGATCTGCCGGAGCACGGCGACGCGCTGGTCCTCCCAGCCGAGATCGGCATAGGCGGTGCCATGCCGGGCCTTGGCCAGCGTATCGAGAGTGACCACGCCGTCCTCGATCAAGGTCTTCGTCGCGGGATCCTTGGCCGCTGCCGCCTCATAGGGCTTCACCGCGATGGCGTAGAAGCGGTCGGGCACGCGGTCATGGGGGTAGATGTCGCGCGCCATCACGATGAGGGTGCGCATGGTCTCCGGCTTGAGTGCGGAGACTTCGAGCCCCCACGCCTCGCGCGGGTTGAGCACCGCCGCCCCGCTCACCATCAGCGCGCCGGCGGCACCGATGCCGCCGAGCACGGCACGGCGGGACGGACCTCGCCTGTCGATCAGAGTTGGCATTCTATCCTCCCAAGATTTTTATATGTTCTTTGAGTCTTGTTTCAGTACAGCGCGCCGCCCTGGCGCTGCGGCGCGCTGCAGGTGTGGTCAATCAGCGATAGCGCCCGTGCTTCTGCAGCACTTCGATCTTGTAACCGTCGGGATCGGTGACGAAGAAGAACTTCGCGAGCAGTACGCCCTCGCGGAAGAATTCCTTGACCGGATTGGGATTGAGCCCGGCTTCAACGAAGCGGGCGTGCTCGGCGTCGAGATCATCCACCACGAAGGCGATATGCCCATAGCCATCGCCGAGCTGGTAGGGCTCGGTGCGGTCGTGATTGATGGTCAGCTCGACCTCGAAATCGGCTTGCGCGTTGCGCAGGTAGACCAGCGTGAAGCCGTCAAATGCGAAGCGATCGGCAATATCGAGCCCGAAGGCGCGATGATAGAAATCAACCGAGCGCGCCTCGTCGAGCACGCGGATCATCGAATGAATGGCCTTCGCCACCTGTTCCTCCGGCCTTGAATCCCGATGCGGCGCCGCTGCGCCGTCGAAGGAGGATGCTAGGCTCCGCGAGAGGCGGGAGGTGGTAGGCAGCTAACACATCACCACGATGTGCATTGCGATGCGGCAGCGGATGTCCTCGGGCCGGGGCCCTCGCGCCACACTTTCCGCGGAGAGAGCGAGCCAAGCCCTATTCCGCCGCCTGGAGCTGCAGCGTCGCGCTCTGGTGCAGATAACGCTCGCGCGCCGCTGCCGCGCTCATCGGCACGGGACCGGCCGCGCCGGGGCGCACCTCGGCGAGATAGATCAGGCAGGAGCAGCGCAGCAGCGAGGCGAAGTTGCGCACCTCGCCATGCAGGTCGAGCACCTCGTCATGCAGCTTGGTGACGAACTTGCCCAGACTCATGCCCTGATGTGCCGCCACGTCCTCCAGCACGGTCCAGAACGCGGCCTCCAGTCGAATCGACGTGGAATGTCCGCCGATGCGCACGGAGCGCGTCTGGCCTTCATAGGTCTCGGGCGCCTGGCCCGCGAAGATACGGCACATTGGGCGTCTCCCGGAACGTCCATTTATATTTTGAACGATTCCATCCCGGGACGGCGGCGCTGTAAAGGACGAAATTGCGCCGCCCGACATCTCACCCGTCTCCGTGCACCGACACGCGCGCGAATCACGACATTCCCCCCCCGTCCGGCGGGTGGACTGAGGGACCGTTGCTAGCGGCGCCGGCGCGCCGTCACCTCGATCTCGATCTTCATCTCCGGCTGCAGCAGGCCGGCGACGATCAGCGTGGCCGCCGGGCGCGCCGTGCCGAAATACTGGCCGAAGATCGGGAACACCTCGTCGGCATATTCCGCCCGCGTCACGATGTAGCGCACGCGCACCACGTCATCGAGGGAGCCCCCCGCCTCGCCGAGCGCGCTCGCGATGTTGCGGAAACAGCCATGGGTCTGCGCGAGAAGATCCTCGGGCAGTTCCATCGCCGCGTAATCATAGCCTGTCGTGCCGGAGACGAAGATGTCGTCCCCGTCCACCACCGCGCGGGAATAGCCGGCAATCGCCTCGAAGGACGAGCCGGAGGAAATCAGGCGACGCGTGCTCATGGGCGGATGTTTCTCGCGCTCGTCACGGCCGCCGGCTCACGCCCACGGACGATCCTCGGCGAGCTGGGCCTCATAGGTCTTGATCTTGTCCGCCTTCACCTGGGTGAGGCCGATATCGTCCAGCCCGTTCAGCAGGCAGTGCTTGCGGAACGGGTCGAGGTCGAAATGGATGGTGCCGCCATCCGGGCCGGAAATGGTCTGGCTCTCCAGATCGACGGTGACGCGGGCATTGGCGCCACGCTCGGCATCGTCGAACAGGGCGGCGAGCTGCTCCGGCGTCACCACGATCGGCAGGATGCCGTTCTTGAAGCAGTTATTGTAGAAGATGTCGGCGAAGGACGTGGAAATCACGCAGCGAATGCCGAAATCGAGCAGCGCCCAGGGTGCGTGCTCGCGCGAGGACCCGCAGCCGAAATTGTCGCCGGCGACGAGGATCGAGGCGCCCTTGTAGGCCGGCTTGTTCAGCACGAAATCGGGATTGTCCGAGCCGTCATCCTTGTAGCGCAGCTCGGAGAACAGGCCGGTGCCGAGCCCCGTGCGCTTGATGGTCTTCAGGTACTGCTTGGGGATGATCATGTCGGTATCGACATTGACCAGATGCAGCGGCGCGGCGATGCCGCTCAGGGTGGTGAACTTGTCCACGGCCAACATCCTCTTCCGGTCCGGGAGCCGGGCCCATGGCCGGTCCCGGAGATTTTCCCGCCCTCAATATCAACGCGCCGACCCGATGCCCAGCTTTCCCTGCATCAGTGCCGGGGCAACATGCGGCGCAGCACGTCGTCCTTGAGCACGAAATGGTGCGCGAAGGCCGCCAGCGCATGGGCCAGCGCGAGCAGGACCAGCCCATTGGCCAGCCATTCGTGAATTTCCTGCACCTCCCGCGCTGCCGTGCGATCGACCGGGATGGGCGAGGCAATCGTGAACAGGCTGAAGAACGACACCTCGTTGCCGCGCAGGAAGGCGAGATAGATGCCCACGAGCGGTGTGACGACGAGCAGCGCGTAGAGCAGCACGTGAACCGCGACCGAAGCGAGGTGAACCAGCCGCGACAGCGCCACCGAGGGCGGGGGAACCGGCCCCACCGCGCGAAACACGAAGCGCAGCACGACGAAGGCGAGGACGAGCAATCCCACCGATATATGCGTCCACCACAGCAGCGTGCGCCCCAGCGAACCGCGCTCGAAGAGCGGTTCGGCATATGTCACGCCGTACACGACGATGATCGCCAGAACGGTCAGCCAGTGCAGCGCACGCAGCGACAGGGGGTAGTGCGGGGTGAGCGACGATGAGGCCGTCGATAGCGACATGACACGCGTCTCCTAGGTTAGATTTATTCTAATCAGGACGACGCGCCCTTGCCAATCGGGTGGCCTACGTATCCGCCTGCTCCTCCAGCCGCTCCATGTCCTCGTCCGACAGCCCGAAATGATGGCCGATCTCATGCACCAGCACATGGGTCACGACATCGCCCAGCGTGTCCTCGTGCTCGGCCCAGTAGTCGAGAATGGGCCGGCGGTAGAGGAAGATCATGTTTGGCAGCGTGCCCGTCACCCGCTCATAGCCCTGCGCGAGGCCGATGCCCTGGAACAGGCCGAGCAGGTCGAACGGTGTTTCCGCCTCCATCTCCTCCAGCACGTCGTCGGTGGGGAAATCCTCCACCCGCACGACGAGATTGCCGCACATGGCGCGGAAGGCCTCGGGCAGCCGCGCATAGGCGTCCAGCGCCATCGCCTCCATTTCGGCCAGTGTCGGCGCGCTCAGCTTCAGCCACTCGGCCGCCGGCCGTCCTCCGTCAGCGCTCATCCGTCCAGCCTCCGCCTGTTGGGGATTGTCCTCGGCGGGCCCGCGCGAATCGGGGCTCCGCTCATCAGTTCTTGCTGAACATCATCGCGAAATGGCGGCAGCCGAGCGCCGAATGATCCGAGACGACCCGGTAGCCGATACGCTCGAATATGCCAATATTCTGGTCCAGCGTGGTTTCCAGCCAGAATTCCGTGCCCTGCTTATGGGCCTCGGCGAAGAGTTCCGAGGCGATCCCGCGACCTCGATGCTCCGCCAGAATGGCGACGAATTCGATGATGATGGGCTTGTTCCTGGGCCAGCTATCCCGGCGCTGCCATTCGGCCATCAGCGATCGAAACACCACCTTCAGCCCGCAGCCCAAGCAGATCGTCCAGAACCAGCCCCAGGCAACGGCGAGACTCAGCTTTTCGCGGCCCGACAAGATGATGGCGCCGACGATCCGGTCGTCCTGCTGCGCGATTATGGCCTGGTTGGGGGCTCCACTTGTCCACACCGAGAGCGCGGCCACGAACCAGACCTGCAAGGCGCCGAACGGCAAAGCTCCGGGCGGCAAACCTGCGGGTACGGCGAAAATGGCCCGCATGCTGGGCTCGGACAGGAAATTCTGCGCCAGAAAAGACGCGAGCGCCTGCCTGTCGGACGATTCCGCCGATCGGATTGTAAGCATGTTCTGCCGGCCGCCCCTGTTGCTGGCGCCGACACAGCATCACGTCTTCGCGGCGAAACTCCGGCGCATCCCGGTGCGGACGGAAAACGCATCGACATTGCGCCCGTGGAAGGCGGTATAAAACCCGAGCCCTCCAAAAATGTGACAGATGGAATGGCCCGCGAGCACCCGCGCGGGAACGCCGATCTCGCATTGTGTCATCGGCGTCCCACAGGCTCACCGCGCCGCGCGGCCCCGGGGCCACCGTTCCTCATCCCGGCAGCCGGACATAGGTCGTCAGGAGGTAATAGGCCAGCACGAGGCACGCCACGATCGCCAGCCCACGGCCGATCCGCCGGCCCCACATTTCCATGGGGTCGTCATCCGGCGAAGGCTCGAAGGGCGAGCGGCTCATGCCATCCTCTTTCCAATTCGCATGTTTCTCCACCCGTCACGCTGCGTCAGAAGGGCTGGCGGCCGGCCCCGACATCCCCACCTGCCCCGTGGGCGACGTCCTGCTGAAGTTACTGAAGGACGACGATGATGACTACAATCACGTCTCGCGCAGCCGGCGCGCTGAAGGCCGGGCTTCTCGCGCTGTCTCTCGTCAGTGTCGGTGCCGGCGCGGCTTCCGCGCATGGTTTCGGCGGCGGTGGCGGCCATTTCGGAGGCGGCCATATGGGCGGGGGTTTCGGCGAGCACCTGGGCGGCGGCGAATTCCACGGTGGATTCCGTGCCGCCCCGGCGTTCCACGCGGAGGGCTATGGCAGCCCGCTCTTCCTGCCCCACGCCCTTCATGTCCACGAGGCCTTCCACGGCGTTCCCGGCCATTACGGCTTTCCGCTCTTCCGCTCGGGCTACGCCTTTGCACCCTATGACGTGTTTCGCGACGACGTGTTTCGCGACGACGTCGGGCCGAACTGCTTCGACCGGGTCGTGAAGCTCGGAACGCGCGGGCATTACCACTATGCCCGCGAGGACAGCTGCGGCTGAGCAACGCGACGCGGCCCGGCCCCGCGAGGAGCCGGGCCGCGTCCATTCGATCAGTTCGAATAGGGCCACTGGCGGATGTCGACGAAGCGGCCGGCAATGGCCGCCGCCGCCGCCATGGCCGGCGAGACGAGATGCGTGCGCGCCTTGTGGCCCTGCCGCCCCTCGAAATTGCGGTTCGAGGTGGAGGCGCAGCGCTGCCCGGGGCCGATCTTGTCGGCATTCATGCCCAGGCACATGGAGCAGCCCGGCTCGCGCCAGTCGAAGCCCGCCGCCCGGAAGATGGCGTCCAGCCCCTCCGCCTCGGCCTGCAGCTTCACCAGGCCGGAGCCGGGAACCACCATCCCCGACACGCCCTCGCGCACCGTGTGCCCGGCGATCACCTTCGCCGCCGCGCGCAGATCCTCGATGCGGGCATTGGTGCAGGAGCCGATGAACACCTTGTCGATGGTGATGTCGGTAATCTTCGTCCCCGGCGTCAGCCCCATATAGGCGAGCGCCCGCTTCTTGGCGTCGCGCCGGCCCTCGTCCTCGATCAGTTCGGGATCGGGAACCAGCCCCTCGACCGAGATGACATCCTCCGGGCTGGTGCCCCAGGAGACGATGGGCGGCAGAGCCGAGCCGTCGAGCCGGATTTCCTTGTCGAAGAACGCGCCGTCATCCGTGCGCAGCGTGTCCCAATAGCGCAGCGCGGCGTCCCAGGCCGCACCCTTCGGCGCGCGCGGGCGGTCCTTCACATAGGCATAGGTGGTCTCGTCGGGCGCGATCATGCCGGCCCGCGCGCCGCCCTCGATGGACATGTTGCAGACCGTCATGCGGCCTTCCATCGTCAGGTTGCGAAACACCTCGCCGGAATATTCGATGACATGGCCGGTGCCGCCCGCGGTGCCGGTGGCGCCGATGATGGCGAGCGTCACGTCCTTGGCGGTCACGCCCTCGGGCAGCGTGCCGTCGACGCTGACGCGCATGTTCCGCGCCTTGCGCTGGATCAGCGTCTGGGTGGCCAGCACGTGCTCGACCTCCGACGTGCCGATGCCCTGCGCGAGCGCGCCGAACGCGCCATGCGTCGAGGTGTGGCTGTCGCCGCACACGATGGTCGTGCCCGGCAGGGTGAAGCCCTGCTCCGGGCCGATGACGTGGACGATGCCCTGGCGCCGGTCGAGCTCGTTGAAATACTCGATGCCGAAATCGCGCGCGTTCTCGGCCAGCGTCTCGACCTGGGTACGGCTTTCGGGATCGTCGATGCCGAAACGGCGGTCGGTGGTGGGCACGTTGTGGTCGACCACGGCCAGCGTCTTGGTGGGCGCGTGCACGCGGCGTCCGGCGAGGCGCAGCCCCTCGAAGGCCTGCGGGCTCGTCACCTCATGCACGAGATGGCGGTCGATATAGAGCAGGCAGGTGCCGTCTTCCTGCCGTTCAACAACGTGGTCCTCGAAAATCTTGTCGTACAGGGTACGGGGGGCAGACGTGCTCATGTCGGCGTCTCTTGAAGGAGGGTGTCATGACGGGGCTCGCAAGCCGTCAGGTTGGCAATCACCTGGCTCGCACGCGCGGCCGGGGGCGTGATCGCCCCGGACCGCGCTCAGCTAAGCCCCGCGACCGCGCTGGCGGTGAAGCGGCCGAAAAAGCGCGACGGCAGGCGGACATGGTCCGGCACGGCGGCAAAGCCGATGGTGGTCGGCAGGCGACGGCGGACTTCCGGACGCACGCCGCCGCAAGCCGCGGAATGCTCCGCGTCCCGGCTCGCCCCTGCCTTGATGTCCGGCATGCTGATCATGGAACTCTTCTAGCAAGTCTCACCGCCGCGAACAATCGGGCGGCAATCCGTCGCGGCCAGAGACGCACGGATACCGACCCGTCAGATGGGAACACCCGCGCGCTTCCGCAAGCACGCGCCCGTCATGCTGAAATAATGTATTATTGAGTAGTGACCGCAGATTTCGGCCGTGATTTCCACAAATGCCGCTGCGTCATTGATATGTAGCGCAATAGATGACGCTGCGTTACGCTGCTCCATCAATTCTGGAGCCGCACATGCGCGCAACCGATATCGCCCTGATTCTGGCCGCCATCGGCGCGCTCGTTGCTTCGGTTGAAAACCGCAATCGGGTTGAGGTGACGGTGCAGGCGAAACCTGTCGCCCGCGAGACCCAGCTCATCACCTGCCCGCTGCGCAAGCCCGACTTTGCCACCGTGATGCAGGCGGCTTTCCTCGGCGATGGCACGCTGATTGTCGAGCAGCAGACCAATACCCGCGTGCGACACATCAAGGATTGCTGAAGGCGCGCGCGCCGCCGCCACGCCCCCGCCACGCGCCCCTCGCGGGGGCGTCCCGACAAACAAAAGGCCGGGGCATGCCCCGGCCTTGTCGTCAGCCATGTCAGAAAACGGAGATCACTCGGCGGCGACCGGCGCGCCCTTCTTGCGGCTGGCGGCGTTCTTGTCCTGGCGCTCGGTGATGCGGGCGGCCTTGCCGCGACGATCGCGCAGGTAATAGAGCTTGGCGCGGCGCACCTTGCCGCGACGGACAACCTTCAGGCTGTCGATGTTCGGCGAGAAGAGCGGGAAAACGCGCTCGACACCCTCGCCATAGGAAATCTTGCGGACGGTGAAGTTCTCGTTGATGCCGCCGCCGGAGCGCGCGATCACGACGCCTTCATAGGCCTGAACGCGGGTGCGCTCGCCTTCCTTCACCTTCACGTTGACGATGACGGTGTCGCCCGGCTGGAAATCGGGAATGGCCCGGATTTCGGAAAGCTTGGCAGCCTGCTCGATGTCGAGCTCGCGGATAATATCGACCATTTTATCACCTCAGGCGAAATCGGCCTTTGCCGTTCGCATCTTGCTGTTGTCAGTTGGTAGTGATGGCGCGCCCTATACGCGAAGTCGGGCCGCTTGTCATGCCTTCTTCGTCGCAGAACGGTCATGCGCGGCGGCATGGGCCGCCCACAGGTCCGGCCGCCGCGCCCGCGTCACCGCTTCCGCCTGCTCACGGCGCCAGCGGGCCACCTTCGCGTGATCGCCCGAGGTGAGGATGGCGGGGATCTCCATCCCCTCGAAGCTCTGCGGCCTCGTATATTGCGGATATTCCAGCAGCCCGGCCGAAAAACTCTCCTCGGTGCCGGATTCGGGGTGCCCCATCACCCCGGGCAGCAGGCGCACGCAGGCGTCGAGCAGCACCAGCGCGCCAATCTCCCCCCCGGAGAGCACCACGTCGCCGACCGAGACCTCTTCCAGCCCGCGCGCCGCGACCAGCCGGTCGTCGACACCCTCGAAGCGGCCGCAGACAAGGACGACCCCCTCCCCCGCCGCCAGATCGCGCACGCGGGCCTGCGTCAGCGGGGCACCGCGCGGGGTCATGAGAAGGCGCGGACGGGCATCGCCCTCGGGCGCCGCAGCGTCGACCGCGCGGGCCAGCACATCCACGCGCATCACCATGCCCGGCCCGCCGCCGGCCGGGGTGTCGTCCACCGAGCGGTGGCGGTCGGTGGCGTGCAGGCGCGGGTCGACGGTCTCAAGCCCCCAAGCGCCCTGCCCGAGCGCGCGCCCGGCAAGCGAGACGCCGAGCGGGCCGGGGAACATCTCGGGAAAAATGGTGAGAACCGAGGCGCGCCACATGTGCCGCGCCTAGCTCTGGTCCGCCTCGGGAGGCGGGGCCTCCTCGCGCGCCCATTCGCCGGCATCGACCACGACGAGCCCGCCCTTCACGTCCACGCTCGGCACCACCGCGCGGGTAAAGGGCAGCATCACGGTCTTGCCGCCGCCCTCGGGCACGATCTCCAGAATATCGCCGGCGCCGAAATCATGCACCGCCGCGACCTTGCCGAAGGGCGCGCCCTCCGGCGTCACCGCTTTGAGCCCGATGAGATCGGAATGGTAGAAATCGTCCGCGTCATCGGGCGGAGGCAGCAGGCTGCGCGCGACATAAAGGCCGGTATTGGTCAGCGCTTCGGCCTGCTCGCGCGTGTCGACGCCCTCGATGCGGGCGACGAAATGCTCCTTCGCGGGCCGCATCGTCCTGATGCGGAAGGTGCGCGTGCCGCCTTCGTCGGAGAGCGGGCCGTATTCGCCGAGCGCATCGGGATTCTGCGCGAAGATGAACAGCCGCACCTCGCCCCTCACCCCGTGCGGGGCGCCGATGCGGGCGAGCATGACGAGGTCGTTCGGCATGGGCAGGGTCCAGCGCTGCGTGCTCCCTCTCCCCGACGGGGAGAGGGTCGGGGTGAGGGGCCTGTCGCCGGATGGGCAGGCAAGACCCCCTCACCCGGCCCGGAGGGCCGACCTCTCCCCGATGGGGAGAGGTGACGAAAGCCTCACTCGGCGGAGGCAGCAGCCGCGGCGGCGGCTTCAGCGGCCTTGGCGGCTTCGGCGGCGCGCTCCTGCGCCTTCTTGCCGGGAACGGCCTTCTCCGGGTTGTTGCGGGCGGCGCGCTTGACCAGTTCGAGGCTGTCAAGGAAGCGGGCGACGCGGTCGGTCGGCTGGGCGCCCTTGGCGAGCCAGGCCTTGGCCTTCTCCACGTCGAGGGTGAAGCGGTCGGCGGCGTCCTTGGGCTTCAGCGGATCGAAGGTGCCGATCTTCTCGATGAAGCGGCCATCGCGCGGGGAGCGCGAATCGGCGACGACGATGCGGTAATAGGGACGCTTCTTGGCGCCGCCACGGGCGAGACGAATCTTGAGGGACATGGGTCTTCCTTTCAGTGTGTCTGTTCTGTTTTTCGGTGTCGGCCGTCATCCCGGATGACGAAGGCGTCACGAACGCCGATCCGGGATCGCATGCCGCCCAAGGCGGAGAACGATCCCGGATCGGCGCTTGAGGCACCGTCCGGGATGACGGATGTTCAAACGCTCACTTCTTCTTCGGCCCCTTGCCAAAGCCCGGCAGGCCGGGAAAGCCGCCCGGCTTGCCAAGACCGGGGAAGCCGCCCGGCATGTTGCCGGGGAAATTCGGCGGCAGGTTCGGCAACCCGCCGGGGCCCGAGGCCCCGCCGCCCGGCATCTTCTCGGCCATCTGCTTGAGCTGCTCGGGGCTGGGCATGCCGCCCATGCCGCCGCCCCCGCCGAGGCCGAACATCGAGGCGAGGCCCGCCATCGGGCCGCCGCGCTTGCCGGCCGCGTTGGCGCCCATCGCCTTCATCATGTCCGCCATCTGGCGGTGCATCTTCATCAGGCGGTTGACCTCTTCCACCTTGGTGCCGGAGCCGGCGGCGATGCGCTTGCGGCGCGAGCCGTCCATCAGCTTCGGGTTGCGCCGCTCCTTGCGGGTCATCGAATCGATGATGGCCTTCTGGCGCTTGATGACACCGTCATTCATGCCGGACGCGGCAAGCTGGTTCTTCATCTTGCCGACCCCGGGCAGCATGCCCATCAGCCCGCCGAGACCGCCGAGCTTTTCCATCTGGTCGAGCTGCATGCGCAGGTCTTCAAGGTCGAACTGCCCCTTGCGCATGCGCTCGGCGGCGGCCATCGCCTTTTCGGCGTCGATATTCTCAACCGCCTTCTCGACCAGCGACACCACGTCGCCCATGCCGAGAATGCGCCCGGCGACGCGGCGGGGATCGAAATCCTCCAGCGCGTCCATCTTCTCGCCGGTGCCGATGAGCTTGATCGGCTTGCCGGTGACGGCGCGCATGGAGAGCGCCGCACCGCCGCGGCCATCGCCATCGGCACGGGTCAGCACGATGCCGGTGAGGCCGACGCGCTCGTCGAAAGCCTTGGCGGTGGTCACGGCGTCCTGGCCGGTGAGGCTGTCGGCGACGAGCAGCACTTCATGCGGCTGCGTCGCCGCCTTCACCTCCGCCACCTCGGCCATCAGCGCCTCGTCGAGCGTGACGCGGCCGGCGGTGTCGAGCATCACGACGTCGTAGCCGCCGAGGCGGGCGGCCTCCATCGCGCGCCGCGCGATCTGCACGGCGGACTGGCCGGCGACGATCGGCAGGGTGGCGACATTGACCTGCTGGCCGAGCGTGGCCAGCTGCTCCATCGCCGCCGGGCGGCGGGTGTCGAGCGAGGCCATCAGCACCTTGCGGTTCGACCGCTCGGTGAGGCGCTTGGCGATCTTGGCGGTGGAGGTGGTCTTGCCCGAGCCCTGCAGGCCGACCATCAGCACCGGAACCGGCGGGGCGGCATCGAGGTCGATCGGCTTGGCGTCGGAGCCGAGCATGGCGATGAGTTCGTCATGAACGATCTTCACCACCATCTGGCCGGGGGTGATCGACTTGATCACCTCGGCGCCCACGGCGCGCGTGCGCACCCGATCGGTGAAGGAGCGCACCACGTCGAGCGCCACGTCGGCCTCGATCAGCGCCCGACGCACCTCGCGCATGGCCTCGTTCACGTCGGCCTCGGTGAGGGCGCCGCGTCGTTTCAGCCGGTCGAGTATGCCGCCGAGGCGGTCGCTCAATGAATCGAACATGCGTTCGCTCAGCTCCATGTCCCCGCGGAAAGACACGCAATGCCGAACGCGCCCGAGGGCGCATCGCGCTGTCGGGCGTTAACCTCCGGACTCAAGGTCCGGGCGGCGGGTCGGCTCGCGACTATGCGAGGATGGCCGGGCTTTACCGTGGGACGGCGGCGGAGTCAAGAAATGGGTGCCTTTCCCCGCGCCGGGGCCTGTTCGATCGCGCCGGACTCCCCAAATCTTGCCCCCGGCATGCTAGCGTGATTCACGACGACGCAGGGGAGAGCATCATGGATCTGGAAGAACGGGTACTGGCGATCGTGGGCCGCTCGCGCGGCGGCCTGACGGTCGAGGCGGTATCCGAGGCCTATGCGAAGGACATGCAGAAAGACATCCAGGAAACGCTCGACAGGTTAAGTCAGGAAGGCCAGGTGAACCGCAATCGCGGCGCCAACGGCCAGCCCACCACCTATCACCGGGCCGTCATCCACCGTCGGGGCCAGTCGCCCGGCTCGGAATGACACGAGTCCGCGCTGGTCAAATCTTGTCTGTACTGAGCTTCATCTGCGCCCGTGGGGTATACTGGATGACCTATATCAAGAAGGCTCTGGTCACGGGCGCGTAACATCATCTGCCTAGCTTGGCGCTCTCACGCGCAGGAGCCTTCAGGCGATGAACGTTCAGGATCTGGCACCTTCCTTCACCCTCCCGGCGGGCGAACTCGACGACGCCGCGCTGCTCGATGCCGTCCTCGCGCTGCGCGCCGCCGTCTTTGAGGGCGCCGCGCCGCTCGTCGCCCGGTTCGCGGCGGCGGCGGAACGCGAGGAGCCTGCCCTCGTCAATCTCGCCCACTATCTCAGCCTGCGCCACCACGATCTGCGCGACCTGCAGCGCCAGCTGATGCAGCGCGGCCTGTCCTCGCTCGGCCGGCTGGAGAGCCGCGTGCTGCCGACGCTGGATGCCGTGATCGCCGCGCTTGCCGCCCTCGCCGGCCGCCCGGCCCCCTTCCCCGCCCCGGATGACGCGACCTTCTTCGCCGGCGCGGACCGGCTCGATGCGGCAAGCGCGACCAGCTTCGGCCCCGAGCCGGCGGGTCGCTACACGCGCATCATGGTGACGCTGCCGAGCGAGGCCGCGGGCGACCCGGATTATGTGATGAACCTCGCGCGCCACGGCATGGACGTCGCCCGCATCAACTGCGCGCATGACGATGCCGAGGCCTGGCGCGCCATGGCCGCGCATGTGCGGGCCGCCGGCGCGGCGCTGGGGCGCCCCATAACGCTGTTGATGGACATTGCCGGCCCGAAGATCCGCACCGGCGCCGTGCTGCCGGTGAGCAGGAAGGGCAAGCCCTCCGGCAAGCTGATGACCGGCGACCTCATGCGCCTCGTCGCCGAGGGCGAGCCGCGCACCGGCAGCGGCGTCGATTTCGCCGCCGCCGTGTCCTTGCCGGAAATCGTCACGCGCCTGCGCGTCGGCGATCGTGTACTCTATGACGACGGCAAGGTGTCGGGCGTGGTCGAAAGCGTCGGCGATGGCGAGGCGGTGATCCGCATCGTCCATGCCCGCGCCCAGGGCACCCGGCTGAAGCCGGAAAAGGGCATCAACCTGCCCGATACCACGCTCGGCCTCTCTCCGCTCACCACCAAGGACGATGCCGACCTCGCCACCGTGCTCGAGTGCGCCGACATGCTCGGCTATTCCTTTGTCAGCCGCGCCGAGGATCTCGACCTGCTCGACGCGGCGATCGCCCGCCACGGGCGCAACGACCCGGACGGCCGTCCGCTCGGCCTCATGGCCAAGATCGAGCGGCCGGAGGCGGTGCGGAACCTGCCGGACCTCATCGCCCGCGCCGCGCGCAGCGGGCCCTTCAGCGTGATGATCGCGCGTGGCGACCTCGCGGCGGAAATCGGCTTCGAGCGGCTCGCCGAGATGCAGGAAGAACTGCTGTGGATCTGCGAGGCGGCCGCCGTGCCGGCGATCTGGGCGACCCAGGTGCTGGAAGATCTGGTGCGCGACGGCATCCCCTCGCGCGGGGAGATGACCGATGCCGCCATGGCGGCGCGTGCCGAATGCGTGATGCTGAACAAGGGGCCGGCGGTGATCGAGGCGATCGACCTGCTGGACCGGCTGCTCGGGCGCATGGCCGGCCACCTCGACAAGAAGACGCCGACCCTGCGCGCGCTCAAATCGTGGTGAAGCACATTTCGGTGAAGCGCGCGTCCATAAAGCGCGCTTCAGCGACGCGCGCGTCGCCCTTCACTGCCCCACGAGATAGTGGCCGCTCCATTCGGACGTGGGGATGGCCGCGCCGAGCTTGTAGCTGAAGGACTTCACGTCCAGCCCGTCATGCTCGGTCTCGCACTCGTAGGACAGGTGATACCAGGTGTTGCCGCTGCGGACGGCGGCGCCCGGCGCCTTGATGCGCCAGCCCTTCACCACCGGATCGCGATAGGCATAGGCGACCAGTTCATCCGGCCTCATGGCCTTGTTGGCGCGCCCCACTTCGCCCATGGCGCGGGCGTTGCACCGCTGCTCGATTCGCTCGGAAGGTTCGAGCAGCATCATCTGCTCATTCTCCGACCGCGCCTGCGCCGGTGCGTGCAGGACAAGGGTGAGGCCGCCCAGGGCGAGGCCGGCGATTTTTGCGGCGGTCGACGGTGCCATGCGTACTCCAATCCCCTGACGAATCGTGTCGGCCCTCTTCAATCCGCCACTTGTGACCATCCTGTGACCCCCTTCCGCATTGTGACGCAGGCCGGGCGAGTTGCCGAGCCTGCAAGGCCGGATTAGAACCGGCCCATGGCGCTCATGGACCTTGCCAACCCCACCCGTTTCCTCGCCCTTTCCGGGCGGGTTCTGCCGTGGCTCGCCGGCGCCGCCGTGCTGGCGCTCGCCATCGGCTTCCTTCTCGCCTTCCGCGCCCCCGCCGACTACCAGCAGGGCGAGACGGTGAAGATCATGTATATCCACGTGCCCTTCGCGTGGCTCGCCATGTTCGGCTACACGCTGCTGGCGCTTTCGGCGATCGGCATCCTCGTGTGGCGCCATCCGCTGGCCGATGTCTCGCACAAGGCGCTGGCGCCCATCGGGGCGGTATTCGCCTTCCTGTGCCTCATCACCGGCTCGCTATGGGGAAGGCCGATGTGGGGCACCTACTGGGTGTGGGATGCCCGGCTCACCTCCATGCTGGTGCTGCTGCTGCTCTATCTCGGCCTGCTGGCGCTGCGCTCGGCCATCGAGGATGCCAGCCAGGCGGGCCGCGCCGTGGCGGTGCTGACGCTGGTGGGCTTCGTCAACGTGCCGATCGTCAAGTTCTCGGTCGACTGGTGGAACACGCTGCACCAGCCGGCCTCGGTGTTCCGCATGGGGGGATCGACCATCGATTCGAGCATGCTCTGGCCGCTGATGATCTGCGCGCTGGGCTTCACCCTTCTCATGCTCGCGCTGCACATGGCGGCGATGCGCAACGAGATCTTGCGCCGCCGCCTGCGTTCGCTGGAGGCGCGCGCCGCCGCCGAGGCGGCGCATGCGTAGGTTAGCTGTGCAGAGGGCGTATTGATGCTGGGTGAGCACGGGGGCTTCATCCTCGCAGCCTATGGGGTCAGTGCGCTGGCGCTTGCGGCGCTGGCACTGTCCACCTTGCTCCAGGGGCGAGCCGTGCGGCGCCGGCTCGGAGAACTGGAAGCGCGCGGCGTGCGTCGCCGCTCGGCACGGCGAAGCCCCTCATGAGCGCGGAACCCGCCCCGGAGAGGCCCGGCCGGCGCCGCCTTCTGGTGCTGTTGCCGCTGATCGCCTTCATCGCGCTGGCCGCGCTGTTCTATGGCCGCCTGTTCTCGGGCGATCCCGCGCGCATCCCCTCGGCGCTGATCGGCCGGGAGGCGCCCGCGCTCGACCTCGCCGCGCTGGAGGGCCTGTCGCGCGATGGCGCCCCGGTTCCGGGCCTCGCCTCGACGGAGCTGAAAGGCGGCGTCACGGTACTGAACGTCTTCGCCTCCTGGTGCGTGCCCTGCCGCGACGAGCACCCCTTCCTGGTCGATCTGTCGAAGATGCCGGGCTTCCGTCTGGTAGGTCTCAACTACAAGGATGACGCGGGCAATGCCCGCCGCTTCCTCGGCCGATTCGGCAATCCCTATGCGGCCGTGGGCGTCGACCCGAACGGGCGCGCCGCCATCGACTGGGGCGTCTATGGCGTGCCGGAAACCTTTGTCGTCGGCAAGGACGGGCGGATCGCCTACAAGTTCATCGGCCCGCTGGACGCCGAAGGCGTGAAGCAGCGCCTGCTGCCGGAAATCCAGAAGGCCATGGCCGCTTCTGCGCCCGCTGGCGGCTGAGGCCGGCCCGGCCGCTCTCCCGGCCCTTTGTGTTCCTGCGGCGCCGCTTTATTCCTGCAGCGCCTTCAGCAGGGCCTTGTGCATCACGACATTCGGCGAACCCAGCACCTGCGTTCCCGCACTCGTGCGCAGCGCGCCATAGGCCCTGGTGCCGTCCGGCGCGAAGATGACGCTGATCCGCGTGCTCGCGCACTCGTTCACCTTGCACAGCAGGAACACCTTGAAGCGCTGGGCATCGACCTGCACGATCTGCGCCGGCGACCAGATGCCGTGCCCGCCCTTCAGCCAGCGTTCGGACTTGATGACCGGGGCGGTGAGCTTCTTCCACGCCCCGCGATAGGGGTCATGGCCGATGACCTCGTAGAGCGCGAACTTGCCCTGCGTCGTGACCGCGCTGGTCGCGGCACGCGCCGGTGAGGCCAGCATCGGCGCGGCGCCGAGCAGGACGAGCACGGCCAATCCTGTGAGCACGGCCCTCATCACCATCTCCACCCGCCATCGGGCCGCATCAATTGCGCTCGTCGGGCAGCACGGGCAGCGGCAACACCTCGATCTCGTCCTCGACCAGCGCACGCACCTCGTCGGGCGTCGCCTCGCCATGGATGGCACGCTGCTCCTCCTCGCCCTCGTGCATGCGCCGGGCAAGGCGGGCGAATTCATCCCCGACATAGTCGGAATGGGCCGTGACATGCGCGCGCACCGCCCGCAGCATGGCCCGCAATTGCTGCTCGCGCTCCGACATCAGGGCGACCGGCTGGGCGGAGGGCTCGGCAGCCACCGGCTCGGGCGGCGCGGCAGCGGCAGCGGAAGACGCATCGGCCGGCGGTGCCGCCTCGACCTCGCGCTTGCGGGTGCCGCGCCCCAGCGCGGGCGCCATGATCGCCTTGTCGACCTCCGCCGAGCCGCAGACCGGGCACGTCACCAGCCCACGCGCCTTCTGCCCGTCATAGGCGGTCGAATCGCGGAACCAGCTTTCGAAATCATGATCCTGCGCGCAGTGCAGCCGGTAGAGAATCATGCGGCACCATCTGTCGTCACGAGGTGCAGGCGGCCGGCTTCGAGCGGCTCCACCAGTTCGAAGCGCCGCCCGTGCTCCAGCGAGGGAACGCGCGAACGTACCGCCCGCACCTTGGCGGGATCGATCTCGGCGAGAAGGACGCCCGGCTCGGCGCCGGCTTCGGCGAGGATCGTGCCCCAGGGATCGATGATGAGGCTGTGGCCGAAGGTCTGGCGGCCATTCTCATGCGTACCGCCCTGCGCCGCCGCCAGCACATAGGAGCCGGTCTCGATGGCGCGGGCGCGCAAGAGGATATGCCAGTGCGCCTCGCCGGTGGTCTGCGTGAACGCGGCCGGCACGGCGATCATTCCCGCACCCGCCTCGGCCAGCGCGCGGAACAGCGCGGGAAAGCGCAGATCGTAGCAGATGGTGAGGCCGAGGCGGATCTGCGGCAGGTCGGCCAGCACGGCAAACTCGCCCGGCCGGTAGGCGGCCGATTCGCGATAGACGTCGCCATTGGGCAGGTCGACGTCGAACATGTGGATCTTGTCGTAGCGCGCGGCGATCGCCCCATCCGGCCCGAGGAGGAAAGCGCGGTTGGCGGCGCGATGCTCGCTCGCCCGGATCGCCAGCGAGCCGATATGCAGGTGCACCCTGAGTTCCGCCGCGAGCGCGCGGAACGCCGCGAGCGCGGGATCGGTCTCTTCCTCGTGAAGAATGGCGAACAGCGCCTCGCGCCCCTCCTCCATCGTGCCGGTCATTTCCGGCGTCTGGATGTAGCTCGCCCCGGCCGCTGCCGCCTCGCGGATCAGGGCGGAAGCCGCCTCGACATTGACGGCCACGCTCTTGGCTGTGCGCATCTGCACCACACCCGCCACGAACGGCGCGCCCAGATGCAGGGGGCGGGGGCTGGAGGCCGGCGTGGTGTTGGTCATGGCGTCATCCCTTTCACGAGGGGCGATGGAGTGTCGGGATCGCAAAGTGCGTAAGGAGCGGCGTGACGAGGATTGCGGAAGCCGGCGCGCGGCTCCCCGGCCGGGCTCAGCTGCCCAGCAGCCCGTCGAGTTCGCCGGCCTCCTCAAGGGCATAGAGGTCGTCGCAGCCGCCGACATGGCGGCCGTCGATGAAGATCTGCGGAACGCTGGTGCGCCCGTTGGCGCGGGTCGACATGGTCGAGCGCCCGACGGGATCGCCGGTCACGTTGATCTCGGCAAAGGTCGCCCCCTTGCGCTTCAGCAGGTCCTTGGCGGCATGACAATAGGGACAGCTAGAGGTGGTGTAGATCTCGATCTGCGACATCGGTTTGCCTCACACCGCGCCGCGCGGCGCATGTTCCTATGATATGGGCGTATCGCGCCCGTCAACAACCCGCGCGAATACCAGCACATCGACGCGCTGGGCCCCCGCGCGCATCAGCGCCTTGGCGCAGGCGTCGATCGTGGCGCCGGTGGTCAGCACGTCGTCGACCAGCACCAGTCGACGGCCCCTCACTTCCGCGCGCATCGCCTCCGGCACCGTGAAGGCGCCGGCGACATTCTGCGCGCGGGCGCTGCGGTCGAGCCCGACCTGCGGCGTGGTTGCGCGGGCGCGCCTCAGCCAGCCCGCCCGCACCGGCACGCCGCTCACGCCGGCCACACCCCGCGCCAGCAGCATCGACTGGTTGAAGCGGCGCTTCCACAGCCGCAGCGGATGCAGCGGCACCGGCACCAGCGCCCCGGCATCGGCGAGAATGTCCTCTCCCGCGCGCGCCATCATCCGTGCCATGGGCGCGGCGATATCGAGCCGGTCGGCATATTTCAGCGCATGGATCATGTCGCGCGAGACATCGCCGAAGGTCGCCACCGCCCGCGCCCGCCCATAGGCCGGCGGATGGGCGAACGCGGCCTCGCTCACCACCGGCCCGGCCGGGCCGAACGTCCGGTACTCATGCGTGAGCGGAATGCCCAGCCGGTCACAATAGGGTCGCTCGATGAATCGCATGCGGCTCCAGCACGGCGCGCACAGGCACCCCGGCTCGCCCACCGCGGCGCGGCAGGCCATGCAGACCGGGGGCAGCGCGAGATCGACCAGCCCGCGCGCCCACATCCGCCCCATGCCGAGCCACCGCCCAGCGCGCAGGCCGGGCCTGCGCAGGCCCAGCGTGCGGTGCCGTTCGGGCGCGAGGGGGTTGTCCATGGACACCAGCTTACCATGTGTGCAGCGGCACCGTCGCTGCGGTTCCTCGCGGCATCGCGCTCCCGACTGCGGGAGCACGGCTTTGACCCGCCGCCGCCGCCGCCCTATGGCTCTCGCCCGAGGAGCATCGCATGTCCACACCCCCGAGTTCCACACCCCCGAGTTCCGCCCCCCCGAGTTCCGTCCCCCCGAGTTCCGTCCCCCCGAGTTCCGTCCCCCCGAGCCCACGCATCGTCGACATCTTCGATCCCCGCGCGCTCGGCGCGCGCCGCCGCCGCGCGCTGGCGCTGGGGCCGGAAACGTTTCTCATCGACCGGGTGGCGGAAGATCTCGCCGACCGGCTCGGCGCGGTGAAGCGGCAATTCGCGACGGCGGTCGACCTCGGCACCCCGACCTCCGCGCTGGCCGCCGCGCTGGCCGGCTCGGGCATGGTTGCGAAGCTCTTTGCCGCCGGCCCCTCCGAGCGGGCGGACGTGGATGTGGTAGCCGACCCGGAAGCCCTGCCCTTCGCCCCCGAATCGCTCGATCTCGTGGTATCGGCCCTCGCCCTGCAGACCGTGAACGACCTGCCCGGGCAGCTGGCGCAGATCCGCCGCGCGCTGAAGCCGGACGGGCTGCTGCTCGCCGCGTTTTTCGGCTCGGGCACGCTGGCCGAGTTGCGCGAGGCCTTCGCGGTGGCCGAGAGCGAGACGCTGGGCGGCATCTCGCCGCGCGTCGCTCCGTTCGCGGATCTGCGCGATCTCGGCGGCCTGCTGCAGCGCGCCGGCCTCGCTTTGCCGGTGGCGGATGTGGACCGCATCACCGTGCGCTATGGCGATCCGCTCGCGCTGTTGCGCGATCTGCGCCGCATGGGCGCGGCCAACCCCTTGACCGACCGGCGCCGCACGCCGCTGCTGCGCAAGACGCTGGCGCGGCTGTTCGATGTCTATGCCGAGCGCTTTTCCGACCCCGACGGCCGGCTGCGGGCCACGTTCGAGATCGCCTGGATTTCCGGCTGGGCGCCGCATGAGAGCCAGCAGAAACCGCTGCGCCCCGGCTCGGCCAAGCTGCGGCTGGCCGATGCCCTGAAGGTGCCGGAAGGCCGACTGCCGGGCGAGAGCTGAACTATCGCCCGGGTCCCAGCAGATCCAGCAGCATCGGGATCAGCGGCTCGTCGGCGGGCGGCATGGGGTAGTCGCGCAGATGGCCCGGCTTCACCCAGGCGAGGCGCTGGCCCTCGCGGCCGTGTGGATTGCCCTCCCAGCGACGGCAGATCCACAGCGGCATGAGCAGCTGGAAATTCTCATAGGTGTGCGACGCGAAGGTGAGCGGGGCGAGGCACGCCTCCTTCACCGTGATGCCGAGTTCCTCGGCAAGCTCGCGGATCAGGCATTCCTCCGGCCGCTCGCCGGCCTCCACCTTGCCGCCGGGAAATTCCCACAGGCCGGCCAGTGACTTGCCCTCCGGCCGCTCGGTCAGCAGCACGCGCCCGTCGACATCGACAAGCGCGCAGGCGGCGACGAGGAGCAGCTTCACGGCATCATCCCTATGAACGGTAATCGCCGTTGATGGCGACATATTCCTTGGTGAGGTCGCAGGTCATCACCCGATCCGTGCCGTGCCCCAGCCCGATATCGACGGTGATGTCGATCACGTCGTTTTTCATGTAGGCGGAGGTCTCCGCCTCGTCATAGGCCGGGTCGCGCGCGCCCTCATGCGCCACGCGGATCGGCCCGAAGGAAATCGACAGCAGGTCGCGCTCGGCCGGCTCGCCGGCCTTGCCCACCGCCATGACGATGCGGCCCCAATTGGCATCCTCACCGGCCACCGCGGTCTTCACCAGCGGCGAATTGGCGATCGACATGGCGATCTTGCGCGCCGATTCCTTCGATGTGGCGCCGGTGACATGGATGCGCACCAGCTTGCGCGCGCCCTCCCCGTCCCGCGCCACCTGTTCGGCGAGATCGGCCAGCACCTCGGTCAGCGCGCGGCGGAAGTCCGACAGGCGCGGGTCCATCGCATCGGCCATGCGCGGCGCGCCGGAGGCGCCGGTGGCGAACAGCATCAGCGTGTCGGAGGTCGAGGTGTCGCCGTCGATCGTCACAGCGTTGAAACTGTCGGTCACGCCCTTCGAGAGCAGCGCCTGCAGCGCCGGCGCCTCGATGGCGGCGTCGGTGAACACGAAGGAAAGCATGGTGGCCATGTCGGGCGCGATCATGCCGGCGCCCTTGGCGATGCCGGCCAGCGTCACCTCGACGCCCTCGATCAACACCTTGGCGGTGGCGAGCTTGGGGAAGGTGTCGGTGGTCATGATCGCCCTGGCCGGGTCGATCCACGGCAGCGGGGCGAGGCGCGTGGCGGTTTCGTCCAGCACGTGCTCGAACTTGGTGGCGTCGAGCGGCTCGCCGATCACCCCGGTCGAGGCGAGATAGATCTCGTCCTCCGCGCAGCCGAGCGCCCGGGCGGCGATCTTCGCGGTGAGCGCGGTGGCGTCGCGCCCCTTCCGCCCGGTGAAGGCATTGGCATTGCCCGAATTGACCACGAGGCCCCGCGCCAGCCCCTTGGGCAGGATGTCGCGGCACCATTCGACCGGAGCCGAGGGGCATTTCGACTTGGTGAACACGCCCGCCGCCGTCGTGCCGGCATTGAGCGCCAGCAACAGCACGTCCGTTCGCCCACGATAGCGAATGCCCGCCTCGGCGGTGGCGTAGCGAACGCCGGCCACCGGGCCGACATCCGGCGTGGTCTTGGGCGCGAGCGGAGAAACGGCGGAAGCGTGGGCCATCGGGCAGTCCCTGCGGGCAAATGAAAGCGCCACGGGTGTGCCCGATGCGCGCGACATCCGCAAGACGGCGGCGCCACCGCACGGCGCGATTCAATCCGCGCGACGTCCATGGGCCAAGGAAGAAGGCCCCGCGCCGGATGGCGCGGAGCCTTTTGATCAAACGGCGTTCAGACCCGGCCGAGAGCCACGCTCACGGCGCGCGGCTCACTGCGCCGGCTCACTGCGCCGGCTTGGGCGCCGTGGCGGGGGCGGCCGGAGCCGCGCCGGCGGGCTGGGTGGTGAGGTCGGCCGGGCTCGGGGCCGCGGCGGTCTTCTCGACCTTGGCGGACTCGCGGAACTTCTGCACCGCCTCGGCCTGCGCCTTCTGGGCGAGGAACTGCTGGATCTGCGGCTTCACCTCGTCGAAGGTCGGCACCGGCTTCTGGCGCTTTTCCTCAACCTTGATGACGTGCCAGCCGAACTGCGTCTTCACCGGCTTGGAAATCTCGCCCGGCTTCATCGCGAAGGCGACGTCGGCGAATTCCGGCACCATCTGGTCCTTGGCAAAGAAGCCGAGATCGCCGCCGTCCTTCTTGCCTGCGGGATCCTCGCTAAGCTCGCTGGCGAGCTTGGCGAAATCCTCGCCCTTCTTCAGGCGGGCCTCGACCTCGTCAGCCTTCTTCTTGGCCTCGGCGTCGCTCTCCTTCTTGGCCGGATCGGTCAGGAACAGGATGTGGCGCGCATGAACCTCTTCTTCCGGCTGCTGCTGCTTGATCGCCTCTTCATAGGTCTTCTTCAGCGCTTCGTCGGTCATCGCGGCCTTGGTGGCCTGCTCAAGCGCCGCCTGCATGAGCAGGCGCTTGCGGATGAAGGCCATCTGCTGCTGGAAGTCGGGGGTCTGGTCGAGCTTCTGCGCCTCGGCGGCCTGCGCCATGGCGGTGAGGTCGATCAGGAAGCCGAGCACATATTCGTCGCGTGCCGCGCCCTGGATCTGCTGCGGCAGGTTCTGCGCCAGCTCTTCCGTCGCGGCCTTCACATCACCACGGGTGATGGGCGCCCCGTTGACGGTGGCGAGCACCGTGTCATCGGCCTGCACGACCGGCGCGGCCGCAGGCGCCGCAGCCGCCGGAGCGGCGGTCGTCGCCGGCGCGGTCTGCGCGAAGGCCGGCATGGCAACGCCCATCAGCGCGGCCACCAGGCCAGCCCGCACGAGGCCGGCGCGGCGATTCTGCGCCTTGGGCGCCGACAGGGTTTCGGGGTGCGGACGATGGAAGTTCATGAAGGCCATTCCTTGGGTTGCGGTTGTCCGCTGTTCGGGCGGCGAAAGCTGGCGCAGTCGGACCGAGGTTGCAAGCGGGGGTTTAGGCAATCGGCAAAGCATGTCAGGTTCACGACGGCGATACCGGCGCGAGCCGCCGTCCGAAGCTCCGCTGCGTCAGGAAACTGTCGTCCGGCGCGCGATTGACAACCCCTAAACCCGTTCATAAGTGTGGCGGAAGGTGCGTGGTCGCTCTGATCCTCGCATTGATGTGACGCAACCACCCGAACGCCGTTCGCGACCGCCTGGCCCGGCAGACCCAATTCGGCCGCAAATGGCGTCTGGATGAATGGCATGGCCCGCATGGCGCGTGCCGGCGTGGGGCGGCGTCTCACTGGTCCCGGCGGCCCGTCACCGTTGGTACCCGACCTCTGCCCTGGCGGACACGGATTGGAAGCTCATGTTCGGCGCTCTCGCGCGAAAGCTGTTCGGATCGGCCAATGATCGCCGCGTGCGCGGTTATCAGCCGAAGGTCGCCGCCATCAATGCGCTCGAGCCGGAGTTGCTGAAGCTCACGGATGAGCAACTGCGCGCGCGGACCGTCGAGTTCCGCCAGCAGCTCGCCAACGGCGCCAGCCTCGACGACCTGCTCGTTCCCGCCTTCGCCACGGTGCGCGAGGCCTCGCGGCGCGCGCTCGGCCAGCGGCATTTCGATGTGCAGCTGATCGGCGGCATGGTGTTGCATGAGCGCGGCATCGCGGAGATGCGTACCGGCGAGGGCAAGACCCTGGTCGCCACCGCGCCGGTCTATCTCAACGCGCTGACGGCCAAGGGCGTGCACGTCGTCACCGTGAACGACTATCTCGCCAAGCGCGACGCCGAATGGATGGGCCGGGTCTACCGCTTCCTCGGCCTCACGACCGGCATCATCCATCACGGCCTCGACGACAATGAGCGCCGCGCGGCCTATGCCTGCGACGTCACCTACGCCACCAATAACGAGCTGGGCTTCGACTATCTCCGCGACAACATGAAGTACGAGCTGAACCAGATGGTCCAGCGCCCGCACTTCTTCGCCGTGGTCGACGAGGTGGACTCCATCCTCATCGACGAGGCGCGCACGCCGCTCATCATTTCCGGCCCGCTCGACGACCGCTCGGATTTCTACAACACCATCGACACCTACATCCCCCGCCTGTCCAAGGAGGATTACGAGGTCGACGAGAAGCAGCGCTCGGTCTCCATGACCGAAGTCGGCATGGAGAAGATCGAGACGCTGCTGCGCGAGGCGGGACTGCTCAAATCCGAGAGCCTCTACGACATCGAGAACGTCTCGGTGGTGCATCACGTCAACCAGGCGCTGCGTGCCCACACCCTGTTCCAGCGCGACAAGGACTATATCGTCCGCAACAATGAAGTCGTCATCATCGACGAGTTCACCGGCCGCATGATGCCGGGCCGGCGCTATTCGGAAGGTCTCCACCAGGCGCTGGAAGCCAAGGAGCGCGTCCAGGTCCAGCCCGAGAACCAGACGCTCGCCTCCATCACCTTCCAGAACTATTTCCGCATGTACGAGAAACTGGCCGGCATGACCGGCACGGCGAACACGGAAGCGCAGGAATTCGGCGACATCTACAATCTCGAAGTGATCGAGATCCCGACCAACCTGCCGGTCCAGCGCGTCGACGACGACGACGAGGTCTACCGGACGGCGGGCGAGAAATACAACGCCATCATCGACCTCATCACCGAGTGCAAGGCCAAGGGCCAGCCCGTGCTGGTGGGTACCACCTCGATCGAGAAATCGGAACTTCTGGCCGAACTGCTCAAGAAGCGCGGCTTCCGGCAGAAGGATTTCTCCGACCCCGACGCCTTCCGCCCGCTCTATGACGGCGACCAGGGCAAGGCCGAGGACAAGGTGTTCGCGGTGCTGAACGCGCGCCACCACGAGCAGGAATCCTACATCGTCAGCCAGGCCGGCGTGCCCGGCGCCATCACCATCGCCACCAACATGGCCGGTCGCGGCACCGACATCCAGCTCGGCGGCAATGCCGACATGCGCATCCAGCACGAACTGGCCGACCTGCCCGAGGGCGAGCAGCGCGCCGCCGCCGAAGCCAATATCCGCGCCGAGATCGCCACCCTCAAGGCCAAGGCGCTGGCTGCCGGCGGGCTCTACGTCATCGGCACCGAGCGCCATGAGAGCCGGCGCATCGACAACCAGCTGCGCGGCCGCTCCGGCCGCCAGGGCGACCCCGGCCACTCGCATTTCTTCCTGTCGCTGGAAGACGACCTGATGCGCATCTTCGGGTCGGACCGGCTCGACGGCATGCTGCAGAAGCTCGGCCTCAAGGAGGGCGAGGCGATCGTCCATCCCTGGATCAACCGCGCGCTGGAGAAGGCGCAGCAGAAGGTCGAGGCGCGCAACTACGACATCCGCAAGAACCTGCTCAAATATGACGACGTGATGAACGACCAGCGCAAGGTGGTGTTCGAGCAGCGCGTCGAGCTGATGCAGGACGAGGACGTCGCCGAGACCGTCGCCGAGATGCGTCACGGCGTGATCGAGGACATCGTCGTCAAGTTCGTCCCGCCCAACGCCTATCCCGAGCAGTGGAACACCGAGGGCCTCAATGAGGCGCTCGCCCGTGTCACCGGCCTCGACCTGCCGGTCAAGGAATGGGCGGCCGAGGAAGGCATTGCCGACGAGGAAATGCGCGAGCGCATCCAGAAGCGCGCCGACGAGGCCATGGCGGCCAAGCTCGCCCAGTATGGCCCCGACATCATGCGCTATGTCGAGAAGTCGATCCTGCTGCAGACGCTGGATCACCTCTGGCGCGAGCACCTCGTCACGCTCGATCATCTGCGCCAGGTGGTCGGCTTGCGCGGCTATGCCCAGCGCGACCCGCTGAACGAGTACAAGTCCGAGGCGTTCCAGCTGTTCGAGGCGATGCTCTCCAGCCTGCGCGAGGCCGTCACCGCCCAGTTGATGCGGGTCGAGGTGATGATGACGCCGCCGGCCGAGCCGGAGCCGCCGATGACCGCGCATCACATCGATGCCGTCACCGGCGAGGACGAGTTCGCGCTGGCCGATGCCGCCTTCGCCCAGCAAGCGACGCTGGCACCTTCCGCCGATGCCGGAGCCGCCGCGCTCCGCGATCCCAACGACCCCTCGACCTGGGGTCGGGTCGGCCGCAACGAGGCCTGCCCATGCGGCTCCGGCCTCAAATACAAGCACTGCCACGGCAAGTTCATATGAGCGTGCCGGCGGCGCCGCGGGCCGATGCCGATCTCGCCGAGGCCGAAATCGCCGAGGTCGAAATCGCCGAACGCCGCCTGCGTGACGCCGCGCTGGCGGGAGATACCTTCGCGCTGGATCGGCTGCTGGCCGACGATCTCGTCTTCGTCGACCAGCGCGGCCAGTTCCTGAGCAAGCAGGACGACCTCGACCTTCATCGCGTCGGCGCGCTGAAATTGAGCCGGCTTATATTTTCGGATTATCGCCTGCGCGCGCTGGCTCCCGGTGCGGTGGTCGCCGTGCTGCAGGCTGAGGCGAAGGGCCACGCCGGCGGCGCGGCCTTCACGGCGAGCCTGCGCATCACCCGCCTGTGGCATCGCTCTGCGGAAGGCTGGCGGGTGGTCAACCACCACGCCACTGTCATCAGCTGAAAAGCACTCTCTCGGCACGGTGATTGCGGGCTGCGGCAGCGCGGCGCGCGCGCTCATCAGATAGCCGACTTATGATATCCGGCATCGCCCGCACCCACATCACGTGCGCGGATCAATCTCTCACAGGCCATGAAACGCGAAGGCGGGCGAGAGCCACGCCAGCCTTCGGTCCATCGTGTTCTCACCGGCTTACTGGACGGTGGTGGAGAAGCTTCCCGAGGTGAGGATCGACGCGCCGGGAAGGGCCGGCGCGGTTCCGCTGAGCGGCTGACCCGCGGTGGCCGATGCCTGTGCGGAAGCCTGCGCGGGCGTCGGCACGGCGGGCGTGGCGGCCGCGGTGGCGGCCGACGGCGTCGGCACGGTGGAATAGGACGTGCTCGGCGTCGGCACCGCCGCATAGGCCGGCACCGCACCCGTGGCGGGCGCGGAATTTGCCGGCGCGCGCGCCGGGCGGGCGGAGGGGGCGGCGGCCGCTACGGGATGCTGGACGACAGGAGCCGAGGCGCGCGACGCCGCCTGCGGCGCGGCCACCGGCCGTACGGGCGGCACCGGCACATCGACCGCCGCGGCCTCCGCGGGAAGAGCGGGCGCCACCGTGTCAGCCGCGCGCGTCGAGCCGCCGCCAAACAGGCTGCTGAGCGAGAAGCCGGAAAACGGCGCCGGAGTGGCAGGAGCGGTTACAGGAGCGGCTGCGGCAGCCGCCGGAGCGGCAGACGTCATGCTGGCGGGGGCGGGAGCGGCGGCAGGGGCGACCACTGCCGCCGCCGCGCTGGCGGGCGGCTCGGTCGCGGGCGACGCGGTGGGCGACGCGGCGCCGCTGAAGAAGCTCTTCACGCTGGCGAGGAACCCGCCGCCCTCCAGCGCCGCAACCTCCGTACCCGGCGCGGTGACGGCGGGTGAACGGGCGGCAAGCAGGCCGGCGGCCGGCTCCGGCAGGGCGGGTGTGCCGGCGGGCTGTGAACTCAGCGGCGGCAGGTCGGTGGGGCGCGGCGTCGGCAGCGGCACATCGGCCGTGGTCGGCACGGACGCGGCGGTAGCCAGCGCGATGCTCTCGGCCGGCGCCGGCTCGTTGGTCGCCACGCCATAGTCGCTCCCCGGCGGCTTGACCACGGGCGGCAGCGAACCCGGGGCCTTCAGCTCGGGATTTTCCAGCTTGGCGAGGAACACCTTGTGCATGCCCCCGTCCTTGCCGGTCTTGACCGGCGCGACAGGCACCAGCGCCCCCGCGCTGGCGATCCGCGTCGCCACATCGCGCTGGCGGGCGGCGAGTTCCTCGCCGAGATCCCCCGGCTGGGTATAGGCGGGGCACGGCGAAGAGGCCTGGAACTTCTGACCCGGATCGACCGGCGTCGCGTTGAACACGTAGCGCTTGCTGCAATAATCGACCTTGGGCGGCGCCTTGGTCAGATCGAACGTGTCGCTGCCTTCCTTGAGCATCTTCCAGAAGGCGAGATTGGGATTGTTGCGGTGGCGGACCATGTTTTCCGGCGTCATGCGGAAAGGATAGGCCTGCACCTGGAAAGATCGCTGGCCGCCCCGGAAGCTCTCGCGGCCGAGCGCGAAGATTTCCTGCACCTGCTCGTCGGTCATCGCATAGCAGCCGCGCGAGGAGCAGTCGCCGTGCACCATCAGGTTGGAGCCGTAGCGGCCGAGCGCCCGGTCATAGGGGTTGGGAAAACCGAGGTCGAACGAGAGATAATAGCTCGAATTCGGATTCATCTGGCCGGGCGTGATCGTATAGAAGCCCTCCGGCGCCTGCCGGTCGCCTTCCGTCTTCTTTGGCCCCAGTTCGCCGGACCAGCGGCAGATCGGGTAGGTCTTGAGCAGCGCGTAGTCGCCATCCGTGGTCTGTTTCCAGACCTCGAGTTCCGATTCTTCCTTGAAAATGCGCACGACGAGCGGGCTGTCGGTCGACATGCCCTTCTCCTGCAGCAGCGCGACGGTCTGGGGCGAGAGCGTCTTCATCGCCTTGGACATCATCGGCGAGGGGCCGTCATCACCGGTGCAGCCGGCGAGCGAAAGGGCCGCGACACCCGACAGCAGGGCCATGCGCCAGCGCGCCGCCCCGCCACCGACCAGCCGCGAAAAAGCGGAAAGGTTCAAGCGCGACACTCCCCGTCCGTCCCCAGATGGACTCGACCGCGTAGTCGTTATCCTCGTGGCGACCATACAGCAAGCGTGCACCCGCCGCCAAACGGCACCGGCAACCGACGCCCGCCTACAGGGTGCGGCCGATGGCGAGGAACTTCTCGCGCCGCGCCTTGCGCAGGCCCGGGCCGTCCAGCCCTTCGAGATCCTGCAGCGCCGCCTCGATCGCGTCGCCCGCCCGGGTCATGGCGAGCGCGGGATCGCGATGCGCACCGCCCGGCGGCTCCGGTATGATGGTATCGATCACATGAAAGCGAGCGAGATCCTGGGCGGTGATCTTCATGTTCATCGCCGCCTCCTGCGCCTTGGCGGTATCGCGCCAGAGAATCGAGGCCGCGCCCTCGGGCGAGATCACGCTGTAGATCGAATGCTCCAGCATCAGCACCCGATTCGCCGTGGCGATGGCGATCGCCCCGCCGGAACCGCCCTCGCCGATGATGACCGCGACATTGGGCACGCTGAGCGCGAGGCAGGCATCGGTGGAGCGGGCGATCGCCTCCGCCTGGCCGCGCTCCTCGGCGTCGAGCCCGGGGAAGGCGCCGGCGGTGTCGACCAGCGAGATCACCGGCAGCGCGAAACGATCGGCCAGTTCCATCAGCCGCACGGCCTTGCGGTAGCCCTCGGGCCGGGCCATGCCGAAATTGTGCTTGATGCGGGTCTCGGTGGTGTTGCCCTTTTCCTGGCCGATCAGGCACACCGGCCGGCCGCGAAAGCGCGCCAGACCGCCGAGAATGGCATTGTCGTCGCCGAATTTGCGATCGCCGGCGAGCGGCTCGTATTCCTCGAACAGCGCGCCGGCATAATCGGAGAAATGCGGGCGCAGCGGGTGCCGCGCGACCTGCGCCTTCTGCCACGGCGTGAGATTGGCGTAGAGATGCACCAGCGCATCCTGCGCCTTGCCTTCCAGGCGGGCAATGTCGTCGCCGATGGCGACCGCGCCGCCCTGCGCGGCAACGGCGCGCAATTCTTCCAGCTTGGCCTCGAGTTCGGCCACGGGCTTCTCAAAATCGAGGTAGCTGCGCATGGGGTTTCGGTCAATCCGGCTTCGGGAAACGGTCGGCCTGCCGGGCAGGCAGGCCCTAAAGTTGCGCGGAAGCTGCCCCGAGAGCACGGCGACGTCAAGGCACGGCTTGATTCGCGCTTAATCGCCGGCGGAATCGCCCAGCGGATGCAGGTCGCGCACCAGGCTCTTCAGACGCTCGTCGAGTACGTGGGTGTAGATCTGCGTGGTCGAGATGTCGGTATGGCCGAGCAGCGTCTGCACGATGCGCAGATCGGCGCCATGCGCCAGAAGATGGCTGGCAAAGGCGTGGCGCAGTACATGCGGGGAGAGCTTGGCGGGGTCGAGCCCGGCGGCGAGCGCGAGGTCCTTCAGGTCCAGCGCCACCTGCTGGCGGGTAATATGGCCGCTCGCCGCAGCGGAAGGAAACAGCCAGCGCCCGGCAAGCGCCCTAGGTTCAACTCCGGCCTTGGTATCACGCCCGGCCCGTCCCTCGATCCCGGCCCGTCCCTCGATCCCGGCCCGTCCCTCGATCCCGGCCCGTCCCTCGATCCCGGCCCGTCCCTCGATCCCGGCCTTGCGTCCCGCCGTTCGGCCGCCGGCGGCACGGTCCTTGTCCCCCTGCGCCATGGCGTCGAGCGCGGCACGCCAGGCCCGCATCGCCGCCTTGGCGGGCTCGCCCAGCGGCACCAGCCGCTCCTTGGCGCCCTTGCCGCGCACGATGATCGCCTCGCCCCGCGTGCCGGCCGCCGAGGCCGGCAGCGCCGCCAGTTCGGAAACGCGCAGGCCGGTGGCATAGAGCAGTTCGACAAAACAGGCGACGCGCGCGCGCCGGGCCTGTTCGGCAAAGCTCGGCACCGCCTCGGCGGCGCGCGCATGGGCGGTCTCGATCAGCGCCGTCACCTCATCCAGCGTCAGCACCTTGGGCAGCGGGCGCGTACGGCGCGGACCCTCCAGCACCGCGGCGGGGTCGTCGCCGCGGTGATTCTCGACATAGAGAAAGCGGTGAAACTGGCGCAGCGCCGACAGCCGACGCGCCACGCTGGCGCTGGCGAGGCCGCGCGCCGACAAATCGGCGAGATAGGCGCGGATCTGCGTCGTCCCCGCCTCCAGCGCCCCCACGCCCTCGGTGGCGAGAAAGCCCTCGTAATCCTCGAGGTCGCGGGCATAGGCGGCGAGCGTGTTGGCGCTGGCGCCGCGCTCCGATGCCATCATGTCGAGAAACAGCGCCGCCGGTCCGGTGGAGCGCGGAGCGAGAGACCCGCCCGGCCTGCCCCGTTCGCCGCCCTTGGGGCCCTCCCCGCTCATCGGCTCGGCTTGTCGAGCGGCACGGTCACGCTCATCTCGCGCGGCTGCGGCTCCACCAGATTGGCCAGCGCCCACATCGCGCCATAGCCGATGCCGCCGAGCACGGCGAGGATGACGAGGAGGCGAATGAGGCTCGGCATGATGTCTCGGGCGTCCGACGAATCGATGGGGGTCGCTCGCCGCGACCTTAAGGCCTTTCGCCATCCGGACGGAAGGAACCGCGTGGCCACAGGCGATCCGCGCGTCGCAGCGCTTGTCGAAAGACACGCTCACATTGCGTCGCCCCCGCGCGGATGATAGTCCGCGAGGTGATGAGCGGACACGATGTCATGACGGCGGATTTCGTCCAGGACGACAAGGGGGCAGGCTTGCGCGAACGGCTGGGCTCGCGCTCGATCGTCCTCGTGGGCATGATGGGAGCTGGAAAGTCGTCGGTCGGCAAACGCCTCGCCCGCCGGCTCAACCTGCCTTTCGCCGATGCGGACGTCGAGATCGAGCAGGCCGCGGGCATGACGATTCCCGAGATTTTCGCCCATCACGGCGAACCCGCCTTTCGCGACGGTGAGAAGAAGGTGATCTCGCGGCTGCTGGAAAACGGGCCGATGGTACTGGCCACCGGCGGCGGCGCCTTCATGAGCGACGAGACGCAGGCGGCGATTGCCCGGCACGGCATTTCGGTGTGGCTGAAGGCCGAACTCGACCTGCTGCTGCGCCGGGTGCGCCGACGCGACGACCGCCCGCTGCTGAAGACCGACGATCCGGCCACGACCCTCGCCCGGCTGATCGACCTGCGCTATCCCGTCTATGCCAGGGCCACCCTCACCGTCGTCTCGCACGACGTGCCGCAGGACGTCATGGTCGAGGCGGTGGTAGACGCGCTGGCCGGCCATCTCGGCGCCGAGCCGACAGGAGAGACCCCGTGAGCCACGTTGCCGAGGAGCTTCGCCCCGATATCACCCGGCTGAATGTGGGGCTCGGCGAACGGGCCTACGACATCCTCATCGGCCCCGGCCTGTTCCACGAGGCGGGCGAGCGCATCGCCAGGCTGCGGCCCGGCGCGCGGGTCGGCATCGTCACCGATCGCCATGTCGCCGAGCGCCACCTCGCCACGGTGGAAGCCGCGCTCCGGGCCGCCGGGCTCACCCCCACGCCGGTCATCGTCGAGCCGGGTGAGAAATCGAAGTGCTTCCGCGTGTTCGAGGAGGTGGTCGACGCCCTGCTCGCCGCCCGCATCGAGCGGCGCGATCTGGTGCTGGCGCTCGGCGGCGGCGTGGTGGGCGACCTCGCCGGCTTCGCGGCGGCGGCGCTGCGGCGCGGCGTCGATTTCGTGCAGGCCCCGACCAGCCTGCTGGCGCAGGTGGATTCCTCGGTCGGTGGCAAGACCGGCATCAATTCGCGCCACGGCAAGAACCTGGTCGGCGCCTTTCACCAGCCGATCCTGGTGCTCGCCGACAGCGACGCGCTCGACACGCTGCCGCTGCGCGAATTCCGCGCCGGCTATGCCGAGGTCGCCAAATACGGCCTGATCGACAACGCTCCGTTCTTCGGCTGGCTGGAGCGCAAGTGGCAGGAAGTGTTCGAGGGCGGGCCGGCCCGCATCGAGGCGATCGCCACCAGCTGCGCCTCCAAGGCCGCCGTGGTTTCGCGTGACGAGAAGGAAACCGGCGACCGCGCCCTGCTCAATCTCGGCCACACGTTCGGCCATGCGCTGGAAGCCGGGGCCGGCTTCTCCCAGCGCCTGCTGCATGGCGAGGCGGTGGCGGTGGGCATGGCGCAGGCCTTCCGCTTCTCCGCCCGGCAGGGATTGTGCACCCAGGCCGATGCCGTGCGCGTCGCCACCCATCTCAAGACGGTCGGCCTGCCGACACGCATCCAGGACATTCCGGGCGATCTGCCGGACACGGACGGGCTGATGGACCTGATCGCCCAGGACAAGAAAGTCTCGCGCGGCGCGCTGACCTTCATCCTGGCGCGCGGCATCGGCCGCAGCTTCATCGCCCGCGACGTCGACCCGGCCGAACTGCGTGCCTTTCTTGAGGCCGAGCGCGCCGCCATCTGATATCCGGCGACGCCGTCGGCGCGGACGGGCGTCGGGCAGGCATCGAACGGGCATCGAACGGGCATCGAACGGGCATCGAACGGGCATCTTGCGCGCGGCAACCCGCGCCGCGGGATCGCCCGCATTCTGGGGAGGGCCATGTGACCACCTATGACTGGATGGCCCTGGGCGCGGTTGTCGTCTGCCTGCTGCTGTCGTTCTTCTTCTCCGGCAGCGAGACGGCCCTGACGGCCTCTTCCAAGGCGCGCATGCACGCGCTGGAGAAGAACGGCGACACGCGCGCCGCCCTCGTCAACAGCATGATGGCCCGGCGCGAGCGTCTGATCGGCGGTATCCTGCTGGGCAACAATCTCGTCAACATTGCCGCGTCCTCGCTCACGACCGGCCTGCTGCTCGCCTGGTTCGGCACCGCGGGCATCGCGTATGCCACCATCGGCATGACCATCGTCGTGGTCATCTTCTCCGAGGTGCTGCCCAAGACCATCGCCATCAACCATCCCGACCAGGTCTCGCTGCGCGTGGTGCGTCCGCTGCGGGTGCTGGTGAGCCTTTTCGGCCCGCTGACCCTCGCCATCGAGGCGCTGGTGCGCAGCATGCTGAAAGGGCTTGGGGTGCCGCTCGGCAAGACCCAGAGCGTGCTCTCCGCCGCCGAGGAACTGCGCGGGGCGGTCGACCTTCTGCACCGCGAGGGCAGCGTGGTGAAGGACGAGCGCGACATGCTCGGCGGCCTGCTCGACCTCAGCGAGCTGGCGGTATCCGACATCATGGTCCACCGCACCAAGATGGCCAGCCTCGATGCGGATGATCCACCCGAGACCATCGTCAGCGAGGTGCTGGCCTCACCCCATACCCGCCTGCCGCTCTGGCGCGAGCGACCCGACAACATCATCGGCGTGCTGCACGCCAAGGATCTGCTGCGGGAACTGCGCGCCATCGGCAACGACACGTCGAATCTCGATGTCGAGGCCATCGCCCGCCCGCCATGGTTCGTGCCGGACGTCACTTCGCTGGCCGACCAGCTCAAGGCGTTCCGCCGCCGCAAGCAGCATTTCGCCCTCGTGGTCGACGAGTATGGCGAGGTGATGGGGCTGGTGACGCTGGAGGACATTCTCGAGGAAATCGTCGGCGACATCACCGACGAGCACGACAAGGCGTTCACCGGGGCCCGCCGCCAGCCGGACGGCTCGGTCAGCGTGGAGGGATCGGTGGCGATCCGCGATCTCAACCGCGCCATGGGCTGGGACCTGCCGGACGAGGAGGCGACCACCATTGCCGGGCTGGTCATTCACGAGGCGCGCATCATTCCCGAGCCCGGACAGGCCTTCCTGTTCCACGGCTTCCGCTTTCAGGTGATGCGCAAGCAGCGCAACCGCATCACCCTTCTGCGCGTGGTGCCGCTGCGCCGCACGACGGTGTAAGGACGGGCGGCGTGAGGGCGGGCGCTGGAATTTCCGCCGGCGCGGCCCATATAGAGCGGGCTTGCCGTCACTCCCCGGGGGCTTTGGCCTCGATCGCGAGCGCATGCAGTCCGCGGGCGATCTCCTCCGCGAGCAGGCCGTTCACCACGCGGTGCCGGGCAATCCGGCCCTGCCCCCGAAACGCTTCCGCCACGATGCGCACGCGCAGATGCGTGAGCTGCCCCGCACGGTGTCCACCATGTCCCTCATGCCGATGGCTTTCGTCCTCAAGCTCCAGAACGCTCGGGGACAGCTGCGCCAGCGCGGTGCGCACGCGCGCCAGCGCGCTGGCGACGGCATCCTGCGCGTCAGGAATCTGGGAATTCGGGGGGAGCGTGCTCATGGCTGATGCGGTACCTCCCGCAGCGCGAAGCGTCAATATCGCCGTCCGGCACGGTGACGCACCGTTGGTTTCTTGTATACCCGTCCCAGCCCACGCATAATCACCCGACCATGAAACTCGACTCCCCCATATTCGACCGCATTCGTGTCAAGCCGGACCGGGAACGCCGTCTCAAGACGGAGTGCCCGACCTGCGAATGGGCGGGCTGCGACAAGCCGGCCACGCACCGCGCGCCCAAGGGGCGCCATCGCGAAGGGCAGTTCTGGCGCTACTGCTTCGACCACGTGCGCGAATACAACCAGTCCTACAACTATTTCGCCGGCATGCCGGACGATGCCGTGACGGCCTACCAGAAGGACGCGATGACCGGCCATCGCCCCACCTGGAAGATGGGCCAGAATGGCGGCGCCCGGCGCGGCGCGCAGGGCCAGGAACATCAGCCGGAAGGCTTTGCCGACCCGTTCGGCGTGTTTGGCGAGATGGGCGGGAGCAGCCGGCCCACCCCCGAGCCGCCGCGCGACGGGCGCATGATCCGCAATGCCGAGCGTCGCGCCTTCGAATCGCTCGGCGTGGAGATTTCCGCCACGCCGGAGGAGATCAAGGCGCGCTTCAAGCTTCTGGTAAAAAAATACCATCCGGACGCCAATGGCGGTGATATTTCCACCGAGGACCGGCTGCGCGACGTGATCCAGGCCTATAATCATCTGAAGACGGCGGGCTTCTGTTAGGGCCGCTATGCTGACAAGTCCGCGATCGCTAGCGCGGCAACGGAGGAATGATGACTGCCTCGCCCACGCATACCGCCGTGCTGCCGGACATGAAGGTGTCCGTCCGCCAGGTGTTCGGCATCGATGTCGATCTGGAAGTCCCGGCCTATGCCGAACCGGACGCGTATGTGCCGGAGGTTGATCCGGACTATCTGTTCGACCGCCCGACCACGCTCGCCATTCTCGCCGGCTTCGCCCATAACCGCCGCGTGATGGTGACGGGGTACCACGGAACCGGCAAGTCGAGCCATATCGAGCAGGTCGCGGCCCGCCTCAACTGGCCCTGCGTGCGCGTCAACCTCGACAGCCACATCTCCCGTATCGACCTGATCGGCAAGGATGCCATCGTGGTCAAGGACGGGCTGCAGGTCACCGAATTCCGGGACGGCATCCTGCCCTGGGCCTACCAGAACAATGTCGCGCTCGTGTTTGACGAATATGACGCCGGCCGGCCGGACGTGATGTTCGTCATCCAGCGCGTGCTGGAATCGGCCGGCCGGCTGACGCTGCTCGACCAGAACCGCGTCATCCGCCCGCACGGCGCGTTCCGGCTGTTCTCCACCGCCAACACGATCGGCCTCGGCGACACGACCGGCCTCTATCACGGCACGCAGCAGATCAATCAGGCGCAGATGGACCGCTGGTCCATCGTCACCACGCTGAACTATCTGGCGCATGACAAGGAGGTCGACATCGTCCTCTCCAAGGCCAAGCACTTCCAGACCGAGGGCGGGCGCGACACCGTCGCGCGCATGGTGCGCCTCGCCGACCTCACCCGTCAGGCCTTCATCAATGGCGACCTGTCGACCGTGATGAGCCCGCGCACCGTGATCACCTGGGCCGAGAACGCCGAGATCTTCCAGGAACTCGCCTTCTCGTTCCGCGTGACCTTCCTCAACAAGTGCGACGAACTGGAGCGCCCGCTGGTGGCCGAGTTCTACCAGCGCTGCTTCGGCAAGGAACTGACGGAATCGGCGGTCAACGTCGTCATGTCGTGAACGGGCTCTCTCCCTCTCCCCGCCGAACCCGGCTGTTGCCGGGTTCGGTTCGCAAGATCGAAGTCGGCAACAGCTGATTTTGATGGAGAGGGGTACGGTGAGGGGTACCCGACGCTTCGCAATCGCGCAGCCCCTCACCGACCCGCTTCGCGGGCCACCTCTCCCCCACGGGGAGAGGAATGAAACCTCGGCATCCGAGGCTGCCTCTCGATCCAAGGCGATGATCATGTCCACCTCGAACCGCCCGACCCGCGCCCAGCCCAAGGAAGCCCCGACCGAGCCGCTCAAGCGCGCCGTCACGGGCTGCCTTCGCGCCATCGCGGGCAATCGCGAGATCGATGTGAGCTTCGGCGCGGAACGGCCGGGCTTCGCCGACGGGCGCGCGCGCCTGCCCGAACCCACCCGCCGCATGACCAAGCAGGATGCCGCCATCATGCGCGGCCATGCCGATTCCATGGCGCTGCGCATGGCCTGCCACGACCCCAAGGTGCACCAGCGCCTCTCCCCCGTCGGCCAGCAGGCACGCGCCGCGTTCGAAGCCGCCGAGCAGACCCGCTGCGAGTCGCTTGGCGCGCTGCGCATGGACGGCGTGGCGCTCAACCTCTCCGCCATGCTGGAGGACCGTTACCAGAAGGCGAATTTCGCCAATCTGGCCGACCGTTCGGACGCGCCGCTGGAACATGCGCTCGCGCTCATGCTGCGCGAGCGCATGACCGGCATGGCCCCGCCGGCCGCCGCGCGCGAGATGGTCAATCTCTGGCGCGGCTTCATCGAGGAGCACGGCGCCACCGCGCTGGACGAGCTTGCCGGCTCAGCCGCCGACCAGACGCGCTTTGCCGAGGCGATGCGCGATCTTCTGTCCTCGCTCGGCATGGGCGAGGACATTGCTCCGTTCGACGAGAATAACGACCCCTCCACGGATGCCGATGACAGCCGCGACGAGGACAGCGGCAAGGGCAGCGACGCCGAGGAGGATGAGAACAGCGAGGGCCAGACCGAACTCGACACCGACCTCTCCTCCGACCAGAACCCGGAGGACAGCGAAGACCAGCAGGAACAGCCCACCTCCGACCTCGCCGACGAGGCCGAACTGGGCGATTCCGATGAATCGTCCGAGCCCTGGCAGCCGCAGAATGCCGTGCCGGCCGAGCCGCGCCCGCCGGAATACCACCCCTTCACCCCGCGCTTCGACGAGACGGTGAACGCGGACGAATTGTGCGACCCCGAGGAACTGGCACGGCTGCGCGCCTATCTGGACAAGCAGCTCAGCCATCTCTCGGGCGTCGTCTCGCGCCTCGCCAACCGGCTGCAGCGCCGGCTGATGGCGCAGCAGAGCCGCGGCTGGGATTTCGATCTCGAAGAGGGCATGCTCGACCCCGCGCGGCTCTACCGCGTGATCCTCGATCCGATGCAGCCGCTCTCGTTCAAGCGCGAGCGCGACACCGATTTCCGCGACACCGTGGTCACGCTGCTGCTCGACAATTCCGGCTCGATGCGGGGGCGCCCGATCACCGTGGCCGCCGCCTGCGCGGATATTCTCGCGCGCACGCTGGAGCGCTGCGGCGTCAAGGTCGAGATCCTCGGCTTCACCACCAAGGCGTGGAAAGGCGGGCAGGCGCGTGAGGCGTGGCTCTCCGCCGGCAAGCCGGGCGCGCCCGGCCGGCTGAACGACCTGCGCCATATCATCTACAAGTCGGCCGATGCCCCCTGGCGCCGCGCCCGCAAGAATCTCGGCCTGATGATGCGCGAGGGCCTGCTGAAGGAGAATATCGACGGCGAGGCGCTGGACTGGGCGCATAACCGCCTGCTCGCCCGCAACGAGCAACGCCGCATCCTGATGATGATTTCCGACGGTGCGCCGGTGGACGATTCCACGCTTTCGGTGAATCCCGGCAATTATCTGGAGCGGCACCTGCGTTGGGTGATCCAGCAGATCGAGGACAAGTCCCCGGTCGAGCTCATCGCCATCGGCATCGGGCATGACGTGACGCGCTATTACAAGCGCGCGGTGACCATCGTCGACGCCGAAGAACTGGGCGGGGTGATGACGGAAAAACTCGCCGAACTGTTCGCCGAGCACGGCCCCGTGCGCGGGGAGCGCGGAACCTCGCCGAAGGGCGCGGCGAAGGCGGCGGCCGCCCGAGCGGCGGCGGCGAAACCGGCTCCAGCCACCACGGCGGTGGCCGGCAAGACGCCGGGCGGAAAGACACCGAGCGGAAAGGCTGCGGGCGGAAAGGCTGCGGGCGGCAGGCCGGGCGCTCCCGCTGGGGCCGGGCCCGTGCATCTTCCCACGCGACGCTCGACCTGATCGGGCCGGTCTGTGAGGGCCGGTCTGGAAGGACCGGTCTCGCCCCCGCCTTCCGGCACATCGTTCGCCTGCAGGGGCCGCCTCCGGCTTCCCCATCCCGGCCATGCGGCAGGGAAACAAGGCTGCGGAGCGGCAGCGTCATTCATGCCGCCCCCGCCCCTTGAAATGCCGCTGCGGCATCCCACATTACTGACAACCCAGCCAGAACGGGGCTGTCGGTAGGTTGGCGCTTCGTCAGCGTCTCGCCGGCAGGAACGTGGTCAGGACGGATGTACTCCGGCCACGTTCGTTCCCTCCGGCCGCTTGACGAGCGGCCGGCTTCTGGCGGGGCATTTCCCGAACAGAGCGACATTCCGGCGCGCCGTCACGGCACGCTTTTTTTGCCGGTGGCCTGAACACGCCCCGCGCCTCGCGCTTGACGGGACATCGTGATCGGACGCAGGGGCGTCAGCTGCCTCCAGCGCCCCACAAGAGCGCTTCGGCCCGTGCCCTGCCGAGAACCACCGGTTTCGCGAGCACGGGCCGACGCCGCATCACACCCCGAAGGGACGGCGCCCGCGCGGGGATGCTTCCTCGTGAAGCGGTCCGGTGCCGGGATCGTCCGGCAGATGCGGCATGGCCACCACAACATCCGGCCCGGACCGCCCGCGTGCCGACGCGCCGGCCGGCGAACTGGGCGCGGCGACCAGTGTCTCCCCGGCGGCGGAAGACGGACGCTCGCTTGTCGCCCGATGAGCCTCGGCCTCCGGGGCCAGCGTCGGCGCGCCCGGCCCGGACGGCAGGTCGACCACGGCTGGCGCGGGCTGCGGCACGGGCTGCGGCACGGGCTGCGGCACGGGCTGCGGCTCCACCTTGGATGGCGCCACATCGTGCGGCACCGCCTGTGCCCGATCGGCATCCGCCTGCGCCACCGCGCGGCTTTCGATGGCGGCGGCGATCGCCGCCTTCACGCGCTCGGCCTCGTTTTCCAGCATCGGCGTCGCGGCGATGCCCGGCAGCACCTTCCATTCGAAGGCGTCGAGCTTGCCCGTCACCGGCGACACCGGCGCCCAGCGCTCGGCGACCACCCCATCCGCCACCCAGGCCGGATCGCGCAGGGCGCGCACCGCGCGCGCGGTCCATTCGCGCGCCTTGCCGACATCGGCGTGCTCGGCCGCTTCCAGCTCGGCCATCAGCAGGCAGACGCGCTGCGACGGCTCGCCCAGAAGCGGCGCCAGCGCCGTGCGGGCAATGTCGAATTCCTGCGCGTCGAGCGCGGCGCGCGCCATCACCATGGCGCTCTCCCGGTGCGCGGGCATGCGCGAGGTGAGCGTGCGGATGCGCTTGAGCCGCTCCTGCGAGGAATCGCCGGGCCGCAGATGCAGATAGGCGTCGGCCAGATCGGGATGCGGCGTCGCCGCATAGGCGGTCTCGATGATCTTCGCCGCCTTGCGGGCGTCGCCCACCGCGCCGAGCAGACGCCCGGCGACATCGGCCGCCGGCACCAGCGTCGAGGCAAGGCGGGTGGCCTCCACCGCTTTCTCGCGCGCCGTCGAGGGATCGGAAAGCTCCAGCGCCAGCGCCTGCGCGGCGAGCAGCACCGCCCGTCGGCGCCGGTGGGCCGCGCGGTCGAGCCCGCCATGGGCCGCCTCGCGCTCCAGCATGGCGAGCGCCCCGGCGAAATCACCGGAGAGGCAGCGCGCCTCGATCACCGCGTCCGCCGCCCAGGCGAGCCCCGGCTCCTGGCGCGCCGCTTCTTCCGCCGCCATCAGCGCGGCATTGGTGTCGCCGCGCCGGCGCGCCTCCACGTGCAGGCCGCGCAGGCCGAGCAGGCGGGTTGCCGGCGTTTCGGTCATGGTGCGGAAACTGGCCTCGGCCCCCGCGGTATCGCCCGAGAGCTGTGCCGCCTGCGCGGCGAGCAGCTGGGTCAGCGGCTCGCGGCCGAGCAGGCGCTGCGCGTCATTGGCGGCGCGGCGCGCGCCCATGATGTCGCCGGAACCGACCGCGACGAGCCCGCGCGAGATCGCCGCCCAGCCCTTGTTGCGGCGGCGGCTGCGCAGCGACGAGCCGATGAGATCGGGCGAGCGCACGAGGAGGCGCAGCAGCGTCCAGACGAGAATGGTGGCGGCCAGCAGCACCAGCAGCGCGCTCGCCGCGACGAGGATGCTGGTCTCGATGTGCCAGCCCTGCCAGTCAATGGCGATGTCGCCCGGACGGTCGGCCAGCCAGCCGACCCCGAAGGCGATGGCGGCGAGGATCAGCAGATAGAGGACGATGCGGATCACTGGACTCCTCCCGCGAGCGTGGCCAGCACGTGCTGGCTGAGGCCGGCCACCGCGGCGAGCGCCGCCTGACGGGCCTCGATGTCAGAGATGACCGGCGCGGCGAGCGCGCGCGCATCCGCCGGAAGGCCGTTCAGCGCCGCCAGCGCGACGGAGAGATCGTCACGCGCGAGCGCCGCCTCGGCCGTCGCAAGGCCGGACGTCGCGGCCTCGGAGGGCGCTTCCGTGCTGCGCCGCACGGTGACGAGATTGCCGGCGCTCTTCATCAGCCGGTCGACGATGCTGGCTTCGGCATTCGGCGCGGCGTCGGGCGCGGCCGGCTCGGCCTTCGGCGCGATCGCGGCCTTCAGTTGCGCGAGCAGAGCCGGCCCGGCGGGAAAGCCCGTGGCGGCACGGGGCTCCAGCGCCGCCAGCGTGTCACCGCCGGCGCCGAGCAGGGCGCGGCTGGCCTTGAGTTCAGTGACGAAGGGACGGCCGGCGACGACCGCCTCCTTCAGCGCGCCAAGCGCGGCAAGCTGCGCCGCCGCCTGCCCGCTGGCGCGCTGCTGCGCGCTGACCGTGGCGACCTGCTGCTCCAGCGCGCCGATGCGCGTACGCGCCGCCGCAAGTTCTTCCGGGGAAACGGCCGGTACTGGGGCGGGAAGTGCCGCGACATGGCTTTCCAGCGCGCCGAGACGGGTGTCGAGCGTGCCGACGCGGGTGCCGAGGCCGGACACTTCCTCGGCCGAGGCGCCGGGCGCGGGAGTGGCGGCGGGCGGAGCGCTGGCCATCTCGTTCACCTTGCCGCCAATGGCGGTGAGACCGGATTCCAGCGCATCGAGCCGGGTCGCCAGTTCCTGCGGCGCCAGCGCGCCGGCCGGCAGCGGGTTCGCCCCGCCCGTGGACGCCTCCAGCACGTCGATTCGCTGGCGCAGATCGAGCGCGCGGGCCTCGAGATCGGTGATGGCTTCCACATTCTCGCCGGCATTATAGAAGGTCGAGACCACCGCGAACGCCACCGCGCCGCCGATGAGGCCGGAGACCAGGGCGATCAGCAGGCTGGCGAACACGCCGGGCCGGCGGGTCGTTGCCGGGGCAACCGCCTCCGGCTTCGGGCCGGGCACTTCGCTGGGATGGACGGGCTCGGGCGGGGTCGCATCCTCCGTCGCGGGGGATTGCGCCGCAGAACCGGCGGCGGCAGCCTCGGAAGCGGCGGGCTCGGGAGAAATGCTCTCGGAAGCCAAACCCTCGGAAACGTCGGATTCGGCCGCCGGCGCGAGCGTATCTGCCGCCTCGGAAGCCTGCGCGGCCTCGCGCGCCGGCGGGGTGACGTCGGTGGCGGGCAGGTCGAGCGTCGGCGGAGGCCGGCGGCGCGATTTGTCTTTCGCGCCGGTCACGGCCGTCTCGTCGGTCGGGTCGAGTTTCGGATCGTCCTGCGCCACGTTGATACCCCTGACATCATAAACCGCCGAGCCGGTCCCGGTTCCGGGATAGACCGCGCCCACGCCCGCCGCAACCTCGGGAGACCCCCATGGTTCACCCGTCCAGCAGCGCGAACAAGCCCTCTTCCGTCGGCGCCGCCGCGATCCGCGTCGGCCAGCCGACAGCCACCAGCGGCGCCGCCACCTTCGCCGAGAAGCATAGATGCGTCACCTGCGCAAAAGGCCCCATCAGGCCCGCTTCGCCGGCCCGGGCGACCAGCGTCGCCGCCGTGCGCGGCGAGAAATGGAAAGCTCTGTCGATCCGCCCCTCCCGCGCCGCGGCCATGGTGGTAGCGCCGAGCCGCGGCGCCGCCACGGCACGGTAGATCACGAAAAGGTCAACGCCGATGCCGGCCGGCGCCAGCGCGGCGGAAAGATCGACCGCGCGATCCTCCCCCGCGACATGCAGCACGCGCATGCCCGGTGCGAGCCGCCCGCGCAGCAGCCCCGCCAGCGCCAGGCCGTCGCCACCGGCGATATGCACGGTGCCGAACGCGGCCGGCGCGGCAGCGGCGGTGCGCCGGCCCACCGCGTAGAGCGGCAGCGCGGCCAGCGCCGCCAGTTCGGGGCGCAGGCCGAGCAGGCGGGCGCCGTTCACGCTGGTCAGCGCCACCGCGTCGAACGCGCCCGCCGGCAGGCGGGCATCGGCGAGGGTTTCGACGAGCAGCAGCGGGTCGAGCAGCGCGGCATGGCCGGCGGCGGCGAGGCGGTCCGCCGTCGCCTGCGCATCGGGCTGCGGGCGTGTGACGAGCACCCGCATGGCGTTCAGGCGGGAAGCAGGTCGGGCGGCACCAGAGCGCGCATCTCGCGCCCGGCGGCGAGGCCGAGTTCAAGCGCCCGGTTGACCGGGCCGTGGCGCACCACCTCGTAATATTGCGTGCCGTCGGGCGAGAGCACCGCGCCACGGAAACGGATCTCGTCGCCGTGGATCTGCGCGTGGCCGGCGATCGGCGTGCGGCAGGAACCATCAAGTTCGGCGAGGAAGGCCCGCTCCACGCGCAGCGCCAGCCCCGTGGGGGGGCACAGGACGGGCACCAGCAGCGAATCCACGGCAAGGTCGCGCTGGCGCGATTCGATGGCGACGGCGCCCTGCCCCACGGCGGGCAGGAAATCGGCGGTGTTCAGCACCTCGCTCGCCTTGTCCGCCAGGCCCAGCCGGGTGAGGCCGGCCAGCGCCAGCAAGGTGGCGTCGAACTCGCCGCTCGCCACCTTGGCGAGCCGGGTCTGCACATTGCCGCGCAGCAGCGAGACCTCAAGGTCCGGTCGGAGACGGCGCAGCTGCGCCTCGCGCCGCAGCGAGGCGGTGCCGACCTTCGCGCCCGGCTTGAGGCCGGCCAGCGACCAACCCTCGCGCAGGATCAGCGCGTCGCGCACATCCGCGCGCGGCAGGTAGCCGACCAGATGCAACCCGTCCGGCAGTCTCGTCGCCATGTCCTTGGCCGAATGCACCGCGAGATCGATGCGCCGCTCCAGCAAGGCTTCCTCGATTTCCTTGGTGAACAGCCCCTTGCCGCCGGCCTGCGACAGCGCCCGGTCGGTGATGGCGTCGCCGGTGGTGCGGATGACCTGGATCTCCACCGCCTCCGCCTCCCAGCCATGCGCCTTGAGAAGGGCGTCGCGCACGGCATGCGCCTGCCAGAGCGCCAGCGGACTGCCGCGCGTGCCGAGCCGGAGACGGGGAAGCGATTGCGTCATGAGGTCCTGCGGTGCTAGCGGTTCGCGACGGGGTTCAAAACACTGTCCATCGGCATGGAGTCAATGCGCGATCTTCTTCTGCTCGGGATCGAGACCACTTGCGACGAGACCGCCGCGGCCGTTGTGCGCCGCCGCGCGGACGGCAGCGGCACGATCCTGTCGAATATCGTGCGCTCGCAGACATCCGACCATGCGGCCTATGGCGGCGTGGTGCCGGAAATCGCCGCGCGCGCCCATGTGGAGGTGATCGACACCATCATCGAGCAGGCTCTGCGCTCCTCCGCCGTGAAGCTGGTGGAACTAGACGGCATCGCCGCGGCGGCGGGGCCCGGGCTGATCGGCGGCGTCATTGTCGGGCTCACCACCGCCAAGGCGATCGCGCTGGCCGCCCGCAAGCCGCTGATCGCCGTCAATCATCTGGAAGCGCATGCGCTCACGGCCCGGCTCACCGACGCGGTGCCCTTCCCCTTCCTGCTTCTTCTGGTCTCGGGCGGGCACACCCAGCTCGTCGCCGTCACCGGTGTCGGCGAATATGTGAAGCTCGGCGGCACCATCGACGACGCCATCGGCGAGGCCTTCGACAAGACCGCCAAGATGCTCGGCCTGCCCTATCCCGGCGGACCGGCGGTGGAAGCGGCGGCCCGCGCCGGCGACGCGCTGCGCTTTGCCCTGCCGCGCCCGCTCTATGGCCGGCCGACGCCGGACTTCTCGCTCTCCGGCCTCAAGACCGCGGTGCGGCTGGAGGCGCTGAAGATCGCCCCGCTGTCCGACCAGGACGTGGCGGACCTGTGCGCCTCGTTCCAGGCCGCCGTGGTCGACATTCTCGCCGACCGGGTGCGCTGCGCGCTGCGGCTGATGCGCGAGCACGGGCTCGCCCCGCATGCGCTGGTGCTGGCCGGCGGGGTCGGCGCCAACCAGGCGGTGCGGCGCGCATTGCACAAGGTGGCGGCCGATGGCGGCACACGCCTCGCCGTGCCGCCGCCGGAACTGTGCACCGACAATGGGGCGATGATCGCCTGGGCGGGAGCCGAGCGGCTCGCGCTCGGCCTCACCGACGACCTCGCCACCTCCCCGCGCGCCCGCTGGCCGCTGGAAGACGTGGTCGGGGTCGACTGGGCGGACTGATGCCGGCATCCTTCACCCGGATCGGCATTGCCGGCGCCGGCGCCTGGGGCACCGCGCTCGCCAATGCCGCCGCCCGCGCCGGCCGCGAGGTCGTGCTCTGGGGGCGCGACGCCGACGCGGTGCAGGCGATGCGGGCGACGCGCGTCAACGCGCGGCATCTGCCCGGCGTGGAACTGGCCCCGGCGGTTCGGCCCACCGCGTCGCTGTCCGACCTGTCGGATTGCGAGGCGGTGCTGCTGGTCGTGCCCGCGCAGGCCAGCCGCGCGGTGGCGGGCGCGCTCGGCTCCCACCTCGCGCGGGGCACACCGCTGATCGCCTGCTCGAAGGGCATCGAGCGCGGCACCTCGCTGTTCATGACACAGGTGCTGGCGCAGGCCTGCCCCCACTCGCCCCCCGCCATTCTCTCCGGACCGAGCTTCGCCGCCGATGTCGCCGCCGGCCTGCCCACCGCCGTGACGCTGGCGGCGCGCGACGCCCGGCTGGCCGAGGCGCTTGCCGCGGCGCTCGGCTCTCCCTCGTTCCGGCTCTATCACAGCGAGGATGTGCGCGGCGTCGAGATCGGCGGCGCGGCCAAGAACGTGCTGGCCATCGCCGCCGGCATCGTCGGCGGGCGCCGGCTGGGGGCCAGCGCGGCGGCGGCGCTGATCGCGCGCGGCTTCGCCGAACTGATGCGCTTCGGCAAGGCCTATGGCGCGCGGGCGGAGACGCTGACCGGGCTGTCGGGCCTCGGCGATCTCATCCTCACCTGCTCCACCGCGCAGTCGCGCAACTACGCGCTCGGCCTGTCCATCGGCGAAATCGGCGGCTTCCACCCCACGGGCCGGCTGGCGGAGGGGGCGCTGACCGCCGGCGTGCTGGTGGCGATGGCGCAGGAGCGCGGCGTCGACATGCCGATCGCCCGCGCGGTCGAGGCGGTGCTGGCGGGGCGCAGCGATATCGAACAGGCGATCGGGTCGCTGCTGGCCCGTCCCCAGAAGGCGGAAAGTTGAGATGGCGCACTGGCTCTACAAGTCCGAACCGTTCAAGTGGTCGTGGGACCAGCAGGTCGCGGCCGGGCTGAAGGGGACCCATTGGGACGGTGTGCGCAACCATCTCGCCAAGCAGCAATTGCTCGCGATGAAGATCGGCGACCGGGGGTTCTTCTACCATTCGAACGAGGGCAAGGAGATCGTCGGCATCGTCGAGGTGATCCGGGAAGCCTATCCCGATCCCTCCGACCCCTCGGGCAAGTTCGTCATGGTCGACATCAAGGCGGTGGAGCCGCTCGCGCATCCGGTCTCGCTCGCCACCGTCAAGACCGAGCCGCGCCTGTCGGAAATGGCGCTGATGAAATTCTCCCGCCTCTCCGTCCAGCCCGTGACCGACGCGGAATGGGATATCGTGCTGGAACTGGCGAGGCAGGCCCGGTGAGCGGGGCTGCCGCCGCTGATCCCGCCGCTTTCATCCGCGCGGAAACGCGTCTTCTGCCGGTGCCGCTGGTGCCGGAAATCGTCCTCCACCTCGCCGCCGAATCGCTGCCGATCTGGCAGCGCACCGAGGAGGAACTGGGCGAGATCGGCCTGCCACCGCCCTTCTGGGCCTTTGCCTGGGCGGGCGGGCAGGCGCTGGCCCGGCATGTCCTCGACCATCCCGCCATCGTGCGCGGCAAGCGTGTGCTCGACTTCGCCTCCGGTTCCGGCCTCGTCGCCATCGCGGCCGCCAAGGCGGGGGCGGCGGGCGTCGAAGCGGCCGATATCGACGGATTCGCGCAGGCCGCCATCGCCGCCAACGCTCGGGCAAACGGCGCCGACATCACGGTGATTGCCGGCGACATCATCGGCACCGCCGGGACCTGGGACGTGGTGCTGGCCGGCGACATCGCCTATGAGCGCGACCTCAGCGCGCGCGTCTTCGGCTGGCTGGAGAGCCTGGCGGCGGGCGGGGCGGATGTGTGGATCGGCGATCCCGGACGGTCCTACCTGCCCCATGAGCGGCTGGAGAAACAGGCCGAATATGGCGTGCCGGTGACCCGCGACCTCGAGGATTCCGAGATCAAGCGCACCTTCGTCTGGCGTCCGCGCAGGGGGGCCTGAAGGCCGGCGCGGGACCGTCACGCGGCGCTAGGTGCGAATACATACCGACCAAAGTTAGCCCCGGCCATGCTTGTCGGCCCCCGAGCGGGTCCGCATAATCGTGCCAGAAGCAAGAGTGGCGCACAGCGCCGACCCAAGGGGAAGAAACGCCATGTCCGAGAAAATCTACGACGTCCCGGCGGATTGGGCCCAGCACGCCTATCTGGACGCTCACGGCTACAAGGCGAAGTACGAGGCCTCGGTGCGCGATCCCGACGCCTTCTGGGGCGAGGAAGGCAAGCGGATCGACTGGTTCGAGCCCTATACCAAGGTGAAGAACACCTCCTTCGACCCCGGCCATGTCTCGATCAAATGGTTCGAGGACGGCGTGACCAACGTCGCCTGGAACTGCATCGACCGTCATCTCGACACGCGCGGCGACCAGGTGGCGATCATCTGGGAGGGCGACAACCCTTCCGAGCAGCGCCTCATCACCTATCGCGAACTGCATGACGAGGTCTGCCGCTTCGCCAATGTGCTGCGCAACCGCAATGTCGAGAAGGGCGACCGCGTCACCATCTACCTGCCGATGATCCCCGAGGCCGCCTTCGCCATGCTGGCCTGCGCCCGGCTCGGCGCGGTGCATTCGGTGGTGTTCGGCGGCTTCTCGCCGGACAGCCTGGCGAGCCGCATCCGCGACTGCGATTCCAAGACGATCATCACCGCCGACGAGGGGCTGCGCGGCGGGCGCAAGGTGCCGCTCAAGGCCAATGTCGACGCCGCCATCGCCAAGCTGGCCGATGTCGAGGTCGATCACGTGATCGTGGTCCGCCGCACCGGCGGCACGGTCGATATGACCCCCGGCCGCGACGTCTGGTATCATGAGGCGGCCGATCTCGTGACCACCGAGTGCCCCGCCGCGCATGTGAACGCGGAAGATCCGCTGTTCATTCTCTACACATCCGGCTCGACCGGCCAGCCCAAGGGCGTGCTGCACACGACCGGCGGCTATCTCGTCTACGCCTCGATGACGCATCAATACGTGTTCGACTACCACGAGGGCGACGTCTACTGGTGCACCGCCGATGTCGGCTGGGTCACCGGCCACAGCTACATCCTCTATGGGCCGCTGGCCAATGGCGCGACGACGCTGATGTTCGAGGGCGTGCCGAACTACCCCAGCAATTCCCGCTTCTGGGAAGTGATCGACAAGTACAAGGTCACGATCTTCTACACCGCGCCCACCGCGATCCGCGCGCTGATGCAGTCGGGCGACGCGCCGGTGAAGAAGACCTCGCGCGCGTCGCTGCGCCTGCTCGGCTCGGTCGGCGAGCCGATCAACCCGGAAGCCTGGGAATGGTATCACCGCGTGGTCGGCGACGAGCGCTGCCCGATCGTCGATACCTGGTGGCAGACCGAGACCGGCGGCATCCTCATCACCCCGCTGCCCGGCGCCACGCGGCTCAAGCCCGGCTCGGCCACGCAGCCCTTCTTCGGCGTCATCCCGCAGGTCGTGGACGCCGAGGGCCGCGTGCTGGAAGGCGCCTGCGAGGGCAATCTGGTGATCGCCGATTCCTGGCCGGGGCAGATGCGCACGGTCTATGGCGACCATGAGCGCTTCGTGCTCACCTATTTCTCGACCTATCCCGGCAAGTACTTCACCGGCGACGGCTGCCGGCGCGATGCCGACGGCTATTACTGGATCACCGGCCGCGTGGACGACGTGATCAACGTCTCCGGCCACCGCATGGGCACGGCGGAGGTCGAGAGCGCCCTCGTAGCCCATCCGAAGGTGTCCGAGGCCGCCGTGGTCGGCTATCCCCACGACATCAAGGGTCAGGGCATTTATGCCTATGTGACGCTGATGTCCGGCGTGGAGCCGACCGAGGAACTGCGCAAGGAGCTGGTGTCGTGGGTGCGCCGGGAGATCGGCCCGATCGCCTCGCCCGACCTCATCCAGTTCGCCCCCGGCCTGCCCAAGACCCGCTCGGGCAAGATCATGCGCCGCATCCTGCGCAAGATCGCCGAGGATGAATTCGGCAATCTCGGCGACACCTCGACGCTGGCCGACCCCGGCGTGGTCGAAGACCTCATCTCGCACCGGCAGAACAAGAAACACGAGGCCGCGTGAAGCGGGGGCAGCCGCGACACGTCAATGAGAAGGGCGACCCTCGGGTCGCCCTTTTTTGTTGAGCTGCCGTTTTGTTGCCGGGCCGGCGCGCGCCTCAGCCGCGCACCAGATCCCCGATCAGGCTGGCCGCCACCGACAGCTTGGAGACCGACAGCCCCGAGCCGGCGATCTCGTGCACGCCGTTGCGGGCCCGCTCCACCGCCTCGCCGCGCGCCTGCGCCCAGGCGGTGACGCCTGCCGCACCGCTTCCATGCTCGACGACCACCTCCGCCGTGAGCCGGCGCACCGCCACCTCGAAGGCCGCCAGCGCCCGCTCCAGCGCCAGTCGGTCGTAATAATCGGTCACGACCAGCCCTTGCGCGGCGCCGAGAACGCGGTCGAGCCGGAAATGCAGCCCCACCGCGAAGAAGGTTGCCGCCACATCGCCCAGCGGGGCGTTGGTGCGGTCGGCGATCAGCACGATATCGGTGGCGCTTTCCACCGCCGGCAGCCGGGCGATGCGGCGGGCGAGCGGCTCGGGCACGCCGGCCTCGGTCCAGCGGGCGATGCGTGCATCATGCAGCGCGCGCGTCTCCTCGGGGATCAGCTCGCGCACCACCCCCTTCAGCGCCGCCTCCACCGGCGCGATGCCGAAGGCGTAATGCGCCACCAGTTCATCCAGGCTCTGGCGCAGATCGACATTGCGCAGGAACCAGACGGTGCGGTCGAGCAGCATGTCCTGCACCACCGCGTAGAGATCGAGCTGCACCGCGCCGGGCACAAGCCCGTCCAGCGCGTCGATTTCGCTATTCAGCGCGTTCAGCTCGAAACTGTCGCGCGTCGCCGCGAAGGCCTTGGCGATGGAGCCGATGCCGGCGCCGGTCTCGTCGGCCAGCCGTGCCGCGAAGGCCGGCCCGCCATGGTTGATCATGGCATTGCACAGCCGCGTGGCGATGATGTCGCGGCGCAGGCGATGCCCCTCGATCCCGTCGGCAAAGCGCGCGCCGAGTTCCCGGGGGAAATAGGCGGTGAGTTCGCGGGCGAGATACGGATCATCCGGCACGTCGGTATCGAGCAGGTCGGCATGGGCGGTGAGCTTGGCATAGGCCAGCAGCACCGCGAGTTCCGGCCGGGTCAGCCCATCGCCGCGCCCGCGCCGCTCCTGCAGCTCGCCGTCGCCGGGCAGGAACTCCACCGCGCGGTCGAGCAGGCGGCGCGCTTCCAGCTGCTGCATCAGGCGCTGGTGGAAGCCGAGGTCGCCCACCCCGCGCCGCTGCGCCAGCGAGAGCGCCAGCGTCTGCAGGTAATTGTTGCGCAGCACCAGCTGGCCGACCTCGTCGGTCATCGAGGCGAGGAAGGCCTTGCGGCTCTCGGCGTCCAGCCGGCCCTCACGCACCGCCGGCACCAGCGCGATCTTGATGTTCACCTCGACATCGGACGTGTTCACGCCAGCCGAATTGTCGATGGCGTCGGTGTTGACCCGCACGCCATGCCGCGCCGCCTCGATGCGCCCGCGCTGGGTCACGCCGAGATTGGCGCCCTCGCCGATCACCTTGGCCCGCACGTCGGCGCCCGCGATGCGGATGGCGTCATTGGCACGGTCGCCGACCTGCGCATCGCTCTCGGCCGCAGCGCGGATATAGGTGCCGATTCCGCCGAACCAGAGCAGGTCCACCGGCGCGCGCAGGATCGCGGCCATCACCTCGGCCGGCGAGGCCGAGCTTTTGTCGAAGCCGAGCGCCGCGCGGATGGCCGGGCTGAGCGCGATGCTCTTGGCCGCGCGCGAGAACACGCCGCCGCCCGCCGAGATCAGCGACGCATCGTAATCGCGCCAGGAGGAGCGCGGCAGCGCGAACAGGCGCTGGCGCTCCCTGAGCGAGGCCACCGGGTCCGGGCTCGGATCGAGGAAAATGTCGCGATGGTCGAAGGCCGCCACCAGTTTGATGGTGGTCTCCAGCAGCATGCCGTTGCCGAACACGTCGCCCGACATGTCGCCGACGCCGGCCACGGTGAACGGGCTCACACGGATATCGACGTCCATCTCGCGGAAATGCCGGCGCACCGCCTCCCAGGCGCCACGCGCGGTGATGCCCATCGCCTTGTGGTCATAGCCGACCGAGCCCCCGGAGGCGAAAGCGTCGCCCAGCCAGAAATCGCGCGCCATTGAGATCGCGTTGGCGGTGTCGGAGAAGGTCGCGGTGCCCTTGTCGGCGGCGACCACGAGATAGGGGTCATCCTCGTCATGGCGCACCGTCTCGCCGGGATGGACGATCTCGCTGCCGTCAATATTGTCGGTCAGGTCCAGCAGCGAGGAGACGAACAGCATGTAGGCCTGCGTCCCCTCGGCCTGGATCGCCTCGCGCGGACCCGTGGGCAATTGCTTGGGCACGAAGCCGCCCTTGGCGCCCACCGGCACGATGACCGCGTTCTTCACCTGCTGCGCCTTGACGAGGCCGAGCACCTCGGTGCGGAAATCCTGCGGCCGGTCGGACCAGCGAAGCCCGCCGCGCGCCACGCGGCCGAAGCGCAGATGGATGCCCTCCACCCGCGGCGAATGCACGAAGATCTCGAATAGCGGCTGCGGCAGCGGCATGCCCTCGACCTGGTGGCTGAGAAACTTGACGGCGATCGCCGGCTTCGGCCCGCCATCGGCGCCGAGCTGGTGGAAATTGGTGCGCACCGCCGCCTCGACGAGGTTGGCGAAGCGGCGCAGGATGCGGTCTTCATCCAGGCTCTGCACGCTCGCGAGCGCCGCCTCGATTTCCTCGCGGATCGCCGCCTCGCGGCCCTCCTCCGGGCCGGCATCGAAGCGCGCATGGAACAGCGCGACCAGCCGGTCGACGATGGCGGGATGCGCGTTCAGCGTCGCCCAGAGATAATCCTGGCTGAAGGGCACGCCGATCTGCCGGAGATAGCGCGCCAGGGTGCGCAGCAGCGCGATGTCGCGCCAGCCGAGCCGGGCGTTCAGCGCCAGCGCGTTGAACCCGTCGCTCTCCGCCGCGCCGCGCAGCACCGCCATCAGCGTGGCGTGCAGCCGACCTTCCAGCACTTCCAGCTCGATCTCCCCGCCACCGCGGCGACCGAGCAGCATGTCGTGGACATAGATCGGCGCCACGTCGTCGGGGCTGAGGGTGAAGGTGCGCTCGTCCACGACGACAAAGCCCATCGCCTCCAGCATCGGCACGCGCTCGGAGAGCAGGCGCGGCACCTCGTAGCTCAGCACCTTGAGGGAGATGCGCTCGCGCCCCGGCGCGCCCGGCGGGCGATGGAAATCGACGGCGACCGGATTGGCCGCGCTCAGTCGCTCGATCAGCCTGAGGTCCGCCAGCGCCTGGTCGGGCGTGTAGCTGCCCTGGTAGCCGGCGGGAAAGGCGGTGCCGTAACGGCGGGCGAGCGCATTCGCCTGCGCCGGCGGGAAGACCAGCGCCAGCGCGGCCGCGAAGCCATCGCTCCAGGTGCGGATGATGGCGCCGACGCCATCCTCCAGCTCGGCGCGCCCGACCTCCGGCACCACAGCCCCGGACAGTTCGACGATGAAATGGACACGCGTCAGCGGTCCTTCCATGAAGAGCGGGCGGAAGGCGGCGACCTGCCCGCCGAAGCTGCGCTCCAGCAGCGCGCCGATGCGCTCGCGCACCTCCGAGCCGTAGCGGTCGCGCGGCACGAAGACCAGCACCGAGACGAAGCGGTCGAAGCGATCGCGCCAGGCCAGCACGCGCACGCGCGGATGCTCGTCCAATTGGAGGATGGCCAGCGCGAAGGCATAGAGCGTCGGCGGGTCGATCTGGAACAGGTCGTCGCGCGGAAAGTTCTCCAGCACCTTGACCAGCGCGCGGCCGGAATGGCTCTCGGGCACGAAGCCGGCGCGCTCCAGCACGCCATCCACCTTGCGACGCACCAGCGGAATGGCGCGAACCGATTCGGCATAAGCCGTATTGGTGAACAGCCCGGCAATGCACAGGCCGCCGACGATGCGTCCTTCCCCGTCATAGCGCTTGACCACGACCACATCGATCCAGGCGCGCCGGTGGACCAGCGACAGCGTGCGCGACTTGATCACCACGAGCGGCGACGCCTCGCCCAGCACATTGCTGAGATCCACGCTCACCGCGCGCGGGTCGCTGTCGCGACGGAACATGCGGAACTCTTCGTCCGCCAGCACGCCGCGCGCATCCTTCATGCGGCGATCGAAGACCAACGGGCCGCCCGCCACCTCGCGGGCGTCATAGTGACGGCAGCCGAGAAAGGTGAAATTGCCCTCCACCAGCCATTGCAGGAAGGCGACCGCCTCGTCCGTCTCCTCGCGCACGCCGGCCGGGGCATGGGCGAGATCGGCCAGCGCCGCGCGCACCTGATCGATCATCGGCCGCCAGTCGACGACGGCGGCGCGCACCTGCGCCAGCACCAGCGCGATCTCGCCCGCCAGCGCCGCGCGCGTCGGTGCATCCTCGATGCGCGGAACATGGATGTGAATCAGGCTCTCGCGCCGTGCCCGCCCGCCCGCCGGCGCGTCCGCCGGGGCCAGCCCGTCCAGCGCCCCGGTCGCGTCGCGCTCGATACCGAGAATGGGATGCACGACGAAGGAGGCGCTGAGGCCGCGGGCATTGAGCGCCGCCATCACCGAATCCAGCAGGAAGGGCATGTCGTCATTGACGATCTCGACGACCGTCACCTTGGTCAGCCGCTGGCCGTCGGCGGCGGCCGACGGCGCCTCGACCCGGATGTCGGCCTTGCCGCCGGGAGCACGGCGGCGAAGATGGTCGTGGGCCGCGAGCGCCAGCGCCGCCAGTTCGTGCGAGGTATAAAGTCGCACATCCTCGGCGACCGCCCGCCCGAACAGCCGGCTGGCAAACTGCGTCGGAACGTCGCCATCGGTTGCCTGCAGGATGAGATCGGCCTGCTCGACCAACTGGCGCGCCGCGCGCTCGTCCTCTGTGGAGAGGAAGCCTTCCACGCCCATGATGTCTGTCTCCCGGACCCTGATCCTGCCGATTTCGCAAGCAGCGAGCCTAATTCTGCATCTTATATCATGCAGCACGATGACGGCACAGCATGATGTTGCAATGCGGTCACACGACGGCGCGGCAAGCGCCCGGATTGACCTGTATCAAGCACCGACGCGGGCGCCGGACGCACGGTCAGCCTCATGAACCGGACGATGATCCGGGCTGGGGCCAACTGGGATTTTACCGATGTCGACACGTCGTCCGGCACTGAACATGTTCACCGCCCTTGCGGCACTTCTCGCGCTGACGGTGTCCCCGCTCGCGCTCGTCGCGGCGGCCGCGCCGGCGGCGGCGGCGGACATCGCCACGCCGGTCTACAAGGCGCCGGTGGTACCGGTCGTCGAGGAGTTCAACCCCTGGCAGCTGCGCGTGCGCCTGCTCGGCGTCATTCCCGACGGAGGCGGCTCGGTCAACGGCGTGCCCGGTTCGGATCTCGACTATTCGAGCTCGGTGGTTCCCGAGCTCGACATCACCTACTTCTTCTCCAAGAACTGGGCCGCCGAACTCATCCTCGGCGTGACGAAGCACAATATTGACGGCGCCGGCACGCTCTCCAGCCTCGGCAAGATCGGCGAAACGTGGCTGCTGCCGCCGACACTGACCCTGCAATACCACTTCACCGATTTCGGCAAGTTCCAGCCCTATGTCGGCGCGGGCGTGAACTACACGTTCTTCTTCAATCAGAAGGCCGATGCCGCGGACTCGCTCGACGTGAAGGACACCTGGGGCTGGGCGCTGCAGGCCGGCTTCGACTACATGATCGACGAACACTGGGGCTTGAACGTCGACGTGAAGAAGCTGTTCCTGGAGCCGGATTTCGACGTCACGGTTTCCGGCACGCCGCTCACCGGCAAGGCGGACCTCAATCCCTGGATTGTCGGCGTGGGCGTTACCTACCGCTTCTGAGGGGCGCAGAACGGTGGGGGGAGAGGGCCGGCGCAAGCCGGCCCTTTTTTCGTGACTGCTGATCTTTCCCGCTCAGTGGCGGAAGTGACGCACGCCGGTGAACACCATGGCGATGCCGGCCGCGTCGGCCGCCGCGATCACGTCCTTGTCGCGGATGGAGCCGCCCGGCTGGATCACCGCGGTCGCTCCCGCCTCGATGGCGGTGAGCAGACCATCGGCGAAGGGGAAGAAGGCATCGGATGCCACCACCGATCCCCGCGTCAGCGTCTGCGCCAGCCCGGCGGCGGTCGCCGCCTCCTGCGCCTTGAGCGCGGCGATGCGCGCCGAATCGACGCGGCTCATCTGGCCCGCGCCGATGCCCACCGTCGCCAGGTCCTTCGCATAGACGATGGCGTTCGACTTCACGTGCTTGGCGACGCGGAAGGCGAAGGCGAGATCCGCCAGTTCCTTGGGGCTCGGCGCGCGCCGGGTGACGACCGTCAAGGTCATGTCGTCCACGACAGCATTGTCGCGCGACTGCACGAGCAGGCCGCCCGCCAGCGATTTCACCTGCGTTCCCGCCGCGCGCGGATCGGGCAGCGCGCCCGTCACCAGCAGGCGCAGGTTCTTCTTGGCGCCGATAATCGCGGCGGCTTCCTCGGTCGCGTCGGGAGCGACGATCACCTCGGTGAAGATCTCGACAATGGCGCGCGCCGCCTCGGCGTCGAGCGTGCGGTTCAGCGCCACGATGCCGCCGAAGGCGGAGGTGGGGTCGCAGGCGAGCGCCTTGGCGTAGGCCTCCACCAGGCTGGCCCCCTGCGCCACGCCGCAGGGATTGGCGTGCTTGACGATGACCACCGCCGGACCCTGCGCGGGATCGAACTCCGCCACCGCCTCATAGGCGGCATCGGTGTCGTTGAGGTTGTTGTAGGAAAGCGCCTTGCCCTGCAGCTGCCGCGCGGTGGCGACGCCGGGACGGGCCGCGCCGCCGCGATAGAACGCCGCGCTCTGGTGCGGGTTCTCGCCATAGCGCAGCGCTTCGGCCAGCGTGCCGTCGAAGATGCGGGTGCGCGGCGTGGCGTCCTCTTCGACCTCGGCAAACCAGCGGGTGATGGCCGCGTCATAGGTGGCGGTGCGGGCATAGGCCAGCTGCGCCAGCTTGCGGCGGGTCGCCAGCGTGGTGCCGCCCTGCGCGTCGAGGTCGGCGAGCACGGCCGCGTAGCCCGAGGGATCGACCACGACCGCGACATCGGCGTGGTTCTTGGCGGCGGCGCGGATCATGGCCGGCCCGCCAATGTCGATGTTCTCGACGCACTCGTCATAGCCGGCGCCACGCGCCACTGTTTCTTCGAACGGATAGAGATTGACCACGACGAGGTCGATCGGGCCGATGCCGTGCGCCGTCATCGCGGCCTGGTGCTCGGCATTGTCGCGAATGGCGAGGATGCCGCCATGCACCGCGGGGTGCAGCGTCTTGACCCGGCCATCCATCATCTCCGGGAAGCCGGTGAGGTCGGACACGTCGAGCACCTTCAGCCCGGCATCGGCAAGCGCCTTGCGGGTGCCGCCGGTCGAAACCAGCTCCACGCCACGCGCGGCGAGCGTCTGGGCGAAGGCCACCAGCCCGGCCTTGTCGGAGACCGAGAGGAGAGCGCGGGCGATCGGGCGGACATCGGTGGACATGGCGGCCATTGCTCTTGCGGGGGAACGGGCGGGGTGAACGTGCAGGCTGAACAGGGCGCCGCCCTATCACGTCTGCGCCGCGAGGTGAACCTTGCCGGCCGCAGCCCTGCCGCGCGCCGAGCCGGGTTCACACCCGCGCGGCCCGCATCCGCATGAAGGCCCAGGGCACCCGCGCCGCGATATGGGCGCGCCCGGTGATCACCAGTTGCCCGGTCGAGCGCGGTCCGCTGCTGGAGGCGAAGATGATGCTTTCCTCGATGCTGACCAGATGGTCCGGCGCGGTGAAGGCCCACTGGTCGCCGTCCGGCAGCCGCAGGATCACCGTATGCCCGTCCGCCGCGCGCGCCGGCTGCACGGCGGGGTGGAGGTGGAAGCGGATGGCATAGCGGTCGCGATGCTCGGGCGAGATGGTCTCGCCCTGGGCGATGCGGAACAGGTCCTCGCCATCGAGCCGCAGGCCATCCGGCGACAGGCGCCAGGAGCGCTGGTGAACGAGATCAAAGCGCCGGACATAGCCGTCATGGCTGGCGCGCAGCACATCCGCCCCGCCGCGCTCGCCCCGGTCGACATGCAGTTCCGCCGGCCCCTCGATGACAGGCGAGCCGCACAGCCGGCCGAGCAGGCCGCCGGCAATGAAGCGGCAGGAGGACGCGTCCTCGATCACGGCGGTCGAATGGGCGGCGGTCTGGCGGGCCACCGCGCGCCACTTTTCCCGCCCGGTGGCGGGCATGCCGCAATTGACCACGACGCGGCTGCGCCCCGACGACAGCTCGAAGGAAAGGCATCCCGCATGCGCCTCGTGGCTGAAGGCGATGGGCGGGGGCGCGCCGGTATCGGCGATCACCACCGTGCCGCCGGCCTCCATGCGCTGATAGCCGGAATAGGGCGCGTTCGACACCGGCCGGCCGCGGGCATCGTCATAGGCCGTCACGGTGGCGAGCCAGTCGGCCGGCGTCGGGCCCATGCCGTTGAAATGGGCGAAGACGCCGTCGCCATGCCGGAAGAAACGCAGCATCGGCATCATGCGGTCGATCGCGTTGAGCAGCGCCGGCGGCGGCGGTAGGTGGCGCGCGCCATAGCTCTGGCGCAGCGGCAGCAGATCCAGCAGCAGTTCGGTCAACAGGCCGGGATTGCGGCCGACATGGCCGCCATCGGCCAGCACCTGCCGGTCCAGTTCGTCCGACAGCCGTTTCTGGGCAAAGCGGATGAGCCGCGCCTGATCGGCCATGCACAGGCTGGCGAAGGCGAGGGCGAGAGCGCAATCGAGCCGCGGGCGCCCGTCGCGCACATGCGGCACCACCCGCTTGAGGTAGCGCACCTGCGAGGTGAGGCTGCGGATGAAACGACGGTGGAAGGCGGGATCGGCGTCCTGCAGGATCAACGGCGCCTGCGACAGCCAGTTGATGACGCGCCGCGCGGCGATTTCCGGCGTCAGCGCGACAGGCGCGCGGTGGCCGCGCAGGGTGATCCAGTCACCCACCAGCGCCCGCGCATTGGCCCGCGCGATCGAGGTTCCCGCCGCCTGCATGTGGCGCAGCCAGCCGAACGCCATCAGTTCCTCGGCCCATTCGCGCGAGGGCGGATCGACCTCGAAGGGCGAGGCGCCATCGGTCAGCACCGCCTTGCCGGCAAAGGCGAAGCGGCCGGAATAGAACTCGGTGGCCCGCGTCGGATCCCCGGTGCGCAGGTCATGGGGGGCGAAGATCAGCCGCGAGGGCACCGCGACGGAGCGCGAGCGCCAGGGGTACCAGCGGTGGGCGATCAGCCGGGTGCGCAGGCGCCGCCAGGCGGAATCGAGCACGAACCGCGTCAGCCGGCCGCGGTCCGCATAAATATTGCGGGCCATCAGCGCCTCGTTCCTCGTCGATTCCGGTCGAACTTCTCAGGCACCGAGCGCTCCTCCCGAACGGCCAGCTTAACCAAGCCGAAACCAAGGTCCAACCGCCGCGGTCCGGAAGCCGCTTTCAACCGCGGCGCAGCCGGGCGGCAAAGAAGCCGTCCAGCCCGGCGAAGCGCGGGTCCTCATCGGGCAGATGGACCGGCAGCGTGCGCACCTCGCCTTGCGGATTGATCCACTCGGCGGCGATGCCGCATTCGCCCGGCCGGACGGGGTCGCGGGTGAAATCGGGCCGCGCGGCCAGGAAAGCCTCGACCTGCCGCTCGCCCTCCTCCGGCTCCAGCGAGCAGGTGGAAAACACCAGCAGCCCTCCCGGCCGGACAAGATCGCCGGCATGGGCGAGGATGCGCGCCTGAAGCGCTCCGAGGCTGGCAATGTCGGCCGGCGCCTTGGTCCAGGCGACGTCGGGATGACGGCGGATGGTGCCGGTCGCCGAGCAGGGGGCGTCGATCAGCACGGCGTCGAACGGCCCGCCATTCCACGAGGTGGCATCGGCTTCCACGATCTCCGCCGCGAGATGGAGGCGGTCGAGATTCTGCTGCAGCCGCCGCAGACGCGGGCCGGAGCGGTCCAGCGCCACCACCTCAGCGCCGGTCGCCGCGAGCTGTGCGGTCTTGCCGCCCGGCGCCGCGCACAGGTCCGCCACGCGCTGGCCGGGCCCGGCGCCCAAGAGCCGCGCCGGCAGCGCCGCCGCCGCGTCCTGCACCCACCATTCGCCATCGGCGAATCCGGGCAGCGCGGGCACGTTGCCCGCCTCCGCCAGCCGCACCGTGCCGGTGGGCAGCAACCGCCCGCCCAACCGCTCGGCCCAGCCGGCGGCATCGCCCTTGACGGTGAGATCGAGCGCCGCCTCGCTGGCCAGCGCGCGGGAAATGGCCTGCGCCATCGGCGCGCCATAGGCGTTGGCCCAGCCGTCGATCAACCATGGCGGCTGGTCGGCCACGTCGGGGAGCACCGCCCGGCCCTCGCGGGCGATCCGCCGCAGCACGGCATTGACCAGCCCCTTGAAACCGGCCGTCGACTGATCCTCGCCGGCCAGTTCGACGCTGGTCGCCACCGCGGCATGGTCCGGCACGTCCATGAACAGGATCTGCGCGGCGCCGATGAGCAGCAGCGTCTCCACCCGGCGCGCCTTCTCCGGCAGGGCGCGCTCCAGCATGGAGCGCACCAGCGCGCGCAGGCTGCCGAGACGGCGCAGCACGGTGGCGGCGATCATGCGGGCCAGCGCCCGGTCGCGCTCGTCGAGGCCGCGTGCCGCCCGCTCGATCACCTCTTCGAGCGGGCGGGCTCTTTCCAGCACCGCGTCGATCGCCTCGGCGGCGGCGCGGCGCACGGCGAGGCCCGGCGCCTCGGGAGGCCGGGTGCCGGCGGGAGCGTTCGCGCGGGAACGGCGCGGTGCAGGTGATTTCGTGTTCATCGTCGATGGCACTAGGCCGGCACGCGCGCGAAGGCAACATCGCGATGGCCGCAAGGCGCCCGGAAGGGGAAGGATGACGCCACGTCGCACCGCCTCCCTTGTGAAAGCGGGCAAGATCGTCTCCTATCCTTTCCTCATCCCGAGGCCGTCTCCGCAGCGCTGGTTTCATGTCCCATCTGATCCTGATCGCCGATATCGGCGGAACCTCCTCGCGCCTTGCCCTGGTGGGCGTCGATGGCGTGCCGCGCGATGTCCAGATCCATCGCAATGATTCGTTCGCTGGCTTCGAATCAATGATCGAGGCCGACCTCGCCGCGCGCGATCCGGCCGCCGCCCAGGCGGTGCGCGGCGCGGTGCTGGCCATTGCCGGCCCGGTGGACATCGCCGAGGTGAGACTGACCAATCGCGACTGGGCCTTCACCCGCCCGGAATTAAGCGCGCGCTTCGGCTGGGACCGGCTTGCCGTGCTCAACGATTTCGAGGCCCTGGCCCATGGCGTGCCGGCGCTCGGCGCGGACGACGTGGTGACGATCAATCCCGGCCATGCCGCACCGGATGCCCCCTGCCTCGCCTGTGGTCCCGGCACCGGCTTCGGCACGGCCGCGCTGGTGCGCACGCCGGGCGATGCGACCGTTGTCAAGGGCGAGGGTGGTCATGTGCGGCTCGGCGCCGTCAACGTGCAGGAGGCCCGCCTGCTCGCCCATCTGTCGCGCGCCTTCGGCGGCACGGTGAGCGTCGAGAACGTGCTGTCCGGCTCCGGGCTCGCCCGCGTGCATCAGGTGTTTTCCGGCGATCGGCTGGAATCGCATGCCGTCATCGCCGCGGCGGAGGCGGGCGATGAAGAGGCGCTGGAAAGCTGCCACATCTTCCTGCGGGTATTCGGCCGCATCGCGGGCGACCTCGCTTTGCTGTTCGACGCGCGCGGCGGCGTGTTCCTGGCCGGCGGCGTCTCGGCGGGCCTCGTCCCGCTCTTCGCGGGCTCGCCATTCATGGAGGCTTTCCTGGAGCACCCACCCTTCGATGAGCGCCTCGCCGCGACGCCGGTATCGGTCATCACCCACCCGACGCCGGGCCTTCTCGGCGCCGGTCAGGTCGGTGCCAGCCTGGCGCGGGCTCTATCGGTGGGCTAGAGCGGCCCGAAGACGGCTCTAGCCGAGCTTCGAGAAGGCGATCGCATCGGCCGCGGCTTCCAGCGTGGCGGGGTCGAGGCCGGCGCGCTCCAGCGTCGCCCGCATGTGGCCGGGCAGCGGCGCCCGCACATCGATCGGCGGATGGCCCTGTCGCTGCGGGACCACCACGCGGCGCGCATGAAGATGCAGGATCGGGCCGCCGGGCAGGCGCGAGGCCCCGCCATAGATGCTGTCGCCCAGGATCGGATGGCCGATCGCGTCGAGATGCACCCGCAGCTGGTGCGTGCGGCCGGTGAGCGGCGAGAGCGCCAGCACGGCGAGGCCCTCGCCGGTAGCGATGCTCTCCCATTCGGTGATGGCTTCCTGCCCGCGCGGATCGACCGCCATCCACCAGCCGCGCGTGGGCGAACGCTTGGCCAGCTTCAGCTCGATGCGCCCGCGCGCCTCGCGCGGCACGCCGCGCACCACCGCCATGTAGGTCTTGCCCACCGTGCCACCGGCGAAGGCCTTGCCCAGCTCGGCCAGCGCCTTGCGGTGGCGGCCGAGCACGAGGCAGCCGGACGTGTCCTTGTCCAGCCGATGCGCGAGTTCGGGGGCGCCCGGCAGGCCGAAGCGCAGCGCGTCGAGATGATCGGCCAGCGTCTCCCCGCCCTTGGGACCCTTGTGCACGGCCAGTCCCGGCGGCTTGTCGATGACCAGCATCATGCCGTCGCGATGCAGCACGCGGGCGGCGATGTCGAAAGGGGCGGCCGCGAGGGGGGGATCGGGGAGGCTCATGACGCCGTCACACCACAAAAGCGTCGAGGCGTCGAGACCCCGACCTCCCGCGCATCATCCGCCCGGGTGATGCGCGGCCTCGGCGACCGGCAGCATTTTCGCGGGGATTCTGGTGCCGCCGTCCCGCGACACACTCTGCAGCCCGCCTCGATCTGATGGCGCTGCACGTGAATCGACGCGGGCTCCATCGCGGGCTTGGGGGCGGATTGACCGATCCGCCGGGTTCTATCTGGCCGATTCCGGCCCTAGCCGCGGCGAAGCTCCTCGCGGACGTCGAGCGTCGAGCGCACGCCGATATCGTCGAAATGGGCTTCCAGGAAGGCCTCGGCCGCCTCCCGGCCGATGGCCTTGAGGTAGACTAGGAATTCCCACTCGGCATTCATCTTGGTCGAGGCGTCGAGATTGACCAGCTTTTCCGCCCCGTCGATGCGGTGCAGGCGCAGGTCGCGATAGCCATCCACGCCGCCGCCCTTCTTCTTCAGCTTGCCACTGTCCAGCAGGCGGGTGACGAACTCGGCCGCGCGCAACTGGGCCAGCAGCGAGGCGTTGAAGGTGATCTCGTTCATCCGGTTGTTGATGTCGCGCGCCGTCTTCGGCGTCTCGCGGCGGATGATCGGGTTGATCTGTACCAGCAGAATGTCGTCGGTCTTCACCGCGTTATAGAACGGATAAAGCGCCGGATTGCCCATATAGCCGCCGTCCCAATAGGGAACGCCGTCGATTTCCACCGCCTGGAACATGAAGGGCAGGCAGGCCGAGGCCATGATCGCCTGCGCGGTCAATTCGTGCTTGGCGAAGACCCGTGCCTTGCCGGTGTGCACATTCGTGGCGGACACGAACACGTGGACATGATTGCAGGACTGCAGTTCCTTGAAGTCGACATGTTCCTCGATCAGCTCCATCAGCGGATTGATGTTGAGCGGGTTGAGATCGTAGGGCGACAGGAACCGGCTCATCATGTCGAAGGCGATGTAGGTGGGATTGCCGTTGAGCGACCAGTTGCCCATCAGCCGGTCGAGCAGCGTGCGCTGCAGCGGGCTGGTGCGCCCGTCCTTGGAAACCGCGCGCCAATAGCGGTCGAGCGCCTCGCGACCGCCCTGGTTTCCGCCACGCGCCAGACCAGTCGCCAGCACCGCGGCGTTCATCGCGCCGGCGCTGGTGCCGGAAATCCCCTCGACAGCGATGCGTCCATCTTCCAGCAGCCGGTCGAGCACGCCCCAGGTGAAGGCGCCATGCGCGCCGCCACCCTGAAGTCCCAGGTTGATCGGCTTGAGTTCCGGCCCCTTGGCGCCGGACGCCGCCTTGGCCTCGGCCGCGGGTCCGGGCGTGTGCCGGACCTCGCCCGTGCCGGCCGGGGTGGCCAGCGCCGCGGCGACGGTTTCGACCGGCGTGGTCGCCGCCTTCGCGGCCCGGCGCGCGGCGGGCTTGCGCGCAGCGGGCCTGCTCTCGGCCGGCGCTGTCCTGGACCGCGCATTCTTGGGGGGCGCCGGCTTGGCGGGCGCCGTATCGAGGGACGCGGGCTCTTCCGTCGTGGTGGCCACGGGGTCGGCCGGCTCCACGGCTTCTCCGGAGGACGCGGGATCGGCCGCCACCGTTTTCGTGGCGGGCCGGCGCCCCCGCCGGGGCGCGGGCGCCGCGTCGGCTTCAGGTTCGGGAGACGCGGCGACCGGCGCGTCGTCCGCCGGCTCACGCGGCACGGCCTCCGCAGAACCCGCCTCCAGCGTACCGGCCTCAACCGGCGCCGTCATTTCCGCAGGGACATCCGCCGGCACGGCCGGCGCAGCGGCCGGCGCGGCGATGGCAGGTGTCTCCGTCGCCGGGCTGGCGACGCTGTCGGCGGCAGTATCGGCAGCGGCTTTGGCGCGGCCGCGCCGCACCGGCTTCTTCGGGGTTTCAGCCATGCGGCGTCTCCGTTCCCGGGCTTATTCGGCGACCCAGCCGCCGTCGATCTGCTGCATCGAGCCGGTGATCGACTTGGCATTGTCGCCGCACAAGAATACCGCGAGCGCGGCGACCTGCTCGACCGTGACGAATTCCTTGGTGGGCTGCGCCGCCAGCAGCACGTCATGCTTGACCTGCTCCTCGGTGATGCCGCGCGCCTTGGCCTGCTCGGGCACCTGCTTTTCCACCAGCGGGGTCCAGACATAGCCGGGGCAGATGGCGTTGCAGGTGATGCCGAAGGTGGCGGTCTCCAGCGCCACGGTCTTGGTCAGGCCGGCAATGCCGTGCTTGGCCGCGACATAGGCCGACTTGAACGGCGAGGCGACCAGCGCGTGCGCCGAGGCGGTGTTGATGATGCGGCCCCATTTGCGCGCCTTCATGCCCGGCACGGCAGCCTTGGTGGCGTGGAAAGCGGCCGACAGGTTCAGCGAGATGATGAGGTCCCACTTGTCGTCCGGGAATTCCTCGATGGGCGCGACATGCTGCACGCCGGCATTGTTGACCAGAATGTCGACCGAGCCGAGCGTGTCCTCGGCAAACTTCACCAGGCCCGCGCATTCCGAGCCCTTGGTGAGGTCGGCGGCGGAATAGATCGCCTTGACGCCGAATTCGCTCTCGATCGCGGAGCGCTCCGTCTCGATCGCCGTCGCATCGCCGAAGCCGTTCAGCGTGACATTCACGCCTTCCGCAGCGAGCGCACGGGCGATGGCGAGGCCGATCCCGCTGGTGGAGCCGGTGACGACGGCGTTCTTACCCTTAAGCATCGAAGGCGCTCCTGCACATGTGTCGAGGCCGGCGGAGCCCCCAGGGCCTCGCGCCATGCCATTGGAATTCCCACATCAACTAGGCTAGCACGGTCGCATGGCGTGCAAAGCTTTTATCGCGGTGCATCACCTGGATGCGGCTGCGTGGTTTTCGCATCCCTAGCCGCAGGTTAAGATGACGTTATGACACCTTCCCGCGCTCCCCCTCGTCCGCCCCCCTCGGGGCATGACAGCCACCACGACCACGACCATGGCGCCTGCGTCGCCGTCGCGCTGGCGCGGGCGGAGGCGAGCTGCGGCGAGCGCGGCGCGCGCCTTACCCCGCTGCGTCGCCGCGTGCTGGAAGGCCTGGCCGACAGCCATGTGCCGCTTGGCGCCTATGAGCTGGTCGAACGGCTCGGCAGCACGGGCGACAAGCCGCCGCCCATGTCGGTCTACCGCGCGCTCGACTTCCTCGTCGCGGAAGGGCTCGCCCATCGCATCGAGAGCCGCAACGCCTATATCGCCTGCGGAAGCACCCACGGCGCCGATGACGTGATCGTGTTCCTCATCTGCGAGAGCTGCGGGCTGACCTCCGAGGTCGCCTCGCACGCCATCGGTCGCGATCTGGCCTGGGCGGCGCGCGCCGCCGGCTTCGCGCCGCGCGCCTCGGTGATCGAGATTCCCGGCACCTGCGCGCGCTGCCGCGCCACGGCGGCGGCGGCGATCGAGCCCCCCGCCGGGGAACAGGCATCGGAACCCGCCCCGGAATCGGCCCGTTGACGCGGCCGGGCACCCGGCTTAACCCGATGAAGCTGCGGGACGCGGCGCCGATGGCGCGGGAGCGCAGGACCGATCGCCGCGCCGCAGCCAGATGCTCGCCCGCAAGATGCTCGCCGCCGAGAGATGCCGCATGGATGCCCTGACCGCCCCCCCCATCGTCGCCCCCGATCTGGAGGCCGCCGGCCCCGCCGCGCGGCGGCATACGGTGGCCGTGCGCGTCGGCAAGGTCATGGTCGGCGGCGGCGCGCCGGTGGTCGTGCAGTCCATGACCAATACCGACACGGCGGATGCGGAAGGCACGGCGCGGCAGATCGCCCAGCTCGCCCGTGCCGGTTCGGAGATCGTGCGCATCACGGTGGACCGCGACGAATCTGCCGCCGCCGTGCCCGAGATCAAGGAGCGCCTGCTGAAGATGGGGCTGAACACCCCCATCGTCGGCGACTTCCACTATAATGGCCATCTGCTGCTGACGAAATTCCCCGACTGCGCGGCGGCGCTCGACAAATACCGCATCAATCCCGGCAATGTCGGCTTCGGGCAGAAGCGCGACCGGCACTTCGCCACCATCGTCGAGCAGGCGATCAAGCACGACAAGCCGGTGCGCATCGGTGCCAACTGGGGCTCGCTCGACGACGATCTGCTCACCGCGCTGATGGACGCCAACGCGAAACTGCCCCGCCCGGCGGAGGCCCGCGCCGTCACCCGCGAGGCGCTGGTGCGCTCGGCGCTGCTCTCGGCGGCATTGGCCGAGGAGATCGGCCTGCCCAGGACCAAGATCATCCTCTCCGCCAAGGTCTCGGCGGTGCAGGACCTGATCACCGTCTATGCCGAGCTGGCGCGCCGCGCCGACTATGCACTGCATCTCGGCCTGACCGAGGCGGGCATGGGCTCGAAGGGCATCGTCGCTTCCTCCACCGCCATGGGCGTGCTTTTGCAACAAGGCATCGGCGACACCATCCGCGTCTCGCTGACCCCTGAGCCGGGCGGCGACCGCACCCGCGAGGTGACGGTGGCGCAGGAGATGTTGCAGACGATGGGCCTGCGCACCTTCGTGCCGCTGGTCGCCGCCTGCCCCGGCTGCGGCCGCACGACGTCCACCACCTTCCAGGAACTGGCCTTCGAGGTGCAGGACTTCATCCGCACCTCGATGCCGGAATGGAAGAAGCGCTATCCCGGCGTCGAGACGCTGAACGTCGCGGTCATGGGCTGCATCGTGAACGGACCGGGCGAGAGCAAGCACGCCGATATCGGCATCTCGCTGCCCGGCACCGGCGAATTCCCCACCGCCCCGGTCTATCTCGACGGCAAGAAGGCGATGACCCTGCGCGGTCCCAGCCTGCGCGACGACTTCAAGAAGATCGTCGAGGACTATGTGGCGAAGCGCTTCGGGGTGGGCCGTGCGGCGGCCGGAGCGGACGCGGCGGAGTGAATTGGCCAACAGGAATATTGTTACGCCTCAATACAATCCCCCATCAGACGACTCGATACTGGCGACATGGAATTTGCAGAAAGAAATTCGCGACCTTGGTGATCAGATAGGTCGCGTCGCGAGCTTTCTTGCCCTTGCATCGCTCTGCAATTTGATTTTGCGTGCCTTTATCCTTTGGCGTGTTTGGTAAGAGTCATCCCGGCCGAAGCGCAGCGAAGAGCCGGGATCGCGTGAAGGTCTGGAGCGGATGAAGCGCTTCTTCGTCTACATGCTCGCGACCCGCAAGGACGGCCCGCTCTATGTCGGCGTCACCAGTGATCTCCCCAAGCGCATCGCCGAGCACCGCTCCCACGCTATCTCCGGCTTCACCGCTCGGTACAATGTGGATCGCCTCGTCTGGTTCGAGGCCCATGATGATGCCGGCAACGCAATTCTGCGCGAGAAGCGGATAAAGCGATGGCGGCGCGAATGGAAGATTACGCTTATCGAAACGGATAATCCCGAATGGCGCGACCGCTTTCCCGATATCGCAATGTGATGGACGGAAAGCATCGCCGGTCGCGGACGATCCCGGCTCTCCGCTACGCTGCGGCCGGGATGACGGCCAAGGGCGCCCCATCCTTGCCCTTCTCCCCCTTATCGCGTAAAAGCCCGCGCTCGCCCGAGCCTGTGAATGGCAGGGCTTTCAGGAGAATGATCATGGGCTACAAGGTCGCCATCGTCGGAGCCACAGGCAATGTGGGCCGCGAAATGCTCGACATCCTCGCCGAACGGGGCTTTCCCGCGGATGAGGTGGTCGCGCTCGCTTCCCGCCGTTCGGTCGGGACGGAGGTTTCCTTCGGCGACAAGACGCTCAAGATCAAAGCTCTGGAGAATTACGACTTCGCCGACACCGACATCTGCCTGATGTCGGCCGGCGGCGACGTGTCCAGGGAATGGTCGCCCAAGATCGGCCGCCAGGGCTGCGTGGTGATCGATAATTCCTCGGCCTTCCGCTATGACAGCGACGTGCCGCTGATCGTGCCGGAAGTGAATGCCGATGCGGTGAAGGGCTTCACCAAGAAGAACATCATCGCCAACCCGAACTGCTCGACCGCCCAGCTCGTCGTGGCCCTCAAGCCGCTGCATGATCTGGCGACCATCAAGCGCGTGGTGGTGGCGACCTATCAATCCGTCTCCGGCGCCGGCAAGGACGCCATGGACGAACTGTTCTCGCAGACCCGCGCGGTGTTCGTCTCGGACCCGGTGGAGGCGAAGAAGTTCCCCAAGCGCATCGCCTTCAACGTCATTCCTCAGATCGACGTCTTCATGGAAGACGGCTACACGAAGGAGGAGTGGAAGGTGATGGTGGAGACCAAGAAGATCCTGGATCCCAAGATCAAGCTCACCTGCACCGCCGTCCGCGTTCCCGTGTTCATCTCGCACTCGGAAGCCGTGAACGTCGAGTTCGAGAAGCCGATCACCGTCGAGGAAGCCACCGAGGCCCTGCGTGCCGCGCCGGGCGTGCTGGTGGTCGACAAGCGCGAGCCCGGTGGCTACATCACGCCGTATGAAGCGGCCGGCGAGGACGCCACCTATGTCTCGCGCATCCGCGAGGACGCGACGGTGGAAAACGGCCTCTCCTTCTGGTGCGTGTCGGACAACCTGCGCAAGGGCGCCGCGCTCAACGCGGTGCAGATCGCCGAAGTGCTGGTGAACCGCAAGCTGCTGCTGCCGAAGTCCCAGAAGGCGGCGTGAGCCGGCTCGCGCGGCTTCTTGCGAGGCGGCGCACGCGCGCGCCATCACGCTGAAGCACCGGAACGTGATGCATCTTTGACGGCCGCCTTCGGGCGGCCGTTGTCGTTTCACGAATAGCTGTCACCTTTCCGCCGAACTGCACCGCCACGAATCCCTCAATGCGGTCTGCTTCGGTGACACGGATGCTCAAACGATTTCTGGCGGCGGCCTTCGCCCTCGCCGCCCTGATGGGCCCGGCCCTCGCCCATCCCCATGTCTGGGTGAGCGTGGAATCCCGGCTCGACTACGCGCCCGACGGCACGCTCACCGGCATCCGCCACGACTGGACCTTCGATGAAGGCTTCTCCAGCTACGCGCTGCAGGGGCTCGAGAACGGGCCGGACGGCAAGCCGACCGAGAAGACCCTCAAGGAACTGGCCCAGGTGAACATCGATTCCCTCAAGGAGTTCGACTATTTCACCTACCCCAAGCGCGGCAAGGAGGCGCTTTCCCTGCTGCCGCCGAAGGACTATTCCCTGACCTATGACGGCACGTCGCTGACGCTCCACTTCACCCTGCCCTTCGCCCAGCCGGTGGCGAAGAAGGGGACGATGACGCTGGACGTCTACGACCCCACCTATTTCGTCGCCTTCCAGCTGGCCGATACCGATCCGGTCAAGCTCGCGGGCGCCGCGGGCGGCTGCACGCTCACCCTGCATCGGCCGGACCCGGCGGCGGTCAACACCACCAACCTCACCGAGGGCTTCTTCAACGCCCTCACCACGGCGAGCAATTACGGCTCGCAATTCGCCAACCGCGTCACGGTGAGCTGCTCGTGAACCGCCGGCTCGTTCTCGCGGCCCTCGCCCTGGTCATGGGTGCCGCCGCGCTTCACCCGGCGCTGGCGCAGAGCCCGTTCGGCGTCGGCGCCCGCTCCCCTCCGGGCGATGTCGGCGGCATTGCCGGCTTCATCCTCGCCAAGCAGGCGGAATTCTACCGGCTGCTCACCAGCGCGGTGCGCCAATCCCGGCAGGATGGCCACGCGCTTGCCCTGCTGGGGGGCATCTCCTTCGCCTATGGCATTTTCCACGCCGCCGGCCCCGGCCATGGCAAGGCGGTGATCTCCTCCTACCTCCTGGCCAACGAGGCGACGCTGAAGCGCGGCATCGGCCTCGCCTTCGCCAGCGCCTTCGCGCAGGCGCTCACCGCCATCCTGGTGGCCGGCATTTTCGCGGTGGTGCTCGGCGCCACGGCGGCGACCATGAGCCGCGCGGTCTTCATCATCGAGCTGACCGCCTATGCGCTGATCGTGCTGATCGGCCTGCGCCTCGCCTTCATCAAGGGCCGCGCGCTCCTCGCCACCTGGCGCGGCACGCCGGGCCATCTTCATGGCGCCGATTGCGATTGCGGGGACGAGCACGCCCATATGCTGGCGCCGCAGGACCTGCCCAAGGGCCGCGGCTGGCGCGAATGGTGGGGGGCGGTGCTCTCGGTGGGCCTGCGGCCCTGCTCCGGCGCGATCCTCGTGCTGGTCTTCGCGCTGACGCAAGGCATATTCTGGGTCGGGGCCGCCTCGACACTGCTGATGGGCGCGGGCACGGCCATCACCGTGAGCGCCATTGCCGCCATCGCGGTCTTCGCCAAGCGCACCGCGGTGCGGCTGGCCGCGAACCGTCCGGGTTCAAGCCGGGCGGTCCTGCTGGTGGGCGTGGAATTCCTCGCCGCGCTGGCGCTGGTCGCCTTCGGCCTGGCGCTCACCTTCGGCTTCATGGCGAGCGAGCGGCTGAGCCTCGGGTGAGGTTGACGCCGCGATCCCGGACGGCCCGAGGCCGATCCGGGATCGCAAGGCAGAGAGAGCCGCTCAGTCTTCGAGATAGTCGTGCACCACCTTGCCGAGGCCAAGGGTGAGGTCGGTGCGGAAATGCGCCGCCGACAGAACCTCGAGCACCGGCAGTTTGGACACGTCCGCCAGCGCATGCGGGAACAGGCCGAGCGCGGCCGGGCCGGTCCAGGCTTCCTTCACGACGAGGTCTTCCAGATAGTACTCGACCAGTTCGAGCACGCGCGGCGAACCGTCGACATGGGGGATGATCTTGAGCATCCAGTTCGGCGCCAGCAGCGACTTGTGCAGGGCCTCCTTGTCGAGCTCCGCGAACTTGTAGCCCATGGTGGCGCTGGTCACGAGGACGCTGCCATAATGCAGCTTGCCGACCAGCGTGTCGCTTTCCACCTCGAAGGTCGGCTTGGCATATTTCTTGGGGAAGCCCCACAATTCGCGCCCGCCGGCGATGGGGCCTTCGTCGTCGAGATACATGGAATGGACGTAACCGCCCTTCACGCCATTCAGTTCGACCGGGATCACCTGCCCCGTCTCGGTGTAATCGCCGAAGCCGGTCGAATCCGGCATGCGGATGAACTCATACTTGACGATCGGCTCCACCACCTTCAGCGGCTCGGGCACCACCTTCTGCAGCGCTTCGAGGTCGGTGCGATAGGTGATGACGAAAAATTCGCGGTTGAAGAAGCGATAGGGACCCTTGGGATAGGACGGGTTGGTCAGCGGCATGGAATAGGCGGTGCGGCGGACGTCCTCGATCTTCATGGCGAATACCTCGTGGCTGACAGATGCCGGGAGCCTAGTCGAGGATGCCGCGCCGCAACAGCACGAACCGCGTCACCATACCTTCACAGCACGATGAGCCCGCCCGCGCCGTCTTCCGTGCCGATGGCGAGCGCCCCGCCATCGGCCCGCCAGGCCAGCGCGCTCACCGGCCCGCCGGCCGGCGCGCGGGCGAGGATTTCCGCCCCGTCCGAGATGCGCGCCAGCAGCACCATCCCGTCCTCGTAGCCGCAGGCGATGACCTCGTCCTTGGGATGGGCGGCCACCGCCGAGACGCGCACGTCGCGCGGGGCAAGCATGGTCGGCTGCTTGCCCATCGGGCCCTCCTTGGCCACGAACGGCCAGAGGATGACCTCGGTCGAGCCGGAGGTGGCGAGATAGCGCCCGCCGGGCGTGAATTCCATCGAGCGCACGCGGGAGGGATAGCCCGACATGCGCATATGCGCGCCGTCCGGCAGGCGCCAGCCATGCAGCGCTGCCTCCTGCATCGTGGTGACGATGAAGCGGGCTTCCGGATGCCAGAGGATGCCGCGATGCGAGCCCTTCCACTCCAGCACTTCGGGCTTGGCCTGCGCATTGGGGAACCACAGCGTCGCGCCGCCATAATGGGCGATGGCGAGCCGCGTGCCCTTGGGCGCGAAGGCCAGCCCGCCGACGGTGGAGGGCAGGTCGAGCGATTTCCGCTCGCCCTTCACCGGCTGGAAATGCGCGCTCTTGCCGACCGAGAAGGCGAAGGCGCCATCCGTCGCCACCGCCACATGGTCGATCCAGCGGCCCTTCTGCTCGAACAGCGTCTCGCTCGACCCATCCAGCCGCGTCGCCACCACGCGCCCGTCATCGCCAGCCGTCACCAGGCGCTTGCCGTCGCTGGCCAGGGAGAGGATGGCGCCCTTGTGCGCGTCGACCCGCGTCTCCTCATGGCCGGCCAGCACCACGTCGCCCTCGCCCAGCGCGAAGGCGGCGGTAGTGCCGAGAAAGCGGACACCGACCACGCCGGACCCGAGATCGAGCCGGCGCAGCTTGGAGGTGATCGAGGAGGGCGTGGAGGACAGGGCGGCCATGGCACTACCGGCTTTCTGCAGGGATGGATGAGGGCGTAACCGAATTTGCGCCCCGCGTCACGACCCGGCCGCACCGACGCCTCCCCCGACCGGCGCACGGAGCGGTTTGACAGGGAGATTTACCTGACTTAAGTCAGACATTATGCCAATCGATGCCAATGCACGCTTCCGCCGTTTCAGCCGCGCCGTCACCCGCGAGGTCGGCGCGCTCGACACCTCGTTCCTTGGCCGCGGCCGGCCGCTCGGTGCCGCCCGCGTGCTCAACGCGATCGGCAGGGGCCGGTCGGACGTGGCGCATCTGCGCGACGATCTCGGGCTGGATTCCGGGCTGATGAGCCGCCTGCTGCGGGGACTGGAAGAGGAGGGTCTCGTTCGCACGTACACCCACCCGGATGACGGGCGCCGGCGCTTGGCGACCCTCACCGAGGAAGGGGAGCGTGAATTCCGCGCCTACGAGGAGCTTTCCGATGCGCAGGCCACCACGATTCTGGCCCGCTATCCGCACCGCGAGGCGCTGCTGGCGGCGATGGACCTGATCGCCGTGGCGCTGGGGCGCGATCGCCTGTCTCTCCAAGAGGTGGACCCGCGCGGCGAGACCGCCCGCCATTGCCTCGGCCAGTATTATGCCGAATTGGCGCAGCGTTTCGAAATGGGCTTCGACGTCGCGCGATCACGCGATCCGGACGCGCGCGACATGATCCGCCCGCGCGGCGCGTTCATCGTCGCGCTGCTGGACGGGCTGCCGCTGGGCTGCGTCGGCGTGAAGGGAACGGGGGGCGGCCTCGCGGAAATCAAGCGCCTGTGGGTGGCGCCCTCGGCACGCGGCCTCGGCATTTCCCGGCAGCTGATGACGGCGGCCGAGAAGGCCGCGCGGGACCTGTCGATCCGTGTCCTGCGCCTCGATACCAGCAGCGCCCTGCCGGAGGCGGTGCAGCTATATCGCAAGACCGGCTGGACCGAGATCGAGCGCTTCAACGACGATCCCTATCCCGACGTGTTCTTCGAGAAGCAACTCTGAACGCCCGGCGGCACCCGCCCCGGCAAAGGGAGGGCGCCGCCGGCGGGATGCCTCACGCCACGCAGGCGAGGAAGCCTTGCTCCAGCTTCATCGTGCCGAGCTGACGGCCGATGAAGACGATGCGGCTCACCTTCGCCTCGTCGGCGCGCCAGGGGCGCTGGTGATCGCCGTCGAGGATCATGTGGACGCCCTGGAACACGAAGCGGTCGGGGTCATCCTTGAAGGCGAGGATGCCCTTCGAGCGCAGGATATTCGGCCCTTCCGTCTGGGTCAGTTCCTGGATCCACGGGAAGAACTTGTCGGGGTCGAGCGGCTTGTCGGTGGAGAAGGACACCGACTTCATGTCTTCGTCGTGGAAATGCTTGTGGCCGCCTTCGAGAAAATCCGGGTCGAGCGCCTGGATGCGGTCGAGGTCGAACGCCCCCTGCCCCAGCACCTTGTCGATGGCGATGTCGGATTTGTGCGTGCGGTGGATCCGCGCGAACGGATTGATGGCGCGGATGCGCATCTCGACGTCCTTCAGCTCGGTTTCCGAGACGAGGTCCGTCTTGTTGAGCAGGATGACATCGGCGAAGGCGATCTGGTTCTTCGCCTCGGGCGCGTCCTTCAGCCGGTCCTTCAGCCACTTGGCGTCGGCCACCGTCACCACCGCGTCGAGCGTCGTCTTGGCGCCCACCGTCTCGTCGACGAAGAAGGTCTGTGCCACGGGCGCGGGATCGGCGAGGCCGGTGGTCTCGACGATGATGCCGTCGAAATCGCCCTTGCGGCGCAGCAGGCCGTCGATGATGCGGATCAGATCGCCGCGCACGGTGCAGCAGATGCAGCCGTTATTCATCTCGAACACTTCCTCGTCGGCGCCGACGACGAGGTCGTTATCGATGCCGATCTCGCCGAACTCGTTGACGACGACGGCGAATTTCTTGCCGTGCGGCTCGGAGAGAATGCGGTTGAGCAGCGTGGTCTTGCCGGCGCCGAGATAGCCGGTCAGCACGGTGACGGGAATCTTGGCGGGCTGCGTCTCGTTCGGCTTGGTCTCGGGCATCTGGGTCGCTCCAATCCTTGTCTTCCCTCTCCCCGTCGGGGAGAAGCGGTCCGCGAAGCGGATCGGGGAGGAAACCGGCGCCGGACGCCGGAAAGCCCCTCACCCCGACCGGCTCCCCCTCAGCGAGAGGGAGCTGTCACCGCCTCAGCTCGACAGCGCCGAGGAGAGCTCGCGGACGTTACTCTGTATCATGTCGATGTAGGTGCTCGCCGGGCCTTTGTCATCGGAGAGCGCATCGGAATAAAGCTCGCCGCCGACGCGCGCGCCCGATTCCTTGGCGATGCGCTGGGCCAGCCGCGGATCGGCGATGTTCTCCAGGAACACGGCGGGGATCTTCTGCGACTTGATCTGCCGGATGATGCGGCCGACATCCTTGGCGGAGGCCTCCGCCTCGGTCGACACGCCCTGCGGCGCCAGCAGCTTCAGCCCGTAGGCATCGCCGAAATAGCCGAACGCGTCATGCGAGGTGATGATGCGGCGCTGCTTGACGGGAATGCCGGCCATGGCGGTGCGCACCTGCGCGTCCAGCACCTTGAGCTTCTCGATATAGGCGGCCGCCTGCGCCTTGTAGGCCTCCGCGCCGGCCGGATCGGCCTTGATCAGCGCGTCGCGGATATTGGCCGCGTAGATCTCCACATTGGCCACGTTCTGCCAGGCATGCGGGTCGAGCGGCCCGTGGTCGTGGCCCTTGTGCGCCTCGGCGGGGGCGGCTTCGGCATGATCATGCCCGGCCGCGCTCTGGCCGGCCGCGTCATGCCCCTCCTCCTCGTCATCGTCCTGCGGCTCGCTGGCGGTGCGGTAGCGCGGCGTCACGCCCTGCGTGACGGCCACGAGTTCCGCCTTGGTGCCCGACGCCTTGACCAGGCGATCCATCCAGCCCTCCAGTCCGAGGCCGTTCTCAAACACGACGGCGGCCTCCGCCACCTCCTTCGCGGCCTGAGGGGTGGGCTGGTAGACATGGGTGTCGCCATTGGGGCCGACCAGCGTGACCACCGAGATGCGGTCGCCGCCCACATTCTTCACGATGTCGCCGAGGATCGAGAAGGTGGCGACAACCGGCAGGGGATGGGGCGCGGCATCCTGCGCGAGCGCGGGGGTGGCCAGCGGGAGGCCGGCGGCCAGAGTTGCGGCCAGCCCGGCCAGAAGGGCGCGGCGCCGGGAGATGCTGACGGAACGCATGAGCTTCAATCTCCGAATTCAGGCTTCGAGATGACGGCGCGGCGCGAGGCGGGGAAGGAGCCCGCCCACCGGGCCGAACAGGACCGACAGCGCATAGGCGCCACCGGCCACCAGGATGATGGCGGGCCCGGACGGCACGCCCCAATGGTAGGAAACCAAGAGGCCGATCACGCCGGAGGCGCAGGCGATCAGCACCGCGCAGCCGACCATCACGGTCAGTTCGCGGGTCCAGAACCGCGCGCTCGCGGCCGGCAGCATCATCATGCCGACCGCCAGAAGCGTGCCGAGCGCATGGAAGCCGCCAACCAGATTGAGCACCACCAGCGCCAGGAAGGCGAGATGGGTCGGCGCCCCCGCCCGGCTGACCGAACGCAGGAAGCCGGGATCGACGCTTTCCAGCACCAGCGGCCGCCACAGCACGGCGAGCACGACGAGGGTGAAGCTGGAGATGGCGGTGATGAGCAGCAGCGTCGCGTCGTCCAGCGCCAGCACGGTGCCGAACAGCACGTGCAGCAGGTCGACATTGGAGCCGCGCAGCGAGACCAGCAGCACGCCGAGCGCCAGCGAGACGAGATAGAAGGCGGCCAGCGCCGCGTCCTCCTTCATCTGCGTGGCGCGCGCCACCGCCCCGGCGCCCAGCGCCACCGCGAAGCCGGCGACCAGCCCGCCAAGGGTCATGGCGAACAGGTTCAGCCCGGCGGCGAGGAACCCGATCGCCGCGCCCGGCAGAATGGCATGCGCCATGGCGTCGCCGGCCAGGCTCATGCGCCGCAGCATCATCAGCACACCGACCGGCCCGGCGCCGAGGCCGAGCGCCAGCACGCCGACCAGCGCCCGGCGCATGAAATCGAACTCGGCGAAGGGAGCGATGAGATAATCGTAGATCATGCCGCCCGCTCCACTGCCGGTGAGCCGGGCGCGCAGGCCGGTGCCCCATCGTCCCACGCCTCGCACATGCGGCGGGCCTCGATGAGATTGGCGGGGGTGAGCACCTCGCGCGTCACCCCCCAGCCCACCGTCTCGCGCGCCAGCAGCAGCGTCTGCGGAAAATGATCGCGCACCAGTTCCATGTCGTGCAGCACGGCGAGCACGGTGCGCCCCTCCCCGTTCCAGCGCTCGATGAGCGCGATGAGGTCGGCCGTGGTGCCGGCATCGAGCGCGGTGAACGGCTCGTCGAGCAGGATCAGCCGCGCCTCCTGCAGCAGCAGCCGGGCGAACAGCGTGCGCTGCATCTGCCCGCCCGAGAGGGTGCCGATCGGCCGGGCCTCGAAGCCCTCCAGCCCCACCGCGGCAATCGCCGCCTCGATACGGGCGCGGTCGGCCTTGCCGATGCCGCCGAACAGCCCGGTGCGCCGCCACAGGCCGGTCGAGACCAGGTCGAACACCTCGATGGGAAAGGTGCGGTCGATCTCCGCCGCCTGCGGCAGATAGGCGACCTCGCGCTCCGGCACGCGGCACTCGATCCGGCCGGCAAGGGCGGGGAGAATGCCGACAATGCCCTTGAGCAGGGTGGACTTGCCCGCCCCGTTCGGCCCGCACACGGCGAGCAGCGCCCCCTCGGGCACCACGCCGTCAAGGTGATGCACCGCCGGGTGGCGATCATAGCCGAGCGTCAGGTCGCGGAAGGCCAGCACGTCGCCCATGGATTTGCCTCCCGCTTTCGCTGCCTTGTTTTCCATCATCGGCCTCCTCACGCGCCGCCCGCGGCCAGCACCGCCAGCGCCAGCGCCCAGATCAGCGCGGCCAGCGGCAGCGCGATGGCGAGGCGCTGCACGGCGGAAAGCCGCAGCAGCGAGAATCCCGGCCGCGCCGGCGGATGACGCCGCCCCGGCCCGTGCGAATGGCGGTGCGACGGGGAATGAGAATGGGATGCCCCTGCGCGATGCGCGGGAATGGCGACGCCCTCCTCGCCATGGCCATGATCGTGGGCATGGCCATGATCAGGATCGCGCCCCTTGGCGTGGGAGTGGGCGTGGGCGTGCCCGTCGCCCGGGTCACGCCGCGTGGCGGGATCGAGCAGGGGCGGCGCGGCGGGGGCAGGCGAAGCAGGCATGGGTGAACTCCGTGGGTCGGAGTGATACAACATATCGGACAGCAGCGTCCACCCGCTCACGATACATTATATCGGGCCGGTATGTCTCCGCCCGGCTCCCTACCCGATTGCCGCCCTGGCGCGGTGGGGCGCCGCCTGCGACAGCGCGTCGGCCGAATTGATGGGGCGGCCTGTCTCGACGGCGCGCCCGCCGCGCCTTATGAGAAGGCGCCTTGCTCGCCGGCGACGCCGGCCTGTTCGTTCTGGAGCCCGTTCATGGACATTTCCCGCATTTCGGCCGGATCGAATCCGCCTGACGAAATCAACGTCATCATCGAAATTCCGGCCGGCGGCGCGCCGGTGAAATATGAGCTCGACAAGGAATCGGGCGCGCTCTTCGTCGACCGTTTCCTGCACACGCCGATGTTCTACCCCGGCAATTACGGCTTCATCCCGCAGACGCTCGGCGATGACGGCGATCCGCTCGACGTGATCGTCATCTCGCCGATTCCGCTGCTGGCCGGCTGCGTCATCGCCGCCCGCCCGGTGGGCGTGCTGATGATGACCGACGAGAAGGGCGGCGACGAGAAGATCCTCGCCGTACCGGCCAACTCGGTCTACCCCTACCACTCGGGCGTGACCAACTACACGGACCTGCCGCCGATCATCGTCGACCAGGTCGCCCATTTCTTCACCCACTACAAGGACCTGGAGAAGGGCAAGACCGTCAACATTGCCGGCTGGAAGGACGCGGCCGGGGCGGGCGAGGTCATTCTGAAGGGTATCGACGCCGCCAAGAAGTGAGGCGCGCCCGCCCCCGGAGCCCGCGCCCTTACATGAACAGAGTTCAGAAGCCGCCCGCGCCGCGCGGGCGGCTTCTTGGCATCGCGCTTGCTGCGGACCGCGCGTCTCGCGTTCCGGAGTTCCCATGCCGCTCAATTTCACCGATCGCGGTTGCTATCGCGACCGCCTCATCCCCGCCGCCGACCTCTCGGGTCCCGGCGAGCCGCCCTACACGGACAGCTATCCCGTGAAACTGCCGGATGGCGATTGGGCGGACCTGCCCTTCCTCGCCCTGCCGCCCGATTTCGATACGGCGATCGCCTATCTCTGCATCACCGAAAACTCGTTCGCGCTGGAAGACCGCCTGTCCTCGGCCATGGTCGAGGTAGTCCGCGACCTCGAACCCGACGTGGTGGTCGGCATGCCGACGCTGGGCATGGTGCTCGCCGCCTCGGTGGCGAAGAAGCTCGGCCATCCGCACTACGTGCCGCTGAGCTATTCGCGCAAGTTCTGGTTCGAGGACGAACTGTCCATTCCCGTCATCTCCATCACCAGCCCGCTCAAGCCGAAAACCGTGTTCATCGATCCGCGCCTGCTGGAGCGGCTGGAGGACAAGCGCGTGCTGCTGGTCGAGGATGTCATCTCCACCGGCGGCACCGTCTCGGCCGAGCTGGAACTGATGAAGCGGATCGGCGCCAACGTGGTCGGCGTCGCCACCGCCATCCAGGAAACCAATGTCTGGCAGAAGACGCTCAGTGCCATCGATCCCGCCTGGCCGGGCCTCGTCCGGGCGCCGATCCGTTGCCCCCTGTTCCGCAAGGTCGAGGGCGGCTGGGCACCGGACTGGTCGACGATGCCAGCCTGAGCCGTCTCAGCCGGGAAACCCCATCCCGGCCAGCGCCTTCTGCAGGCTGGCGCCGAGCACCACGCCCTCGCGCGCCGCGCGCGCACGGTTCACCAGCCGGCGCGTGCCCGGCAGGCGCGCGCCCGGCTCCTGCTCGATGGCGTGCGCCAGCCGCTCCAGATGGTCGAGATAAGCGTCGCCCGCGACGACCCCGGGATCGATGGCGATGACGACATGGCCTACCGCCGCCGGGGGGCCCTTGCCGTCGAAGAAGCTCGGCGCGTCGAAGGCGAAAGTGGAGGCGGTCAGCGCCGCCGCCATCACCTCGATCATGAAGGCCAGCGCCGTGCCCTTGGCCTCGCCCATCGGCACCATCGTGCCGGCAAGGCCCGCCTTGGCGTCGGTGGTCGGGTTGCCGTCGCAATCGAGCGCCCAGCCCTCGGGAATGCTGCTATCGCCCCGCTGCACGGCGGCGAGCAGGTTGCCGCGCGCCACTTTCGCCACTGACAGGTCGACCAGTGCCGGCGGGCGCCCCTTCAGCGGCGTCGCGAAGGCGATCGGGTTTGTGCCGTACACCGCGCGCTTGCCACCCCACGGCGCGATGGAAGCCGGTGCGTTCGAGAAGGCGAGCCCCACCAGCCCCTCGCCCGCCAGCTTTTCCACCGGCTGGCCGGCGACGCCGAAATGGCTGGAGCGGCGGATCGCCATCATGGCGATGCCGGTCTCGCGCGCGACCTCGGCCAGCCGCGGCAGGCCCAACTCGATGGCGGGATAGGCGAAGCCGTTGCCGGCATCCACCGCGATCACCGACGGCGCGACCCGGTGCAGCGCGGGCTCGGCATGGCCGTCGATCTTGCCGCTCGCGACCATGGCGCCATAGCTCGGCAGCCGGGCGAGGCCGTGCGTGCCCAGCCCATCCGCCTCCGCCGCCACCAGCGCCTCGGCGGTGCGGCGCGCATTTTCGGTGCCCGTGCCGAAATGGGCGAGAACCCCGGCCGCATGGGCGCGCGCCGCGTCGAGGCTCAGATGAAGGTCGTGGAAGGCCGGCACGGCAGGCAAGGCCTCCATCACGCGCCGCCGCCGCCGAGCGGCCCGGCGGCCAGGCGCCCGAGGTCGAAGCGGTGGACGTCGGCCAGCAGTTCGACGAAGGCACGCGCACCATAGAGCGCGCAGGCCTCCCCCTTCTCCAGGCTCGCCTGCGTGGCGTCACCCATCGCCCCGCTCGGCTGGATATCCTGCGCCATCCAGCCGAAGCCGGCCGGCGTGCCGGCGCGCAGGAAGGAGAATTCCTGCTCCATGGCGAGGGTGACGGGGGCGAAGTCGCGCACCTCGCCTTCCTTCACCGTGTCGCGGCGGAACGCGAGCATGAGCGAGGTCTCGACCCCGGCGGCATGAATGCCGTGCTGGCGCTCCTGCGCGGAGAACAGCCCCTCGGGATAGCCGAAGCGGTGCCAGGAGACCGTCACCGCCAGCATGCCGAGCCGGGCCCGCAGGTCACGAGCCACGATGTCGAGAATCGGCACATTGCCGCCATGCGAATTGACGATGACCAGCTTGCGCACCCCCGCCCGGTGCACGCTCTCGCCGATTTCCGTCCAGGCGCGGATCACCGTCTCGGCCGAGAGCGTCAGCGTGCCGGGAAAATCGACGTGCTCGTTCGACTTGCCGATCGACTGCACGGGCAGGAACACGGCCGGCGTCTCGTCCGGCAGCAGCCGCGCCACTTCCTTGAGATAACCCTCGGCGATGAAGCTGTCGACGCCCACCGGCAGATGCGGCCCATGCTGCTCCACCGCCGCTACGGGCAATATGGCAATCCAGTTGCCGACATCGCCCGCGGCGAAATCGGTCCAGCTCATTTCGGTCCAGAAGCGTTTGGGCGGCATGGCGAGGCTCCGGGGCGGCAAAGTCGGGCTTTTAGGCTCAATCGCGCCGGGCCGCCAGCGCCTCGATCTCCACCTTGAACTCGGGCCGGGTGAAGCCGGAAACGATCATCAGCGTGGAAGCCGGCGGCGGATCGGCAATGAACCGGTCGCGCGCCGCCATGTAGCCTTCCATGTGGGCGCGCTCCGTCACATAGGCGTTGAGCCGGACGATGTCGGCGGCTCCCATGCGCGCCTGCGCGAGGCAGGCCGCGATGGCGGCGAAGCACAGATCGGCCTGCGCCTCCGCGCTTTCGGGGATGTCGTCCTGCGCGGAGATTCCAAGCTGGCCGGAGACCAGCAGCAGCCGCGCGCCGGCCGGCACCTCGACGGCGTGGCTGTAGCGGGCAAAGGGGCGGCGAATGGCGGCGGGCAGCAAATGGCGGAGCATGGCGAAGATCCAGACTGGGGGAATCTGCGTAGGAAGCGTCAGCACATATGTGCATCCAGATTAAGCTCGCCTATCATGCCGGCAATCTCGCACACCGTTCATCGTCCCGCGATGGAGACATCGATGCGCCTTCGCCTTCCCCACATGTGCCTGCCCAGCCTGCGCTCCTGCCTGCCCGCCCTGGCCACCCTCGCTCTCGCCGTCCTTGGTTTCGCGACGCACGCGAAGGCGGCGGACAAGGTCACGTTCGGCACCAACTGGGTCGCCCAGGCCGAGCATGGCGGCTTCTACCAGGCGGTGGTGGACGGCACCTACGCGAAATACGGGCTGGACGTGACCATCGTGCCCGGCGGCCCGCAGGCCAATAACCGCCTGCTCCTGCCCGTCGGCAAGATCGACTTCTACATGGGCGCCAACATGCTGCAGGCCTTCTCCTCCGTGGTGGAAGGCATTCCCACGATCATCGTCGCGGCAATGTTCCAGAAGGACCCGCAGGTGCTGATCGCCCACCCGGACGTGGCGACCTTCGAGGATCTGAAGACCCGCACCCTGTTCATCTCCAAGGAAGGTCTGGCGAGCTACTACCAGTGGCTGGTCGCCGATTTCGGCTTCAGCGAAAACCAGGTGAAGCCCTACACCTTCAACGCCGCTCCGTTCCTGGCGGACAAGAACAGCGCCATGCAGGGCTACATCACCTCCGAGCCCTATGCGGTGGAGAAGCAGGGCGGCTTCAAGCCCAAGCTCTTCCTGCTCGCCGATCAGGGCTTCGACACCTATTCCACCACGATCGAGACCCGCACCGAACTGGTGAAGCGCAATCCCGACCTCGTGCAGCGCTTCGTCGATGCCTCGATCATCGGCTGGTACAATTATCTCTACGGCGACAACACCAAGGCCAACGCGCTGATCAAGCGTGACAATCCGGAAATGACGGATGAGATGATCGCCTTCTCGATCGACAAGCTGAAGGAATATGGCATCGTCGATTCCGGCGAGGCCAAGACGCTCGGCATCGGCGCCATGACGGATGCCAAGATCAAGAGCTTCTTCGACAAGATGGCGCGCGCCAAGGTGGTGGACCCGACCATCGACTACGCCAAGTCCTATACGCTGCAATTCGTCGACAAGGGTGTCGGCAAGGAACTGGCGAAATAGCGGGCTGTGACGCCGGCGAAGCCGCAGACGGCGGCCTCGGCATGCCCATGTTGCGTTATCCCGGACGGCCGCACCGCCGATCCGGGTTGGCTCGCAGGTGGAGAGCGATCCGGGCTCTTCGGCCGGAATGACACGTAGAATGACACCGCCTGCCGACGAGATCCATTCCGCCACAGACGCCCCCCTGCTCGCGCTGAGCGGGGTGGGCAAGCGTTTCGCCAATGCCGTCACCGCGCTTGACGGGCTCGACATGCAGGTGCGGCAGGGCGAGTTTCTCTCGCTGCTGGGCCCCTCCGGCTGCGGCAAGTCGACCGCGCTGCGGCTCATTGCCGGCCTGTCCGAGCCCACCGCCGGGCGCATCGCGTGGAACGGCGCGGATGCCCCGCGCCGCGCGGGTGGCGCGGGCGTGAGCGGCGCGGGCGCCATCAGCTTCGTGTTCCAGGAACCGACGCTGATGCCCTGGGCGAACGTGTTCGCCAATGTCCATCTGCCGCTGCGCCTTTCCGGCGTCTCCCGCCGCGCGGCCGAGCCCGCCATCCTCGAGGCGCTGGAAATGGTCGGCCTGTCCGCCTTCCGCGAGGCTTATCCGCGCGAACTTTCCGGCGGCATGAAGATGCGCGTCTCCATCGCCCGCGCGCTCGTCACCAAACCGCGCCTGCTGCTGATGGACGAGCCCTTCGCCGCGCTCGACGAGATTACCCGCTTCAAGCTGAACAACGACCTGCTGCAGCTGTGGCGGCAACTGGGCTGCACCATCGTGTTCGTCACCCATTCGGTGTTCGAATCGGTGTTCCTGTCCTCGCGGATCCTCGTCTTCCGCGCCCGCCCCGGCCGGGTGTTCGCGGAAGTTTCGATCGACCCGGCGCAGCCGCGCGACGATGCCTTCCGCACCTCGCCGGAATATGCCGGCCTCTGCCGCCGGGCCTCCACCGCGCTCGCCAGCGCGATGGATGCGGGCGCGGGCTGAGGGAGATGGGCATGGGTATCGGCATGGGCATGGAACGCTCCCCCTTCCGCTGGCTGCTGCCCGCCGCCGTGCTGGCGCTCCTGGTGCTCGCCTGGGAACTGGTGGTGCGCCTCAACCAGCTGCCGCCCTATATCCTGCCGAGCCCGCTTCTGGTGGCGCAGACGCTGGTGAAGGACCGCGTCGTGCTGTTCCAGTCCATGCTGGTGACGCTGCACACCACGGTTCTGGCGCTGGCCTTCGCGGTGCTTGGCGGCGTCGGGCTGGCGCTGGTCTTCGCTTCCTCACGCATCGTCGAGTTCTCGCTGTTTCCCATCGCGGTGATCCTGCAGGTGACGCCGATCATCGCCATCGCGCCCTTGATGCTGATCTATCTCTCCACCGACACGGCGGTTCTGGTCTGCGCGTGGATCGTCGCCTTCTTCCCCGTGCTGGCCAACACCACGCTGGGGCTGAAATCGATCGATCCGAACCTGCGCGACCTGTTTCGCCTGTCCGGCGCCTCGGGCTGGCAGACGCTGGTGCAGCTGAAGCTGCCCACCGCCCTGCCCTATTTCCTCGGCGGCCTGCGCATTGCCGGCGGGCTGGCGCTGATCGGCGCCGTGGTCGGCGAGATTGCGGCGGGATCGGCCGGGCAAGGCTCGGGCCTCGCCTTCCGCATCGTCGAATCGGCCTACCGGCTCAATATTCCGCGGCTCTTCGCCAGCCTGCTGCTGATCTCCTTCGCCGGCATCCTGATCTATGGCGTATTGAGCCTCGTCTCCTGGCTGGCGCTGCGGCGCTGGCACGAGAGCGAGCTGGGCGCGGGATGAAACCCATGCCCCCTGCCCTCGATCCGTCGCCCGCCGCCCATCTGCCCGCCTCTTACGTGCTCGCCAATGCGCGCGTGCCCGCCTGCCTGCTGGCCGAAAGGTCGGGCCCGGCCGATGCGGAGGGCCTCGTCGCCCTCGACATCGCCATTACGGACGGCCGGATCGCCGCGCTCACGCCCCCCGGCGCGGGCGGGCAGGACCTGCCACGCCTGCCCCTCGCCGGGCGCCTCGCACTGCCGGGCCTCGTCGACATCCACACCCATCTCGACAAGGGCTTCATCTGGCCGCGCGCGCCCAATCCGGACGGCTCCTTCGAGGGCGCCGTCCGCGCCGTGCTGGCCGACCGGGTCAACTGGAGCGAGGAGGATATCGCCCGCCGCTTCGATTTCGCGCTGCGCTGCGCCTATGCGCACGGCACGGTGGCCATCCGCACCCATCTCGATTCCGATGGCGAGCCGGCGGAGGCGGCGTGGCGGGTGTTCGCGGATATGCGCGACCGATGGGCCGGGCGCATCGATCTCCAGGCGGTGGGGCTGATGCCGATCGAGCGCATGCTCGACGCGGCGGCCGTGGACCGGCTCATCGGGCTGGTGCGCGAACATGGCGGGCGGCTCGGCACCTACACCTATGTCACGCCCCATCTCGATGCCGGGCTGGAGCGCCTGTTCGACGCGGCCGAGCGCTTCGGCCTCGCGCTCGATCTGCATATTGACGAGCGCGACAGCGAGGCCCGCGCCCTGCACGACATCGCCGTGCTCACGCTGCGTCGCCGCTTCGAAGGCCCGATCCTCGCCGGCCATTGCTGCGCGCTGGCGCTGAAGGACGAGGCGGAAATCGACCGCACGCTGGACCTCGTGGCGCAGGCGGGCATCGCCGTCGTCGCGCTGCCGCTGTGCAATCTCTATCTGCAGGACCGCAGCGCCGCGCGCACCCCGCGCTGGCGCGGCATCACCCTGCTGCACGAAATGGCGGCGCGCGGCATCGAGGTGATGGTGGCGAGCGACAATACCCGCGATCCCTTCTATGCCTATGGCGACCTGGACCTTGTCGAGGTCTGGCGCGAGGCCAACCGCATCGCCCATCTCGACCACCCGTTCGGCGACTGGCCCGCGATCATCGCCCGCACGCCGGCGCGGCACATGGGCGTGGCGGCCGGCACGCTGGCCCCCGGCGCGCGGGCGGACCTTCTGGTGTTCACGGCGCGCAGCCTCAACGAGGTGCTCACCCGCCCGCAGGCCGACCGCATCGTGTTGCGCGCGGGCAAGGCGATCGACCGCGCGCTGCCCGATTATGGCGAACTCGACGACCGGATGGCGCCGAAAGACGCAAGAGGCTGAGGACGAGGCTGAGGACGAGGTTGTACATGGCTCACGACATCGCCGCTCTGAAGGCCCGGTTGGCGGGCATCGCGCTGGAGGACAACCCGGCGCTCGTGCGCCAGAAGAGCCGCGATTTCTTCTGGTATTCGCCAACGCTCAAGCGCCAGCTCGACACCGTGGCGGGCGAGATCATCGCCACGCCGTCGAGCGAGGGCGAGGTGCTGCGCATTCTTGAAGCCTGTTTCGCGCTCGGCATTCCGGTCACGCCGCGCGGCGCCGGCACGGGCAATTACGGGCAGGCCATGCCGCTGGCCGGCGGGCTGGTGCTGGATATGTCGGGCCTCGACAAGGTGCTGGAAGTGGCGCCCGGCCGCGTGCGGGCGCAGGCCGGCGCCATCATCGCCGATATCGATACGGCCTGCCGCTCCTCGGGCCAGGAAGTGCGTCTGCACCCTTCCACCTACCGCACCGCCTCGATCGGCGGCTTCATCGCCGGCGGCTCCGGCGGGGTCGGCTCCATCACCTGGGGCGGGCTGCGCGATCTCGGCAACATCATCCGCCTGCGCATCGCCACGCTGGAAGCCACTCCGCGGCTTCTGGAACTGTCCGGCGAGGAGGTGGAGAAGGTCGCCCACGCCTACGGCACCAACGGCATCATCCTGGAGGTCGAGATGCCGCTCGCCCCGGCCTATGACTGGATCGAGGCGATCATCGGCTTCGAGGACCTCAATCGTGCCGCCGCCTTCGCCAATGCGCTGGGCGAACAGGACGCCATCCTCAAGAAGCTCCTGTCGGTGATAGCAGCGCCGCTGCCGCAGGACTATTTCCTGCGCCACCGCAAGTATCTGCCGGCCGGTCAGCATGTGGTGCTGGCGATGATCGCGCCGATCGCCAGCGCCGCCTTCGACAGCTTCACCGCGCGCTGGGGCGGGAATGTGCTGTTCCACTCCGACCGCGCCGGCACCGAGGAGGCCCGCGGCCTGCCGCCGCTCTACGAACTCGCCTGGAACCACACGACGCTGCGCGCGCTGCGTGTCGACCCGGCCATCACCTATCTGCAGACGCTCTATCCGTTTCCCGACCAGCTCGCGCTTGTCGCCCGCATCCACGAGGAACTGGGCGACGAGGTGCCGGCTCATCTCGAATTCGTGCGGTTCGACGGCAAGATCACCTGTTTCGGCCTGCCGCTGGTGCGTTTCACGGACGAGGCACGGCTGGAGGCGATCATCGCGCGGCACGAGGCGCTGGGCATTCCCGTGTTCAACCCGCACCGCTACACGCTGGAGGAAGGCGGCATGAAGCAGACCGACGCCGTCCAGCTCGCCTTCAAGCGCGAGACGGACCCGGCCGGCCTGCTCAACCCCGGCAAGATGATCGCCTGGGAGAACCCGGACTTCGACTTCGCCACCGGGCGGACCTATCTCTTCCCCGGCCTGTCGGCGCAGGCGTGACGAGAAAGCCTGAGGAGACGGGCAATGCGCGTGCTTGTGGTCTACTGCCATCCGGTCGAGGAGAGCTTCACCGCCGCGGTGCGCGACGCGGCGATCCGCGGCCTCGCGCGGGCGGGCCACGAGGTGGACCTGATCGACCTCTACGCCTCCGGCTTCGAGGCGGTGATGAGCCGGCAGGAGCGGCTCGCCTATCACACGCCCGGCGAGAACACGCGCGCCATCGCCGACCATCTGGCGCGGGTGAAGGCGGCGGAAGCGCTGGTCTTCGTCGCGCCTACCTGGTGGTATGGGCCGCCGGCTATGCTGAAAGGCTGGCTCGACCGCGTTCTGGTGCCGTTCGAGACCTTCGGCATACCGCAGCCCTTTCGTCCGCTGGAGCGCCGGCTCACCAATATCCGCGTCCTCGCCGCCGTCTCCACGCTCGGCTCGCCCTGGTATTGGTGGCTCTGGGTCGGCCAGCCCGGGCGGCGCATCCTGCTGGAAGGGCTGGGCGGCATCATTCATCCGCGGGCGCGCAAGCTGTGGCTGGCCTTGCACAGCATGGATTCGGCCAGCGCGGCCCGGCGCGCCGGCTTCCTCGCCCGCGTGGAAGCGAAATTCGCCGCGCTGCGGCCCTAGAGGAAGCAATTTCCCAACACTTTGACGGCGAAGTGGATTACAGCCATGTTCCTGTCACGGCATCGCGCTTGAGTTGCAGCACCGAGTCGTCGTTGCGGCCACATGATGGGTACCCCCATGAAGGACGGCTACGAGAAGAGCATCGGCCATCGGCTTCACCATGCCGCTCGCCTGCAGCGCGCGCTGGCGGCGCGGCGGCTTCAGGAACTCGGGTTGTTTCCGGGCCAGGAGACCGCGCTGAAACTGCTCGCCGAATCGGACGGGCGGACCATGACCGAACTGGCCGCCGCGCTGCGCGTGCGCCCGCCCACCGCCTCCAAGACGGTGGGCCGCCTCTCGGCTCAGGGGCTGCTGGAGCGGCGTGCCTCGGATGGCGATGCCCGGCTGGTGCGCGTGCACCTCACCGACGAAGGCCGCACCCGCGCCGGCGCCATTGACGGCATCTGGGATTCGCTGGAGGACGTGACCGTCGCCGGGCTCGACGGCAAGGACCGCAAGCGCCTGCGCAAGCTGCTGCGCAAGATCGAGAAGAACCTGACGAGCCAGCTCGGCATCGCCCCCGAAGCCGAGACCGAGGCCGAGGATGAGCCCGAACCCGTCGACGAAACCGCCTGAGACGAAGGCGGGGGGCAGCGCTGCGGCGGGCTTGAAACCGCGCGCGCTTTGATGACGAATACGCTCCCTGCCGCCCAGGAGCATGTCCCATGGCCGATGCCGCCCGTCCCGAACTGCTGCAGACCGGCCCGATGATGCCGATGATCGAGGCGCAGCTGTCGCAGCATTTCATCGTCCACCGGCTCGATGCGCCGGACGCGGAGGCGCAGCTTGCCGAGGCCGGCGGGCGTATCCGCGCCGTCGCCACCGGCGTCGGCTCGACGGCCGGCGGCGCCCGAAGGGTGACGCAGGCTCTGCTCGCCCGGCTGCCCAGGGTAGAGATCGTCGCCAATTTCGGCGTGGGCTATGATTCGGTGGAAGTCGCCGCCGCCGCCGCCCGCGGCATCGTCGTCACCAACACGCCCGGTGTGCTCGATGACGAAGTGGCCGATCTCACCATCGGCCTGCTGCTGGCGACCGTGCGGCGGATTCCCCAGGCGGAACGCCATCTGCGCGCCGGGCTGTGGCCGAAGGGTGGGTTTCCGCTGAGCCCGACCCTGCGTGATCGTTCCATCGGCCTCATTGGCATGGGCCGCATCGGCCAGGCCATCGCCCGGCGGCTTGCCGGCTTCGGGCGCCCCATCGCCTATCATAGCCGGCGTCCGGTGGAGGATCTGCCCTATCCCCATTACCCTGATCTCGTCGCACTGGCGCGTGACGTCGACGTGCTCATCGCCATCCTTCCCGGCGGACCCGAGACCAACCACCTGATCAATGCCGAGGTGCTCTCGGCGCTGGGTCCCACCGGCATTCTCATCAATGTCGCGCGCGGCTCGGTGGTGGACGAGGAGGCGCTCATCCGCGCGCTGAAGGACGGCACCATCGCTGGCGCGGGGCTCGACGTGTTCGCCCATGAGCCCAACGTGCCGGCGGATCTGATCGCGCTGGACAATGCCGTGCTGCTGCCGCACATCGCCTCCGCCACCCATGTGACGCGCAACGCCATGGGCCAGCTGGTGGTCGACAATCTCCTCGCCTGGTTCGACGGGCGCGGCCCGCTGACGCCGGTGCCCGAAACACCGGTGCCGGGGCCCGGCTGAGGAGGCGCGCCATGCCACAGGCGCACGGCCCGCTCATCTCCTCCCGCCTGCTCGGGAAAATCGCCCCGGCGCTGTTCGCCGCCGCCCTGCTGGTCTCCACGCTCGGTTCCAGCGCGGGGGCGCAGGGCGCGGGAAGCGGCACGCCGGCGGAGGCTGCCGGGCAGCTGGCGGACGCCTATCGGCTGACCAATGCCGATGGTGACCGCGTCTGCCCGCTCACCCTGTCCGTCAAGCGGGCGAAGGAAGCGCCCAGGGGCGCGGCCGCGAGCGGGCCGGGCGCGGCCGCGCCCCTGGGCGCTTCCTTCGCCATCGATTTCGACCGGCCGGCCTGCGCCGCCGCGATCCTGTTCAGCGCCGACATTGCCAGCTGGGCACCCGGAGCCGGCAATTCCATCCATCTCCTCAATGGCGCCGGGCAGCTGGTGGCCGAGTTCACCGAGGGCGTCGGCGGCAATTGGGAAGCACTGCGCGAGGGAGACGGCGTCTATTTCCTGGTCAATCCGCGCCTTGCCGATTCCGCCACCACCCAGCCGGGCGATCTGGTCGGGTTGTGGGAACTGGCGGATGCCACCGGCACCCCGGCCTGCCGCGTGCGGCTGGCGGAGGAGACGTTGAAGCCCGGCGTGTACCGCCTCGCGCCGGATCCCGCCTGCGCGGCCCTGCTGGGGCGCACCCTCCCGGACCGCTGGCGGCTCGATGGCGGCGATCTCGTGCTGGAAACCGCCGGTGGCAACCGCGTGCGCTTCGCCTCCAGCGAGGATGGGGCCTGGGCCAAGGTGCCCGAGGATAGCCGCCCGCTCCTGCTCAGCCGCGCTCCCTGATCGGCCCGGAGAAACGCGCCTCTGGCGGGCTGTTCAGCGCCGTCGGCGCAGCACGATGGCGATGCTGGCGAGCACCACCGCCAGCCCCAGCAGCGAGACGGCCGAGAGTTCCTCACCGAGAATCATCCAGCCGAGCAGCACGCCGACGATCGGGTTCACATAGGCGAAGGTGGAGGCGACCACCGGGCTGAAACTGGTCAGCACCTTGAGGTAGGAACTGAGCCCGATCACCGAGGCAAACACGGTGAGAAAGCCGAAGGCCAGCCATTGCCGGGTGCTCGGGTCGACAGGCAGCGGCGCGCTTTCGTACAGCGCCAGCGAACTGAGCACGATGGCCGAGACGAACATCTGGAAGGATGCCGCCCAGTCCGGCCGGATCCGCCGCATCAGCGGGCGCTGGATGATGGTGCCGAGCGACCAGCTCAGACCCGCCGCGACCACGAGCAGGATGGTGAACCCGGTATAGCCCGGCTCGATAATGGCGCGGTGCGTCTCGAGCAGCGCCGGCGAAACGACCAGGAACAGGCCGGCAAGGCCGAGCAGGATGCCGAGCACCACCCGCAGCGAGGGAATCGTCCGCCCGATGATGAGATCGAGCAGGCAGGCCCAGAGCGGGATGGCCCCCATCATCATGACGATGAAGCTGGATGAGGCGTGGCGCGCGGCGAGCGTCGCCAGCCCGTTTCCGCCCATCCACATGAACAGGCCGCTCACCGCGCACAACGCGAGATCGCGTCGGTTGGGCAAAGGCGGCCAGCCATAGCGCGCCAGCGTGACCGCGCCGAGCAGAAGCGAGGCGCACCACAGGCGCGAGGATTGCAGCTGCAGCACGGTGATCGCCGCCGGCCCCGACAGGCTGACCTTCACCGCGAGATAGGAGCCGCCCCAGACCACATAGATGATGACGAGATGGATATAGGCGGAGAGCGGAATGGCCGGTGCGGGGCCGCGATCGGCCACGGAGGAAGTCATGAGGACGCGCTTACCTTCGGCGCACGGCAGCCCCGCGGCGCGGTCTCCGGCTGGCCCTGCCATCCCACACCGCGTGCGGCGAGGCAATGGGATCCTATCCGCGCCCCGCCCCCATCCATCGGTCTCAAATCAGCCGCAGCCCTTTCAGGCTGGCATGCCCGTCCTTGCCCACGATGATGTGATCATGCACCTCGATGCCGAGCGGCCTGGCCACGTCGATGATCGTCTTGGTCATCTGGATATCGGCATTGGAGGGGGTGGGATCACCGCTCGGGTGGTTGTGGACGAGAATGAGAGCGCTGGCGGCCACTTCCAGCGCCCGCTTCACCACCTCGCGCGGATAGACCGGGGTGTGGTCCACCGTGCCGCGCTGCTGAACCTCGTCGAGAATGAGCTGGTTGCGCTTGTCGAGGAACAGGATGCGGAACTGCTCCTGCTCGGCATAGGCCATCGAGGCCCGGCAATGGGCGATCACCGCGCTCCAGGAGGAGAGCACCGGGCGCGCCCGCAGCCGCTCCCGCGTCACCCGCTCCACCGCGGCGCCGATCACCTTGAACTCGGTGATGATCGCGTCGCCGACGCCCTTCACCTCGCGCAGCCGACCGGGCGAGGCGGTGATGACCTCGGCGAAGGAGCCGAAGCGGTCGACCAGCGCCTTGGCCAGCGGCTTCACATCCGCGCGCGGCACGGCGCGGAACAGCACCAGTTCCAGCAGTTCATAGTCGGGCATCGCATCCGCCCCGCCCAGCCGGAACCGGTCGCGCAGCCGTTCGCGGTGGCCGACAAAATGCGATGTCGTCTCGCTGAAGCCGGTCACGCCGGGAGGCGAATCGGATCGACAGCCCTCCGGATCCGCGCAGCCCTCGGGCGTTGCCTTTTTCCGCGCCATGCGGGCCCCAAACCGTTCAGTCGTGATGTCCGAAGATCGGCTTGTGGTAGCCCTTGGGCGAGAGCGTGAAGATCTCGCAACCCGTCTCCGTCACCCCCACCGCATGCTCGAACTGCGCCGAGAGCGACCGGTCGCGCGTGACCGCCGTCCAGCCGTCGGAGAGCACCTTCACATGCGGCCGGCCGAGATTGATCATCGGTTCGATGGTGAAGATCATGCCCGGCAGCAGTTCCGGGCCTTCGCCGCGCCGCCCGACATGGACGATGTTCGGCTCGTCGTGGAACAGTTGGCCCACGCCATGTCCGCAGAAATCGCGTACCACGCTCATGTGCAGCGGCTCGACGAATTCCTGGATCGCCGCGCCGATATCGCCGACATGATGACCCGGCTTCACCTCGGCAATGCCGCGCATCAGCGATTCGTAGGTCACGTCGAGCAGCCGCTCGGCGCGGCGGGGAATCTCGCCCACCGGGAACATGCGGCTCGAATCGCCGTACCAGCCATCGACGATCAGCGTCACGTCGACATTGACGACGTCGCCCTCACGCAGCGGCTTGTCGTTGGGGATGCCGTGGCAGACGACATGGTTGATCGAGGTGCAGGTGGACTTGCGGTAGCCGCGATACATCAGCGTCGCCGGCAGCGCGCCGTGATCCATGGCGAACTCGAACACGGCATTGTCGATCGCCTCGGTCGACAGGCCCGGCCGCACCATTTCGTGCACCAGGTCCAGCGCCTCGGCGGTCAACCGGCCCGCCTTGCGCATGCCGGCGAAGCCCTCGGGCCCGTGCAGCTTGATATGGCCCGTCTTGCGCAGCGGCGCGGTGGCCGCCTCCACATAATTCATCATCACACGTCCAGTCCGAGAGCTTACCGAGAATGTAAGCAATCTGCCGCCACACGCAAGAAACGCAGGATAGGCGCCCGTGATGGCGCGCCCGCCGCGCGTTCAATCCCGCTCCCTCAGTCCAGCGCCTTCGCCAGGTGCACCAGCCGGCGGTCGGGCAGTTGCTCCACCCGCTCGATCGAGTAGCCCTTGCGCCGGTACCAGTGGATGTTGGCCGAAAGCGGCTCGCCGGTATAGAGCCGCACCATGCGCCGGCCGAGCGCGCGGGCGCGCGCTTCCCCCGCCGCGAGCAGCAGGTTGCCGACGCCGCCGGCCTGCGCCTGCGGCGCCACGGCGAGGCTATCGGTCAAGAGGTCGTCCGCCCGGTTGTGCAGAATCAGCACCCCGTCGAGGCCGGATGCGCCGGAGGCACTTTCCAGCACCCACACCTCGCGCTCGCGGAAGACGCGGGCATAGTCCCACAGCAGCGGCACCGGCTCGACGCCCAGCAGCAGGCGGTTGCGCGCATAGGCCCCGTGCTGCACCGCTTCGACCGCGGCGCGGTCCGCGAGGCTGGCCCGCCGCAGCGTGCGCGTGCCCACTTCCAGCCGCTCGGCATTGAGAAGGCCCAGCGGCACGACCTGCCGCCCCTCGGCATCGAAATTCGTCGGCGCAAGCCAGCTTTCGAAGGCCCCCGCGATCTGCGGCCACTCCTCCTCCAGCATGGCGAACCACGCGGTATCGCGGTTGCGGCCCTTGACGATCATGTGGTGGCGGAAAAGGCCCTCGAAACGGAAGCCGTAGCGCAAGCCCGCCCGGCGCGAGGGGGCGTTGAGCGCGTTGCACTTCCACTCGTAGCGCCGGTAGCCGAGATCCTCGAAGACGTGGCGCGCCATCAGGTACATCGCCTCGGTGCCGCCCGGCGTGCGCATCAGCGCCGGAGTGTAGAGGATGTGCCCGACCTCGATCGTCCGGTTGGCCGGGTCGATCCGCAGATAGGTCGCGTGCCCCACCGCGACGCCGCTCGCCTTGTCGACAATCGCGAACATCAGCGGATCCTCGCGCAGCGCGGCCGCCTGATAATGGGCATCGAAGGCGGCGGGGTCCTCATAGGGACCGTTGGGCAGATAGGCCCAGATCGCCTCTTTCTGCGCCCCGTGCGCGGCCGCGTAGAGCGCGGGGCCGTGCGCGGTCGCGTCGAACGGGACGAGATCGACATGCGAGCCGGAGATCATCACGCGGGTGGGCCGCTGGGCCGGCGTCGTGTCGACCACGTCGCCGAGAGGATTTTGCGTGTCGACCGGCGGCATGGCTCTTCCCCTTTTTCGGCAGCACGAAACGGCCTCCGCGCGGCCCTTGAACACCCGCGCTGTCCGTGTGACAGCTTGGCTCAAACTACAAGCGATTTCTCGCTATCTGGCCGCAGAGCCAATCCGGAGGACCCGATGACGCCAGTTGCCCGCTTCCGGCCGCACCCGATACCCGCCTTCGACCGCATCGGCGAGGAAAACGCCTTCGCCGTGCTGGCGCGGGCCGCCGCGCTGGCGGCGCAGGGGCGCGACATCATCAATCTGGGCATCGGCCAGCCGGATTTCGCGACGCCGGAGCACATTGTCGAGGCCGCGATCCAGGCGCTGCGCGACGGCCATCACGGCTACACACCCTCGGTGGGCATCGAGCCGTTGCGGGTGGCGGTGGCGGCGGACGTCAACCGCCGCTTCGCGGTCGAGATCGACCCGGGCCGCGTGGTCATCGTGCCCGGCGGCAAGGTGACGATGTTCAGCGCCATCCTCATGCTGGGCGAGCCGGGGGCGGAAATCCTCTATCCCGACCCCGGCTTTCCCATCTACCGCTCGATGATCGAGTTCACCGGCGCCACCCCGGTGCCGGTGCCGATCCGCGAGGCGAACGGCTTCGCCTTCTCGGCGGAGGAGACGCTGTCCCTCATCACCCCGGCCACCCGCCTCCTCATCCTCAACTCGCCCGCCAACCCCACCGGCGGCGTCACGCCCAAGGCCGAGATCGACAAGCTGGTGGCGGGGCTGGCGGAGCACCCGCAGGTCGTCATCCTCTCCGACGAGATCTACGACCAGTTCCTGTTCGATGGCGAGGCGCACACCACGCTGCTGGCCTATCCCGAGATCCGCGACCGGCTGATCCTGCTCAACGGCTGGTCGAAGACCTACGCGATGACCGGCTGGCGGCTCGGCTGGTCGCTGTGGCCGGAAGGGCTTTACGATCCGATGCGCAAGCTGGCGGTCAATGCCTGGTCCTGCGTCAACGCGCCGGCCCAATTCGCCGCGCTCGCCGCGCTCACCGGCCCACAGGATTGCGTCGGCGCGATGCTGGCCGAGTTCGAGCGCCGGCGCGCGATCGTGGTCGAGGGGCTCAACGCGCTGCCCGGCCTATCCTGCGCCACGCCGCGCGGCGCGTTCTATGCCTTTCCCAACGTGGCGGGAACGGGTTGGAAATCGGCGAAGAAACTGGCCTCGGCCTTGCTCGACGAGACCGGCGTTGCTACCATCGGTGGTCCTGATTTCGGCGTGCACGGCGAAGGGTATATCCGCCTCTCCTACGCCAACTCGGCCGAGAATATTCTCCGCGCCCTCGAACGCATGGGTCGCTTCCTCAACGAGCGCCCTGCCGCCTGACGGAGTCGTGCCATGCACCGTGCCGCCAAGCGTCGTGTTCCCGGGCGTGTCCCTTCCGCACACCCGCTTTCCGGACATGTTCTTTCCGGGCGCCGGCTGTTCGAGCACGGCATCGCCGCGGCGACGCTGGCCCTGATGCTGGCGGTGTCCGGGCATTCCGCCATCGCCGCGCCCGAGGGCGAATGCGTGAAGGGCAAGGATGCGCGCAGCTATCTCGATTGCCTGAACCAGGTTCAGAAGGCAGGCGAGCAGCGTCTGGACCAGGCGGTGGCCGCCGCGTTGGCCGGGATTGAGGCACGGCAGGAATTGCAGGCGCCGCAGCGCAGGCGCTGGATCGCCCTGTTCAACGAATCGCAGAGCCGGTTCGTGAACTGGCGCAATTTCGAATGCCAGAGCATCGCCCCTTATGAGGGGGGCGCGGGTGAGAAGACGGTGGGCGGCCGGCTCGGCGGCGCCGCGGTGATTGAGCAGCGCATCACCTGCCTCACCAGCCTCAACGACGCGCGCGCCGCCGATATCGAGCGGCGCTACCAAATCCCCGCCCATCTGCCCCCGCCGGAGCCGCCGGCAAACAGCCCCACCGCCATAGCCGCTCCGCCCGCGTCCAATCCGCCCGCGCCCGCGCCGCCCACACCGGCGGCGGCGCGCGCCGCATCACCCGCTCCCCCCTCCGGCGGTGCGCTCCCCGTCACCGCGCCGGCCGAGGCGCCGCGGGCGAGCGACACGCCGCCCGGCTCGGTGCGCATCATCCTGCCCTGAGCGTCCGCTCGCGCGCGCAAACGCGCCGGCCGTGCCGGTTCCCTGCCGATAATCGCAACGGGCGACTTGCCGCGCCCGCTCGCTTGGGGGAATCATTCGCCAGCGAAATAGCCCCCATGAAGGAAGACGAGACATGGACCTCGGACTGAAAGGCCTGCGCGCCATCGTCACCGGCGGCACCAAGGGCATCGGCCTCGCCATCGCCGAGACGCTGGCAGCGGAAGGGGCCGATGTCGCCCTGTGCAGCCGCAATGCGGGCGAGGCGGAAGCCACCGCCGCCCGGCTCGCCGAAAAGGGCGTGAAAACCTTTGGAGCGGGCGTCGACGTCTCCGACGGCCCGGCGCTCGCTGCCTTTGTCGAGCAGGCCGCGGCGGCGTTCGGCGGGCTGGACATCGTGGTCGCCAATGTCAGCGCGCTGGCCATCGGCAATGACGAGGAAAGCTGGAACAAGGGTTTCCAGACCGACCTGATGGGCACGGTGCGGCTGGTGGACGCTGCCCTGCCCTATCTTGAGACCAGCGATGCGGCGGCCATCGTCACCATTTCCTCGGTCTCCGGCCGCGAGATCGACTTCGCCGCCGGCCCGTATGGCGTGTTCAAGGCAGCGCTGGTGCATTACACGCAGGGCCTCGCCTTCACCCTCGCGCCGAAGAAGATCCGCGCCAACACGGTCTCGCCCGGCAATACCTATTTCAAGGGCGGCGTGTGGGACCAGATCGAGCAGGGCAACCCCACGCTGTTTGCCGACGCGCTGGCGCTGAACCCCACCGGCCGCATGGCGACCCCGCAGGAAATCGCCAATGCGGCGGTGTTCCTGGCCAGCCCGGCGGCGAGCTTCGTCTATGGAACCAACCTCGTGGTGGACGGGGCGCTGACGCGCGGCGTCCAGCTCTGATCCGCGCATCCGCGCAAGATCGCCCCGCGCAAGGCCGCCTGCGCCCGGGGCAGTCTTGCGCGGGGCGGCGTGGCGAACGCGCCCCGCCCGCCACCTTCGCCACCCAAACTTGCCCTCGCGCGCAAATAGGGTGACCCTCCCGCCCGAATCGCAGCGCGAACGGAGGGCAGGCGGTATGGCAAAGGTCATCTCGATCGGCGAGGTCATGGCGGAATTCGCGCGTGGCGCCGATGGCCGCTACGGCGCGGCCTATGGTGGCGACACGTTCAATACCGCCGTCTATCTCGCCCGAGCCGGGGTCTCCGTCGGCTATGCCACCGCGCTCGGCGACGATACCTATTCCGAGGCGATCCGCGCCGCCGCGGAAGCCGAGGGCATCGACACGCGCACCATGGCACGCGTCGCCGGCCGCACCGTGGGCCTTTATGTCATCGATACCGATTCGCGTGGCGAGCGCAGCTTCACCTATTGGCGCGACACCTCGCCGGCCCGCGAACTGTTCGAACTGACGGGCTGGGAGACGATCGCCGAGCAGGTCATCGAGGCGAGCGTGGTCTATCTCTCCGGCATCACGCTGTCGCTCTATTCCAATATCGGCCTCGGCCGGCTGCTGGCGACGCTGGAATTCGCCCGCGAACGGGGCACCCGCATCGTGTTCGACGGCAATTTCCGTCCCCGCGGCTGGGGCGGCGATGTCGCCCGCGCCCGCACCGTCTACGCGCAGGCACTCAAGCGCTGCTCGATCGCCCTGCCCACCTTCGAGGACGAGGCGATGCTGTGGGGCGACGGCTCGCCCGCCGCCACCGCCGAGCGCCTCGCCACGTTCGGCGTGCCGGAAATCGTGGTGAAGAACGGCGCGGAAGGGGCGTTGGTCTTCACGGAAGGGTCCTCGCATCTGGTGCCCATCCCCGCGCCGGTGGAACCCGTCGATACCACGGCGGCCGGCGACAGCTTCAATGCCGCCTATCTCGCCGCCCGGCTGCAGGGCGCGGCCCCGGTGGAGGCGGCGCAGGCCGGCCATGCGCTGGCCGGGCTCGTCATCCGCCACCGCGGCGCCATCCTGCCCCGCACCGCCAATGCCTGACGCGAGCCCGCAGGGCGCCACCGCCGCGGGCATTTGCGAACGCTTCTGCGACTAACTTGCAAGTTATTGAGCTTACTTGATTTTCCTTTCCCGAGGCACTAGTGGTCCGCCGCAGGGCGCGCGGCGCCGGAAACAGCACGGCGGCGCGTATGGGACTGTCCTCACGGATCGCATTGATCAATGTCGGCGTCAGCATCGCGGTGCTGGGGCTGAAATATGTGGCCTATCTGCTCACCGGCAGCATCGCGCTCTATTCGGACGCGCTGGAAAGCATCGTCAATGTCGCGACCTCGGTCGCCGCCGTGCTGGCGCTGCGCGTCAGCGCCAAGCCCGCCGATGCGAACCATCCCTATGGCTATGCCAAGGCCGAGTATTTCTCGGCCGTCATCGTCGGCGTGCTCATCGTGGTCGCGGCAGTCTCGATCTTTCGCGAGGTCTATCTCAACTGGTTCGAGGCGCACAGCTTCGACGCCGCGCCGCAGGGGCTGATGATCAATGCGGGCGCCGGAATCATCAATGCGGTGTGGTGCGTCGTGCTGTTCCGCAGCGGCCGGCGCGCGCGCTCGCCCGCGCTGATCGCCGATGCCCAGCATCTGCTCACCGATGTGATCTCCTCCGCCGGCGTGCTGATCGGCGTCGCCCTCGCCATGGTCTCGGGATGGGAGAAGCTCGACCTCATCCTCGCCGGGCTGGTGGCGGTCAATATCCTGTGGTCGGGCTGGAAAGTGCTGAAGGAAAGCGTCGGCGGGCTGATGGACCAGGCCGTGCCGTCCGACACGCTGGGGCGCATCCGCACCGTCATCGCGGCAGAGGCGACCGGCGCCATCGAGGCGCATGACCTGCGCACCCGGCAGGCCGGGCGCATGATCTTCGTCGACTTCCATCTGGTCGTGCCGGGCGAGATGGCGGTGAGCGAGGCCCATGCGATCTGCGACCGGATCGAGGATGCGCTGGAAGCCGAAGTGGCCGACGTGCTCGTCAACATCCATGTCGAGCCCGAGGTGAAGGCCAAGCAGCTCGGCATTCCGGTTCTGTAGCCGCCTTGTCCCCCTGTCAGCCCTCCCGGCCGCCGTGAAGCCCGGGGGGAGCCGAGTTGGAGGTGCGCTCTCAGCGCCCCGCCTTCAGGGCAGCCAGAAGCTCCGGGCTGGGATAGGAATCGGCCGGCAGGCCGAGCCGCATCTGCTCGACCTTGATCGCCTGCCGGGTGGCGGCGCCGGCAATGCCGTCGACCCGGCCCACATGATGCCCGCGCGCATTGAGCAGCCGCTGCAGCTCGATCACCTGCGCCTGCGACAGTACCGGGATCGCCTTGCCCTGCCCGCGACTATAGGCCCCCGCCCCCGCCACGCGCGCGGCGAGATAGGCGGCCGAGGTCGCGTAGGTGAGCGAGTTGTTCCACTCGGTGAAGATGTTGAAATTGGGATAGACGAGGAAGGCGGGCCCGTTGCGCCCCATTGGCAGCAGCACCGAGCCGGTCAGGTTGTCGGCGGGAAGCGCCGACCCGTTGGCGCGCACCACGCCGAATCGCGCCCATTGCGCGCGCGGCAGCTTGATGGAGAGATCCGCCTGGTCCCAGGGCAGGTTCGCCGGCACGCGCACCTCTTCCAACCAGGGCTGCCCGCGCTGCCAGCCGAGCGCCTTGATATAGTTCGCGGCCGAGGCCAGCGCGTCCGGCGTGGAGCGCAGCAGGTCGACCCGGCCGTCGCCGTCGAAATCGACGCCATAGTTGAAATAATGGTCGGGCAGGAACTGGAACTGCCCGAGTTCGCCGGCCCACGGGCCGCGCATGGTGGCCGGCGTCAGGTCGCCGCGGTCGATGATCTTCAGCGCGGAGAGCAGCTGCGTGCGGAACACCTCCGCCCGCCGGCAGTCCCAGGCCAGCGAGGCCACCGAGCGCAGCGTGTTCTTGTCGCCCATGAAGGCGCCGAAATCCGTCTCCAGCCCCCAGAAGGCCACCAGCACCGCGCCGGGCACGCCGAATTGCTGCTCGATGCGGTCGAACAGCGCCTGATTCTTCTGGATCAGCGCCCGGCCCTGCTGGATGCGGTAATTAGCGACCATGCGGTCGGAAAACTCGAAGAAGCTCTGGCCGAACACCTTCTGGCCCCGATCGGTGCCGACCACGTTGGCGTCATAGGTGATGCCGTTCAGCGCCGTCGCCACGGTGCGCGCGGAAACGCCCTGCGCCACCGCCTGCCGCTTGAAGCCCTCCAGCCACTCGTTGAACCCGGCGCCCGAATTGCCGCAGGGCTGTGACTGGGCCAGCGCCGGGCCCGCCGCCACCGCCGTGCCGATGAGGAGGGCGATACCCGCCAGACCTGCCCTGCTGATCGTCGCCATGATGCTTCCTCGCCCTCGCTCCGGATTCGTTGGCACCACAATGGCGCCGAAACACCGCCTTCACCAGAGGCGACGACCGGTGCAGGATGCCCCTCGATCCTAGGGAGACCGGATACGCGATGAACATCGTCATGCTGCTCTATCCCGGGCTGACGCAGCTCGACCTGACCGGTCCGTTCGACGTCTTCGCCCGGTTTCCCGAGCTCCAGCGGCACCTTGCCTGGAAGACGCTCGATCCCGTCACCGACAGTGGCGGGCTCCGGCTGCTGCCGAGCGTCACGCTCGCGCAGTGTCCACCGGCCGACATTCTCTTCGTGCCGGGCGGACCCGGCCAGCTGGCATTGATGGAGGATGGCGAGGTGCTGGACTTCCTGCGCCGGCAGGCCGCCGGCGCGCGCTACGTCACCTCGGTCTGCACCGGCTCGCTGGTGCTGGCGGCGGCCGGCCTGCTCACGGGGCACCGGGCCACCTCGCACTGGCTGTCGCTGGAGCAGTTGCGCCTGTTCGGCGTCGAACCGGTCGATGAGCGCGTGGTTGTCGACGGTTCGGTCGTGACCGGCGCCGGCGTCACGTCAGGGATCGATTTCGCCCTCACCCTCGCGGCACTGCTATTCGGCGAGCCGCGGGCCCGGCATGCGCAGCTCTTCATGGAATATGACCCCGCCCCGCCCTTTGCCGGCGGCACACCGCGCACCAGCGAGCCCGCGCTTGCCGCGCTGATTCGCGCGGAGACGGCTCCCTTCCAGCAGAGGCGGCGGGAGGCGGCCCAGCGCGCGGCCGACGCGCTCGCGGCACATGCCGCCGGGGCGGTATCCCTCACATGAGCGGGGTGCGCGCCATTCCCGCCGTGCTCGCCCTGGTCGTGCGTGCGGATGCGGTGCTGCTGGTGCGGCGCGCCAATCCGCCGGATCAGGGCCTGTGGGGATTTCCCGGCGGGCGCATGGAGAGAGGCGAGAGCCATCTCGCGGCGGCGCTGCGCGAGCTCGACGAGGAAACCGGCATCGTGGCGGATGCGCCGCGGCTGATCACCGTACTCGACTTCATCGAGCATGACGGGGACGGCCGGCTCGCCCATCATTTCGCGATGATCGCCGTGCTGTGCCGCTGGCGGGCGGGCGAGGCGGTTGCCGCCGACGACGCGCTGGAGGCGCGCTGGTTCGACATGGCACAGGTCCTCTCGCTGGGGCGGAGCGCCAGCGCCAAGGTGGCCTATCTCGCCGACCTTGCCCTGACCAGCCCTGGACGCGCCGATTAGGTGCCGGACGCCCCTGCGGGGCCCGCCACAAACAGAAATGCGGGCTTCACAGGGAAGCCCGCATCCATGCTCGCCGGAGCGATGTCAGGTTCAGGCGTGGGCCTGGGCCGCACCCTTCGGGCCGAGCGGCGACGGCGGCGACGCCACGCCTCCGGACCGGGCGACATGAGCCTTGAACACACGCGGCAGCACCGCGATGGCCAGGAAGGCGGCGAACAGGTCCATGCCCGCGACCGTATAGAGCACGGTCGACCAGGTGCCGGTGGCCTCCATCAGCAGGTTGCCGACCGGCACGAACAGCGCGCCGATACCCTTGGCGGTGTACAGCACGCCGTAGATCTTGCCGATATGCTTGGTGCCGAAGGCGTCGCCGGCCAGCGCCGAGAACAGCGAGTAGACTTCGCCCCAGGCCAGGAACACGACGCCGGACAGGATCAGGAACGCCCACGGATTGTGGCCGAAGGCGCCGAGCGCGATGATGCCGAGGCCTTCGAGGGTGAAGGCGATAACCATGGTCTTCTCACGGCCGATATGGTCGGAGATCCAGCCGAACAGCGGACGCGAGATGCCGTTCATGACGCGGTCGAGCATCAGGGCGAGCGGCAGGGCGGCCATGACGAAGAAGTACAGGTCGACCTTGAACTCCTTCACGCCGAGATCCTGCGCGATGACGCCGAGCTGGGCGACAGCCATCATGCCGCCGGTGACGACGCAGATGAACATGAGGAACATCAGCCAGAACAGCTTGGTGTTCAGCGCTTCCTTCAGCGTGTAGTCGCGACGGCTCTGGTTGAGCTTGTCGGACGCCTTCACCTGGCCGGCCTTGGGCGAGCGCAGGAACCACGCCGCGACGAAGGCGAGACCGCCCTGCAGCAGGCCGAAGAAGAAGAAGGTTTCCTGGAAGCCCGACGATTCGATCATCGCCGCGATGGGCAGGATGGTGGCGGCGGAACCCGCGCCATAGCCGCCCGCGGTGAGGCCGACGGCGAGGCCGCGACGGTCCGGGAACCACTTCAGCGCGTTGTTGATGCAGGTCGCGTAGATCGAGCCGACGCCGATGCCGCCGATCGCCGCGCCGACATAGAAGCCGAACAGCGAGGTGGCCTGCGAGTTGATGACCCAGGCGGTGCCGATGAACAGCGCGCCGAACGCCACCATCAGGCGCGGGCCGAACTTGTCGATGAAGAAGCCCTCGATGGGCGCGAGCCAGGTCTGCACCAGCACGAAGATGGTGAAGGCGATCTGGATCGAGGCGCGTTCCCAGCCGAAGGTCTGCTGGATCTCGGGAACGAACAGGGTCCAGGCGTACTGGATGTTGGCGGTCGCCACCATGCAGACGACGCCGACGACCAGCTGCAGCCAGCGGCGGCTTTCGGAAAAGTCCTTGCCGGGCCCGAGGGCCGCCGGCGTGGGGGTATACGTGCTCAAGGGCGCTCTCCTAATCCCTAATCAATATTCGCCGCGGATCGGCTTGTTGTTGCGGTCGCTGCAGCCCTCGGGGGGCCGTGCGCCGGCTGTTCGTTGGCCAGGGGCGGAACCTTCCCTCCCCCAGCGGCCGCTCGGGCGGCGTGTCCGTTCCAAATAGGTTGTGCGGCTCCCTCGGCCCGCTCCGTCATCCCCCGCCAAAGGCAGCCTGGATTGACGCAGGGGCGTTGGACCCGACCCGCTTAATGCTGAAGCATAATCCACAATATTATGTATGCCAATCGCATTTGTGAAGGTTATACAGCAGCGTAAGGCAACGTATAAATATTCGATATTGCAGCGCACAACATCGTTATCGGAAATCTATGCACCACTATTCGGCGGCTTACGCTGCGCGCCATCTACGATTTCGACGAAAGTATGAAAGTTAACCCAAAGGAATAACCGAGCAAAAATCCCAACGCGCACTGTTTCACCACATCTCTCCATCTGCACCCTGATCACTGGAGGGCGCATGGATCGCATGAAATTTACGTTCACGTTTCTATGAACGGGTGCAAAACGGACCGCGCGGCGCCCTTCGGACGAGCCGATCCGCGTCCTCCGGACAAACAAAAAGGGCGCGCCTCGCGGCGCGCCCTTGAAGGCCGGGTGATGGATCGGGCGGCTTATTCGGCCGCGACCGGCTTCGTCGCCCCCTGCGCGCGGGCGCGCTTGCCGTGGGAGGATGCCAGCGGCTTGAGCACCGCGAGCGCCATGACGGCGGCAATGATGTTGAGCGCCGCCGCGATGATGAACACCGCGTGCCAGCTGCCCGTCATCGTGGTGATGATGCTGGTGAACGGCACGATCAGCGCCGCCGTGCCCTTGGCGGTATAGAGCAGGCCGGCATTGGTGGTGGCGAACTTCGAGCCGAAGGCGTCGCCGCACATGGCGGGGAACAGCGAGTAGATCTCGCCCCAGGCGAAGAACACGAGGCCGGTGAGGATGACGAACATCACCGGGTTTTGGCCGAGCACGCTGAGCGCGTAGATGCCGACGCCCTCGATGGCGAAGGCCACGAACATCGTGTTCTCGCGGCCGATCTGGTCCGACACCCAGCCGAAGAACGGGCGGGTGAGGCCGTTCAGCACGCGGTCGATCGCGGCGGCGAAGGTGAGCGCCGGCAGGGTGATGCCGATCAGGCTGACCGGGATGTCGGCGATGCCGAAATCCTTGGCGATCGGGCCGAGCTGGGCGGTCGCCATCAGGCCGCCGGCGGCCATCATGACGAACATCGCATACATGACCCAGAATAGCGGGGTGGTCAGCATTTCCTTGGGCGTGAACTCACGCACGGACTGCTTGACGCTGGCGGCGACCTTGGCCGCCACGGCCGCGATCTGCGCCTTCTTCGGCGCCATCAGGAACAGCGCCAGAACGGTTATCACGATGCCCTGGCCGAGGCCGAAATAGAAGAACGCCGCCTCGTAGCCCTGATTCTTGATCATGTTCTGGATCGGAATCACGGTCAGCGCCGAGCCCGCGCCGAAGCCGGCCGCGGTAATGCCGGCGGCAAGGCCGCGACGATCCGGGAACCACTTGAGCGAGTTGCCGACGCAGGTGCCGTAGACCGCGCCCGCGCCAATGCCGCCCAGCGCCGCCGCGATGTACAGCGTCGTCAGCGAGGTGGCGTAGGAATTCAGCACCCAGGCAAGGCCGCAGAACACGCCGCCGAACAGCACGACGATGCGCGGGCCGTATTTATCGACGAACCAACCCTCGACCGGCACCAGCCAGGTCTCGGTGACGATGAAGATCGAGAACGCGACCTGAATCGCGGCACGGTCCCAGCCGTGGCGTTCCTGCATCGGGTTCACGAAGAACGTCCAGCCATACTGCATGTTCGCGATCATGCACATGCAGATCACGCCGAATACCAGCTGGAGCCAACGGGTCCTATTCAAGGATGACGTTGCGTCAGATGTCATTTTTTCCTCGCGCGTTTCCATAGTAATGAATGTCAGTCTTATTGTTTTTCTTGACGAGCTCGCCCTCTGCGCGAACCCCACGCAAGGGCACCACCCCATGACTGCTGGGGAACATACTATGTTTTTCTGATTATGCAAAATTTTGCATACCAGCCATCCATAAATATGTGGACTGAATATTACGCAAGGTCATCTTCCCCAAGGGAATACTTGAATATTGCTTACCTATGGGAAGTCACGGAGACGCACCCGCGCCGACCGCGCGGCCGGCTGGAGACGGGCGGGGACGGGCACGGACGAGCCCGATGGTGTTCGGAGCGGGAAAAGAGCTGCGTGCGAGGCCCGAACGAGGGCCAGCGCGGCCGAAACGGCGGCGCGATGGACATCCAGTATATGTTATATAACGCTGCCGAGCCGAACCGGGTGACCTGAGAATCACGCGAGAACGGCCATGCATCGCTTCGACGGACAGCCAGACCCGCTTCCCGCCGTGAGGTGCGTCAACAACAAGAATGTACTGGACCGACGAGGAAGCCCGTGGAAAGCGCCGATCCCCATACCCGCCTGAACATCGCGCCGCTCGCCGCGAATACCAGCCTGCGGACCCTTGCCTATGACGCCATCAAGAAAGCCATCACCGAGATGGACATGTATGGCCAGGAGAGCGAGATCCGGCTGGACGAGCGCCAATTGTCGCAGGATCTCGGCGTCAGCCGCACGCCCATTCGCGAGGCGCTCACCGTGCTGGAGCAAGAAGGCTTCGTGCGCTCGGTACCGCGGCGCGGCATCTTCGTGGTGCGCAAATCCAAGCGCGAGATCATCGACATGATCATCGTCTGGGCCGCGCTGGAGAGCATGGCCGCCCGGCTGGCGGCCGCCCGCGCCACGGATCGCGATCTGGCCAGCCTGCGCGAGATGTTCCACGATTTCGAGCCGGGCGCCCCGGCCGAGCACATGAACGAATACTCGGACGCCAATATCCGCTTCCACCAGACCGTCATTCGCCTCTCCGGCTGCGCGATGATCGGCGAGATGACGGAGAACCTGTTCATCCATATTCGCGGCATCCGCGCGGTATCGGTGCGCCAGGAAAACCGCTCCGAGCGCTCGCTGCAGGAGCACCGGGCGATCATCGCCGCGCTGGTCGCGCGCGACGCGGACCTTGCCGAACGCCTCGTGCGCGAGCACACGCTCGGCCTCGCCGCCCATGTGGAGAAGCACGGCCGGTTCCCCTCCTGAGCACCCGTTCGCGGAACGCGGCAGAGGCAGGCATCCGTCGAAGCGACCGGCGCGCGGATGGCCGTCGATCGGCCGACGCTGCCGGGTGCGGCAGCTCGACGTGATGGAAGCGCGCGTCGGCCCTTATGGCGCCCTCGCCCGGACCCGATGGCACGCCACCCTCCCCGTCTGCCAGAATATGACGAAGAAGGCAGTCGCCCACCCGGCCTCCGTCCGGCGAGGGCGAGCGGCGGCCGGCACGATTCCACCCGTCGCCCGCCCCTCCCTCGTGCAACCGGGGCGCCCGACGCGAACTTTTGATCATGACGTGTCGCAAACTGTTCAGCTGGTCTCGCCAAGCCATGGCGCAGTGTGGTATATTGCATACGTAGGTTGGTGTACACGGTCGCAAAGCCTTCGCCAGTAAGGTGCGGCGCCAGTCTGGAGACGAGGGAGTGAGGAGCGCCGCGCCCCGACGACAGGGGCATCCGGATTGACATGTTGGTATTTGGTATGCCAAATTCCTCAGCATCCGCGGGCGGAGCTTCCGCAAAGGAGTGTCCGTGAGCAGCAAGGAAATTGTGAGCAAGCGCTGGCACGGTGGAGACCATGGTCTGACCATCGAACGCCTGCCAGCCAAGGAGAGCTTCAAGAGCAAGGCCTACGCCGCACTCAAGGAAGCCATCACCAACATGAATATTTACGGCTCGGATGAGCCGATGCTGCTTGATGAGCGGGATATTTCCGAGCGTCTGGGCGCAAGCCGGACGCCCGTCCGCGAGGCGGTCGCGATGCTTGAGCAGGAAGGCCTGCTCCGCGCGGTCCCGAGGCGGGGCATAATGGTGGTTCGCCGCTCGAAAGCCGAGATCATCGAGATGATCGAGGCCTGGGCGGCACTGGAAAGCATGGCGGCACGCCTCGCCACTCAGCGCGCGAGCGACGAGGCGATCGCCGAACTGAGGGCCTTGTTCAAGGAGTTCGACCTCTCGCGGATCGAGCGTGACCGGTGTGACGAATATTCGGGTGCGAATATCGCGTTTCACCAGGCGCTGATCCGGCTGAGCGGCTCCAGCCTGCTCGCGGCGATGACGGACAACCTGTTCTTTCATGTACGGGCCATCCGCCATCGAACGATCTTCGAGATGGACCGGGCGCAACGTTCGGCGGCCGACCATCGCGAGATCATCTCGGCACTCGAGGCGCGGGACGCGGACCGCGCCGAGCGTCTGGTGCGAGACCACACGCTCCGGCTCGCGCGGCATGTCGAGAGCCACGTACAGTTAGATTAGGGCGGCAAAACCCGCCGAAGGAATGTTTGGGAGGGAATACGGGATGTCCGCAGTCGCACAAGTGATCGACGTAAACGCAGCCGCCGAGACCGAGCAGGAGCTCACCGACGGCTTCCACCTCGTCATTGATGCACTTAAACTTAACGGTATCGAGACGATCTACGGCGTGCCCGGCATTCCGATCACGGATCTGGGACGCATGGCGCAGGCCGAGGGCATTCGCGTCATCTCGTTCCGCCACGAGCAGAACGCGGGCAACGCCGCCGCCATTGCCGGCTTTCTCACGAAGAAGCCCGGCATCTGCCTCACGGTATCGGCGCCCGGCTTCCTCAACGGCCTGACGGCGCTGGCCAACGCCACCACCAACTGCTTCCCGATGATCCTCATCTCCGGCTCGTCCGAGCGCGAGATCGTCGACCTGCAGCAGGGCGACTATGAGGAGATGGACCAGCTCGCCATCGCCAAGCCGCTGTGCAAGGCCGCCTTCCGCGTGCTGCACGCCGCCGATATCGGCATCGGCGTGGCTCGCGCCATCCGCGCGGCGGTGTCCGGCCGCCCCGGCGGCGTCTATCTCGACCTGCCGGCCAAGCTGTTCTCGCAGGTGATGGACGCCGATGCCGGCGCCAAGTCGCTCGTCAAGGTGATCGACGCCGCCCCGGAGCAGATCCCCTCCAAGGCCGCTCTCGATCGCGCGCTGGACGTGCTGAAGTCGGCCAAGAAGCCGCTCATCATCCTCGGCAAGGGCGCCGCCTACGCGCAGGCCGACGAGGAAATCCGCTCCTTCATCGAGACGACCGGCATTCCCTTCTTGCCGATGTCGATGGCCAAGGGCCTGCTGCCCGACACCCATCCCCAGTCGGCCGGCGCCGCGCGCTCGACCGTTCTGAAGGATTCGGACGTCGTGCTGCTGATCGGCGCGCGCCTCAACTGGCTGCTGTCGCACGGCAAGGGCAAGACCTGGGGCGACGCTCCGAAGAAGTTCATCCAGATCGACATCGAGCCGAAGGAAATGGATTCGAACGTCGAGATCGTGGCGCCGCTGGTCGGCGACATCGGCTCGGTGGTCGCCGCGCTCAATGCCGGCGTGTCCTCCGGCTGGCAGGCTCCCCCGGCCAGCTGGATCAACGAGATCAAGGCGCGCAAGGAAGTGAACATCGGCAAGATGTCGCAGCGCCTGCTCAAGAATTCCACCCCGATGGACTTCCACTCGGCGCTCGGCGCGCTGAAGCAGGTCATCAAGGAGCGCCCGGACGCGATCCTGGTCAACGAGGGCGCCAACACGCTCGACCTCGCCCGCGGCGTCATCGACATGTACGAGCCGCGCAAGCGCCTCGATGTCGGCACCTGGGGCGTGATGGGCATCGGCATGGGCTACGCCATCGGCGCGGCGGTCGAGACCGGCAAGCCGGTGCTGGCGGTCGAGGGTGATTCGGCCTTCGGCTTCTCCGGCATGGAAGTCGAGACCATCTGCCGCTACGAACTGCCCGTCACCATCGTCATCTTCAACAATAACGGCATCTATCGCGGCCTCGACACCGACCCGACCGGCCGCGACCCCGGCACGACCGTGTTCGTGAAGGACAGCCGCTACGACAAGATGATGGAAGCCTTCGGCGGCGCCGGCTACCACGTCACCACCCCCGACGAGCTGAAGAAGGCCGTCGACGAGGCGATGAACTCGGGCAAGCCCGCGCTCATCAACGCGGTGATCGACCCGGCCGCCGGCAGCGAGAGCGGCAATATCGGCAGCCTCAACCCGCAGAGCATCGTCAAGAAGAAGTAAGTCACGGGGACGGGCGGGAGGTCTCCCCGCCCCGCCCGTCCCATTACCGCAGCCAACAAAAAAGCGACGGAAAAACGTCGAATCACCTCGAGAGGAAATGCCATGGGAAAGGCTTTGGACGGAGTCCGCGTCCTCGATTTCACCCATGTTCAGTCGGGACCGACCTGCACGCAGCTGCTTGCATGGTTCGGAGCCGATGTGATCAAGGTTGAACGTCCGGGCGAAGGCGACGTTACGCGTGCGCAGCTTCGTGATGTCCCGAATGCGGACAGTCTTTATTTCACGATGCTCAACTCCAACAAGCGCTCCATCACGCTCGACACCAAGAATCCGGAGGGCAAGAAGGTCCTCGAGGATCTGGTGAAGATCTGCGACGTGATGGTCGAGAACTTCGCCCCCGGCGCGCTCGACCGCATGGGTTTCAGCTGGGAGCGCATCCAGGAGCTCAACCCGCGCATCATCCTCGCCTCGGTGAAGGGTTTTGGCCCCGGGCCGTTCGAAGACTGCAAGGTCTATGAGAACGTCGCCCAGTGCACCGGCGGCTCCGCCTCCACCACCGGCTTCCGCGATGGCCTGCCGCTCGTCACCGCCGCCCAGATCGGCGATTCGGGAACGGGGCTGCATCTCGCGCTCGGCATCGTCACCGCGCTCTACCAGCGCACGCTGACGGGCAAGGGCCAGAAGGTGCTCTGCGCCATGCAGGACGCCGTGCTGAACCTGTGCCGCGTGAAGATGCGCGACCAGCAGCGGCTCGATCGCGGTCCGCTGCGCGAATACAGCCAGTTCGGCGAGGGCATCCCCTTCGGCGACGCCGTGCCGCGCGCGGGCAATGATTCGGGCGGTGGCCAGCCGGGCCGCATCCTCAAGTGCAAGGGCTGGGAGACCGACCCCAACGCCTACATCTATTTCATCACCCAGGCCCCGGTCTGGGAGAAGATCTGCGATGTCATCCACGAGCCGGACTGGAAGACCAACCCGGCCTATGCCACGCCGGCCGCGCGCCTGCCCCATCTCAACGAGATCTTCACCCGCATCGAATCGTGGACCATGGCCCACACCAAGTTCGAGGCGATGGAGATCCTCAACAAGTACGACATTCCGTGCGGCCCGGTGCTCTCCATGAAGGAGATCGCCGAGGATCGCTCGCTCTACGCCACCGGCACGCTGGTCGAGATCGACCACCCCACCCGCGGCAAGTACCTGACGGTCGGCAACCCGATCAAGCTGTCGGACAATGATGTCGAGGTCGAGCGCTCGCCGCTTCTGGGCGAACACACCGACGAGATCCTCGCCAACGTGCTCGGCCTCAGCGGTGCGGAACTGGAGCGGGTCAAGGCATCCGGCGCCGTCGGCCAGCCGGTGCGCCTCGCGGCGGAATGAAATCGACCCGCCGGCGCGCAGCCGTGCCGGCGGGTCAATCCACATGCCTTTCCCGAGCCACCCGCCGCGCGCGGGCGGCCGAGTGAAGACGACCGAACGCAGACAGCCGAACGCAGACAGTCGAGAGAGTGAAGCCAATGCGGACCGAGGTCGACTGCGCCCAGCTCGTGGCGGCGATCGGCGATGCCGTCGTGGTGTCGGATGCCGAAGGCCGCATCACGCTGTGGAACGCGGCGGCGACGGCCATGTTCGGCTTCGGCGAGGACGAGGCGCTCGGCCAGTCGCTCGACCTGATCATCCCGGAGCGGCTGCGCAAGCGGCACTGGGATGGCTATGACGAGACGATGCGCTCGGGGGTGACGAAATACGGCACGCAGCTCCTGCGCGTGCCGGCGGTGCACAAGGATGGGCGGGCGCTGTCGATCGCGTTCACGGTCGCCCTCCTGACGGATGAAGCGAATGCCGCCCATGCGATCGTGGCCGTCATTCGCGACGAGACAGTCCGCTGGACGGAAGAGCGCGATCTGCGCCGGCGTCTGGCGGAGTGTGAGGCCAGGGTGAGCGAAACGAAGTCCTGACCATGTCGGGACTTCAAGACCAGAAGTTGATGCGCCACCTGGGAGTAGCCCCGTCCCTCCAGGGGATACGGAGCTTGGGGAGAGTTAAGGCTTTCCATCCAAGAGGGATGGAAATTCTCAATCCGGCGGCAGGGTGAGCCTGCATCCGGACTGTTAACGCTGAAAAGGAAGTCGACCGAGATGTCCAAGCCGCTCGAAGGTATTAAGATCATCGATTTCACGCATGTTCAGGCGGGTCCCGCCTGCACGCAGCTTCTCGCGTGGTTCGGCGCCGACGTGATCAAGGTTGAGCGCCCCGGCGCGGGCGACGTCACGCGCTCGCAGCTGCGCCACGTCAAGGACGCCGACGCGCTGTACTTCACCATGCTGAACTCCAACAAGCGTTCGCTCACCCTCGACACCAAGACAGCCCAGGGCAAGGAAGTCCTGACCAAGCTGATCAAGGAGTCGGACGTGATGGTCGAGAATTTCGGCCCCGGCGCGCTCGACCGCATGGGCTTCACCTGGGAGCACATCCAGGAGCTCAACCCGGGCATGATCCTCGCCTCGGTGAAGGGCTTCTCGGAAGGCCACGCCTATGAGGACCTGAAGGTCTACGAGAACGTCGCGCAGTGCGCCGGCGGCGCCGCCTCCACCACCGGCTTCTGGGATGGCCCGCCGACCGTGTCGGCCGCCGCGCTCGGCGACAGCAACACCGGCATGCACCTCGCCATCGGCATCCTCACCGCGCTTCACCAGAAGACGAAGAACGGCAAGGGCCAGAAGGTCGCCGTGTCGATGCAGGATTCGGTGCTGAACCTGTGCCGCGTGAAGCTGCGCGACCAGCAGCGCCTCGATGCGCTGGGCTACCTCGAAGAATACCCGCAGTACCCGCATGGCGAGTTCTCGGATGTCGTTCCGCGCGGCGGCAATGCCGGCGGCGGCGGCCAGCCGGGCTGGGTGCTGAAGTGCAAGGGCTGGGAGACCGACCCGAACGCCTATATCTACTTCACCATCCAGGGCCATGCCTGGGCGCCGATCTGCAAGGCGCTGGGTAAGCCGGAATGGATCGAGGACACGGCGTACAACACCGCCGAGGCTCGCCAGGACAAAATCTTCGATATCTTCGCCTTCATCGAGAGCTGGCTCGCCGACAAGACGAAGTTCGAGGCCATCGACATCCTGCGCAAGTTCGACATTCCCTGCGCGCCGGTGCTGTCGATGAAGGAAATCGCCAACGACCCGTCGCTGCGCAAGAGCGGCACCGTGGTCGAGGTCGATCACCCCAAGCTCGGCAAGTACCTGACCGTCGGCTCGCCGATCAAGTTCTCGGACGTCACCGTCGAGATCACGGCGTCGCCGCTGCTCGGCCAGCACACCAACGAAGTGCTCGCGGATCTCGGCTACACGCAGGAAGAAATCGTCGCCCTGCACGACGCCAAGGCCGTCTGATTTCGACGGTCTGATTTCGGCCGTCTGATTTCTTTCGGCTGATCTCGGCCCTTAGGGGCGGCACGCTTGGTGCGCCGCCCTCCCCCGCGGGGAAACCCGCGGCACGGATCGACCCTCGACCGTTCCCTCGCCCGGTAGTGCCGGCAGGGAGCGGGACGGGTCTTCGAGCCTCCCGGAGCGGAACGAAGGGTTTGCCCGACGTTCGGTTCCTCCTAGGCGACTGATGCCGACGGACCCGGAGAGCGGGCCGTCGGCATTTTTTTGACGGATGAAGGCCGCCGACACAGAGCGTGGAGCGCCCACGCATGGCGGCTACGTCCCGGCGACATCCGCGCGGGGCATCGGGATTTCACACACCGGCCGCCGCATCGCAAAGCATCAGCGATCCGCCATTCTCTTTCATGCTTGGCGGGGATGACGGCGCGGAGAGGCCGGAGCCTCAAAGCCCGGAATAGCGCATGGTGAGCCGGCGCGCGGCATCCTTCACCTTTGCGCCGAGATCCACGATGCGCTCGGGCGACATGCGCACGGTGGGCGCGGAGATCGAGATGGCGCCGACCGGCTCGCGCCACTCGTCCAGCACGGCGGCGGCGACGCAGCGCATGCCGGGCGTGTGCTCCTCGTCATCAATGGCGAAGCCGCGCGTCGCGATATCCGCGAGATCGGCCTGCAAGGCCCGCCGGCTGACATGGGTGTGCTCGGTATAGCGCGGCAGCTGGTCGCCCCCGAGCCAGGCGCGCCGCGCCTCCGGGTTCATCGCCGCGAGGATCGCCTTGCCGCCGCCCGAGGCATGGATCGGCAGATCCCCCCCGATGCGGAAGAAGGCGCGCACCGCCGCGTGGCTTTCCACCTGCGCCACGCAGATGAGATGCGGCCCGTCGATGAGCGAGAGATTCACGGTCTCGTCGACGCCATGCGAAAGTTCGCGCAGCAATACGCGGCCGATTTCCGGCAATTTGCGGATGCGCAGGTAAGCCGAGCCGACGCGGAACAGCCCGAGCCCAACCATCCATTGCCCGGTCGAGGCATCGTGCCCCACCAGGCCGCGACGCTCCAGCGTGGTGAGCAGGCGGTGCACGGTGGAGGTCGGCAGTTCCGCCGCGCGGGCCACCTCGCTCAGTGTCAGCCCATCGGACCGGGCGAGCACTTCGAGCAGCGCGATGGCACGATCGAGCGACTGCACCTCGCCGCCCGTCTCGGCTCCCCCGCCGGAGGGGCGGCCACGGCGGCGTGTCGTCGAGACGGCGTCGGTGGTCGGCATGTCTTCTCCCGCGTCTTCCATCCCACACCCTCCGTCCGTCCGCATGTTGCTTATGCCATCGGTCGTTCGGGAGGCCGCCTCAGCATAAAGGCGCATCTCCGATTTTTTCGCAAACCAGAAATATATCCCGTATTGCGGAAATGCGAGGAGCGTGGCATGTTTTCCGCGCTTTCGGAAATTCATCCCGCATTGCGGGAAGAACGATGCCGCTTTGCAGCATGCCGCGCGGGGAGCGTGCCTCCCCGCCCGCAGGCCGGCGGCGACCGAACCGGGGTTTGAAAGAGATTCGAAGGCCGGTGCCGGGCACCGCCAGCCCCTGAGCGGGGCGACTGCCCGCGCCGGCGCCAACGACGCAGGAGGAAGTGCCATGGCCAAGATGCGTGCCGTCGATGCCGCGATCCGCGTTCTCGAGAAGGAAGGCGTCACCGTCGCCTTCGGTGTCCCGGGTGCCGCGATCAATCCGTTCTATTCCGCCATGCGCGCCCACGGGAAAACCCGTCACATCCTCGCGCGTCATGTCGAGGCCGCCTCCCACATGGCCGAGGGTTACACCCGCGCCAAGCCGGGCAATATCGGCGTGTGCATCGGCACCTCCGGGCCGGCCGGCACCGACATGATCACCGGCCTCTATTCGGCTGCCGCCGATTCGATCCCGATCCTGTGCATTACCGGCCAGGCGCCGCGCGCGCGCCTCTACAAGGAAGACTTCCAGGCCGTCGACATCGAATCGATCGCCAAGCCGCTCGCCAAATGGGCCGTCATGGTCCGCGAGCCGGCCCTGGTGCCGATGGTGTTCCAGCAGGCCTTCCATGTCATGCGCTCCGGCCGTCCCGGCCCGGTGCTGATCGACCTGCCGATCGACGTCCAACTCGCCGAAATCGAGTTCGACGAGGACACCTACGAGCCGCTGGAAGTCTACAAGCCCAAGCTCACCCGCAAGCAGGCCGAAAAGGCCATTGCCATGCTGAACGAGGCGGAGCGTCCGCTCATCGTCTCGGGCGGCGGCATCATCAACGCGGACGCGTCCGACCTGCTGGTCGAGTTCGCCGAACTCACCGGCGTGCCGGTCATTCCGACCCTGATGGGCTGGGGCACCATCCCGGACGATCACGACCTGATGGCCGGCATGTGCGGCCTGCAGACATCGCACCGCTACGGCAACGCGACGATGCTGGCCTCGGACTTCGTGTTCGGCATCGGCAATCGCTGGGCGAACCGCCATACCGGCTCGGTCGACGTCTACACCAAGGGCCGCAAATTCATCCATGTCGACATCGAGCCGACCCAGATCGGCCGCGTGTTCGGCCCGGATCTCGGCATCGTGTCGGATGCCAAGGCGGCGCTGCAGCTCTTCATCGAGGTGGCCAAGGAATACAAGGCCGCCGGCACGCTGAAGGACCGCGCGGCCTGGGCCGGGGAATGCCTCGGCCGCAAGCAGACCATGCTGCGCAAGACGCATTACGACAACGTGCCGCTCAAGCCCCAGCGCGTCTATGAAGAGATGAACGAAGCCTTCGGCCGGGACACCCGCTACGTCTCGACCATCGGCCTCAGCCAGATCGCCGGCGCGCAGATGCTCCACGTCTACAAGCCGCGCAACTGGATCAATTGCGGCCAGGCCGGCCCGCTCGGCTGGACCCTGCCGGCGGCGCTCGGCGTGCGCGCCGCGGACCCGGATGCCGAGATCGTGGCGCTGTCGGGCGACTACGATTTCCAGTTCCTCATCGAGGAACTGGCGGTCGGCGCCCAGCACAAGCTGCCCTACATCCACGTGGTCGTGAACAACTCCTATCTCGGGCTGATCCGTCAGGCGCAGCGCGGCTTCAACATGGATTTCGAGGTTTCGCTCGCCTTCGACAACATCAACGCCGCCGAGAATGCCGGCTACGGCGTCGATCATGTCGCGGTGGCCGAGGGCCTCGGCTGCAAGGCGGTGCGCGTGTCCTCGCCCAACGAGTTCAAGGACGCCTTCACCCGCGCCAAGGCGCTGATGGCCGAGCATCAGGTGCCGGTGGTGATGGAGTTCATCCTCGAGCGCGTCACCAACATCGCCATGGGTGTGGAGATCGACGCCGTCAACGAGTTCGAGGACGTGCTCGACCTGCCGCTGCCCAGCGCCACCGAGCCGGCGTGAGCGGCGCCTTTCGAGACCGCGGCGCCCCCGGCGTCGCGGGAATCTCTGGCGCTTTCATGCCATCGTCAGGGTGAGTATGCCCCTATCGTCGCGAGGGCCTGCCGCACGCGGCGGGTTCCGCGTTCCATAAACAATCAAACTCAGCCCAGGAGCGGTCCATGCCCCGTTTCGCCGCCAATCTGACCATGCTGTTCAACGAGGTGCCCTTCCTCGACCGCTTCGAGAAGGCCGCCAGCGCCGGCTTCACCGGGGTCGAGTACCTCTTCCCCTATGACTTTCCGGTCGAGGAACTGGTCGCCAAGCTGAAGGACAACAACCTCGAGCAGGTGCTGCACAATCTGCCCGCCGGCAATTGGGGCGGCGGCGAGCGCGGCATCGCCATTCTGCCGGACCGCGTGGACGAGTTCCGCGCCGGGGTCGACAAGGCCATCACCTACGCCACCGCGCTGGGCTGCCCGCAGGTCAACATCCTCGCCGGCATCGCCCCCGTCGGCGTCGAGCGCGACGTGCTGCACAAGACCTTTGTCGAGAACCTGAAATACGCTGCTCCGCGCATCCAGGAAGCCGGCCTCAAGCTGCTGATCGAGCCGATCAACACGCGCGACATTCCCGGTTTCTTCCTGAATTATACGAAGCAGGCCAAGGCAATCATCGAGGAAGTCGGCTCGGACAACCTGTTCATCCAGTACGACATCTACCACATGCAGATCATGGAGGGCGATCTCGCCCGCACCATCGAGGCCAACCTGGCCGCCATCGCGCATATCCAGCTTGCCGACAATCCGGGCCGCAATGAGCCGGGCACCGGCGAGATCAACTACCCCTTCCTGTTCCGCCACCTCGACGCCATCGGCTATGCCGGCTGGGTCGGGTGCGAATACAAGCCCAAGGGCGAGACCGCGGCCGGCCTCGGCTGGCTGAAGAGCCTCACCGACGCGGCGTGAGGCTACGCCGGTCGAGGTCGCGCGGCCTCGACCGGCGCATTCCAAGAAACTCATTCTAGGAAAACGAGGAAAAGACGATGGCTAAAGTTGGATTTGTCGGTCTCGGCATCATGGGCACCCCCATGGCCGGCCACCTGATCGACGCGGGCCACACGCTCTATCTCTATGACATCAAGCCGATTCCCGCCGAGCTGACGGGCAAGGGCGGCGTCGCCTGCGCCACCGGCACCGAAGTCGCCAGCCATGCCGACATTATCATCACCATGGTGCCGGATACCCCGCATGTGGCCGCCGCGCTGTTCGGCGAGAACGGCATCGCGGCCGGCCTGACGGCGGGCAAGATCGTCGTCGACATGTCGTCGATCGCCCCGGTCGAGACCAAGGAATTCGCCGCGAAGATCAACGCGCTCGGCTGCGACTATCTCGATGCGCCGGTGTCGGGCGGCGAAGTCGGCGCCAAGGCCGCCTCGCTCACCATCATGGTCGGCGGCCCGGAAGCGGCTTTCGAGACAGTGAAGCCGCTTTTCGAGAAGATGGGCAAGAACATCACGCTCGTCGGCGGCAATGGCGATGGCCAGACCACCAAGGTGGCGAACCAGATCATCGTGGCGCTGAACATTCTCGCCGTCGGCGAGGCGCTGCTCTTCGCGTCCAAGGCGGGTGCCGATCCGGCCAAGGTTCGTCAGGCGCTGATGGGCGGCTTCGCCAATTCGCGCATCCTGGAAGTACATGGCGAGCGCATGGTGAACCGTACCTTCAATCCCGGCTTCCGTATCGAGCTGCACCAGAAGGACCTGAACCTCGCGCTCACCGGCGCGCGCCAGCTGCAGATGTCGCTGCCCTCCACCGCGCTGGCGCAGCAGTTGTTCTCCTCGGTCGCCGCCCATGGTGGCGCCGCGCTGGACCATTCCGCGCTGGTCAAGGCGCTGGAACTGCTGGCCAACCACACGGTAACGCCGGACGCCTGACCCGGCACCGCATTAGGCATTCTGATTGAGCTTCGGGGGCGCATTGCGCCCCCGATTCGTTTGGAAAGATAAGTAAGCCTTGCTGCCACGATAGTGGATTTTCGCTGCCTCGACAGTCTTTTGCGTAGTCCGAGAGACAATTGTTCTGCCCTATACACCGTGGACAAACGGTCATCTGACGACGTAACCTGTCAGACATGTCGCAAACACGCCCCGCCTAGCCCGCGATGCGGCCTCACATGCGCGACGTATTATCACGCCCACCGCATACGCTCTTGACTAGGGCCCTTTCATCCCTAATCATGGCATACAAAATACCAACAAGGTTCGCCCGACGCGGGAGTTGGCGCGAACATAAGGAGGGAGTCCCATGAAGGTCTGCATCTATGGTGCCGGCGCCATCGGCGGCTATGTCGGCGTTCAGTTGAAGCGCGCCGGCGTCGACGTCAGCCTGGTCGCCCGTGGCCCCCATCTCGAAGCGATGAAGCGCAACGGCCTCAAGCTGTTGATCGACGGCGAAGAGCGCGTCGAGCACATCCCCTGTTCCGACAATCCGGCCGATCTGGGCCCGCAGGATTATGTCATCGTCGCGCTGAAGGGCCATTCGGTGCCGGGCGTGGTCGATGCCATGCAGCCGCTGCTGGGCAACGACACGGCGGTCGTCACCGCCGTCAACGGCGTGCCCTACTGGTACTATTACAAGCACGGCGACCATCTCGAGGGCCGCACGCTGGAAAGCGTCGATCCCGGCGGCAAGCAGTGGAATGGCCTGCGTCCGGAGCGCGCCATCGGCTGCATCGTCTATCCCGCGACCGAAGTGGTCGAGCCGGGCGTCATCAAGCACGTCTATGGCGACAAGTTCCCGCTCGGCGAGCCCTCGGGCGAGATCACCGACCGCGTGACCAAGCTCTCGGACGCCTTCGCCGCCGGCGGTATGCGCGCGCCCGTGCTGCCCAACATCCGTGACGAATTGTGGCTGAAGCTGTGGGGCAACCTCTGCTTCAACCCGATCAGCGCGCTGACCCACGCCACGCTCGACACCATCGCCTCCGATCCCGGCACCCGCGCGGTGGCCAAGTCGATGATGCTGGAAGCGCAGGAAATCGCCATCCAGTCCGGCGTCAATTTCCGCGTCGGCGTCGAGCGCCGCATTGACGGCGCCGGCGCGGTGGGCGCGCACAAGACCTCCATGCTGCAGGACCTCGAGCGGTCGCGCGCCATGGAGATCGACCCGCTCGTCACCGTTGTGCAGGAAATGGGTCGCCTCGCCGGCATCCCGACCCCCACCATCGACATCGTGCTCGCCCTGGTCCGCCAGCGCGCGCAGATCGCCGGCTGCTATAACTAGAGTCGACTAACAATGGCGCATTGGGTTCGTTTCAGCCACGCGGGCGTGACCGGCTTCGGCACGCTCGACGGGGCATCCATCACCGTTCACACCGGTAACATGTTCAATGGCGCCCAGCCGACCGGAGAGCGCCTCGCGCTCTCCGAGGTCGCGCTGCTCGCCCCAACCGAGCCGACCAAGGTCATCGCGCTGTGGAACAATTTCCATGCGCTGGCCGCCAAGCTCAACTCGCCCGTGCCGGCCGACCCGCTCTATCTGCTCAAGGCCGGCTCCTCGCTCACCAGCCCCGGCGCGGTGGTGCGCCGTCCGGCCTCCTATGACGGCAAGGTGGTCTATGAGGGCGAGCTCGGCATCGTCATCGGCGCGCGCGCGAGCAGCGTCTCCGAGGAGGAAGCCGGCGCCTGCATCTTCGGCTATACCTGCGTGAACGACATCACCGCCGCCGATATCATCAACAAGGACGCCACCTTCGCCCAGTGGGTGCGGGCCAAGAGCTTCGACGGCTTCGGACCCTTCGGTCCGGTGGTCGCGACCGATATCGACCCGGCCAGCCTGGTGGTGCGCACGGTGCTCAACGGGCAGGAACGCCAGAACTACCCGATCAGCGACATGATCTTCTCCGCCCGCCAGTTGGTGAGCCGGATCTCGCATGACATGACGCTCAATCCCGGCGATGTCATCTGCTGCGGCACCTCGGTCGGTGTCGGCACCATGAAGGATCCCTCCAACACGGTGGAAATCGTGATCGAGGGGATCGGGACGCTCAGCAACACTTTCGTGCAGTAGCGTCCTGGCGCGCTTGCGCCTATAGGGAAATAGGATACGCCAATCGACGGGAGAGCCATGCCGCCTCGCGCCATGCGCCCTCTCGGCCATCCGGTTGTGGAGGAGCGGGATTAATGAATATCCATGAATATCAGGCAAAGGGAGTGCTCCGCGAATTCGGAGTCCCGGTGCCCAACGGCATTGCCATCCTGAATGCGGCCGAGGCCGATGACGCGGCGGCAAAGATTCCCGGCCCCGTGTGGGTGGTGAAGAGCCAGATCCATGCCGGCGGTCGCGGCAAGGGCAAGTTCACGGAGGCCGATGCCGGCGAGAAGGGCGGCGTGCGCGTCGTCAAGTCCGCGGCGGACGCCGCCGCCAATGCCAAGCAGATTCTCGGCAAGACGCTGGTAACGATCCAGACCGGCCCCGCCGGCAAGCAGGTCAACCGCGTCTATATCGAGGAAGGCTCCGACATCGACAAGGAGTTCTACCTCTCGGCGCTGGTCGACCGCGCCACCTCGCGCGTTGCCTTCGTGGTCTCCACGGAAGGCGGCATGGATATCGAGGAAGTCGCGCATTCGACGCCGGAGAAGATCCACACCTTTGCCGTCGACCCCGTCACTGGCGTGATGCCCCATCACGGCCGCACGGTGGCGCAGGCGCTCGGCCTCACCGGCGACCTCGCCAAGCAGGCCGGCGCGCTGGTCGACAAGCTTTACAAGGCCTTCGTCGCCAAGGACATGGCGATGCTGGAAATCAACCCGCTGGTCGTGACCAAGACCGGCGAGCTGAAGTGCCTCGACGCCAAGATCTCCTTCGATTCGAACTCGCTCTACCGTCATCCCGATATCGTCGCCCTGCGCGACGAGACCGAGGAAGACGCCAAGGAAATCGAGGCGTCCAAGTATGACCTCGCCTATATCGCGCTCGATGGCACGATCGGCTGCATGGTCAACGGCGCCGGCCTCGCCATGGCGACGCTGGACATCATCCAGCTCTACGGTGAATCGCCGGCCAACTTCCTGGATGTCGGCGGCGGCGCAACGGAAGAGAAAGTGACGGCGGCGTTCAAGATCATCACCTCCGATCCGCAGGTGAAGGGCATCCTCGTCAACATCTTCGGCGGCATCATGAAATGCGACGTCATCGCGCGCGGCGTCATCGCCGCGGTGAAGGCGGTCGGGCTCGAAGTTCCGCTGGTGGTGCGGCTTGAGGGAACAAATGTCGAGGAAGGCAAACAGATCATCCGCGACAGCGGCCTGAACGTCATCCCGGCGGACGACCTCGACGACGCCGCCCAGAAGATCGTCAAGGCCGTGAAGGGAGCCGCCTGATGTCCGTCCTGCTGACCAAAGACACCAAGATCATTACCCAGGGCTTCACCGGCAAGAACGGCACGTTCCATTCCGAGCAGGCCCTCGCCTACGGCTCCAAGATCGTCGGCGGCACCTCGCCCGGCAAGGGCGGCAGCACCCATCTCGGCCTGCCGGTGTTCGACACCGTCGCCGAGGCGCGCGACAGGACCGGGGCCGACGCCTCGGTCATCTATGTGCCCCCACCCGGCGCGGCCGACGCGATTCTCGAGGCGATCGCCGCCGAGATTCCGCTCATCGTGTGCATCACCGAGGGTATCCCGGTGCTCGACATGGTGAAGGTGCGCCGCGCGCTCGACGCCTCGAAGTCGCGCCTCATCGGGCCGAACTGCCCCGGCATCGTGACCGCCGGAGAATCGAAGATCGGCATTATGCCGGCTAATATCTTCAAGAAGGGCTCGGTCGGCGTCGTTTCGCGCTCGGGCACGCTGACCTATGAAGCGGTGTTCCAGACCAGCCAGGAAGGCCTCGGCCAGACCACGGCGGTCGGCATTGGCGGCGATCCGGTGAAGGGCACCGAGTTCATCGACGTGCTCGAACTGTTCCTTGCCGATGACGCCACCGAATCGATCGTGATGATCGGCGAGATCGGCGGCTCGGCCGAGGAAGATGCGGCGCAGTTCCTCAAGGACGAAGCCAAGCGCGGCCGCAAGAAGCCGATGGTCGGCTTCATCGCCGGTCGCACCGCCCCTCCCGGCCGTCGCATGGGTCATGCCGGCGCGATCATCTCCGGCGGCAAGGGCGGCGCGGAAGACAAGATCGCGGCGATGGAAGAGGCCGGCATCGTGGTCTCCCCCTCCCCCGCGCGCCTCGGCAAGACGCTGGTCGATGTGCTCAACAAGCGCGTCGCGGCCTGACGCTTCGCGCGCCTTGGCAATTGAGAACCCCGTGCCGGCCTTGGGCCGACGCGGGGTTTTTCTTTGCGCCGCCGCCAATCCATGATGGCGGCAAGTCGGGCTGATCCGAGGAACGAACCGGGCCGAGATCGTGCACCCCTGATCGGAAGGTGCGGGACAGCGCCCGTTCGCACGCCGTAACGCCACCGGCAACGCTCGGGGAATTCCCGGAAGCCGCGCCCTCAGACCGGGAAGCACTCGGGCGGCAGCACGGCCATCTCATCGCTCTCCAGAGTCTGCGCGAGAAGGATGGTCATCCATGCATGGCACACAATCAGCAGCGGCAGCACGGGGAAAACCGTTTCCAACATCTGCAGTCTCCAAGTCTCGATCCTGTTGCACTGTAACCTAATCGACCCCTGGAGTTTCTGGTATACCTAATGCCAAATACCAACCTTGCATTCGATGCATGGCTCCGCCGCGCATCGCCGTGCACCCGTGCGCATGCATCGCGGTGCACAGGCATTGCCGAATGTCCGGACATGCCGCGCCTACGCGTCCCGACAGGGAGGCGCTTCGCAGTCATGACGTGTTGAAAACGCGCGGAAACCGGGAATTCACGATGTCCGGCAGCGGAAAGTCGGTAACGCCCGGCAAAAACGTTCTCGCGGGCTCTCTACCATCTCACCGCCGCTCGCGGACGATGCTTCAGTTCTCGTTGGGAACCGGCAATCCCCACGCCATGAAGGCCTGACGGAAGGCAAGGTCGCCGGGAGGGCCCTTCTCCAGCACCATGATCGCCCGGCGCCCATTCTCGAACGCCACCGGCAGATCGAGGAAGTTGCGGGTGATCAGCAGGCCGAGATTGCGCTGCTTGTCCGCGTCGAGCGAGGACAGGCCGATCAGGAAGAAGCCCGGCGCCACGCGCACGGCGAGACCGGTGAGCGGCAGGCCCTGCGCGCCTTCCGATGCCTTGGCACGCATGCCCGGCACGCTGGTCGCGTTGCCGAGATCGAAATTCGGCGGCAGATCGAACTGCACCTCGACAATGTGCGAGGCCGGGATGCTGGGATCCTGATTGCGCCGGATGAGCAGCGTCACCTTGAAGTTGCGGTCGGGAATGGTCGCGACCGCGCGGATGCCGATGTCAGGCGCCTGACCGTCGCCGGGCTGGAAGGTTTCCGCGCTCCAGACGACGCTGCCGACATATTGCTGCAGACCCTGCTCGCCGCCGCCCGCGCTTTCCTCGAACATCACCGCGCGCTGCGGCGCATTGATGTTCACCGGATCGGTGCGTGCCGGCGTAGCGGCGGCGGCCGCCGGCGCGGATGGCGCAGGCTGGGCCGGCGATGCCGCGGGCGCGGAATCCGTGGCGGAAGAACCGCCCGGCGCCTGCGCGATCCGGTCGTTCGACTTTGCCGCCGCTTCCGGCTCGGGCTGCGCGGCCGGCGCCTGCGCCACCTGCCGAGTGGGTCCGGACAGGCTGCGCACCAGCGTGAGGATGGTGTCGCGCTGCAAGAAGCCAACCACGCCGCCACCAACCAGCAGCAGCAGGATGATCACGAAGGCAAGGATGCGGCCGTTGCCACGGCGGGGGGGAGACAGGCCTTCATCGGCAAATCCGACCGAATCCTCGCCCTCGCCAAGCGCCGTCGCGACATCGGCATCGGGATTTGGCCCGGCGGTGGGCGTGCCCTTGGCGGACCAGCCGCCCCCGTCACGGCGGGAAACGCTCAGCCGGCTGACATAATCATCATCGTCATCGCCCCCCGTGGGCGCGGCAGCGCCCGGCGGCCGGGCCGGGGGCGCGCGTTCCGGCGGCTCGCGCAGCGGCGGACGGCCGGGCGGAGGAACGGGAGCCACGGGTGCCGCGGGCGTGGGGGCGGAAGGCGCCGCATTCGCGGAAGGATCGCTCCCCCCTTGCGAAACCGGCCGGCCCATATCCCGCCCGAGCGGCGCGGCGGGGCGCGCGGGAGGCGGCGCGACGGGGCGTGAACCGCCCGTCGGAGCGCCAGGCGATGCAGGCGGAGATACGCCGCGCCCGGCAGAGGGCGGCGGCGGGTTGGCAGGTGCAGACGGCGCGCCCGGCGCGGGCTTGTCGCTCATCGCATTTGCCAGATTGGCACCGAGATTGCGGAACGCGTCCGGCGTCCGGGCAAAATCCCGTTCAAGCCGGGCGATCGCCGCGTCGAGCGCTTGCTGCTCGCGCGCGACATCTCCTTCCCGCAGAGTCGGTTCGGCGGCGCGCAACTGGTTCAGCAGCGCTCGCCGCGCACGATCGTACACGACTTTGCGGCCGGCCTCCGACTTGTCGGGGAGGCCTTCAATGGCACGCGCGAGAAGCGGATAGTAATCGGCCATGCGCTAGAGGTTCACTTCACCGTTCAGGATTCGAAGGGATTCTGTACGAGAATGGTATCATCCCGCTCCGGGCTGGTGGAAAGCAGGGCCACGGGGCAACCGATCAGTTCTTCGATGCGACGCACATATTTCACGGCCTCGGCCGGCAGGTCGGCCCAGGAACGGGCTCCGGCGGTGGACTGGCTCCAGCCCGCGATGGTCTCATAGATCGGCTCCACCGAGGCCTGCGCGTCCTGGCCGGCGGGAAGATAGTCGATCTCCTTGTCGCCGAGCCGGTAGCGCGTGCACACTTTCAGTTCATCGAAGCCGTCGAGCACATCGAGCTTGGTGAGCGCGATGCCGTTAATGCCGGAGGTACGCACGGTCTGGCGCACGATCGTGGCATCGAACCAGCCGCAGCGCCGCGGCCGGCCGGTGACGGTGCCGAACTCGCGCCCACGCTCGCCGATCTTGCGGCCGATCTCGTCATGCAGCTCGCTCGGGAACGGGCCCTCGCCGACGCGGGTGGTGTAAGCCTTGGTGATGCCGAGCACATAGCCGATGGCGCCCGGGCCGAGGCCGGAGCCCGTCGCCGCCTGCGCCGCCACCGTGTTGGAAGAGGTGACGAAGGGATAAGTACCGTGGTCGACATCGAGCAGCGCGCCCTGCGCGCCCTCGAACAGGATCTTGGAGCCGTGCCGGCGCTCGTCGTCGAGCAGCGACCATACGCGGTCCATATAGGGCAGCACCCTGGGCGCCACCTCGAGCAGTTCGGCGCGCAGCCGGGCGGCGTCGACTTCCTCGATGCCGAGGCCCCGCCGCAACGGGTTGTGATGGGCGAGCAGCCGCTCGATCTTGGCATCGAGCGTCGCGGGATAGGCAAGGTCCATCAGCCGCACCGAACGGCGACCGACCTTGTCCTCATAGGCGGGGCCGATGCCGCGCTTGGTGGTGCCGATCTTGGTGCCCGAGGCGGCGGCATTCTCGCGAATGGCGTCGAGTTCGCGATGCAGCGGCAGAATCAGCGCGACATTCTCGGCGATGCGCAGCCGCTCGGGTGTGACCGCGATGCCCTGCGCGCTGATGCGGCCGATTTCGTCGACCAGCGCCCACGGGTCCAGCACCACGCCGTTGCCGATCACCGAAAGGCGCGCGCCGCGCACGAGGCCGGACGGCAGCAGCGACAGCTTGTAGGTCGTGTTGCCGACCACCAGCGTATGGCCGGCATTGTGACCGCCCTGGAAGCGAACGACGACATCCGCCTGCTCGCTGAGCCAGTCGACGATCTTGCCCTTACCCTCGTCGCCCCATTGAGAACCGACGACGACTACATTCGCCACGAGCCAAGCTCCTGATTGCGAGGTGCGGACGGACGAGAAGGCCACGCACACACAGACAAAACCCCGGCGAAGCTGTCCGACCGGGGCTGAAACGTCTTAAGGGATCGCTCGGGGCGAGGCAAGGAATTGTCCGCCGCCAGCGTACGCCGCCACCCGGCTTTCGCGTGGCGACGCGTGGGCACGGGCGGATACCGCGTAGTTGCAACATGCCTCCCCTTGCCTTTGTGCCCAGGCTGCAAGACCTATATGTGGCGGCGGGTTGCCACCGTGGAGAGCGCTCATGACCGTTGCCCCGCCAACCGATTCGACCCCGCCAACCGATTCGGCCCCGGCCTCCCTCGCCTCCGGCCTGCCGGCCGGGCTCGCCATGGGCGCGGTGCGCCTGCGCGTGCGTGACGCAGCCCGCGCGAGCACCTTCTACACCGGCACGCTCGGCCTGACCGCCATGGCAGGGGATTCGGACGGCATCGTGCGGCTGGGGGCGGGCGGACGGGTGCTGATCGAGCTGGAAGAGCGGCGCGACGCGCGCCCGCGTCCGCCCGGCACCACCGGCCTGTTCCATGTCGCCATCCTGGTGCCGGACCGGGCCGCGCTCGCCGTGGCGCTGCGTCGCCTGGTCGCCCGGCGCATCGCCATCGGCGCGTCCGACCACATCGTCAGCGAGGCGCTCTATCTCGACGACCCGGACGGCAACGGCATCGAGATCTACCGCGATCGCCCCGCCGGCGACTGGCGCTGGGAGAACGGCACGGTGGCGATGGCGACCGATCATCTCGACGGGCGCGGGCTGCTGAATGAGGCGCCGGCGGCGATCCCGCTCGACGCGAAGCTGCCGGCCGGCACGCGGATTGGCCATGTGCATCTGCAGGTCGGCGACCTCGCCAGGGCGCGGCGTTTCTATGTCGAACATGTCGGGTTTGAGGTGACGACGGACCGCTATCCCGGCGCGCTGTTCGTCAGCGCCGGGGGCTATCATCATCACCTCGGCCTCAACATCTGGCAGAGCCGTGGCGGCGGACCGGCCCCGCAGGACAGCGTCGGCCTCGTCCATTATGCGGTCGAACTGCCGGATGCGGCGGCGGTCGAGGCGCTGCGCGTGCGCCTCGAGGCGGCGGGGGAGAGCACCGCGCCGATCCCCGGCGGCTTTTCCGCCGCGGACCCGTGGGGAACGCGCGTGTGGGTGACGGCCGGCTGAAGCAGAAGCCGGCGGCGGCCAAGCATTAACGGCCGGCGGGCGACCATCAGATTATTTCATCCTCGGCACGGCTTCGCGGCGGCCGAAAATGCTCTAGAGCAGGTGCCAGCCAAGGCTCCGCCTGAAGGGCCGCTCCCGGGAAGACGCCATGTTCCGCCGCCTGCTCGACGCCCCCTATCTGCTGCTGACCCTGGTGCCGCTGTTCTGGTCCGGCAATATCGTGCTCGGCCGGCATGTGGCCGGGCAGGTGCCGCCGGTGGCGCTGGCCTGGGTGCGCTGGGTGCTCGCCTTCCTCATCCTGCTGCCCTTCACCTGGCGCTATCTGCGCGCGGACTGGCCGGTCATCCGCGCCAATATGGGCGTGCTGACCCTGCTCTCGCTCTCCGGCATCACGCTCTACAACACCCTCTATTACTGGGCGCTGCAGTACAGCCCGGCGCTGAACGGGCTGCTGATGACCTCGACCGGCCCGCTGCTGATCGCCGGCTGGGCCTTCGTGCTGCTCGGCGAGCGGCTGTCGCTCGGCCAGGCGATCGGCATCGGGCTGTCGCTCGTGGGTGTTCTGGTCATCCTGTGCCGGGGCGATCTCGGCGTGCTGACCGCGATCGACTTCAACATCGGCGATGTGCTGTTCCTGACGGCGATGGTGCTCTACGCCTTCTATTCGGCGTTGCTGGTCAAGCGACCGGCGATGAGCCGCTACGGGTTCCTCGCCTTCTCGCTGGGCTGGGGCGCGGCGATGCTGACGCCGGCCTTCATCTGGGAGCGCATCAGCGGCCCGCCGCTGCATTTCGACCTGCTGACGCTCGCCTCCTTCGCCTATGTCGCGGTGTTCGCCTCGGTGCTGGCCTATCTGTTCTTCAACCGTGGCGTCGAACTCGTCGGGCCCAACCGGGCCGCGCCGTTCTTCCACCTCATGCCGGTGTTCGGCTCGGCGCTGGCGATCCTGTTCCTCGGCGAGACGCCGCATCTCTACCACGCGGCCGGCTATGCGCTGGTTTTGTGCGGCGTCGTCACCGCCACGCTGTTCGGCCGCCGCGCCGCGCTCAGCCGAGCTCGAAGCTCGTGACGCCATAGAGCCGGCCGAGGGCTAAGGGGCGGATCGGCCCGCTATACATGCGCGCGGTCTCGAATACGGGCGCCAGCCCATGCCGGCGGGCCAGCGCCAGCGCTGCCGCATTGGGCTCGGGCACATCGAGAATGATCTCGTCCGCGCCGATCTCCGCCAGCAGCGCCGCGAACACCGCCTCCGCCGCCGCCTCATCCTCCGCCACCAGCGGGGCGATCTTCCAGCCCTGCCGGGCCGGGCGGGCGACGCCCCAGCCCGCCAGCCGGCCCGCGCGCAGCACCGCGCGGCCGACATGGCCTGGAGCGGTGAGCCATGCCGTGAGGAAAGCGGCGCGCGGGGCGGGAAACACCTGCGCATCGCTCGCCTCCACCTGCGCGAACGGCACACGGGCAAGATCCACCGCGTCCCCGCCCCCGCGCCTAGCCGCTACCCGGCCGGCGAAGCGGATGTTGCGATAGGCGAGGCCGAAGCCCTGGGACGCATAGTTCGCCTGCTGGGCGGGCACGCCGTCGAGCCCGATCGTGCGCGCGCCGGCATGCGCGATCCCCGCCTGCCACAGCTTCCAGCCAATGCCGCGCCCGCGCAGGCCGGGACGGACGATGTAGAAGCCCAGAAAGGCGAAATGCGCGTCGTAATTCACCACCGACAGCGTCGCCGCCGGCTCCCCGCCCACCTCGGCGACGAGAAAGCCCGTGGGGTCGACGCTGGCGAAGGCGCCGGCATCCGCAAGGCCCGGATTCCAGCCCTCCGCGGCGGCCCAGTCGACCGCCAGCTGGATTTCCACCCGATCGAGCGGGCGTATATGCACGGGGTCGCTCATGGCTCGACCTGCTGATTCGAAGACCTGAGGGGCATGATGCTCGAAGAGCTGATCGTCGGCATAGTGATGAACATCCTGGCGATGCTCGTGCACCTGGGCGCGAGCTTCGCGCTGGTCGCGCTGGTCATGCCCTTCCAGAAATGGCTGTGGAACCAGCCGCATCTGCGGCTGATGCTGGCGCTGCTCACCGCCAACACCATCCTGCTCTCCGCCCATCTCATCGAAGTGGGCCTGTGGTCGCTCGTCTATGCCTATCGCGAACTCGTCGAATTCCCGGCCGATGCCTATTACTCGGCCTTCGTGAACTACACGACGCTCGGCTATGGCGACACACTGCAGAACACCCGCACGCGGCTGCTTGGCCCCCTCACCGCCGCCAGCGGCATCCTGATGTTCGGCTGGTCGACCGCTCTGCTGATCTATGTGCTGCAAAGCCACCTGCCGCACCTCGTCGTCCATCGATCCGCCCGAAAGGCGCCGCCGGAACATTAGCCCTTCCGACCGGCGGCAGCGGGTGGAACGGCCTCAGTCCTGCGTGCAGGTGGCGACGGGCGGAGCGTTCTCGCCCTTGGTGAGGTCGTAGAGGCTGGCGCTGTTGCCCTTGGTCCACCAGATAAAGCGGTCACCGGCATATTTGGCGCCGGAGCCGGCCAGCACATTGGCCATGACGACGAATTCGTCGTCGAAGGCGATGGTCGCCAGCGCGGTCGGCGGGGCGTTGATATAGGTCGCGGCGACGTTCTTCACCTTGTCGCAGGTGTAGCCGACCTTGGTGGTGATGACGGAGGAGCCCTTTGGCAGGGGAATGACAATGTGATCCGCCGCCCGCGCTCCCCCCGACGCGGCGAGCAGCGCGACGAGGACGGGCACGGCGAGCCGTGCCACCGCGCGGGCGGGAAGGTGAAGAGCGGAAAGATCGACACAGGCCGCCGCGCGCGCGGTGGTGCCGGAATCGGCGAAGGCGGGCATCGGTTCACTCCGGCTTGTGATGTTCGTGCCAGTGCCGGGCGATATCGATGCGGCGCGTCACCCACACCCGGTCGTGCCGGGCGATATGGTCGAGGAAACGCTCCAGCCCGACAATGCGGCCCGGCCGGCCCACGAGCCGGCAATGCAGCCCGATGTTGAGCATCTTGGGCGCTTCCGCACCCTCTGCATAGAGCGCATCGAAACTGTCGCGCAGATAGGCGAAGAACGGCTCGCCATTGCTGAAACCGGCGGGAATCGCAAAGCGCATGTCGTTGGTGTCGAGCGTGTAGGGAATGGACAGATGCGGCCCGCGCGGCCCCTCCACCCAGAACGGCAGGTCGTCGGAATAGATGTCGGAATCATAGAGGAAGCCCCCCTCCTCCATCACGATGGGGCGCGAGTTCACCGAGGTGCGCCCGGTGTACCAGCCCAGCGGCCGCTCGCCGACGATCCTCGTATGCAGCGCCAGCGCCGCCTCGAAATCCGCCTTCTCCGCTTCATAGGAGTGATCGCGATAGTCGATCCACTTGAGGCCGTGGCTGGCGATTTCCCAGTCCGCCTCCCGCATCGCCGCCACCGCTTCCGGGTTGCGCGCCAGCGCGGTGGCGACGCCATAGACCGTGACGGGCAGGTTGCGGCGGGTGAACAGACGCCAGAGCCGCCAGAATCCGGCGCGCGAACCATATTCGTAGATCGATTCCATGTTCATGTGCCGCTGCCCCGGCCAGGGCTGGGCGCCGACGATCTCGGACAGGAAGGCCTCGGACGCCTTGTCGCCGTGCAGGATCGAATTCTCCCCGCCCTCCTCGTAATTGATCACGAACTGCACCGCGATGCGCGCGCCGCCCGGCCATTTCGGGTCCGGCGGATTGCGGCCATAGCCGACGAGATCGCGGGGATAGGCGGAATCCAGCTTGAACATGTGATCTACTCGGCAGGCGCGAAATTGATTGTCCCAAGCTAATGCGTGATGGCGCGCTGCGGAACATTATCTCGCGACCGCCGCATAATTCTCCCCCTGCCCCCTCGACAAGCCCGGGCGGGCCGGTCTTGATGTCGCAAACAGCCCGAAGGTGTCCGATGTCGCTTCCCGATCCCAGCTTCCTCCTCGCCCGTGCCCCGGTTGTGCCCGTCGTCACCGTGCCGAGCGTGAGCGCCGGCGTGAAGCTCGCTCGCGCGCTGGTGGAAGGCGGCCTGCCGCTGATCGAGGTCACGCTGCGCACGCCCGCCGCGCTCGAAGCCATCGCCGCCATCGCCGCCGAAGTGCCGGATGCCATTGTCGGCGCCGGCACGGTGACGCGGCCGGACCTCATCCAGAAGTCGATCGACGCGGGCGCGCGCTTCCTGGTCAGCCCCGGCTGCCCGGCCGCGCTGGCCGAGGCGCTGGCGGAAGCGCCGGTGCCCGTCATGCCCGGTTGCGCCACCGCCACCGAGGCGATGACGCTGGCCGCGCTCGGCTTTCCCGTGCTGAAGCTGTTCCCGGCCGAATCGGTGGGCGGCGCCAATCTCATCAAGTCGCTGGCCGGCCCGCTGCCGGACCTGCGCTTCTGCCCGACCGGGGGCATCGGCCCCGACAATGTCGGCAAATATCTCTCCCAGCCCAACATCCTGGCGGTCGGCGGCTCCTGGGTCTGCCCCAATGAGGCCATCGCGCTCGGCGACTGGGAGCAGATCGTCGCGCTCTCCAAGGCCGCCGCGAAGCTGCACCGCGCGGCCTTTCCGGGCTGAACGCTGAAGCGCGCACCCGCACACGCATGTCTCCTGAATGAGAAAACCCGGCCACGCCTGCGCGTGGCCGGGTTTTCTCAATTATTCGCGCCCGGATTTGAGGGGAAGGAGCCTCAGAACACCAGCGGCTTGGCCTGCTTCACCGAGGGAATGGCCTGTACCTTGGCCAACAGGTCGGCCGGCACCACGCCATCCACCTCGACCAGCGCGATCGCATCGCCGCCCTGGCGGTCACGGCCGAGCGCGAAGGTGGCGATGTTGATTCCGGCATCGCCCAGCAGGCTGGCGAAGCGGCCGACGAAGCCGGGCCGGTCCTCATTGGTGACATAGAGCATGGAGGCGGCGAATTCGGCATCGACCTTGATGCCCTTGATGTCGACGATGCGCGGGCGCCCATCGGCGAACACCGTGCCGGAGATGGAGCGCTCCAGCCGGTCGGAGACCACGGTGAGCGTCACCAGGCTCTCATAATCGCCGGCCACTTCTCGCGTCGTCTCCTCGACCACGATGCCGCGCTCCTTGGCCACGCTCGGCGCCGAGACGACATTCACATCCGCCAGTGCCGGGCGCAGCAGGCCGGCCACCGCCGCCGAGGTGAGCGCCTTGATCTTCAGCTCCGCCACCGCGCCCTGATAGGTGATGCGCACGGTCTTGATGTCGCTATCGGTCAGCTGGCCGGCAAACGAGCCGAGTTTCTCGGCCAGTTCGATGAACGGCTTCAGCCGGGGCGCTTCCTCGGCGGTGATGGAGGGGAAGTTCACCGCGTTGGAGATGGCGCCGCGCAGCAGATAGTCGCTCATCTGCTCGGCCACCTGCAGCGCCACGTTTTCCTGCGCCTCGGTGGTGGAGGCGCCCAGATGCGGGGTGCAGATCACGTTGGGATGGCCGAAAAGCGGGTTCTCCGTCGCCGGTTCGGTGGAGAACACGTCGAAGGCGGCGCCCGCGACCTGTCCGGAATCGAGCGCCGCGGCCAGAGCCGCCTCGTCGACAAGGCCACCGCGCGCGCAATTGATGATGCGCACGCCCTTCTTCGTCCGGGCGAGCGCCTCGGCGGAAAGCACGTTGCGGGTCTTGTCGGTCAGCGGCGTGTGCAGGGTGATGATGTCGGCACGCGCCAGAAGATCGTCGAGGTCCACCTTCTCCACGCCGATGTCGCGCGCGCGCTCGATGCTGAGGAAGGGGTCGAAGGCGATGACCTTCATCTTCAGGCCGATGGCGCGGTCGGCGACGATGGAGCCGATATTGCCGCAGCCGATGATGCCCAGCGTCTTCGCGGTGAGTTCCACCCCCATGAAGCGGTTCTTCTCCCACTTGCCGGCCTGGGTGGAGGCATCGGCGGCGGGGATTTCGCGGGCCAGCGCGAACATCATGGCGATGGCGTGCTCGGCGGTGGTGATGGAATTGCCGAACGGCGTGTTCATCACGATCACGCCCTTGGCGGTGGCGGCCGGGATGTCGACATTGTCGACACCGATGCCGGCGCGGCCGACGACCTTGAGACGCTTGGCGTTCTCAAGGATCTTCGGCGTCACCTTGGTCGCCGAGCGGATGGCGAGACCGTCATAATTGCCGATGATCTCGGCCAGCTTGTCCTTGTCCTTGCCGAGGGCCGGCTGGAAATCGACCTCGATGCCGCGATCTCGAAAGATCTGCACGGCGGCGGGGGAAAGGGCGTCGGAAATCAGAACGCGGGGAGCCATCGGCTTCATCCTGTTCAAGAATAGGGAAAATCGACCCGTAAGGAGCGGGAGCCGCCGCCCGCCGCTGGCGGGAGAGGACGACGAAGCGTTCGTCGGGCAGAGGCCCTGAAGGCGCGACGGCGAGACGCGGCCGGGAGAGAAAAGCCAATTCGCCGTCGACGCGGAGCCTCACGCCCCTTCGCCGTCCCCTCGCGTCAGCGGCGGGGCACGTGCGGGGCGCGGTCAGGCGGCCTTGCGCAGGGCCGCCTTGGCATCCGCGAAGGCCCAGTCGAGCCAGGGCAGCAGCGCCTCGATATCGGCCGTCTCGACCGTGGCGCCCGCCCAGATGCGCAAGCCCGCCGGTGCGTCGCGATAGGCGCCGATATCATACGCGACCTTGGCCTTTTCCAGCGCGCCGGCGATCGCCTTGGCAAAGGCGGCCTGCGCGTCGGGGGCCAGCGCCTTCACCTCGGGATCGCTCACGATGAGGCAGACCGAAGTGTTGGAGCGCGTCGCCGGATCGGTCGCGAGGAAGTCGATCCACGGCGTGCGGGCGACATAATCGGCCAGCGCCTTGAAATTGGCATCCGAGCGCGCACGCAGCCCGGCACCGCCGCCGATCGCCTTCGCCCAGTTCAGCGCGTCGACATAGTCCTCCACGCAGAGCATGGACGGGGTGTTGATCGTCTCGCCCTCGAACAGGCCCTCGACCAGCTTGCCGCCCTTGGTCATGCGGAAGATCTTCGGCAGCGGCCAGGCCGGCACGTAGCTTTCCAGCCGCTCCACCGCGCGCGGCGAGAGGATGAGCATGCCGTGGCCGCCCTCGCCGCCCAGTACCTTCTGCCAGGAGAAGGTGACGACGTCGAGCTTGCCCCAGTCCATGTCCTGCGCGAAGGCGGCGGAGGTGGCGTCGCAGAGGGTGAGACCCGTGCGATCCACGGGAATCCAGTCCGCGTTCGGCACGCGCACGCCGGATGTGGTGCCGTTCCAGGTGAAGACCACGTCATGGTCGAAATTCACCTGGGCGAGGTCGGGCAGTTCGCCATAGCCCGCCTTGAGGACGCGGGCGTCCTTGAGCTTGAGCTGCTTGACGACATCCGTCACCCAGCCCTCGCCGAAGCTCTCCCACGCCAGCAGGTCGACCGGGCGGGCGCCGAGCAGCGACCACAACGCCATCTCCACCGCCCCGGTATCGGAGGCGGGGACGATGCCGATGCGATAATCGGCGGGAATGTCGAGAATCTCGCGGGTGAGATCGATGGCCAGCTTCAGCTTGGCCTTGCCCACCTTGGCGCGGTGCGAGCGGCCGAGCGGTGCGTCGCTCAGGCCTTCCAGCGTCCAACCGGGACGCTTGGCGCAGGGGCCGGACGAGAAATTGGGATTCGCCGGCTTCGTCGCCGGCAGAGCGCTGTTCGTCATGGATGACCATCCTTCCAGATGGGTGCCCCTCGGTGGGGAGGGGTGGCCCGATCCGGGATGTACTCCCGCCCGGCGGGCGGCGCAAGGGGCCCGGCAGCCGAGCGCCGCCCCGCGCCAAAAGGTCGCCGCTCAGTCGAACAGGAAGCGCAGGCCGAGCCGGAATTCGTGCGCGTTCTGGTTGAGCGAGTTCCAGCCGCCGCCAATATCGGCGCTGTCGATGGCGATGTAGCGGTAGCCCGCATCCACCACCCATGTCGGCGTGAGTTCCACCGACACGCCGGCCATCAGCGCCCAGGCAAGACCCCAGCCGTCACGCCCCTTGAGCGCGCCGGCGGGAAAGCTGATGTCGGAAACCGAGAGATAGCCGGCGCCGACGCCCGCTCCGACATAGGGGGTCAGCCCGTGCCAGCTGCCAAGATCGACATAGGTGTTGGCGAGGGTGGTGAAGGCGCTGAGGTCTCCCGCCCCGCCGGCGGCGCGCAGATCCGCCTGCGTGCGGTAATCCGCCGTCACGTCGACCCGCAACCAGTCGTTTAGCCGCACGCCGATGCCGACGCCCAGCATCCAGGCGTCGCCGATATCGGCAGCCGCCGGAAAGAACCCGAACCGCAGCCCGTCCGGGGTCTCGTTGACGACATAGCCGAGATCACCGCGCAGGTACCAGCCGGCCCCCTCCTCGATCTGCGGCGCGTTCGCCAGCAGGTCGTTCGCCAGCAGGTCGTGAGCGAACACGTCGTCCGCCGATTCGCTCGCCACCTCATCGGCATGGGCCGGCGTGGCGATGACGGCATTCATCGCGAGGCCCGCCGCCACGAGGCCGGCGGAGAGGGCGATGACGCCCCTCAACCGCGAGATGATGGCCGGCCCACGCATATGCGACACCCCCGATGCGCCGGCACCTGCCGACGGCTTTCGATGGAGGCAATGTCGCGGGGATTGTTTAAGGAGCGATTAACCCTAACGATTAACCACGTTGCCGTGGGGAGCGTGCACCTGCGGCTGACGCCGTCCCGCGTGCGGCACCCGGCGGGAGGGCCGTTCGCGGGGAGCGCGGCGGGAGCGTCAACCCCGCGCCGGCCGCGCCCGCGCCCGCCTCACATCCTGAGCGCGCCGTTACAGCCGCATTCTCACGGCTGCCGGGCCGCGCGCGCCGCCGCGTCCAGATGCGGCACCAGCTGCGCGTCCAACCGCAGCGCGCTGGCCAGGCGCGCGAGGAAGGCGCGCTCGGAAATGGTGTCGGCGTCGATGGTGAGCAGGGCCGCGATATAGACCTCCGCCGCCTGTTCCGGCGTCGCGGCCTCGCGCGCCAGTTCCTCGACACTCGCCGGATTGGCCAGTTCCGCGGTGAGGAAGCGCTCGGCCTCGTCGAGCGCGGCGCCCTCGTCGTTCAGCTTGGCGCCGATGGCGAGGCGCTCCCGGTCGTCGACATGCCCATCCGCCAGCGCGGCGGCGATCATCGCGCGCAGCAGCAGCACCGGCAGACCATTCGTGCCGGCCTGCGCGGGATGAAACGGCGACTGCGCCGGCGGCAGGGCGGGATCGGGCGGCAGCGGTGTCGCCGCCTGCTGCGGTTGCTGGCCCTGCTGGTAATTCTGGTAGGCCTTGTAGGCCAGCGTGCCCACGAGCGCGAGACCGCCGAGCGCGACGGCGTTCTTCGCCACCTTGCGCCCGCCCTTGGAGCCGAGCACCAGCGAGACCAGCCCGCCCGCCGCCGCGCCGGTGGCGAGCGACCCGGCATTGCCCGAGAGATAGTCCTTGGCCCGGCCGAACAGGTCGCCGCCGGCGCCCGGAGCGGATTGCCCGCCGCCCTGCACGCCGCCTTGCGCCCCCGTCAGCCCTCCGGTGAGCCCGCCGATCAGGTCACCCAGCGGGGAGCCCCCGGTCGCGCCGCCCTCCTGCCGCGCGGGGACACCGCCCTGCGTGCCCGTCTGGGCTCCGAGGAACTGGTCGAGGAGCCGCTTGGCATCGAAATTACCGTTATTGAACATGTCTCGTCCCGATCTGTTGGCCATTCCGAGGTAAGTACGGATCATGACTTCCGTAAGGAGAGGCGGGTGCGGTCGATCAGCTTTCAGTGATAGTCCGCCGGCGCCGACGGTCGCATGACGCACCGCGCGCCGGGCGCCGCGACGTCAGCGGCGGCTTTCGCCCGCCACACGTCGCCGAATGACAAGGCATGTCGCATTCATTCAACGCCCGCGCCGAAACGATGCTCGCTCTCTCGCCCGGTCCGCGCGAGCATGTCCCATCATGGTCCTGCGGGATGTCAGCCCGCAGACGACGACGTCACCGTCGGAGGCTCAACATGCAGAAATTCTCCGGCTTCGAGCTGTTCCGCCGCGCGCTTGGCGGCCACAAGAGCTGGCAGCCGCAATGGCGCAATCCCGAACCCAAGGCCGAATATGACGTGATCATCGTCGGCGCGGGCGGGCATGGGCTGGCGGCCGCCTATTATCTCGCCAAGGAACATGGCATCACCCGCGTCGCGGTCATCGAGCGCGGCTGGCTGGGTGGCGGCAATACCGGGCGCAACACCACCATCGTGCGCTCCAACTACCTGTTCGACGAGAGCGCCGCGCTCTACGAGCACGCGGTGAAGCTGTGGGAGGGCCTCTCAACGGACCTCAACTACAATGTGATGTATTCGGCGCGCGGCGTGCTCATGCTGGCGCACAATCATCACGACGAGATCAGCTTCAAGCGCCATGTCCACGCCAACCGCCTCAACGGCGTGGACAATGAGTGGCTGAGCGCCGAGCAGGTCAAGGAATTCTGCCCGCCGCTCAACATCCGCTCGATGCGCTATCCCATCATCGGCGGCGCGCTGCAGCGGCGCGGCGGCACCGCGCGCCATGACGCGGTGGCGTGGGGCTTTGCGCGGGCGGCGGATTCGCGCGGCGTCGACATCATCCAGAACTGCGAAGTCACCGGCATCCGCCGCGGGCCGGGCGGCGCGGTCGAGGGCGTGGAGACATCGAAAGGCTTCATCCGGGCGAAGAAGGTGGGCGTTTCCGCCGCCGGCCATACCAGCGTGGTGATGGCGATGGCCGGGGTCCGCATGCCGCTGGAGAGCTATCCGCTGCAGGCGCTGGTATCGGAGCCGGTGAAGCCGGCCTTTCCGACCGTCGTCATGTCCAACACCATCCACGCCTATATCTCGCAATCCGACAAGGGCGAGATGGTGATCGGCGCCGGCACCGACGCCTATACCAGCTACTCCCAGCGCGGCGCGCTGCACGTCACCACCCACACGCTGGACGCCATCTGCGAACTGGTGCCGCAGTTCCGGCGCCTGCGCATGCTGCGCAACTGGGGCGGCATCGTCGACGTGACGCCGGATCGCTCGCCCATCATCGCCAAGACGCCGGTGCCGGGCCTCTATGTGAATTGCGGCTGGGGCACCGGCGGCTTCAAGGCGACGCCGGGCTCGGGCAACGTGTTCGCCCACACCATCGCCCGGGACGAGCCGCACAAGATCAACGCGCCCTTCACGCTGGAGCGCTTCCGCGACGGATTCCTGATCGACGAGGCGGCTGCCGCCGCCGTCGCGCACTGAGGGGCGGAGACACCGACATGCTGATCATCGACTGCCCCTGGTGCGGCGCGCGGCCGGAAATCGAGTTCCGCTATGGCGGCGAGGCGCATATCGCCCGCCCCGCCGATCCCGCCGCCATGTCCGACCAGGAATGGGCCGATTTCCTCTATAACCGCACCAACCCGAAGGGGCTGCACGCCGAGCGCTGGCGGCACATCCATGGCTGCGGGCGCTATTTCAACGCCGTACGCGACACGGTGAGCGACTTCTTCGTCACCACCTACAAGGCCGGCGAGCCGCGTCCGGATATCGGGGAGAGCGGGAAGTGAGCCACGTGCAACGCGCTCCCTCTCCCCGTGGGGGAGAGGGTTGGGGTGAGGGGTATATTCACCCGACCGACCTCCCCTCTCACCCGGCCCTGCGGGCCGACCTCTCCCCGGCGGGGAGAGGTGAGGAAGGAACTGTCCAATGACCAACCGCTTCCGCACCCATTCGGGCGGCCGCATCGATCGCGGGGCGCCGGTCTCGTTCCGTTTCGACGGCAAGACCTATTCCGGCTTCAAGGGCGACACGCTCGCCTCGGCGCTGATCGCCAACGGCGTGCATCTGGTCGGCCGCTCGTTCAAGTATCACCGCCCGCGCGGCTTCATCTCCGCCGGTTCGGACGAGCCGAACGCACTGGTCAATGTCGCCCGCGACGCCGCCCGCATGAGCCCGAACCTGCGCGCCACGCAGGTGGAACTCTATGAGGGGCTGAAGGCTTCGAGCCAGAACCGCTGGCCCTCGCTCGGCTTCGATGCCGGCGCGGCCAATGACTTCGTCTCGCCCTTCCTGCCGGCCGGCTTCTACTACAAGACCTTCATGTGGCCGGCGGGGGCGTGGAAGCGCTTCTACGAGCCGAAGATCCGCGCCATGGCGGGCCTCGGTGTCGCCCCCACCCTGCCCGACCCCGACCGCTACACCCAGAACTACGCCTATTGCGACGTGCTGGTGGTCGGCGCCGGCCCCGCCGGCCTTGCCGCCGCACTGGCGGCCGCGGCAGGCGGCGCCAAGGTGTGGCTGGTCGACGAGCAGGCGGAGCTTGGCGGCTCGCTGCTGGCGGAACGCACCGCCACCATCGAGGGAAAGCCGGCTCAGCAATGGCTGGCGGATACGCTCGCCACGCTGGCGGCCATGGACAACGTCACGCTGCTGCCGCGCACCACGGCCTTCGCCTATTTCCCGCACAACATGATCGCGCTGGCCGAGCGCGTGACCGAACACCTCGCCGCGCCGGGCGCGGACCTGCCGCGCGAGCGGCTGTGGCAGCTGCGCGCCCGCGAGGTGGTGCTGGCCACCGGCGCGCTCGAGCGTCCGCTGGTATTCCCGGACAATGACCGGCCCGGTGTTCTGCTGGCCGATTCCGCGCGCACCTATCTCAACCGCTATGGCGCGAAGCCCGGCGATCGCGCGGTCATCTTCACCGCCTGCGATGCCGGCTACCGGACCGCGCTCGACCTCGCGGCCGGCGGCGTCGCCGTCGTCGCCGTGGCCGATCTACGGCGCGAAGTGCATGGCGAACTGCCCGCCCGCGCGCTGGCGGCCGGCATCGACGTGCGCCCCGCCACCGTCGTGACGGGCACGACGGGGCGCCTGCGCGTCTCCGGCGCCCGGCTCGCCAAGATCAAGGGCGGGCCGAGCGTCGACCCGGTCGGCGCCTCCGAGACCATCGCCTGCGACACGGTGCTGATGTCGGGCGGCTTCACGCCGAGCGTGCACCTGTTCTCGCAGTCGCGCGGCAAACTGGCGTGGGACGCGGCGAGCGGCGCCTATCTTCCCGGCACCTCGGTCGAGCGCGAGCGTTCCGCAGGCGCCTGCCGCGGGATTACCGGCCTCCAGCGCGTGCTGGAAGACGGCTATGGCCAGGGCGAAGCGGCGGCGAAGGCCTCCCGCGACGCGGCCTCCCCCGCGCGCGGCGCCACGCCGCCGCCCGGTCCGTCCGCGAAAACCTTTCCGGCCCAGGCGGACGATCTCGGCACGGATGGCTTCATCGGCGCCACCCCGCACGCGCGCAACCCGGCCTTCACCAAGGCCTTCGTCGACTGGCAGAACGACGTCACCGCCAAGGACATCACGCTCGCCACCCGCGAGGGCTTCCGCTCCATCGAGCATGTGAAGCGCTACACCACCACGGGCATGGCGACCGACCAGGGCAAGACCTCGAACATGAACACGCTCGGCATCGTCGCCGAGGCGCTCGGCGAGAGCGTGCCGAAGATCGGCCTCACCACGTTCCGCCCGCCCTTCACGCCCACCACCTTCGGCCTGTTCGCCGGGGCGGCGCGCGGCGATCAGTTCGATCCCGTCCGCAAGACCGCGATCCACGACTGGGCCGCCGAGCATGGCGCCGCCTTCGAGGACGTGTCCCTGTGGAAGCGCGCCTGGTATTTCCCCAAGGCGCTGCCGGACGGACGCCGCGAGGACCTGCACGCGGCGGTCGGCCGCGAGTGCAAGGCGGTGCGGTCCAGCGTCGGCATGTTCGACGCCTCCACCCTCGGCAAGATCGAGGTGGTGGGGCCGGACGCGGCCGAGTTCATGAACCGCATGTACACCAACGCGTGGGCCAAGCTGGAGCCCGGCCGGCTGCGCTACGGCGTGATGCTGCGCGAGGACGGCTTCGTCATGGATGACGGCGTGGTCGGCCGCATGGCGCCCGACCGCTTCCATGTGACGACCACCACCGGCGGCGCGCCGCGTGTGCTCGCCCATATGGAGGACTACCTGCAGACCGAGTGGCCCGACCTCGACGTGTGGCTGACCTCGACCACCGAGCAATGGGCCGTTATCGCGGTGCAGGGCCCCAAGGCCCGCGAGGTGCTCGCCCCGCTCATCGAGGGCATCGACCTCGCCAAGGAGGCCTTCCCGCACATGAGCGTGCGCGAGGGCACCATCCTCGGCGTGCCGACCCGGCTGTTCAGCGTGTCCTTCACCGGCGAACTCGGCTTCGAGGTCAATGTCCCCGCGCAGTATGGCCGCGCGGTGTGGGAGGCGATCTTCGCCGCGGGCGAGCGCTTCGGCATCACGCCCTACGGCACCGAGACGATGCACGTGCTGCGCGCCGAGAAGGGCTACATCATCGTCGGCCAGGAAACCGACGGCACCCAGGTGCCGGACGACGTGAATCTCGGCTGGGCGGTGGGCAAGGCCAAGAAGGACTTCGTCGGCAAGCGCTCGCTCGCCCGCGCCGCCATGAGCGCGCCGGACCGCAAGCAGCTGGTGGGTCTGCGCACCACCGACCCGAAACTGGTGCTGGAGGAAGGCGCGCAGATCGTCGCCGATCCGAAGGCACCGGTGCCGGTGCCGATGCTCGGCTTCGTCACCTCGTCCTATTACAGCGCCGTGCTCGGCCATTCGATCGCGCTGGCCGTCGTCAAGGGCGGCCGGGCGCGGATCGGCACAAGACTGTCCGTCCCCATGCCCGACCGCGTCATCGAGGTCGAAATCGTGGAGCCGGTCTTCTACGATCCCAAGGGAGACCGCCTCAATGGCTGAGACCGCCTCAATGGCTGAGACCGCCGCAATCGGCGCCCCCCGCGCCGCCTATCCGCTCGATGCGCTGGCCCTCGGCGCGCGCTCCATCGAGGCCGCCCGGCTCACCGCGCTGGGCCCGGCCGCCCGGCTGGCCTTCCGCGGCCGTGAAGCCGCCATTCAGGCGGCCGGGGAGGCGTTCGGCGTTGCGCTGCCGCGCGAGGCCAACCGCCGCCACACGGCGGACGGGCGTCACGCCCTGTGGCTCGGGCCGGACGAATGGATGCTGCTCGCCCCCGGCGCGGACCCCGCCCCGCTCTTCGCCGCCATCGAGGCGGCGACCGCCGGCCTGCCGCATGCGCTGGTCGACGTGTCGGCCCGCAGCGTCACCATCGAGGTAGCAGGGCCGAAGGCCGCCTACGTGCTCAACCAGGGCAACCCGCTCGATCTGTCGATCGAGGCCTTTCCGGTCGGCAGCGCGACCCGCACCCTGTTCCACAAGGCCGAAATCGTGCTCTCGCGCATCGCCCCGGACATTTTCCATGTCGACGTGTGGCGCTCCTTCGCGCCCTATGTCTGGCAGATGCTGGAGGACGGCCGGCGCGAACTGGCCTAGTTTCAGACGTCGTCCCGGACGGCCGCAGGCCGATCCGGGATCGCGTGCAGGAGGGAGAGCGATCCCGGCTCTCCGCTTCGCTCCGGCCGGGATGACGAAAGCTGGAGTTGCAACCCATGATCAGCGCCTTCGAGCTCTTCAAGATCGGCATCGGCCCCTCCTCCTCGCATACGGTGGGGCCCATGGTGGCGGCGGCGAGCTTCATTGACCGCCTCGACGGGGCCGGCATGCTCGCCCGTGCGGCGCGCGTGGAGACCACGCTGTTCGGTTCGCTGGCCTGGACCGGCCGCGGCCACGGCACGGACAAGGCGGTGATCCTCGGTCTCGCCGGCGAACGCCCGCGCACGGTGGATCCCGACCGCGCCGACGCGCTGGCGGCGGATGTCGCCTCGCAGCGGCGGCTGGCGCTGGCGGGCCGCCACATGGTGCGGTTCGAGAGCGAGCGCGACATGCTGTTCGACGGCGTGTCGGCGACGCCCCGGCACCCCAACACGCTCGCCTTCCGCGCGCTCGATGCGAGCGGCAACGTGCTGGCGGAGGAGCGCTGGTGCTCCATCGGCGGCGGCTTCGTGGTGCCGGAGGACGAGGTCGGGCGCCCGCCCGGCGCCGACGAGGTCGCCCTGCCGCATCCCTTCCGCAATGCCCGCGACCTGCTGGTCGTGGCGAACAAGGCCGGCCTCACCATTGCCGAACTGGTCTTCGCCAACGAGGTCGCCCGCCGCCCGAGCGACGAGGTGATGGGCCATCTCGACGGCATCGTCGATGCGATGATGGCCTGCGTCGATCGCGGCATCGCCACGTCGGGCGAACTGCCCGGCGGGCTGAAAGTGCGCCGGCGCGCCAAGGCGATCCACGACACGCTGATCTCGCGCAACGCCCGCACCCCGCACGAGGTGATGGACTGGGTGAGCCTCTACGCCATCGCGGTGAACGAGGAGAATGCCGCCGGCGGGCGGGTCGTCACCGCGCCCACCAATGGTGCGGCCGGCGTGGTGCCGGCCACGCTGCGCTACTATCTCGATCATTGCTCGACCGCCTCGCGGGCGGGCATGCATGCCTTCCTGCTCACCGCCACCGCCATCGGCGCGCTGTTCAAGATGAACGCGTCGATCTCCGGCGCCGAGGTCGGCTGCCAGGGGGAAGTGGGCGTCGCCTGCTCCATGGCGGCGGCGGGCCTCGCGGCCGCGCTGGGCGGCAGCAACGAGCAGATCGAGAATGCCGCCGAAATCGGCATGGAGCATCACCTCGGCATGACCTGCGACCCGATCGGCGGGCTGGTGCAGGTGCCGTGCATCGAGCGCAACGCCTTCGGCGCCATCAGCGCGGTCAATGCCGCCTCGCTGGCGCTGCACGGCGACGGCACGCACATCGTCTCGCTCGACAAGGTCATCGCCACCATGCGCGAGACCGGACGCGACATGGCGTCGAAATACAAGGAAACCTCGCTGGGCGGGCTTGCCGTGAACCTGCCCGAATGCTGAAACGTGAACGCGATCGCGTCGGAACGGCACCGACCTTGCTTCGGCATGCCTTGCGACGGCAGGCAGCAAATTTGCTATGCTGTGAGCCGGAGCAGGCAATGAGCACCCAGCGCCCCACATCGACCGGTCCTTCTGCCGCCAGTCATTCGACCGGCGGCCCCTCGTCCGCTGCCCTCGCGCCCGCGCTGAATGTCGGCTTCCTGCTGACCGACAATTTCACCCTGTCGGCCTTCTCGCTGATGGTGGACCAGTTCCGCCTCGCCGCCGACGATGGCGACCGCTCGCGGCCCATCCGCGCGCGCTGGCAGGTCATGTCCTCGAAGGCCGATGCGATCCGCGCCAGCTGCGGCATCACCGTCTCGCCCTCCGGCCCGCTCGGCGACCCCGCGGCGTTCGACTACATCATCGTGGTCGGCGGCCTGCTGCATGGCGGGCAGCAGGTGGACGAGGAGACGGTCGCCTTCCTCAAGCGCGCGGCCCGCGCCGGCGTCTCGCTGGTGGGCGTGTGCACCGGCTCCTTCGTGCTCGCCCGCGCCGGGCTGATGACCGGGCGGCGCTGCTGCGTGTCGTGGTATCACTACCAGGACTTTCTCGAAGAATTCCCCCACCACACGCCGGTGGCCGACCGGCTCTACGTCATCGATGGCGACCGCATCACCTGCGCGGGCGGCGGCGGGGCGGCGGACCTCGCCACGGCGCTGGTGGAGAAGTCGATGGGCCGCTCCGTGGCGCAGAAGGGCCGCCACATCCTGCAGCTCGATCGCCAGCGGCCGGGCTCGGAATCCCAGCCCCACCCGCCGATCGCCGATCTGGTGGCCGACGACCGGGTGCGCCGGGCGCTGCTGCTGATGGAACAGCACCTCGCCGACCCGCTGCCCATCGCCGACATCGCCCGCCGGCTGCAATTGTCCACCCGCCAGCTGGAACGGCTTTTCCAGACCGTGATGGGCCAGCGTCCGGCGGAGTTCTACCGGCGGCTGCGCTTGCGCTATGCGCGCTTCCTGCTCGACACGACGGGACGTTCGGTGACGGATATCGCGCTGGAGGCCGGCTTTTCCGACTGCGCGCATTTCTCCCGCCAGTTCAAGGCCCAGCACGGCTTCACCCCCTCCGATGCGCGGGCCCAGTCGCCCGGGCCGATGGCGCGCAACCTCGCGGCGCAGCGCCTGTTCGACTGAGCGGCGGTTTCAGCGGATCGACAGGCGGAGAAAATCCGCGCTGACCCGGATCTGCGTCGCGCCGTCGCTGTCATTGGCGCGCACGGTATCGACCAGCGCCGCCTTGGCGTCGACCCGCCAGCCCACGCTCGCCTGCATCGGCAGGGTGATCTGTGCATCGAGCGAGCCGACCGCGAGATGGACCGCGCGCGGCGGCGCCTCGCTGAAATCGAGCCGCGCCCTGAGCGCGGTTCCGCGCAGATCGACGCGGTCCACCGCGCCGGCAAGGACGAGATCGCCGGCCCGCGTCTGCGTGTCGAGCGCGGCAAAGCGGCCGTCGAGTTGCGCCTCCACGGCGGCGAGATCGATGCGCACCGAGACGTCGGGGGGCAGATTCGCCGTGAGTTCCACCACGCAGTCCGAGGATTCCAGCAGGGACGGCGTGCGCGCCTCGACGCGCAGCACCACGCCCTCCACCCACATGCGGCTCGACGTGCGGCAATCATTGTAGAACCAGCTCGAGTACCAGCGGGAGAACCAGCCGGTGCGGCGCTCGGCAAGGTGCGCCTGTGGCGTGCCCCCCGGCCGCGCGGTCAGCTTCACCGTGGCGGCATCGCCGATGATTTCCACTCGCTCGACACCGGCGAGATCGAGCCGCCTATCATCGGCGCGGGCGAGGGACACGCCGACCAGCAGCGCGGCGAGGACGAGAACAAGCATCTTCATGGCGGGCATCCGTTTGAACAGCGATGCCCCATCCGTGGCCGCGCGCCGCCTTGCCGGCGACCTCGATCGTGTTTCAGGTCGACCTGATGCGCGATCCGGGCCAGAAACGCGGGTCGTCCTCGCCGCACCCGTCCTCGCCGCTCCCGTCCTCGCCGCTCCCGTCCTCTCCGCTCCCGTCCTCGCCGCACCCATGATCTTCGTTCCGCTGCCCTTCGTCGTCGCCCTCATTCTGGCGCTGCTCGCCATCCGGCTGCTGCGCTCGGAGGAGAGCGGACGCCATCACGCCCTGTTCCTCGCGCTCATCGCCGCCTATGCGCTGCAGTCCGTGCTGGTCGGGCTGCGCTGGGGCTATGATCTGCGCGCCGTGCAGCCCTTCCAGGCCGCGCTGGCCAGCCTCATCGCGCCGCTGGCCTATGTCGCGTTCCGCAGCCTCACCGAGGACGCCGGCGAGGGAACCCGGCCCGCATGGCTCTGGCCGCATCTGGTCCTGCCGCCGCTGCTCGTGGGGCTGTTCTTCGCGTGGCAACCGGCGCCGATCGGGCCCTGGGTGGTGACGCTGTTCCTCGGCTATGGCGGCGCGCTGCTCTGGCTCGCCCGCCGGGGACCGGACGGGCTGGTCGGCTCGCGGCTCGACGGCACCCTGCGCTCCTATCGCGCGCTGCTGCTCACCGCGAGCGCGCTCATCGGTTCGGCGGTGACGGACATGCTGATCTCCGTCGACCTCGACTGGACGGGCGGCCGCAACACCCCGGCGATGATCGCCTCCTTCAACGTCGTCGCGCTGCTCGTGCTCGGCGCCGCCGCCGCCGCCGCCGATTCCGCCGCGCCGGGGACGGAGGCCGCGCGCGCGCCCTCGCGCGGGGCGGAGGGTTCGACGCGGGACGATGCCCCTCGCGATGCCCCGCCCGAGGACGAACCCGACGAGGATGAACCCGACCACGACGACCGGCCCGGCTCCGGCTCGCCCGACGAGGCCGCGCAGGATGCCGCCGTCATCGCCGCGCTGGAGGCGCTGATGACCGAGCGCCGGCTCTTCACCGATGTCGACCTGGATCTCGGCCGCCTCGCCCGCCGCCTCGCCCTGCCCGCGCGGCGGCTGTCGCAGGCGATCAACCGCACCCACGGGGTCAGCGTCTCGCATTACGTCAACGGCCTGCGTGTCAATGAGGCGCAGCGCCTGCTCGCCGGCACCGACCTGCCGGTGACGCGGGTGATGCTGGATGCCGGCTTCCTCACCAAGTCCAATTTCAACCGCGAATTCCGCCGCGTCGCCGGCACCAGCCCTTCCGCCTGGCGGCGGGAGCGGGCCGGCCCGTAAGCGCCGGGGCCAGTGAACGCGGGGCTGCGAGCGCCGGAGCGCGTGACCGCTTGAACGCAGGGGCGCACAGGGTCTTGGGGTCTTGGGGTCTTGGGGTCTTGGGGTCTTGGGGTCTTGGGGTCTTGGGGTCTTGGGGTCTTGGGGTCTTGGGGTCTTGGGGTCTTGCGAGCCGAGCGACCGCCAGATCCCGCGAGGAAACCGCGCCGCGCCGCCCTCCGCCTCCGGTCTCCTCGCCTCGTGACCGGCAAATGTCGGCTTCGATAAATCCATTGTCGGATTTATGAAAGTCACCGGCCCGCTTTAGTCGAACAATTCCATTCCAGACGACAAGCGGGCCGGGACCCGCGAGGGAGAACTGTCGATGCTGGATTCCACGCAAACGCCGCTCAAGGCGCTGCTGCGCCGCCGCCAGCCGGGCTACAGCCTTGAAGCACCGTTCTACACCAGCCCCGAGATCTTCGAGGCGGACATGAACGTCATCTTCGGTCGCCACTGGATCTTCGTCGGCGTCGATCCCGACATTCCCGAGCCGGGCGACGCGATGAGCCTCAACATCGGCAGCTACGCCATCTTCCTCGTGCGCGACGACGACATGAATGTCCGCGCCTTCCACAATGTCTGCCGCCACCGCGGCGCGCCGATCGTGCACGATTACAAGAGCACGGTGGGCAACCTGGTCTGCCGCTACCATAGCTGGACCTACGGCCTCGACGGCAAGCTGCTCTTCGCCGAGCATATGGGGGCTGATTTCGATCCCGGCTGCCACGGCCTCAAGCCCGTGCATGTGCGCTCGCTGGAAGGTCTCATCTTCGTATGCCTCAGCGACGACCCACCGGCCGATTTCGACGTCATGGCGGCAAAGATGGCGCCCTATCTCGCGCCGCACGATCTGAAGAACGCCAAGGTCGCCTTCGAGAAGGACATTATCGAGCCGGGCAACTGGAAGCTCACCATGGAGAATAACCGCGAGTGCTATCACTGCGCGGGCAACCACCCCGAGCTCACCGTGCCGCTCTTCGCCTATGGTTTCGGCTTCGCGCCGGAGGAACTCGACGAGCACGGCCGCAAGGAGGCCGAGGAATATGCCAAGCTCGTCACCGACTCGCATCGCGAGTGGGAAAGCTGCGGCTTCCCCTCGGAAATGATCGAGCATCTCGACGACATGGTGACGGGCTATCGCACCGAGCGCCTGCCGCTGGCCGGCGACGGCGAGAGCCACACCAACGACACCAGGGCCGCCTGCAAGAAGCTCCTGGGCACGATCAACGATCCCCGCCACGGCGCGCTGCATTTCTGGACCCAGCCCAATAGCTGGCACCACTTCATGTCCGACCACGCGGTGGTGTTCTCGGTGCTGCCGCTCGACGCCGAACGCTCGCTGCTGCGCACCAAGTGGCTGGTGCACAAGGATGCGGTCGAGGGCGTCGACTATGATCTCGAAAACCTCGTCGGCGTGTGGGATGCCACCAACGACCAGGATTCGACGCTGGTCGGCTATTGCCAGGAAGGCGCGCGCTCACCGGCCTATGAGCCCGGCCCCTACTCGCCGCACACCGAGATGCTCGTGGACAAGTTCTGCAACTGGTATATCGGCCGCATGGCCGAGCATACCGGGCGCTGAGCGGTCGATATTACCGCCCCTCTCACGTCCCTCTCCCCGTTGGGGAGAGGTGGCCCGCGCAGCGGGTCGGTGAGGGGTTCCAGCGATTGCGGAGCGTTTAAGACCCCTCACTCCAACCCTCTCCCCGACGGGGAGAGGGGGCAGGACCGGCTCCGCGGAGCGGCCGCACATAATCGGAACCGGAACACCATGGACGCTGCCACTCCCAACGTCTCGCCCGATCCCGCGGCCCTGCGTCTCGCCGGCACCCTGCCGCTCTGGAACCCAGAGGTGGACGATGCGCTGATCGTGCGCGAGATCCGCAACGAGACGGCCGACGTGAAGACCTTCGTGCTCGCGCCGAAGGACCCGTGCCTGTTCCGCTACGCGCCGGGCCAGTTCCTCACCCTCGACCTCGAGATCGGCGGCGAGAGCGTCAACCGCTGCTACACCATCGCCTCCGCGCCCACGCGCCCGCACACGCTCGCCATCACCGTGAAGCGCGTGCCGAACGGGCCGGTGTCGAATTTCCTGCATGACACGATAAAGGTCGGCTCGGCGCTGCGGGCGGTCGGGCCGATGGGCGATTTCTCCTGCCTCATGCAGGGCACCGCCTCGCAGACGCCCGATCACGCGCCGAAATATCTGTTCCTCTCGGGCGGCAGCGGCATCACCCCGCTGATGTCGATGGCGCGCACCTTTCACGACCTGGGCGAGGCGCGCGACATCGTCTTCGTGCACGCCGCGCGCTCGCCGGTCGACATCATCTTCCGCACGGAGCTGGAGTTGATGGCGCGCAACCAGAAAAGCTTCCGCTTCGCCCCGGTCTGCGAGGCGGACAGCGCGTTCGAACCGTGGCACGGCCTGCGCGGCCGGCTGAATCTCGGCCTTCTCCATCACGTTGCGCCGGATTATGCGCAGCGCGAGATCTTCGTCTGCGGCCCCTCGCCCTTCATGGCGGCGGTGCGCGAGATGCTGAAGGGCGCGGGCTTCGACATGGCCCGGCATCACGAGGAGAGCTTCGACTTCGCCGAACTCGCCAAGGCCGAGCCCGACGTGGCGGCCGAGGTGATCAGCGCCGAAGGGCTGGAGGCCGTGGAGCGCGCCCTGGAGGCGCCGGCCGTGACCACCTACACGGTCGAGTTCGCCAGGCAGAAGCGCACCATCGAGTGCCGGTCCGACATGTTCGTGCTCGACGCCGCCCGCCGCGCCGGCGTCCGGCTGCCCTCTTCCTGCTCGAAGGGCCTGTGCGGCACCTGCAAGTCGAAGCTGCTCGATGGCACGGTGGACATGAAGCACGGCGGCGGTATCCGCCAGCGCGAGATCGATGCCGGAATGGCGCTGCTGTGCTGCTCGAAGCCGACCAGCAATCTCGTGGTGGACCGCTGAGCCGCCGGCCGCGGCGCGCCGCCTCAGCGCATGAACGAAAAGGCGCCGCTGACCGCGCCGCGCACGCTGTCCACCGCCGCGGCCGCGCCGTTCTTCACCGCGCCATAGGCGGAAGCCGTGCCCTCGACCGTGCGGTCGACAATGGCGCCGGCGCTGGGCAGGCCGAAGAAGCCGCCCGTTTCAGCCTCGGCCACAGGTGCGGCAGGAGCGGGCGTGAAAGGAGTGGGTGGCGCCGCCAACATCGCGTGCGCACCGGTCGGAGCCGCCACGGAATCGGCAGCCGCGGAGGTCAGGCCGATGTGATAGGAGGCGCTTATGATCATGGGATCGCGCGTGTCGCATGCGCCCTCGCAGCGATCGAACCGTTCAACGCCGGCCGGCATCACGGCCGCGACATGCGGCGCCGCATGCTTCGGCGCGGAAACGGCGGCCGGCGCCGCCACCGCGACGCTCGACGCGGGCTCGGCCGCGCCACGATAGAGCGCGGTGGGATCGATTGCCCGCAGCAGGCCGGGAATGCCCTGCCGGTCGCTCTTGGCCGCCGCCTCCGCCTCGTTCAGCAGCGCCTCGCTCGGCTCTTCGGCGATCAGGCGGGCCTCGTTCTTCTGCGGCACCTGCTCGGCGAGCGCACGCCGATAGCCATGGTCATCGGCAAAGGCGTAGATTCCCACCAGCACGGCGGCCCCGAAACCCAGCGGAAGCAGGATCCGGCCGGGCAGCCAGCCATGAAAGGAGGCGTATGAAGTTCCTGCGAAACGCATGTCGCGACTCCCGCGTTGCCATGTCCCTATTTCCAGTGAACGCGGCGTCATTTTTGCGGCGGCTTTCTTGCTTGCCCATGACGATGCCCGGGTATTTCTAAGCGATTTATTGCATGATGTCGCCCGATGGAAACATTGCGAAACCAATCAATACGCTCAGCAAGCTGGATCGCCCCTTTCAGGACGCGACGAAACGCAAGAACCGGCTCTCTTGATTGATTCAAGACTGATTGCGACCGAAATCGGACAGCATCCCGTGCTCAGCCTCGCCACGCTTTCGCATATCGGCTTCCTTACCCTGCCGAACCATTCGATGATCGCCTGCGCCAACGCGCTGGAGGCGCTGCGCATGGCGAATTACGTCGCCGAGGCCGCGCTTTATTCCTGGCGCGTCGTGACGCTCGACGGCACGCCGGCGCCGGCCAGCAACGGGCTGACGCTCTCCCCGACCGTCGCCCTCGCGGAGGCCGGCCCGCTCGACCTCATCATCGTGTGCGGCGGCACCGACATTCGCCACGCCGCGACCCCGGCCATTGCCGATGCGCTGCGCCGACTGGGCCGGCGCGGCACGGCGCTGGGCGCGCTGTGCACCGGCAGCTTCGTGCTGGCCGAAGCGGGGCTGCTGGATTTCCACCGCTGCGCCGTGCATTGGGAGAATCTCTCGGCCATTCGCGAGGAGTTTCCCGAGATCGACTTCGTCGAGGAAGCCTTCGTGATCGATCGCGACCGGCTCACCTGCACCGGCGGCGTGGCCCCGCTCGCCATGATGCTGGCGCTGATCGAGGCCAAGGCCGGCCGCGCGCTGGCCGATAAAGTGTCCGAACAGTTCATCGTCGATCCGGCGGGGCGGCGCTCCGGCGAGCGGATCGCGGCGCGCCCCCGCCCGGCCCTGCCCGACCCCACGCTCGCCCGCGCGGTGCGGCTGATGGAAAGGGCGATCGAACGCCCCCCCGGCATCGCCGCCATCGCCCGCCGGCTCGACGTCTCGCCGCGCCATCTGGAACGGCTGTTCCGGCGGCACCTCGGCGTCACCCCCGCCGCCTATCATCTGGGCCTGCGGCTGGAGCGGGCGCGCGAATTGCTGCGCCTGTCGCCCCTGCCCGTCACCGATGTCGGGCTCGCCTGCGGCTTCCAGTCGGCGGCGCATTTCTCCACCGCCTATGCCCGCCGCTTCGGCCGCCCGCCCAGCGCCGAGCGCCGGCCCCGGGCGGCGCCCGTCCCGTCCATCTGACCCACGCGCAAACGAACGGCCCTACCGCACCGCAATGTGAGCGTTGTTTACTCTGGCGCAGGGCGGTGCATGCTATTAGTGACTCAGCGATCTTCCGATCTGGTCGATCTCACCCCGGCCGATGAGCGCGGATATCCGCCGCGCAACCGATATGAACGCGCCCCTGAAGCCGACCGGCTACCGCCAGTTGGCCGCCCGCTACACCACGCTGACCGCCGACATGCTGGCGCCGCAACGCACGCCGCTGGCCGATGCGTGGCTTGGCCTGCCCATGACCTTCGTCGCCGGCGCCACCAATGCCGGCGGGCTGCTGGCGGTGGGTCAGTACACCTCGCACATGTCCGGCATCATCTCCTCCGCGGCCGACCATGCCGTGGTCGGCGCGCTGGACCTTGTCGTGTCGGGCGTGGGCGCACTGATCGCCTTCCTGCTCGGCGCGGCCACCTCCGCCGTGCTGGTGAACTGGGGCCGGCTGCACCATGCCGGCCGCGAATACTCGCTGCCCCTCGCGCTGGAAGCGTGCCTGCTGCTCGCCTTCGGCCTGCTGGGCGCCTATACGCGCTCGTCCAGCGTCGTACTCGGCATGGAAGTGGCGGTCCTGTGCTTCATCATGGGGCTGCAGAACGCCACCGTCACCAAGATGTCGGGCGCCAAGATCCGCACCACCCACATGACCGGCATCGTCACCGATATCGGCATCGAGCTGGGCAAGCTGTTCTATTCCAACCGCCGCCGCCGCGGCACAAGCGCCCCGCTGGTGATGGCCGACCGCGAGAAGCTGAAACTGCTGTGCTATTTCCTCGGCTGCTTCTTCTTCGGGGGGATCACCGGCGCGCTCGGCTTCAGCTATGTCGGTTTCGTCTTCTCGGTTCCGCTGGCGCTGATCGTGTTCGCGCTGGCCGGTCCGTCCTTCCTGCGCATCCTGTTCCGCTGACGCATCCTGTTCCGCTGACGCATCCTGTTCCGCTGAAAGGGGTCGCAGTCCTACCGGGACGATGGCGCAAACCTTCTGTTCGCCATGGGCAGAAGCGACCTATCGTGGGAACCTCGCAGATGGCCCCGCATCGGGTGCCGGATCGCGGTCGAAGGAGCGCGCGACCATCATGATCGCCAATGCCGAGGCCTTGCTGAAACCCTTGACCATCAAGGGTCTCACCATCCGCAACCGGGTGATGTCGACATCGCACGCGCCCGGCTACGGCAAGGATGGCAAGCCGCAGGAGCGCTACCAGCTCTACCACATGGAAAAGGCCAAGGGCGGCATCGGCCTGACCATGTTCGGCGGCTCCTCCTCGGTCGCCATCGACAGCCCCGCCGCGCCCTGGAACCAGATCTCGGTCGCCGACGACAGCGTCATTCCCTATTTCCAGCAGTTTTCCGAACGCGTGCACGCCCACGGCGCCAAGCTGATGATCCAGCTCACCCATATGGGCCGGCGCACCAAATGGGACACCGAGAACTGGTTTCCCACGCTCGCCCCCTCGGTGCGGCGCGAGCCGGCCTCGCGCACCATTCCGCGCGCCATGGACCGGCACGACATCCGCCGCGTGGTGAAGGCCTTTGCCGACGCCGTGCGCCGCTGCAAGGAAGGCGAGCTCGACGGCTGCGAGATTTCCGGCGCGCATGGCCACCTCATCGACCAGTTCTGGTCGCCCAGCGTGAACCAGCGCAGCGACGAATATGGCGGCAGCCTGGAAAACCGCATGCGTTTCGGCATCGAGATTCTGGAGGCGATGCGCGAGGCGGTCGGGCCGGACTATGTCATCGGCATGCGCATGTCCGGCGACGAGATGATCGCCGACGGCCTGAGCCACGAGGACTGCGTCGCCATCGCCGCCGAATATGCCGGACGCGGCCTGGTCGACTTCCTCAACATTCTCGGCGGGCAGGCGCGGGACGAGATGAGCCACGCCGTCTCGCTGCCCAACATGTCCTTCCCCGTCGCGCCCTTCCTGTTCCTGCCCAGCGCCATCAAGCGCGAAGTGGATGTGCCGATCTTCCACGCCCAGCGCGTGACCGACCTTGCCACCGGCGCCCGCGCCGTCGCCGAGGGCCATGTCGACATGATCGCCATGACGCGCGCCCACATCGCCGACCCGCATCTGGTCAAGAAGCTGATGGAAGGGCGCGACGACGACATCCGCCAATGCGTCGGCGCCGGCTACTGCATCGACCGCATCTATGTCGGCGGCGACGCGCTGTGTCTGCAGAACGCGGCCACGGGCCGCGAGGCCACCATGCCGCATGTCATCCCCAAGGCGGATGTGGCGCGAACGGTCGTGGTTGTCGGCGCCGGCCCGGGCGGGCTGGAAGCGGCGCGCGTTTGCGCCGAGCGCGGCCACAAGGTGGTGCTGTTCGAGAAGGAAAATATCGCCGGCGGGCAGGTCAACATCGCGGCCAAGGCCACCTGGCGCGAGGCGCTGTCGGGCATCCCGCGCTGGCTTTTCGCGCAGGTCGCCAAGAAGGGCGTCGATATCCGCCTCGGCCGCGAGGCGACCCCGGCGGATGTGCTGGCCGAAAACCCGGATGTCGTCATCATGGCGACCGGCGGCCGGCCCAATCCCGGTCCTGTGAAGGGCCATGAGCACGCCGTCTCCACCTGGGACGTGCTCGCCGGCAAAGTGGAACCGACCGGCTCGGTGCTGGTCTATGACGAGATCGGCGGCCACAACGCGGCCTCCACCGCCGAGGTGCTGGCCAAGCGCGGCTGCCTCGTGGAACTGGCGACGCACGATCTGCAGATCGCCCAGGAGGTCGGCACCACCAACAAGCCGGTGCACCTGCGCGAACTCTACAAGCTCGGCACCGTGCTCACGCCCAACATGGAGCTGATCGAGATCTACCCGGAGGGCAACCGGCTGGTGGCGGCGCTGCGCAACACCATGACCGAGGCCGAGGAAGAGCGCGTGATCGACCGCGTGGTGGTCGATCACGGCACGCTGCCGGTGGACGGCCTGTTCGAGGCGCTGCGCGGCCAGTCCGTCAATGACGGCGAGACCGATCTCGACGCCATGGTGGATGGCCGTCCGCAGCGCTGGACCGGGCAGCCGGGCTTCGCGCTCTATCGCGTCGGCGATGCGTGGACCGGGCGCAACATTCACGCCGCGCTCTACGATGCGCTGCGCCTCTGCAAGGACCTGTGAGGGGGAGGAGCGCCATGACCCCCATCATGAACCCCGCCACACCCGCCGCGTTCTGCCTGTCGCTGGTCATCCTCTCGCTCGCCGGCCTCGCGCTGGCGCTCATGGCGCGGCGCGCGCGGCTGTGGTGCGCCGGCCGCCCCGTGCCGGTGGAGTGGGCGCGCGGGCTGCGCGCGCTGCCCAAGCGCTATCTCGTCGACGTGCACCATGTCGTCGGGCGCGACCCCTATGCCGCGCGCATGCATGCGCTCGCCGCCGGCGGCCTGCTCGGCGGCTCGGGTCTGGCGCTGCTGGCGCTCATTCCCGCGCTGGGCGGCGCGCGGCTTTACTGGGCGCTCATCGCCCTCGCCTTCGCGGGCGCCCTCGCCGGCGGGGTGATGGTGGGGCGCCGGCGTTATCCCGCGAGGCCCGCGCGGCTGTCCGGCGGGCGCTTCCAGATCCTGCCCTTGCTGCTCACCTTCTATGCCGCCGGCGGATTTCTGGTGGCGTTCGATGCCGCGCTGGGCGGCGCCCTGCCGGCGCTGGCCTGGCCGGCCCTCGCTCTCGCGATTGCCGGCGGGCTCGGCCTCGTGCTGCAGATCGACCGCGGGCCGATGCGCCATGCCTTTGCCGGGGCGGCCCATCTCGTCGTCCATCCGCGTCCCGGCCGCTTTGAGGGTGAGCGGGCCACGGCTCTCGCCCCCCTTGATCTCGACGCTCCACGCCTCGGCGTCGCGACACCGGCCGACTTCGCCTTCAACCGGCTGGTGGGGTTCGATGCCTGCATCCAGTGCGGGCGCTGCGAGACCGCCTGCCCCGCCTTCGCTGCCGGCCAGCCGCTGAACCCCAAGCGGCTGATCCAGGACCTCGCCGCCGCTCTCCAGCCAAACGCCACGAACGCGACCTACAAAGGCAGCCCCTATCCGAACGCCCGCGCGGTGGCCGGCATTGGCGGGCCCGACCTGCCGCTCGTCGGCGCGGGGGCGATGATCCATCCGGACACGTTGTGGTCCTGCACCACCTGCCGCGCCTGCGTCGAGGAATGCCCGATGATGATCGAGCATGTCGACGCCATCATCGACCTGCGCCGCCATCAGACGCTGGAACTCGGCGCCCTGCCCGCCAAGGCCTCGCCGCCGCTGATGGAACTGCGCTATGCCGACGAGCCGGGCGGACGGGCGCTGGCCGCCCGCACCGATTTCGCCGCCGGCCTGACGCTGCCCCTGATCTTGGCGACCGGCCGGGCCGATGTGCTGCTCTGGCTCGGCGAGGGCGCCTATGAGTTGCGCTACGGCCGCACGCTGCGCGCGCTCGTCACGCTGCTGCAGATGGCGGGCGTGGACTTCGCGGTGCTGGGCCCCGAGGAGCGCGATTGCGGCGACCTCGCCCGCCGGCTGGGCGACGAGGCGACCTTCCAGCGCCTCGCAGCCGAGAACATCGCGACGCTGGCGCGCTATTCCTTCTCGCGCATCCTCACGGCCGATCCGCACGCCCTGCACGCGCTGCGCAACGAATACCGGGCGTTCGGCGGCGCCTATGAGGTGATCCACCACACCGCCTTTCTCGACGGCCTGCTGGCGGGCGGGCGGCTCACCGTGGGGGCGCTCCATGAGGCCCGCGTGACCTATCACGATCCCTGCTATCTCGGCCGCTACAATGGCGAAATCGACGCCCCCCGCCGCCTGCTCGACCGGCTCGGGCTCGCCCGGCTGGAGATGGAGCGCGCCGGCAAACGTTCCATGTGCTGCGGTGGCGGCGGCGGCGCGCCGGTGAGCGACATCGAGGGCGAGCGCCGCATCCCCGACATCCGCATGGCGCAGGCCGCCGCGACCGGCGCGGGCATCGTCGCCGTGGCCTGCCCGCAATGCTCCGCCATGCTGGACGGCGTCACCGGCGAGCGCCCTGAGGTGCACGACATCGCCGAATTGGTGCTGATGGCGGTGGAGGCGGGCAGCGCCAAGGCCGCGCGCAAGGATGCCGCCGGCAAGGATGTCGCCGGCAAGGATGCCGCGCGCAAGGATGCCGCCCGCCCGCCGGAGCCGGTCGCATGAGCCGCCTTCGCCGCGACCCGCGCATGGAGCGCGCCGCCCACCGCATCGCAGGCACCCCCCGGCCGCGCTTCGATCTGGCCGCCGCATCGGCCGCCACGTCAGCCGCCACGTCAGCCGCTCCCGGGCGCCTGCGCCGGGACCCACGCGGCGAGGAACGGCTCGCCCTCGTTCCCGGCACGCCGCGCCGCCGGCTCGACCGCACCCAGCGCGTCGCCCTCGCCCCGGCCGGCGCCGTGCCTGCGGCCGCCATGGCGGAGACGGCGCCACGGCTCGTCGTCATCGCCGAGCCCGCCTATCTCGTCGCCGTGGTGCCGGATGCGCCGGGCGGGCGCCTCACCCCGCATGACCGGCAGGTCATTGGCGCCGCGCGCCTCCTGGCGGATGCCGGCGGTGGCGCGGTGCTCGCGCTGGTCGAGATGCCGGGCGAGGACCTCGCCGCCGCCGGTGTCGATCGCGTGCTCGGCCTGCCGGTCGCCGGCTACGACCCGGAAGCCAAGGCCGCGCTCCTGCATGCCGTGCTGGATGGGCTGGACATTCGCCACGCGCTGTTGCCGGAGAGCGCGGACGGGGCGGACCTCGCCCGCCGCCTCGCCGCGCTCACCGGCGAGGCGCTGTTCGCGGGCGCCGAGAGCCTGACCGCGAAGGCGATCACGCGCGCGGCGCAGGGCCGGCGCATCGAGCAGCGCCGCGCGCCGCCGCGCCTCATCACTCTGGCGGCCGATGCCAGCGCCCCCCATGGCGGCGCGCCGCACGAGGCGATCCCGGTCGTCTTCGCGCTGCCGACGCTGGCGCCGGGAGCCATTCTCTCCGCCGAATTCGTGCCGGCCGATCCGGCCAGTGTCGGGCTGGACGAAGCGGATTTCGTCGTTTCGGCCGGCAATGGCGTTCATGATTTCACGGCGTTCCGCGCCTTGGTCGCGGCGCTCAACGCGACGCCGGGGGCGAGCCGCATGGTGTGCGACGCCGGCCTCATGCCGCGGGCGGCGCAGGTCGGCGCCTCCGGCACGGTGCTCGACGCACGCTGCTATTTCGCCCTCGGCATAGCCGGCGCGCCGCAGCATTTGCAGGGCGTGGCGCGCTGCGAGCATGTCGTGGCGGTCAATACCGACCTGCATGCCGCCATGATCGAGCGCGCCGGCCTCGCCATCGTCGCCGACGCGCAGAAGGTGATGCCCGCGCTCATCGACGCCCTCACGGGCGCGGGCGCGGCGGAGGCGCAGCCATGAAGATCGCCATCCTGTTCTCGGCCGGGCGGCACGCGGCTTCCGGTCGCCCCGCGCCCGTGCCGGTGGAGTTGCAGGCCATCCGCCTCGCGCGCGAGCTGATCGGCCAGGCGGCCGGGGACGCGGCAGGCGACGCAGCCGGCGACCTGTCTGGCGACGCGCCCGGCGTCATCACCGGCTTCCATGCCGGCCCGGATGCCGGCCCGCTCAAGGACGCGCTCGGTCATGGCCTGTCGCGCCTCGTCCAGCTTTCCATCGGCGCGCAGGACGACCCGCTGCCCAGCCTTGCCGCCGCGCTCGGCGCGGAGCGCTTCGACCTCGTGCTCGCGGGGCGGAGCGGACAGGGCGGCGAGGATGCCGGCCTGCTGCCCTATGCGCTGGCCCGCGCGCTGGGCCTGCCGATCGTGGCCGATGCCTGTGCGCTGGCGGCCGGTCCGCAGCCCGGCACCTTGAGCCTTGAGCAGGCCCTACCGCGCGGCGCCCGGCGGCGGCTCATCCTGCGGCTGCCGGCGCTGATCACCGTGCACCCCGCCGCGCCGGCGCCGCTGCCCTTCGCCTTCGCCGCCATGCGTCGCGGCATGCTGGAGACGCGCGAGGGCGTGCCCGCGCCGCGCGCGGCGGGCGAAGTGGAGGAGCGGGCCTATCGGGCCCGGCCGAAACTCATCGCGAAGAGCGCCGCCGGCGCCTCGGCCACGGAACGGCTGAAGGCCGCGACGGAGGCCGCCAGCAGCGGCGGGCGCCTCCTCGTCGACCCCTCGCCCGAGGACGCGGCACGCGAGATTCTCGCTCATCTTCGGCAGATCGGCGTGCTGCGTCACTGACCCTACGGAAGGCTCGCGAGCCTGATGGCGCAACGCGTTGCGGAGGCTCCCCCGTCACGCAAACGACATCATTGGTCACGCAAAAGACGCTGCGCGACTCCATCCAGTTCGCTCACCAGAATGCAGCGCGCGCAAGCCGACGGGAGACGTGGCGATGGACGAGACGATGGGCGCTACAAGGAGCGCGGCTGCGACCCTTCCCCCGCCCGCCCGCCTTGTGCCCCTTGCCGAACCCTGGCGGGGGCTCGCTCTCATCCTTCTGGTGCTCGTCTGCCTGCTGCCCGGCTTTTTCAGCCTCCCCGTTGTCGACCGTGACGAAGGCCGCTTCGCGCAGGCCTCGCGGCAGATGCTGGAAAGCGGCGACTATGTCGTGCCGCGTCTGGGCGAAGAGACCCGCTTCAAGAAGCCGATCGGCATCTACTGGCTGCAGGCCGCGGCGGTGAAGGCCACCGGCCTCGGTGCCGAGGCGCCGATCTGGGCGTTCCGCCTGCCCTCGCTCATCGGCGCGCTGATCGCGGTGCTCATCACCTATGCCGTCGGCCGGCGGCTGTTCGACGAGGATACCGGCTTCATCGCCGCCGCCCTGCTGGGTGCCTCGCTGATGCTGAGCGTCGAAGCCCGCCTTGCCAAGACCGACGCCGCCCAGCTCGCCGCCGCGCTGGCGGCGCAATGGGTGCTGGCGCAGGCCTATCTCGCGGGGTTTTCACCGGAGACGGCGCGCAAGCGCCTGCCGACCGGCGCGGTGCTGCTGTTCTGGGGCGCGCTCGCCGTCGGCATCCTGATCAAGGGGCCCATCGTCCCGCTGCTGGTCGGGCTCACCATTGCCGCGCTGCTGGTGTGGGATCGCAAGGCCGCCTGGCTGAAGCAGTTGCGCCCCGCCATCGGCGTACCGTTCATGCTGCTGATCGTGCTGCCCTGGATCGTCGCCATCGCGGTGCAGGCGGGTGCCGGCTTCTTCCACGAATCGGTCGGGGTGGATCTGCTGGGCAAGGTCGCCACCGGGCAGGAATCGCACGGGGCCCCGCCCGGTGCGCATCTCATCGCCTTCTCCATGGCCTTCTGGCCCGGCGCGGCGCTGGCGGTGGCGGCGGCGCCATGGGTGTGGCGCAACCGCGCCGTACCGGCTGTGCGGTTCTGCCTGTGCTGGCTGGTGCCTTTCTGGCTGGTCTTCGAGTTCATCGCCACCAAGCTGCCGCACTATACGCTGCCGGCCTACCCCGCCATCGCGCTGCTCGCGGCGGCGGCCCTGACGGCGCGCGGCACGGCGCGCGAGCCGCTCTGGATGCGCATCCTCGTCGCCATGGCGGCGGCGGGCGGCGCGATCAGCGCGCTGGCCGGACCGATCGGCCTGCACGTGCTGGAGCATCGGCTGTCGCTGACGGCATGGGCGCTGGCCGGCCTCGTGATTCTGCTCGGCGCCTATGCGCTGCGTCAGGCGCTGGTCGCCGGCACGCGCGCCGCGCTGCTGCCGCTGCTGGCCGAGGCCGCCATGCTTTACGCGCTGCTGTTCGGCCTCGTCGCGCCGCAGATCAACAGCCTGTGGATCGCCCCGCGACTTGAAGCGGCGATTCACCGCGTCGCCTGCCCGAACCCGCATATCCTGGTCGCCGGCTATGGCGAACCGAGCGTGCTGTTCACCCTCGGCGCGCGGACACGGTTCGGCAATGGCCTGGACGCCGCCAACCTCATCGCCACGGGAGCCGACTGCCGGGTCGCCGTCGTCGCGGAGCCGCATATGGCGCTGTTCGAGGCGCGCCGCGCCGAGCTCGGCCTCAGTGCCACGCCGGTCGATGTCGTCACCGGCATCAATAGCGGCAACCTGAAGCCGATGCGGCTGAACCTGTTCGTCGCCCCGGCGGCGGGCCCGGCCGCCGCGGCGCCCATCCAGCCCCCATCCGCGCCGGCCTCTGCGCAAGGAGCACAGCCGTGACCCTCGTCCAATCCGCCATGGGCGGCCTCGCCCTGCTCAATCCCTGGGTTGTCATCGGCTTTCTCGGCCAGGGCCTGTTCACCGCGCGCTTCCTGACGCAATGGATCGCCAGCGAGCGGGCGGGGCGCAGCGTCGTTCCGACCGTGTTCTGGACCTTCTCGATCTGTGGCGGCGTCACGCTGCTTGCCTATGCGCTCTACCGCGAGGACCCGGTCTTCATCGTCGGCCAAGCCGCCGGACTGCTGATCTACGCGCGCAACATCTATTTCATCCTGCGCGAACGTGCCGCCGCCAGCGGCGCCGCCGTGTCGGCCACCGAAGCCACCGACAACGCGCTCTGAAACGGCCGATTGCGCGCCATTCTGTCACGCCGCGGCAGTTTCTTGCCTGCGGAACATTTCATGACGGCTTCATATTCATCTGATTTAGTTCTTAAGAACATGCCAGCTTGCTACGGATAAATTTCTTTATCGCAGGATACGGATGTTTAATTTGCGCGCATATGAGCAATTCAAGAACTATCCGATTGCAACAACATGCCTTTTTACTGTTGCCATATCTCTATTGTTCTATGCCATTCCGGAAATTGACAAGTCATTCACTCACCTTTTCTATGAACCCGGCATGGGGTTTCCCGCCGCGAAGAAAAATGCGTTGATCGATTTCCGCAATCTCGCGTCGAATCTGTCCATCGCGCTTCCTGTCACTCTCGCTCTCGCGCTCGGGCTGAAGCTGATCTACCCGTCAAAGCCCTGCCTGTGCTCGCCGCGCATGTCGCTCTATTTCATCAGCCTGTTCCTCATCGGCCCCACGCTGATCGTGAACGGCGTGCTGAAGAGCTTCTGGGGCCGGCCCCGTCCGGTCAGCGTCATCGATTTCGGCGGTATGTGGCCTTTTCACGAAGCATGGGTCATCGCCGATCACGGCTGGCTCAACCGTTCCTTCAGTTCAGGCGAGGCCGCCACGGTCGCCTGCCTGCTGCCGCTGACGCTGTTCGTGCCACGCCCGTGGCGCGTGCAGGTTGTCACGCTGGTCGGCGTGCTGGTGGCGGCGACCTCGCTCAACCGCATCGCCTTCGGCGCGCATTTCCTGTCGGACGTGACGATCTCGATCTGCCTCATGCTGGTGATATCAGTGGTGCTGCACCGGGTCTTCTTCGTCACCCATGCGGCCGCCCTGTCCGATGAGGTTCTGGAGCAGCGGCTCACCGTGATCGGCCTGGACTGGGCGGGCCGGCGCGCCGCGCTGCGTGCGCGCACCGGCCGGATGGTGGCTGATGGCGTGAATGCCCTCGCCCGCGTCGGCCACGCTCAGCTGCGCAGCGCCCGCGCGGTGGCCGCCACGGCCGCCAGTTTCATCGCCACCCGCCGCGACGTTGGACGGCGCATGCCGCTCACCCCTCGGTAACGGGTGGCAGAACGGTGCGCCGCCGCAGCCAGGCGACCCCGAACAGGTCATAGACCCCCACCAGCGCTCGCCCGAAATTGGTGTATTTCGACTGGCCGGCGAGGCGCGGGCGGTCGTTCACCGGCAGATATGCCACCTCGTGGCCATAGGTGAGGAACAGCGCCGGCAAGTAGCGATGCATGGTCGCGAAATAGGGCAGGGTCAGGAAGGCGGCACGGTGAAACGCCTTGATGCCGCAGCCGGTATCGGGGCATTCGTCGGCCAGAAGATAGGCCCGCAGCCGATTGGCGAACAGCGAGGCCCAGCGGCGCGAACCCGTGGCCCGCCGGTTGGTGCGCACGCCGCCGACCAGCGCCGGCTCGCCGCACTCGGCCTCGCCAAGCCGCCCGACCAGCGCTGTAATATCCCGGGGGTCGTTCTGTCCGTCGCCATCCATGGTGACGATGACCGGGAAGCGCGCGGCCCGCACCCCGGAACGCAGCGCCGCGCTCTGCCCGGCGCGACGGCCATGGCGCAGGCAGCGCAGCTTGGCGAGGCCCAGCGCGCGCAATTCCGCCGCCGTCCCGTCGTCGCTGCAATCGTCCACCACGATGATCTCGCCGAGCAGCGCCTCGGGGACCGAACTCACCGTCTCGGTGACAAGACGCGCAATGTTCCCGGCTTCGTTATGGGCCGGGAGGACGACTGAAATAGGCATGGGCTCACCTGCACAAAGGGAGCGCATCTGGCCCACCCGCCGTGACATTTGTGTGAAGTCCCAGCACGCCGGCCTGTCCTCCGGCCGGCGCCTCCCCCACCGCGCTCAGCGCTGCGCGGTGCGCCAGTCGGGCGCCACGTGATAGGGCGCGGTGGAGGGCGCCAGAAGCGGCTTGCCGAGGATATGATCCGCCGCCTTCTCGGCCAGCATGATGGTCGGCGCGTTGAGATTGGCATTGGTGATGGACGGCATGGTGGAGGAATCCACCACCCGCAGCCCCTCGACGCCGATCACCCGCATCTGCGGGTCCACCACCGCCAGCGGGTCGCTTGCCGCGCCCATCTTGCACGAGCACGAGGGATGATACGCGCTCTCGACATGCGCCCGCACGAAGTCGTCGATCGCCGCGTCGCTGGTCACGCCCGCGCCGGGCTGGATCTCCCGGCCGCGATAGGGGGCGAGCGCGGGTTGCGCGAAGATCTCGCGGGTGAGGCGCACGGTCGCGCGGAACTCCACGAGATCGTCGGGATGGGTGAGATAGTTGAACTGGATGCGCGGCTTGTCGAACGGATCGGCGGAGTTGAGCCGCACCCAGCCACGGCTCTTGGAGCGCATCGGCCCGACATGGGCCTGGAAACCGTGCTCGCTTGCCATGCCCTGCCCGTCATAGGTCACGGCCAGGGGCAGGAAATGATACTGGATGTCCGGCGAGGCGACACCCGCGCGCGAGCGGATGAAGCCGCAGGTCTCGAAATGGTTGGTCGCGCCAAGCCCGTCCCGGGTCAGCAGCCAGCGAGCGCCGATCATGCCGCGCGCAAGAAGGCCCATCTGCGAATAGAGCGTGATCGGCTGGGTGCAGGCCTGCTGGAAATAGATCTCCAGGTGATCCTGCAGGTTCTCGCCGACGCCGCGCCGATGCGCGATCACCTCGATGCCGTGCGATTTCAGCTCGTCCGCATCGCCGATGCCGGACAGTTTCAGCATTTGCGGCGAGGCGATCGAGCCCCCCGAAAGGATCACTTCGCGGCCGGCACGCGCATGGTGCTTCTCGCCGCCGCGCGACCAGGCGACCCCAACCGCCCGGCGCCCCTCGAACAGGATGCGCTCGACACGGGCATGGGTCTCCACCCGAAGGTTGGCCCGCTTCATCGCCGGCTTGAGATAGGCATTGGCCGCCGACCAGCGCACGCCGTCCTTGACGGTCATGTCCATGCGGCCGAAGCCTTCCTGGTTGAAGCCGTTGACATCGTCGCTGGCGGCATACCCAGCCTGCACCGCCGCCTCGACAAAGGCATTGTAGAGCGGGTTCTTCAACGGGCCGTAGCGGTTGGCCAATGGCCCCTCTGCCCCGCGATATTCATCGCCCCCCGAGTCGCGGCTTTCTTGCCGGCTCTCGGCCTTGCGGAAATAGGGCAGCACGTCGGCATAGGACCAGCCCTGCGCGCCCTCCTCCTGCCAGCGGTCGAAATCGGCCGGGCTACCGCGCATGTAGACCATGCCGTTGATCGAGGACGAGCCGCCCAGCACCTTGCCGCGCGGGCAGTGCATCCGCCGGCCGCCGAGCCCGGGCTCCGGCTCGCTCTCGTACATCCAGTTGTATTTCTTCATGTTCATCGGGATGGAGAGCGCGCTCGGCATCTGGATGAACATGGAGCGGTCCGACCCGCCATATTCGAGCACCAGTACCCGATTGGTACCATCCGCGCTCAGCCGGTCGGCCAGGACACAGCCGGCCGAGCCGGCGCCGATGATGACATAGTCGAAGATGTCGGGCGAGGTGCTGGCCATCAGTAGGGTGCCTCGACATGGCCGAGATTGACATAGACGCTTTTCAGCTGGGTGTAGTGCTCGATCGCCGCCTTGCCGTTCTCCCGGCCGAGGCCCGATTGCTTGACCCCGCCAAAGGGCAGCTCGATCGGCGTGATGTTGTAATGGTTGATCCAGCAGGTGCCGGCGTGGAGCTGGGCGATCACCCGGTGGCCGCGCGCCAGATCGCGGGTGAACACGCCCGCGGCGAGGCCGAATTCGGTATCGTTGGCCCGGGCGATCACCTCGTCCTCATCCGTGAAGGAGAGCACCGCCATGACCGGGCCGAAAATCTCCTCGCGCACGATGCTCATGCCGTCCGTGCAACCATCGAAAACGGTGGGCGCGATGAAGGCGCCCATGCTCAGGCCATTGGCGGTGACACGCGCTCCGCCGGCCAGCAGCTTCGCGCCCTCCGCCCTGCCCTTCGCGATATAGCCGAGCACCTTCTCCATGTGGTCGGGCGAGATCAGCGCGCCGACCTGCGTTGCCGGATCCAGCGGATCGCCCACCACCATTTTCTCGACACGGGCGACCAGCTTCTCGATGAAGGCCGGGCGCACGCTCTCATGCACGAAGACGCGTGTCCCGTTGGAGCATACTTCGCCGGCTGAATAGAAATTCGCCAGCAGCGCGCCGGACACCGCGTCATCGATATCGGCATCGTCGAACACGATGAGCGGCGATTTTCCGCCCAGTTCCAGCGTCACATATTTCAGCGCGCCGGCCGCGTCCGCCATCACCTTCCGGCCGGTGCCGACCTCGCCGGTGAGCGAGACCTTGGCGATGGCGGGATGGCGGGTGAGCAGGCGGCCGGTCTCGGCAAAACCCTGCACCACGTTGAACACGCCCTCCAGCACGCCGGCTTCCGCATAGATTTCCGCGAGCTTGAGCGCGGTGAGCGGGGTGAGTTCCGCCGGCTTGAACAGCATGGCATTGCCGCAGGCGAGCGCGGGAGCGGATTTCCAGCAGGCGATCTGCAGGGGATAGTTCCACGCGCCGATGCCGGCGACGATGCCGAGCGGCTCGCGGCGGGTATAGCCGAAGGCCGAGGGGCCGAGATCGACATGCTCGCCCGACAGTCCGGCCGCGAGGCCGGCGTAATACTCGATGCAGTCGGCGCCCGAGGCGACATCGACCACGAGCGTTTCCTGAATCGGCTTGCCGGTATCCAGCGTTTCCAGCCGCGCCAACTCGTCATTGCGCGCCCGCAGCAGATCCGCGGCGCGCTTGAGGATGCGCCCGCGCTCGGCCCCGGTCATCGCGGCCCACCGCTTCTGGCCCGTGCGGGCGGCGGCGATGGCGGCTTCGACCTCGGCCTCGCCGGCGATCTCGATTTCCGCCAGCACGTCGCCGGTGGCGGGATTGCGGGTCTCGAAGGTGGCGCCGCCGGTGGCGTGGTAGCGGCCGCCAATGTGATTGGCGAGAAGCGGGGGACGAGGTGTCATGACGAGGTGTCCGTTCAGGGAAGCGGCCGGGCGTTCACCGCCACTCCAGGCGGCGGCGATCTGGGCATCGACGAAGAGGGCGGCGATCTGCCGGGCGCTGACCGAATCGGTCTCCCCGGCCGCCGAGAGAGAGGAGCGCAGCCACAGGCCATCGATGACGGCGGCGATGGTGATGGCGAGGCGCGCCACCTCGCCTGGCGCGACGATGCCGCGCAGGTCGTGGCGGAGATTGGCCAGCATGCGCGCCTGATAGACGCGCTGCACCCGCCGCAATCGCTCGGAATGCAGCACCTGCCCCCAGAAGGCGAGCCAGACGCTGGAGGTGCGCTGGTCGAATTCCTCGGGGGCGAGATTGGCATCGATCAGCGCCTGCACGCGCGCGCGCGGCCCCCTCGCCTCGCGCAGCCGCAGCGCCGTGGCACGATAGAGCCGCAGCGAGAGGAAACGCAGCGTCGCCTCCAGCAGCCCATCCTTATCGCCGAAATAATGCGCCACCAACCCGGGCGAGACACCGGCGCGGCGGGCGATCTGGGCGAGTGTCGAGGCGTTGAAGCCGATTTCGGCCAGCGATTCGATGGTGGCGTCGATCAATTGCCGGCGGCGCACATCCTCCGGCGCGCGGCGGCGGTCGGGTGCGGCGTCGGCCCCCTCGGGCGGCGGGCCGGCAATCGACGTGGCATTCTGGGCGGAATTCTGGGCGGAATTCTGGGGAGGAACACGGGCATGCGCGTCGGATCCGGCCACCACCACCTCCTCCTGATCGGCCACGCTCCGTCTCTGGAACGGGCGATGACGGCCCGCGCGACGGGACATGCGCTCGGAACATTCGTTATTGAATGATCATACAATACACAGTTCGCCATCGTGCGGAAGACCCTGCCCGGCGGGCGGACACGCGAGCGGTATGGCACGTCGCGTGGATACTGCCGGCGTGGCGGATATCGTCAAACTGCCCGCAAATGGCCCGAAAAATAAGAATTCCTGGGCAAAAATTACGCGTGACAAAGGGCCCATTCGCGTTTTGAATGACTGTTCAAAAGAAGCCTCCAGAGGCCGCATCTCAAGGTCGCCGGCATGAGCGACGCGATGCGGAGAGGGTCGATCGCACGCCTGCCGAACCGCCGCCGCGGCGACGACCCGGCATGACGACGCCGCGCCCGCGCGGTGGATCGAAGCGACCCCGACTTGTCGAAACCGGTCGTGCCGGGGCTTGGCGTGTCGCCGGCCCGGTTCCATGATCCAGGCAGGATGCAACGGGAACAGCCATCTATGCGCACGTTCAACACTCTGGCCGCGGCCGCCCTCGGGCTGGTGCTCGGTTTCACCCCCGCCCTGCGCGACGCGGCGCAGGCCGCCGAGCCCGCTATCTGCAAGACGGTACGCTTCGCCGATGTCGGCTGGACCGACATCACCGCCACCACCGCGGTCGCGTCCACCATCCTGGAGGCGCTGGGCTACACGACCAAGACGCAGGTGCTCGCGGTACCCGTGACCTACAAGTCGATGCAGACCAAGGACATCGACGTCTTCCTCGGCAACTGGATGCCGACCATGGAAGCCGACCTGAAGCCTTATCGCGACGACAAGAGCGTCGAAGTGATCGGTGTGAACCTCGAAGGCGCCAAGTACACGCTCGCGGTGCCGACCTATCTCTATGACGAGGGCCTCAAGTCCTTCGCCGACATCGCCAAGTTCAAGGACAAGCTCGGCGGCAAGATCTACGGTATCGAACCGGGAAATGACGGCAACCGGCTGATCCTCGACATGATAAAGGACGACAAGTTCGGCCTGAAGGGCTTCGATCTCGTCGAATCCTCCGAACAGGGCATGCTGGCGCAGGTGGAACGCGCCTCCAAGCGCAAGGAAGCCATCGTCTTCCTCGGCTGGGAGCCCCACCCGATGAATTCCAAGTTCAAGATGAGCTACCTGACGGGCGGCGACGACGTGTTCGGCCCGAACTATGGCGGCGCCACCATCTACACCAACGCTCGCGCCGGCTATGTCGCCGAGTGCCCCAATGTCGGTACCTTCCTCAAGAACCTGAAATTCTCGCTCGATGCCGAGAACGTGGTGATGGGCTACATCCTGCTCGACGCGATGGACGGCCCGAAGGCGGCGACCACGTGGCTGAAGGCCAATCCCTCGGTGTGGGAACCCTGGCTCGCCGGCGTGACCACGATCGACGGCAAGCCGGCCGTGCCGGCGGTCAAGGCCGCGCTCAAGATCTGAGCACCGCCCCTCCGGCTCCCCCCCGCAAGGTGGGCGGAGCCGGCCGAGGCGCCCGTGCGAGCACCGCCGCGCCGGGCGGGGAATCGATGCCCCCGCGCCCGAGCATGGGCTGCGCTGCGATCGGCGGACAGGCCCGCACCCGGCATCGGTGACGCGCGCCATCGCGTCGTCTGGCGGCGCCGCCACCGGTGCCGCCCGCACCCGATCTTCGACGCCCGCCATGGCGGAAATGTTCAAGCGACCCTGACCTCGGGCGTGAACAATCGCCCCACCCGCCCTCACACCCCTCCGCCCGCCGGGAGCGCGCCATGTATGATTGGCTGACCGAGCACAAGATCCCACTCGGCATCTGGCTGAGGGATTTCGTCGACCTGTTGACCACGCACGGGCAGAGCGTGTTCGACTTCATCTCGCTGGTTCTCGGCGGGTTGATCGGCGGCTTCACCGCCGCGCTGCTCTGGGTGCCGCCGCTGCTGCTCATCGCGATTTTCGCGCTGGTCGCCTGGCTGGTGCACCGCTCGGTCGGGCTGGTGGTGTTCATCCTCGGCGCGCTGCTGCTGGTCACCAATCTTGGCTACTGGCAGGCGACGATGGAAACGCTCTCCCTCGTCTTCTGCGCCACCTTCGTCTGCGTCGTGGTGGGCGTGCCGATCGGCATCGCCGCCGCGCACCGGCCCTGGCTCTATACCGGCATCCGGCCCATCCTCGACCTGATGCAGACCATTCCCACCTTCGTCTATCTCATCCCGACACTGGTGCTGTTCGGGCTCGGCGCCGTGCCGGGGCTGATCTCCACGGTGATCTTTTCCATTCCCGCGCCGATCCGCCTCACGCATCTGGGCATCTCCTCGGTGCCGCCCGCGCTCTATGAGGCGGGCAAGGCGTTCGGCGCGACGAAGACGCAGCTGCTGTTCAAGGTGGAACTGCCGCATGCGCTGCCGACCATCATGGCCGGCATCACCCAGTGCATCATGCTCAGCCTGTCCATGGTGGTCATCGCCGCGCTCGTGGGGGCGGACGGGCTCGGCAAGCCGGTGGTGCGCGCGCTGAACTCGGTGAACATCGCCATGGGCTTCGAGGCGGGCCTCGCCATCGTGGTGCTCGCCATCGTGCTCGACCGCGTCTGCAAGCGGCCCGAGCGCCGCTCGCGCAAGGGGTGAGGTGCATCATGTCCGCCGTCGAATTCCGCAACATCGACATCGTCTTCGGCGCCGACCAGAAGGGCGCGCTAAAACTGATCGACGAAGGCCGCACGCGCGATGAAATCCTCACGGCCACGGGCGCCGTGCTGGGCGCCGCCGGGGTGAGCCTTGCAATCGAGCGCGGCGAGATCTGCGTGCTGATGGGCCTGTCGGGCTCGGGCAAGTCGACCATCCTGCGCGCCATCAACCGGCTGAACGAGGTGGCGCGCGGCGCGGTGATGGTCGAGCACAAGGGGGCGATGATCGATGTCGCCCGCTGCGACGAGGCCACGCTGCGCGACATCCGCATGAACACCGTCTCCATGGTGTTCCAGCAATTCGGCCTGCTGCCCTGGCGCACGGTGCGCGACAATGTCGGCTTCGGGCTGGAGCTGCGCGGCACGCCCGCCACCGAGCGCCGCCGCATCGTCGACGAGAAGCTCGCCATGGTCGGGCTCACCAACTGGGCGGAGAAATACACCAACGAGCTTTCCGGCGGCATGCAGCAGCGCGTGGGCCTCGCCCGCGCCTTCGCCACCGATGCCGACATCCTCCTCATGGACGAGCCCTTCTCCGCGCTCGACCCGCTGATCCGCGACAAGCTGCAGGACGAGTTGCTCGACCTGCAGCGCCGCATCCACAAGACCATCGTCTTCGTCAGCCACGACCTCGACGAGGCGCTCAAGCTCGGCAACAAGATCGCCATCATGGAAGGCGGGCGCATCGTGCAGGCCGGCACGGCGGAGGATATCCTGCTGCGCCCGGCCAACGCCTATGTCGCCGAGTTCGTGAAGCACATGAACCCGCTCAACGTGCTGCGCGGCACGGCGGTGATGCGCCCGGCTGCCAGCCTGCCGCGCGAGGGCGACCAGGTCGTTCTCGACAAGAGCGGGCATGTGCGGCTGAAGGTGGATGGCGAGGGCCGCCCGCTCTCGCTCGATGTCGACGGCCGCGCCGGTCTGCTCGCCACGGCGGACGGCGAGGCCGGGGTGATCGACGACAAGCTGGCCCATGAGGCCGACTGCATCGTCGCGCCGGTCGATCTCAAGCTGAAGGCGGCGATCGAGCTGAAGCGGCACACCGACCTGCCGATCCTGCTGGTCGACAATCTCGGCCGCCTCGCCGGCCTGTGCGACGACGACGAAATCTATCGCGGCCTGCTGCGCCGGCTGGACGGGTGAATGTCGGCGACCTTCGCCGCTGACGGGACTCATGCCGCCGCTGACGGGATTCATGCGAGCACCTCACCTCTCCCCAATGGGGAGAGGCCGGCGCACAGCGCCGGGTGAGGGGCTGCTGAGGGCGGGCCCCTCACCCCGTCCCTCTCCCCCCGGGGAGAGGGAGACAATCACGCCGCGGCCTTGCCCACCGCATCGACGATATCGTTCACCACGGATTCGACCAGGTCGCGGTCGTCGCCCTCGCCCATCACGCGGATCACCGGCTCGGTGCCCGAGGGGCGGATGAGCAGCCGGCCATGGCTGTTGATGCGCAGCTCGGCCGCGGCGATGGCCTTGATCACCCCGTCATTTTCCAGCGGGCGCCCGTTCTTGTAGCGCACATTCTTGAGGATCTGCGGCAGCGGATCGAAGCGGTGGCACACCTCGGACACCGGGCGCTGGCGCCGCTGCACCATGGCGAGAACCTGCAGCGCCGCGACCAGCCCGTCCCCGGTCGTCGAATAATCCGACAGGATGATGTGGCCCGACTGTTCGCCGCCCACATTGAAGCCGTTGGCGCGCATGTGCTCCAGCACGTAGCGGTCGCCCACCGGGGTGCGCTCCAGCGTGAGCCCGAGCCCGTTGAGGTGCCGCTCCAGCCCGAGATTGGACATGACGGTGGCGACGATGCCGTCGCGCGTGAGCCGCCCGTCCTCCTTGAAGCTCTCGGCCACCACGGCCATGAGCTGGTCGCCATCCACCAGATGGCCCTTCTCGTCGACGATCAGCACGCGGTCGGCATCGCCATCGAGCGCGATGCCGAGATCGGCGCGGACTTCGCGCACCTTGGCCGCCAGCGCCTCGGGCGCGGTGGAGCCGACCTCGCGGTTGATGTTGAAGCCGTCCGGCTTGTCGCCGATGGAAATCACCTCGCAGCCGAGTTCCCACAGCGCTTCCGGCGCCACGCGATAGGCCGCGCCATTGGCACTGTCCACCACCACCCGGATCCCTTCGAAGGACTGGTTGCGCGGCAGCGTGCGCTTGGCGAACTCGATATAGCGCGCGTGCACGCTTTCCAGCCGCTTGGCCCGGCCCATCTGCGCGGGCGGCGCGAGGCGGGCCGACATGTCGCCGGTGAGCAGGTCCTCGATCTGGCCCTCGATGGCGTCGGACAGCTTGTAGCCGTCCGGCCCGAACAGCTTGATGCCGTTATCGTCGAACGGATTGTGCGAGGCGGAGATCATCACCCCGACATCGGCGCGCATGGAATGGGTGAGCATGGCCACTGCCGGGGTCGGCATCGGGCCGAGCAGCAGCACATCCATTCCCACCGAGGTGAAGCCGGCCACCAGCGCGTTCTCGATCATGTAGCCGGACAGCCGCGTATCCTTGCCGATCACCACGCGATGGCGGTGTTCGCCGCGATGGAACACCAGGCCTGTGGCCATGCCGACATGCAGCGCCAGTTCGGGGGTGATGATGCCGTTGGCACGGCCGCGAATGCCGTCCGTGCCGAAGAACCTGCGCGCCATTCTGTGCCTCAATGCTCCGGCGGACGTGTCTGCCGCCGGCACGTATTTCGGGCGAGGCCGAACATTCAACCTCTTTGTGTTGAATTCCTTAGCATTGAGGCTATTGCGGGACGCTTCACAAAGTGTAAGCGCACCTTACGGCCGGACTCAGCCATGCTCCACGGCCGCTGCCGCGCTCGCCGCCGCACGCTCCACTTCCGCGCCGCTGCGCAAACCGTTGAAGAAAGCATTGAGCCCCACCGCCACCAGCGCGGCGAGCAGGATGCCGGATTCCAGCAGAGGCTGCAGGGCATGCGGCAGGTTCTTGAAGAAATGCGGCGACACCAGCGGGATCATGCCGAAGCCGACCGACACCGCCACGACATAGAGATTGAACCGGTTGGTGCGGAAGTCGACATTGGTGAGAATGCGCGCACCCGTGGCCGCGACCATGCCGAACATGACCAGCCCCGCCCCGCCGAGCACGACCTGCGGCACGGCCTCGACGATGGCGGCCATTTTCGGCAGCAGCCCCAGCGCCAGCATGATGACGCCGCCCGCCGCCGTCACGAAGCGCGAGCGCACCCCGGTGACGCCGACCAGCCCGACATTCTGCGAGAAGGACGTGTAGGGAAAGGTGTTGAAGATGCCGCCGATCAGCGTCCCGACACCGTCCGCCCGCAGCCCCGCCGTCAACGCCGCGCGGTCGAGCTTGCGGCCGGTCATGTCGGCGAGCGCGAGGAACATGCCGAGCGATTCGATCATCACCACCACCATGACGAGGCACATGGTGAGGATCGGCACGAGGTGGAAACTCGGCACGCCGAAATGGAAGGGCAGCACCGGGGCGAACCATGCCGCCGCCGCCACATTCTCGAAATGCATGATGCCCAGCACGCTCGCCAGCGCACAGCCCGCGACAATGCCGAGCAGCACCGCGACATTGGCGAGGAAACCCTCCCCCCATTTTGTGAGCGCGAGGATGACGAGCAGCACGAACAGCGCGATGCCGAGCCCTTGCAACTGCCCATAGCCGGGATTGGGGAAGGAACCCGGCACGCCATCCACCACGCGGGTCAGCATCGGCAACCCGCCGCCGGCCCAGTTGATGCCGACCCGCATCAGCGAGATGCCGATCACCAGAATGATCGTGCCGGTCACGACCGGCGGGAACAGCGGCAGCAGCCGCGACACGAAGGGCGCGATGAGGATGCCGAACACGCCGGCCGCGATCACCGAGCCGTAGATGCCGAGCAGGCCGATCGAGGGATCGCCCGCCATGGCCAGCATCGGGCCGACCGAGGCGAAGGTCACGCCCATCATGACCGGCAGGCGGATGCCCATTCCGGGAAAGCCGAGGCTCTGGATCAGCGTGGCGATGCCGCAGGCGAACAGGTCGGCGCTGATGAGAAAGGCGACATCCTCCGGCGGCAGCTTCAGCGCGCGCCCGATGATGAGCGGCACCGCGACCGCGCCGGCATACATGACCAGCACATGCTGCAGCCCCAGCGTGGCCAGCCGCGGCCACGGCAGCACTGCGTCGACCGGATGTACCTTGCCTGCCATGCTCGATCCCCTTCCGCTTCCAGCCCGGCGATTGCGCGCTATTCACGCAGAGGAAAGGATACAATGATCGTGCCATGCGGGCGCACCCCGCTACCCGCTATCGGTATCGCAGGGAAGGCGCCATCATCGCGCCGACATCGCCGGGCGCCACGCGCCCTGGAGGCGGGGCCGCCCGTGGCGGGCTCGGCGGAGGCGACGGCATGCTGGCTCCCGGCCCGCGCCCCGCCCCATGAAAAAAGCCCCGGCGCGAGGCCGGGGCTTTGATTTTGATGTCGTGTCGTGAACCCGCGTCCGCATCAGGCCTGCGGCTGCGGCTCCATGCCGGCATCGGGGCGCGGCGGGCGGTTCTTGCCCGCGCTGGGCACCACCGAGCCGCGCGTATGGGCGGGCTCGATCGTGGTGTCGCGCACCGGGGCGTTGCCATCGAGAAGACCGATGATCTCGTCGCCGGACAGGGTCTCGTATTCCAGCAGGCCGCGCGCGAGCGCCTCGAGCTGGTCCTTGTTCTCGGTCAGAATGCGCTTGGCTTCCGCATAGCCCTCGTCCACCAGACGGCGCACTTCACTGTCGATGGTCTGCGCCGTCGCCTCGGAAACATTCTGCTGGCGCTGCATCGACATGCCGAGGAACACCTCGTCATTGTTCTCGCCATAGGCGACATTGCCGAGCTTGTCCGAGAAGCCCCAGCGCGTGACCATCATGCGGGCCAGGCGGGTGGCCTGCTCGATGTCGGAAGCGGCGCCGGATGTCACCTTTACCGCCCCGAAGATCAGCTCTTCCGCCACGCGCCCGCCCATCATGATGGCAAGGCGCGAGGTCATCTGCTCGTAGGACATGCTCAGCTTGTCCCGCTCGGGCAGTTGCATCACCATGCCGAGCGCACGGCCGCGCGGAATGATGGTGGCCTTGTGCACCGGGTCGGTCGCCGGAACCTTGAGCGCGACGATGGCATGGCCGCCTTCGTGATAGGCGGTCAGCGCCTTCTCGTCCTCGGTCATGACGAGCGAGCGGCGTTCCGCACCCATCATCACCTTGTCCTTGGCGTCCTCGAAATCGCTCATCGTCACCATGCGCTTGTTGCGCCGGGCGGCCATGAGGGCGGCCTCGTTGCAGAGATTGGCGAGGTCCGCGCCGGAGAAGCCGGGCGTGCCGCGGGCGATGACCTTGAGGTTGACGTCCGGCGCGACCGGGATCTTGCGGGCGTGCACCTTCAGGATCTGCTCGCGGCCGACCACGTCCGGATTCGGCACGATGACCTGGCGGTCGAAGCGGCCGGGACGCAGCAGCGCGGGGTCGAGCACGTCCGGACGGTTGGTCGCGGCGATGAGGATGATGCCCTCATTGGCCTCGAAGCCATCCATCTCCACCAGCAACTGGTTCAGGGTCTGCTCGCGCTCGTCATTGCCACCGCCGAGACCGGCGCCGCGATGACGGCCGACCGCGTCGATTTCGTCGATGAAGATGATGCAGGGCGCGTTCTTCTTGGCCTGCTCGAACATGTCGCGCACGCGGCTGGCGCCGACGCCGACGAACATCTCGACGAAGTCCGAACCCGAAATGGTGAAGAACGGCACATTCGCCTCACCCGCGATGGCGCGGGCCAGCAGCGTCTTGCCGGTGCCGGGCGGGCCGACCAGCAGCACGCCGCGCGGAATGCGGCCGCCGAGGCGCTGGAACTTCTGCGGATCGCGCAGGAATTCCACGATCTCGGTAAGGTCGCTCTTGGCCTCGTCGATGCCGGCGACATCCTCGAAGGTCACGCGCCCATGCGCCTCGGTGAGCAGCTTGGCGCGGCTCTTGCCGAAGCCCATGGCCTTGCCGCCGGCGCCCTGCATCTGGCGCGACAGGAAGATCCACACGCCGATCAGCGCGATGAAGGGCAGCCACGAGATGAGCAGGCTGACGAACCACGGCACGTTGTCGGTCAGCGGCTTGGCCGTGATCGCGACGCCCTTGCCATAGAGGCGCTGCACCAGCGAGGGATCGTTGGGCGAATAGGTCTGGAACGAGCGCCCGTCGGTGAAGGTGCCGCTGATTTCCGGCCCCTGGATCACCACGTCGCGCACGCGACCCTGATCGACCTCGTTGAGCAGCTGCGAGAAGCTGATGTCGTTCGCCGCCTGGCGCTGGGCCGGGTTCTGGAACAGCGAAAAAAGCGCCAGAAGCAGGAGAACGATGATCACCCAAAGGGCGAAGTTGCGAATATTGGCGTTCATCACGTTCCTTTCGGCGCCGGCCGATCGCCGACGCGCGGGCTCCGCCGTCGCCGGCGGTCCTCCCTTGTCGCAGAGTAATTTAGGTGTCGCATTGAGGCTTGCCAAGATGGCGGGCGCAAGGCGCAGGCTCCGAACAGGCGATTACGCCATAAAACGTGCGTCAGCCCGTGCGCCGCGCCGGCGCTTGCCCTACCTGGATACTCCGCAGCGACACTCGCACCAGCGCACCGGCCAGCGTGCGCGCCCCTCGCGGCGCCGAACCAAGCGCCTTCAGCCAAAGATGCAGCGCCTCCAGCTTGGCAAGTTCGACCTTCCCCTGCCCGGCCCGCTCGATCATCCACCCCAGCAGGCGCAGGCCGATCTCGTCCGGCAGATCGTGAAAGCCGGCGCGCGCCATCTCCAGCGGATCGCCTTCACGCACCAGCCGGGCCGCGGCCTCCCCGGTCGCCGCCTCCAGCGCCGCCTCGGCCCGCGCCATGCGGCCGGCAAGCCGTGCGAATCGCTCGGCATTCAGCCCCTCCCGAGCCAGCAGGGGCAGCAGGGCGCGCAGCCGCGCGCGGGCGAAGCGGGCATCCTGGTTCGAGGGATCGTCGGCAAAGGCCACGCCGGCCTGCCGGCACAGCGCCACCAGATCGGCCTTGTCGATCCCGAGCAGCGGACGAATCAGCCGGACCCCGCCCATCGCCCGTTCCGTGGGAATGCCGCCGAGCCCACTGAGCCCCGAGCCGCGCATGAGCCGGAACAGCACGGTCTCGGCCTGGTCGTCGCGGGTATGGGCGGTGGCGATGGCGCTGGCGCCGATCGCACGGGCATGGTCGAGCAGAAGGTCGTAGCGGGCATGGCGCGCCGCCTCCTGCAGGCGGGTCGCCGGCAGCGGCGCGGGAAGCTCCAGCACGGCATGATCCAGCCCAAGCGCGCGCGCGAGCCTCCCGACCGCCCGCGCCTCGGCCCGCGCCTGCGGCCGCAGGCCATGGTCGACCGTGGCGACGAACAGATCCGCCGGGGTGTCGCGAAGACGACGCCAGCGCGCCGCCAGCAGCAGCAGCGCGGTGGAATCCGGCCCGCCGGAAACCGCCAGCAGCAGCCGTTCATGCGGGGCGAAGGGCGAGAACAGAAGGGTCAGCGCGGCGGGCGAAATCCCGCCGAGGTCAGCTTGCGCGAGATCGGCCTCAACAGCCGACACGCTTCTGCTCCCGCTCCACCCCCTGCTTGATGGTGGCGGACGCGCGCGGATATTTGTTGCCGACCGCGTTGAGCGTGGCGCAGGCGGCATCCTTCTCGCCGATGGCGGCCAGCGACTGGCCGAGCCGCAGCAGCGCGTCCGGCGCCTTCACCGCGTTGGGATAGTCGGTCGAGACCTTGAGGAAGCTCTGCGCTGCCTCCTTGTAGATTTTCCGCTGGAACTGCGTTTCGCCCAGCCAGTAATAGGCATCGGGGGCGGCGCGGTCATTGGGGTAGAGCTTGAGGAACTGGTCGAAGCCCTGGCCGGCCTGCACGTAATCCTGCCGGAGCACGGAATTATAGGCGACGTCGAACACATCCTTCGGGCTGTTGGACGGCGCCGCCACGGGCGCTCCGCCCGCCGCCACCGCCCCCGAGAGCTGGCCGAGATCCATCGGCGCGCCCGGCTGCCCGGCAACCGGTGCCGAGGGCGTGGTGGTGCCAAGCGGGCGCGGAACGCCCGGCGCGGCCGCCTGCGCGTTGGGATCGAACGCATCCGAGCGTCGCGCGGGCGCCGGATCGAGGATCGGCGCGACGCCGCCGGGGGCTCCCGCGACCGGCGGATTGGCACGGGGCGCCGCACCGCCCGCAGCCGCAGCACCACCCGTGCCGCCGAGGCGGAAGTCGATCTCGCCCTGAAGCGAGCGCACCTGCTGCTCGAGTTGCTGGTTACGATATTGCAGCTGCTCGATCTGGCCGGTCAGCAGCCGAAACTGGTTCTCCAGCCGGTCGATCCGCGTGGTGGCAGATCCGCCCTCATCGGCATCCGGCGGCGGGGCGGTATTGCCCGAGCGCACCTGACCGGGTGGCTTGAACAGGTTGCCGAAGAAATCGTTATTGGCCTGCGCATGGGCGCTTTCCAGCGGCGCCAGCGTCAAGGCCAGGGCACCAGCGAGCACGAGCGAGGCGGAAAAGCGCGAGAGACGGACCATCATCACTGAACAACGAAGGGAATGGGGACGGGCGAGGCAACGCACCGGAACGGGCGGTGCAGTATAGTCGAACATACGAGGCCGATCGCGTCCAAAGTTTGACCCCGGCCGCCACGCATCGCGGCCCGGGCCGCCAAAACGACAAGGCCCGGTCCGCGCGGGCGGTCCGGGCCTTGATATCGCGAGGCGCGCCGCCCGGCGCCGACGACCCCGTCAGGAGCCGGTGGAGTTCAGCACCGTGACCGCGCGCCGGTTCTGCGACCAGCAGGAAATATCGTTACAGACCGCCACCGGGCGCTCCTTGCCGTAGGAGATGGTGCGCATGCGGTTGGCATCCACCCCGCGCCCGACCAGATAGTCGCGCACGCTCTGGGCCCGCCGGGCGCCGAGAGCGATGTTGTATTCGCGGGTGCCGCGCTCGTCGGCATGGCCTTCGATGGTGAAGGTGTACTTGGCATAGTGGTTGAGCCACTGCGCCTGCTTGTCGAGCGTGGCCTGGGCCTGCGAGCTCAGGTCGCTCTGGTCGCTTTCGAAGAACACGCGATCGCCGACCGAGACGATGAATTCCTGCGGGCTGCCGGGAGGGGCAGAACCGAGCGCCTGCCCGGCGCCATCCATCGGATTCTTGGCGCAGGCGGCCGCGAGCATAGCGAGGCCGACGATGAAGGCGACGCGCGCTCCGCCCAGCTGGCGCAACATACGGATCATAACCGCTGACTCCCAAAATTCCCTGATCGGGCCGCCCCGACCTAGCGTGCTTCACGTTAATGAATGTTCCGTCTTGCTTTACGGAACCTTGACCAAATGCGTCGATTTCGCGGCCGACACATCAACTGTTTCTTATGGTTAACGGTTCCCTACCGCGTCACGAACGCAGCGGCGACCAGGCGGGGTCGGAGGCATAGCTCGGTGTCGGCACGCGCTGCTCGTTATAGCCCGTGACGTCCACCGTATAGAGTTGCGGCCCCGCCGCCCCGCCGGGGTCGCGGAAGAACATGATCACGCGGCCGTTCGGCGCGAAGGTCGGGCCTTCATTGTGGTAGCCCTCGGTGAGGATGCGCTCGCCCTGCCCGTCCGGACGCATGATGCCGATGGCGAAGCCGCTGCCGGTCTGCTTGGTGAAGGCGATGACGTCGCCGCGCGGCGACCAGACCGGGGTCGAATAGCGCCCCTGGCCGAAGGAAATGCGGTGCTGGTTCGAGCCGTCGGGGTTCATCACGTAGATCTGCTGGGTGCCGCCGCGGTCGCTCTCGAAGCAGATCTGCGTGCCGTCCGGCGAGTAGCAGGGGGCGGTGTCGATGGCCGGCGTATCGGTGAGGCGCGTCGTCGCCTTCGAGCGCAGGTCCATCACGAAGATGTTGGCATTCGAGCCCTGCTGCAGGCTCAGGATCACCCGCTGCCCGTCCGGCGCGAAGCGCGGCGAGAAGCTCATGTTCGGGAAATTGCCGACCACCTCGCGCTGGCCGTTCTCGATGTTGAGCAGATAGACGCGCGGCTCACCCTTGCCGTAGCTCATATAGGTGATTTCCTGGCTGGTCGGCGAGAAGCGCGGCGTCAGCACGAGGTCGTCGCCGCGCGTGAGATAGGTCACGTTGGCGCCGTCCTGGTCCATGATGGCGAGCCGCTTGATGCGCTTCTCCTTCGGCCCGGACTCATCCACGAAGACGATGCGGGTGTCGAAATAGCCCTTCTCGCCGGTGAGGCGCTCATAGATCGCGTCGGCGATGATATGGGCGACCCGGCGCCAGTTCTCCGGCTGGGTGAAATATTGCTGGCCGATGAGTTGCTGGCCGGCGAACACGTCCCACAGGCGGAACTCGGCCTTCACGCGGCCATCGCCCTGGCGGGTCACGCGGCCCGTCACCAGCGCCTGCGCGTTGATCACGCGCCAGTCCTGGAAGCGCGGCGAGGCGTCCGGGTTGGTGATCTTCTCCACGAAGGCCGCCGGGTCGATCGGGGCGAACAGGCCCGAACGGCGCAGGTCCGCGGAAATGATCTGCGAGACGCCCTTGCCCGCCTCGATATCCTGCGGGCTGCCGCCACCGACGAATTCGGAAATGGCGATGGGCAGCGGCTGGACGGTGCCCTGCGTCACGTCGAGCTTCAGCACGGCCGCGGCCGGCCGCGTGAGCAGCCCGACGCCGGCAAGCGCGCCGGCTCCGGTGATGAGACCGCGACGGCCGATGGGAAGACCCCCGAAACCGGGGCGGATAAGCTCTGTCATGATGAATGTCTCAAAAGCAAATGCCGGGCCCCGGATCAACCCCGTACCATTTCGCGGGGATCGAAAGTGACCTCGATGTCCTTCCACGAGTCGTATTTCGCGGGGGACAGCATGTTGAAGGGCTGACCGCGGAAAATGGCACGCATCGCGCTCTCGCGCGCCGCCATGAAGAACTGGCTCGTGCCCGACGTCACCACCATCGGCGGACCCGAGAGCGTGCCGTCCGGATTGAGCCGCAGGCGCACCGTGACGACCAGTTCCTCGGGGTTCGAGGCACCGGCCGGCGGGTTCCACAGCTGCATCAGCCGGGCGCGCAAGGCATCGATTTCGGTCTGCGAGAGTGTCGAGGCCGTGCCGACCCGCGCGCCGAGAGCGGCGGTCGAGTTGATGGTGTCGCCCACCGCCGACTGGCGCGTCGCCGTCCGCTTGTCGAGCAGCGCCGCGATCTCGTTCGGCTTGAACTCGCGCTGCTGGTCCTGCGGCGGCGTCTGCACCACCTTCGGGGGAATGTCCTTCGGCTTCTTCGGCGGTGCCGGGGCGGGCTTGGCCTGCGCCTGCTGCTCGGGCTTGGGCTCGTCCTTCTTGGGCTCGGGCGGCTTGGACGCGAGCGATTCGGCGGCCGATGGCGGCGTCGGCTCGGGCTTGGCCTGCGCCTGGGCCGCCGGCGGCTTGGGCTCGGGCTTGGCTTCCGCCGGAGGTGGCGGCGGAGGCGGAGCCGGCTCGTTGGCGGCCTTCACTTCCGGCTTGGCGTCGTCAACCTTGGCGTCGAGCTGCTCGGTGGGCTTGGGCGCCTCGACCTTCTCGACCACGGGCTTCGGCGCCTCGGCCTTCGGCGCGTCCTTCTTGCCCGCCATCATCTGGCTCATCTCCGCATCGGAGATGATGTCGACCGGCGTGGATTCCTGCATCGGCTCGAACGGGCGCGCCGAGGAGAAGGACACCAGCATGAAGCCGATGATTCCAGCGTGGAGGACGGCCGAAGAGACGAGACCCGCGCGCATGACGCTCAGTTCCCCTGTTCGACTTCGGAAACGAGGGCCACGCGCTTGAATCCGGCACCCGACAGACGGCCCATCACCTTCATGACGGTACCATAGTCCACCGTCTTGTCGCCGCGCACGAAAATGCGCTCGTCATAGCCGGCCTTGGCGATAGCCTGCAGCTTGGGCACGAGTTCGTCGAACTGGATTTCGGTGTCCTGAATGAAGACCTGGCCCTGATTGTTGATGGAGATCACCAGCGGCTGGTGATCCTGCGACACGGCCTGCGCCTGCGTCTGCGGCAGGTCGAGCGGCACGCCGACGGTGAGCATGGGCGCCGCGACCATGAAGATGATCAGCAGCACCAGCATCACGTCGACCATCGGCGTGACGTTGATTTCCGCCATGACGGCGGCGCCGCCGCGACGACGCGAGCGCCGCGACTGCCGGCCGCCTCCACCGCCTCCCGAGGACATCCCCATCGCGCGTCAGCCCCGCTCGTCGATCTGCCGCGACAGGATGGCCGAGAACTCGTCCGCGAAGCCTTCCAGCCTCAATGCCTGCCTGTTCACCTGGGAAATGAACTTGTTATAGAAAATCGTCGCGGGGATGGCCGCGAAGAGGCCGATTGCTGTCGCGAAAAGGGCTTCGGCGATGCCGGGCGCCACAACCGCGAGGCTGGTGTTCTTGGACGCCGCGATCGACTGGAAGGAGGTCATGATGCCGATGACCGTGCCCAGCAGGCCGATGAACGGCCCGGCCGAGCCGACCGTCGCCAGCACCAGCAGCCGGTTTTCCAGGCGCTCCACCTCGCGGGCGATGGTCACGTCCATCACCTTGTCGAGACGCTGGGTCAGGCCGGCGAAGGAGCGGGCGCCGCCCTCATAGGACCGCTTCCACTCGCGCATCGCCGCGACGAAGATGGCCGCCATCGCATGGTTGGGCCGGGAAGACAGCGAGCGATAGAGTTCCTCGAGGCTTTGCCCCGACCAGAAGGTCGCCTCGAAGCGATCCATCTGGCGCTTCATGCGCTGGAACAGGATCGTCTTGTCGATGATGATCGCCCACACCCAGACCGAGGCCAGGATGAGCCCGACCATGATGATCTTCACGAAGATGCTGGCCTGGAGGAACAGCCCGATCAGCGAAAGGTCGCCGGCGGGGGCTGCCATGGCCGTTTGCGCCACATCGGCAGGATTCATGTGATCTCTTTAACCTCAGAACAAGGACCGGCCACCGTCCGGACGGTCGGCCGGAACGCACGATGCGCAACGCCCTTCGACTGAACCGCCCCTTCGGCGGAACGAACCGGCAAGATGCCGATTCCATCCGCTGAATCCTTAGCCCGTGTTCGACGGCGAATCCGCCGAAACTAGGGCGCACAAGGGCTTGCGCCAGCCAGATTAAGCGGCCGATAGGGTTAATGCCGGGTTAGCGTTGCCGCAACGCAACAGCGATAGGGCGCTCCTGCGACAGGCGTGAGAAGCTCACGGCTTTCCCGGATGATCCAGCGCGGCCTTCATCGCCGTTCGCAGCGCATCGGGAATGCGACGCGCCCGTCCCTGCGAGACGAAGGCAACCTTGACCTGCCCCACCACCATGAGTTCGTCGCGGCGCATCACCTTCTGGGTCAGCGTGATCGAGGCGCCCGCCACCTCGCTGGGGCTGGTGTGAACTTCCAGCACATCGTCGATGCGGGCGGGGCGCAGGAATTGCAGCTCCATCGAGCGCACCACGAAGGCAAAGCCGGGAGCCTCGGCCAGCGCTTCGCCGAACAGGTCGCCCTGCACCACGCCGATGAGGCGCAGGTTGTCCGAGCGCGCCCGTTCCATGAACTTGAGGTAATTGGCGTGGTAGACGATGCCGGAGAAGTCGGTGTCCTCGTAATAGACCCGCACGGGCAGCACATGCCCGCCCGGCACCAGCCGGCCGGCGAGGTGCAGATAGGGATCCGACTTCAGGGCTTCGGGGGTAAAGGGATCGGGGCGCTCGTTCATCCGGCCCTCATAAACGAGACCGCGCCCTTTGTGAACAAAGGACGCGGCCCGGTCGACCATCGGAGGGAGACTGGATCAAGGGACGGATCGGGCCCCCTCACGGGTCAAGGCGTTCGGCTGCCGGTCAGTTCTGCTCCCAGTCCTGCGGCTGCTCGGGAGCGGGCGCCGGCGAGGGCGCGGGGCGGTTGCGGCGATCGGCCATGAACTGGTCGAACTCAGCCTTGTCCTTGGCCTGGCGCAGACGATCCAGGAAGCCCTTGAACTCCTGCTGCTCGTCTTCGAGACGGCGCAGCGTCTCCTCGCGATACTCATCGAAAGCGCGGTTGCCGCTGGAAGGGAACCCGCGGAATCGACCGCCAAAGGCGTTGCGAACCGCTTCCGCGCCGTCTTCCTGCCAGCGGCCGAGGCCGCGACGCTTGCCACAAAACATTCGTCCACTCCCTATCGAGAAAGCCAGGATCGCCAGTCCCAGGGGCCACCAGGCCATGAAGCCGAGGACCGTGAGCGCGATCCAGGCGGGCTTGCCGTAACTATCGAGCTTTTGAGCGAGCTCCATGGCATCCGTTCCTGGGTTAATGTTAATCACATTCACATAGGTAGGCACGCTGCGGCAGCTTGTCAAGGATCGTTACATTGAAATCCTTTTGTGGCGGATCCGGGCGGCTTTGCCGCGCGCCGAGACGGCAAAACAGGACGAAGCGCCCTTGCCGGGCCGCTCCCGGTCAGTTGCCGGGCGCGCCGAGCCCCCGGAGATAGACCAGGAATGCGGCTTCAAGCAGGTCTTCCGGTGGCATGGGCAATTTGCGGCGGGAACCGTCGGAGCGGCCGAACAGCGAAGCGACGCCATGCGCCAGCGCCCAGGTGTGCAGCGCCACCATCAGCGCGGGCGGACGTCCCGGCGCGGGCATGGACGCGACCACGACCTCCGCCGCCTCGCGCAGCACGCCAAGAGCCCGCTGGCCCGCCTGGTCGAGCGCGGGATGCGCCTCGCTCGACAGGCCGGTCTCGAACATCGCGACATATTCCGCCGGGTTGCGGCGCGCGAAGTCGAGATAGGCCCGCCCCATGCGCTCATAAGCTTCCACCGGAGTCGGCCGGCCCTCGTTCCAGCCCGCCTGCAGCGCCTTGGTGAAGCGCTCGAAGCCCTCCGCCGCCACGGCGGCGATCAGTTCGTCGCGGTCGCGGAAATGGCGATAGGGCGCGGCCGGGCTCACCCCGGCCCGGCGCGCCGCCTCGGCGAAGGTGGCGCCGGCGGTGCCCTTCTCCGCGATCAGTTCGAGCGCGGCCTTCATCAGTGCTTCCCGAAGGTTGCCGTGATGATAGCCGCGGGATTCGCCGCCGTTCTTGGTCCAGCTCATGTGAAAGGGGCTTACATCACGGAGGGTGGCACGTCGAGCGATGTCGCGAGACCTCTCCCCGCCGGGGAGAGCGGGCGGCGCTACTCGCCGTCGTCGAACAGCGGCATCGGGCTGGTGCTCGGCGGGGCGGCGAGGCCGAGATGCTTGAAGGCGTGCGCGGTGAGCATGCGCCCGCGCGGGGTGCGCTGGATGAAGCCCTGCTGCACGAGATAGGGCTCGATGATCTCCTCGATCGCGTCGCGCGGCTCGGAGAGCGCGGCGGCGATGGTCTCCACGCCCACCGGCCCGCCGCCATAATTCATGGCGATCACCGTGAGGTAGCGCCGGTCCATCTGGTCGAGGCCGGAACTGTCGACCTCCAGATGCGACAGCGCGTGATCCGCCGCCGCGCGGTCGATGATGTCCTTGCCGGCCACGAGGGCGAAGTCGCGCACCCGGCGCAGCAGCCGGCCGGCAATGCGCGGCGTGCCGCGCGCGCGCCGCGCGATCTCGCGCGCGCCGTCCTTGGAGATGGGAATGCCCAGCACCCGGGCGCCGCGCGTCACCACCAGCTCCAGCTCGTCGATCGTGTAGAAATTCAGCCGGATCGGGATGCCGAAACGGTCGCGCAGCGGCGTGGTCAGCAAGCCCGAGCGCGTCGTCGCGCCGACCAGCGTGAATTTGGACAGCTGGATCTTCACCGAGCGCGCCGCCGGCCCCTCGCCGATGATGAGGTCCAGCTCGTAATCCTCCATCGCGGGATAGAGGATCTCCTCCACCGCCGGGTTGAGGCGGTGAATCTCGTCGATGAACAGCACGTCGCGCTCTTCGAGATTGGTCAGCAGCGCCGCCAGATCCCCCGCCTTGGCGATGACCGGGCCGGAGGTCGAGCGGAAGCCGACCCCCAGCTCGCGCGCCACGATCTGCGCCAGCGTGGTCTTGCCCAGCCCCGGCGGACCGACGAACAGCACATGGTCCAGCGCCTCGCCCCGCGCCTTCGCGGCCTGGATGAACACCCGCAGATTGGCGCGTGCCTGCTCCTGCCCGACGAATTCGACCAGATTCTGCGGCCGCAGCGACGCTTCCGTGGGATCATCCACGCGCTTGTCCGGAGTGACGAGACGGCGGGGGGGGTTAGTCATCGGCTCCCGTCCGCCGCGCCTTGAAATAATTTGAACCGAGTCGCCACAATTCTTTCAAATCGACACCAACTCCATATAGTGACGGCCGGAGAACAAATGCCTCAGAGAGACCACGCTCAGGATGATTTAAAATATTCTGCAATTCAAAATTGCATATCTCTCTCTTATGTCGAATGTCATTCATCAATTTACCGAGAACATCCACGACATCAGTTTGTGTCTTACATACTTCTCGCAGAGGAATTAAAATAAATCTTGCTGGAATCGGATTCCGGGTAGATCTATTTAAATAGGATTTCTCAGACGAGAAAGATTCATTCGAACCTGCTAAAGCTCTGGGGTCACAATCTGAAACCATCACCGCAGGAAGAAACTTTTCGGCATTCTCACCATTTATGTGATGCCAACTTAAGATTTCATTTGCAAATTCCCTTCGGTAAAGACCGGATATTAGCAAAGACTTGTTTTCAGCTGCAAAAGAAGCGACTATATCAAAATTATTATATAGAGCTTGGCTAAGAGGCTCTTCCCAACCATAATCTAGAAAATAGATGTAATAATCCCGATCAGTTGCAATCGGAAGCCGCTCGATTGTCGTGATCTTCAGGCCCATAGGTCTCGCCTCCCTTATTTCGCCAGCTCCCGCAAGCCGAGACGGATCAGCCGGGCAGCGTCCGCCCCGTCCCCCGCCTCGCGCAGCGCGGCCGCCACGGCGACACTGGCCTGCAGCTGCGCATAGCCGAGATTGACCAGCGCCGAGACCGCATCGGCCACCGGCGCGGGCGCGCTGCGATCCTCGATCGAGCCGGCGAGCCCGGCGACGACGGGATCGATGCTGGCGAAGCCCGGCGCCTTGTCCTTCAGCTCGATGACGATGCGGGCGGCGACCTTCGGCCCCACCCCGTTCGCCCGCGCCACCATCGCCTTGTCGCCCACCGCCACCGCATTGGCGAGTTCGCCCGGCGAGAGGATGGACAGCACGTTGAGCGCGACCTTGGTGCCGACGCCCTGCACGTTCAGAAGCAGCATGAACCAGCTCTTCTCGGCCTGCGAGACGAAGCCGTAGAGGCGGATCATGTCCTCGCGCACGAAGGTTTCGATGAACAGCGTCGCCGCCTCGCCAATGCCCGGCAGCGCCTGCAGCGTGCGGCCCGAGCAGTGCACGAGATAGCCCACGCCCTGCACGTCGAGGATGATGTGATCCTCGCCGTAGCTGTCCACCACGCCCCTGAGTTTTCCGATCATGTCCCGCTGCCGATCACCGCGCGGCCACCCGTGCCTTGAGCGCCGCCATGCCGCGATGCTGCGCGTGGGTGACGGCCACCGCAAGGGCGTCCGCCGCGTCGTCCGTCTCGAAATCGGCCTGCGGCAGCAGAACCTTCATCATCAGGCGGATCTGCCCCTTCTCCGCCCGCCCGGCACCGACCACGGTCTTCTTCACCAGCAGCGCAGCATATTCGGAGACCGGCACCCCGACCATGGCGGGGGTGAGCATCACCACCCCGCGCGCCTGGCCGAGCTTCAGCGTCGAGGCGGGGTTCATGTTGACGAAGGTTTCCTCCACCGCCGCCTCGTCCGGCGCGTGGGCGCGCAGCACCTTGGCGAGTTCCGCATGCAGGAAGGCCAGCCGCACCGCCAGCGCCGCGTCCTCCGGCGGCATCACCGTGCCGCAGGCGACGAAGGTGAGCCGCGTGCCGAGGGTGTCGATCACCCCCCAGCCGGTGCGGCGGAGGCCGGGATCGAGCCCGAGAATGCGAATCGCGGATGCAGCCATGGCCTAGGGCGTACCCGAACAAAGGACGAACGTGAAGGCCGCGCGCCGGCATTGGCGTTCCACCCCGCCCACAGGGTTAACGATCGGTAAAGGCGGGGGTCCCTTCCCGTCGCGATACGGTCGGCCATGCGCGGAGAGGTTGACGCTGGCGCCGTGGCGGCTATCGCCCTCGCCCGCTGAACGCCCCGCTCGCCAGAGCGACGCCGAAGCCGGTCGCCACCACGCCGGCAATCGCGGCGGCATCGGGATGCTCGCCGAGCACGGGCACCGCGATCAGCGCCGCCAGCGCCGGCACCAGCCCGGTAAAGGCCGCCGCGCGCGAGGAGCCCAGCCGCTGGATGGCGATTCCGAACGCCACCAGCGCGACCACGCCCGACAGCACGCCCTGCACCACGAGTTGCACCAGCACCTCGCGTCCATAGCCATCGGACACCGCCTGCACCACGCCCGGCAGCCCGAACGGAGTGAGGATGATCACCGACCACAGGCCGATAAGGCCGACGATTTCGGTCGCCTTCATGCCGGTGCGGCGAAAAGCGAGCGTGTAGCCGGCCCACATCGTCGCCCCGCACAGCAGCAGAAGATGGCCGCGCCACGCCCCGTCCTGCGGAAACATCACGCCCCGCCCGCCCAGCGCGAGAACCCCGAGCGCGATGCAGGCGAAGCCGAGAGCCCGTGCGAGGCCGAGCCGCTCGCGCAGCGCGACGACCGAGATCACCGCCACCACCAGCGGCATGGTGCCGGGCAGCAGCGGCCCGACATCGGCCGCCGGCACGAAGCGCATCGCATTGCCGACGACGAGGAAGAAAAGCACGCCGGAACCGAAGAAGCAGAACAGGAACGGCACCAGACCCTTGCGCGGCCACAGGCCGATCCGCAGCCAGGCCGGTGCCAGCATCGCGGCCGGCACGATGAAGCGCAGCCAGCCAACCGTGACCGGCGGCAGATGGCCATGCACGGCATGGCGCGTGGAAACGATCCAGCCGCCCCAGATGGCGACGGCGAGCAGCGCCGCGCCGATGCCGACCAGCCGGTCGGTGAGGGATGGATCGACCACGGCTCCCGCCACGGTCACGGTCGATGATTTCTGCATGGGGATCTGCCGGCCGCCACGGCGGCCTTCCAATCGCGTTATGCCGCCGCGCGGCGGAGTTGCCGGAATGTGGCGCGCGCGATGCATCATGGCAAATGAGTTTTGCCGATCCGCATGGTCACGAAAGCTGATGGACAGGCGCGTTGACGCGCGTGTGGCTGGGGTCTAGCTCCACATCCAGCTCAACGCGCACATTCCCGCCCCCGGACATCCCATGCCGTTCGATATGGCCCTCGTCTCGGCCGCCCTGGTCGCCCTCATTGCCGGGGCGACGCGCGGTTTTTCCGGCTTCGGCGGCGCGCTGATCTTCGTGCCGCTCGTCAGCGCGGCATTCGGGCCCAAGGTGGCGGCGCCGACGCTTCTGGTCATCGACACCGCCCTGACCCTGCCCTTCGTCGCCTCCGCGCTGCGCGCCTGCATCTGGCGGCAGGTGGCGCCGCTCGCCGTCGGCGCGGTGGTGGCGGTGCCGTTCGGGGTCCTAGTGCTGCGCCATGTCGATGCGCTCACGCTGCGCTGGGCGCTGGCGGGGCTCAGCATCGTGCTGCTCGGCATTCTCGTCTCCGGCTGGCGCCATTCCGGCCGGCACGGGCTGCCCACCACGCTGGCGATCGGCGCGCTCGCCGGCACGCTGGGCGGCGCGGCGCAGATGTCCGGTCCGCCGGTCGTGGCCTACTGGCTGGGCAGCGGCCAGCCGTCGGCTTTGGTGCGCGCCAACCTGTTCGGCTTCTTCGCGCTGGTGACGCTGGCGAGCGGCACCGCCTACGTCGCCAACGGCCTGATGACGCTGGAGGTCGGCCGGCTGTCGCTGGTGCTCGGCCCGGCCTATGCCGCCGGTCTCTTCGCGGGCTCCCGCGCCTTTCGCGGCGCCAGCGACCGCCATTTCCGCCTCGCCGCCTATTGGATCATCGCCTGCGCGGCTTTCCTCAGCCTGCCGCTATTCGACGGCCTGTTCGGCCGCTGACGTCGGGTTCACGCGGGAAAGAACCGGTTGGCCGGGCGCGGCAGGCCCAGATGCTCGCGCAGCGTGGTGCCCTCATATTCCGTGCGGAACAGGCCGCGCCGCTGCAGTTCCGGCACCACCTTGGCGCAGAAATCCTCCAGCCCACCCGGCAGATACGGAAACATGACGTTGAATCCGTCGCTCGCCTCGGTCAGCAACCATTCCTCCATGGCATCGGCGATGGTTGCCGCCGTGCCGACAAGGGACAGCCCGCCATAACCGCCGAGCCGCTGGGCGAGCTGGCGCACGGTGAGATTCTCCCGCCGCGCCAGCGCGATCGCCCGCTCACGCCCGCTCTGGCTGGCATTGGTCTCGGGGATGTCCGGCAGCGGGCCGTCCGGATCGAAGCCGGAGGCATCGTGGCCAAGCATGATGGAGAGCGAGGCTATCGCGCTCTCATAATGGACCAGGCTGTCGAGCCGGGCACGGATGGCGCGCGCCTCCTCCACCGTATCGCCGACCACCACGAAGGCGCCCGGCAGGATCTTGAGATGATCGCGCGCGCGGCCGAGCGCTGCCATCCGGCCCTTCACATCGGCATAGAAGGCGCGGGCATCCTCGATCCGACCCGGCGCGGAGAACACCATTTCCGCCGTCTCGGCCGCGAGCTGGCGGCCGGCCTCCGAGGCGCCCGCCTGCACGATCACCGGCCAGCCCTGCACCGGGCGCGCAATATTGAGCGGACCGCGCACCGCGAAATGCGGGCCCTTGTGGTCCAGCACATGCATGCGCGCGGGATCGAAGAAGATGCCGCTCTCCACGTCGCGCACGAAGGCGTCATCGGCGAAACTGTCCCATAATCCCGTTACCACGTCGTGGAATTCGCGGGCCCGGACATAGCGCGCATCGTGCTCGACTTGCTCCTCCAACCCGAAATTCAGCGCCGCGTCGGGATTGGAAGTGGTGACGATGTTCCACCCCGCCCGCCCGCCGCTGATGTGATCGAGCGAGGCGAAGCGCCGGGCGAGGTTGAACGGCGCCTCGAACGTGGTGGAACAGGTGGCGATCAGCCCGATCCGCTCCGTCGCCCCGGCCAGTGCCGAGAGCAGAGTGAAGGGCTCGAAGGACGTGACCGTGTGGCTGCGCTTGAGCGCCTCGACCGGCATGTTGAGCACGGCCAGGTGGTCGGCCATGAAGAAGGCGTCGAACTTCGCCGCTTCCAGCGTCCGGGCGAAGTGCCTGACATGGGCGAGGTTGAAATTGGCGTCGGGATAAGCGCCGGGATAGCGCCACGCGCCGGTATGGATGCTGACCGGGCGCATGAACGCGCCGAGATGGAGCTGTCGCGACTGGGCCATGTTCCCTCCGAGCGTGCCCGCCGGTGTGGAGCCGGCCCGCCGAGAGAGCTATGTGCTGCCGCCGCGCGGCGCCAGACCCGCGCAGCGCCATTTCATACCGATTTTATAGAGTGACGCAGGGGCAGTTGGCTTGTCTGCGCAGGGGCGACCTCCGTGCCCCGCCACCCTTTCGCTCCCTCTCCCCTGGGGGAGAGGGTTGGGGTGAGGGGTCTTCTTCGCGCCGCAAGCGCGTCTCCCCTCACCGACCCGCGGAGACTGTCCTCGGTCTTGCCAAAGGCAGGCCCCGTCGGCGAGCCATCTCTCCCCGACGGGGAGAGGAACTGCCCCTCAGTCGCTCATCTTGGCGATGAAGGCGTCGGACAGTTCGAAATTGGCATAGACGTTCTGCACGTCGTCATTGTCGTTCAGCGTGTCGATGAGGCGGACCAGCTTCTCCGCCACCTCGTCATCGACCGCGATCGTGTTCTGCGGGCGCCACGCCAGGCCGGACTTGCGCGGCTCGCCGAAGCGGGATTCCAGCGCACGGGCAACCTCGTGCAGGTTCTCGATCGAGCAGACCACCTCGTGGCCGTTCTCGTCGGAGGTCACGTCATCCGCGCCGGCCTCGATGGCGGCTTCCAGCATGTCGTCGGCGGACGCGCGGGAGGCATCGAACTCGACCGTGCCGATGCGGTCGAACATGAACGAGACCGCCCCGGTTTCCGCCAGCGCGCCGCCCGACTTGGTGAAGTAGGATCGCACTTCCGAGGCGGTGCGGTTGCGGTTGTCGGTCAGCGCCTCGACGATGACGGCGACGCCGCCGGGGCCGTAGCCCTCGTAGCGGATCTCGTCATAGTTCTCGGCATCGCCGCCCAGCGCCTTCTTGATGGCGCGGTCGATATTGTCCTTGGGCATGTTCTCGGCGCGGGCCGCGAGGATGGCGGCACGCAGGCGCGGGTTCATGTTGGGATCGGGCATGCCGAGCTTGGCGGCCACGGTGATTTCGCGCGCCAGCTTGGAGAACAGCTTGGAGCGCACCGCGTCCTGCTTGCCCTTGCGGTGCATGATGTTCTTGAATTGCGAATGACCGGCCATGACCGCCTCTCCACGTCTGGCGGCCGGGGCCCTTGACGGTCCTTCGCCGCGCTTGTCGCCTGTACGAAATGTCGCGTGGCTTATAGGCGCAAGGGTGCGGGCACGTAAAGCTGGCTATGCGCGCGTCACGCCCGGCCCGCCGTGCGACGGCGCGGGCTCAGCGCGCCAGCGCCGCCGCGATCAGCCGCGCCATCTCCTCGTGCAGGACGAGCCGGGAGCGACCCGGCCTTTCGCGGCACAGGGCATCGTCCTCGCCCTCCTCCGCCAGCAGGACCGCCGCGCGCGGCGTGCAACGGCTGAACGCGGCAAACGGCGTGGGGTCCGGCAGTGTCTCGACGCGCAGGCCGGGAATGAGCGCGGCGGCCGCGCGCGCCGGACTATCGGCCGGGCCGAGATCAATGAGTGTGACCGGGAGATCGATGCCGCGCAGGCTGTCCGGCTGGACGCGGTCGAGAAATTCCGGAGCGACGGCCACGACCAGGCCGATGCGCGTGTCACGATGCGAGGCCGCGAAACGCTCGTCGACGACCGCGTGCAGGTCGACGCCGCTCTTCGCGAACCAGCGACAATCGGGCCCCTCGGCCGGTGCGTCACACGCGGCGCGCAGGCGCGCGGTATCGAGCCGCGCTCCCGCCAGCGCCAGCACCGAACTGCCGCCGAGGAAGAAGCCGACCGCGCCGACCTTGCCCGCCGCCCGATGGGCGCGCACGGCCGGATCGGCCTCCACGGCGGAAAGCGTCGCCTCCAGGTCGCCGGGGCGCAGGCGGATTTCCTCCACCGCCGCGCGCGCCGCGCCGGCCCCCAGCACGGGCGGGTGCGCCACGGCCACGAGACGGCCCTGCGCCGCGAGACGCCCGGCAATCCAGCCCGCCATCTGCGGATTGGACCGCAGCCCGCCATGGGCGAGCAGGACCAGCGGAAACCGGCCCTCCGCCACGGGCGCGTCCTTCTGCGCGGGAACACCGACGAAGAGCGGCGAGGCTCCATAACTCTCGGCCACGCCGCCGGCGGCGGCGGGATACCACAGGTCGACCTCGATAGGGACGCCGCGCTCCGGCGCCGTCACCGACAGGATGCGGTGACCGACCGCGGGATCGGCGGCCTGCGCCGCGAGCGGGCCGACCACCAGCAGCATGGCGCCAAGGGCCATCCGGCGAAGAAGGTTCATGATCATCGCGCTCCGTTGGCGGGTCTTTGCAAGGCACGTCGCCGGTCGGGAATATCGCGCGGGCAAAGACCGGGCGCGACGGGGCACCCCTACCAGAAGGCGGGCACGGCCTCGTCCAGCGCGCCGCCGATGCGCACCGGCGCCACCCTCACCGCGCGTCCGGCGCCATTTGTCTCCACCGCGAGGCCCGAGAGCGTGCCGGGCCCCGATGCCGGTTCGAAGCGGGAGGAGCCGATCTTGCGGGTAAAGCGGCGGAGAGGCTCTTCCTTGTCCATGCCGATCACCCCGTCATAGGCGCCGCACATGCCGACATCGGTCATGTAGGCGGTGCCGCCGGCGAGAATGCGGTGATCGGCGGTCGGCACATGGGTGTGGGTGCCGACCACGAGGCTGGCGCGCCCGTCGCACCAATGGCCGAAGGCCTGCTTCTCGCTGGTGGTCTCGGCGTGAAAATCGATGATCACCGCGTCCGAGACCAGCCCGAGCGGGCCGGCATCAAGCTCGCGGTCGATCGCCGCGAAGGGGTCGTCCATCGGATCCATGAAGGCACGGCCCATCATGTTGACGACCAGCACCCGCGCGCCATTCTGCGCCTCCACCAGCGCCGCGCCGCGTCCCGGCGTGCCCGGCGGATAATTGGCCGGGCGCACGAGGCGCGGGGCGCGCTCGATGAAAACCAGCGCCTCGCGCTGGTCGAACGCATGGTTGCCGAGCGTCACCGCGTCGGCGCCGGCCTCGAGGAACTCGTCATAGATCGCTTCGGTAATGCCGAAGCCGCCGGCGGCGTTCTCCCCGTTCACGACAACGAAATCGAGCGCCCATTCCCGACGCAGACGGGGAAGATGCTGCAGCACGACCTGACGCCCCGGCCGGCCGACCACGTCACCAAGAAACAGGATGCGCATGCTTCATTCCCCGGCCGGCAGAACGATGCCGGCATCGGTGGCGATGGCATCGAGCCGCTCGTCATGAGCTTCGACGGGAACGGTGGGAAGCTGCTGCACCGCGAAGGCATAGCCCACGGCCTCGACCCGCTTGGCCCGGCGCAGCAGCGCCAGCGTGCGGTCATAGAAGCCCCCGCCATAGCCGAGCCGGTTGCCCAGCGCGTCGAACGCCGCCAGCGGCACGACCAGCACATCCGGCGAGACGGCCGGCGCGGTTTCGGGCGGCACGGGGATCTGCAGGCGGCCGGGGCCGGAGGAGAGCACCAGTTCCTCGCCCGGCTCCCACAGCCGGAACAGCAGCGGCTTGCCGCACTCGACCACCACCGGCAGCGCGATCGAAGCGCCCGCCGCGCGCAGGCGGCGCACCAGCGGAGCGGTCGGGATTTCCGAACCGATGGCGGCGAAGACCGAGACGACCTCGCCGCTTACCTCGCCCAGCCAGTCCAGCGCGTTGGCGGCTGCCATCTCTGCCGCCGCCTCGCGCGCGGCCGACGGCATCGCCGCCCGGCGTGCTAGGGCGATGGATCGGAGGCTGGCCTTGTCGGGTGCGAGGTCGGACTTGCGGGACATGATGCGATGAGTGCGGAGCCGCGATGGCCGTTGGAGGATCGATCCCGGGAACCTACAACGTAGGTGGGCGCCGTGTGTCCGGACCCACGGGTCCGGTCAGGGACAGCTCCCTTTGAGATCGATAAGGCCCCGGGGAATATGTTCTCCGGACGAACCTCACAGCCCCGCGTGACAAATCTAGGACGACCGGGTCCGAATTGCCAGAGGGGTGATGCCGAAGGTGAACAGCTTTCCGCGAGCAGGAGCGGAAGCCAGGCGATTCGGCGGAAGAATTCGGTGCTGGATTCGGGATCGACCTTCCGCCTGCGCCGTTACATGTCCGGGAGACGTCGACACCCTGTCTCCCGGACCAGCGTAGCCGAAGCCGTCGCGCGCGGAGAGCGGGACCCCGCGCGAGACGGTTGCACCGAGTCCAACTCGTCCCCCGAACTCAACGCTTCGGCCGAATCCCTCAGCCCACCTTCAGCATGATCTTGCCGATATGGGCGCTGGTTTCCATCAGCGCGTGGGCGGCGCTGGCCTGCGCGAGCGGGAAGGAGCGGTCCAGCACCGGCTTCACCGTGCCGGCCTCGATCAGCGGCCAGACCTTCTCGCGCAGCGACGCCGCGATGGCGGCCTTTTCCGCCTTGGGGCGCGAGCGCAGCGTCGAGCCCATGTGCGAGAGGCGCTTCAGCATCAGCCGCATGAAATCCATCTGCAGCTTCGAGCCTTCCATGAAGGCGATCTGCACGATGCGCCCCTGCGGCGAGGCGGCCTCGTAATTGCGCGGGATATAGGAGCCGCCGACCATGTCGAGAATGACGTTGACGCCCTTGCCCCCGGTCTTCTCCTTGATCACCGCGACGAAGTCCTCGGTCTTGTAGTCGATGGCGACATCCGCGCCGAGCGCGCGGCAGACCTCGCATTTCTCCGCGCTGCCGGCGGTGGCGAACACCCGCGCGCCGAACGCCTTGGCCAGCTGGATCGCCGTGGTGCCGATGCCGGACGTGCCGCCATGGACAAGGAAGTTCTCGCCCGCCTTCAGCCCGGCGAGGTCGAACACATTGGTCCACACGGTGAAGAAGGTCTCGGGCAGCGCCGCCGCCTCGATGAGCGAGAGCCCGGCGGGAACCGGCAGCGCCGAGGCCGCGTCGGCCAGGCAGTATTCGGCATAGCCGCCGCCCGACACCAGCGCGCACACCTTGTCGCCGAGCGTCCAGCCGGTCGCGCCCTCGCCGAGCGCCACCACCTCGCCGGCAATTTCCAGGCCGGGAATGTCCGAGGCGCCGGGCGGCGGCGGGTAGAGCCCCTTGCGCTGCATCACGTCCGGACGGTTCACGCCGGCGGCGGCGACCTTGACCAGGATTTCGCCCGGACCGGGCCGGGGCACCGGGCGCTGCTCGGGAACCAGAGCCTCCGGGCCGCCGGGGGTCGGCAGGCCGATGGCGGTCATGGTGGGCTCGGTCATGGCGGGCTCGGTCATGGCGTTTCCCATCCTTCTCGGTTGACCCCGGTGTCCTAGGTGAAGCCGCCGGCACTGGCAACCGGCCGGGCTGCGCCATAGATACTACGCGGCGGAGTGGCGAGACGGTCCACGCAGAAAATGGGGAGAAGGCACATGGCCCTGGACGATGATCCCTTCGCGGTGCCGCCGCTGAGGAAGGCCGCCGGTCTCGATGTCGGCGGTGATCTTTCGACGCTGTCGGAAACCGAAATCGAGGAGCGGATCGGCCGGCTCGAAGTGGAGATCGGACGGCTGAGGCAGACCCTCGCGACCAAGCGGGCCTCGCGCGAGGCGGCGGAGAACGTTTTCAAGCGATAGGCCCGGAACGGGCCTGTTAACCATGCGTTAAGCTTTCTGAACTATTACTGGGGTCGGTCCATTTTTGACCGTGAGTGGCCCTGTCCACTCTGTTTGACGCATCCCTGTCTATGACTTTCGAGCCGCCTCCGGGCGGCTCTTTTTTTGTTTATCCCGTCCGTCCTGCGTCGTCAGGCGCTGCCAATGGTCGGCGGCTACGCTATCTTGTAGCCGAGACCCCGGCCGGCGCGGAGCGGCGGCGGAACGGGAACGGCGCCCCGGCAAGGGGCGTATAGAGGGCAGGCGATGGCATCGGCGGGCAAGAAGGACGAGCACCAGCACGGCGTGCCGATCAACCTTGCCGAGCGCCGCATCGCCTCCCAGGCCTTCGGCGAACTGTTCCGGCAGGGCATGGAACTGGTGGACGAGGCTGCCGCCTATCTCGATGGCGACGGCCGCCGCGAGAGCCGCACCCTCGCGCGCGCCGCGCTCACCGCCTACGCGCAGCAGAGCATGCGCCTGTCGACACGGCTGATGCACCTCGCCTCCTGGCTGTTGCTGCAGCGCGCCGTGGCGGAGGGGGACCTGTCGGCCCAGACCGCCGAGCGCGAGCGCGGCCGGATCGACCTCAAGGGCCCGGCGCGGGAGACCGAGCCGGAGGCGCTGCTGCCCGAGCCGCTGCGCGATCTCATCGCCCGCAGCTACGATCTGCAGCGGCAGATCGACCAGCTCGACGCGGCGCTCCGGCCCGGCGCCGACATCGCCACCGAATCACTCCCGAACGCCGTCGCCGGCCAGATCGGCCGGCTGCGCACTGCCTTCGAGCGGCGCTGACACCCGGCCGGACCGTCCCACCACGCGCCCGTCGCGGCGGCTGGCTCGCGCGTTCTCTCGCGCGCCCGGAGGCACGTCGATGCAACGCCCCCCACCGATCGTCGGCCCGCATACCTCGCCGGACGGCAGACATGCAAAAACCCTCGCGCAGGGCGGTGAACCGCGCGCGAGGGTTTGCTGATTCGTCAGGCGATCCTCGTCCGCCGTCCCGATGCGCGGCAGCAGGCAGAACCCGCAAAACCGCTCATGCTATCGGCAGAAGGCCCACGACCGGGACAGACCCGGCCGAAACCCCGCGCGTTTCAGCATGCTGCGACGTCGGAAACCTTGGGCCGAGAAGCCTCAGGCCGAGACGCCTCAGGCCTTGAGGAAGCCCGCGAACTTCTTCTGGAAGCGGGACACGCGGCCGCCACGATCGAGCAGCTGCGTCGAACCGCCGGTCCACGCCGGGTGAACCTTGGGATCGATATCGAGCTGGAGGACATCGCCCTCCTTGCCCCAGGTCGTGCGGGTCGTGTACTCGGTGCCGTCCGTCATCACCACTTTGACGAAGTGGTAGTTGGGATGGATGTTGCTCTTCATGGGGTGCATCCTCAGTCGCCGCACGGCCGGCCCCTTGCGGGAGCCACGCGGCGATCTACAAAACGATCCTGCCGGAAATCCGAGCGGCTCTATAACCGAGACAAGAGTGTGACACAAGCCGCCCCACGCCGATCCTCCACCCGTGCCGACATCGCTTCCCCCGGCGGCCTGCCGGACGCACCGGCCCCCCGCCGCTCGCGCATCACCCCGCTGAAGGCGCTCTGGCCGCTTATCCGCCGCTATCGCGGCCGGGCGAGCGCGGCATTCGTCGCGCTCGTCGTCGCCGCGCTCGCCACGCTGGTAGTGCCGATCGCGGTGCGGCGCATGATCGATTTCGGCTTCGATGTCGAGCATGCCGGCTTCATCGACCGCTATTTCGGGGTGATGATCGGCGTGGTGGCGGTGCTGGCGGTGGCATCCGCCGCGCGCTACTTCCTTGTCATGACGCTCGGCGAGCGCATCGTGGCGGACCTGCGCGCCCAGGTCTTCGCGCATCTGCTCACCCTCGATGGCGGCTTCTACGACCAGGCCAAATCGGGTGAGCTGATCTCGCGCCTCACCGCCGACACGACGCAGATCAAGTCCGCGGTCGGCGCGTCCGCCTCCATCGCGCTGCGCAACATCGTGCTGTTCATCGGCGCGGCGGTGATGATGGTGATCACCAGCCCCTGGCTCTCGGCCACGCTGTTCGTCGCCATTCCCGTCATCGTCGCGCTGCTCATCGGCGCCGGGCGCGGTGTGCGCAAACGTTCGCGCGAGGCGCAGGACACGCTGGCGGAAGCTTCCGCCTACGCCGCCGAAGCCATCGGCGCGGTGCGCAGCCTGCAGGCCAACACGGCGGAGACCGCCGCCGCCCGGCGCTTCGACGGCGAGGTGGAGCACGCCTTCACCGCGGCGAGCGATGCGGTGCGGGCCCGCGCCCTGCTCACCGGCGTCGCCATCTTCCTCATCTTCGCCAGCGTGGTGGCGATCCTGTGGGCCGGCGCCAATGCCGTGCTCGCCGGCTCCATGACCGCCGGCACGCTCGGCCAGTTCGTGCTCTACGCCGTGCTGGCGGCCAGTGGACTGGGCCAGCTTGGCGAGGTCTGGGGTGAGATCGCGCAGGCCGCCGGCGCCACCGAGCGCATCGCCGAACTGCTGGACGAGACGCCGCGCGTCACGCGCCCGGCCACCCCGCTCGCGCTGCCGACGCCGCCGCGCGGCGAGGTGCGATTCGAGAATGTCGCCTTCGCCTACCCCACCCGCCCGGACCTGCCCGCGCTCACCGGCGTGAGCCTCACGGTGAAGCCGGGCGAGCGCGTCGCCATTGTCGGCCCCTCGGGCGCCGGCAAGAGCACGCTGTTCCAGCTGCTGCTGCGCTATTACGACCCGGTCGACGGCCGCGTCGAGGTGGACGGCGTCGACATTGCCAGGGCCGATCCGCAAGCGGTGCGCGCGTGCATCGCCCTGGTGCCGCAGGACGTGGCGATCTTCGCCACCTCGATTCGCGAGAACATCCGGCTCGGCCGGCCGGAAGCGAGCGACGCGGAAGTGGAGGAAGCCGGCCGGCTGGCACGCGCCGACGAATTCGTCACGCGGCTGCCGGATGGCTGGGAGACCCCGGTCGGCGAGCGCGGCGTGACGCTCTCGGGCGGCCAGCGCCAGCGCCTCGCCATCGCCCGCGCCATCCTGCGGCGCGCGCCGATCCTGCTGCTCGACGAGGCGACCTCCGCGCTCGACGCCGAGAGCGAGACGCTGGTGCAGCAGGCACTGGACCGCTCCATGCAGGGGCGCACGACGCTGGTCATCGCCCACCGCCTCGCCACCGTCCTCTCGGCCGACCGCATCATCGTCATGGAGCACGGCCGGGTGGTGGAGGAAGGCACCCATGCCGATCTGGTCGCGCAGGGCGGGCTCTATGCCCGGCTGGCCGCGCTGCAATTCGGCGACGCCGGGTGAACCCGCGCACGGCGCGATAACCGACGGGAGCGCGCATGCCGTCCCTGCGCAAAACCTTCGACCTGCGCACGACGTTCGACCTGCGCGACGAAAGCGGCGTGCTGCGCATCTCCATCGCCATCACCGTGTCCATCGCGGTATTCGGCATCGCCTTCGGCCTGCTGTCGGGCTCGTTCTCGATCCTGTTCGACGGCATCTACTCGCTGGTGGACGCCAGCATGAGCCTGCTGGCGCTCGCCGTCGTGCGGCTCATCCACACCTACACGCATGAGGCCTCCTCAGCCGGGCGGCGGCTGCGGGAGCGGTTCACCGTCGGCTTCTGGCATCTGGAGCCCATGGTGCTGGGCCTCAACGGCATCCTGCTGATGGGGGTCTCGGCCTATGCCTTCTTCAATGCGGTGACGCTGCTGCTGGATGGCGGGCGCGAACTCGAATTCGGCTTCGCGATCGCCTATGCCGTGGTGACGGTGATCGCCTGCGCCATCGCGGCGCTGCTGGAATGGCGTGCCAACCGGCGCATCCGCTCGGACTTCATCCGGCTGGACGTGCATTCCTGGCTGATGTCCGGCGGCATCACCACGGCGCTGCTGGTGGCGTTCTGCATCGGCTATGGTGTGGAAGGCACCCGCCACGCCTGGCTGGCGCCCTATGTCGATCCGGCAGTGCTGGCGCTGGTATGCCTCGTCATCATCCCGCTGCCGATCGGCACGGTGAAGCAGGCGCTTGCCGATATCCTGCTGGTCACGCCCGCCGGCCTGAAGGCGCATGTGGACAGCGTCGCCATCGCCGCCGTGGCGCGCCATGGCCTGCTGTCCTTTCGCGCCTATGTCGCGAAGGTCGGCCGGGCGCAGCAGATCGAGCTCTATTTCATCGTGCCGGCCGAGGCGCCGGCCCGGCGCATCGGCGAATGGGACGCCATTCGCGACGAGATCGGCCAGGCTATCGGCCCGGACAGCCCGGACCGCTGGCTCACCATCATTTTCACCGGCGATCGGGAATGGGCCGACTGAGCCCGCCTCACACGGGCGCGGCGCGCCGCTCCATCTTCAGCGTCGGCCGGCCGGAGGTCGGGTTGACGCCATGGGCGATGACGACGAAGCCCGCCTTCTCATAGAAGCGCACCGCCCGGCCGTTCTGCTCGTTCACGTCGAGCTGCAAGGGGTGGCGGGTGTGCGAGGCCGCGGCCTCGACCAGATCGCGCGCGATGCCGCCGCCCCACTGGTCGGGATGCACCACCAGTTGGTCGACATAGCCGGTGCGCGGATTGATGCAGGCAAAGCCCAGCAGCGTCGAGGGATTGCCCGCGCTCACCGCCAGCACGAACAGCGCGCCCTCGCCAATCAACTCGCCGACGCGGTGGCACAGCCAGCCGCGCCGGGTCTCGAAATCGATCTCCGGAATCGCTTCCTGCCAGGCTTCCACCCAGAGGTCCGCCATGGCCGGCATTCGGCCCCACTCGAAGCTGACGAGCTCGGCGGGCGCGGGGGGGGTCATCGCGGGCGGATCATCTCTCGGTGAGCTTGAGTTCGATGCGGCGGTTGCGGGCGCGCGCCTCGTCGGTATCGGCGGGGTCGAGCGGCTGGTACTCGCCGAATCCGGCGGCGACAAGGTGCTTGGGCGAAATTCCCTTGCTCGCCAGATATTGCACGACCGCGATGGACCGCGCGGCGGAGAGTTCCCAGTTAGAAGGGAATTGCGGCGTCTGGATCGGCCGGTTGTCGGTATGGCCGTCGACGCGCAGCACCCAGGCGATATCCGGCGGAATCTCGCGCTCGAGATCGGCCAGCGCCTTGGCGATGTCATCCAGCGCGGAAGCCGCCTCGGGCCGCATCTGCGACGAGGCGAGGTCGAAGAAGATTTCCGACTGGAACACGAAGCGGTCGCCCACCTGGCGAATGCCCGGCCGGTTGCCGAGAATGGCGCTGAGCCGGCCGAAGAATTCGGAGCGGTAGCGCGTCAGTTCCTGCACCCGCTGGGCCAGCGCCACATTGAGCCGGCGCCCGAGATCGGCAAGGCGCGACTGGCTTTCCTTGTCCTTCTGCTCGGAGATGGACAGCGCTTCCTCCAGCGCCGCGATCTGCCGGCGCAGCGCGGAAATCTGCTCGTTGAGGATGGCGATCTGCGCCGCCGCCTGCGCGACGGAGTCCTGCTCGTTGCCGAGCTTGCGGGCCAGTTCGACGGCGCGGGTCTCGGCCGCCGCGATCTCCTCGGGGGTCGCGATGGCGGCGGCGGCCTCGCGCAGCAGGTCGCGCTCCTGCTCCAGCTTGCTCAGGCTCGCCCGGAGCGCGCCAATCTCGCTATCCGTGTCGGATGTGCTGGCGCGCTCCAGTGCCAGCTGGTCGGTGAGCTGGCGGATCTGCGCCTGCAGCCGCGCCATGGCATCGTCCTTGGTGCCGATTTCCTGCGTCAGCACGAACTGTGCGAGGACGAAGACCGACAGCAGGAAGACGAAGACCAGCAGCAGGGTCGACAGCGCGTCGACGAAGCCGGGCCAGTAGTCGATGGTGCGTTCGCCGCGGCGGCTGCGTCCCAGGGCCATATCAGACGCGCTCGCGATCGCTCTTGGCCTCGGCGAGGCGTTCCAGCAGCTTCTTGATGTCCTTCTGCTGCTCGGCCTGCGCCTCCACCCAGTCGCGCACCATCTGCTGCTCGCCGCGCATGTGCTGCACCAGCCCCTGCAGGCTCTCGGCCAGATGCGCCATCGCGGTGGTCACGCGCTGCGAGCCCGCCTCGGTCATGGTGCGGTCCAGCCGCGCGATGGCCTCGGTGAGCGGAGCGAAATCGGGCGGCGGCGGCAGCGCGGCGGCGGGCCGCGCGGGCGGGGTTGCCGAGGGCACATAGGTGGTGGGCACCGGCACCACGCGCTTCAGCTGCCCTTCGAGGCTCAGATCCTCCACCGTGGTGGAAAGCCAGTCCTCAAGGTCGGTGTAGAAGCGGTTCTGCGCCTGGCCGGCCTGGAGATCGAGGAAGCCAAGCACCAGCGAGCCGGCCAGACCAAACAGCGAGGACGAGAACGCGAGGCCCATGCCGCCGAGCGGCGCGGCGAGGCCGGACTTCATCGTGTCCAGAACCGAGGCCGATTCCGGCCCGACATTCAGCGAGCTGATGACACGGGCGATCGAGCCCACCGTGTCGAGCAGGCCCCAGAAGGTGCCGAGCAGGCCGAGGAAGATCAAGAGGCCGGTGAGATAGCGCAGCAGGTCGCGCGCCTCGTCGAGGCGGGTGCCGATCGATTCCAGGATCCCGCGCATGGTGGCCTGCGAGATCGCCATGCGCCCGACCCGGTCGCCCAGCAGCGACGCCATCGGCGCCAGCAGCCGCGGCCCGCGCCGAACCTCGAGGCCAGGATCGGCCACGCGGAAGCTGTTGACCCACTCCACCTCGGGCAGGAGGCGCACCACCTGGCGGAAGGCGAATACCGTGCCGATGAACAGCACGCCGAAGATCACCCCGTTGAGGCCGGGATTGTTGAGAAAGGCGCGCCAGATCTGTTCGTGCAGAACGGATGCGAGCGCGATGCACAGCAACAGGAACACGAACATCCGCACCAGAAAGATGCGCGGCGAAGAAAGTTTATGAAAGGGATCCGTCGCGTCCATGCCCCAAGCCGTCTCTCATATCGGCGGCCGTCCCGCCCCGAGACAACCCTGTTCGGGACTATGCCACAGACGGGGGGAAATGAAATGCTGCGGATTTGCTTAATCTTACAGGATGTTTACCGGCAGAAGCTCAGACCCCGCGCAGCACGCCGAGCAGGTCGCGGCGGATGGTCTCGTTGCCGACGATGATGTCGCCCTTGGCGAGCATCTTGTCGCCATCGTCGAGATCGCTGACATAGCCGCCCGCCTCGCGCACCAGCACGATTCCGGCCGCCATGTCCCACGGCTTCAGCCCGCGTTCCCAGAAGCCGTCGAACCGCCCCGCCGCCACCCAGGCGAGGTCCAGCGCCGCTGCGCCGGTGCGGCGCAGGCCGGAAACCTTCGGGCCCAGCGCGCCATATTCGCGCCCGAACCGCGCGAAATCGCCGCGGCCCATATGCGGCAGGCCGCAGGAAATGACGCTGTCGGCGAGGTTGCGGCGCGCGGCGACGCGGATGCGCCGGTCGTTCATGAAGGCGCCCGCGCCCTTCTCGGCGATGAACAATTCGTCGGTCGCCGGATTATGGATGACGCCGGCGATCGGCACGCCGTCGCGCGCCAGCCCCAGCGAGACGGCGAAGAGCGGGATGCCGTGCAGGAAATTGGTCGTGCCGTCGAGCGGATCGATGATCCAGCGGTGGCTGGCATCGCTGCCCTCGACCTCGCCGCTCTCCTCCATGAGGAAGCCGAAGCTCGGCCGAGCCCTGGCAAGTTCGTCATGCAGGATGCGCTCGGCCTTGCGATCGGCATTGGACACGAAGTCGCCCGGCCCCTTGAGCGAGACCTGCAGGTTCTCAACCTCGCCGAAATCGCGGATGAGGGAACGACCGGCCTTGCGGACGGCCTGGACCATGACGGTCATCAAAGGGGTGCGGATCATGGCGGCGGTTCCGGCGCGGGACGGACAGGAGAAGGCTGCACCCTCTGCCGCCCGACGGCGCCAGCGTCAAGTGATAAACCATCGCCCCGGTTCGTCCCGCGTCACGACGCGCCCATCACCTTGAGCGTCACGTCGTCGAAGATCTTCACCGATGAGCCCGCCACCATGGACCTCAGTCGCTGCTCGTCGTGAAAGTCGTCCAGCGTCACGGTCGCAACGGTCGGCTGGGAATAGGACGACCTGATCTGGCTCGCGATTGCGGGCGCCTCTCGACTGACCTGCCTCACGAATTCGGCCAGTTCGTCGCGGCTTGAGAAACGTAGCAGCAATTCCACCTCCGAACGTCCGGGACGCACCCCACAACCCATGCGTGAGCAGAATATATAGGCACCATCCGCGCCTTCGCCAGCGCCAATCGCGCCCTTGCCACGCGACGCCCATCACGCGATGCGCAAATCCCACATGGCTTTGTGGACCGCGGCCTCACAGTTGATCATGCCCCGGCCGACGCAGTTTGCCCCCTCGGGCAAGGCCGTGCAAGTGTCCCGGATGGTAGCCGCGACCTGGGCCGGCGACGCCTGCGGAGCGACGGACAGCACGAGCGCCGCCAATCCGGCGACTTGAGGACACGCGCCCGAGGTTCCCCACCAAGGCATGTCCTCATAACGGTCCCCCCACGGCACGATGCCATAGGTCGGCGCGACGCAATCCGGCTTGGGATGGTGCTTCGCCCATTCGCCCGGACCACGGCTGGAATTGGCATGAGGCGTCAGGGAATCGCGGTTGCTGAGCGCCCGGTTGACCGTGCCCACGCTGACGACCATGTCGTGCGAATTCGGGCCCCAGATCGAGTTGGGGCCGCACTGGTCCGGCTCGTAGCGACACACGTCGTCGTAGTGGTTGTTGCCGGCGGCGAAGCACACGAAGACGCCTGCGGCGATGGCGGATTCGATGACGTTCATGAAGGGATGGTCCTTCGGCATGACGCCGGGCGAATCGCAGAGGTAGAGACCATAGGAATTCGTCGCCACCACCCGCCCCTGCAAATCGCCATTGTCGAGGGAGCGCAACAGATTGTCGTAGATGCGGAAGAGATCGACCGATCTGAGGTTGCTGCGCGCGGACAGCACGCGAGCTTCCGGCGCCACGCCGTCATAGGCCCCGGTAGTCGATGATCCCGCGGCAATGGCCGCGCACATCGAGCCATGCCCCACCTCATCCGCCCAGATCTGTCCGCGGAAAGCATCGCTCAGGTCGACGGCGGAACGCCGATGCATAGGCAGTTCGCGCAGATTCTGCACGATGCCCGTGTCGACGACGGCGATGGTGACACCCTGTCCGCGCGCGTTCTCCCAGGCCGAAGGCGCGCCGATCTGCGCGACCACCTCACGGAGATTGCCGGCGACCGCTCCCCCGGCCGGAAAAAGGCGACTGTCGGCGGGCCCGCTCTCGTGGGCGCCGCGCCGGCCGTCCTCCCCGCCGGAAAATCCGGGCAGCACGTCGAACTGTACGTCGCTGAAGACCTGCGCGCCGAGCATGAGCAGGCGATGACGCTCGTCATCATCGACATCCATCAGCAGCGTGTCGGATTGCGAGAAGGAGGCGACCGGCCGACGGCCCTTCAGTTCCAGAGCGGCACCCGTCAGAAGATCCAGTCTCAGGTCTTGCGACGGCACGCGAATGAAGATGCGGTCCATACCTTCCCCCGAACTACCTTTTCGGGAAACGATAGATAATACAACCTTTGCGCGCAACACTATTCTGACGTTTACTCAGCCCATGCCGACCCGGCCGGACGGGCTGGGGCCCAGCTCGCGGGCCAGGTCTTCCAGCCGCTCGGCGGCGGTGACGATGGTGCCGGCGATCTCCGCCTCGGCCTCGATCATCTGCCGCACCGCCTGGTCGCGCGCGCCGCGCTCGGCCGCGCTGTCGCGTTCCAGCGCCTGGATCCGCCGGCGCGCCTCGCTCAGTTCGTCGGCAAGGGTGATCGCCGCCATGACGCTGAGGCGCTGGTCGCCGATCTCGCCGAAAGCGATGCGCAACTGGTCGATCCGCTCGTCCACCTGCTCGCCGAGCCGGGCGAGGTGGTCCTCCTGCCCGTCGTCGCAGGCCATGCGATAGGCGCGCCCGCCAATGGTGACGGTGACATGGGCCATGGCCGACCTCTCAGCGCTGATGCGCGGCAAGCACCGCGCGGATGGTTTCCATCGCGCTGCCGAGCCGGCGCGAGACCTCCTCATTGGCCCCTTCCAGCCGCTCGGCCCGGGCCTGTGCGCCGTCCAGTTCGTCGGCCAGCCGCGAACGGTCGGCTCCGAAGACGTGCAGCTGCTGCGCCAGCGCGGCCTCCTGGCGCTCCACCTCCAGCCGGCGCTGGATCGCCACGCCGAGCGTCTCGACAGCATCGTCGAAGCGTTTGAGCGCGGCCTGGAGCGCGGTGGGCTCACCGGCGGGATCGATCGCCGACGGGCTCGCCGAAGGATGATGGTTCGCCGAAGGATTCATGGCATCGACGCTCCGGTCTGGGATCGGGCGGCCCCGGAAGAGGCCGCTTTCCCGCGATCTCGCAGGGGATTTTGGCGCTATTGAGCCTTCCATTGGGTCAGGCGTCAACCGATGCGCCATTCCGCGGCCTGGTATTCAAACGCTGTCATACGCTTGTAGCGCCCGGCGCGTTTGACAGAGACCGGCGTGGTGCTATCACTCGACCCGGCCTCCCGCACCGCGGCAGACCCAATCAGCCGGTGTCGCATCGAAGCGACCCGCGATGCACGCACGCCTAAGAGACAACGCGTTCCCCCTCGGAGACATCAGCCCTCATGTCGAACCGCGAAAAGCATGATCGCATGGCCAACGCCATCCGCGCGCTGGCCATGGATGCCGTCGAAGCCGCCAAGTCGGGCCACCCCGGCATGCCCATGGGCATGGCGGATGTCGCGACGGTGCTGTTCGGCAAGGTGCTGAAATTCGATCCGACCGACCCGCACTGGCCGGACCGTGACCGTTTCATCCTCTCCGCCGGCCACGGCTCGATGCTCATCTACGCGCTGCTGTACCTCACCGGCTATGAGGGGATGACGCTCGACGACCTCAAGAATTTCCGTCAGCTCGGCTCGCGTACGCCCGGCCACCCGGAATATGGCCACACGGTCGGCATCGAGACCACCACCGGCCCGCTCGGCCAGGGCCTCGCCAACTCGGTCGGCTTCGCGCTGGCGGAGCGCATGCTAGCGGCGCAGTTCGGCGGCGACCTCGTCGACCACCACACCTATGTCATCTGCGGCGACGGCTGTCTGATGGAAGGCCTCTCGGAGGAGGCGATCGAGATCGCCGGCCGCCAGAAGCTGAACAAGCTGATCGTCTTCTGGGACGACAACCACATCACCATCGACGGCTCGACCGCGCTCTCGGTCGCCACCGACCAGCTCGCCCGCTTCGAGGCCTCCGGCTGGGACGCCACCCGCGTCGACGGCCATGACCCGGACGCCATCCTCGCCGCCATCGAGCGCGCCAAGACCTCCGACAAGCCTTCGCTCATCGCCTGCCGCACCACCATCGGCTATGGCGCGCCCAACAAGGGCGGCACCAATGGCGTGCATGGCGCCCCGCTCGGTGCTGCGGAAATCGCCGCCGCCCGTGCCTTCCTCAACTGGGAATACGAGCCCTTCGTGATCCCCAGCGACGTTCTGGACGCCTGGCGCCTCGCCGGCCTGCGCTCGCGCCAGGCGCACAAGGCGTGGCTGGAGCGGCTCAAGGCCGCCGATCTCGAGAAGCGCGGCGAGTTCGAGCGTCGCGTGCGCGGCGACCTGCCCTCCCGCACCTCCGATGTGGTTGCCGGCGTGATCGCCAAGGCGCGCGCCGATGGCGGCGCCGTCGCCACCCGCAAGTCGTCGGAAATCGTCCTGGAGGCGCTCACCGCCGCGCTGCCGGAAATGCTCGGCGGCTCGGCCGATCTCACCCATTCCAACAACACCAAGACCAAGGCCACCTCGGTCTATGTCGAGCCGCCGAAATATGACGGCCGCTATATGAACTGGGGCATCCGCGAGCACGGCATGGCGGCGGCGATGAACGGCATCGCCCTGCATGGCGGCTTCATCCCCTATGGCGGCACCTTCCTGGTGTTCTCCGATTATTGCCGCCCCTCCATCCGCCTCGCGGCGCTGATGGGCGTGCGCGTCGTCTATGTCTTCACCCATGATTCCATCGGCGTCGGCGAGGACGGTCCCACCCACCAGCCGGTGGAGCAGATCGCCGCGCTGCGCGCCATTCCCAACCTCCTCGTCTTCCGCCCGTGCGACACGGTGGAGACGGCCGAGGCCTGGAAGCTGGCGCTGGAACACAAGACCGGCCCGAGCGTTCTGGCGCTCACCCGCCAGAACCTGCCGCTGCTGCGCACCGACGCGGGCACCGAGCGCTGTCTCACCGCGCGCGGCGCCTATGAGCTGGTGGCGGCCTCGGGCGAGGCGAAGGTCTCGCTGTTCGCCTCCGGCTCCGAGGTCTCGCTCGCCATGGCTGCGCGCGAGCAGCTGCAGGCGCAGGGCGTGCCGACCCGCGTGGTCTCCGTGCCCAGCTTCGAACTGTTCCTCAACCAGCCGGACGAGAGCCGCAAGCAGGTAGTGGGCAAGGCGCCGGTGAAGATCGCCATCGAAGCGGCGATCCGCCAGGGCTGGGATGCCATTGTCGGCTCGGATGCCGCCTTCGTCGGCATGCACGGCTTCGGCGCCTCGGGCCCGGCGCCGGAAGTCTTCGCGCATTTCGGCATCACGGTGGAAGGCGTGGTCGCGACCGCGCTGAGCCGCCTGAAGTCCTGACATCACCGGTAAAAAGGGCTGAAATTACAAGCAATGAACGCCCTAGCCATGCAGCTGACGCATAAAGGCTGCGTCAGCTGCGCACAGGGCAAGCATCAGCCCTAAGAGCGACTGGTGTCGTAACGGCGACCGCGCTATGAGGCCCATGGCGCGGCTGGTTTCGACAGATAAGCTTACTTGGGGATAGACGCATGACGCTCAAGGTTGCCATCAACGGTTTCGGACGCATCGGCCGGAACGTGCTCCGCGCCATCATCGAATCGGGCCGCACCGACATTGAGGTCGTTGCCATCAACGATCTCGGCCCGGTCGAGACCAATGCCCACCTGTTCCGCTTCGACAGCGTGCACGGCCGCTTTCCCGGCGAGGTGAAGGTCGACGGCGACACCATCGACGTGGGCCGTGGCCCGATCAAGGTGACGGCGGTGCGCAATCCCGCCGAACTGCCGCACACGGCGCTGGGCGTCGACATCGCGCTGGAATGCACCGGCATCTTCACCGCCCGCGACAAGGCCGCCCTTCATCTGGAGGCCGGCGCCAAGCGCGTGGTGGTCTCCGCCCCCGCCGACGGCGCGGATCTGACGGTGGTGTTCGGCGTGAACCACGACAAGCTGACCAAGGATCACCTGGTCATCTCCAACGCCTCCTGCACCACCAATTGCCTGGCGCCGGTGGCCAAGGTGCTGAACGACGCGTTCGGCATCGACCACGGCTTCATGACGACCATCCACTCCTATACCGGCGACCAGCCCACGCTGGACACCATGCACAAGGATCTCTACCGCGCCCGCGCCGCGGCGCTGTCGATGATCCCGACCACCACCGGCGCCGCCAAGGCGGTCGGCCTCGTGCTTCCCGAACTCGCCGGCAAGCTCGACGGCACCTCGCTGCGCGTGCCGACGCCGAACGTCTCGGTCGTCGATTTCAAGTTCGTCGCCAAGAAGAACGTGACGAAGGACGAGATCAACGCCGCGATCAAGGCCGCCGCCGATGGTCCGCTCAAGGGCATTCTCGGCTACACGACGCAGCCGAACGTGTCCTCCGACTTCAACCACGATCCCCATTCCTCGATCTTCCATTTCGACCAGACCAAGGTGCTGGAAGGCAATTTCGTCCGGGTACTGTCCTGGTACGACAATGAATGGGGCTTCTCGAACCGCATGTCGGATACGGCGGTCGCCCTCGGCAAGCTGATCTGAACGAGTTCCGGCCGGGCCCTCCGCCAAGAGGCCCGGCCGTTTCGCATCAAGATCAACAAAACCCGAGGAGGAATCCATGAGTGAGGCATCTAGTGGCGCTGCCGGCGAGGCTTCGGCCTTCCGCACGCTCGACGACGCCGATGTCGCCGGCAAACGCGTGCTCGTGCGCGTGGACCTGAACGTGCCGGTCGATGCCGGCCGCGTCACCGACGACACCCGCATCCAGGCCGTGCTGCCGACCATCCGCGAAATCGCCGACAAGGGCGGCAAGGTCATTCTGCTCGCCCATTTCGGCCGGCCCAAGGGTGAGGACCCGGCGCTGTCGCTGGCGCCCATCGCCGGCGAAGTCGCCTCCCGGCTCGGCCGGCCGGTCGCCTTCGCCCCCGCCACGATCGGCGAGGTGGCCCGGGCGGCGGTGGAAAAGCTGCAGCCCGGCGCGGTGCTGCTGCTGGAGAATACCCGCTTCGACAAGCGGGAAGAGAAGAACGACCCCGACTTCGTCGCCGCGCTGGCCGCGCTCGGCGATCTCTATGTCAACGACGCCTTCGCCACCGCGCACCGCGCCCACGCCTCCACCGAGGGACTGGCGCACAAGCTGCCGGCTTTTGCCGGACGCTGCATGCAGGTGGAAATCGAGGCGCTGGCCAAGGCGCTGGAGAAGCCGCGGCGCCCCGTGCTCGCCGTGGTCGGCGGCGCCAAGGTTTCCTCCAAGCTGGAACTGCTCGGCAATCTCGTCGCCAAGGTCGACATCCTGGTCATCGGCGGCGGCATGGCCAACACGTTCCTTGCGGCGCAGGGCAAGGATGTCGGCAAGTCGCTGTGCGAGCATGACCTCGCGCCAACGGCGCTGGAAATCGTCGACAAGGCCAAGGCGGCGGGCTGCGAGATCGTGCTGCCGGTCGACGCGCTGGCGGCTACCGCGTTCAAGGCCCATGCGCCGCACCGGGTGGCCACGGTCGACGATATCGGGCCGGACGAAATGATCCTCGATGCCGGCCCGGCCTCGATCGCGCAGGTCATCGAGAAGTTGCACGGCGCGAAGACCGTGGTGTGGAACGGCCCGTTCGGCGCCTTCGAACTGCCGCCCTTCGACACCGCGACGGTCGCGGTGGCGAAGGCGGCGGCCGAGCTGACCGATGCGGGCAAGCTGCTCTCGGTCGCCGGTGGCGGCGACACGGTGGCGGCGCTCAACCATGCGGGTGTGGCGGAACGCTTCACCTATGTATCGACGGCGGGCGGTGCCTTCCTCGAATGGCTGGAGGGCAAGGCCCTGCCGGGCGTCGAGGCGCTGCGCCGCTGAACGATCCTCCGGCCCGGTGGAGAAGCCCGCCAATCGGGACAGGTCCGGGCCGGATGCTATTGATGTAACCGGCCCGGTCGCGTGGGTTAAACATGCCGCGTGGCCGGGACTATCTGTTTCGCGCGGGAGAGAGATATGACGGCGAGCCTCGAAGAGGTTGCGTACAAGCTGGCGGCGGGCGGCAAGGGCATTCTGGCCGCCGACGAGAGCACGAGCACGATCAAGAAGCGTTTCGATGCCATCGGCGTCGAATCCACCTTCGACAACCGCCGCGATTATCGCGAGCTGCTGTTCCGGTCGACCGAGGCGATGACCGATTATATCTCGGGCGTCATCCTGTACGACGAGACCATCCGCCAGAAGGCCAAGGACGGCACGCCGCTGGTCGAGCTGATCGCCCAGGCCGGCTCGATCCCCGGCATCAAGGTCGATCTCGGCGCGAAGCCGCAGCCGGGCTGCCCCGGCGAGACCATCACCGAGGGCCTCGACGGCCTCGGCGAGCGCTTCAAGGAATATTACGACCTCGGCGCCCGCTTCGCGAAATGGCGCGCGGTGATCGATATCGGCGCCGATATCCCGAGCTACACCTCCATCCTCGCCAATGCCCAGGCGCTGGCCCGCTACGCCGCGCTGGCGCAGGCCGCCGGCATCGTGCCGATCGTCGAGCCGGAAGTGCTGATGGACGGCGACCACGACATCGACCGCTGCTACGAAGTCACGGAGTGGGTGCTGAAGGAAGTGTTCCAGCAGCTATTCTATGGCCGCGTGAAGCTCGAAGGCATGGTGCTGAAGCCGAACATGGCCATTGCCGGCAAGAAGTCGGCGAAGCAGGCCTCGGTCGCCGAGGTTGCCGAGAAGACCGTGAAGCTGCTCAAGAACTGCGTGCCGCCGGCGGTGCCGAGCGTCGCCTTCCTCTCCGGCGGCCAGTCGGATGAGGAAGCCACCGCCCATCTCGACGCGATGATCCGCGCCGGCGCCCTGCCGTGGAACCTCACCTTCTCCTATGGCCGCGCGCTGCAGGCGGCGCCGCAGAAGGCGTGGTCGGGCAAGCCGGAGAACTGGGCGGCCGGACAGGCCGCCTTCACCCACCGCGCCCGGATGAACTACCTCGCGGCGCTGGGGCAGTGGACGCCGGAAATCGAGCACAAGAGCGCTGCCTGAGAGCTGGCGCGGCCTGAGAGCTGGCGCGGCCTGAGAGCTCTCGGCCCGTTCCTGGAAGACCAGAGGCGCCGCCCCCCGGGCGGCGCCTTCATTTTGGCCGGGCGGCAGCCGCATTCGTGGCGCCGGCGCATCCGGGGTGAGGCAGGCTCGCGCCACAAAGAAAATCCCCGGGCGCAGGCCCGGGGATTTGGCATCGTCAACATATACGGACAACAGCCCAGGCCGGCGCCTCAGCGGCGGAAACCGCCGCCGAAGCCGCCGCCGAAATCGCCGCCACCGAAATGGTCGGCATTGAAATCGCCGCCGCCATAACCGCCGCCACGGGCGAAATTCTCCACGCGCTGGTCGCCGTAGCTCTGGAACTGGCGCTGCTGGTCGAGCCGGTCGGTCTGCGCCGCGTCGGTGTCGTGCTGCCAGCCGTCAATGGTCTGGTGCTGCCAGCCATTATTGGCGTCGTACTGGTGGATCGACCCGTCATGGTCGGTGTAGACGTTGCCATTGTTCCACGCCACGGCATTGCCGGTACGCGCATTGCCGGCGACGCCACGGCTGTCGACGCTGACATGGCCGTTGGTGTCGGTGACGCCGGTCTCGGAGGCATGGCCGACGCCCGTGGTGGGGTTATAGGCTTCCGACTGCCGGCCGGCGGCGAAATTGCCGGTATAGGCATTGCCGGTGACACCCGCGCGCGCCGCGCCTTCGGCACCCGTCGCCGGGTTGAAGAAGGAGCCCTCGCGCCCGCCGGCATAATTGCCGGTCCACGGGTTGAAGGCAGCGGCCGAACGGCCCTGGAACGCGGTGCCGTTGGCGGTGACGCCGCTCGCCGCGCGGCCGGCCCATTCATTGCCGGTCCAGGGGTTGTAGCCCCAGGCATGGGCATAGGCGGCATTGGCGCCCCACTGGCCGTAGATGTTGGTGGCGTTGACATTCACGCCCGCCCACGGCCCGCCCCACGGGCCAGGCCCCCAATAGGGCCCCCAGGCCGGGCCCCAGGCACCCCAGGGATAGCCCGCCGCGAAGCCGAAGGCGAAGCCGTCGGTCCAGCCGAAGGCGGCATTGGCGCCGTAGGAGGCCGGGCAGCCATACCAGTAGGCGCCGATATAGCCGACGCAGTCATAGCCGGTGCCGTAGACCACCGTGCCGCCCGGTTCGAGCATCACGCCGAGATAGCCGGGCGTGTACCCGACCGTCACCGCGTCGGCGGTCGAGGCGTAGACGCGCACATAGGTGACATAGTGCAGCGGCGAGGAACTTGGGATGGTGTAGATCGCCGACGGCACCGTGTCGGTCACGAACCACGGCCCGGTCGGCGCGTTGGCCACGAACCATGCGGCCTGCACCAGGGCATAGTAGCGCGTCGCGTCGAGCTTGATCACCGGGGTGCGGGTGTTCACCGCATAGGACAGGATCGTGCCCTTGATCGGCTCGAAACGCGGCGTGCCGCCATCATACTGGATGGTGAGCTGGGTATCGCGCTTGATGGTCGCGGTCTGCGGCACGGTCGCGGCGATGGCGGCTTCCTTCGCCTGCGGCGTGCCAGGCACGGCCACCAGCGCGTTGGCGACCGGATCGGTCGGCGAGATCTTCTTGAAATCCGCCGGCAGGCTGGCGCCCGGCACGAAGGCCCACGGCCCGCTGAGGCCGGGGCCGCGGAACCAGCGGCCGGAAATCAGCACGTAATACTGGTTGTTCGACGGGTCGAGGATGATCGCGTGGTCGGCATTGCCGACGCGCAGCAGCGAGGTGCCGCTCACCGGCACCATCTGCGCGGCGCCGTCGGTGATGACCAGTTCGGCCGGGCCGGTGGAGACCACCACGGCCGGCGGCGTCGCCGGCTTCTGGCCGTTTGCCGGCAGCAGCGAGACCGCCGCCGATTCATAGTTCGCGGTGCTGCCGGCCGCCTCGAGCGAAGGATCGGGCGCGCGCTGCAACGTCCACGGCCCCTCGATCGCCTTGGCCTGATACCAGCTGCCGGCCGCCTGCAGGTGATAGCCGCCGGAGGCATCCACGAGGATCAGCGGATGGGTGTTGACGACGCGCTGGAACCCGGTCACGCCGTCGATCGGCTTGGCCACCGGCGTGCCGGCCACCAGCACCAGGATGGTCGCCTTGTCGGCGAAGATGATCTTGGGCGGGGTGTTGTCGACCGGCTGCGTCTCCGCCTTGGTCAGTTCCTTGGAGGCGGCATAGCTGGTCAGCAGATGATCGAGGGCGACCGTGATGCCACCGGCGGGAATGTGCGACTGCAGCGCGCTCATCAGCGCCATGTCCTGCGTCGGGTCGGTCGGCACATCGACCTTGGTGATCTGGATCGGGCCGAGCTGGGCGAGCTTGGAGGGCTTGTCGACCGCGACGCGCGCGGTGAAACGGGCGATGCCATAGGTCGGCGTGCCGGTCTTGGGGCCGATGGCGATGGCGGCGCGGCCGGCCAGTTGGTCGCCGTTCCACTGCTCGATCAGCGGCTGGTAGATTTGCAGCACCTTGTCGCCGAGATCGAAGCTGCGCGGCCAGGCGAGGCCGGGCGGAATCGCGGACGGCGCGGCGCTGGTGGCCGCCGGCGCGGCGGGCGCGGCCGGCTGCTGCGCCAGGGCCGGCGCGGTGAGGAATGTCGCGGCGGCCAGCAGGGCCGCGAAGCGATAGGCGGGTCGAAGGACCATGTTTCCCCCAGGGAGCGGACAGCCGGCAGCAGGCCGGCCGATTGGCGTCAGCCAAGGTCTAGCATTCTCGTGCGACGACCGTGAAGTGAGGGAGATCGCTGAGGCGCACAGCTTGCCGACAGCCCGAAGGAAACCTTACCATGCCACCTCATCGTGGTAAGTGTCGCCGGGAGCACCGGCCGCGCCGCCTCGCAACAGGCGGAGGCGCAGATCGCCCCGGATGCGCGATACCGGACCAACCCCGGCGCCCCGCCACGATCGGCTGTTTCCAACGGGCCGGCAAATGCTCTAGACAGCAGGGAAACATCATCCCCCTGGACGCGCGGGCAATGCCGCGCTTTCGCCGCCATCCTCCGGCATGGCTTTCAGAAGTTCATCAGACATTCCCATGGCCCGCTCCGCACCCGCTCCGACCGCTCCCCGCCTCTATGTTCTCGTGCCCGCCCCGCTGGTGGCCGATGCCGCCCGGGTGGCGGATGGGCTGCGCCGCGCCGGTGGCGAGGTCGACATCGCGGCGGTGCTGCTGCGGGCCGTCCCCGGCCAGCCCGCGGCCGACGCTCTGCGCCCGCTCGTCGCCGCCAGCCAGGATATCGGCGCCGCCTGCCTGATCGAGGCGGATACCGCGCTCGGCGCGGCACTCGGGGCGGATGGCGCGCATCTCGATGGCCATGAGGCGCTCAAGGCCGCGCTTCCGGCCCTGCGCCCGGACGGCATTGCCGGCGCCGGCGGCCTGCGCAGCAAGCATGACGCGATGACCGCAGCCGAGGCCGGCGCCGATTACGTGATGTTCGGCGAGCCCGACGCCCAGGGCCGCCGGCCGGCCTTCGAGACGACGCTGGAGCGCGCCGAATGGTGGGTGCAGCTGTTCGAGCCGCCCTGCGTCGCCTATGCCCGCACGCTGGAGGAAGTTGTCGCGCTGGTCGCGATCGGCGCCGATTTCATCGCGGTGGATGCCGACCTGCTGGACGACCCGGGCGCGCCGGCGCTGGCGGGCGCGCTGGCGGCCGGGGGAGCCGGCTGATGCGCCTGCCGTCCGCTGCGGCCCTCCTGGGATGCCTCGCGGCACTGCTCGCCGCAGGCGCGGGCTCGCCCGTGGCCGCCGAGGACAAGGACACCACCCCGCCGGGGGTGACGGCGCTGCCACCCGGCACGGGCGCCACGCCGACCAAGGCGCCGGCCCGGATCCAGCTCGACGCCGGCCCGGCGCCGGCCACCCCCTCCCCGCAGGATGCCGCCTATGGCGCCTATCAGCGCGGTCAGTTCAAGACCGCGCTGGGTCTCGCGGTCGAGCGCGCCAGGGCGCAGGACGATCCCATCGCCATGGTGCTGGCGGGCGAACTCCTCTCGCAGGGCTACGGCGTGCGGCAGGACAGCACGGCCGCGCGTGAATGGTTCGAAGCCGCCGCCGCCAAGGGCAATGCCGACGCGCTGTTCACGCTGGGCTCGATGAAGCTCATATCGGGCGAGGGCGCGGAAAAGACCGAAGCGATCGACCTGCTGCGGCAGGCCGGCGAGAAGGGCAATGTCGCCGCCGCCTATAATCTCGGCCTCGTCTATCTGCAGGGCGAGCTGGCGCCGCGCGAGCCGGCCATTGCCGCCGACTGGTTCCGCCGCGCCGCCGACAAGGACCAGCCGGACGCGATCTATGCCCTCGCCACGCTCTATCGCGACGGCAACGGCGTGCCCAAGGACCCGCGCGAGGCCGCGCGCCTGCTGATGCGCGCGGACCAGCTCGGCAATGTGGTCGCCACCACCGAGCTTGCCATCATGGTGTTCAACGGCGACGGCGTGCCCAAGGACGAAGCCCGCGCCGCCACACTTTTCCACAAGGCCGCGCTGGCGGGCAACCCGATCGCGCAGAACCGCTATGCCCGCATTCTCTCCGCCGGGCGCGGCGTGCCGGTGGACAAGGTTTCCGCCGCCGCCTGGTACCTCGCGGCCAAGGCGCAGAAGCTCGATGATCTCATGCTCGGCCAGATGGTCAGCGAATTGACGCCGGAGGAGCGCGCGAGCCTGGAGACCCGCATCAAGACCTGGACGGTGCCGGAGACGCAGCCGCAGGCGCCGTAGCCGGCCGCCCGCGGGCACGGGGCTTGCGCGGCTCCAGCGGCATCGGGCCGTCGCGGGCACAGGGCCCGAAGCGGAGGCACCAGCCGCGGGACGGACCTTGCCGACGGAATGTCCGCGCATCACCACCGGCCACGCCTTGCTCCCGCCGCGCGTCGCCGCTACTCATCGCAGGGCGTCACCGAGGGAAGCGGGCAACGCAGGAACGACCACCCGGCCACGCCACCGGATGTCGTTCCGACTATCGGCATGAATTTCGGCATGAAACTCGTCTTGGCCTTCGACCGGACCCAACGCCAGAACCAGAGGTAGCCGTTTGGCCTTCTTCCGTCGTTTCCCGCTGCGTATGTCGATGCGCCGGCCAGCCCTCGGGCAGCTGGCATTCGCCGCGCTCGCGCTGGTGCTGGCCAGCGCGTTCCCCGCGTCGGTCGCCCGCGCGCTGGACGCGGTGGCGATCCGCCTTGACGCGCTGGTGGTCGATCTCGCCCCGGCGATCGAGCGGCATACGAGCGAGACCGACCGCATCCAGGTCTCGACCGTGCCGGGCGCCGACGGCATCGTCCGCCGCATCGAGGTGCGCTCGGTCGCGCCGGGGCCGGATGGCAGCAAATGGGCGGTGTTCGCCCTCGCCAACAATACCGACGAGCAGGTCGACCGGCTGATCGTGGCGCCGCACTACCGCATGGTGGGATCCGGCGTGTTCTGGCCGGACCTCGGCAACCGGCGCATCCTCAACATCACCGCCAGCCAGGGCTTCCGCCCCGAGCGGCAGAACGCGCCGGACGCCGACGTCTACCTCATCACCCTCGATCCCGGCGCGACGGTGACGCTGGTGGCGGAACTTGCCGACGGCAACCTGCCGCAGCTCTATCTCTGGGAGCCGGAGGCCTACAAGGACAAGGTCAACAGCTTCACGCTGTATAATGGCATCGTCATTGGCATTGCCGGCCTGCTGGCGCTGTTCCTCACCATCCTGTTCGTGGTGAAGGGCAGCGCGATGTTCCCCGCCGCGGCACTTCTGGCCTGGGCCGTGCTGGGCTATATCGGCCTCGATTTCGGCTTCTGGTCGAAAGTGTTCGGCATCTCGCCGCTGGCGCAGCAATTCTGGCGCGCGGCCGGCGAGGCGATCCTCGCCGCCACGCTGGTCGTGTTCCTGTTCGCCTATCTCAACCTCAACCGCTGGCACGTGCGCTATGCGCACATCACCGCCGGCTGGCTGGTCTTCCTCGCCGCGCTGGTGGGCCTCGCGCTGCTCGACCCCTCGGCGGCGGCCGGCATCGCCCGGCCCTCGCTGCTGGTGGTGTCGATCATGGGCTTCGCCGTGGTGCTGTGGCTCGCCCTGCACCGCTATGACCGCGCCGTTCTCATCATCCCGACCCTCCTGCTTCTGGTCGTATGGGTCGTCACCGCCGGCATGGCGGTGTCGGGGCGCATCGGCAACGACCTCGTCGCCCCGGCCCTGCTCGGCGGGCTGGTGCTGATCGTCATGCTGATCGGCTTCACGGTGATGCAGCACGCCTTCGCCGGCACCGGCTCGGTGGCCGGCAGCACGCAGGAACTGGAGCGCCGCGCGCTCGCCGTGGCGGGCTCGGGCGATATCGTCTGGGACTGGGACGTCGACACCGATCGCATCCATGTGAGCCCGGAAGCCGAGCACATGCTCGGCCTCAAGCACGGCACGCTGGAGACCGAGGCCGCCGGCTGGCTGGACATCATCCATCCGATGGACCGCGACCGTTTCCGCGCCACGCTGGACGGGCTGCTGGACCAGCGGCGCGGGCGCATCGACCAGGATTTCCGCCTGCGCGCGCATGACGGCCATTACATGTGGTTCAACCTGCGCGCGCGGCCGGTGGTCGGCACCGATGGCGAGGTGGTGCGCTGCATCGGCACGCTGTCCGACGTCACCGACATGCGCACCGCCGAGGAGCGGATGCTGCACGACGCGGTGCACGACAATTTGACCGGCCTGCCCAACCGCGAACTGTTTCTCGACCGCCTCGCCTCCGCCAACGGCTTCGCCCGCGCCGACGAGACGCTGAAGCCGACCATCATGCTGATCGACATCGACCGATTCCAGCAGGTCAATGCCAGCCTCGGCATGCCGGCGGGCGATTCCATCCTGCTCACCGTCGCGCGCCGGCTGATGCGCCTCACCAAGCAGCAGGACACGCTGGCGCGGCTCGGCAGCGATCATTTCGCGCTCATCCTCATGTCCGAGCGCGATCCCGAGCGCATCACCGCCTTCGCCGACACGCTGCGCCGCACGCTGCGCGCGCCCATCACCTTCGGCGACCGCGAGATCTTCATCACCGCCTCGATCGGCCTTCTGCTGGCGGACGGGCAACGGCGGACGCCGGACGAGATGATGAAGGATTCGGAGCTGGCGATGTATTTCGCCAAGCGCGTGGGCGGCGACCGCATCGAGGTGTTCCGGCCCTCGATGCGCACTCACAAGCTCGACCGGCTCACCATGGAAGCGGATCTGCGCCAGGCGCTGGAGCGCTCGGAGATCAGCATCGTCTACCAGCCGGTGGTCGATCTTTCGACCCGCGCCATTGCCGGCTTCGAGGCCATGGTGCGGTGGCAGCATCCCACACTGGGCACGTTGGCGCCGGCCGATTTTTTCGGCATTGCCGAGGATTCCGGCCTCATCGTCGATATCGGCCTGTTCATGCTCGATGGTGCCGCACGCCAGCTGGGCAGCTGGCAGCGCATCCTGCGTGGCGAGCCGATCTTCGTCTCGGTGAACATCTCCTCCCGGCAGATGCTGCGCCACGACCTGCTGCAGGACATCAAGGCGATCCTCGCCCGCAACGTGGTGGCCCCCGGCACGCTGAAGCTGGAACTGGCCGAATCGCTGGCGATGGAAAACCCGGAATATTCCGCGCAGATCCTCTTGCGCATGCGCGAGCTTGGCGCGGGCCTCTCACTGGACGATTTCGGCACGGGCTATTCCTCGCTGGCCTATCTCCAGCGCTTCCCGTTCGACACGATCAAGGTCGACCGCACCTTCATGAAGGCGCTGGGGCGCAACGGCAACAAGGCCCAGCGCCCGGTCATCCTGCGCACCATCATCAACATGGCCCATGACCTGGGCATGGACATCGTCGCCGAGGGAATCGAGAGCGAGCAGGCCGCTTCCGCGCTGGCCCGCCTCGGCTGCCGCTACGGACAGGGTCACCTGTTCGGCGAGCCCATGTCGGCGGAGGATGCACGCCGGCAGCTTCAGCCCGATTCCGCCCCGGCCTCGCTTCTGGAACGCAGCCGCCTGCTCTCACGCGGCGGCAAGCCCGCCCCGAGGCCCGCGCCGGCCAGGCCGGTGGACGGCAAGGCGCCGGACACGAAGGTTGCCGACGCCAGGGTTTCCGATGCCAGGGTTTCCGATGCCAGGGTTTCCGATGCCAGGGTTTCCGATGCCAGGGTTTCCGACGCCAGGGCGCCGGATGCCAAGGCGCCGGATGCCAGGACGCCGGATGCCCGGCCCGCGCCCTTGAGGCCCGCACCCCTGAGGCCGCCCGCGCCAAGGTCCCCTGCGGCTAATTCTGCCCCGGCGTCGGCCGCAATTGCGACCGGCAGCGCGACGGCCAGCCTGCAACAGCTGGCGAACGTGCTCGGCGGCGCCCCGGCAACCACAGCCCCGCCGAGCCCGGCACCGCGGCCCACCACCTCACCCGCCGAGGCCGGCACCCGCGGTGCCCCCGCCCCGTCCGCGGCACCGAGGCCTGCTGCGGCCAAGCCTCCGGCGGTGACCAAGCCGGCCCAGCAGGGGTAAGGCCCCGCCTCTTGCCAGGCAGGCGCGCTTTTTGCCAGGCAGGCGGGCTTTTCAGCGGCGCGCTTGCAAAACGCAGGGCTTGCAAAACGCAGGGCTTGCAAAATGCAGGGCTTGCAAAATGCAGGGTACGTCTGCGGAGCGGGCAACGCGCGGCGTTCACGCGCAAAGTCGCTGCCAAGCCGAACAGCCACTGCCAAGCTGAACAGACGAAAAGAATCGTTCGGAAAGGGCGCGACACGGCATCCGCCGCTGCCGGCATCCGCCCGCGGCTTCTCGCCCGCGCGGTCCCGCAGGCGGGCGGCCCGGCCTCAGGCGTGCCCGGCGTCGGGGGAGAGCATGCCGGGATCGATGCCGATCTTGCGCAGGGCGAGGTCGTATTTCACGCTCGCTTCGGCCTCGAACACCAGCGTCTGGTCCGCCGGGCAGTGCAGCCAGCCATTCTGCTGAATCTCGTTCTCCAGCTGTCCCGGCGCCCATCCGGCATAGCCGAGAGCGAGCAGCGCGCTCGCGGGGCCTCCACCGGCGGCAATGGCCTTCAGGATATCGAGCGTGGCGGTGAGGCAGATGCCATCATCGATCGGCAGCGTCGAATCCTCGATGAAGAAATCGGAGCTGTGCAGCACGAAGCCGCGCCCGGTCTCGACCGGCCCGCCCTTCAGTACCTTCACGCCGCCGGCGCGCTGCGGCAGGTGAATGCGATCCTCCTGCGGAATGACATCCAGCTGCACAAGGAGATCGGAAAACTTGATGTTGGGCGCGGGCTGGTTGACGATGATGCCCATCGCCCCCTCGGGTGAATGCGCGCACAGATAGATCACCGCACGGGCAAAACGCTCGTCGCGCATGCCCGGCATGGCAACCAGCATCTGTCCCTCAAGATAGGCCCCGTCAGAACCGCCGCCGGACCTGTCGCGGCTTTCTCGTCCAATCCACATGGGTAAAAGCCTAATCCTCGCGGGGTCATTTGCAAGAGCCGCGTGCGTCCCAAGATTTCGCTGCGGGAAGGGCCTCACATGAAAGTGCGCTGGCGAGACTTTCCGGCGGCGGCGCGAGAGGCTATCGCCAGAGCATGGTTTCGCGCGCACGCCTCGCCCTTGCTCCCGCCGCCCTCATGGTAGCCCTCATGACCGCGCTCCCCGGCGCCGTACCCGCTCGGGCGGACAGCGCGCCGGTGGTTGGCTCCGGGGACATAAGTTCCCCCTGGACGGCGCCGAACGGTACGGCGGTGCGGCTTCTCGCCGGCCCCCGCGACGGCGAGATCGTCACCGGCGGCGTGCAGATCCGGCTCGGTGCCGGCTGGAAAACCTACTGGCGCTATCCCGGCGACAGCGGCGTTCCGCCGCATTTTGACTGGTCGGGCTCCGACAATGTCGCGCGGGTGGATATCCTCTGGCCGGCGCCGGTCCGCTTCGACGACGGCGGCAGCTTCTCCATCGGCTACAAGAAGGACGTCACCCTGCCCTTCCGGGTGACGCCGCGCGATCCCGGCAAGCCGGTCGACCTGCGCCTCACCCTCGATTTCGCGGTATGCGCGAAGATCTGCCAGCCGGCCACCGCCGAAGTGGCCCTGGCGCTCCCGGCGGATGGCGCACCATCAACGCCGCCGGATCTGGCCGCCGCGCTTTCCACCGTGCCGCAGCTGGCCGCCTTCGGTAATGGCGGCGCCACCGCGCTGGAGACGGCCGACCTCGGCCCCGCCGCCGGCCAGCCCGGCCAGACCATCCGCGTCGTGGCCCGCGTGGCCAATCCCGATACCGCCGACCTGTTCGTCGAGGGGCCGAGCGAGGATTGGGCGCTGCCGCTGCCCGCCCGCGAGCCCGGCCCGGACGGACAGACCGTGTTCCTCCTGCCGGTCGACGGCGTGCCCAAGGGGGCGGACATCGCGGCCACGCGGCTACGCTTCACGCTGGTCGACGGCCCGCGCGCCGTCGAGGTGGACGCCCTCCTTTCCGCACGCTGAAAACGCTTCCCGATCAATGGGAAACGGTTATTCTACCGGCCGACCGGGCCGACGGGTCGCGCGCGACACAGGCGCGGCGCCGGCTGGCGGCCCGGCGACCGCCCGCATATCCAGCGCTTGAAAGGAAACACCCAATGACGATCAAGGTCGGCGACCAGCTGCCGAGCGTCACCTTCCGCGTCGCCACCGAGGACGGCCCGGTGCCGAAATCCACCGACGAGATCTTCAAGAACAAGAAGGTCGTCCTGTTCGCCGTTCCCGGCGCCTTCACGCCCACCTGCCACAAGAACCACCTGCCGAGCTTCATCGCCCGCGCCGACGATTTCTTCGCCAAGGGCGTCGACGCCATCGCGGTGACGGCGGTCAACGATCCGTTCGTGCTCGCCGCGTGGGAAAAGGCCTCCAATGCCGGCGGCAAGATCATCTTCCTGTCGGACGGCAATGGCGAGTTCGCCAAGGCGATCGGCCTTGATTTCGACGCGTCGGCCGCCGGCCTCGGCGTGCGCTCCAAGCGCTATTCCGCGGTGGTGGACGATGGCGAAGTGCTGATCCTCAATGTCGAGGACGTGCCGAGCAAGGCCGACAAGACCAATGCCGACGTGCTGCTGACGCAGTTCTGAGACGTGCCGGCCGTCCTCGCCGCTGGCAGGGGACGGCCGCCGCAATCGCCCGCCTTCCGCCGACGCCACGAAGGCTGGCCGTCTGGCCACGCCAAACCGCTCCCGTCCGAAAACGCGGCGAACGCGCGCCCCGAGGCGCGCGACGGGAGCCCTCCGCGCTCAGGCGATGATGTCAGGGCACATCTGGTCTTCGATATAGCCGATGCGATCCTTGATCAGCAGCTTGCGCTTCTTGAATCGCGCCAGCTGCAGCTGGTCGCTGCCCGGCATCTCCTGCAACGCGGCGATCGCCACGTCGAGATCGCGATGCTCCTGCCGCAGGCGCTCGAGGAGAGCCCTCTGCTCCCGTTCCTCATCCGCCGCCGTCATCTGTTCTGCCAAACACCTGATCCGCAAACTCAGTCGCCCCTCCAGCCGGGGCGTGGCGGATAGTATCACCGGCCACGGGCCCGCTCGCAACAGCTTCCGCAACCACCGGCGCAGGCCGCGAGCCCCCTCGCCATGGACCGTTGCGCGGTCCCGCATGCTGCAGCGCAGCGCATCGTGTCGTCGACAGCGCGAAACTCTCGTGACAGACTGATGACGTCCGCATCTGACGACAGGAGATAATGTCCATGTCCATGCAGGCGCATGTCACGGAACTTGAGCGGCGCCATCAGGCACTCGAGCGCGAACTGAAGGAAGAGATAAACCGCCCGGCGTCGAATGACGCCCGTGTCGCCGATCTGAAACGGCGGAAACTTCTGCTGAAGGACGAAATCACGCGGCTCAAGGGAGCAACCCTCCACTAACGGGCCCCGGCGCAACATTTCCATGCATTTCCATGCATTCGCATTAACCCGGACGGCTCCAGCGGCTTGAGGCATTCTGCCCGGCGGCGGACACATCGGGCAGACAGAGCGCCTTTCCGCTGCGCGCCATCCGCGAAGACATCCGCCGCCGGCTCCTCAGGGCCGGCGGTTCGCGTTGAAGGACCATGCGCCCACGGCGGCAGCGGCGGCGTGCCACCGCGATGGTGCGGCAGGCACCTCCGGACGCGATGACCCTGACGCGATGACCCTGGGGCACGACCAAGGTCGTAAGCATTTGAGCGTTCTTGAATTGCCGGTCATGAGCCGTGAAATTCAGTTCAAGCAAGAAAATGTCGCTCCAGGAGAACGCCCATGTCGATGCCCGTCTCGACGCCTATCTCGATGCCTGCCCCGCAGGAGAGCCGCTACCCCGCCGCCTACGCGCAGTCGATCGAACATCCGGACATGTTCTGGGGCGAGGCGGCGCGTGCCATCGACTGGTATGTCGAGCCCCGGACCATTTTCGACCCCGCCGCCGGGGTCTATGGCCGCTGGTTTGTCGATGGCGTCACCAATGTCTGTCACAACGCGGTGGACCGCCACGTCGCGGCCGGCCGCGGCGCGGTGGCGGCGATCCACTATGACAGCCCCGTCACCGGCGCCAGACGCACCATCACCTATGCCGAGTTGCTCACCGAAGTGAGCGCGCTGGCCGGCGTGCTGCGCGAACTCGGCGTCGAGAAGGGCGACCGCGTCGTCATCTACATGCCGATGATTCCCGAGGCGGTGTTCGCCATGCTGGCCTGCGCCCGCATCGGCGCGGTGCATTCGGTGGTGTTCGGCGGCTTTGCCGCGGCCGAACTCGCCAGCCGCATCGACGACGCCCAGCCGAGGCTGGTGCTCTCCGCCTCCTGCGGCATCGAGCCGAGCCGCCTCATTGCCTACAAGCCGCTGCTCGACCTCGCGCTGACCATGGCGACGCACAAGCCGGAAGCCTGCCTCGTGTTCCAGCGCCCGCAGGCGCAGGCCCAGCTCCTGCCCGGCCGCGACCATGACTGGGCGAGCCTGCGCGCCAGCGCGATGGCCGAGGGGCGCGGCGCCGAGCCGGTTCCGCTCGCCGCCACCGATCCGCTGTACATCCTCTATACCTCGGGCACGACCGGCAAGCCGAAAGGCGTCGTGCGCGACACCGGCGGCTACATGGTGGCGCTGCGCTGGTCGATGTCGGGGCTCTACGGCGTCGAGCCGGGCGAGGTGTTCTGGTCCGCCTCGGATATTGGCTGGGTGGTCGGCCATTCCTACATCATCTACGCCCCGCTGCTGGCCGGCTGCACCACGGTGCTCTACGAGGGCAAGCCGGTGGGCACGCCCGATGCCGGCGTGTTCTGGCGCGTCATCGAGGAATACCGGGTGAGCGCGCTGTTCACCGCGCCGACCGCGCTGCGGGCCATCAAGAAGGAAGACCCCGAAGGGCTGCTGATGCACCGCTATGACCGCTCGTCGCTGCGCGCCCTGTTCCTCGCCGGCGAGCGGGCCGACCCCGACACGGTGGAATGGGCGCAGGCGAAGCTCGGGGTGCCGGTGGTCGATCACTGGTGGCAGACCGAAACCGGCTGGGCCATCGCCGGCAATCCGGTGGGGCTCGGCGCGCTGCCGATCAAGATCGGCTCCACCGGCGTGCCGATGCCGGGCTACCAGGTCGACATTCTCGACGAGGGCGGGCACCCCCTCGGTGCCAACCGCATGGGCTCGATCGCCATCAGGCTGCCGCTGCCGCCGGGCTGCCTGCCCACGCTCTGGCGGCAGGATTTCCGCTTCACCGAAGGCTATCTCGCCGAGTTTCCCGGCTACTACAAGACCGCCGATGCCGGCTTCTGCGACGAGGACGGCCAGCTCTTCATCATGGGCCGCACCGACGACATCATCAACGTGGCCGGCCATCGCCTCTCCACCGGTGGCATGGAGGAAGTGCTCGCCGCCCATCCGGCCGTCGCCGAATGCGCCGTCATCGGCATCCATGACGAACTCAAGGGCGAGGTGCCGTGCGGCTTTCTCGTGCTGAAATCCGGCGTCGACCGCTCGCCGGCGCTGATCGAGGCGGAGATCGTCGCGCTGGTGCGCGAGCGCATCGGTCCGGTGGCCGCCTTCCGCATCGCCATCACGGTGAACCGCCTGCCGAAGACCCGCTCGGGCAAGATCCTGCGCGGCACGATGAAGAAGATTGCCGATGCGCAGGCGTGGAACATGCCCGCCACGATCGATGATCCGACCTCGCTGGAGGAGATTGCGCACGCGCTGCAGACGCGCGGCCTCACCAGGGTCTCCGCCGCCTGAGCCGGCTCCACTGCCTCATGAAAAAGGGGGCCGCGAGGCCCCCTTTGCATGCCGGCCGGCGGAGAAGGATCACTCCTCCTCGGCAGCGGTCTTGCGCGAGCCGCCAAGCTTGGCGAATACGGTCTCGAGGTCGATGGGCTCCTCGCGCGGCTTGCGCTGGGGCACGAAAGGCTCCTCCATGGCGCCGGGACCGGTGGTGACGTCGGCGGGGAGCAGCGTCGAGCCCTCCGCAGTGACCATTGTCGCCGGGCGATCCTTCGAGGAGCGCTGCACCTCGATGTCGAGATCGATCTGCGAGCACAGGCCGAGCGTCACCGGGTCCATCGGCGTCAGGTTCTGCGCGTTCCAGTGGGTGCGCTCCTTGATCGATTCGATGGTGTGCTTGGTGGTGCCGACAAGCCGCATGATCTGGCTGTCCTTCAGTTCCGGATGGCTGCGCAGCAGCCAGAGGATGGCGTTCGGCCGATCCTGCCGCTTCGATACCGGGGTATAGCGGGGGCCGCGCCGGCGCTTGGGCTCGGGCAGGCGCACCTTCGATTCCAGAAGCCGGAGGTGATAGGCGGCATTCTTCTCGCCCCGCTCGATCTCGTCGCGCGAGAGCTGGCCGGTCGTGACAGGATCGCTGCCCTTGATGCCCTGCGCCACTTCGCCGTCGGCGATGCCCTTCACCTCGAGCACGTGGAGCTTACAGAAATCGGCGATCTGGTCGAAGGTCAGCGCGGTATTCTCCACCAGCCATACGGCGGTGGCCTTCGGCATGAGCGGTGCGTTGGCCATGGGGCGCGTCTCCATCCAATGTGCTTCATACGGCCGCGCAAACTCTCTCACGCGCTCCACCGCCTTGTCGGGGCGAAGCCTCGGACCGTCTCGCGATGACCGGGATAAGGCGAATATAGGCCCGTGCGCGCCGTCCTGCAAATCCAAAGAAATACGGTCCTGTCACCGCGTCCGATGCGCCCTTCCGGCCCCCGCGCTTGACAGGGCGGGGATCGCCAACCATGACGATGAGAGGCCGCTGCGGCGGGCCGCGGAGGAACGCAACCGCCATGAACCGCTCGATGACGGATCCCCGATGACGAATCCTTCGATGACGGATCGCTCGATGACGGATCGGGCCGGCGGCAAACCCGCCCTGCGCGTGCTGCTCTGCGCCCCGCGCGGCTTCTGCGCCGGCGTGGTGCGGGCCATCGACGCGGTCGAGCGGGCGCTGGCGATCCACGGCGCGCCGGTCTATGTCCGCCACGAGATCGTGCACAACAAATACGTCGTCGAGGGCCTGAAGGCGAAGGGCGCGATCTTCGTCGAGGAACTCGACGAGGTGCCCGCCGGCACCCGCGCACCGGTGATCTTCTCCGCCCATGGCGTTGCCAAATCGGTGCCCGAGGACGCGGCCGCGCGCCATTTCTACGCCATCGACGCCACCTGCCCGCTTGTCACCAAGGTACATCGCGAGGCGACGGTGCATCACAAGCGCGGGCGTGAAGTGGTGCTGATCGGCCATGCCGGCCATCCCGAGGTGATCGGCACCATGGGCCAGCTGCCCGCCGGCGCCGTCTCGCTGGTCGAAACCGCCGAGCAGGCCCGCCTGTTCGTGCCGCGCGACCCGGACAATCTCGCCTTCACGACCCAGACCACCCTGTCGATCGACGACACCGCCGGCATCGTGGCGATCCTGCGCGAGCGCTTTCCCAACATGGTGGCGCCGCACAAGGAAGACATCTGCTACGCCACCACCAACCGGCAGGAAGCGGTCAAGCGCGTGGCGCCCGAGGTCGACGCGCTGATCGTGGTGGGCGCGCCCAATTCATCGAACTCGCAGCGCCTGCGCGAAGCGGCCGAGCGCGCCGGCTGCCGGGTCGCGGTGCTGGTGCAGCGGGCCAGCGAGATCGACTGGAGCCTGTTCGGCGACATTTCCTCGCTCGCGGTCACGGCCGGCGCCTCCGCCCCCGAGATCCTCGTCGAGGAAGTCATCGATGCCTTTGCCGAGCGCTTCGCGGTGAAGGTGGAAACCGTGCACACCGCGCACGAAGACGTGTTCTTCCCCCTGCCCCGGCAGCTGCGCGCCGACGCCGCGGAATAGTCCCCGCGGATCGCCCCGCGCCACACCAGCGAGTTGCCCAACCATCCCATGGCCGTCTACACCGACGTCACCCCGGAAGAGCTCGAGGCTTTTCTCTCCACCTATGAGCTTGGCCGCCTGCGCGCCTTCAAGGGCATTGCCGAGGGCGTGGAGAATTCCAACTACCTGCTGCAGACCGAGGCCGGCAGCTTCATCCTCACCCTCTACGAGAAGCGGGTGAACCCGGCCGACCTGCCCTTCTTCATCGGCCTGATGGAACATCTGGCGACGCGCGGCATCGATTGCCCGCAGCCGGTGCGCAACCGCGACGGCGTGGCGCTGGGCACCCTCGCCGGGCGCCCCGCGCTGATCGCCACCTTCCTCATCGGCACCTCGGTGCGCCGGCCGAGCGCCGCCCATTGCGCCGCGCTGGGCGCCGCGCTGGCCGGGCTGCACAAGGCGGGAGCCGACTTCACCGCGCAGGCCCGCGTCAACGCGCTCTCGGTGGCCGGCTGGCGGCCGCTATTCGATCAGGCCGGCGCGCGCGCCGACACGGTGGCGCCCGGCCTCGCCGCGCTCATCGCCGATGAACTTGCCGTGCTGGAGCCGAACTGGCCGAAGGGCCTTCCCACCGGCGTCATCCATGCGGATCTCTTCCCCGACAACGTGTTCTTTACCGATGGCCGGCTCTCGGGGCTGATCGACTTCTATTTCGCCTGCAACGACCTCCTCGCCTATGACGTCGCCATCTGCCTCAATGCCTGGTGCTTCGAGCCGGACGGCGCCTACAACCTCACCAAGGGGCGGGCCCTGCTCGCCGGCTATCAGGCCGAGCGGGCGCTGGACGAGGCGGAAATCGCCGCGCTGCCGCTGCTGGCGCGCGGGGCGGCGCTGCGCTTCCTGCTCACCCGGCTGGTCGACTGGCTCAACGTGCCGCCCGGCGCGCTGGTGCGCCCGCACGACCCGCTGGAATATCTGCGCAAGCTGCGCTTCCACCGCGCGGCGCAGAGCCCGCGCGACTACGGAGTGGGCGCATGAAAAGCGCACCGGGAACGGCCCGCGTGTTCTCCGACGATGCATCGAAGGAGGAGCCCAATCAGGCGCCCAAGGGGATCGTGGCGATCTGGACCGACGGTGCCTGTTCGGGCAATCCCGGCCCCGGCGGCTGGGGGGCGATCCTGCGCTATGCCGGCACGGCGAAGGAACTGTGCGGGGGCGAATCGCCGACCACCAATAACCGCATGGAGCTGATGGCGGCGATCTCCGCGCTGGAGGCGCTGAAGCGTCCCTGCACGGTCGATCTGCACACGGACAGCGAATATATGCGCAACGGCATCACCAAATGGATCGCCGGCTGGAAGCGCAATGGCTGGCGCACCGCCGACAAGAAGCCGGTCAAGAATGTCGACCTGTGGGAGCGGCTGGAAGCGGCCATCGCGCGCCATGAGATTCGCTGGCACTGGGTGAAGGGCCATGCGGGCGACGAGATGAACGAACGCGCCGATGAGCTCGCCCGCGCCGGCATGGCACCCTACAAGCGCTGAAAGCGCCGATCGCGGCCGGCACGGATCGGCCCCGATCGGGGAAAAACCCGCACTGCAATTGACAAGGGCCCCTGCCCTCCGCTATCAGCCGGCCTCTAATTTGACGCTCGCGGATCGGGGCGCGGCCTTGGAGCCGCCGTCTCGTGCGCAAGCACCACCGATCCGAAGGTTACGTGTCATGAAGATCCGCAATTCGCTCAAGTCGCTGCTCGGCCGCCACCGCGACAACCGCCTGGTGCGTCGCAAGGGCCGCGTCTACATCATCAACAAGACCCAGAAGCGCTTCAAGGCGCGTCAGGGCTGATCGGCCGCACGGCGGGTCCTGCACGGTTCTTCCGGTCGCGATCACGTTTTCGCGGCCTGCGGAGCGCGCGATTGACGAGGGCGCCATCGCTCCTAGACTGGGAGCCATGCGCGCCCTCTTTGCTGTTCTCCTCCTCGCCGCGACACCTGCCGTCGCCCTGACCCCGCCGAGCGATTCGACGGCGCCGGCGCCGCGCGCGCCGCTTCAGGTCGAAGTCCCCAAGCTGAAGACGGACGCCGACAGGGCGCTCGAGAAATCCCCCGACGCCGCCGGCAAGGATGGCGCCCGCCCGCTGGACACCGGCCGCGCCGAGCCCGACCCAGGCAAACGACTCGATGCCCTGTTCGCCGCGCTCAAGGTCGCGCCGACCAAGGAATCCGCCAAGAGCATCGCCGACCGCATCGACATCGCCCTCACCCAGTCGGGCAGCGATACCGCGGATCTCTTGATGGCCCGCGCCACGCAGGCGCTGCAGACCAAGGATTTCGATCTCACCATCCAGTTGCTCGACAGCGTGCTGCGCGTCGCGCCCGACCATCTCGACGCCTGGAACAAGCGCGCCACCGTCTTCTACCTGAAGGAGGATTTCGCCGACGCGCTGGTCGACCTTCGCCAGGTCGTGGCCCGCGAGCCGCGCCATTATGGCGCCTGGGCCGGCATCGCCATCATCTGCAAGGAGATCGGCGACGACAAGCACGCGCTGGAAGCGGCGCGCCAGGCGCTCGCCATCTATCCCCACCTCGAATCGGTCGAGGACATGGAGAAGACGCTGTCGCTCAGCGTCGAGGGCCGGCCGATCTGAGCGCCCCGCTCACACCCGCTCGTAATCGACATAGCTGAACGGATGTTCGTCTTTCTCGCCCTGAAAAGGGCCTTCGTGGCTTGCCTCGCGCCACTCGCCCGCGTCGAAGCGCGGGAAATGCACATCGCCTTCCGGGCGGGCATGCACCCGCGTCAGGCGTAGCCGCTGCGCCCGCGGGAAGGCGAGCGCATAGATCTGCGCGCCACCGATCACCGCCATCTCGTCGACGCCCAGCTCCCGCGCCGCCCGCGCGCCGGCCTCCAGCGCGGCATCCAGCGAGCTTTCCACCCTCACGCCCGCCGGCGGCAGAAAACCCGCGTCGCGGCTGATGACGATGCTGGTGCGCCCTGGCAGCGGCTTGCCGATCGACTCGAAGGTGCGCCGCCCCATCAGGATCGGCTTGCCCCAGGTCATGGCCCGAAAGCGCTTCAGGTCGCTGGAAATGTGCCATGGCAGATCGGCACCGCGCCCGATCACGCCATTTTCCGCTACCGCCGCGACCAGCGTCAGCACGCTCACGCCGCCCGCCCTCCGAGCCATGCGAGAGCGGCATCCGCGGCGGCGAGGCCGGTGAGATAGGCGCCATGGGCGGTCGAATAGGCATGCGGCGACACCGCTTCGCCCGCGAACCGCACGCGCTCGCCCAGCGTCTGCGCGAGGCGCGCGCGCATATGGGCGAAGCCGGGCAGCGCGCAGCTATAGGCGCCGCCGATGAACGGATCCGTCACCCAGGACGTGGTGGCGACGCCGGTGACATGGCGGGCAATCTCCGCGCCGAAGGCATCCGTGAGCGCGGCGAGGCCGAAATCCTCCATCGCCCCGGGACCCGCCTCCACCAGCCGCGCCGCGTTGTCGCCGCCGAGCTGGCCGATCGCCATCGGCGCGCCGAACGGGTTGAGCACGAAGTTGATCGGCCGCCGCGCGGGATCGCGCAGGTCGATCGTGTCGACATAGCTGGTCGCCGCGACGCCGAACACGTCGCGGTCGAAATGGAAGGCCACCTTTTCCGCCGCGCCCAGCGGCAGCGCCGCGAAGGCCTCCGCGAGATCCGCCGGCAGCAGCGGCGCGAAGGCCAGCCCGCCGCGCGCGATCACGCTGGTCGGCACCGCGACGATGACCTGGCTCGCGGTCAGCCGGCCGAGCGGCGTCTCCAGCGCGACGTCCCGGCCCGACCAGTCGATACGCGTCACCGGGCAGCCGGTGGTGACGGCAAGGGCCGGCGCCATGCGCTGCGCCACCGACTGCACCAGCGCGCCATAGCCCTTCTCGACAGGGTAATTCTCGCCCGTGTCGGCATAAGCGACATAGTCCAGCGTCGACAGCCGCTCCGGCTCGGTCGCCGACATCAGGTTGATCCAGTGGCGCGCCAGCCGCGTCCACGGCTCCGGCACCTCCAGCACCTCGCTGGCGGCAATGTCGCGCCCCGCCTCACCCGCCCGCTTGATGGCGGCAAAGGCGCTGTCGATCCCCCGCCAGGCGGCCTCGCGCTCGCTCTCATCCGCCCAGCGTTCGCCCAGATGGGTGGCGCGCGCCTGCCGCGAGCCGCGCGACAGATAGGCGAGGCCCAGATCATCGGCCGCCGCGCGCAGCGGATTGACCGAGGCCGAATGCAGCCAGTGGCAGCCGCGATCCCATGCCACGCCGAATGTCCCGGTGTCGGTGAAGGCCCGTCCGCCGATGCGGGTTGCCGCTTCCAGCACCCGCACGTCGACCCCGGCGCGATGGAGCCGCGCGCCCGCGGCAAGGCCGGCGGCGCCGGCGCCGACGACGATCACGTCATGATGATGGCTCACGAGGCACTCTTTCTTCGGGCGTGGTCCCGCCCGGCGCGAATGCCCGCCGCTGTGTTCCAGCGACAAGCCATGGCGGGGGCGATGGCTCCGGCGACGCGGCGCGCGGTGGCTTATTTCTTGCGGAAGGCGTCGAGACGCACGACCTGCGCGCCGGATCGCGGCCCATCCTTGCCATCCCCGTCCTCATCGGAGGGAAAGGTGCCGGACGGGCCGGAACCCGATTTGCCGGAACCGGACCTGACCGAGCCCGACTTCCCCGAATCGGCCTTGCCGGACTCAGACTTGCCCGCTTCTGACTTGCCGGAAGCGGATTTCCCAGGCTCCGGCTTGTCCGTTGCCGCCGCACCGGTCTCGGTCTTGGGTTTGTCGGACTTCGCCGCCGCCTCGGGCTTCGCCTTGTCCGCCCCGGCGGGCGACAGCTTGGCGGGGAAAGGTTTGGCACCGGCCGTCTCGGGTCGCGACTCGGAATTCGTCTCCGACTTGATCTCGGATCTGGCCTCCCCGCGCCCGGCCTTGCCGCCCGACACATCGGCGACAGCGGGACGCGTCGAGGGAACGGAGGTGCCCGGAACCGACAGGCTGGGAACGGATGTGGGGCGCAACGCCGTCGGGGCGGACGGCTCCTGCTCGTCCTCGGCCGCCGCTGTGGTCGGCTCGAATTGCAGGCCGAACTTCACGGAAGGATCGAAGAAGCCCTTCAGGGCCGCGAAGGGCACGTGCAGCCGCTCGGGGATGCCGTTGAACGACAGGCCCACCTCGAGAAAAATATCCGTCACCACCAGATCCCAGAACTGATGCTGGAGGATGATGGTCATCTCCTCGGGATACCGCTCCTTGAGCCGCGGCGACAGGCGAACGCCCGGCGCCTTGGTATCGAAGGAGATGAAGAGGTGATGGTCGCCGGGCAGGCCTTCACGGGCGACATCGGTGAGGACGCGGCGCACCACGGCGCGCAGCGCGTCCTGAACTAGCAGGTCATATCGGATAAGGTCGACGCTCATGGCGGCAATGAACCCGATTCCGGCCGCGACCGCCAGCCGGTCGAAGGAAGTAAGTGCAGGCTTCTGTTGCCAGGTGCCTGCGAACCCCGCCTTACGGTGCTACCCGCTTGGACTTATTTCCCAGAGATCAAACCGCTCACGCGGCCTGAGCAACCGGAGCATAGTTGTCGTTGGCAACTATATGTTTGGTCCGATGACGGCGGTACCATGCCGGGCGAAAGAAGACCCTTTACGCTCTCGTCGATCCTGTTTCGCCCCCGCCGCAGCCCGCCCCGGACGGGCTCTGGTGGAGGCGCCGGGTACTGCCCCCGGGTCCGAAGAGTTTATTCCGATTTCCGTTTATCGCCATATCCGGCTTGCGCCGGCAAATCGAATATAGGGCCTCATACGTCCGGTTGGAAGGGGGCGCGCGGCCCCCTCCCGCACAAGCTTGCCTCACGCCTCGGTCTGGTCGCCATATTGCAGGCGCTCGATCGGCAGATTGCCGCCTCCCGTGCCGGCCAGCTTCTCGGAAAGCTCGGCGAGGCGGGAGCGCAGCGTTTCCAGGAAAACCTGCCGCATCAGCTCATAATCGAGCCGGACATCGGAATGCGCGCTGCGCAGCGCCTGCCCGGCGCGCAGCACCAGATTCGGCGTGGTGTGGGCGCCCTCGACCGCGAAATCGAGCGGATGGGTCGCATCTTTCTCCAGCAGGTTCAGGTGCATGGCGAGGCGGTGATGCTCCATCGCCAGCGCCCGCGTGCTGTCGGTGACGCGACCGGCGATCCGGTCCGCGATGTGATCGGCCATGTGGTCCGCAGCCTGTTCGGTCATGAGCGCTCCCTCCTCTTCGCATGGTTCCGCGACAAGACAATCCCGGCGGCGCCCTTCAGGTTCCCAGGATACCGGCGTGAGGCGCCGCTGCTTTTTCCTCACGCACGGCGGATGGAAGGACGGCGGAAAAACTGTCGATGACCGGCTCGGACGAGGCACTGGCGCTGCACCGGCGCCAACCCTGCGCTATATAGGGAGGGTTCGGCGCCGACAGCCGCCGAAACGGATGAGGCGACGGGCATGCGGCAATATCACGAGCTTCTGGAGAGGGTCCTGCGCGAGGGCACGCGCAAGGATGACCGCACCGGCACGGGCACGCTCTCGCTGTTCGGCCACCAGATGCGGTTCGATCTCGCGCAGGGCTTTCCGCTCGTCACCACGAAGCGGCTGCATCTGAAATCCATCGTCCACGAGCTTCTGTGGTTTCTCGCCGGCGACACCAACATCGCCTATCTCAAGGCGAACGGCGTTTCGATCTGGGATGCGTGGGCCGATGAGCGGGGCGATCTCGGCCCGGTCTATGGCCATCAATGGCGCTCCTGGCCGGATGGGCGCGGCGGGGTGATCGACCAGATCGCGCAGGTGGTGGCCGACATCCGGCGCAATCCCGATTCGCGCCGGCTGATCGTCTCCGCGTGGAATCCGGCCGACGTGCCGGACATGGCGCTGCCGCCCTGCCACTGCCTGTTCCAGTTCTATGTGCTGGATGGCAAGCTTTCCTGCCAGCTCTACCAGCGCTCGGCCGACATCTTCCTCGGCGTGCCCTTCAACATCGCCTCCTATGCGCTGCTGACCCACATGGTGGCGCAGGTGACGGGGCTGCGGCCGGGCGATTTCATCCACACCTTCGGCGACGCGCATATCTATGTGAACCACCTTGAGCAGGTGCACGAGCAATTGTCGCGCGCGCCGCGCGCCCTGCCCTCGCTCAAGCTCAACCCGGCGGTGGACGACCTCTTCGCCTTCCGCTTCGAGGACATCGCCATCGAGGGTTACGAGCCCCATCCCGCCATCCGGGCGCCGGTGGCGGTGTAAGGGGCAGCCTGAAATGAGCCTCCTCATCCGCGAAGCCCGGCCCGACGAGGCCGGGCTTATCGTCGACTTCATCTGCGAACTCGCCGAATACGAGAAGATGCGCCACGAAGTGGTGGCCTCCATCGGCGATATCGAGCGCGACCTGTTCGGGCCCAATCCACGCGTGTTCTGCGACATCGCCGAATGGCACGGCGCGCCGGCAGGCCTCGCGCTGTGGTTCTACAATTACTCGACCTTTCGCGGCCGGCACGGAATCTACCTCGAAGACCTCTATGTCCGCCCTGCCTTTCGCGGACAGGGCATCGCCAAGGCGCTGATGGCCCGGCTCGCCCGGCGCTGCGTGGACGAGGGGCTCGGGCGCTTCGAGTGGTGGGTGCTGAACTGGAACGAACCGGCGATCCGCTTCTATCGCTCCATCGGCGCGGTGCCGATGGAGGAGTGGACCGTGCAGCGCGTCACCGGCGCGGCGCTGGAGGCGCTCGCCGAGAGTTGAGCCCGAGGGCGAGGAATCCGTGGTGCCGCCGCCGGCATGTGGCCGGCGGCGGGGCTGTCGTTCAAGATGCCAGGGTTGGCAGGATGCCTGGCCCGCAGGACGCCAGACTCGCAGGACGCCTCACTCGCAGGATGCCGGGCCTTACAGGATGTGAGGGCCCGGCGCCCGGCTCAGAGCGGCTCGGCGCCGGCGGCGGGCGGCGGCAGGCCCGGCCCGCCGGCAGGCCCGCCCGCCGGGCCACCATGACGCGGATCACCATGACGCGGATCACCATGGGGGTGCATCATGCCGAAGCGCTGGCCGTGATGCCCCTCGCGCGGTCCGCCCTTGTGGTGCGGCCCGCCGAACGCCTCGAACCGGGCCTGACGGAACAGCACGTTGAATCGGTGGCGCTGGCCCGGATCAAGCGTCGCGTAGAGCGGCTTGGCGGCATCGGCGAGCTGCTTCAGCGCCGTGCCCTGCTCGATCATGCGCGAAGCCCGCTGCTCGACCTGCGCCACGACATCGCGCTCGGGTCCACCCGGCCGACCGGGGGCCGCATCCGCCTCGGGCGCCGGACCCGCATCCGGGCCGGGACCCGCCGCAGGCCCGCCCGCCGCAACGCCGGGACCCGCGCCCGGCGCGCCCGGGCCGCGCGGCCCGCGCATGGCCTCACGCTGCTCGCGGCGCTGCTCACGCCAGTCGAACTGCTCCTTGGAAAAATCCTGCAGCGCGGTTTCCAGTGCCGGCCACAGCTTGTCCTGATCGCTGGTCAGCCGCAGGCCGGCCTTGAGCGCGGCAATGCGCGCATCGGCCATGGCGCTGGCATTTTCCGCCCGCTGCTGCTGCGTGGGCGGCTGCCAGCCTGCCGCCTTCGTGCCGGGCTGGGCAATGGCAAAGGTTGCACTGGCGAGCAGAGCGGCGGCGGTAACGGCGAGGATGGTGCGTTTCATCGGCCTCAACTCCTGTTTGGTTGAGGCGATGGTGCCGCGCAATGGCCAAGTCTTCAAATGAAACTTCGGTAATGTTCTACGAAGACTTACCGATACTCGCATGAACAACCGTTCAGCTGGCGGCTGAACGGTTGTTCATCTTCATTAATGTTCGTTAAGCCGGAGAAATCATCTTCTCCGGACGAACGACCGCATCGAATTCTTCGTTGGTCACATAGCCACCGCCAACCGCTTCCTCGCGCAGCGTGGTGCCGTTCTTGTGCGCGGTCTTGGCGATCTTGGCGGCGTTGTCATAGCCGATCTTGGGCGCCAGCGCCGTGACCAGCATCAAGGAACGCTCCAGCGCCGCCTTGATATTGTCCTCCCGCGCCTCGATGCCGACCACGCAGTTATCGGTGAAACTTACCGCAGCGTCGGACAGCAGGCGGACAGACTGCAGGAAGTTATATGCCATGACCGGATTGTAGACATTGAGCTCGAAATGACCCTGGCTGCCGGCGAAGCTGAGCGCGGCATTGTTGCCGAACACCTGCACGCACACCTGCGTCAGTGCCTCGCACTGCGTCGGGTTCACCTTGCCCGGCATGATCGAGGAGCCGGGCTCGTTCTCGGGCAGCGACAACTCGCCCAGGCCAGAGCGCGGGCCCGAACCCAGCAGGCGGATATCGTTGGCGATCTTGAACAGCGACACGGCGACGGTGTTGATGGCCCCGTGCGAGAACACCATGGCGTCATGGGCGGCCAGCGCCTCGAACTTGTTGGGCGCGCTGGTGAAGGGCAGCCCGGTAATGGCGGCGATGCGGGCCGCCACCGTCTCGGCAAAGCCGACGGGCGCATTGAGCCCGGTGCCCACCGCCGTGCCGCCCTGGGCCAGTTCCATCAATGCCGGCAGCGTCTGCTCGATGCGGGTGATCCCGTTGGCGACCTGCTGCGTATATCCGGAGAATTCCTGGCCAAGCGTGAGCGGCGTGGCGTCCTGCGTATGGGTGCGGCCGATCTTGATGATGTCCTTCCATGCCTCCGACTTCGCCGCCAGCGCGTCACGCAGCTTGGCCAGCGCCGGCAGCAGCCGATGCACGATCTCTTCGGCCGCGGCGACATGCATCGCCGTCGGATAAGTGTCGTTCGACGACTGGCTCATGTTCACGTGGTCATTGGGATGCACGGGCTTCTTGGAACCAAGGACACCGCCGAGAATTTCGATCGCGCGGTTCGAAATGACCTCGTTGGCATTCATGTTCGACTGGGTGCCAGAGCCCGTCTGCCAGACCGCCAGAGGGAAATGCGCATCGAGCTTGCCGTCGATCACTTCCTGCGCCGCCTCGACGATCACCGCGCCCAGCCCGGGATCGAGATGGCCGAGTTCCACATTCGTCTCCGCCGCCGCCCGCTTGATGACGCCGAGCGCGCGGACGACCGGCAGCGGCTGCTTCTCCCAGCCGATCTTGAAATTGCCGAGCGAACGCTGCGCTTGCGCGCCCCAATACTTGTCGCTCTCAACCTCGATGGGGCCGAACGTGTCGGTTTCGATGCGGGTCGTGCTCATGGGTCGGGATCTCTCGGATCGGCATCCACAAAAGGGGCGCAATGGAACGTGAAACTCGCAGGCGCGGTCCGTTTAGCACGCGCCCCTGCGCGGGCAAATGCGACCTCGGGCGGTACTGCCGGCGGGCGCGATCACCGAGGAGGCCGGGAGATCCTCACGAGTTCGTGATCGATCCCGGCCCATCTGCGTAGACTGGTACCTTTTTGGGCACTCCGCGCAATTTATTACCGCTACGAAGGCGTCTAAACAAACATAATGTCGAATTCAAAATAATACTGAATGATTATACCTACCGAAATACCGTTTTGCGCTTTGCATCGGCCACGATGCTGCCCCAGTGAACATATTATACATAAGATAGTATGACTTTTTAATTTCAAGTGTTTACGGCGCCCATTGACGGACCGGAGCGAGGGCGTCACACCATGAACTCCGAGGCGAACATCTATGAACGAGATCGTTAATCTTCACCGGCATCGCAAACGCCTTGCCCGTGACACGGCGGAACAAACAGCGGCTGCGCGACGTTTGGAGTTTGGCCGCACGAAGGTGCAGCGCCAGGCCGAAGCGGCCGAGGAACGCAAAAGGCAGACCTCGCTGGACGGACATCGGCGAGTAAGAGAGGGCGAGTCATGAAGAGTCCCGTGGTTAAGCGGTCCATCGTCATCGCGGGTCACAAGACCAGCGTGAGCCTTGAAGACCAGTTCTGGGACGCTCTCAAGGAAATCGCCGCGAACCGGCGCACCACCTTGTCCGAAATCGTCGCGTCCATCGATGCGGGTCGCAACCAGGGCAACCTGTCATCAGCGATCCGTCTCTATGTACTCGCCCATTTCCGCAATCCGACGGGCGGGCGCGACGTGCCGGAACATGCCGGTCATGGCGTTTCGATGCGATCTACCGTTGCGTAAAGGCAGGAGCCTGCCCATATCTCGGGCTGCGCGGGTGCGTTGTAACCGGGTGACGCGTCACCTATAACCGCCTCGTCGTGTCTCTCGCCCGGGAGGCAACGGGTTTCTTGCTGCACGGTGATGTCTGGCGGTTCCGCATCTGCGAGCCCGGACGGATCGGGCTCGTAAACGGAGTGGCCGCGGAATGTCGTGGAAGAACCAGAGCGGTGGACCATGGGGTGGTGGTCCGCGCGGTCCCTGGGGTAATGGCCCGCAATCGTCGGGACCCAATTCTCCTGATCTCGAAGACCTCATTCGCCGCGGCCAGGAAAAGCTGCGCACGGCGCTGCCCGGCGGCTTCGGCAGCGGCAAGGGCGTCATCGCGGTTCTCGCCATCGCCATCGTTGCGTGGCTGGTGTCCGGCTTCTACCGCGTCGAGCCGGACGAGCAGGGCGTGGTGCTGCGCTTCGGCAAGTTCGTCGCCACCACCAATCCGGGCCTGAACTACCACCTTCCCTACCCCATCGAGACGGTGCTCACCCCCCAGGTGACGCGTGTCAACCGCATCGACATCGGCATCCGCACGGGTGACGACCCGCGCCGCGGCGCCAACGCGCGCGACGTTGCCGAAGAGAGCCTGATGCTCACCGGCGACGAGAATATCGTCGATGTCGACTTCGCGGTGTTCTGGATGGTCAAGCCCGCTGCCGCCGGCTCGGTCGAGGATATCGGCGCGGCCAACTTCCTGTTCAACGTCCAGAACCCGGAAGGCACCATCAAGGCGGTCGCCGAGAGTGCGATGCGCGAAGTGGTCGGGCGCACCAACATCCAGCCGATCCTTACCGGCGCCCGCCAGAACATGGAAACGGCGGTGCAGGAACTGATGCAGCGCACGCTCGATTCCTATCGTGCCGGCGTGCTCGTCACCCAGGTGCAATTGCAGAAGGTCGACCCGCCGCAGCAGGTCATCGATTCGTTCCGCGACGTGCAGGCGGCCCGCGCCGATGCCGAGCGCCTGCAGAATGAAGCGCAGGCCTATGCCAACCGCGTGGTGCCCGAGGCGCGCGGTGAATCCGCCCGCATCACCCAGGGAGCCGAAGGTTACAAGGAGCGCGCCATCATCGAGGCCCGCGGCCAGGCCTCGCGCTTCCTGAGCGTGCTCACCGAATACCAGAAGGCGCCCGACATCACCCGTCAGCGCCTCTATCTGGAAACCATGGAGCGTGTCTTCGGCGGCATGGACAAGGTCCTCATCGACCAGTCCGCCGGCACCGGCGGACAGGGCGTGGTGCCTTATCTGCCGCTCAGCGCGCTTGACCGGCGCACGCCCGCGACGACCCCCGCCCAGGGAGCCACGAAGTGAAGAACAATCTTGGGATCGTCCTCGCGGTTCTCGCCGCCATCGTCGCCATCATCGTCTACTCCTCGCTGTTCACCGTCTACCAGACCCAGCAGGCGCTGGTTCTGCGCTTCGGCGAGCCGGTGCGGGTGATCGAGCAGCCTGGCCTCAACGCCAAGATCCCGCTGGTGGACAGCGTGATCCTGGTCGACAAGCGCATTCTCGACCTCGAGAACCCCTCGCAGGAAGTGATCGCCTCCGACCAGAAGCGCCTCGTGGTGGACGCCTTCGCGCGCTACCGCATCACCAATCCGCTGCGCTTCTACCAGTCGGTGGGAACGGTGGAGGGCGCCAATTCCCGTCTCGCCACCGTTCTGAACTCGTCCCTCCGCCGGGTGCTGGGCGAATCGACCTTCATCCAGGTGGTGCGCGACGAACGCGAGAATCTGATGGCGCGCATCCGCGATCAGGTGAACCGCGAGGCTGCCGGCTTCGGCATCAGCGTCATCGATGTGCGCATCCGTCGCGCCGATCTGCCGGAGGCCAATAGCCAGGCGGTGTTCCAGCGCATGCAGACCGAACGCCAGCGCGAGGCTTCGGAAATCCGTGCACAGGGTGCCGAGCAGGGGCAGACCATCCGCGCCCGCGCCGACCGCGACAGCACCATCATCGTCGCCGAGGCCAACGCCGCGGCCGACAAGCTGCGCGGCGAGGGCGAAGGCCAGCGCAACGAGATCTTCGCTCAGGCCTACGGTCAGAACCCGTCCTTCTTCGAGTTCTACCGCAGCATGCAGGCTTATGAAGCCTCGCTGAAGAGCGGCGATACGCGGATGCTGCTGTCTCCCGACAGCAACTTCTTCCGCTTCTTCAACAATCCCGACGTGGCCGTGATGCCGCCGGCAGGTCCGGCGGCCATCGCCCCGGTCTCGCCGGTGCCCGCCGCCCCCGCGCCGGCAAACTGATCCGGCGCGGCGATGTCCGATCTCGTCGTCGCGCTGGGACTCCTGCTGGTGATCGAAGGACTGATGATGGCAGCAGCTCCCGGCGCGGTGCGCCGGGCGTTGGAAGCCATAGACCAGTTGCCGGACGCGCCGATGCGCATCAGCGGCCTGGTTGGCGCCATCATCGGCATCCTCCTCATCTGGGTGATCCGCGGCTGAAGCCGCGTGCATGGCGCGCGGGCTTCCACGCTCGCGCGCTTTTGCCTTGCATCGGTCCTCATCCGCGATAGCGTCGATCACGATGGATCGCGCGCCCCTGCCGGCGCGTGTCGTCTTGTTCCGCGTCGTGAAGGAGGCACCATGATTCAGGCGGTTATCGCGGCTGCGGGCCGAAGCAACGAGCCGACCGGCAACGCCGTGCATGAGCGTGCCGCGTACGCCCTCGCCCCGCGCTCGGGCCGCTCGCTCGCCAGCCTCGCCCGGCGCCTGCTGGTCGCGGGTGTGCTGGCCGCGAGCGCTCTCGCGGGGGCGGGCCTGCCAGCCCATGCCGCCGCCACCAAGGGTCCCGACACCGTCGCCGACACCGCTGAGAAGATCATGGACGCGGTGGTCAACATCTCGACCTCGCAGACCGTGGCGCCGTCGCGCAGCGTGCCGACCCCGGACCTGCCGCCCGGCTCGCCCTTCGAGGAATTCTTCGAAGAATTCTTCAAGCGCCGTCAGCAGCAGGGTGAGGATAATGGCCCGCGCCGCGTCTCCTCGCTGGGTTCCGGCTTCGTCATCGACGAGACCGGGCTGATCGTGACCAATAACCACGTCATCGCCGACGCCGACGAGATCTACGCCAATTTCGCCGATGGCTCCAAGCTGAAGGCCGAACTGGTCGGGCGCGACACCAAGGTCGATATCGCGCTGCTGCGGGTGAAGCCGGAGGACGGCAAGCCGCTCAAGGCGGTGAAGTTCGGCAATTCCGACGCGTTGCGCGTCGGCGACTGGGTGATGGCGATCGGCAACCCGTTCGGGCTCGGCGGCACCCTCACCGTGGGCGTCATCTCCGCCCGCAACCGCGACATCAATTCGGGCCCCTACGACAATTTCCTGCAGACCGACGCCGCCATCAACCGCGGCAATTCCGGCGGCCCGCTCTTCGACATGGACGGCGAGGTGATCGGCATCAACACCGCCATCATCTCGCCCTCGGGCGGCTCGATCGGCATCGGCTTCGCCGTGCCCTCCAATACCGCCGTCCCGGTGATCGCCCAGCTCAAGGAATTCGGCGAGACCCGGCGCGGCTGGATCGGCGTGCGCATCCAGCAGGTGACGCCGGAAATCGCCGAGAGCCTCTCGCTCGGCAAGCCCCGCGGCGCGCTGATCGGCTCCGTCGCCGATGACGGCCCAGCCGCCAAGGGCGGGCTGAAAGCGGGCGACGTCGTCGTCACCTTCGACGGCAAGGACGTGAAGGACATGCGCACCCTGCCGATCATCGTCGCCGACACGCCGGTCGACAAGGAGGTCGAGGTCGTCGTCATCCGCAAGGGCAAGGAGGAGAAGCTCAAGCTGGTCGTGGGCCGGCTGAACGAGAGCGAAACCGCTGAGGCCGCCCCCGAGGAGAGCGCGCCCAAGACGGAGGCGCCGAAGCTGGAGACCAGCAAGCTGCTCGGCCTCGAACTCGCCCCGCTCACACCGGAGTTGCGCACCCGCTTCAAGATCAAGGACGAGCTCAAGGGCGTGGTCGTGGTGTCGGTGGACAAGGGCACCCCCGCCGCCGAACGCGGCATCGCCGAAGGTAATCTTGTCGTCGAGGTGAACCAGGAGCCGGCGGCAACGCCAGCCGACATCGAGAAGCGGCTCGCCGCGCTGAAAAAGGACGGCCGCCGCTCCGCTCTTTTGATGATGAGCGACCCGCAGGGGCAGATCCGCTTCACCGCGCTGCCGATCGACTGAGGCGCACCGGCCGCCTCATCGCGGGCGGACCAATTCGGCCAATGAAGACAGATCCCGGAATGGCCCGCGTGCCGTTGCCGGGATTTTTTCATGCGGATGCGAGAGACAAACCTCGGCCCACCGGCAGGCTCAGGTGTCGACGCGCACCCGCATCCGGCACGGACTTGGCATCGCGCCGTGCCGATCGACTTTTGCCCGCCGATCCGGCAAGCCTTGCTGCGTCAGGATCTTGCTGCATCAGGATTGCGCCGCGTCGATCCGGCGCGCCCGTCCGGCCGACCTGCCCTCAGGGCTTCTTCTGCGGCGGGGGATGGGCGACGGCGCCGCGCTGGGCCGCCGTCTTCTGCGCCGGCTCGGTGAGTTGCACCGTCCAGCTTTTCTGTTCCTGGGTATCCACCTCGAAGAAGCCGGTGCGGTCATAGCCGCGCGCCAGGCAATCCTCGATGCCGCGAATGGTGAACTCCTTGTCGCGGGTGCACATGAAGGCCTTGCCCGACCATTCGCCGCCGAGATCATAGTCAATCGCGTAGACATAATAGAACCGGGCGACGAGATCGCCGCGCAGCAGCGTCTCGCAGCTATTGGGACCGATATTCCACCAGCCTTCCGTCGACCACGTATTGCCGTCCTTGTAGCCGAGCGCGATGCCGACGCGGCTGGGGGAACGGTTGCACATGCGGAAATCGGCCGCCGCCGGCCGCGGCAGAAGAGCCGCCAGCACAAGCGCCAGCGACGCAGCGAGAAGCAGGCCGCGCCCGGCCTTCATGCCGCGCCGGCCCGCCGCCGCAATACCCTCAGTTCTCGACGAAAACGGCGCGGAAATCATTGACGTTGGTGCAGGTGGGTCCCGGCGTCAGCAGATCGCCCAAAGCCTCGAAGAAACCAGTGGAATCGTTATTGGCGAGAAAGGCGGCAGGATCGAGACCGGCCGCCGCGGCCCGCGCCAGCGTGTCGGGCGTCACATAGGCGCCGGCCGGATCGCTGGCATCGCCGCCGCCGCCATCCGTGCCATCCGTATCGCCCGCCACCGCGTGGATGCCCAAAGCCCCGTCGAGCGCGACGGCCAGCGCCAGCGCGAATTCCTGGTTCGGCCCGCCGCGCCCCTGCCCCCGCATGGTGACGGTAAGTTCGCCGCCGGAGAGCAGAACCGCGCTCCGGCCATCCGCCTTCAGCGCCCGTGCCAGCGCCGCCTGCTCGGCCGCCACCTCGCGCGCCTCGCCTTCCAGATTGTCGCCGATCAGGATGGGCTCCAGCCCCGCCTCGCGCACCAGCTGCTCGGCCGCAACGAAGCTGTCGGCCGGGCGGGCGATCAGGTGATATTCGGCATTGGCGAAGGCGGCATCGCCGGGCTTGGGCGATTCATTGGCACTGTCGCGCAGCGCCACCGCGACCGAAGGCGGCGGGTCGATGCGATAGCGCGCCAGCACGTCGCGCGCCTCGGCGAGCGAGGACGGATCGGGCACGGTGGGGCCGGAGCCGATCACCGCGGGGTCATCGCCCGGCACGTCGGAAATGGCGAGCGTCACCACGCGGGCGGGCTGCGCCAGCACGGCGAGGCGTCCGCCCTTGATGCGGGAGAGATGCTTTCGCACCGTGTTGATCTCGGTGATATTGGCGCCCGAGCGCAGCAGCGCGCGGGTGAGCGCGCGCTTGTCATCCAGCTCCACGCCCATGGCGGGGGCGATCCAGTTGGCCGAGGCGCCGCCCGATAGCAGCACCAGCACGAGATCGTCGGCGGTGGCCGAGGCCGCGAGGTCGATGGATTTCTGCGCGCCGGCAAGCCCGGCGGCATCCGGCACGGGATGACCGGCCTCGACCATTTCCAGCCGCCGGGTCGGCCGGCCATAGCCGTGGCGGGCCACGCCGATGCCCGCCAGCCGGGCGGGATCGAAGCCCAGCGTATCGAGGTAATGGCGCTCGGCAACCTCGAGCATGGAGCCGGCAGCCTTGCCGGCCGCGAGCAGGATCAGCCGACCCTGCGCCGGCGGAGGCGGCAGGGCGGGGGGAAGGCAGGTCTCGGGGTGGGCGGCCGCGACGGCGGCGGTGAAGAGCTTGTCGAGAAAGGCACGCGCCGCAGCATCGGTCATAACTGTCCCTACCCCGCCCCTTGCGGGGCCTTGCGCGGCGTTTTTTCCCGCCGCACCAACATTGTTGCACACACCCCGAATCCGGCCGGGACGCGCGACGCCAAACGGGCGTATTCCTATGGCACACAAAACGCCACGTCACTATCCTCTACACACTTAGTCGCACGACACGGGGAAATATGCGCCGCCTTCCGACGCAGGACACAGCCGGGACCGGCATTGCCGATGCCCCTTCCGCCCCGGGGCCGGACGATTTTCCGCCCTTCGAGCGCATCGCTGGCGATGCCCGGCCCGGGCTCCTCCTCATCTGCGACCACGCGTCCAACGCCATCCCGCCGGCCTATGGCTCGCTCGGCCTGCCGCCTGCCGAACTGGAACGGCATATCGGCTATGATATCGGCGCCGCCGGCGTGACGCGGGGGCTCGCGGCAAGGCTGGGGAGCCCGGCCGTGCTGTCCTGTTTCTCCCGCCTGCTGATCGATCCCAATCGCGGCGAGGACGACCCAACCCTCGTGATGCGCTTGTCCGATGGCGCGGTCGTGCCGGGCAACCGCCATGCCGACGCGGCCGAGGTGGAGCAGCGCCTCGCCCGTTTCCACCGGCCCTATCACCGCGCCATCGAGGCCGAGATCGCCGGCGCGCGGACGGCCGGCATCGTCCCGGCGATCTTCTCGGTGCACAGTTTCACGCCGGTGTGGCGCGGTGTTCCCCGGCCCTGGCACGTCGCCCTGCTGTGGGACAACGACCCGCGCTTCGCCCGGCCGCTGATCGAGGCGCTGGAGGCGCCGGGCGACCTCATCGTCGGCGACAACGAGCCCTATGACGGCGCCCTGCGCAATGACTGCCTGTTCCGCCACGGCACCGCGCGCGGCCTGCCGCATGCGCTGATCGAGATCCGCCAGGACCTGATCGCCGATGCGCGGGGACAGGCGGAATGGGCGGAGCGCCTCGCCGACCTGCTCCCCGCCGTGCTGGCACGGCCCGAACTGCACGACATCACCTGGTTCGGCTCGCGCACCGGGCCCGTCGCACCTATCTGACGGTGAACGATCGAACAGCGAAAACCGCGCCCGCGTGGCGCGTGTCCCGGAGGCACTCATGTCCGACCTGCCCGAACTCGACGACAAGGCCCGCACCGAACTGGAAGCCGCCGCCTTCCGCCGGCTCATCGCCCATCTGCGGGCGCGCACCGATGTACAGAATATCGACCTGATGAATCTCGCCGGCTTCTGCCGCAACTGCCTCGCCAACTGGTATCTCGACGCGGCGCGCGAGCGCGACCTGCCGGTGAGCAAGGATGAGAGCCGCCTCGTGGTCTACGGCATGCCCTACGAGGAGTGGAAGGCGACCCACCAGAGCGAGGCTACCCCCGCGCAGAAGGCGGCCTTCACCGGCCCGGGCCACTAAGGCTATCCGCCACGGAAGGCGCGCGGCGCGCGACACACGGTCGGTGGATTGCGGGTGTAGCGCGCCCGGGCGAGGGCCATCGGGCCCGTCGCGCTTGACGCGCGCGGGCGCTTGCGTTCCTCATCCCCGGCCATTCACGTCAACGACGCCGGGCCTCTGCCCGAGCCCCCGGAGAGACCATGTCCGACATTCCCAACGACCAGCCGCTGTCCGATGCCGCCGCCGGTTTCGCCAAGGAGCAGCTGAAATCCTTCATCGAGCGCATCGAGCGGCTTGAGGAAGAGAAGAAGACCATTGCCGACGATATCAAGGACGTCTTCGCCGAGGCGAAGGGCACCGGCTTCGATGTCAAGGCGCTGCGCGAGATTCTCAAGATCCGCAAGCAGGATGCCGACCAGCGGGCCGAGCACGAGGCGATCGTCGACCTCTATCTGCAGGCGCTGGGCATGGTCTCGCCGAACTGAGGCGGAAGCCGCGCCTTCCCAACCTCCCGGTCGGCCGCGCGCCGATCCGGGATCGGTGGGTATCGGACGCGCGCTCGGGGCGCTGCCCCGCCTGCGGAGCAGCGCTCCGGTGCGGCGGAAATTCGACGGATCCGATCGGGATCCGATCGGGATCAGAGCTTGATCAGAGCTTTCTGGCGAGCGGCGCCGGGCCGCTTATCATCGCCACGACGGGCACCGCGACCACTGCCGCGCCGGTGAAATGCGTGGTCGACAGGCCGTTCGAGCCGTCCTTGCCGAAGCCGCCGGCCACCACCTGGCGCGGCGGCGCCACGAAGGCGGCGAAGCGGCGAAGTTCCGGCGTGCGCAGTTCCGCCGTCCGGGCGACCGTGGGGCCGTTGAACAGGCGGCGAATATCCGCCTGCATGTCCCGCGTGTAGCTCGCGCCCGCCGCGCGCGGCGGCGCCGTGGCGTGGGCGCCGGCGGCGGGTGCCGGCGCCCGGCCGGGCTGGGCATGGGTCGCGGGGAAAATGTCGCCGGCTGTGGCCGAGGCATAGGCCAGTGCCGGGCCACCTCCCTCGGTGCCGCGCACGATCAGTTCGGGCAGGCCATTGATCTCGCCGGGCCGGGCCGGCGGGCGCGGCGCGGCGGTACCGGCGCTGGCCACGACGGCGAGCGGCGCGGCAGCCGCCGGAAGCGCGGCGATGGCCTCGGCCGCGTCGGCGGGCGGCGCGGAGCGCACCGGGGGACGCGGCACGGCGGCGGCGAGCGCCGCCAGCGCCTGGCGGTCGGCCAGCGGAGCCGCCGGCGGCAGCGGAACCGCCGCCGCGGCCTGCGCGGGAGCCGACACAACGGCGGCGGGCTCGACGGGAGCGGGCGCCACCGCCGCCTGCGCCATGGCGAGGCGGCCGAGCGGATTGGGGGTCGGGCGCGGCACCGCGCGGGCAGTCGTCGTCGGCGTGCTCGCGCCGGTATCGGCCTCGGGTGCGGCGGTGTCGGAGGCGGCGGTGTCGGGGATTTCGTCCGCCGTGGCGACCACGGCCGGCGCGGGCCGGGCGGCAGCGGGCGCATTGCGGGCCGGCGCGGGCGCGCTGTCCTCGTCATCCTCTTCCTTGCCGAACAGGCTGGCGAAGAGATTCTTGCGCGGCTTGGGATTGTTGCCGCCGGAAAGTCCGGCAAAGGCGGCACCGGCGCCGCCGGGCTCGGAGCCGCGCGCCTCGACATCGGCCAGCGCCAGCGCGTAGCCCGGCATCGGCTTGCCGTCGGCGGGGATATGCACGGTCCGCCCATCGGGGAACACGCGGGCCAGTTCGGTGCGGGTCATGCGCGGCCAGTGGCGGATGCCGCCAGTGTCGAGATGCACGAAGGGCGAGCCGGAGGTAGGATAGAAACCGACGCCGCCGCGCTGGAGCCGCAGCCCCGCCTCGCGGATCTTCGCCAGCGACACGCCGGGAATGTAGAAATCCATCGCCTTGCCCTGCATGTGCAGGCTGGTCTGGGCGACGCCGCGCGAACGGGCCCGCAGCATGGAATTGGTCTCGGGCGAACGATAGCCGCCGATCACCTGGATCGGGTCGGTGGCGCCGGTGTCGCGATAGACCTCCCACACGATGTCGAACAGCCGCGGGTCCATGTTGGTCGGCTCCTTGCGGCGCCAATCCTGCAACAGGACGTTGAGCTGCTTCAGCGCGGCCGGGTCGTAGCGGCCGTTCTTCTTGAAGGTGATGGTGGCGCTTTCGCCGGAATGGACGTGGTGCAGGCTGATCGTGCGGGTGTCGCCATTGGCCACGGCATCCTGCAGCAGGTCCGTGCTGCACAGCATCACCGCTGCGGCGAGCAGGGCGGCCTTGAGGACGGGACGATAGCCGAGGGCGAGATGAATGCGCACGTAGCTGAAACCCGAAGATGAACGTTTCCGTGAGACGACACGATCGCATGATCGCGCCGGACATGGTGAACATAGTCTTGTCGGGTTTGGTTAAGACGACGTTACGCCCCAACCCCCACTCTTATTGCCTTGCTGGCTAGGAGGTGACTGTGGCGAAAGAGTGCCAGTCTGTCAAATTTGTAATGTTCAGCCGAAATGACCTGCATTTTTCAGTTCATTGCGTCAAAAACGACACACTCCCGCACCGCAGCGAATCAGGCCGGCCTTTTGCGCCGCCAGCCGGATTGGATCAGCTTCAGCGCGCCGGCGCGAGCCCGCCCCGGTCCGCGAAGCGGCGCTGCCCGTCGAGGCCGAGTGCCGCCTTGGTCGCCGCGTCGATCCCGTAAAGGTCCTCGCGGCTGACGAGCTTGCCGCCGGCATCGACATAGGTGGTGAAGTAGACCAGATGCACCGGGAAGCGCTGCTTCAGGGTCAGGTACTTCTCATTGCCGCCGATCAGCTTGGCGATGCGCTGCTGTGGCCAGTTGTCGCCGGGCAGGCCGAGATCGAACAGCACCTCGGCGAATTTCAGCGGCTCGAACACGCGCACACAACCATGACTGAAGGCGCGGTAGTCGCGGGAGAAAAGCGAGCGGCTCGGCGTGTCGTGCAGATAGACCGAGTGCTTGTTGGGGAACATGAACTTCATCTGCCCCAGCGCGTTGCGCTCGCCCGGCGCCTGCCGGAACGAATAGCCCTGCGAGCCGCGGCGCCAGTCCACCGAGCCGGGATCGATGATGCGCCCGTTGCGCACAACATCAATGCCCTGCCGGTCCAGCGCATAGGGGTCGGCCTGCAGCTTGGGCAGCATCTCGTTCTTGATGATGCCCGGCGGCACGTTCCAGGCGGGGTTGAACACCGCATATTGCAGATCTTCCGACATGATCGGCGTCTGGTTCTCCGGCTTGCCGACCACGACGCGGGTCTCGTGCACGGTCTGCTCGTTGACCACCACCCGCACCATGAATTCGGGAATGTTCACCATCACATAGACCGGAGCCACCTTGTGCGGCAGCCAGCGCCAGCGCTCCATGTTGGCGATGATGTCCGCGACCCGGTCGCCCTGCCCCGCATTGAGCGCGGCGAGCGTGCCGCGGCCGACAATACCATCGGCCTTCTGGCCGGAGCCCGCCTGGAACTGGCGCACCGCCTCGACCAGCGCGGGATCGTACAGGCTCTCCTCCGCCGTCCGCGCCAGACCGAGCCGCGACCGCAGCAGCGGCACGCGGGCATCCCGGTCGCCCGGCCGCACCGAGGGACCGGGCGGAATGGCCGCGTGAACGGCGCGCGCCTGCGCCTGCGACTGCAGGTGGGCGAGCTGCGCCTTCAGCAGCCGGTACTCATCATATTGCGGCGCGAAGGACGCGAAGGCCACGGCCGGGTTGGGCGACGTCGCGAGGAGGGACAGCGTCTCCAGCGGATCGGGGGGCGTCAGGGTCGGGTCGACATCCTTGGAGATGCGCGCCGGGTCGAACCGGCCGGTCTGGGCATGGCGGGCATAGAGCAGCGCCGTCGCCGCGATGCGCAGTTCGTAATCGGCCAGATCGGCATCCGAGGGATGCGCCGCCAGCGGGGGAATGGCGTAGTCGGCCGGGTTCAGCCCCTCGGCGGCCGCGCCGGCAAAGGCGGCCAGCGCCGCGATGCCGATCGGGGACACGCCGGTTCCGGCGGTGAACAGCGGCTGGTTGGCGCGCGCGCCATAGAAGCTGGCCAGCGCCTGCTGCTCGCCCGCCCGGGCCGCGAAACGCACGGCATGATTGGCCAGCAGATCGGCGATGGCGACGGAGACGCCGGGAGCGGGAGCGGGGGTGCCGGCGACAGCCGGGGCGCTCTCGGGCGTGCCCGAGCCGAGCGCCGGCGCCGGCGGCGTCGACAGAGATGGGGTGCTGGTGGCGGGAGTGCTGGTGGCGGGGGTGCTGGCGCCCGTCCCCGGCGCGCCCTGGCCGACCGACGGCGCGGCGTCGAGCGCGGGCGCAGCGGGCGCCGCCGACGCCGGCCCGACATGGGTTTCGGCAACCGGCGCCTGCATGGCCAGCGCCGCGCTGGCGGCGGGGTTGGGCCGGCGCGTGCGGGTCTGGTTGATGTCGAACGGCTCGGGCACGTTGCCCGGGCCGACAAGCGGCGCCGCCCCCTGCCCCGCATGGGCGAGGCCGGCACGGGCGGGATCGAATGCCGGTCCGGCATCGCCCGTGCCGTTGCCCGCGCGATCGGTGGCGATCGGGGCGCCGGAAAACTCCTGCGCGGAGGCAGCGGGCATGAAGGGGGGCATGAAGGCGGCCGTCGCCAGCGCACCCATCAGCAGCGTGCAGGCCGTGCCCGCGAGATGGCGCCGCCTGTGTCCGCCCAAATCCGCACCTGAACCCGACATGACGCTCTCCACTTGCTCTCGCCGCTCCAAAGACTTCGAGCGCGAGACCATCTCTTTTCTGCCCCGAGCACTCTCGGGTTCAACTCACGAACGCGATAATGGTCGCATCCGCCGCGCGCCGTAGCGGCGACGCCACAGACCCGGAACCGGCGGAGGGTGAACCCGCGGGGTACAGTGGGGTCATGAAGTAAAGGTCGTGTTAAGCATGATCGCCCGCCCGGAAGAATGCCGCCGCTCTCCACCGACCCGCGACACGGCGAAATGAAAGGGCGCGCCGGGCCATCCAGCCCTTGCCGCGGGGGCCGCGATTCCTATAATCCGCGCCTTCTTTTCACAGATACCTTCTTTTCGGAGGCACCTTCTTGCGGGGAACGGGGCGAGCATGAGCGGGGAGACGGCCGGGCAGTCCCGGAACAGGCAGAACGATGCGCCCGCAGGCGAACAGCCGGTCGCCATCATCATGGGCAGCCAGTCGGACTGGGAGACCATGCGCCATGCCGCCGAGACGCTGGAGGCGCTCGGCATCGGGCATGATTGCCGGATCGTCTCCGCCCATCGCACGCCCGAGCGCATGTTCGATTTCGCCAGGGGTGCCAAGGCCGCGGGCTACAAGGTGATCATCGCCGGCGCGGGCGGTGCGGCGCACCTGCCGGGCATGGTTGCCTCGCTCACCACGCTTCCCGTGTTCGGCGTGCCGGTGGAATCGAAGGCGATGTCCGGCATCGACAGCCTCTATTCCATCGTGCAGATGCCGGCCGGCATCCCGGTCGGCACGCTGGCCATCGGCAAGGCCGGCGCGACCAATGCCGGCCTCATCGCCGCCGCCGTGCTCGCCCTGTCCGACGCGGCGCTGGCCGAGCGGCTCGCCGCCTGGCGGGCGGCGCGGACCGCCGCCGTGGCGGAGCGGCCGGAATGAGCGCCCCCCGCATTCTCAAGCCCGGCGACACGATCGGCATTCTCGGCGGCGGCCAGCTCGCCCGCATGATCGCGCTTGCCGCCGCCCCGCTGGGGCTCAAGACGCATATCTACGCGCCCGAGGCCGGCAGCCCGGCCTTCGACGTGGCAAGCGCCCATACGCAGGCGGCCTATGACGATCTCGACGCGCTGAGCGCCTTCGCGACGTCGGTCGACGTCGTCACCTATGAATTCGAGAATGTGCCGGTCGACACCGCCACCTTCCTCGGCGCCATCGTGCCCGTGCATCCGGGCGCGCGCGCGCTCGGCATCACCCAGGACCGGCTGGACGAGAAGACCTTCGTCTCCCGCCTCGGCATCGAGACCGCGCCCTTCGCGGAGGTGAACGACGAGGCCGGGCTCGACGCCGCGCTGGCCGAGATCGGCCGCCCGGCGGTGCTCAAGACGCGCCGCTTCGGCTATGACGGCAAGGGACAGGTCATCATCCGCGAGGGCGACGATGCCGCCGCCGCATTCAACGCCATCGGGCGTCACCCGGCAATCCTGGAAGGCTTCGTGCCGTTCGAGCGCGAGGTCTCCGTGGTCGCCGCGCGCAGCGAGGATGGCCGGTTCAAGGCCTATGAGGTGACGGAGAACGAGCACCGCCACCACATTCTCCACCGCTCCACCGTGCCCGCGGATGTGACGCCGGCGGTCGAGGCGGTGTCGGCCGAGATCGCCCGGCGCATCGGCGAGGCGCTCGGCTATGTCGGCGTGTTCGCGGTGGAAATGTTCCTTGTGGTCGAGGACGGCGCGCAGGGCGTCATCGTCAACGAGATCGCCCCGCGCGTGCACAATTCCGGCCATTGGACGCTGGACGGCGCGGTGACGAGCCAGTTCGAGCAGCATGTGCGGGCCATTGCCGGCTGGCCGCTCGGCGCGGTGGAGCGGCTCGGGCGGGTGGAGATGACCAATCTCATCGGCGACGAAGCCGATAGCTGGCACGAGATTCTGGCCGAGCCGGGCGCGCATCTGCACCTCTATGGCAAGGCCGAGGCCCGCCCCGGCCGCAAGATGGGCCATGTGACGCGTATCTTCGAGCCATGAACCCGGCCATCCCCCGTCATCGCCCGGCACGGCCCGGCGATGACGGGGGCCGCGCCCCTCCACCTTGTCGCCTTTGCACGGCCTCACGCCAATGTGCGGGCGGGCGTTGAAATATCGCCGCGCGTGCGGCCGTATAGACCGGTGACATCCCTCCAATGGATTGCCCCGGTCCGCCATGCCCCTGCTGCGAGAAAATTCCGGCAAGCTCAGTGTCGAGAAGATCGGCGCGCTTCTCGTCGTCCTGCTGCCCCTCGTCCTGCTGCTCGTCCGGGCGCTGAGCGGCGGCTTCACGCCGCCGAGCCCGTTCGGCGGCGCCCCGGGTCTGGGCGCCCCGGGCTTGGATTCGCCCGGGCTGGGCGGCGAGCCGGCGCTGGGCGCGCGTCCGCTGGTCGAGGTCATCCGCTTCATCGGCGACTGGTCGATCCGCCTGCTGCTGATCTCGCTGGCGGTGAGCCCGGCGCGGCGCCTGTTCAACTGGCCCAAGCTGCTGGCCGCCCGGCGCACGCTGGGGCTTGGCGCCGCCCTGCTCATCGGCATCCACTTCACGTTCTATCTCATCGATACCGGAAATCTCGGCACGGCGGCGCGCGAGATCGCGCTGCGCATCTACCTCACCATCGGCTTCGTCGCGCTCCTCGCCTTCGCGGCGCTGGCTGCGACCTCGTGGGACGGGGCGCTAAAGCGTCTCGGCGCCGAGCGCTGGAACCGGCTGCACAGGCTGGTCTATCCCGCCACCGCGCTCGGCCTGCTGCATTTCTTCATGCAGCAGAAGCTCGACGTCACCGAGCCGACGCTGATGGCCGGCCTGTTCGTCTGGCTGATGGGCTGGCGGATCCTGCAGCATTATCAGCGCGGCACCGGCCTTCTCAATCTCCTCGCGCTGGCGGCGCTCTCGGGGGTGATCACGGCGCTGATGGAGGCGGGCTGGTATGCCACCGCCACCGGCATCGATCCGGCGCGGGTGCTGGCCGCCAATCTCGCCTTCGACTATGCGATCAGCCCCGCCTGGTGGGTCTTCGGGGCGGGCGTTGTCGTAACACTGGCAAGCGCGTTTGCCCTAAGATGGCGCCCCCTGCCGGTACGGCGCCCGGCACGGGCTTGAAAGCGAAGCGCCACATTCCGGAGACGTGCCATGGCCGAATCCCGCCCGCCTTTCCCCCCCTTCACCCAGGAAACCGCAATCCAGAAGGTGCGCGGCGCCGAGGATGGCTGGAACTCCTGCAATCCCGAGCGTGTCTCGCTCGCCTACACGCCCGACAGCCAGTGGCGCAACCGGGCGGAATTCGTCAACGGGCGCGAGGCGATCGTCGCCTTTCTCGCCCGCAAATGGGCGAAAGAACTCGATTACAGGCTGATCAAGGAACTCTGGGCCTTCACGGATAACCGCATCGGCGTGCGCTTTGCCTATGAGTGGCACGACGATTCCGGCAACTGGTTCCGCTCCTATGGCAATGAGAACTGGGAATTCGCCGCGAATGGCCTGATGCAGCGCCGCTATGCCTGCATCAATGACCTGCCGATCCAGCCCGCCGATCGCAAGTTCCACTGGGATCGGGCCGGCGCGCGGCCGGCGGACCATCCGGGCCTGTCGGATCTCGGCCTGTGAGGGGTCAGCCGGCGGGGATCCCGGCCAGCAGGATCGCCGCCTCCGCCACCGGCAGTGTCATCCAGCCCTCCAGCTGATGGCGGAACCAGGTGTCCTGCCGCTTCGCGTAATGGCGGGTGTCGGCGATACCACCCGCGATCGCCGCCTCCAGCGGGATCTCGCCCGCGAAATGGCGCGCGAACCATGGCATGCCGTGGGCCTTGAGAAGGGTGCGGTCGGCCGGCAGGCCCCGCGCCAGCAGGGCCCTCGCCTCCTCCAGCGCGCCCATCTCCATCATCGCGTGGAAACGCGCGGCGATGCGCGCGCGCAGGGCCGCGCGGTCGGTGGCGAGGAAGATCCGCACGGCCGCCGCGCCCGGCAGCACCGGCGGGCCGGCCGGTTCGGCCTGCCAGTGCGCGAGCGGACGGCCGGTCGCCTCGAACACTTCGATCGCGCGCATCAGCCGCTGCGTGTCGGAAGGGCGCAGCCGGGCGGCCGTCTCCGGGTCGATCACGCTGAGCCGCGCGTGCAATTCCGGCGCGGTCTCGTCCAGCGCGCGCACCCGGGCGCGCACCTCCGGCGGGATGGTGGGCATGGGCGAGAGACCCTGCGTCAGCGCCTTGAAATACAGCCCGGTGCCGCCGATGACGATGGGCAGGCGCCCCTCCGCCTCGGTCGCGGCAAGCACCGCCGCCGCATCCTCCAGCCAGTGCGCGGCGGAATAGTCCTGCGCCCCGTCGACATGGCCGTAGAGACGATGGGGCGCCCGCGCCTCTTCCTCGGCGCTCGGCCGGGCGGTGAGCACGCGCAGGTCGCGATAGACCTGCATCGAATCGGCATTGATCACGACGCCGCCCGTGCGCTCGGCCAGCGCCAGGGCGAGCGCCGACTTGCCGCTGGCGGTCGGCCCTGCGATAAGCACCGCGCGCGGGCGCGAGGGTCTGCTCGTCAACTCCGCTCTCCGCGTCGCCGGATCGCCCGGTCGCCTGATGGTCCGTTCGCCCTTTTTGCCCGCCACCGCGGCGACGGCAAGGATTTCCGCCCCGTTTCCGCCCCGCGCCCCCCGCCATTGCCCCGAGACGCTGCTGAACGATGCCCGACGCTCCCTCGCATGTCGCCGTCCTGATCGCCAATCCGCTCGCCCCCGCCATCGATGACGCGCTCATCGCGAGGGCCCGCGCGGTGCTGCCCCAGCCCGAAGCGGTGCGCCGGCTCAATCCCGGCATTGCCGCCGAGATCGGCTTTTCCGGCACCGGCGACATCGAGGCATTGCGCGCGGCGCTGGCCGGCGCGCCGGTGGATGTCGCCCTGCTGCCGGCGGCCGGGCGGCGCAAGAGGCTGTTCCTCGCCGACATGGATTCCACCATGATCGGCCAGGAATGTATCGACGAACTGGCCGATTTCGCCGGCATGAAGGCGCATGTCTCGGCCATTACCGAGCGCGCCATGCGCGGCGAGATCGCCTTCGAACCGGCGCTGCGCGAGCGCGTGGCCCTGCTCAGGGGGCTGCCGCTCGGCGTGGTGGACGAGGTGATCGCCCAGCGCATCCGCCTCACCCCGGGCGGGCGCGAACTGGTGGGTACCATGCGTGCCAATGGCGCGCGCACATGGCTCGTCTCCGGCGGCTTCACCCTGTTCACCGAGCGCGTCGCGGCCATGGTCGGCTTCCATGCGCACCGGGCGAATGTGCTGGTGGCGGACGGCGAGCATTTCGCCGGGCGGGTGGAGGAACCCATTCTCGGCCGCGAGGCCAAGCTGGCCACGCTGATCGAGGCGCGCACTGCGCTCGGCCTCGCGCAGGAGGACACGCTGGCGGTCGGCGACGGCGCCAATGATCTCGCCATGCTCGGCGAGGCCGGGCTTGGCGTCGCCTATCACGCCAAGCCGGCCGTCGCCGCCAGCGCGCAGGTGCGCATCGACCATGGCGACCTGACCGCCCTGCTCTACCTGCAAGGCTATATGGCGAGCGACTTCGTCACCGCCTGAGGAGCCTCAGGCGGCCGGCGCCCTCACGGCGCCAGCGGCGGAACGGCCACCGGATTGCGCAGCGGATCGGGCGGAATGTCGATCGGCGGCGCGAGAGGTGGCGCCGGCGGGGGAACGGCCGGCGGGGCGTCCCCGCCCGGCGGCATCGCGAAGGGTGGCGAAGAAGCGGCGGGGGGCGCCGGCCGGATCGCCGCCGGGCGCTGCTGCGGCGGCGCGGCAAAAGCCTTCGGCGGTTGCACCGCCGGGCGAGCCGGCAATTGCTGCGGCTGCGGTGCGGCGGAGGGCGCTGGCTCCTCGTCCGTGGGGTGGCCGGCATCGGTCAGCGGCGTACGGCCATATTCCGATTCCAGCCGCTTGGTTTCGCGCTCCAGTGCCCGCATGTTGATGGCGGCGATGAGCGGGGTGATATCGAAGCGGCGCTCGGGCGCGGCAATCGGCCCGCGCCACTGCACGCCGGCCGACGGCGGCGCCCCCGTGGCCGCGCCGGGCGCCGCGCCCTGCCCGGCCGCCGCGGCATCCTCGATTTCCAGCGTGGTCTCGAAGGAAAGCGCGGGAATGTCGAGCGAACCGGTAAAGGTGAAGCGCTGCGCGCCGACGCTGGCCCGCGCCGTGGCTGTGCGGGCGACGCCACCCACCACGCTGAGCGCGCTTTCCAGCCGATCGAGCTTGAGCGGGCCGCGCGACAGCCCCTCATTGAGCAGTTGCACCGTGCGCGCCTGGTCGGGCGGCAGGCCGCGCTCGGTGGCCAGCATCACATATTGCAGCGCGCGCGGATCGGCATAGGCGATTTCCAGCCCGTCGACGACAAGGCTGCCCTGCCCCTGCAGGGCGGCGGCAATGGCGCGGGGCGAACGTCCGCTGCCGGTAAGGTCGAGCGCCAGCGTCACCCGGCCGCGGACGGCGGGGCGCGTCACGCCGGCCGCTTCCAGCAGCCGCGCGCTGTCGGCATCCGACAGCGCGAGATGGCCATCGACCTGCAGCGCGTCGCCGCCGCGCCGGGCAAGGTCGAAGCGCCCCGAAAAGCGCCCGCCCGCCAGCGCGCCGGTGAGTTCCTCCACCGCAATGCCGGTGCCGGTGAGCCGCGCCTGCAGGCGCGCGCCATCCAGCGCAAGGCCCGCCGGCAGTTCGAACCGGCGCAGGTTCAGCTTCACCCGCGCGGCCAGCCCGCCAAGCTCCGGTGTGCCGAACCGACCATCCGGCCAGCCAGACCCGCCGCCCGCCACAGGCCCGACCACAAGGCCGAGCGCGTCCGGCAGGCTCCACGTGTCGAGCGCGAGATCGGCCTCCACGGGCAGCGTCTCGCCCGGCAGATAGGTGACGCGGCCCTCGACCGTATGGCCGGCGACCGAACCGGCCAGCCCGGCCAGCTGCCAGCCATTGCCCTCGCGGGTCAGCGTGCCGGACAGGCTCGCCGGCAGCGCGGCGACGACGCTGGCCGGGAAGGTGGAAAACAGGCGGGCGAGATCGGCATCGGCGAGCACCAGCGCGAGATTGGGGCGCGCGCGCCCGTCCGCCTCCCAGTCCAGCCGGCCGCGCGCCTTGAGCGTGGCGCCGGCGATATTCAGCGTGCCGTCAAGCTCGGAGCCGAGGGCAAGCGTCGCGCGGGCCGGGCCAAGCCCGGCGCGGAGCCCCGGCACGCCGAGGGTGGACAGCACGGCGGTGCCATCGGTCATGTCCAGCGCCAGCGTGCCCTCCACCGGCCGTCCGGCGCCGAAGCCCAGCTTCGCCGTGCCGCTGAGCACGCCGAGCCGCCCCTTCGCATCGAGCGCCGTGCGCCCCGCCTGCGAGGTGAGGTCGAGCGCGACATCGAGCGGGGCGAGGCTGGCCCCCATGGAACTCGCGAAGGCCTCGACCGGCGCGAAGCCGAGCGCCCGCGCCAGCGCCGGCAGCCCATCCGCCCGCCCGCCGGTCAGCCGCGCCTGAAAGCGTCCGTCAGCCGAGGCACTCGCGCCCGCCGCGGCAAGCCGGCCGGAACCGTTGAGGTCGAGCCCGCCGAAATTGGCGATGGCGAGGCGTTCGACCGCGTAGCCGCCCGCGTCGCTCCTGAGAATAATGTCCGCCCCCGCCGCGTCGATTCCGGCCAGCCGCACGCCGGTGCCGCTGAAGCTCAGCCGCACGTCGAACCGATCGCCGCCATAGCCGAGCAACTTGCGCGCGGGCGGCAGCAGGGCATCGATATCCACCTTGGCGGTGGACAGCACCGCGTCGATGCGCCCGCGCCCGCCCGGCGGGGCGAAGGCATAGGCGGCGGTGCCGGCAAGGCTGGTGTCGCCCAGCCGCAGGCTCATGCGATCCAGCGCGATGCGATCGGCCGCGAGCGCCACCGTGCCCTTGAGCTCGGCCGCGCCCGTCGGCAGGCCGGCGATAAGGCTGGTGGCATCGGGCGCCGCCCAGCCGATGAAGGCCGGCAGGTCTTCGGCCGAGAGCACCATGTCGCCGGCGAACAGCGCGTCGTTGGACGGCGTGCCCGCCGCCTGCGGCAGGCGCCCGGACAGCTTGACGCTGGCCCGCCCCGGCAGCCGCGCCTCGACATTGCGCGCGCGCCAGCCGGCGGGCGACCAGTCGAGCCCCGCCTTCACCTCGCGCATGGCGGCGCCGCCCAGCAACACGGTGTCGCTGGCCAGATCCAGCGTGCCGCTGGTGGCAAGGCCGGTGAGCGGGGCGATGGTCTGGGCGAACCGGTCGATCACGCCGATCGGCGAGGCCCCGCCGGTCGCCGCGTTGAGGTCGATCTGCCGCGTCGCGAGCGTCAGTTCCAACCGGGAGGCCGGCTGGTCCGGCGTGCCCACCGCCGCCAGCCGCCCGCGCCCGGAGAGTTCCACCGGCCGCTCGCCGCTGCCCAGCGACAGGCTGAGATTGGTGGCGTCCACCGCCTGCGGCGTCGCGTTCACCGTCCCCGCGAGACTCCAGCCGGCCAGCGGGTCCTGCGCGGGGGGAGGCGCCGCCGCACCGGGCGCCGCCTCCATCGCGCGCATCGAGATGGACGCACGGCCCTGGAAGGCGGGCCGGCCGCCCGGAAAAGCGAGCGTTCCGTCGGCATCGACGGTGAAGGGCGAACCGATGCTCTGCACCCCGAGGCGCAGCTTCGTCGTTCCGTCGGGCTGGACCTGCGCCAGCGAGAGGCGCAGCTTGCGCCGCACTCCCGCGCTGGCCACCTCGCCCTCCAGCCGCAGCGGGCCGAGCACGCCGCCGAGTTCACCGGCGAGATCGATGTCGTCGAGCCGCAGCGAGCGGCCACCGGCGCGATCGAGCAGATCGAGCGTGCCATTCTCGATGGCGAGGTCGGCGATGGTCAGCCCGGCCGGGCGCCCCGCGCCGGTGGGCAGGGTGAGCGTGCCCGTCGCGTCGACCACGAGGCGGATGCGCGGGCTGACCAGCGTGAGCCCATCGGCGACGAATTCACCGCGCATCAGCGCGCCGAGCGACAGCCGGCCGCTCAGCGCCGCCGCGGAGAGCCCGGTGCCGGCGCTGTCCACGCCCACGCTGACATCGTGCAGCATGAATGTCGGCGTCGGCAGAATCTGCGCCTCGATCGGGCCGCGAATGATCACCGGCGCGCCCACCGCGCGGGCGGCCTGCGCCTCGAACGTGGCGCGCCACTGCGTCCAGTCCACGACGAAGGGCGCCGCAAACGCGGCCGCCACCGCCAGAATGATGGCGCTCGCGATGGTGAGCAGCAGGTTCTGCACGCATCTCCTCCGGATCGAACCGCGCCCGCGCCGGCCTCAAGGGCTGGGCCAACGTGCCCTCAGTCGCGTTTTACCGCTAGACTGTTGATATTTTTCGCATTCTTCACGCCTCTGCGCAAAGCCGGAATTCGCCGCAGGCTTAACGGCGCGAACCAGGCGCCCGTCCCGCACGATCCGCGTGAAGCGGACGAGGCCGCGCGCACGGCGTCACGGCAGGATCTTGCCCGGGTTCATGATGTTGAGCGGGTCGAGTGCGGCCTTGATGGCGCGCATGGCGTCGAGCGTCGCCGCACCGTGCTCGGCCTCCATGTATTTGCGCTTGCCCTGGCCGACGCCGTGCTCGCCGGTAGCGGTGCCGCCCATCGCCAGAGAGCGCTTGACCATGCGCGAGATGAAATCCCTGGCCTTCGCCACATCCTGCGGGTCGTCCATGTCGACCAGCGTCACGGTGTGGAAATTGCCGTCGCCGACATGGCCGACGATCGGGGCGATCATGCCCATTTCCTCGATGTCGCGCTTGGTCTCGTCCACGCAATCGGCGAGGCGCGAGAGCGGCACGCAGACATCGGTGGCCAGCGCCTTGGCGCCGGGCTTCAGCGGCAGGCAGGCCCAATAGGCATCGTGCCGCGCCTGCCACAATTTCGTGCGGTCCTCCGGGCGGGTCTCCCAGATGAACGGACCGCCGCCGAAATCCGTGGCGATCTCGCCGAAGCGTTCGGCTTGCTCATGCACGCTGGCCTGCGTGCCATGGAACTCGACGAACAGCGTCGGCTTCTCCGCGAGGTCGAGCTTGGAATAAGCGTTGCAGGCCCGCACCTGCACCTCGTCGAGCAGTTCGATGCGCGCCACCGGCAGGCCGGACTGGATGGTGAGGATCACCGCGTCGCAGGCCGCGCGAATGGTGGGAAAGGCGCACACGCCCGCCGAAATCGCCTCGGGAATGCCGGAGAGTTTCAGCGTCAGGCTGGTGATGATGCCGAGCGTGCCCTCAGCGCCGACGAACAGCCGTGTCAGGTCGTAGCCGGCCGCCGATTTCCGCGCGCGCCGGGCGGTGGTGATGATCTCGCCATTGGCCAGCACGGCGGTCAGCGCCACCACATTGTCCTTCATCGTGCCGTAGCGCACCGCATTGGTGCCGGAGGCGCGGGTGGAGGCCATGCCGCCAAGCGAGGCGTCCGCGCCGGGGTCGATGGGGAAGAACAGGCCGGCATCGCGCAGATGCTCGTTGAGCTGCTTGCGGGTGACGCCCGGCTCCACCACGCAGTCGAGATCCTCGGGGTGCACGGACAGCACGCGGTTCATGCGCGACATGTCGAGGCTGATGCCGCCATTGGGGGCATTGATCTGCCCTTCCAGCGAGGAGCCGGTGCCGAAGGCAATGACGGGAACGCCATGACGCGCGCAGGTGCGCACGACAAATTGAACATCCTCCACGCTCTCGGCGAAGACCACCGCGTCGGGAGCCTCGTTGTCGAGCCAGGTGATCGTGTTGGCGTGTTGCTCGCGCAGCGCGCGGCCGGTCGACAGCCTCTCGCCGAAGTGACTGGAAAGACTGGCGATTACCTCCCGCACGGCCGCATCGGCCACCGCCTCGCGCGCGTGTTCGCCCATCAGTTCCGCCATCTCGTCCTCCCCTTGCCGCGCCGGACGGCCAGCCGGCACGGATGACGGCATATACCTTATCGCAGCAGGCGGCGAGCCCGGCCGCGGCGGGCGCGGCAGGCGAGCCGACACAAATCTGCCGATTCGCGAGAATTATACTCGTGCCTGCTCACCGAGGCAGGTGACGACTGCACGGAAAGTCGGCACAATGCTTGTCAATAAGGCAGCGCGGGCTACCGCGCTCAGAACGGTCGGGATGGTGTCATGCTGGACGGGATCGATTTCGAACCCGTGTTCTTCGCACCCTTCGTTTCGTCCGTCTTGACGGTCGAGCCGAACTGGGTGGATCACAACGGGCACGTGCGTTCGGCTTTTTACAGCCTTCTGTTCGACCGCGCGGTCGACGAGGCGATCTTTCTTGTAGGCCTCGGCCCGATCGCGGCCGAGCATGCCGGTGCGTCCTTCTTCGCGGTGGAAGCCCATCATCGCATCCATCGCGAATTGCGCGCGGGCCATCAGGTGCGGGTAACGTTGCGCCTCGTCAATTATGACGACAAGCGCATGCATCTGTTCCAGGAACTGCACCATGCCCGCGAGGGCTGGATCGCCGCCACCTGCGAGCAGATCGCCCAGCATGTGGAGCCCGGCAGCCGGCGGATCGTGCCCTTCCCGGACGAGGTGCTGGAACGCCTCGCCCTGATGAAGGCGGCCCATGGCGCGCTGCCGCGGCCCGATGGGCTCGGCCGCCCGGTCAACATGCCGATCCGGTTGCTGTAACCGGCGCGATCGACAGGAGCTTACCGCCGGTGCGGACGCCCCGCATCCGCGGCAAGCTCCAGCGTTACCCAGCCTTCAATGGTCCGCCGCCGCACGAGGTAAAGCCCCTGCGCGCGATAGGCGGCGAGCGCCGCATTGGCGTGCGAGGGCAATAGCCCGGACAGCACCACCGTGCCGCCGGTGGCGACGAGGCGCGCCAGCGGCCGGGCGATGAGCTTGAGCGGGGCGAGCAGGATGTTGGCCAGCACGAGGTCATAGGGCCCGCGCCGGCGGAACTCGCCATTGCCGAGCCCCGGCGCGTGCAGGAAATGGATGGGCGCGGCGGCATGGTTGGCCTGCGCGTTGACCCGGGCGGTCGCCACCGCCACACGGTCGATGTCGCTCGCCACCACCGGCTCGTGGAACAGCCGCGCCGCCGCCATGGCCAGCACGCCGGTGCCGGTGCCGATGTCCAGCGTATGGGCCGGCCGGCGCTTCTTGCCGAAGGCGACGATGGCGGCAAGGCAGCCCTTGGTGGTGCCGTGATGGCCGGTGCCGAAGGCCAGCGCCGCCTCGATCTCGATGCCGATGCGATTGGGGCCGACCGCGCCGCGATCATGCGAGCCATGCACGATGAAGGTGCCGACCGCGACCGGCGCCAGCCCTTCCAGTGAGGCGGCGACCCAGTCCTTGCGGTCGAGCGTGGAGAACACCGCGGCCGCCGCGGCGGCGGGCGAGACGATCGACACCAGCTCGCGCACCATGTCCTCGTCCGGCTCTTCGCCGAAATAGACCTCGACCGCCCAGCCGGAGCCTTCCGCGCGGTTCTCGATCTCGAAGGCGGAGGTGGCGACCTCGGCCGGATCGAAGCTCTCGCCGAGGAATTCGGCAATCGCCCGCGCCTCGCCCTCGGGCGCATCCACGCGCATCACATGCGATGCGCCATTGGGCGGCAAACCTTCGAGCATGGCATTCCTCGCGTCACGGCTGAGACGCGAGGGTGTGTAAGCGAGAGCGCGGATAAATGCCAGCGGTGCCACCGCATGGCGCTCACGGCGCCTGGACGAAGCTGTCCACCACCTTCTTCTCGCCGGCCTTGTCGAACTGCACGGTGAGCTTGTTGCCCTCCACCGCGACGACGTCGCCATAGCCGAACTTCTGGTGGAACACCCGGTCGCCGCGGCCGAAGCGCGAGGGCGGCCCGCCCGACTTGGCAATCAGTTCGCCCTCGATCACCCGCCCGCGCGCCGCATCGCTCGCGCCATAGCGCGAACCGCGCTCGGCGAACCCACCCGAGGATTTGCCCCCGGACGCCGCCGCACTCGACCGCGTGGCGTTCTGCGCGCGCTGCCAGCCGGGCGTGGAATACGATGAGCCGAAGGTCTGCGCCTCGTCGAAGCGGCTCGGTCCATAGCCGTAGCGGCCGGCATAGCCGCCGCCCTGCCCGCCGCCCCAGCCGGAGCCGCCGCGCGATTCCGTCACCTCGACGTCCCTCTCCGACAATTCGTCGAGAAAGCGGCTCGGTACGGCGGACTGCCACAGCCCATGGATGCGCCGGTTGGAGGCGAAGAACACCTTGGCCCGTCGCCGCGCACGGGTGATGCCGACATAGGCGAGGCGGCGCTCCTCCTCCAGCCCGGCGCGACCCTGCTCGTCCAGCGCGCGCTGGTTGGGGAAAACCCCCTCCTCCCAGCCTGGCAGGAACACGGTGTCGAATTCCAGCCCCTTGGAGGAATGCAGCGTCATGATGTTGACGGCGTCCTGGCCGGCGGCGCCCTCGGCATCCATCACCAGCGAGATATGCTCGAGGAAGCCGATGAGGTTCTCGAACGGCTCCATCGAGCGCACGAGTTCCTTCAGGTTGTCCAGCCGCCCGGCAGCCTCGGCCGAGCGGTCCTTCTGCCACATCTCGGTGTAACCGCTCTCATCCAGCACGATTTCGGCCAGTTCATGCTGTGGCAGCCGCGCCATCTGCTCGCGCCAGCGATCGAAATTGCCGACGAGATCGCGCAGCGTGAGCCGCACCTTGGGCTTCAGTTCCTCACTGGCGACCAGTTCACGCGCCGCCTCGACCAGCGGCAGGCCCGCAGTTCGCGCATGGTCGTGGATCTGCCGCAGCGCCGCGTCGCCCAGGCCCCGCTTGGGCACATTGACGATGCGCTCGAAGGCGAGATCGTCGGAGGGCGAGGCGATGACGCGCAAGTAAGCCAGCGCATCGCGGATTTCCGCCCGCTCATAGAAGCGCGGCCCGCCAATGACGCGGTAATTGAGCCCCAGCGTGACGAAACGGTCCTCGAACTCGCGCATCTGGAAGGAGGCGCGGACCAGGATCGCCACCTGCGACAGGCCGTGGCCCTCGCGCTGCAGCGCCTCGATCTCCTCGCCGATGGCGCGGGCCTCCTCCTGGCTGTCCCAGGCGCCCGTCACCGTCACCTTCTCGCCGCTCTCGCCTTCCGAGAACAGCGTCTTGCCGAGCCGGCCCTCATTATGGGTGATGAGATGGGCGGCCGCGCCGAGAATATGGCCGGTGGAGCGGTAATTGCGCTCCAGCCGGACCACCAGCGCGCCGGGAAAATCGCTCTCGAAGCGCAGGATGTTGTCCACCTCGGCGCCGCGCCAGCCATAGATCGACTGGTCGTCATCGCCGACGCAGCAGACATTGCGCGAGCCCTGCGCCAGCAGCCGCAGCCAGAGATATTGCGCGACATTGGTATCCTGATACTCGTCGACCAGAATATAGCGGAAGCGCTTGTGATATTCGGCCAGAACATCCGGATTCTCGCGCAGCAGGCGGATGCTCTCCAGCAGCAGGTCGCCGAAATCCACCGCGTTGAGCGCCTTCAGCCGGGCCTGATAATCGCGGTAGAGCTTGCCGCCCTTGCCATGCGCGAAGGTGGCCCCCTCGCCGGCCGGCACCTGCTCCGGCGACAGGCCGCGATTCTTCCAGCCGTCGATCGTGTTGGCCAGAAGCCGCGCCGGCCAACGCTTCTCGTCGATCTGCTCGGCCTGGAGCAGTTGCTTGAGCAACCGGATCTGGTCGTCGGTGTCGAGAATGGTGAAGCCCGATTTCAGCCCCACCAGTTCCGCGTGCCGGCGCAGCATGCGCACGCCGATGGAGTGGAAGGTGCCGAGCCACGGCATGCCTTCCACCTCCGGACCGACAATGGAGCCGATGCGCTCCTTCATCTCGCGCGCGGCCTTGTTGGTGAAGGTCACGGCGAGAATCTGCGAGGGCCAGGCAAGGCCGAGCGAGAGGATATGCGCGATGCGCGTGGTGAGCACGCGCGTCTTGCCGGTGCCCGCGCCCGCCAGCACCAGCACGGGCCCTTCCGTCGCCTCCACCGCCGCGCGCTGCTCGGGGTTCAGCCCCTCGATATAGGCGCCAGCGCCCGCCGGGCGGCCGGGATTGGCCAGCGCCTGCGCGCGCGCGGCAATGCCGCCCGGGCGAATGCCGGGGTTCGAGATATCGGTCGAGGGCGCGCCCGGCATTCCGTCCGGCAGGTCGAACGGAATGTCGAACGCGTCGTCGCGTGGCGGTTTCCGGGGATCGGACAAGGGCCCGCTCGCACTCATGGCAGCACTGTGACTTTCGATTCTTGTTCGACTCTTGGAAGAACAAAATGGCATCGGCATGCCCATTTGGCGAGGCCGGCCTGAAAACGACGCCCGAAGCAGGCGGATCGGACACGATCGCGTGCCTCCCGAAGCGGCGGCGCGCATCGGCAGACACGGGCTGGGCCAGCGCTTTACGGGCGCGGCAGTTCCGTCGTCACCGGCGAACCCGGCGGCGGGGCGCTGCCGAACCAGCGCTGGTGGATGGCCGCGAGCGTGCCATTGCGCTTCAGGGTCGCGAGCGCGGCATCGACGCGCGGCGTCAGGGCGGAGCCGTGCGCCAGCGCAACGGCATAGCGGTCATCGGTCGGCAGGCTCACCGCCACGGCAAGGTCGGGCCGGGTCAGCAGGCTGTAGAGCAGCGCCGGCAGGTCGCCGAAATAGGCATCCGCCCCGCCGGTCTGCAGCAGCGAAAGCCCCTCGTCGAGACCGCCGACCATCACCGCCGGCCCGAATCGGTAACGCGTGCGGTTGTCGAGCAGCCATTGCTCGTTGGTCGTGCCGGCGGCGGCCGTCACCGTCTTGCCGGCCAGATCGGCAAGGGAGCGGATGCGCGCTTTCTTGAGCACCACGACGGCCTGCGACGTCTCGTAATAAGGCTGGGTGAAATCGATCCGCCCGCGGCGCTCCGCCGTCACGGAAATCGAACAGACGACGATATCGACATCCCCGATCCCGAGCGCGGGCAGCAGTTCCTTGAACGGCATGACGGCGAAGTCGGGACGCCGGCCAAGCTCGGCCGCCAGCGCTCGAACCAGATCCACCTCGAACCCCACGAGATGGCCCTGCGCGTCGCGGAACACCCAGGGTCGGTTGTCGGCAAAGGTTCCCACGCGCAGCACCGGAGGCGCGCCCACGCTTTGGCGGCCAGCGGTCGCATTTCCCGGCGCTGGACCCGCCTGTGCCTGGGCACGGGCTGGCGCGAGGGCAAGGACGGCGACAAGGACTGCGGCAAGCACCGCCGCGTGAGCTGCCGAAAGGGCAACCCCTCCTGCCATGCGCGCCCACGCCGCCGCCAGCCGGCCGCGCCGTCTCTGCCATGCGCCGTTCAAGGCATTCCCCCACCTTGGCAGCGATTGACGCCGTGTCTGTTGGCGCCGATGCTGGTGCATATTCGTGATCACGTCCAGCCGGGTCCCATACATGTCCTACGGCCTTTATGTCATGACCGCCCTTGCCGGGGCGCTCTATGTTCTATCGCCCGGCCCCGCCTTTCTCGCGCTGTTCTCGCTGGCCGCCACCCAGGGCCGGCCGGCCGGAGCGCGCTTTGTCGGCGGGCACCTGATCGGCGACCTGTTCTGGACCGCGCTGGCCTTTGCCGCCATCATCGGCGTCAATCAGCTGGGCCCGACCTTGTTCGACCTGCTCGGCCTCGGCTGCGGGCTCTATCTGGTCTATCTCGGCATCAAGGCCCTGCGCTCGCGCGAGGGTGCGGCGGCGCCGGTGGGGGCCAGCCGTCCACTGATGACGGGCGTGCTGTTCGGCCTCACCAATCCCAAGGCCTATCCGGTTTCGGTCGCCATGTTCACGGCCCTCACCGCGAGCTATGCCTCCGGCCTGTCCTGGGACGCCGCACCCTGGCTGCTCGCCTCGGCGCTGGTCGGCTTCATCATCGCCGACATCTTCCTCGTCTGGGCGGCCGGCCTGGCGCCGGTGCGGCGGTTCTTCCTGCGCCACGGCCTCGTCATCACCCGCCTGGTCGGGCTGATGTTCGTCGCCTTCGGGGCCAAGTCGCTGGTCGACGCCGGCCGCGGCTTCGCCTCCCGCACCTGAGAGATCAGCTGTTGTGCGCGTGCCATTGCGGCACGCTATTGTACCTGTGCGCGCCATCGCGGGCGCGCTGCGCGAGTGCCGACATGTCCGAAACCACCATGTCCGAAACCACGTTCGAAGCGAAGTTCCAGTCCTTCGCCGATCCCGCTGCTCCCACCCTCGGCACGGAGCGGCTGGCCCGCCTGCGCGCCGAAATGGAGCGGCGCGGGCTGGACGGGTTCATCATTCCCCGCGCGGACGCGCACCAGAATGAATATGTGCCGCCCTGCGACGAGCGGCTCGCCTGGCTGACCGGCTTCACCGGCTCGGCCGGCGTCGCCCTCGTGCTGCGCGAGAAGGCCGCCATCGTGGTGGACGGACGTTACACGCTGCAGGCCGCCGATCAGGTCGACACGGCGTCGTTCAACGTCGTGCCGCTCGCGCGGACCACGCCGGAGCGCTGGCTGGAGCAAAACCTCCCGGCCGGCTCGCATTTCGGCTACGACCCCTGGCTCGTGACCGTCGACGGGCTGGAAAAGCTGCGCCGCGCCGTTGCCACGGTGGACGGGGCGCTGGTGGCGGTGGACGGCAATCCGGTCGATGCCATCTGGAGCGACCGCCCCCCGGTGCCGGTGGCGCCCGTCACGCTGCGCGATCCCGCGCTGGCCGGCGAAGGCGTGGACGAGAAGCTCGCCCGCGTCAGCGTCGCGCTGGCCGAGCAGAAGCTCGACGCGCTGGTGCTCTCCGATCCGCACGCCGTGGCCTGGACCTTCAACATACGCGGCGGCGATGTCCGCTTCACCCCGCTGCCGCTCTCCTGGGCGATCCTGCGCCGCGACGAGCGGCCGATGCTGTTCGTCGACGGGCGCAAGCTCTCCAATGCCACGCGCGACGCGCTGGCCCGCCATGCCGAGATTCTCGAACCGGTGCTGCTGGAGCGGGCGGTCGAGCGTCTCGCCACGGGCGGCACGGCAATCCGCCTCGATCAGGCGACGGCGCCCGCGCTGCTGGCCGCGCGGATCGAGGCCGCCGGCGGACGTGTCTCCAGCGGGCAGAGCCCGGTGGCGCTGATGCAGGCCGCCAAGAATGCGGCGGAACTCGCCGGCATGCGCGCCGCGCATCTGCGCGACGGCGCCGTGCTCGCCCGCTTCCTCGCCTGGTTCGACGCCGAGGCGCCCAAGGGCCAGCTCACCGAGATCGATGCCGTCTGCGCGCTGGAGACCTTCCGCCGCGACACCGGCGCGATGAAGGACGTTGCCTTCCCCACCATCGCCGGCGCCGGGCCGAATGCCGCCCTGCCGCATTACCGCGTGAGCACGGCAACCAACCGGCGCATCGGGCTCGACGAACTGTTCCTCATCGATTCCGGCGCGCAGTATGTCGACGGCACCACCGATGTGACGCGCACCATTGCCGTCGGCACGCCGAGCGCGGAAATGCGCGATCGGTTCACCCGGGTGCTGAAGGGCCACATGGCCATTGCCCGCGCCATCTTCCCGGCCGGCACCTCGGGCGCGCAGCTCGATCCCTTCGCGCGGCAGTTCCTGTGGCAGGCGGGGCTCGATTTCGATCACGGCACCGGCCATGGCGTCGGCGCCTATCTCTCGGTCCATGAGGGGCCCGCGCGCATCTCCAAGGTCGGCACCGTGCCGCTGGTGCGCGGCATGGTGCTCTCCAACGAACCCGGCTTCTACAAGACCGGCTCGTTCGGCGTCCGGCTGGAAAATCTGGAGGTCGTCGTCGAGGGCCCCGAGCCCGACGGCGCGGAGAAGCCGCTGCTGGCCTTCGAGACGCTCACCTTCGCCCCGTTCGACCGCCGTGCCATCGAACCCGCCTTGCTGACGGGCGACGAGCGCGACTGGCTGGACGCCTACCATGCCGACGTCTTCGCCAAGATCGCCCCGCGCGTGGACGAGGCGACCCGCGCCTGGCTGGCCGCCGCCACCGCCCCGCTCTGAGGCCCGCGCGCGCCCTCGCGGCGCCCTCCTTCGCCCGGAGCGGACCGTTCCCGTGCGGGACGGTTGCCGGCTGGACCGCCGGCGACGCCCGCCCGCAGGGCGCGAGGCGATGGTTCCATGGAACCTTTTCCGCGCGCGCCGCGTTACTGCCTCGATCAGGCTCGATGAGCAGTTGGAGACGCGGTCATGATGACAATTCTACTTATCATTCTCATTCTGATACTTGTTGGCGCGCTGCCGAACTGGGGCTACAGCCGCAGCTGGGGCTATGGCCCGAGCGGTATCGTCACCATTCTTCTGGTCGTGCTGATCGTCATGATGCTGACGGGGCGCATCTGACCGCGACCACCCGCTTGCCCTCCCGCTTGCCCCTCCCGGCATCGACGCGGTGTTGCTTCTGGCGCGGGCGCCTCTCTCCGGCGATCCGCGCGCAACCCGATGATCGTCCGGTTTCGCGATTCGCCGGAGTGACGAAGAAAGGCCCTTTCGCGGACATGGATCGCGACAGGGCCTTTCGCTTTTCTCAGCCACGCCGGAGCGCTGCGACGCCCGCCTCGGGTCATGCCGGCGGCATGATGGCCTTTTCCGGCGAATCGCCGCGCGTCAGGCGGACCAGTCCGACGCCACCTGCGTGGCCGGGACGATGTCGGCTCCGGCAAAGGCCAGCGCCGCCAGCATCGTGGTTTGCACCTGTGCCGCCGGAACAGCCGCGCCGGCGAAGGACAGGTCGCGCGTCGCCGTCGCGTCCTGCACCACGGTCGCGCCATAGCCGAGATCGAGCGCGGCACGGGTCGCCGCATCGACGCACATGTGGCTCATCGCCCCGACAATCACCAGGTCGCTCACGCCCTCGCGCTTCAGCACGTCATCCAGATCGGTGTTGAGGAAGGAATTGACCTTCTGCTTCACGATGACCGTCTCGCCCTCGCGGGGCGCGACCCGCGGATGGATCCGCGCGCCCTCCGTCCCATTGCCGAAGAAGCCGGCATCCGCCTCCGGCGCCTCGTGGCGCACATGCACGACGGCAAGTCCCTTGTCGCGGGCGATGGCGAGAAGACGCGCCGCCTGAGCCGCCGCCGCCTCGATGCCGGCGAGCGGAAACTTGCCCTCCGGGAAATAGTCGTTCTGGATGTCGATGAGGAGAAGAGCGATCTTGGCCACGGTCAGCTCCGGGATATGGGGGGATCGCATCGATGGATGGGCATGGCGGGCACCTTCAGGCCTCTCCCGCCAGCGCCAGCCACTCGTCTTCGGTCAGCACCGCCACGCCGAGGTCGCGCGCCTTGGCCAGCTTGGAGCCGGCATCGGCGCCGGCCACGACGTAGTCGGTCTTCTTCGAGACCGAGCCGGCGACCTTGGCGCCGAGGCGTTCAGCCATTGCCTTGGCCCCGTCACGGGTCATTTTCTCCAGCGCGCCGGTGAACACAACCGTCTTGCCGGCCACCGCCCCGCCCGAAGCGACGGCCGGCTGGTCGGCCGGCGCCACCGTCACCTCGGCGAGAAGTTCGTCGAGCAGCGTGCGATTATGCGCCTCGACATAGAATTCGCACAGCGAGGTCGCCGCCACCTCGCCGACATCGGGCACCTCGGCAAGGGCGACAAACGCCGCGCCCGGCATCTGCCGGCGGGCGGTGTCGAGCGCGGCCAGCGCCTCGCCTTCCCAGCCATAGGCCGCGCGCACCGCCACGCGCTGGCGTGCATCGAGCTTGGCGCGGGCGAACAGGTCGCGCAGGGCAACCTCCGGCTCCGCTGCCGGATCGATCTCGTCCGTGGCGCGCGCGAGCGCCTCCGCCCTTACCTGGCCGACCGACGGCACGGCGAGCAGCCGCGTCCACGCCTCGCCCGGCCGCCCCGGCAGGGCCGCTTCCAGCGCCGCGCGCACCGCCTCGATCGTGCGATAGGTGCGGGCGAGCGCCTTGGCCGTGACCTCGCCGACATGGCGGATGCCGAGCGCATAGATGAAGCGGGCCAGCGCCACCTCACGCCGCAGGTCGATGGAGGCGAACAGCTTGTCGACGCCGAGGAACTGGCGCTCCTCTTCCGTCAGCACCTTCTTGCGCGCCTGCCCGGTCTCCAGTTCGCGCTGGCGGGCACGCTCCTCGCGCTGGGCGAGGAAGGCCTTGCGCACCTCCTCGCCGCGCCGGTGCAGGCGGAAGATGTCGGCCGGCGTGCGCAGCAGCCCGGCCTCGAACAGCGTCTGCACGTTCTCGTCGCCCAGCCCCTCGATGTCGAAGGCGTCGCGCGCGACGAAATGACGGATGCGCTCCACCGCCTGCGCCGGGCAGATGAGGCCGCCGGTGCAGCGGCGCACCGATTCCCCCTCCTCGCGCACCGCATGCGAGCCGCAGGCGGGGCAGAGGGTGGGGAAGACATAGGGCACGGCATCGGGCGGGCGGCGCTCCAGCACCACGTCCACCACCTGCGGGATGACGTCGCCGGCGCGCTGGATCGTCACCCAGTCGCCCTCGCGAATATCGATCGGCTTGTCGTCGAGGATTCCGCGGACCGGCGCGCCATCGCCGCCGACGCCGCGAATGTAATCCTCATTGTGCAGTGACGCATTGGAGACCACCACGCCACCCACGGTGATCGGGGTAAGCTTGGCGACCGGGGTCAGCGCGCCGGTGCGCCCGACCTGGATCTCGATGCGCTCCAGCCGGGTAATGGCCCGCTCGGCCGGGAACTTGTGCGCGATGGCCCAGCGCGGCGAGCGGGCGATGAAGCCGAGTTCGCCCTGCAAGGCGAGGCTGTTCACCTTGTAGACCACGCCGTCAATATCGTAGCCGAGCCCGGCGCGGCCATCGCCGATGCGGTGGTAATGCGTCAGCATCTGCGCGGGGGACCAGCACAGCACGGTGAGCGGGTTGGTCGGCAAGCCCCAGCGCGCGAAGGCCTCGATCACGCCGAACTGCGTATCCGCCGGCAGTCCCGCGCCCTCCCTGCCCCCCTCGCTCACCGCGCCCCAGGCATAGGCGAAGAAGCGCAGCGGCCGGCTCGCGGTGATGCGGGAATCGAGCTGGCGCAGGCTGCCGGCAGCCGCGTTGCGCGGATTGGCGAAGAGCGGCCGGCCGGCCTCGCGCTGGCGTTCATTGAGCGCGGCGAAATCGGCATGTCCCATATAGACTTCGCCGCGCACCTCGAAGATGTCGGGCACATCCTCGCCACTTAGCCGGCTCGGTATTTCGGAAATCGTGCGCACATTGGCGGTCACGTCCTCGCCCTCGAAGCCGTCGCCGCGCGTCGCCGCCTGCACCAGCTGCCCGCGCTCATAGCGCAGCGAGCAGGACAGGCCGTCAATCTTCGGCTCGGCGGTGAAGACGAGTTCCGCCGACGCGTCGAGCCCGAGGAAGCGGCGCACGCGGGCGACGAACTCCTCCACCTCCTCGTCGGCGAAGGCGTTGCCGAGCGAGAGCATCGGCACCGCATGAGCGACCTTGGCGAATTTCGCCGCGGGCGCGGCGCCGACCGTCTCCGACAGGCTGTCGCTTCCCCGCAATTCGGGAAACGCGGCCTCGATCGCCTCGTAGCGTCGGCGCAGCGCGTCATATTCGCCATCCGAGAGCGTCGGCGCGTCGTCCTGGTAATAGCGCCGGTCCGCGGCCGCGATCGCCTCGCCAAGACGGGCATGCTCGCGTGAAGCCTCCTCGGCGGTCAGCTTGTTGACGTCGATCGCGGCGTCGGGGGTCATGATGCGCGGCCCTGGTTGCGCGGAACTAGGGGGTGGACTTGACGGATTCGGCGCCCTTCAGCAACCGGTCGGCGGCGGCGCGCGCCTCGGCGGTGATCTCCGCGCCGGACAGCATGCGGGCGATCTCCTCGCGGCGGTGCGCGGCGGCGAGCGGGGCGACGCGCGTCGCCACCCGGTCATGCTCGGCCACCATCTCCTTGGCGATGCGGAAATGATTGCCCGCCCGCGCCGCCACCTGCGGCGCGTGCGTCACCGCCACCACCTGCACCCGCCCGCCGAGCCGGGCGAGGCGCGCGCCGATGGCATCCGCCACCGCGCCGCCGACGCCGGTGTCAATCTCATCGAATACCAGGGTCGGCGCCGAGCCCTTGTCGGCCAGCACCACTTTGAGCGCCAGCAGGAAGCGCGCGAGTTCGCCCCCGGACGCCACCTTCATCATCGGGCCGGCGCGCGTGCCGGGATTGGTGCGCACCCAGAACTCGATGCGGTCGAAGCCATCCGCCTGCGTCTCCGCCTCGTCGGACTGCACATCGGTGATGAAACGGGCGCGCTCCAGCTTCAGCGGCGGCAGTTCCTCATTCACCGCGGCATCGAGCGCCGCCGCCGCCGCGTGGCGCCGCTCGGAAAGGTCGCGGGCCGCACGGCGATAGGCTGCCTCGGCCTCCAGCGCCCGCGTCTCCAGCGCCCGCAGCGTTTCCGCGCCATGGTCGAGCGCCTCGAGCTTGCCGGCGAAACGCGCCGCGATGGCCGGCAGGTTGTCGACCGTGCAGGCATATTTGCGGCCGGCGGCGCGCAGGCCGAACAGCCGCTCCTCGATGCGCTCCAATTCGCGCGGGTCGAAATCCGCCGCGCGCAGGGCCTCGTCGAGATAACCCCGCGCCAGTTCCAGCGCGTTCAGCGCGGCGTCGATCGCCTCCACCGCCGGACGCACCAGCGCCTCCACCTCGCCGGCCCGGCGCTCCAGCCGGCGAACGGCGGCGGCAAGGCCGGGAACCGGTGAGTGATTGCCGCCCACGGCATCCTGCGCGTCCGCGAGATCGGTGGCGATCTTCTCGAAGCGCATCATCTCGGTGCGGCGGGTCGCCAGCCGCTCCTCCTCGCCCGGCTCGGCGCCGAGCTTGGTCAATTCGTCCACGGCGTGGCGGATGAAGTCGGCTTCCTTTGCCGCCTCATCGAGCCGCGCCTTTTCCGCGAGCGCCTCGGAGCGCGTCGCGCGCCAGCGGCGCCACAGCGCGCCGACCTCCTCGGCAAGCCCCGCCAGCCCGCCATAGGCGTCCAGCAGCGCCCGATGCGAGGCGGGATCGACCAGCGCGCGGTCATCATGCTGCCCGTGGATCTCGACGAGGCGCCGGCCCAGCGTGCGCAGCATCTGCGCGCTCACCGACTGATCGTTGACGAAGGCGCGGGTGCGCCCATCCGCATGCTGCACGCGGCGCAGCACCAGCGCGCCATCATCATCAATGCCGGCCTCGGCCAGCAGGGCGCGCACGCCATGATCCGGCGGCAGGTCGAATTCGGCCGTCACCTGCCCCTGCGCCATGCCCTGACGCACCAGCGAACCATCACCGCGCCCGCCGAGCGCGAGGGTGAAGGCATCGAGCAGGATCGACTTGCCGGCACCGGTCTCGCCGGTCAGCACGGTGAGGCCGGGCAGGAAGGAAAGATCGAGCCGCTCGATGAGGACGATATCCCTGATCGACAGGGCGGCCAGCATGCGTGACGCTCCAGAACGTATCCGCGCAGGACGCGAGACAGGCGAGAGACAAGACGGGTGCGAAGGGTGATCCGGCCAGCGCGAATCACATGGCGATTCCGCTCGGGCGGTCCCCTTTGCCTTCTACAGCCCCCTCAGTGATATCCGGTTCACCGAACGGACTCCAGTAACGTGGTTTCACGCATTTTCTTCACGCGAGCCGGTTCCGCCACGCTCGAAAAGGCTCCAGACGACCAGCGATGGCCATTCGCGCCTCCGCCGGATACGGCAAGCCGCGAGCGACACGCCCCGTGGAGACGACAACATTCTAGCAGGCCGGGAAGCGATGCGCACCAATGTTCTTATTCTGTTCGCCTGAATCGGTGAGCCGCCGGGAACCCGCCTTTCAGCCGAGTCCCAGGCCCTTGAACGCCTTGGCGATCCACGACTGCTCGTTGAGCTTGGGGCTCACGCCGCGCGATTCGACCAGCTTGAACGCGTCCTTGTACCAGGAACTGTCAGGGAAATTGTAGCCGAGCACGGCGGCCGAGGTCTGCGCCTCGCTCATGATGCCCAGCGCCATATAGGCCTCGGTGAGCCGATAGAGCGCCTCTTCCACATGCCGCGTCGTCTGGTAGCGGGTCACCACCACCTTGAAGCGGTTGATGGCGCCGGCATAATTGCGCTGCTCGAGATAATAGCGCCCGATCATCATTTCCTTGCCGGCCAGCTGGTCCCGGGCGACCTCGAGCTTCCGCTTGGCGCTGACGGCATATTCCGTGTCGGGGTATTTGCGCACCACCTCTTCCAGCGAATCCATGGCGCGCTGCGTGCGCTGCTGGTCGCGCGAGATGTCGGGGATCTGGTCGAAATAGGAGGAGGCGATCAGATATTGCGCATAGGCGGCGTCCGCCGAGCCGGGATGCAGGGTGAGGTAGCGGCGGGCGGCCCCGATGCTCTCTTCGTAACGCCCCTGATTGTAATTGATATAGGCGATCATGAGCATCGACTTGCGCGCCCAGTCGGAATAAGGGTGCTGCCGGTCGACATCCTCGAAGCGCGTGATCGCCTCGGCATAATCTTCCTTCTGCATGAGGGTCAGCCCCTCATTGTAGCGCTGCTCCGCCGGAACGTCCGGGTAGATCTTCTCTTCCTTGTCGGTGTCGAAGAGATTGGCGCAGCCGCCCAGCGAGGCGCCGAGCATCACCAGCAGGGCCAGCCGCAGGGGAAGGGAGGTCGATGCCGTTGCGCGCGATCGACGAAGCGGAGCCTCGACGAGCTGGCCGGAACGGACTTGATTGAGAAGACGCGTCACGTACTCGATCCCGATCTGGTCGCTCACCGGCCCAAGGCCACCCCTGCTGCGCTAAAGCGGCTTTCCGACCGGATTATGGCGAGGGGACGGTTGAGGGACGATCTGCGCTGTGAAAACAGGCCCGGCGTGCCCGCGCCGCCCAAAGGGACGGCTCGTGTTCAGAATTCCGGCGCGTAGGCCGGAACCGCCACCGTGACGATGCCGGCATTGCTGCGCACGCTGCGGCGTGCCGGCACCTTGGCTTCGACGAACTCGAAGGCCGAACGATCGGAAAGCAGGGCATCGACCACGGCGAAGTTGAGCTTGTGGCCGCCCTTGTAGGAACGGTAACGCGCCATCATCGGCAGACCGCCGATCGCGAGATCGCCCACTGCGTCCAGCGCCTTGTGACGCACGAATTCGTCGGCGAAGCGAAGGCCGGTCGTGTTCACGATGCCATCGTCGCCAAGGCAGATCGTGTTGTCGAGCGAGGCGCCAAGCGCATAGCCTGCCTGCCAGAGGCGCTCCACATCGGCCACGAAGCCGAAGGTGCGGGCCGGGGCCAGTTCCTTGCGGAAGACATCGGGCGACAGCGTCGCGGCATAGCGCTGACGGCCGATCGCGGCATGGGCGAAATCAATCTCGACCTCAAGCCGGAAGCCGGCATCGTAAGGCGACAACTCGCCGAAACCGTGCTCGGTCTCGACACGCACGGTCTTGAGCACGCGCAGGTAACGGCGGGGCGCGGCCGTCTCGACAATGCCCGCCTCGTCGACCGCCGCCACAAAAAGGTCGGCACTTCCGTCGAGAATCGGCACCTCAGGCCCGTCGATCTCGACATGGGCATTGTCGATGCCAAGGCCGGCGAAGCAGGCCAGAAGGTGCTCGACGGTGGAAACCGCCGGGCCGGCATCGTCGCGCAGCACGGTGGCAAGGTCGCTGCCGCGCACGGCGCGGCGGCTGACACGAACGGACTGGGCGGAGTCGGAGCGATGGAAGACGATGCCGCTGTCAGCCTGGGCGGGAGCAATGCTCAACCGCGCCTGCTTGCCGGAATGGACGCCGACGCCCTGAAGCGTCACCACGTCGCCGATGGTCGTCTGCCTTACAGCATTCATCCCAGACCCAGCGAGCGGACCAAGATACGCCATCCGCTCTCCCCATTCCCGAAACCAAGACACATGGCCGCCCGTTACTGGTAGCAGGGACGAATCTCTGCCGACGGCCTTTCGTTGCCTGGCAACATATCGACGCGCGGGGTCGGAACCAAATCACGCGTGATTACCATCTGTTACCGTGGCATCGCAGTCACAGCAGATCAGATATTCCTTTATTTTCAATGAACTACGCCCGGGTCACATGACCCGGGCGCTGCACTGCATCATCGGTTCTGTAACAGAGGCGGCACGCCGCCTCCGCCCCTTGTCCCGCTCAGCCCTGACGGCGCAGGAAGGCGGGAATATCGAGGTGGTCATCCTCGGACGGGCGGGCCGCGGCGGGGCGCCCATGGGGGTCCATCGGACGCGCCGCCGGGCGCTTGGCGAACTCCGACGCCTCGGCGCGACGCTCGGCGAGCGGGCGCGCTTCCGGCTGGGCGGAGCGACGCACCACGGGGCGCGCCTCCGCCGGCGGATCGACCGCATCGTCCTCGTCCTGGTGCCGGCCGAGGCCGACATTGGCGAGGCGCTGCAGCAGCGTCATGCGCTTCTTTTCGGCGTGATGGTGCTCGGTCGGCTCGCCGCGCGCGGCGCGGATCTGGTTCTGCGCCGGCATGGGAAGCTCCTCCACGCGCGGCATGCGCGGGGCGGCCCGCTCGGCCTGCGGCGGGATGAACGGCTCGTGCGTGTCGTCCTCGTAGTGCGATTCGTGCACCGGCGCGGGCTCCGGCTCGGCATAGTGCGCCTGCTTCGGCGGCATCGCGCGGATGGTCACGTCGTCAATGGCGGCCGGGGCCTGCTGGCGGGCATAGGCCTGCTCGCTGGCATAGCTGTGCTCGGCCGGCGCCTGGGCGGCGTAGCTCTGGTCATAGGCGGCCTGCTCGGCGCTGTAGCTCGGCGCATCGTCGGTGAGCGCGGAGGCGACCGAACGCAGCGCGGCGTCGCGGCGCGCTTCCACGGCGGCGCGGCCGGCATTGGAGACGCGGCGCCCGCCAATGTCGGCGAGACCCGACAGGCTGTGCGGGATCTGCTCGGGAACCACCGCCGGATCGATGCCGGTGGCCACCACGGAGACGCGGATGATGCCTTCCAGCGTGTCGTCGAACGTGGCGCCGAGGATGATGTTGGCGTCCGGATCGACTTCCTCGCGGATGCGGGTCGCCGCCTCGTCCACCTCGAACAGGGTCAGGTCCTTGCCGCCGGTGATCGAGATCAGCAGGCCGCGGGCGCCGCGCATCGACACTTCGTCGAGCAGCGGGTTGGCGATCGCCGCCTCGGCCGCGTGCAGCGCGCGCTTGTCGCCGGACGCCTCGCCGGTGCCCATCATCGCCTTGCCCATCTCGCGCATCACGGCGCGGACGTCGGCGAAGTCAAGGTTGATAAGACCTTCCTTCACCATCAGGTCGGTGATGCAGGCCACGCCGGAATAGAGCACCTGGTCCGCCATGGCGAAGGCGTCGGCGAAGGTGGTGCGCTCGTTCGCCACCCGGAACAGGTTCTGGTTCGGGATGATGATGAGCGTGTCGACGCTCTTCTGCAGCTCGTTGATGCCCATCTCGCCGATGCGCATGCGACGCTGGCCCTCGAAATGGAAGGGCTTGGTCACGACGCCGACGGTGAGGATGCCGAGCTCGCGCGCGGCGCGGGCGATGACCGGAGCGGCGCCGGTGCCGGTGCCGCCGCCCATGCCGGCGGTGATGAACGCCATGTGCGCGCCGGCGAGGTGATCGCGAATCTCGTCGAGCGCCTCTTCGGCGGCCGCGCGGCCGACTTCCGGCTGCGAGCCCGCGCCCAGACCCTCGGTCACGGCCACGCCCATCTGCACGATGCGCTCGGCCTTGGAGAGGGTCAGCGCCTGCGCATCCGTGTTGGCGACGACGAAGTCGACGCCCGTCAGGCCAGCGGTGATCATGTTGTTGACGGCATTGCCGCCCGCCCCACCGACGCCGAAGACGGTGATCCGGGGACGCAGTTCACGGATATCAGGTACCTGGAGGTTAATCGTCATGGCTGGTGTCCCCAAACGCCGGAGGGCTCGAATCGCGGTGATTCTCAAAGATGCCGGTTCTACCGGCGTTAATTTGTTCGGTCACGTCAGAAGGCCTCCCTCAGCCAATGTCCGACGCGCGTGAAGTATCCGCCGGCTCCCGCGTGGGAGATGCGGCGGCGGCGTGCCTCGAAATGTTCCAGGCCCGCGACCTGCGGATAGACCAGCAGTCCCGTGGCGACGGCGAACGGCGCGCCGCGCGCCGCCTCCGGCAGCCTTGAAATGCCGAGGGGACGACCGATGCGCACCTGCCCCCCCAGAACCTGGCCGACCAGCTCGGAATGGCCGGTCAGCTGCGCTGCCCCGCCGGTCAGCACGATGCGCCGCGAGGCCCCGCCGGTATGGCCCGAGGCAACGAGACGGTCGCGTACCAGCTCGACGATCTCCTCCACCCGGGGGCGGATGATCTTGAGCAGGTGCGATTTCGGAATGGCGCGCGGCAGATCGTGATGGTCATCGGCGATCGGCGGCACGGTCAGCATCTCGCGCTCGTCGGCGCCCACCGACATCACCCGCCCGTGCAGGCTCTTCAGCCGCTCGGCATCGGCAAGGCGGGTCGACAGGCCGCGGGCGACATCGTTGGTCACGTGCTGGCCGCCGATCGCGATGCTGTCGACATGCACGCAATGGCCATGCACCACCACGGCGACGGTCGTCGTGCCGGCGCCGAAATCGATCAGCGTCACGCCAAGCTCGGCCTCGTCATCGGCCAGCGTCGCCAGCGCGGCGGCATAGGGCGCCGCCACCATGGCCTCGACGCCGAGATGGCAGCGCTCGATGCACAGCAGCAGGTTGCGCACCGCGGCCGCCTCGGCGGTGACGACGTGCAGGTCGACGCCGAGCCGGCGCCCCAGCATGCCGCGCGGCTCGCCGATGCCCGCCGCTCCGTCCAGCGCATAGCCGACCGGCAGGGCGTGGAGAATGGTGCGCCCCTCGGCGACGGCGAAGGTCGAGGCGGCATCGAGCACGCGGCGGATGTCGCCCTCCGCCACCGCCGGCTCGGGCAGGTCGACCTCGGCCACGAAATGCTCCGAGCCGAGCCGGCCGCCCGCCATGGAAACCACGACCGAGGCGATCTGCGCGCCGGCCATGCGCTCGGCGGCATCCACCGCCCGGCGAATGGCATGCTCGGCGCGATCCATGTCGATCACCGTGCCGCCCTTGATGCCGTGGGCGCTGGTATGGCCGATGCCGAGCACGTCCACCGAATGGGTGCGGCGGCGCAGGCTGTTCGACGCGTCGCGCGGCTTGAGCCGGGCGATCATGCAGACGATCTTGGAGGTGCCCACCTCCAGCACGCCCACCACGCCGCTGCGGCGCGGGGCAAGGGGGCGCATCTTCGGCGCGACCTCGAAGGGAATGCGGGCGCTCATGTGTTGCCCTCCTTCTTGGCGGACTTGGCCTTGGCCTTCAGCTCGATCTGGCGCGCCTCGTAGGCGGCATCCGACAGGCGCACCGACACCCGGTCGGGCAGGCGCAGGTCGATGATGGTGATGTCGCGCGTCAGCAGCTGCTTGTCGCGGTCGAGCACGGCGAGTTCCTGCAGCGCGTCGCCGATGTCGCGCTCGGGAAGCCGAACGTCGATGCCGTTGCGCATCTTCAGCGTCCAGCGCCGGTCGGCGACGCGAATCGCGGCGCGAACCTGGTCGCGCACGCCCGGCACCAGGCTGAGCGCTTCGACGATGTCGCCGACATGCTTCTGCGCGCCTTCGCCGACGACGATGGGCAGGCGGATGTAGCGCGGATCGTCGGAATACGGGGCGATGATGGTCCCATCGCGGGCGATGACGTTGATTTTTCCGTCCTTCTGCCAGAGCGCGTAGCCCTCGCGTTCGACAATCTGGATGTCGAGGCGATCGGGGTAGAGCTTCTGCACCGTGGCGCGCTTGATCCACGCCAGCTGCTCAAGCCGCTCGCGCGCCGCTTCGGCGTCGAGGAAGACCAGGGTGGAGTTGGGCTTCACGCCGGCGGTCGCGAGGATCTCGCCGGGGGTGACGTGATTCTGGCCGGAGAGATTCACATTGGCGATCCGGAACCCGGCGAAATTGGCGACCGAATCAGCGGCGTCGCGCACCGTCTCGATGGCGACCGGCATGTGCCCGCCGCGCTCCAGCCCATAGACGCCGGTGGCGGCGAAGAAGGCCGCGACCAGCCAGGTGCCGGCGCCACAGGTGATGACCCGCGAGGCGGAGATTCCGACGAAGAAGCGGCGCGCGCCGATCACGGCGCGGTCGAGGACGCGGAAGCGTCCCTCATGGCGGGTCGAGGCCGGGGCCGGGCGCGCATTCATGCGCTCCGGTTGACCGCGATCCGTCTTTGCCGTTGCCACGCCAGCGCGCGTGCCCCGAGGCGTCTGCCTCTGGGTCAGCGGTCGAGCGAAGCGTCCTCCACCATCCATCGTACAAGCTCACCGAACGAATGGCCCGCATGGGCAGCCAGTTCGGGCACAAGCGACGTCTCGGTCATTCCGGGCTGCGTGTTGACCTCCAGACAGAACAGGCCGGATTCGTCCCCGGTCCGATCGTCATAGCGGAAGTCCGACCTGCTGATGCCCCGACAGCCGAGCGCGTCATGCGCCCTGACTGCTAACATCCGTACCTTTTGGTAAATTTTCGGTAAAACTCTGGCCGGAAGAATGTGAACAGATCCGCCCGGGGCGTATTTTGCCTCGTAATCATAGAACCTTACGGCGGATTGAATTTCGATGACGTCGAGCGCTTTCCCGCCCATCACGGCGCAGGTGAGTTCCAATCCGGGGATGTAGCGCTCGGCGAGAAGCAAATCACCGTGCGACCAGTCGGGCCGGTGCAGCTCCTGCGGCGGGTGCTCCTGGTCCTCGCGCACGATGAACACGCCGACCGAGGAGCCTTCCGACACCGGCTTGAGCACATAGGGCCGCGGCAGGACATGCGCGCGCGCCGCCTCCGCCCGCGTCACCACGCGCCCCTCGGGCACGGGGATGCCGTGCGCGGCCAGGATGATCTTGGCCTGCGCCTTGTCCATGGCCAGCGCCGAGGCCAGCACGCCCGAATGGGTGTAGGGGATACGCAGAATCTCCAGAATGCCCTGGACGGTGCCGTCCTCGCCCGGCCGGCCATGCAGCGCGTTGAGCGCCACGTCGGGGGCCAGCGCCTCCAGCACCGCCGCGATATCGGGGCCCACATCGATGCGGCTCACCCGATAGCCGACGCTCTCGGCCGCCCGCGCGCAGGCCTCGCCCGAGCGCAGCGACACCTCGCGCTCGGCCGACCAGCCGCCCATCAGGACGGCGACGTGCTTCGACATGCTCTTCTCCCCGCGCCCACCGGCTGTCTCGGCCGGGCGCCCTGCTCAGGCAGGGACGCCGATTCGCTTGATCTCCCACTCCAGCTCGACGCCGGACTGGGCCTTCACCCGGCGGCGCACCTCCTCGCCCAGCCCCTCGATATCGGCCGCGCGCGCCCCGCCGGTATTGATGAGGAAGTTGCAGTGCATGTCCGAGACCTGAGCCGCGCCGAGCCGCAGCCCCCGGCAGCCGGCGGCATCGACCAGCTGCCACGCCTTGTGGCCGGGCGGGTTCTTGAAGGTCGAGCCCCCGGTGCGTTCGCGAATCGGCTGGGAGGCCTCGCGCGCCCGCGTGATCGCCTCCATCTCGGCGAGGATGGCGGCGGGATCCCCCGGCCGGCCCTGATAGAGCGCGCTGGTGAAGACGAAATCCGCCGGCGCGCCGGAATGGCGGTAGGAGAAGCCGAAATCGGCATTGGCGAGGACGTGGATCCGGCCCGCGCGGTCGACCGCGCGCGCTTCCACCAGGGCGTCGCGCGTCTCCCCGCCATGGGCGCCGGCATTCATGCGCAGCGCGCCGCCAATGCCGCCGGGAATGCCGCGATAGAAGGCCAGCCCGGCAATGCCGGCATCGGCCGCGGCACGGGCGAGCTTCACGTCCGGCACGGCCGCGCCGACGCGCAGGCGATGATCGCCCTCCACCGTGATCTCGCCGAAGCCGCGCCCGAGCCGGATGACCACGCCCGGCACACCGCCATCGCGCACGATGAGGTTCGAGCCCAGCCCGATCACCGTCACCGGAATCTCCGGCGGCAGCGCGCCCAGAAAGGCCGCGAGGTCCGCTTCATCGGCCGGGGTGAACAGCAGCTGCGCCGGCCCGCCCGCGCGGAACCAGATGAGGTCGGCCAGCGGGGCATTGGCGATCAGCCGCCCGCGCAAATCCGGCAGGCGGGCAGCGAGGTCCGGCACGAGGTCGGGGAAGCTCACGCAGCCGCCCCCGCCGCCAGTTGCTCGGGCAGGGCATAGGCCCATTGGGTGATGTTGCCGGCGCCCAGGCACACGACATAGTCGCCCGGCTTCATCAGCCCCTTCACGATGCCGGCCAGCGCGTCCGGGCCGGGTAGCGGCTGCACCGAGCGGTGACCGCGCGCGCGCAGCGCCTCCACCAGATGATCGCGATCGATGCCGGGGATCGCCGCCTCGCCGGCGGCATAGACGTCCGCCACGATGACATGGTCGGCATCGTTGAAACAGGTGGCGAACTGGTCGAACAGCGATTGCAGCCGCGTGTAGCGGTGCGGCTGCACGATGGCGATCACCTGTCCCTCCGTGGAAGCGCGGGCCGCCCGCAGCACGGCGGCGATTTCCACGGGGTGGTGGCCGTAATCGTCGAAGATGGTGACGCCATTCACCTCGCCCGTGCGGGTGAAGCGCCGCTTGACGCCGCCGAAGCCGGCCAGCGCGGCGCGGATCTGCTCGTCGCTGGCACCCAGTTCATGCGCCACGGCGATGGCGGCGGTGGCGTTCAGCGCGTTGTGCTTGCCCGGCATGGGCAGCACGAGGTCGCGCAGTTCGTGCACCTGCGAGCCGTCGCGCTGGCGCAGCAGCACGGAGAAGCGCGAGCGCCCCCCGCGCAGGTCGAGATCGACGAGGCGGGCATCGGCCTGCGGGTTCTCGCCATAGGTGATGACCCGGCGGTCCTCCACATGGCCGACGAGATCGTGCACGACCGGATGGTCGGTGCACATCACCGCGAAGCCGTAGAAGGGCAGGTTGTCGATGAAGCTGCGGAAGGCCGCCTGCACCGCCTCGAAGGTCTTGAAGTGGTCGAGATGCTCGGGGTCGATATTGGTGACGATGGCCACCTCGGCCGGCAGCTTCAGGAAGGTGCCGTCGCTCTCATCGGCCTCCACCACCATCCAGTCGCCGGCGCCCAGGCGCGCATTGGTGCCATAGGCGTTGATGATGCCGCCATTGATCACCGTCGGGTCGAAGCCGCCGGCGTCCAGCAGCGTGGCGACCATCGAGGTGGTGGTGGTCTTGCCATGGGTGCCGGCAATGGCGACGCAGCTTTTGAGCCGCATCAGTTCGGCCAGCATCTCCGCGCGCCGCACCACCGGCAGGCGCCGGGCGCGGGCCGCCACCAGCTCGGGATTGTCGCGCCGGATGGCGGAGGAGACGACCAGCACCTCGGCGCCGTCGATATTCTCCCCCGCATGGCCGATGAGCACCTTGATGCCCTTCTCCGCGAGACGCTTCACATTGGCGCTCTCGGCGACATCGGAGCCCTGCACCGTGTAGCCGAGATTATGCAGCACCTCGGCAATGCCGCTCATGCCGATGCCGCCGATGCCGACGAAATGGATGGGGCCGAGTGAGAGCGGGAGTTTCATCTGTTCTTCCTTCGGCCTGCGCGCGAGCCGGGCGCAGGCGCAACGTCCGGACGCGCAGGAATAGTCGAGGCGACGCACCGCGTCATCCCTCGCCTGTTCGCAACTATCGGCCCCGGTCTACCCATTTCTAGTCGTACGCTAACTCGTGGAACGCGGTATTCTGGCAATCTCCAGGACCAGCGCGGCCAGCCGCTCGGCGGCATCCGCCCGGCCCATGCGCTGCGCCGCCGCCGCCATGGCCGCGAGTTCCTCGGGCGCGGCGGCATGGCGGGCGAGGATACCGGCGAGGCTTTCCGGCGTGAAATGGCTCTGCGGCAGCAGCGCGGCGCCCCCGCCGGTGGCGAGCGCGGTGGCGTTGGCGAGTTGGTCCTGGTCGATGGCGCCGGGCAGCGGCACCAGCAGCGCGGGCCGGCCGATCACGCTCAGCTCCGCCACGGTGGAGGCCCCCGAGCGGGCGATGACGAGATGCGCCTTCGCCATGCGCGCGGGCAGGTCGGTGAAGAAGGGCGCGAGTTCCGCCTCCACGCCGAGCCGCGCATAGGTCGCGCGCGCCGCCTCGATATCCTCGGGCCGCGCCTGCTGGACGATGGACAGCCGCGACCGCAGCGAGGGATCCAGCGTCTCGACCAGATGCGCGATCCCCGGCGGGACGATCTCGCTCATCACCCGCGCGCCCTGGCTGCCGCCGAACACCAGGAGGTTGAACCGCCCCTCGCGCTCCGGCGGCACATAGGGGCTCGCCGCCGCGATCACCGCCGGGCGCACCGGATTGCCGGTGTGATGCGCCTTGGCGGCGAGCGCGGGGGCATCCCGGAAGATGTCGGGATAGCCGATGGCGATGGCGGTGACGCGGGCGCCCAGCATCGCATTGGCGCGGCCCATGACGGCGTTCGATTCATGAATCAGGGTGGGCACGCCGGCGAGGCGCGCGGCAAGGATCGGCGGCACGGTCGGGTAGCCGCCGAAGCCGACCACGATGGAAGGACGCAGGCGCCGCATCAGCCGATAGCCCTGCCAGAGTCCGGAGCCGAGCGCGAGGGCGGTCTTCGCCAGCGCCAGCGGCGAGCGTCCGCGCACCGTATCGGCCGGCAGCACGTGCAGCTTGCGGGCGGGGAAGTGGCCGGCATAGCGCGCCGCCCGGCGGTCGGTGGCGAGGTCCACCGCGATGCCGTGCCGGGTGAGCACATCGGCCAGCGCCTCGGCGGGAAACAGGTGGCCGCCGGTGCCCCCGGCGGCGAGCAGGACCAGCGGCGTATCGCGTGCCGCGCTGTTCTCACCAGCCATGGCGCGCCTCAGCTCGGGCGCGGCGCGGGCGCGCCGAGCCGTGTGCCGAGCCGCTCCAGCTCGGCCAGCGTCGCGGTGCGCGGGCGCCGCCGGGTCAGCGCCAGCAGCATGCCCATGCCGTAGGCGAGCGAGAGCAGCGAGGAGCCGCCATAGGAGACGAAGGGCAGCGTCATGCCCTTGGCCGGCATCATGTGCAGGTTCACCATCATGTTGATGCAGGACTGCAGCCCGAACAGGATGGTGAGGCCGGCGACGGCGAAGCGCACGAAGGGCTCCTCGTCATTCATCGCCCGGTTGAGCGAGCGCAGCACGATGAAGGCGAACAGCGCCGCGATCATCATGCACAGCACCGCGCCGAATTCCTCGCCCGCCACCGCGAAAATGAAGTCGGTATGCCCGTCCGGCAGTACCCGCTTGTAGGTGCCCTCCCCCGGCCCCTGGCCGAACCAGCCGCCATTGAGGAAGGAATCGATCGCGAGGTCGATCTGGTAGGTGTCGCCCGAATCGGGATCGAGGAAGCGGTCGATGCGCTTGGTGACGTGCGGCACCAGCATGTAGGCGATGAACAGGCCGCCCGCGCCGATGCCGCCGAGGCCGAAGACCCAGATCATCCTGAGCCCCGCCAGGAAGAACAGGCTGCCCCATACCAGCGAGACCAGCATGGTCTGGCCGAAATCCGGCTGCATCACCAGCGGCGTTACCACCAGGCCGAGCAGGCCGATGGCGAGGAACTGCCCGGGCATTTCCGGCCGGCGCACGCTTTCGGAAAACAGCCACGCCGCGATGATCACGAAGCTTGGCTTGAGAAACTCGGAGGGCTGCACCGTGATGCCGGCCACCGTGAGCCAGCGCCGCGCGCCCTTCACCTCCGCACCCGCCACCAGCGTCGCGAAGACGAGGCCGAGGAAGACGATGAACAGCACCAGCGCCAGCCGGCGGATATTGCGCGGGGAGAGCAGCGAGGTCGCGATCAGCACCAGCACCGCCGGCACCAGGAACATCACCTGCCGGTTCACGAAATGAAACGGATCGGCAATGCCGAGCCGCGCCGCCACCGGCGGGCTCGCGGCAAGCGCGAGCACGATGCCGATGATCATCAGGGCAGCAAGGGCACCGAGCAGCAGGCGATCGATGGTCCACCACCATTCGCCCACCAGGGTCCGTTCGGCACGCGAAATCATGAAGCGCCACTCCGGGAAGACATTCGCCGGAGTATCGGACGGTTAAGGTTGACGCCCGCTTAATGCCGCGGGCGTCTTGCCGGTGCGCATCGGCTCCCTCTCCCCGGCGGGGAGAGGGAGCCGAGGAATGTCGCATGTCGTCAGTGCGACTTGTATTCCGTCGTGCCCTTGGAAAGCGCGAACTCCTCCTCGGGCGAGAGCACCAGCTTGTGACGTCCGATCAGCGCGAAATAGACGATGCCGAGGGCGAACCAGATGGCGACGCCGATCACGCCCGCGCGGTAGACCGGGTCGGAAAGCTGGAAGAACAGCGTCACGACCGCGATGATGACGGTGAGCGCCGCCCCCACCACGCCGAACGGGCTGCGATAGGGCCGCTCGATATGCGGCGCGTTCCTGCGCAGCAGGATGAAGGACAGCGCCTGCATCACATAGGACAGCATGGCCCCGAACACCGCCATGTTGAGCAGCGTGCCGCCGATCACCGAGGCGCCCTGCTCCGCCCCGACGCTGAACCAGATCACCAGCATGAGCGCCAGCGCCACCACCGCGCCGACCAGCATGGCGAGGTGCGGGGTCTTGCGGGTGCCGTGGGTGATCGACATCCAGCGCGGGAAATAGCCCGCGCGCGAGAGCGAATAGATCTGCCGGCCCTGCGCATAGATGATGGTGTGGAACGAGGCGATCAGGCCGACCACCGCCACCAGCGCCAGCACCTTGGCGAGGCCGTCGCCATAGATGGCGCGGAACCCGTCAAGCAGCGGCTCGCCCGACTTGCCGAGCGCGAAGGCGCCGTTGGCGACCGAGGAATTGAGCCACAGGATCATGAAGGCGGAAACGATCAGCGTCGCGATGCCCAGGATGATGCCGCGCGGCAGGTCGCGCTTGGGATCGATCGATTCCTCCGCCGCCAGCGGCAATTGCTCGATGGCGAGGAACAGCCACACCGCGAAGGGCAGCGAGGCCAGCACGCCATACACGCCGAAGGGCAGGAACGGCCCGCCGCCCTCCGGCAGTTCGGTGCCGTCGGCGGCCACGTTCAGCGCCCAGCGGCTGAAATCGATATTGGGGATCGCGCTCACCCAGAAGGCGACGAGACAGGCCAGCGCGGCGAGGGTGACGATGAGCGTTACCTTGAAGGACAGTTCGACGCCGACCACGTTGAGCCCGACGAAGACGATGTAGCCGAACACCCAGTAGACCGGCTGGAACTCCGGTGGCGTGCCGAAGATCGAGCCGAGATAGGAGCCGATGAAGAACACCACCACGGCCGGCGTCACGACATATTCGACATTCTCGCACAGGCCGGTGATGAAGCCGCCCCACGGCCCCATGGCGGTGCGGGCGAAGGAATAGGCCGCCCCCGTGTGCGGCAGCGCCGAACTCATTTCGGCGATGGACAGCGTGAGGCCGAGATACATGATGGCGATGATGATGGCGGCAATGAACATGCCGCCCCAGCCGCCCGTGGCGAGGCCGAGATTCCAGCCGGAGAAATGGCCGGAAATGACCGCGCCGACGCCCAGCGCCCAGAGCGAGGCGACGCCGGCATAGCGCTTGAGGCCACGGGCCTCGAAATAGCTGATATCGACAGTGGTGTAGCTCACGCCGCCGCTGCCCGCGGAGGGCGCGCCGTCGGTCGATGGAATGCTCATGACGCTGATCCCCTGAAAATGGGGCCTGCGTCGACCGTTACCCCCGCCCCGGCCGATGCCGCCGCCCTTGCTGATGGCTTCCGTACGAATATGCCGCACGGTTAGGCGTGCATGTTTTCAGTGCATCACGCGATCGTCAACGGAAATGATGCAGCGCAGCAAGCTCATGCACGGCGGCCTGCTCATGACGCAAGGGAAGACACCAGCGCCCGGAAGGCATCGCCGCGCAGTTCGAAATTGCGGAACTGGTCGAAGCTGGCGCAGGCGGGGGAGAGCAGCACCACGGGATGGGCGAGGCCGGAGGCCGCCGCATCGCGCGCCGCGCTGGCCACCGCCACATCGAGCGTGCCGCACATCTCGAAGGGCACCTCCGCGCCGAGCGTGGCGGCGAATTCCTCGGCGGCCACGCCGATGAGATAGGCCTTCTTCACGCCCGGGAAATACGGCCGGAGAGGCTCGATGCCGCCCGCCTTGGGCTTGCCGCCGGCGATCCAGAAAATATCCTCGAAGGAAACCAGCGCCCGCTCGGCGGCATCCGCGTTGGTCGCCTTGGAATCATTGACGAACAGCACATTGCCGATCGTGCGCACCTGCTCCATGCGATGGGCGAGGCCGGGGAAGCTGCGGATCCCGGTCGCGATCACCTCCGGCGCGAGGCCGAGCGCGCGCGCGGCCGCGAAGGCGGCTGCGGCGTTCTGCGCATTATGGGCGCCGCGCAGCGAGCCGATGCCGGCCAGCGGCAGGGTGAACACCCGCACGCCGCCTGCCGCGACGACGAGATCCGTGCCGTCGAGAAAGATGCCGTCCGCCAGTTCTTCCAGCACGGAGAGGCGCACCACCTGACGGCCCGCCCTCTCCATTCGGTCGGCGATCGCCCGGCACCATGCGTCGTCGACGCCGATCACCGCGGTGCCGCCAGCCTCCACGCCGGCCACGAGGCGCTCCTTCACCTGCGCGTAGTGCTCCATCGAGCCATGGCGGTCGAGATGGTCGGGCGAGAGGTTGAGCAGGATGCCGACCGCCGGATCGAGGCTGGGCGCGAGGTCGATCTGGTAGGAGGAGCATTCGATCACGTAGACGCGGCCGGTCTTCGGCGGTTCGAGACCAAGGATGGCGGGGCCGAAATTGCCGCCGATCTGCGCGTCGCGCCCGCCCACCCGCAGGAGATGGGCGAGCAGCGCCGTGGTGGTCGACTTGCCATTGGTGCCGGTGATCGCGGCCAGCGCCGGCCGGCGCACCGCGAGCCGCCGCTCGCGGCAGAACAATTCGATATCGCCGATCACCTCCACGCCCGCGGCCCGCGCCAGCCTCACGCTCCAATGCGGCTCGGGATGGGTCAGCGGCACGCCCGGCGCCAGCACCAGCGCCCCGATGCCGCTCCAGTCGAGCCGGGCGAGATCGCCGGTCGGAATGCCCTCGCTCGCCGCCGCCTCGACCGATGCGGGCGAATCGTCCCACGCCATCACCTTCGCCCCGCCGGCGATCAACGCGCGCGCGGTGGCAAGGCCGGAGCCACCGAGGCCGAAGAGAGCCACGGTGCGGTCATGAAAGCTGCTGACGGGGATCATGATGCGCGTGACCTGACGAGAAGGGGCGGCCGGAGGGGATCCCCTGGGAGAGCCCCTTGGCTAGCGCATTTCCCGGGCCGATGAAATGATCGCGCATCGTCCCCGTGGCTTCCCCTCCCGTCCTTCCATGAGTGTGCCCATGAACGCGCCTTCCCTGCTCCCGCTCGGCTCGACCCTGCAGGTGCTGCGGCCCCACCCCAACATTCTCGCCTTCTATGATGGCCGCATTCCCGGCGCGCGCGCCCATTCCGCCGCGCCGAACTGGCTCGATGACGGCGCCTATGCGCTGGGCGTGTGCGTCTATGCCGTCATCGCGGGGGAGGAGGCGATCCTCTACGACACGCACATCTCCATCCCCCACGCCCGGCTGGTGCGCCGCACGCTGGAAGAGGCGGGGGTGAAGACGATCCGCGTGGTACTCAGCCACTGGCATGATGACCACGTGGCCGGCAACGAGGTATTCGCCGATTGCGAGATCCTCGCCCTCGACCTGACCGGGCAGGCGCTCGCCATTCACCGGCTGGCGCTGGAGAACGGCGACCCGCCGATCTACCCGCTGGTGCTGCCCAGCCGCACGATCACCGGCCCGGCGGAGCTGTTCGTCGGCGACATCCGGGTGGAATTGCTGCCGGCCGAGATCCACAGCCATGACGGGCTGATCCTCGCTTTGCCGGACCTCGGCATCCTGCTGGCCGGCGACACGCTGGAAGAGCCGATCACCTATGTCGCCGAGCCCGAGCGGCTCGCCGTCCATGTCGAGGAGTTGAAGCGCGTGAAGGGCTGGAACTATGCCCGCATCCTGCCCAATCACGGCGCGGCGGAGATCATCGCAGCGGGGGGCTACGGGCCGGGGCTGATCGAGGCGACGATCCGCTATGTCGAGAAGCTGATGCGGCTGAAGGACGAGCCGGCGCTGGCCGACGAGGATCTCAGGACCTTCGCGGGCGCGGATTTCGCGTCCGGCACCCTCACCTATTTCGCGCCCTATGAGGAGGTGCACGCCAACAATGTGAAGAAGGTGCTGGCGCTGCCCTGATCCCCTCTCCCGTATCGTCCCGGAACGGCGGCCCGCCGGTTCCGGGACGCCCCGCAGACCGGGCCATGGCGGGGCGCCCCGCTCTGCGTGCCGGCGCCGCGAGGGCGTCCGCTCAGCGCAGCTTCAGCGTGGACAGACCGATCAGCGCCAGCACGACGGCGATGATCCAGAAGCGGATCACGATCTGCGGCTCGGTCCAGCCGAGCTGTTCGAAATGATGGTGGATCGGCGCCATCTTGAACACGCGCTTGCCGGTGAGCTTGAACGAGATGACCTGAACGATCACCGACACCGCCTCCAGCACGAACAGGCCGCCGATGATGGCGAGGACGATTTCATGCTTGGTCGCCACCGCGATGGTGCCGAGCAGCCCGCCCAGCGCCAGCGAGCCGGTATCGCCCATGAAGATCTGCGCCGGCGGCGCGTTGAACCACAGGAAGCCGATGCCCGCCCCGATGATGGCGCCGCAGATCACCGCCAGTTCGCCCACGCCCGCCACATAGTGGATCTGCAGATAATCGGCGAACAGCACGTTGCCCGAGAGATAGGCGATCAACCCGAAGCTGCCGGCCGCCACCATGACCGGCACGATCGCAAGGCCGTCCAGCCCATCGGTCAGGTTCACCGCATTGCCGGCCGCCACGATCACCAGCGCGGCGAAGGCGATGAAGAACCAGCCGAGATCGATCAACAGATCCTTGAACAGCGGAAAGGCCAGCGAGGAGGATAGCGGCTCGCGCCCGATATGCATGATGACGACCGCCGCGACGCCGCCGATCAGTGCCTCGATGGCCAGCCGCGTCTTGCCGGAAAGCCCGGCATGGGTCTGCTTCGTCACCTTGAGATAATCGTCATAAAAGCCGATCAGCCCGAAGCCGATGGTGACGAACAGCACCACCCAGACATAGACATTGGACAGATTGGCCCAGAGCAGCGTCGCCACCATCAGCCCCGAGAAGATCATCAGCCCGCCCATGGTGGGCGTGCCCTTCTTGGTGATGAGGTGCGATTGCGGCCCGTCGGTGCGGATCGGCTGCCCCTTGCCCTGCTTCAGGCGCAACAGGGCGATGATGCTCGGGCCGAACATGAAGACGAACAGCAGCGCGGTGATGATGGCGCCGCCGGTGCGGAACGTGATGTAGCGGAAAACATTGAGCGCCGGCACGCTCCCCTGGAATTCGGCAAGCCATTGCAACATCGGATCAACCTTCCGCCACGATAAAAAACGCGGCCCGCACGCGCGTTGTCGCGGGTGCGGGCAGGAACACGGCCCGGTCGGGCCGGAAAACCCTCGAACGGGTCGCCCGTCTCATTCGAACGCGTCCACGCCAAGTGCCTCGGCGGGCGCGCGAAAGCGCTCGATCAGAGCACGCGCCAGCACGCCCATGCGGCTACCATTCGACCCCTTGACCATGATCACGTCGCCCCCCCGCAGGCGCTCGGCCACCAGCGGCTGGAGAGCGGCCGCATCCGGCGCCCAGGCGCCGCGCCGCGTGGCGGGCAGCGCCTCCCACAGCGCGCGCATCAGCGGCCCCGCGCAGAACACGAGATCGGCGGCAGTTGCCGCCATGGCGAGGTCGCGGTGCATCGCCGCGCCCTCCGGGCCCAGTTCCAGCATGTCCCCCAGCACGGCGAGCCGGCGCCCGCGCCCGGTCAGCGGCGTTCCCCCGAGCACGGCGAGCGCGGCGCGCATCGAGGCCGGGTTGGCGTTGTAGCTCTCGTCGATCAGCGTGGCGATGCCGCCCTTGACGGCGAGCGGCGTGCGCACGCCCCGCCCGGGCGGGGGGCCCATCGAGGCGAGCGCCAGCGCCGCCAGGCACAGATCCGCCCCCACCAGCTTGGCGCTGGCCAGCACCGCCAGCATGTTCTGCACGATGTGGCGGCCGGGCAGCCCCACCTTGAAGCTCACCGTCTCGCCCATGATGTCGGCGATGGCGGTGGAACTCTGCGCCTGCAGGGCGACGCTGACGAGGCGCGCGTCGGACCCCGCCGCCTCGCCGAAGCCGATGATCGTGGCGACACCCGCCGCCCGCGCCGCGCCGGCCAGCCGCTCGAAATGGGGATTGTCGCGGTTGATCACCGCCGCCCCGCCCGGCACCAGACCGCTGAAGATCTCCGCCTTGGCGTCGGCAATCGCCTCGACGCTGGCGAACTGGGCGATATGCACCGGCTCGATGGTGGTGACGATCGCCACATGCGGGCGCACCATGTCCACCAGCGGGGTGATCTCGCCGGCATGGTTCATGCCCAGTTCGAACACGCCATAGGCGCTCGCGCCCGGCATGCGCGCCAGCGAGAGCGGCACACCCCAGTGATTATTGTAGGAAGCCGCCGAGGCGTGCGTCGGCCCGTCGGCCCGCAACCCCAGCGCCAGCGCCTCCTTGGTCGTGGTCTTGCCGACCGAGCCGGTGACGCCGATGATCTTCGCCGGCGTACGCGCCCGCGCCGCGCGGCCCACCGCTTCCAGCGCCCCGAGCACATGGTCGACGGCGAGAAGCGGCGTGCCGGCCGGCATCGCGCTCACCCGGCCGCGCTCCACCACGCTCAGCGCGGCCCCGCGTTCGCTCGCCCGGCCGACATAGGCATGGCCGTCGCTGTTCTCGCCGCGAATGGCGAAGAAGGCCTCGCCCGGCGCCAGCGTGCGGGTATCGATCGACACGCCGGTCACGGCCGGCGCCGGCGTGCCGAGCAGGGTGCCGCCGGTGGCCGCGGCCAGGGCCCCCGGCGTCCAGAGCAACTCGGTATTGATGCCCATCGCGGTCATCCTTTCGCGTTCGCGGCCGCCAGCGTCTCGATCGCCGCATCGCGATCGGAGAAGGGCAGCGTCCGGTCGCCGATGATTTGGCCGGTTTCGTGACCCTTGCCGGCGATCAGCACGACATCCCCCGCCTTCGCCATGGCGATGGCGGCCTGGATCGCCTCGGCCCGGTCGCCGATCTCGATGGCGCCCGGCGCGCTGGCCAGGATCGCCGCGCGGATCGCGGCGGGATCCTCGCTGCGCGGGTTGTCGTCGGTGACGATCGCGACATCCGCCTTCTCGGCGGCGATGGCGCCCATGATCGGGCGCTTGCCCCTGTCACGGTCGCCGCCGCAGCCGAACACCACGATCAGCCGGCCCCGCGCATAGGGCCTGAGCGCGTCCAGCGCGTTGGCGAGGGCGTCGGGCTTGTGCGCATAGTCCACGAACACACCGGCGCCATCCGCCGCGCCGGAGCCCTTGGTGCCGACCAGTTCCAGCCGGCCCGGCACGCCCTCCAGCGTCTCCAGCGCGGCCAGAGCGGCGCGGGCGCCGGCGCCCGTCAGCATGGCGAGGCCGGCGGCGAGGAGGGCGTTGGAGGCCTGGAAGGCGCCGACCAGCGGCAGCTTGAGCCGATGGCGCGCGCCCTCCACTTCCACGTCGAGGCGCTGGCCGAGGCCCTCATTCACCCGGCTCAGGAGAGAAATTCCGGCCCCGGCGGCGCCGATGCCGATGAGGTGCAACTCATGATCGGCCGCCACCTGCGCCGCCCTTCCGCCCTCGGGAGTGTCCACCCACACCGCCGCCCCGCCACCGCGCGGGACGAGGTCGCGGAACAGCCGCAGCTTGGCCTCGAGATAGGCTTCCATCGAGGGATGATAATCGAGATGATCGCGCGAGAGATTGGTGAAGGCTCCCGCCTGCAGCCGCACGCCGTCCAGACGGTGCTGGTCCAGCCCGTGCGAGGAGGCCTCCAGGCACAGATGCGTCACGCCCTCGCGGGCCAGCCCGTCCAATGTGCGGTGCAGTTCGATGGGGTCGGGCGTGGTCAGCGCGCCATAGACCGCGCCGGACGGCGCCACCACGCCCAGCGTGCCGAGACTCGCGCTGGCATGGCCAAGGCCCGCCCAGATCTGCCGGGTGAAGGCGGCCACCGAGGTCTTGCCCGAGGTGCCGGTGACGGCGGCGATGGTCGGCGGCTGGCGGGGAAAGGCCTGCGCGGCGGCCAGCGCCACGGCGCGGCGGGCATTGCCGACCCGCACATAGGAAATGCCGGGCTCGATGCCCTCCGGCAATTCCGCCTCGGCCACCACGGCGACGGCGCCGCGGGCAATGGCGTCGCGCGCGAAGGCCATGCCATCCGCCTTGGCGCCGGCCAGCGCGAAAAACACGTCGCCCGCGCGCGCCCGGCGGCTATCAAGCACCGGCTCCGCGACCGCGAGCGAGGGGTTGGCGGCGGCATAGTCGGCATCCTCGCCCACCAGCTCACGCAAGGTGAGCGAGCGCGCGCAATCGACCGTGGGATGGATCGGCTCAGACATGACGCGCACCTTCGGATCGTCCTGCATGCCCTGGCGGGCGGGCCGCGCGGCCAGAATCCGCGTTGCCCGTCCTTGTTCCGGCATAGCCGATTCCACAGGATTTCCGCATCGGAAAACGGCCGCCCCGAGCTTACGGCGCCTGCGCCAGCGTGTAGTTGGTGAGCAGGCTCTCCACCGGAGGACCCTTGCGCGGCATGATGCCAAGGAGCGGCGCGATGCGGGAAATGATCTTGCCCGTGGCCGGACCCGCGTTCCAGCCCGCGGTGGCGAAGCCATAGGTGCCCGGCACCGCCTGCGGCTCGTCGAGCATGACCAGCACGAGATAGTGCGGGTCGTCCATGGGGAAAACGCCGGTGAAGGTGGTCAGCAGCTTGGTCTTGGAATAGCGCCCGTTCACCACCTTCTCGGCCGTGCCGGTCTTGCCCCCGGCATAATAGCCGGCCGCCTGCTCGTTCATCTTCGAGGCCGAACCCTTCTCGGCATTGAGCCGCAGCAGGTAGCGCATCTTCGCGCTGGTATCCGGCTTGATGATGCGGGTGGCCAGCGCGCGCGCCTCCTCCGGCGTACGCTTGAGGAAGGTGGGGGGAATGAGATAGCCCCCGTTCATCAGCGCATTGACGGCCATGACCGCCTGCAGCGGCGCCACCGCCAGTCCATGGCCGAAGGCGATGGTGGCGGTGTTGAGCTCGCCCCAGTTCCGGGGCACCAGCGGCATGGCGCTCTCGGGCAGTTCGGTGCGCAGGCGGGTGAGCTGGCCGGCCTTGGCGAGGAAGGCCTTGTGCGCCTCGACGCCGAGTGTCAGCGCCATCTTGGCGGTGCCGATATTGGACGAGACGAGGAACACCTCGGGCACGGTCAGCACCCGGTTTTCCGCGTGATAGTCGTGAATGCGGAACTTGCCGAACTGCAGCGGCGCGCGCGCGTCCAGCATGGAGTTGATGTTGAAGCGCCCGCTGTCGAGCGCCATGGCGAAGGTGAGCGCCTTGAAGGTCGACCCCATCTCGAACACGCCGGTGGTCAGGCGGTTGAGGGTCTTGGGATCCAGCGACTTCGCCTGATCATTGGCGTCGAAATCGGGCAGCGAGGCCATGGCGACGATCTCGCCGGTGCGCACGTCGACCACGGTGCCGGCGGCGGCGATCGCCTTGAACTTCTCCTTCGCGGTCGCCAGTTCGTCGCGCAGCACGTGCTGCACGCGCAGGTCCATGGCGAGTTCGACCGGCTCCTGCTGGCGGTCGGTGGCGAAGCCCGCCAGATGCAGTTCCGCGAGGCCGCGCGTATCGATCCACTTCTCGATGCCGGCAATGCCCTGATTGTCGGTATTGGTCGAGCCCAGCACATGCGCGCCCAGCGTGCCACCGGGATAGACGCGGCGGTTCTCGGTCATGAAGCCGATGCCGGGCAGGCCGAGATTGTAGATCTCGCGCTGCTGCTGCGGGGTGATCTCGCGCTTCAGCCAGACGAAGCCGCGATTGCTGCCGAGGCGCTGGCGCAGTTCGTCGACATTGAGGTCGGGCATGACCGCGGTCAGCGCTTCCACCGCCTCGTCCGTGTCGATGATGCGCTTGGGCTCGCCGAACAGCGAGGACGACTTCACGTCGGTCGCCAGCACGAGCCCATTGCGGTCGAGAATATCGGGACGCGCCGAGGCGACGGCGTCCGAGGCGACGCTGCGCCGGGCGAGCGACCCCTCGGGCGCCGAGGCGTAGAGGGCGAGCCGGCCGGCAATGGCGAGATAGACGCCGCAGAAGACGATCATGCACAGCAGGATGCGCGCGCGCGCCACGGCATGCGGCTCCGGCCGGCCACGCCCCGCCGCCATTTTCACCACGGCAATGAGCGCCCGCAGGAGACGCAGCGGCAGGCTCGCCAGCCCGCGCCCGATGGCGCCGAACAGCGACCGCAGGCGGGAACCAAGTGTGGAGAGGAACGCAGCCATCGGACAACCTCCTGGGACTAGCGGCCGTCGCCGCGGCGCGGGGCGTAGGGATCGGCGGCGACCGGATCGAGATCGCCGACCGTGCCCTGCGGTCCGGTGAAGCGGGAACGGGCCGGCGCCATGTTGCCGGCCGCCGGAATGGCCGAGAGCGGCGGCGTCTCGGCCGCTGCCGTGGGATCGGGAGGAAGGCCATCGCCCGGCAGGCGCGCGGCGGCAACGGTCTTCGCATTGGGCTTGGGCGTCGCCGGCTTGGCGGCGCCCGGCGCGGGCGCATGCGCGGCCGGGTTGCTGCTGGGTCCGTCGACAAGCGCCTCGATCATGCCGGCCAGCGGGTCGCCATTGGCATCCGCCTTGGCCGGCAGGCTGGCCAGCGTGTCCATGCGGTTGATATCGAGCGGCTGCATGTCGAGATGGTTCTCGGCGAGTTCCTGAATGCGGCCCGGCGCCGTGCGCCGCGCCCATTCGGCATTGAGCAGGGCGATGCGGTCTTTTTCGCTGCGGATCTCGTCGCGCAGCTTGGCGATCTTCTGCGCCTCGAAGGCCGCGGAATATTTCACCTGGTAGACCACGCCCGCCGCGAGCAGCAGCGCGATGACCGAGACGGCATTAAGTACGCGGAACATGTCTCGACCTCAGCGGCGGCGGCTGGCATCCAGGGAAGGAAGAGGCGGCAGGAAGGACGAAAGATCGCCGCCCGCATGGGCGGGAGCCTCGGTGCGCTCGGCGGCGCGCAGCTTGGCGGAGCGCGCACGCGGATTGGCCGCCAGCTCCGCCTCGCCCGCCTCGACCGCGCCGCGCGCCACGAGGCGGAAGCTGGTCGGGGCCACGTCGACGCTCGGGAGATGGCGCGAGCCGCCCGCTGCCTTGGCGCGGTTGGCGAGGAAGTTCTTCACGATGCGGTCTTCCAGCGAATGGAAGGTGACGACGACCAGCCGCCCGCCGGGCTTCAGCACCCGCTCGGCGGCTTCCAGCGCGCGGGCGAGTTCGCCCAGCTCGTCATTGACCGCGATGCGCAGCGCCTGGAAGGTGCGCGTCGAGGGATGCGGCTCGTGCGGCTTGGCCCAGATCACCTTGGCGACGATGTCGGCGAGTTGCAGCGTGCGCTCGATCGGCACGCTCGCCCGTGCCTCGACGATCGCGCGCGCCACGGCACGAGACCGCCGCTCCTCGCCGAAGCGGTAGAGGAGGTTGGCAAGGTCGGTTTCCGAAAGCTTGGCCACGAGATCGGCCGCCGAAGGACCCTCGCTCGACATGCGCATGTCGAGCGGCCCGTCGCGGCGAAAGGAAAAGCCACGCTCGCCTTCATCGATCTGCATGGAAGAGACGCCGATGTCGAGCACGACGCCGTCGACACGCTCCAGCCCCTGCGCGGCAACCACGGCATCCAGCGCGCTGAAGCGCTCATGCACCAGCGTCAACCGGCCGCCGCTTTCCGCCACCAGCGCCTGCCCGTCGGCAATGGCGTTGGGATCGCGGTCGATGGCGATGACGCGCGCATCCGCCGCCGCGAGGATCGCCCGCGTATAGCCGCCGGCCCCGAAGGTGCCGTCGACATAGACGCCGCCGTCGCGCGGGGCGAGATGATCGATCACCTCGTCGAGCAGGACAGGCAGATGGCGGGCCGGTCCGCCGGCAACGTCCGTCTCCGAACCGCCGCGACCCGCCATCATGCCCCATCGGCGCGGGAATCCCGCGTCGCCCCCTGAGAGCCGAACTGCTGCTTCAAGATGCGCACCTTCGCCTTGGCCTCTGCGAGATGCGCCCGGAAGCGGATCGGCTCCCAGATCCGAAAGGAATCGCCGACGCCGACCAGCGTCGCCTCGTCCCTGATCTGCGCGTGCGTCTTCAGCCCCTCGCTCAGCATCACCCGGCCCTCCGGATCGAGACGCAGCGTCTCGATCGATCCATAGAGCGCCGCGGCCAGCTCCTCGCGGGCCTCCGAATAGGGCGGATAGCGCTCGATCAGACTGTCGATCCCCGCCATCAGCCGCGCGCCGCCCGCCTGAAGCACCGGCAGGTCGAGCGCGGGATGGCAATAGACATGCTCCAGCCCGTCGCGCGCGATCAGCGCCCGGAACGGCGCGGGTATCGACATGCGTCCCTTGGAGTCGAGCCGCATCGCATAGGTCGATACGAATCGCTCCATCCGCCCGATAAGCCCCCGACATTCCACGCAAGACGACACGCATCCCGGCAGACGCACGCAGCGCCGCGTTCGGTGCCGTGGAGGCACCGCCGACCTTGCTGACTTGGAACTGCAACGGGATGATGTGGGATACCATGGGTATTTATGGGCGTCAATGAAAAGGCCGGACGGACCCACAGGCCGAGGCGAAGCCCGGCGCACTGATTCCGCCACGACGGGCGAGAGCCGATTAACGCGTCATGAACCTTAAGAATCAGTTGAATCGGATGCGGACCGCGGTTAGCTGGCCATCATGACCGACGCTTTCGCCCCTGCTCCGCCCTTCCCCGCCGACTCGGCTCTCGTCGCGCAGGTGCTGCCCTCGCCGAACCATGGCGAGCGCGCGGGTGTTCGCGCCCCGGACATTCTGCTGCTGCACTATACCGGCATGGAATCGACCCCCGAGGCGGTGGAATGGCTGCGCGCGCCGGAGCGGCAGGTCTCGGCTCACTATGTCGTGTTCGAGGACGGGCGGATCGCCCAGCTGGTGCCGGAAGCCCGCCGCGCCTGGCACGCCGGCGCGGCCTGCTGGGGCGGGGCGGGCGACATCAACTCACGCTCGATCGGCATCGAGATCGCCAATCCCGGCCATGATTTCGGCTATCCGCCCTTCCCCGCCATCCAGATCGAGGCGGTGACGGCGCTGGCCGAGGACATTCTCTCCCGCCATCCCATTCCGCCGGACCGCGTGCTCGCCCATTCCGACGTCGCGCCCACGCGCAAGGCCGATCCGGGGGAGAAATTTCCCTGGGAGGCGCTGCACCGCTTCGGCGTCGGCCATCTCGTCGAGGAGACGCCGCCCAGCGACGGGCGCTTCTTCATGCGCGGCGAGCATGGCCAGCCGATCGAGGCGCTGCAGGCCATGCTCGCGCTGTACGGCTATGACGTGCCGGTCTCGGGCACCTATTGCGCGCAGACGGAAGCGGTGGTGCGTGCCTTCCAGCGCCATTTCCGCCGCGCCCGCGTCGACGGCATCGCCGATGTCTCGACCCTTCAGACCCTGTATCGCCTGTCCGCCGCCCGCCCGGCGACCGAGGACTGACGCCGGCGGCCCTTCCGTTCAAGGTCCTGGATACAACCTGCGCACGGGGACACCACCCGGGGGATAAACGTTGCGGTTGCGCCACACTGTTGCGCATCGGCCGCGCGACAATCATGCGCAGGATGCGTATTACCACGCAACCGCACAAATCAAGCCTCATTCGGAACAGATTTGGCAGCGCTTTTCGCGCCACCGCAATCAGCCCGAAAAGGCTCTCGTCTGTAATGGTTCATTTCCGCGTACTCTGTGCTTCACTCGTATTCTCGCTCACTGCGATTTCCGGCATAGGTATTGCCAGCGCAAAGCCCAACATCGCCCGGACAGCGCAAGTCGATGCCAGTCCCGCCGATGATCAACTCGGAAACTCAGGCAATCTCGGCACACTCGTGGATCGCGAGGCACGCGCCAATGGCGTTCCCGTCGCGCTGGCCCGCGCGGTGGTGCGCATCGAGAGCAACTGGAAACCCCACATGACCGGCCGCGCCGGCGAGGTCGGGCTCATGCAGATCAAGCATCAGACCGCCCGCGGCGTCGGCTATGGCGGCTCGCGCGCCGCGCTTTACGAGCCCGCCACCAATATCCGCTACGGCATGCGCTATCTCGCCGGGGCCTATCGTCTGGCCGGCGGCGACACTTGCGGCACCGTCATGCGCTACCAGGGCGGCCACGGCGCCACCCGCATGTCCTCCGCCGCCCGCGCCTATTGCAGCAAGGCGCGCGTCATCATGGCCTCCAACTGAGCGAGCTTCGCGCGCGAGGACGGGGGCGCCCGGGTTTCGCATACGCCCCCGCCCTCGCGCGCGATCCCAACGTCGCATCGCCCCCGCCCCGTCGTCATCGGCAGCATCCGCGCTTGACGCGGGCCTCCGCCTCGCCCATTGCTCCCCACGCCAGCCGGCCGGACGGCCGCGTCATCGCAAGATGCCGAGGAAAGTCCGGGCTCCACAGAGACACGGTGCCGGATAACGTCCGGCGGGGGCGACCCCAGGGAAAGTGCCACAGAAATCAGACCGCCACGGGTTCGCCCGCGGCAAGGGTGAAACGGTGCGGTAAGAGCGCACCGCGCGTCCGGCAACGGAGGCGGCAGGGCAAACCCCACCGGGAGCAAAGTCGTATAGGGGTGGCGCGAAGCGCAAGCTTCAGGTCCTGTCTTTGGACAGCCGCCCGGGTTGACTGCTCGAGGCGCCGGGCAACCGGCGTCCCAGAGGAATGGCCGTCACGTGGGAGAAATCCCGCCATACAAAACCCGGCTTACAGGCCGGCTGGCACCCTTTCATCGCCCCCTGCCCGCGCAGGGCCACCCGTCCCCGCGGCGGGACGGGGCGGATTGCGGAGGCGGTTGCCGCGGCATCGCGGCGCGTGCCATGGCTGGCGCTCCACGCCCCCGGGACAGGAGCCCCTCATGCCCATCCGCATCATCCTCGCCGGCGCCACCGGCTGGGTCGGCCGCGCGCTGGTTCCCGCGATCACCCAGGCGGGCGACCTCGAACTCGTCGCCGGCATCTCGCGCAATCACGCGGGAACCGATCTCGGCATGGTGCTGGACGGCCGGCCCTCCGGGGTGCCGGTCGTCGCCCGAATCGAGGAGGCGCTGGGGGCGCCGGCGGACGTGCTGATCGACTACACCAGGCCGGGCGTGGTGAAGGCCAATGCCATCGCCGCGCTCGCAGCGGGACTCAACGTGGTCATCGGCACGTCCGGCCTCGGCGCGGCCGATTATGCCGAACTCGACGGGCTGGCGCGCGAGGCCGGCGCGGGCGTGCTCGCCGCCGGCAATTTCTCCATCACCGCGACCCTGCTGAAGCGCTTCACGCTGGAAGCGGCGAAATATGTCGCCGATGTCGAGATCATCGACTACGCGTCGGCGACCTAGCCGGACGCCCCCTCCGGCACCGGGCGCGAGATCGCCGAGGCGCTCGCCGGCATCCGCCGGCCCGCCACGAGCCTCCCCCTCGCCGAGGTGGTCGGCGTGCCGCAGACGCGCGGCGGCACCCTTGGCGAGGGCGAACGCGAGGTGCGCGTGCACGCGGTGCGGCTCCCCTCCTTCGTGCTGGCGGTGGAAAGCGTGTTCGGCGCGCCCGACGAGCGGCTCACCATTCGCCACGATGCCGGCGCCTCGGCCGCGCCCTATGTCGCCGGCACCTTGCTGGCGACGCGCCAGGTGAGCGGCTGGATCGGCGTCCGGCGCGGGCTGGATACGCTGCTGGACTGAGCGGGAGCGCTTTCGCGCGTACCCGCGCGCGTGGGAAGCACGGCGCGACAGGTGCCAGGACGTCGGCGAACCGCCATTCACGGAAAAGGCCCGGCCTCAGTCCTCGCCATCCCTGGCCAGCGGCGCGGGAATCGGGCTGGCGAATTGCCGCTCGCCCGCGAAGGCCCGCACATTTCCGGTCGAGCCGGTCGGGGTCGGATCGAGCCCCAGCCATTTGGCCAGCGGGATCCCGGCCGGCGGCAGCGGTACGCCGGGCGGACGCGTGGGGGTCGCAGCGGGAGCCCGCGAGGGATAGGCGGACGCGGGATAGGCCGGGGCCGCCGCCGGCTGCGCCGGGTAGCCCTGTGCCGGATAGGTCGGCGCCGGATAGCCCTGCCCGGGATAGCCCCCCGTGGGATAGCCGCCGGCGGGATAGCCTTGCGGCGGGGCCGAGGGTGCGGGATAGGCCGGTGCCGCCGCACGGTAGCTCGGATCGACGCCATGGCCGGAGACCGGCGCGGTGGACGCCGCGGGATAGGGGGTCAGCGGCATCGGCTCGCCCACCGCCCCGGCCGGCGCGGGATAGCCGGAAGCCGGATAGGCCGGCGCGGGATAGGGGGGCGGATTGGCGGGCGGATAGGCGGGCATGGCCGCGCGCGCCGGAGACGACCCGGCACGGACCGGCACCGCCACCGACGCGGCGGAAACCGGCACGGCGCGCGCCGCATCCGGCGCAAAGCCTTCATCCACCTGCCGCTCCGGCTCGCCTTCCGCGCCCGGCGGCACGCCATAGGACGCGCCCGCCATCGGCGTACCCATGGAGGGCGGCGCCTTGAACACCGGCAGGTTCGGCGGGGCGGGTGGCGTCACGTTGGGATTGCACGAGATACGGCCGGAACGGCGCATCAGGTCCACGTGGATATGGTCGTAATGATAGATGTTGTAGCCCGGCCCCAGCGTGGTGGTGAAGCGCGTGCAACCGCTCGCCTGCACGGTGCGCAGGAAGCCCTGCTCGTCCGGGCGGCCCTTCCAGCCGGTCTTCACCAGCACCTCGCGCCCGTCGGCCAGCACGAAGCCGCCAATGTCGAGCGCGTTGCCGAAAGCATGTTCGGAAATCTTGCCCTGTGGCCCGCCATTCATGTTGCGGCAGGAATAGGAGGACATCTGCTTCACCTTCGCCACCGGCTGGCCGAACCAGGCCATGGCGGCGGGCTGGATGTCCTCGACCATCCAGCGGTCGACCGAGGCGATCATCGGGCAGGCGAGCGTCGCCTTGGGCGACACCTCAATCGTGCCCTGCTCGAAGGCCAGCACGCGGAACGGGTGATCCATTCCGCAACTGCCGGCACCGTCGATCTCGCGCTCGGGGATGGTGTAGGCGGAGGGCTTGACCAATCCCTCCGCCAGGCACCGTTCTTCAGCCTCCGTGCGCCAGGGTTCGCGCTGTTGCAGCCCGAACTTGCAGCCGGAGAGCCCCAAAAGGACGAGCGGGGCTACGAAAAACCAGGATACGCCGCGCGTCATGGCGGCAAGCTAAGGCGGAGTTGGTTGACAGCGGGTTAAGCCGAGCCGCCGCAAAAAACAAAACGGCCGAAGGAACCCTCCGGCCGTTCATGGCGATCACGCGCCCGGATCAATGCCCGAGGTTTTTGACGATGTCCTCGACCATTTTCTTGGCGTCGGCGAAGAGCATCATGGTGTTGTCGCGGAAGAACAGTTCGTTCTCCACCCCGGCATAGCCCGCCGCCATGCCGCGCTTGATGAACAGCACCGTCTTCGCCTTCTCCACGTCCAGGATCGGCATGCCGTAGATCGCCGAGGTCGGGTCGGTCTTCGCCGCCGGGTTGGTCACGTCATTGGCGCCGATCACGAAGGCCACGTCCGCCTGCGCGAACTCGGAGTTGATGTCCTCCAGCTCGAACACCTCGTCATAGGGAACATTGGCCTCGGCCAGCAGCACGTTCATGTGCCCGGGCATGCGCCCCGCCACCGGGTGGATGGCGTATTTCACCTCGACGCCTTCGTCCTTCAGCTTGTCCGCCATCTCCCGCAGCGCGTGCTGCGCCTGCGCCACCGCCATGCCGTAGCCCGGCACGATGATCACCTTGGACGCGTTCTTCATGATGAACGCCGCGTCCTCCGCCGAACCCTGCTTCACCGGGCGGCTCTCCACCGCCCCGGCCGGGCCCGCCGCGGCGTCGCCGCCGAACCCGCCCAGGATCACCGACACGAAGGACCGGTTCATCCCCTTGCACATGATGTAGGAGAGGATCGCGCCGCTGGAGCCCACCAGCGCGCCGGTGATGATCAGCGCCGTGTTGCCCAGCGTGAAGCCGATGCCCGCCGCCGCCCAGCCCGAATAGGAGTTCAGCATCGACACCACCACCGGCATGTCGGCGCCGCCGATCGGGATGATCAGGAGGCCGCCAAACACCAGGCTGGCGATCACGATCAGCCAGAACACCGTGTGGCTCTCGGTCACCGTCAGCACCACGATCAGCGCCACGATCAGCAGCGCCAGACCGGCATTGATCACATGCCGCCCCGGCAGCAGGATCGGCTTGCCCGACATGTTGCCGTTCAGCTTGGCGAAGGCGATCACCGAGCCGGTAAAGGTGATGGCGCCGATCGCCACGCCAAGGCTCATCTCCACCAGCGCCTGCGCATGGATATGGCCGGGATCGCCGATGCCGAACGCGCTCGGGGCGTAGAGCGCCGCCGCCGCCACCATGACCGCGGCAAGGCCCACGAGGCTGTGAAACGCCGCCACAAGCTGCGGCATCTGCGTCATCGCGATCTTCTTGGCGATCACCGCGCCCGCGCCGCCGCCAAGGGCCAGCCCGCCGATCAGCAGCGCCCAGCCGCCGAACCCGTGCGGGGGCGACGCCGCCAGCGTCGTCAGGATGGCGATGGTCAT